>CAWCRT010000005.1:0-222718 GCA_963798115.1 uncultured Pseudomonadota bacterium
CAAAAAGTAGCAAAAAAACTTTGTTACTCTGGGTTCGTGCAGTTCCAGCGCCTCCGGCCCAACGTCGAAAAAGTTTTTGCGCCGCTTTTTTTAAAAAGCCGCACCTTTCTTCCTTCCCTCACGCCAACGGGTTCACGCCGATCAGCCAGCGATGCAGCCAGAACGCGAAAATAAGCCATGTAACCACGCCAGTAACAATCGAAACGACATCTCCGTGCCGCGAGCCCGCAGGATAAACCGTCCCGGTGCGGCGATCACGGGCTGTGGACACCACAAAATCCGTCAGCGCCCAGAGCAGGAAGGCCCCGAACAGAATCACATCGCTCAGTGTGCCTATGGCCAGCAGGTGGCCGAAGGCCCAGATCGCGACGCCTGCCAGCATCGGGTGGCCGATCCACGCCTTGAGCCGATTCCGCGGCACATAGGCCGCACTGACCAGCACGAAGGCGCCCAGCGTCCAGAGACTATTGAGGTGCCGCAACCAGCTTGGCGGCGCGTAAAGCAGGATGGGCGTCGTCCGCGCCGACCCGAAGCCGATGATGATCAGGAGGAGCCCGACCAGGGAAGCCAGCGCGAACCCGCCTTTCCAGGCCGGCTGGCCAAATTTCAGAATCTGCCGCTGTCGCCAGTCATCCGCGAAAATGCGGATTGAATGGGCACCCAAAAAAATGATCAGGCCCAAAATCAGCAGAAGCATGATGGCTCAGCCGCCCCGTTTGCATTGCACACGCCAATTGTATCGAATGCGCAGCGAATGAGCAAAGCCCGCCTGAAAGCGCTACTTTTTGTGAACAAAAAGCAGCAAAAAAACTTTACTCGTTTGGGCCCGTGCAGTTTCAACGCCACAGGCCCGATTTCAAAAAATTTTTGCGCCGCTTTTTTCAAAAAGCGGCCTCTTGCTTACTTTCTACAACCAGCACCGCCGCGCCCGAGAAAGCCCCAGCACGCAGATCGGCCAGCGCCTGGTTGGCGTCGCGCAAAGCGTAGGGCCGCACATGGGTGACGATGTTATGTCTTGCCGCTTCACGGAGGAAATCCAGCCCGTCCTGGCGGGTGAGATTGGCCACCGAGCGGAGCTGGCGTTCTTCCCACATCAGCCGGTAGGGGAAAGAGGGGATGTCACTCATATGGATTCCGGCACAGACCACAACGCCCCCTTTGTGCACCGCGCGCAAAGCCGCCGGCACCAGCGCGCCGACCCCGGCGAAAATGATCGCCGCATCGAGCGGCTCCGGCGGCGCCTGATCCGAGCCGCCGGCCCAGCACGCCCCAAGGTTTTTGGCGAAATGCTGAGCGGTCTCATCGCCTGGTCGGGTGAAGGCGAAAACCAACCGGCCCTGCGCGCCGGCGAGCTGGGCGATGATGTGCCCGGCGGCGCCGAACCCGTACAGACCGAGGCGCTCGCCCGTACCGGCGGCACAGAGCGCCCGCCAGCCGATTAGCCCTGCGCAAAGCAGCGGCGCCAGGGCCGTATCCTCGCCCGCCTCGCCTAGCGGAAAGACATAGCGCATATCGGCGATGGCGGCAGTGGCATAGCCGCCATCACGCGTGGCGCCGGTGAATTCCGGATGGTCGCAGAGATTCTCAAGGCCGGTGCGGCAATAAAAACAATGGCCGCACGTATGCCCGAGCCAGGGAATGCCCACTCGCTGCCCCACTTTGAGCCCGCTCACGTTGGCCCCCAGCCGGTCGATGCGCCCGACAATTTCATGGCCGGGAACGATCGGGTAGCGCCGCGCGGCCAGTTCGCCGTCCAGTACATGCAGATCGGTCCGGCACACGCCGCAGGCGCCAATGCGGACGTGGACTTCTCCATCTTCCGGCTCGAGGTCCGGCAATTCCGTCCAGACCAAAGCCGCGCCGGGTTTCGGCAACAGCATCGCATGCATCACGAAATCTCCGTGATCCATCAGGCTAAAGACAAAGCTTGAGAAACGCCTTGATGCCGATCAATGCCCCTGCCCTTGCCGCAACTTTAGCGAAATGGCCGCCTCGTCACCTCCCAGACAGACGCCGCCACGACGCCATCATGGACAGGCTTCAGCGGGTGAATCAAAACTGACATTTTCCTTCCCTCCCGCGTCCGTGATCGTACCCGCCATGCCGCAGGCATCTCCCGACAAGGCCAGGTCAAAACCCTTATCCGCATCATAGCTGAAATCCGGCGCTGTTCTGATCGCGGTGACAACAGCATGATAATGACCGTTTGCCAGGTCAAAGGGTCCACTCATCACTTCCTCAACTGCGGTGCGGCCATGACAGATCACGGCTAGCGTTGCGCTGATCGTTCCCGACACCGGCTTACCGACCGTGAACTCCGCAGGACATGACCCAACCCAATCATCGCTTTCACCATGAAAACCGGCATAATTCGTGGTGGTTGCATGGACACAGCCAACCAGGAAACCGGCGGTCACCATCAAGACAGCCAGCACGGAAAACACGCCACAGCGCGCCACGGCACGCTCTTTGCGCCGCCGGTGCAACAAACTAGACAAAGCTTCCATAACACAGACTCCCTGCAAAAATGATTGAAATGATTTTCTATTTAAAGTCGCGGATATTTCCTAATAAAACGTAAATTTCCGATTATTCTTCCAGGATGAGCTCAAAATACCACAAAGTACCGTTAATTTATATGAAAAATTTCATCACGAATATCATAAATAATACATTTCTATAAAATTTAAACTTGACAGTTTTTCAGAAAATCTATTCTACTCCTTTCGCTATCGTAATTTTAAAACATGCAGATTGAATAATTAACAAACGCGATTTCACGACAAAAAAGGCGCAGCAGAACACCGTGCTCTATTGCGGCATTCTGATTTCACAGGGCGATGTTCGCCTGTGCACCGCCAATCATCGTGAAGACTCGAAAGGACAATCATGTCTTACGCTTGGCAACGCTTCAAAATCTGGCAGGACCTTTCTCCGGAGGTCTTTGAAAATTCCTTCTGGCAGGACAAGAACGCGCTGATCCATCCGCGCCAGCTCACACCACGCTGGAAGGCCTGGCGCCACCTGAGCTGATCGCGAGCATCGAAGCGGGCCTTGCCAAAGTGGGCATGTCGCTGCGGGTCAATCCCTATATCGTCTCGCTCATCGACTGGTCGAATGCGGCGCACGACCCGATCCGGCGCCAGTTCATGCCGATGCTCTCCGAACTCGAACATGACCATCCCTGCCTGGTCGTCGATTTACTCGCGGAGCAAATTCATTCACCGGCCCTCAGCCTCGTGCATCGTTATCCCGACAAGGTCTCTGTTCCTGGTCACCGCGGTGTGCCCGGTCTATTGCCAATATTGCACGCGCAGCTATGCGGTCGGAACAGATACGCCTCTGGTCCAGAAAGAACATGTGACCAGCACGAAGAACTGGCAGGCGGCGCTCGATTACATCGCGCAGCCATCCGCAAATCGAAGACGTCGTGGTGTCCGGCGGCGATGTGGCGCGGCTCAAAGCCGCGCATGTGCAAGAACTCGGCGAGGCCTTGCTGCGCATCGAACATGTCCGGCGCATCCGCTTCGCGACCAAGGCGATTTCCGTGCAGCCGATGAAGTTCCTCACCGACCATGACTGGATGGAAGCCCTGCTGTCGATATCGACCAGGCCCGCGCGCAATTCAAGGAAGTCTGCATCCATACGCATTTCAACCATCCGTCCGAAGTCACGCCTCTGGTCGAACGGGTGATGCGCCGCCTGCATGCGCGCGGCGTTATGGTGCGCAACCAGGCGGTCTTGTTGCGGGGCGTGAATGACGATGCCGAGACCCTGCGGACTTTGATCAAGCGCCTCGGCGCGCTCAATATCCATCCTTATTACGTCTATCTCTGCGACATGGTGAAAGGCACCGAACATTTCCGCGTCTCGCTCAAACATGCCCAGCAGCTCGAGAAGAAAGTTCGCGGCACCACTGCCGGCTTCAATACGCCGCTCTTCATCGTCGACACGCCGGCGGGCAAACGCGACGTGCATAGCGCCGAATATTATATCGAAAAATACGGCGTGTCGTCCTTCACCGCACCGGTCGTCGCCCCCGGAAAAATGTTCGAATATTTCGATCCGATCCGCTCTTTGCCGCGAGCGGGTCAGGATGCCTGGCGGACGCGTTCGCGCGAAGACATCATGGCCGAGATCGGATGCGGCGATTTCTCCGGCAATGTGCCCTGGCTGCCCGTGCCTAACGCCGCGAGCCAGCACAGCGCTCTGCCACTGTTATCTTAAAGCGGCATCGCGTCACGCGAATTGCTTGTACCCTGCACGACAAACACGGCCAGGACAGATGAAGATTGGCCCGTCGTGCGAGGACACGCAGTTCGCATTCACGGCGTAAATTTCATGAAAAATCGCGTCTGAGATGCATGAAAAGGGGCAGAAAATAATCATGCTGATTACGGAACGTTCATTACCATTGCCCGCGAACCCGCCCGGGCCTGGCGAAGCAGGCAGCACTGGCTGCCTGCACGAGCTGTTCGAGGCCAGCGTCGATGCCGCCGGCAACGACATCGCGCTCATCTGCGGCGCGCGCGAACTCAGCTATGCTGCGGTCGAGGCGGCGGCGAACCGTCTGGCCCGTCACCTGCGCGGCTCTGGGTGTCGGTCCCGGCGCCATTGTCGGCCTCTGCCTTGAGCGTTCCGAACGGCCGATCATCGCAATGCTCGCCTGCCTGAAAGCCGGCGCGGCCTATGTGCCGCTCGACCCGACACATCCCGACGAGCGCCTGCGCTATATTCTCGAGCAGGCCGAAGTCGCCTGCTGATCTGCGAACAGGCAACGCGCGCGCGGATCCGCACCGTGTTCGACGGGCACGCTCGTCTCGCTGGGAGATGAGCGCCGCAGAGATCGCGCAATGCGCCACAACCGGTTGACGCGGGACGAAACCGGCGTCACGCCGCTCGATCTCTGTTATGTCCTCTACACGTCGGGCACGACCGGCCGGCCCAAAGGGGTGATGACCGAACATCGCAACGCGCATCATTTCGTCCAGGCCTTCAACGCGGTTTGCGCAACCCGCCCCGGCGGACGCGTCTATCAAGGCTTTTCGCTCGGCTTTGACGGCTCGGTCGAGGAAATCTGGATGGCCTTTTCCAATCGGCGGCGCGCTGGTCGTCGGCGACCAGGGACACGCCGCGCTTCGGCAATGACCTGGCGCAATATCTCGCGCGCGCCGGGGTGACCTATTTTTCCACCGTGCCGACCATGCTGTCGACGATGACCGAGGATATCCCGAGCCTGAGGCAGCTGGTCGTCAGCGGCGAGGTCTGCCCGCCCGAGCTGGTGGCGCGCTGGGCGCGGCCCGGGCGGCTCGATGCTCAATGTCTACGGACCGACCGAGGCGACGGTCAACACCACCGCGAAAGCTCTGCCGGCCGGGCGAGGCGGTGACCATCGGCCACCCGCTCGCGGGCTATGTCGACGCTCGATCCTCGATGCCGAGATGAAGCCCCTGCCGCCGGGGGAAATGGGCGAGCTCTATATCGGCGGGCCGGGCGTTGCGCGCGGCTATCTCAAGCAGCCGGAATTGACCGAACGCCATTTCATCACCGCCCCGCTTTATGGCCGGCTTTACCGCACCGGCGATCTCGCCGCGCGCAACGACGGCAGGCGAGATCGAATTTTTCGGGCGGATCGACGATCAGGTGAAAATCCGCGGCTTTCGCGTCGAATTGTCGGAAATCACCTCGGTGCTGCTCGAACAGGACAATATCGCCTCGGCCACGGTGGTGGCGCAGAGCACAGGACGATCTGCCGGTGCTCGCCGCCTATGTGGTCGCGGCCGATCCCGCCGGAAGGCTGGCGCGCGGCGCGTTGCTGCAGGCGCTGCGGGCGAAATTGCCCAGCCTACATGGTGCCGGCCTATCTCGACGTGCTCGACGAGCTGCCGATGCTCGCCACCGGCAAGGTCGACCGCAAGCGGCTGCCCGCCCCGGTCGCAGCCGCTGGTCGACGAAGCGGCACGTTCGCACGCCGCCGGCCAATGCGCTGGAAGCCAAAATCGCCGCCATCTGGGCGCAGATCTTCAACATGGAAGCGGTCGGCGACGGACCAGGATTTCTTTCTCGATCTCGGCGGCCATTCCTTGCTCGCCGCGCAGACGGTCGCACAGCTGCGCAGCGTGCGATGTGCATGATCGCGGTGCGCGATGTCTATGCGCATCCCGACTGTGCGCAAGCTGGCCGCCTATGTGGCCGAGCGCGCCCGGCCGCGGCACGGCGGAAACCGCCGAGCCAGACGCGGCCGGCCCTGCGCCGCAAGGCCGGGCTGCGGCGTCGCCGCGGTGCAATCGCTGTCTGTTCGTGCTCAGCTGGTATCTCTTCTCGACGCCGCTGCTGCTGGTGCTGCCCGTCGTCAATGACCTCCTGTGGGGCCGCCTCACCATCCTGCAGACGGTCGAAATTCTCGTGCCCTTCTATATCGCGCTCATCGCCGGTGCTTGATGGCGGTCGGCATCGGCGCGAAATGGCTGATCATCGGCCGCTACAAGCCGGGCGCCTATCCGCTTTGGGGGAGCTATTACATCCGCTGGTGGCTGGCGAGCCGGCTGCAGGCTCTGTCCGGCGCCGGCCTGTTCCTCGGCACGCCGTTGATGCCGGTCTATTACCGGCTGATGGGCGCCAAGGTCGGACGCGGCTGCGCGCTCGATTCGGCGCTGGTCTCCGCCTGGGATCTGGTCTCGATCGGTGACGATACCAGCATCAGCGCCGACACGCAGCTCCATGGCGCCCGGGTCGAGGACGGCTATCTGCTCATCGGCCGCGTCGACATCGGCAGCCGCTGCTTCGTCGGGGGCGCATTCCGCCCTCGGCCTGAATGTGCGCATGGGCGATGATTCGCGGCTCGACGCCCAATCCCTGCTGCCGGACGGCACGCAACTGCCGCCAGGCGCGCAGCGGCGCGGCTCGCCCGGCATGGCCGCCGAGGTGCCGGTGCCGCCAGGCGACATCTACCGCCCCAGCCTGCGCCGCCAGATCGCTCTTCGTGCCGCTCGCCTGGCTCGCCGGCAGCTTGCTCGGCCTGGTCGCGCGCGCTGCCGGCGCTCGCCGTGGCTCTGGCTCTTGCTGCTGGCGTTCCAGGGTCACGGTCTGGAGGCCGCCATCGGCCTGACGGCCGGCTCTGGTGCCGGTGCTGGTGGTCGATCACATGCCTGTGGATCGTCCTGCTCAAAGCGATCG
Organism: uncultured Pseudomonadota bacterium; assembly: GCA_963798115.1. Taxonomy (GTDB): domain Bacteria; phylum Pseudomonadota; class Alphaproteobacteria; order Acetobacterales; family Acetobacteraceae; genus Acidocella. Next base: position 7,177 of record CAWCRT010000005.1, read on the forward strand.
ATGCTGCGCCGCGCGAAGCCGGGCGTCTATCCGCTCTATTCCGTCTATTACCTGCGGCATTGGCTCGCTTATGGGCTGATGCGCGCGAGCCGCGCCGCTGTTGCTGCCGGTCTTCACCACGCATCTATTTGCCGCCCTGGATGCGCCTGCTCGGCGCCAGGATCGGCAAGCATGCCGAGATGTCGACGATCTGGAGTTTCATGCCGGAACTGCTCGAGGCCGGCGAATTCGGCGTTTTTCGCCGATGGCTGCATGTTCGGCGGCAAGCGCGTGTTTGGCGGCCGGTTTCGAGATCCGCATCAACCATGTCGGCAATCGCAGCTTCGTCGGCAATGGCGCCATCCTGCCGACCGGCAGCGGCCTGGGCGACCATTGCCTGCTGGGCGTGCTGTCAGCGCCGCCGGTCTCCGCGCGAGACGACGCCCGAACGGCACCGACTGGCTGGGATCGCCCGCCTTCCAACTGCCCAATCGCCAGAAGGTCGGCGGGTTCAGCGAAGAGGCGACCTACCGCCCCACCGCGAAAGCTTTATGCCCAGCGCGCCATCGTCGATGCGCTGCGCATCCTGATCCCGGCCTATACCGGCTTCGCCCTGGCGCTCGGGCATTGTCGGCGCGTTGCTCTACTGCTATGAAGTCTACGGCCTGTGGGTCAGCTTCGTGCTGACGTGCCGGCCTCGGCCTGCTGGCCGCCGCCCTCGCGGTGGCGATCGTGGTCGGGCTGAAATGGGCGGTGATGGGCCGGTTCAAGCCGGTCATCGTCCCGCTCTGGTCGCCCTATGTCTGGTTCAACGAAATGGTCAACGGCGCTTATGAATTGCTCATGGCGCCGGTGGTCGCGCATGTTTCTCGGCACGCCCTTCGCCGCGCCGCTGCTCCGCCTGCTCGGCTGCAAGATCGGCCGCCATTGCTATATCGCCACCAGCCTCTTCTCGGAATTCGACCTGGTTCGAGATCGGCGACTATGTCGCGCTCAATGCCGGCGCGGTCGATCCAGAACCATCTGTTCGAGGATCGCATCATGAAATCATCCTATCTGACGATCGAGCATGGCTGCTCGGTCGGCAATATGAGCGTCGTGCTTTACGACACCCGCATGGAGGAAGGATGCCAGGCTCGGCCCCATGTCCCTGCTGATGAAGGGCGAAATCATGCCCGCGGGCAGCCGCTGGCACGGCATCCCGACCGTGCGCAGCCGGCTAAGGCGAGCGTTGCAGCGCTCAGCTGCATCTGCCCAAAGGACCAAAAGTTTTTGCGCCGCTTTATTCAAAAAGCTGCGCTGTCTCTTTCTAAAAAAGATCCTCCTCTAAGGGAAAGGTATGCGCTCGGCGCAATTCGAACGCGCGGCCCCAGGATTCGTACCGCTATGGCTTTCGCCACCGCCTTGCGGCGTTTGCAGTCTGGACTCTCTCTTGACCATAGGCCGAAGCCCTTAGGTCTTGCCCGTCGAGTCTCTACACCTTCCCGTCGCCGGGCTTGGCTCGGGATTAGCATGATGCGCGTGCATCGAAGCCTTCCCCGAATTTGAGCAAATCCGGCCAAGCCGTTTCCAGCTAAACCGCCCAATTGCATAGGAATCCTGTGCTCTATCCGGCTGAGCTACGAGCGCATATGGGTGCAGCCGATCTATCCGAATTCCGCCGAACTGCCAAATCTCTTTCGGCCTTTTTTCGGCGAACCTGAAAAAAACGCGGCGGCCGGGGGCCATGAGGCCACGCCCCCGGGGCCTGTTCTCCCTTTAAGTGGCGCGTGCCATGACGCTCGGGACGCTCAGCCTCCACATTCAGCCGATAGCCCGCCACCTTCCGTCAGCAGCAGCCGCGAGACGGTCGGATCGGGCTCGATCTTCTGGCGCAGCCGGTAGACATGGGTCTCCAGCGTGTGCGTGGTCACCGCCGCATTATAGCCCCAGACCTCGTTGAGCAGCACCTGCCGCGACACCGCCTTGCCGGCGGCCCGGTACAGGAATTTCAGGATCGCCGTCTCCTTGTCGGTGAGGCGGATGCGCTTGTTGCGCGTCGGCTCGACCAGCTGCTTGACTGAGGGGCGGAACGTATAGGGTCCGATGGTGAACACCGCGTCCTCGGAGCTCTCGAAGCTCCGCAACTGCGCCCGCAGCCGCGCCAGCAGCTCGTTCAGGCGGAACGGCTTGGCGATATAGTCATTCGCCCCGGAATCGAGCCCGCGCACCACATCCGTCTCCTCCGCGGAGCCGGTGAGCATGATGATCGGCGTCTTCATCCCCAGGCTGCGCAGCCGCCGGCAAAAATCCCGGCCATCGCCGTCCGGCAGGCCGACATCGAGCAAAACCGCGTCAAACCGCGCATTCGCGCCGGTAAGCTTGGTCTCCGCCTCGGCCAGGGTTGCCGCCTCGCTCGGCAGAAACTCCCCGTCCTGAACAAGCTGCTCGATCAAGGCGACGCGCAAGGCTGCATCGTCGTCCACCACTAAGATCGGATGCTGACTGGCCATTCAGGTCTCTCCTTTGATCAGCGAAATATAGTGTCGTTTCACAAAAGTGTCAGCAGGTCTTGAACTCTGTCCTTTTATTCAGACCCTAGCGCGCCCCCGCACCTGCATCTTATTTGTGACGGATGAACCAAGCCTTAAATGCCGCGGACAGCCGGCCTCGGCACCCCCCGCACCCGCGCGGTGCATCGCGCCATCGCCGAAGCCAGGCGCGGCGTGCCGGTGGTGCTGGCCACCCGCCAGCCTTTGATCATCGCCCCGGTCGAGACGGTCGGCGCCGAAGGGCTGCGCTTGATCGATCTGCTCTCCGCCGGCCAGGCGGCTTTGCTCCTGGCCCCGGCCCGCGCCGCCGCGGTGCTGCAGCACCAGATCGAAGACGCCGCCCCCACGGTCGCGCTCAAGCTGGCGCGGCCGCTGATCGATGCGGAGACCCTCAAGCGCGCCGCCGACCCGACCATGGAGCAGATCCTTCCCGCCTTCGAGCGCACGACCCCGCCGGAAGCCGCCGAAGCCGCGCTCGCTCTGGGCAAGCTCGCACGGTTGCTGCCCGCGATGATCGCCGCGCCGGTCAAACCGGGCTGGGCGAGCCTTCCCGACGGCGCGGACCTGCTCGCCGTGCCGGCCGGGGACCTGCTGGCCTATCCGTTGGAACTCGCCGCCTCGCTCACCAAAGTGGCGGAGGTGGCGGTGCCGCTGGAAGCCGCCCGCGATGCCCGGCTGATCGCCTTCCGCGCCTTGGATCAGGGCATCGAGCATATGGCCATTCTGGTCGGCGACCCCGGCGCCGAGTCGGCGCCGCTCGTGCGGGTGCATTCGGAATGCTTCACCGGCGACCTGCTGGGCAGCCTGCGCTGCGATTGCGGCCCGCAATTGCAAGGCGCGATCGCCCGCATGGCGCAGGAAGGCGCCGGCGCCGTGCTCTATCTGGCGCAGGAGGGCCGCGGCATCGGGCTGATCAACAAGCTGCGGGCCTATACGCTGCAGGATCATGGGCTGGACACGCTGGACGCCAACCGCGCCCTCGGCTGGGACGCCGATGAACGTAATTTCCATATCGCCGCCGCCATGCTCGAGGCACTCGGCCTGCCCCGCATCCGGCTGCTGACCAACAACCCCGAAAAGGTCACTTCCTTACGCGCCTGCGGCATCGAAGTGGTGGAGCGCGTGGCGCATGAATTCGCCCCGAACGGCGTGAACGACCATTACCTCGCCACCAAGGCACGGCGCTTCGGCCATTTCCTTGGTTGAATTCACTCTTCCGCGCCGGCATGCTGGAAGGTGCTGGACTGCGCCTGCGCGCCGCCTGCGGCCGTACCGGGGTGAGCGCCTGCAAAATCGAGGGCGACGGCGCCACACCGCTCGGCGTGCTGCAGCTGGTGCGCGTCCTCTACCGCGCCGATCGGACCCGAAAGCCCGATTGCGCGGTGCCGGTGGAACCGATCGCCCCCGATGACGGCTGGTGCGACGATCCGGCCGACCCGGCCTATAACCGCCAGATCCGCCTCCCTTATGCCGCCCGCCATGAAATTCTCTGGCGCGAGGACGGGCTGTACGATGTGGTCGGCGTGCTCGGCTGGAATGTCGATCCCGTTGTGCCCGAACGTGGCTCGGCGATTTTCCTGCATGTCGCAACGCCGGACCATGCGCCCACGGCCGGCTGCATCGCACTGGCTTTGCCCGAGCTGCATCGCGTGCTTGCGGCTGGGCTAACCGGCATCCGCGTCGTTCCGTAAAGAAAAAAGAAAGTAAGTGGCCGCTTTTTGGAAAAAGCGGCGCAAAAACCTCTTCGACTTTGGGCCTGAGGCGGCGAAACCAGCACGGCCCAAGCTAACATCGCCCCTTGGGCTTGCCTGAGTTGCATCGTGTGCTTGCCGCCGGGCTCACCGGCATCCTTCTATGAGAAAGTAAGAAGCCGCTTTTTGAAAAAAGCGGCGCAAAAACTTCCCCTCATTTGGGCCCGTGGCGCCCAAGCGCCTCAGGCTCAAAACTAACAAAGTTTTTTTGCTTCTTTTTGTTCACAAAAAGTAGCCTTCCCCTTTTTCTTCCCTTTTCCCTTCGCGTCGCGCGACCGTCACAATCTTTATGCGGTCTTTATGCTGGCGCCGCCCCTTTCGTCTCGTCGCTTTATGACAACTCCTCCATCAGGACAGTTGGAAAGGAAGGTAGTGCGCCATGGGTGACGTTATCTGCATTGCGTACGGCATCGCAATTTTTGCCCTGCTGATCGGCTACGTGTTCGGCTGCGAGAAGGTTTAAAAATGTTCGATCTTATCCTGGGCGGGGTCATTTCCGCCGTCCTCCTGGTCTATCTCGTTTGGGCGATGATACGCCCCGAAGATTTTTAAGGTTTCACCAATGACAATTCAGGGTTTGCTGTACATCGCACTGGTGTTCGTGCTGGTGCTGGGCTGCGCCTTCCCCATGGGCCGCTACATGGCGGCCATTTTCGAAGGCCGCGTGAAATTCCTCGCGCCGCTGGAAACGGGCTTCTACAAGCTTTGCGGCATCGATCCCAACCGCTCCATGCGCTGGCAAGACTATACGATTGCCCTGCTGTTGCTCAGCGTCATCCATTTCTTCCTGCTCTACGCGATTTTGCGGCTGCAATATTACCTGCCGATGAATCCGCAGCACATCACCGGCATGCCGCCGATGCTGGCCTTCAATACCGCCGCCAGCTTCGCCACCAATACCAACTGGCAGGCCTACGCGCCGGAGAGCCAGATCTCCAACGGCGCGCAGGTGTACGGCCTGGTCGTGCATATGTTCGTCTCCGCCGCGGCGGGCATCGCGGTCGCGGCCGCGGTCATGCGCGCCTTCACCGGCGGCGGGCTGAAATCGATCGGCAACTTCTATGCCGACCTCACCCGCATCACTCTGTACCTGCTGCTGCCGGTCAGCATCGTGGCCGCCACGCTGTTCGTGATCGCCGGTATGCCGCAGACCTTCGGCCCCTTCCTCACCGCGCACACGCTGAACGCCGGATCGCAGACCATCGCCATCGGCCCGGTCGCGCTGCAGGAAGCGATCAAGGAATTCGGCACCAACGGTGGCGGCTTCTTCAACGCCAACTCGGCCCATCCGTTCGAGAACCCGAACGCCTGGACCAATCTGTTTGAAGACTGGCTCGACATCGTCATCGGCTTCGGCCTGCCGATCGCCTTCGGCCACATGATCAAGGACAAGAAGCAGGGCCGCGCGCTGATGGCGGTCATGGCGATCATCCTGGGCGCCGCCGCCATCGGTGCCTATGCGGCCGAGGCTCAAGGCAACCCGCTGCAGGTCGCTGCCGGCGTTTCCGCACAGCAAGGCAACATGGAAGGCAAGGAAATCCGCTTCGGCGTGCCCGCCTCGGTGATGTTCAACGCCGCCGCCACCGGCACCTCAACCGGCGCGGTGGACAGCTTCACCGACAGCTACATGCCGCTCAGCGGTGGCATTCTGATGTTCCTGATGCAGCTCGGTGAAATCGCCCCTGGCGGCGTCGGCTCGGGCTTCTACACCATGATCGTCTTCGCTTTGCTCGCGGTCTTCGTCGCCGGGCTCATGGTCGGGACGAACGCCGGAATATCTCGGCAAGAAGGTGCAGTCGAAGGAGATCAAGCTGGCGATGCTCGGCGTGCTGATCCTCACGCTGTTCATCCTCGCCGGTGCCGGCTTCTCGCTGCTCACCGCCTCGGGCCTCTCCTCGCTCGAGCAATGCCGGACCGCACGGGCTCTCGGAAATGCTCTACGCCTGGTCGTCGGCGACCGAGAATAACGGCAGCGCCTTGGCCGGCCTCAGCGCCAACACGCCGCTGCTCGATTACGGCCTGGGTGCCGCCATGCTGTTCGGCCGGTTTGCCTTCATGGTGCCGATCCTGGCGATCGCCGGCTCGCTCGCCGCGAAGCCGAAACTGCCCGAAAGCGCTGGCACGTTCCCGACCCATGGCCCGCTCTTCATCGGCCTGCTGATCGGCGTGATCATCATCCTGGGTGGCCTGCAGTACCTGCCCGCCGATACGCTCGGGCCGGTCGCGGAACATTACCTGCTCTTCGCCGGCAAGACATTTTAAAGGTTAGAGATCAAGACCATGACAACTGCGAATGCTGAAGTGATTTCGCTGTTCGACGCGAGCATTCTGCGCCGGGCGACGATCGACTCCTTTGCGAAACTCAACCCCATCACGCTGCTGCGCAATCCGGTGATCTTCGTCACCGAAATCGTGGCGGTCATGGTCACCATCGTCGGCATCGAAGACCTTGCCCATGGCAAGGGGGCGGCCTTCCCCCTCACCATCGCCGCCTGGCTGTGGTTGACGGTGCTGTTCGCCACCTTCGCCGAGGCCGTGGCGGAAGGCCGCGGCCGCGCCCGGGCGGAAAGCCTGAAGCGCGCCCGCTCCGACGCGATGGCCCGGCTGATGACCGACCCGGCCAACCGCGCCAAGACCACCGCGGTGCCCGCCACCAGCCTCAAGCGTGGCGACCTCGTGCTGGTCCAGACCGGCGATCTGGTGCCCTCCGATGGCGAGATCATCGAAGGTGTCGCCAGCGTCAATGAAAGCGCCATCACCGGTGAATCCGCCCCGGTGGTGCGCGAGGCCGGCGGCGACCGTTCCGCCGTCACCGGCGGCACGCAGGTGGTGTCCGACTGGCTGGTGGTGCGCATCACCGCCGATGCCGGCAACACCTTCCTCGACCGCATGATCGCGCTGGTCGAGGGCGCCGAACGCCGCAAGACGCCGAACGAGATCGCGCTGAACATCCTGCTCGCCGGCCTGACGCTGATCTTCCTGATCGCCGTCGTCACCCTGGTCGGCTTCGGCAAATACTCGGCCGACAACCTCTCGATCCCGGTGCTGGCAGCGCTGCTGGTCTGCCTGATCCCGACCACGATCGGCGGCCTGCTCTCGGCCATCGGCATCGCCGGCATGGATCGCCTGGTGCGCTTCAACGTCGTCGCCACGTCGGGCCGCGCCGTGGAAGCCGCGGGCGACGTCGATGCCCTGCTGCTCGACAAGACCGGCACGATCACCTTCGGCAACCGCATGGCCTCGGGCTTCTACCCGGTGGCGGGCGTGCAGGAGCGTGACCTGGCGGAAGCCTGCGCTTATGGCCAGCCTGGGCGACGACACGCCGGAAGGCCGCTCGATCCTGGCCTTGGCCCGCGACCGCTACAATCTGGCCCCTGCCATGCCGGATCAGGCGCAGGTCATTCCGTTCAGCGCCAACACCCGCATGTCCGGCGTCGATTTCGCCGGCCGCAGCTACCGCAAGGGCGCTGTGGACTCCGTGCTGAAGGCGCTCAACGTCACCGGCGACGCCGCCTTCACCGAGGCCGTCTCGCGCATCGGCCGCGCCGGCTCCACGCCGCTGGCGGTCTGCGCCAACGGCCACCTGCTCGGCGTCATCGAGCTCAAGGACATCGTCAAACCCGGCATCAAGGAGCGCTTCGCCGCCTTGCGCAGCATGGGCATCCGCACCGTGATGGTGACCGGCGACAACCGCGTCACCGCCGCCGCGATCGCCGCGGAGGCCGGGGTGGACGAATACATCGCCGAGGCCACGCCGCAGAACAAGCTTGATTATATCAGGAAGGTTCAGGCCGATGGCCGTCTGGTGGCGATGTGCGGCGACGGCACCAACGACGCGCCGGCGCTGGCCCAGGCCGATGTCGGCGTGGCGATGCAGACCGGCACGCAGGCGGCGCGCGAAGCCGGCAACATGGTCGACCTCGACAGCGATCCGACCAAGCTGATCGAGATCGTCGAGATCGGTAAGCAGCTGCTGATCACCCGCGGCGCGCTCACCACCTTCTCGATCGCCAACGACATCTCGAAATATTTCGCGATCCTGCCGGCGATTTTCATCGCCGCCTACCCGCAGCTGCAGGCGCTCAACATCATGCATCTGCGCACGCCGGAAAGCGCCATCCTCTCGGCGGTGATCTTCAACGCGCTGATCATCGTGGTGCTGGTGCCGCTGGCTCTGCGCGGCGTGAAGTTCCGTCCCATCGGCGCTGCCGCGCTGCTGCGGCGCAACCTGCTGGTCTATGGCGTCGGCGGCATCATCGCGCCCGTTCGTCGGCATCAAGCTCATCGACATGCTGCTTGGCGCCTTCAATATCTTTTCGTAACGGACAAAACCAATGTTGATCCTTCGCGAATTCCGGCCGGCTTTATCGCTGGTCGTCCTCTTCACCATCCTCACCGGCTTTCTGCTGCCGGAGGCTTTCACCGGGATCATGCAGGCGGTCTTTCCCTACCAGGCGAATGGCAGCCAGATCGTGGTGAACAACCAGGTCGTCGGCTCGGCGCTGATCGGCCAGAATTTCACCTCGCCGACCTACTTCCAGCCGCGCCCCTCGGCGCTGACCGGCACCAACGCCAAGGGCGCGACCATTCCCACGCCCTATGACGCCAGCGAATCCGGCGCCTCCAACCTGGCGCCGACCAGCGCCGCTCTGCAGACCGCCGTCCAGCAGCGCGTCGCCGCCTATATCAAGGCGTTCGGTCCGGGGCCGGTGCCGGCCGATGCCGTCACCTCCTCAGGCTCGGGTCTTGACCCGGACATCTCGGCGGCCAACGCGCTGCGCCAGGCGCCTGCCGTCGCCGCCGCCCGGCATCTGCCGGCCAGCACCGTGATCGGGCTGGTGAACAGCATGACGCACCATGCCGTCCTCGGCATCATCGGCACCGACCATGTGAACGTGCTGCAGCTGAACCTCGCCCTGGATCATCTTCCGTCCGGGACGACGAACCTTGCACAGGGCCCTGCCGCAGGCCTCATAACGAGGCATGCGCATCGCAACCGATATGAACGGAACGGGGGGGCGTTGCCCCCCCGAAGTTTTTGTGGACCCGCTCCATGGCCGCTAACGGCTCCGACGCCAGGCCGGACCCGGACGCCCTGCTCGCCAGTGTGGAGCGCGGCCAGCGCGGGCATTTGAAGATTTTCCTCGGCGCCGCCCCCGGCGTCGGCAAGACCTGGGAAATGCTGGTCGCCGCCAATGCCAAGCGCAAGGCCGGGCGTCGATGTCGTCGCCGGGCTGATCGAAACGCATGGCCGCAGCGGCACCCTCGCCGAAATCCGCGACCTCGAAATGCTGCCGCGCCTGCAAGTCCCCTATCGCGGCCAGGAGCTCGAGGAATTCGACCTCGACGCCGCGCTGGCCCGCCGCCCGGCTCTGCTGCTCATCGACGAGCTGGCCCATACCAACGCCCCCGGCCTGCGCCACGCCAAGCGCTGGCAGGATGTGCAGGACGTGCTGGAAGCCGGCATCGATGTCTGGACCACCGTGAATGTCCAGCATCTGGAAAGCCTGAACGATCCGGTGGCGCGCATCACCGGCATCCGCGTCGCCGAGACCATCCCCGACACCGTGCTCGACATGGCCGACGAGATCGAGCTGATCGACCTGCCGCCGGCCGAATTGCGCGCCCGCCTCACCGAAGGGCGGATCTACCGGCCCGACGTCGCCGGCCGCGCGCTCCAGGGCTTTTTCCGCGAAGGCAATCTCGGCGCCCTGCGCGAAATGGCGCTGCGCCGCGCCGCGCAGCGCGTCGACAAGGATGTCACGACCTATATGCGCGCCCGCGCCATTCCCGGCCCCTGGCCGGCGAGCGAGCGCGTGATGGCCCTGATCGGCTCCGACAGTTCCGCGGAAAACGTGGTGCGGCACGCGGCCCGGCTGGCCGATGCGCTGCGCGCCCCGATGGTCGCCTTCCATGTCGAGCGCAACGACGAGAACATGCCCGTGCAGTCGGCGCTGGACCTGATGGTGCAGCTCGGCGGCACGGTCGTCACCGTCAGCGATACCGATATGAGCCACGCGGTGCTGAGCTACGCGGCGGCGCAGAACATCACCCATATCGTCGTCGGGCGGCACGGCAAACGCCCCTGGTGGTGGCGCCTCGCCCGGCGCAGCCTGGCCGAAATGCTGACGCGCGAATGTACCGCCTACACGCTGCATTTCGTGCCGCTCCCCGCCGCCCCGGTCACGCGCGTCGCCCGCCCCGCCACCCATGGACCCCTGGGTGCCCTATGCCATTTCCGGCGGCATCCTCGGCGGGTGTCACGATCCTCGGTTTCAGCCTGGGCAGCAATGTCATGCCCCGTGAGGCGATGGGGCTGATTTTCACCGGCGTCATTGCCGGCACCGCCAGCCGCTTCGGCCGCGCGGTCGGCCTCGCCACCGCCATCGCCGCCTTCCTGCTGTGGAATTTCTTCTTCCTCCCGCCGATCTACACGCTCTCGGTCAGCGACCCGCGGGACCTGGTGGCACTGGTGGTGTTCCTGCTGGTCGGGCTCGTGACCGGCACGCTGGCCGGCAAGGTGCGGGGCGACGCCGAAGCCGCCACCGCCCGCATCGAGGCGCTGCGCCGCATCTCGCTGTTCGGCCAACGCTTCTCCCGCGCCACCACGCTCAGCGACCTGCTGCGCGATACCGCCGAGGAGGCGGCGGCGATGACCACCGCCGGCGTCGTCATGCTGACCGGCAAAAACGGGCTGGAAATGGGCGCCACCATGCCGGCCGGCACGGTCCTGGACGAGGCCGCTCTGGCCGCCGCCGAATGGTCCTTCAGCAACGATATGGAAACCGGCATCGGCACCGGCACCCTGCCCTCAGTGCCCTGGCGCTTCCTGCCGCTGCGCGCCAACGGCAAGGCCATCGGCGTGCTCGGCGCGCTGCCCAAATCCGTCCCGCCCGCGCCCCTCACCCAGACCCTCAGCACGCTCGCGAACCAGGCGGCGATGGCGCTGGAACGCGTGCAGCTCACCCTGCAGACCGCGCAAACCGTGGCCAAGGAGGACAACCAGAAACTCCGCACCGCTTTGCTCTCCTCGCTCAGCCACGACCTGCGCACGCCGCTCACCGCCATTCGCGGCGCGGCCGAGACGCTGGCCAGCGCCGGCAACGCGCTGGACGAGGCGACCCGTGCCGACCTGCTCGCCAGCATCACCCAGGATACCGAGCGGATGACCAAATTCCTCGCCAACATCATGGAAATGGCGCGGGTCGATACCGGCGAGATCACCGCCAAGCGCGAACGCGTCCATCTCGCCGATATCATCGAGGCGGCGATCAGCCGGGTCAGCGGCGCCATGTATGCCGGCGTGCATATCGCCGATTCGGCCGCCTATGTGATGGCCGACCCGACCTTGCTGGAACAGGTGCTGGTGAACGTGCTCGACAATGCGGTGAAATATGCTCCTGAAGGCAGCCGGATCTCCGTGACGGCGCTGCGCGAGGGCCCGAAAGTGAGCCTGAGCGTGGCCGATGAAGGTGTCGGCATTCCGCCCGACGAGCTCGGCGCCGTGTTCGACAGTTTCTTTCGCGCCACGCGCGGCGACCGCGTGGCCCCGGGCACCGGGCTCGGCCTCGCCATCGCCAAAGCCTTCACGGAGGCCATGGGCGGCAGCATCCGCGCCCAAAGCCCCCGTCTCGACCTGCCGGCGGATGGTCTGCCCGGCACCAGCATCACCATTGAATTGCAGGCTGCATGAGCATTCCCGCCGGCCGGATCCTCGTCATCGACGACGAACCGCAGATCCATCGCTTCCTCAACCCGGCGCTGACCGCCTCCGGCTACGAATCGGTGCGCGCCGAACGCGGCGACGAGGCGCTGCGCCTCGCCGCCTCCCGCGCCCCCGACGCCATTCTGCTCGATCTCGGCCTGCCGGACATGGACGGGCACGAGGTTCTCGCCAAATTGCGCGAATTCACCGATGTGCCGATCATCATCCTCTCCGCCCGCGACCGCGAGACGGAAAAAATCGCCGCCCTCGATGCCGGCGCCGACGATTATATCGAGAAGCCCTTCGGCCTGGGCGAGTTGCTGGCGCGCATCCGCACCGCCCTGCGCCACCGGCTGAAGCAGGACAATGCGGAAAAACCCCTGACAGTCGGCGGCCTCACCATCGACCCGGTCTTGCACCGCGTCACGCTCGACGAAGAGGTGCTGCCGCTCACCCGCCGCGAACACGCCTTGCTGCTGCTGCTCGCGCGCAATCGCGGCCGGGTGCTGACGCACCGGCAGATCCTCACCGCGATCTGGGGCCATGCCCATACCGAAGACGTGGCCTATCTGCGCGTCTATATCGGCCAGCTCCGCCGCAAGCTGGGTGAGAGCTTCGCTTCCCTCATCGTCACCGAGCCGGGCATCGGCTATCGGCTGCAGGACGGCGAAAGCTAAGAAGGAAGGGCCGCTTTTTGGAAAAAGCGGCGCAAAAACTTTTGTTACTTCTGGGCGCGGTGGCGGCTGGAACACTGCGCGGCCATTCGAAAACAACTTATGCGCGAAAAACTTTCGTTCCCCCCCTTGAACCGGCGCACCGGAGCGGTGCAAAACATGGCCGTTTGTTAAGAAGGATGTGGCCCTTGCGTTCATTCCGTCCCTTCGCCGCGCTCCTCCCGGTGCTGGCCTGCTGGCCTGCGCGCATCCCGCCACGCCCTCCCTTGAGAGTAAAAATCTGCAGGCGTTCGAGGCTTTCTGGCAGCCGCTCGTGCCGCTCTACGGCCAGGCCCGCTTCTACGAAAATTGCGGCACCCGGACCCCGGCCTGGTTCACCGCCGTCTCCTACGGCCTGACCGACCGCATCACCCGGAGGGCCAAGAACATCTGGTCCGACGAATACGAGCCCCAATCCGCGCTCAACCAGACCGCCGCCTTCGACCCGGTCACACGCGCCATCCATGTCGAAATCGTCTCGGCTGACCAGACCCCGGTCACCACCTGCGAAGCCCCGGTCGCCACACCGGCACTCACGCAGCCTCGACCGGATCGCCGTGCGCGAAGGCTACGGGCGGTAGACAGAAAGTAAGGTGGCCGCTTTTTGAAAAAAGCGGCGCAAAAACTTTTTGACTCTGGGCCTGGGGCGCTGAAGCGCCACGGGCCGGTTTGCCGTTAGTCGCGAACCAGTCCGCCATCGACGACAAGATTCTGTCCTGTCACGGCGCGGCTCCATGGTGCGGCGAAAAATAACACCGCATCCGCAAATTCCGCCGGCGTCGTGACGCGGCGAAGCGGCGTCATGTTGGCAATAAGCTCGAACACCGCTTCCGGCGTCGCGGCACTTGCATCGGTGGTCCGCAACAGACCGCCCGAAAGCATGTTCACGGTGATGCCAACAGGGCCGAGATCCGCTGCTGCGGTGCGGGTCAATGACAACAGCGCAGCCTTGGCAGCGGTGTAATCATGATAGGGCACGACAGGGTTCTGGAAGAGGTTCGTGCCGATATTGATGATGCGCCCGAAACCGGCATCGGACATGGTAGATGCCGTTGCCTGCATCAGGTTCAGCGCGCCACGCATCGAGACGTCAAATTGCGCGGAAAAATCACGCCAGCCAATGGTCTGCAAACGCTCTCGCGCATCGCCGTTAAAGCTGAAATCGCTAAGCGCATTGTTGACGACGGTCGTGATCGTGCCACCGAATGCGGCCGTTCCGGCGGCAACCATTTGATCGACCGCCAGCCGGTCCGTGACATCCGCCTGAAGGGCAATCGCCCGCTCACCAAGACTTGTTGCCAGCGCTTCTGCGGCCTGGGCACTTTGGCGGTAGTTGATGATGACCCGAGCGCCCTCACGAACGAAGGCCGTCGCAATGGCAGCACCTAGACCGCGACCCGCTCCGGTAACGAGGACAATTTGGTCAGAAATTTTCACGTCTGTAAGTTCCCATCAAAGCTTATGCAACTCTAACCGTGCGCCGATAGGGCTTCAACGGTGATCGTCCTTCGACGAGAAAAGTGGCCGCTTTTTGAAAAAAGCGGCGCAAAAACTTTTTCGACTTTGAGCCCGTGGCAGCGAAGCCAGCACGGCCCAAATTAGCAAAGTTTTTTTGCTACTTTTTGTTCACAAAAAGTAGCCTTCCTTGCTTAACTCCCTTCCTCCAGCCGGAGCAAAATCTCTGCCCGCTGCAAATCCGTCTCGGTGGTGATTTTGAAATTCTCCTCCGAGCCGGCGACCATTTCCACCGCCAACCCCGCTTTCTCGGCGACCATCGCATCGTCGGTCAGCTCGATCCCCGCCTGCTCCGTCACCGCGCGATGGTGCGCGGCGAGGATCGCGGCGTAATTGAAGCCCTGCGGCGTCTGTGCCCGCCACAGATTGCGGCGGTCCACCGTTTCGGTGATCGCCCCGTCCGCGACGCGTTTCAGCGTATCGGCCAAAGGTACGCCGGCGATCGCCGCGGGCACGCGCTCCAGCGCCGCCAGCACCGCGGAAATCGTCTCCATCGCCACGAATGGCCGCACCGCGTCATGGATCAGCACGTTCTTCGGCTGCAGATCGGCGATCCCCTCCAGGCCGAGGCGCACCAAATCCTGCCTTGTGGCGCCCCCATGCAATGCCGGACGCAAGCCCAGCCCCGCGGTCGCCGCATCGTAAAGCGCCTGGTCGTCCGGATGGATCAGCACCTGGACGGCATCGATGCCCGAATGGCGCTGCAGGCGCAGGATCGTGTGGCGCAGGATCGGCATGCCGCCCAGCTCACGATACTGCTTGGGCAGCGGCCCACCGAAGCGATGCCCCCGCCCCGCCGCCACGATCAACCCGACATTCATACGCCACCCCATCGCAAATTCCGCCCCGCATAAGCATGGCGGGGCGGAAGGTTCAACCGGCCGGCGTCAGGGAAAAAAGCGGTTCTGCGGACGCGGCAGGCCGAGATGCTCGCGCAGAGTCGTGCCCTCATATTCCTTGCGGAACAGCCCGCGCCTCTGCAGCTCGGGCACCACCATGTCGACAAACTCATCCAGCCCCGCCGGCACGGTCGGGAACATCACGTTGAAACCGTCGCAGGCGCGGGTTTCCAGCCATTCCTCCATCGTATCGGCGATGCTGGCGGGCGTGCCGACGAAACTATGCCCGGCATAGCCGCCGACCTGTTGCGCGAGCTGGCGGACGGTCAAATTCTTCCGCTTCGCCAGCTCGATCACCCTTTCGCGCGAGGATTTGCTGGCATTCGTCTCGGGGATTTCCGGCAGCGGTGCATCCAGCTCGAAGCCCGACGCATCGCAGCCCAGCGCCACCGAGAGCGAGGCAAGCCCGCTATCGGGATGCACCAGACTATCCAGTTTTTCCTTCTTCGCCCGCGCCTCTTCCATCGTCTCGCCGACGATCACCAGCGCCCCGGGCAGGATCTTCAGATGTTCCGGATCACGGCCGACCTTCGGCATCCGCCCTTTCACATCGGCATAGAAGGCCCGCGCCGCCTCGATCGAACCGCCGGCGGCGAACACCATCTCCGCCGTCTCGGCGGCGAGCTGACGCCCGGCCTCGGAGGCGCCGGCCTGCACGATCACCGGCCAGCCCTGCGGCGGCCGGGCGATATTCAGCGGTCCGCGCACCGAGAAATTCTCGCCCTTATGGTCGAGCACATGCATTTTCGCCGGATCGAAGAAAACGCCCAATTCCGGGTCGCGGATGAACGCATCGTCGGCGAAGCTGTCCCACAGCCCGGTCACGACGTCATAAAATTCCCGGGCGCGCCGATAGCGGTCGCCATGCTGCATATGCTCGTCCATGTTGAAATTCAGCGCCGCGTCCGGGTTCGAGGTGGTGACGATGTTCCACCCGGCCCGGCCGTTGCTCAACGCATCCAGCGAGGCGAATTTGCGCGCCAGATCGTAAGGCTGGTTGAAAGTGGTCGAACCGGTGGCGATCAGCCCGATCCGCTCGGTCACCGCCGCCAGCGCCGGCAGCAGCACCAGCGGGTCGAACGACGTCACGGTGCCGCTGCGCTTGAGCGCCTGCACCGGCATGTTCAGCACCGCCAGATGGTCGGCCATGAAAAACGCGTCGAATTTGCCCCGCTCCAACGTCTGCGCAAAGCGCTTCAGATGGGAAAAGTTGAAATTGGCGTCCGGAAACGCGCCGGGATAGCGCCACCAGGCGGTATGGATGCTGACCGGACGCATGAAGGCGCCGAGATGCAATTGCCGTTGCGACATGCTCGAATTACTCCTGGTTAATTGCGTCTAAGATAGGGGCGGACGGCAAAACGGCTATCCTGATAGGAGCGGAACAATGCGGACAAGCCCCATGGCGGCGATCTATGGACATCGCGGCGCGCGCGCGGAACGGCCGGAAAACACCATCGAAGGATTTTTACACGCGGCCGCTCAGGGCGTCGCCGGCATCGAGACCGATATCGCCCTGAGCGCGGATGCTTGCCCGGTGCTGCATCACGACCCGGAACTCCCGGACGGCCGCCGGATCAAGGATGTGCGCCAGGGCGCACTTGCCGCCCGCGGTGCCCACACTTCAAGCCGCGCTCGCCAACCTTCCCGACATTGAATGGCTGCTGGAAATCAAGACCTTCCCGGATGCGCCGGAGCGGACCCATCCGCCCGAGCTGATCGCCGCACAGGTGCTCGAGGTGCTGGGAAAAGCTCCCGACCACGCGCAACGTCGCCATCCTCGCCTTCGACTGGTCGGTGCTGCGCGCCGTCGCGGTGCGCAATCCGGGGCTCCGGCGCGTCTGCCTGACCGCGCCGAAAACGGCGCAGCAGCGCGCTTTATGGTGGGGGCCGGGCTTCGAGGGCACGTCGATCCCGCAGGCCGTGGCGGCCACCGGCGCCTGGGGCTGGGCGGCAGAGCAGAAAAGCCTGACCGAAGCCGAGATCGACGAAGCCCATGAACTCGGCCTGAAAGTCTTGGCCTGGACCGTGAACGAGCCGGAAGATTTCGTCCGGCTGGCCCCTTTGGTGGACGGCATTATAACGGACCACCCGTCGCGTTATTTACAAGGAAGGGAAGTAAGGCCTACTTTTTGTGAACAAAAAGTAGCAAAAAAACTTTGTAATTTGGGCCGTGCTGGTTTCGCCAGCACGGCCCAGATTCAAAAAAGTTTTTGCGCCGCTTTTTTCAAAAAGCGGCCACTTACTTTCCTTCCCTTCCTTACGCCGCCATCACCTGCTGATGCTGCTGGCGCAGCAGTTCCAGATACGGGCCGGGCCGGTTGGCCAGTTCGTCAGGCGTGCCCTCGTCGATGATCTTGCCATCCTGCATGACGATGATCCGGTCGAAATCGCGCAAGGTGGAGAGCCGGTGCGCCACCGCGATCACCGTGCGCCCCGCGGCGAGGCGGTTGAGCGCCTGCTGCACGCTGGCCTCCGATTCCGAATCCAGCGCCGAGGTCGCCTCGTCCAGAAGCAGGATCGGCGCGTTGCGCAGGAAGGCGCGGGCAATCGCCAGGCGCTGGCGCTGCCCGCCGGAGAGCCGCAGGCCGCGCTCGCCGACCGGCGTGTCGTACCCGAGCGGCATCGCCATGATGAAATCGTCGGCATAGGCGGCGCGCGCCGCCTCGCGCACCTCCTCGTCGCTCGCCTCCGGCCGGCCGTAGCGGATATTTTCCATCACCGAGCGGTGGAACAGCTGCACATCCTGCGAGACCACGGAAATGGCCGCGACCAGGCTGTCCCGGGTCAGCGTGGTGATGTCCACATCGTCGATGCAGATGACGCCGTGCGAGGTGTCATATTGCCGTTGCAGCAGCGCCAGCATGGTCGACTTGCCGGAGCCTGAGCGCCCCACCAGCCCCACCCGCTCGCCGGCTTTGATGGTCACGTTGATGTCGCGCAGCACCGGCCTGCGCTTCGCCATAGGAGAAATCCACCTGCGCGAATTCCACCTTGCCGCGCGGTGCGTCCAGCGCGACGGCATCCGGCTCGTCCGGCATGTCATGCGGCACCAGCAAGCGCCTTCAGCGCCTCGCCGAGGCGCGCCCAGTCCTGCACCATCTCCACCAGCGCCACCGCCAGGTCACGCGTGCCGTGCAGCACGGTGAAGCCCAGCGTGATCACCAGCACCACATCGCCCGGCGTGGCATGGCCCTGCTGCCAGCGCCACAGCACCCAGAACAGCAGGCAGGCGGTCAGCACCGCCGTCACAACGGCATGGACCAGCCGGATTTTTTCCAGGTAGCGCAGGCTGCTGCGCCGCGCCTTCATCTCCGCCCCGACATCCGCCGCGAACCGCTTGCGTTCGCGCAGCGTCGCGCCGAACGCGCGGACCACGCTCACATTATTGATAACGTCCACCAACTGCCCGTCCACCGAGGCCGCCGCTTCGGCATAGTCCTGGTGCAGATTGCGGCCGAGATAAGCGAGCCGGCCCAGCACCAGGCCGAGCCCCAGGGAGATCACGCACCATCGTTCCGCCCATCAGCGGATCGACCAGGCCGATCATCAGCACCGAGCCCAGCACCGCCGCCATCGGCGGCAGCACGTTCCACACGGTCAGGCTCTCGATGCGGAACACCGCGTTGCCCGTGGAGGAAATGCGCCCGGCCAGCATGCCGGCGCGGCGCGTGGTGAAGAAGCCCGGCGAATGGCCGAGCGTATGGTCGAACAGATAGCGCCTGATATCGCCGGTCACCTGGACGAAGGTCCGCGCCGCGACCCAGCCGCCGACGCGCCAGGAGAGGTTATCGACCGCGATCAGCCCCGCCAGCATGACGAAGGCGGCCCAGACCCCGGTGACATCATGCCGCGCCAGCACGTCCATCACGTTTTTGACCGCATATTGCGACGCCACGGAGCAGCCGACGCCGGTCAGCACCGAGAGCAGGATGACGATATGCGCCCAGGCATGGCGCGAAATCGCCTTCAACACGAATTGCACCGGCCGCCGCTCGAGGGGTGCCGGGGTGCCGGCCCGAGGCCTCAACAGGTCGTCAGCCATATCTGCGCTCCAGAAAATCAAGCATGCCCCCCATAAACCCCGACATTGCGGCATTAAAAAGTCATAGACCGCCACAATGCTGCCGCACGGACCTGTTTTGTCTGCGCCTATCATCACCCAGCGAAGAAAGGCCCCGGTGAAACGATGCGCATTGCTCAGATCGCCCCCCTGCATGAGGCAGTTCCGCCCAAATTCTATGGCGGCACGGAGAGGGTCGTCTCGTTCCTCACCGAGGAACTCGTCGCCATGGGCCATGACGTGACCCTGTTCGCCAGCGGCGATTCGATCACCAACGCCAAGCTTGTCGCCGATCTGGCCGCAGGCTTTGCGCCTCGACCGCAGCATCCGCGATTCGCTCGCGCCGCATATGCTGCTGATGGAAGCGGTCTATCGTCGCGCCGACGAGTTCGACATCCTGCATTTCCACAATGATTATTTCCCGGCCTCTCTGTTCTCCCGCCAGCCCGTGCCATTCGTCACCACGCTGCACGGGCGGCTGGACCTGCCGGAGCTGAAGCCGGTCTATGCCGGCCTGCCGAAGCAGAATCTGGTGTCGATCTCCAATTCGCAGCGCCGGCCTTTGCCGGAGGGGAATTTCGTCGGCACCGTGTATCACGGCCTGCCGATGAATCTGCTGCGCCCGCAGCCCATGCCGCATGATTATGTCGCCTTCCTCGGCCGCATCTGCCCCGAGAAGCGCCCCGACCGCGCCATCCGCATCGCGGCCGGCGCCGGCGAGGTGCTGCGCATCGCCGCCAAGGTGGACCGCGTGGATGCGGAATATTTCGCCACCGAGATCGAGCCGATGCTGAATGAGCGCGCCAAGCTGATCGGCGAAATCGGCGATGCCGAAAAGCCGGGCTTCCTCTCCGGCGCCAAGGCCCTGCTGATGCCGATCGACTGGCCGGAACCGTTCGGCCTGGTGATGATCGAAGCGATGGCCTGCGGCACGCCGGTGATCGCCTATAACCATGGCTCCGTGCCGGAAATCATCGAAGACGGCGTGACCGGCTTCATCGTCGGCAACGAGGCCGAGGCGATCGAGGCCCTGAAACGGATCCACACGCTGGACCGCCGCGTGGTCCGCGCCCGGTTCGAGGAACGCTTCTCCGCCCGCCGCATGGCTGAGGATTATCTCGAGCTTTATGAATCCTTGGCCGTGGCTGAGCCGCAGCGGACGCTGGAGCTGGTGCGTTAAAGTAAGGCCAGTAAGCGCTACTTTTTGTGAACAAAAAGTAGCAAAAAAACTTTGTTAATTTGGGCCCGTGGCGTTTCAGCGCCACGGGCCCAAATTCAAAAAAGTTTTTGCGTCGCTTTTTCCAAAAAGCGGCCCTTACTTTCTTCCCTCGGTGAAAAAGAAGGTCGCCGCCGAACCGGCAATGCTGGACTGGGTGGAGCGCACCAGATCGCCATTCTCGATCCCGGAGGAATGGGCACTGTGGAGCGTGCCGAACCCGGTCGAATACAGATAGGTGTAGCTGTCCACGCTATAGCAGGTCCCCTGCGTGGAAACGGTGTTATCGTTCACCCCCGGCGGTCGAGCTGGTGCCGATCGTTACCGGGCCTGGCAAAAACAGCTGCGAGAACTATTGCTGATCCGGAACGGTGACGCTCACCTGGACCGTCCGATCATCGGAAAGTTCCGATAGACCCTGGCCGGCGGCGGCGCGAATGGCGCGGAAACCATCATCTGCAAGGGCGGCACGGCCACAAAGCCGCCTTGCAGCTCCGGCGCGAGCAGGTATTCGTGAACTACCAGCTGAACGGCCAGGTCAGCCTGCCGCTGCCACTGACAATATTCGGTTTCGGCAACCAGCTGAGCGCCTCCGGCCAGGAGCTGATCGCCGCCACTGTCCAACCCTGAAAGGGTCTTGAGCCCGCGGCCTTTCACCGCCACAGGCCCAAAGTCAAAAAAGTTTTTGCGCCGCTTTTTTCCAAAAAGCGGCCCTTACTTAAGCCGCCAGCGTCGAAATCTGCTCTTCAGCGGCGGCCAGCGCAGCAGGTTTCAGCGCCGGCACGGCCATCGTCTCGGCGCGGATCATGGTGACATCGGTGATGCCGATGAAGCCCAGCACCGTCCTGAGATAGGCTTCCTGATGATCGAGCGCGGCAAGCGGCCCCTCATGATAGGCGCCACCGCGCGACGAGGCGATGAAGACCTTCTTGCCCTGCGGCACCAGCCCGACCGGCACGCCGTCAGCGCCGTAGCGGAAGGTTTTGCCGGCGACCAGCACGCGGTCGATCCAGGCTTTGAGTTGGCTCGGCGGCGCGAAATTATACATCGGCGCACCGATGACGATGATGTCGGCCGCGAAGATCTGGTCGATGAACGGCGCCGCCGCCGCGATGTCGGCGGCCACCGCCGGATCGCTCGGCGCAGTACCGAACATGGCCCCGATATGCGCCGGGGAAAGATGCATCGGCGCGGCCGCGGCCAGGTCGAGATAGATGACCTCGAGCCCCGGATGCAGCGCCTGCTGACGCGCGACTACGGCGGCGGTGAGGCCGCGGGAAACGGAGTTGGCACCGAGAATGCTGGAATCGATGTGCAGAAGCTTCATGACGAGCTGCCTTTTGCCAGAGAGATCTGTGCTATCGAGCTTTTGTCCCCGCCTGGGAAGCCAATATGTTTCGATATAAACTATCGCCATAACCGATAGGACTGCAAAACCAGCCATGCTTGACGGTGTCTCCTTCGACCAGCTCCGCGTGTTCATTGCCGCCGCGGAGGCCGGCAGCTTTTCCGCCGCCGGCCGCAACTTGCGGCGCGCGCAATCGGTGGTCAGCCAGACCATCGCCAATCTGGAGGCGCAGCTCGGCGTGGCCCTGTTCGCCCGCTCCGGCCGCTATCCCGTGCTCACCGAGGCCGGCCGGCTGTTGCTGGCGGATGCGCGGGCCGTATCGTCCGGCGTGGACTCGCTGAAAGCCCGCGCCCGCGGCATGGCCGCTGGCATCGAGCCGGAACTCTCGGTGGCAATCGATGTAATGTTCCCGATGCCGGTGCTGACCTGCGTGGCCGCCAGGTTCAGCGCGCAATTCCCCGGCACCGCTTTGCGGCTTTATGTGGAAGTGCTGGGCGGCGTGGCTAAAGCCGTGCTCGACCGGCAGTGCCAGCTCGGCGTGATCGGCACGTTGCCGTTGAGCACCGATGCGCTGATTGCGGAAAGACTTCTCGGCGTGCGAATCGTGTTCGTCGCCGCTCCCGCCCATCCGCTGGCCGAATTTGATGGGCCGGTGCCAGCCGCGGAGCTCCGCAAACATGTGCAACTCGTCCTGACCGACCGCACCGAGCTGTCCGCGGGACGGGAATTCCGGGTGGTCTCCCCCCGCAACTGGCGCCTTGCGGATCTCGGCGCCAAACACGCTTTCCTGCTCGCCGGGCTGGGCTGGGGCGGCATGCCCCATGCCATGGTCGCACGAGACCTCGCAGAAGGTGCACTCAAGCAGATCCATTTGCAGGACCTGCCCAAGGAAGGCGAGATGATGGCGATGTCCGCCACCTATCCCGCCGACACGCCGCCTGGGCCGGCCGGGCGCTGGTTCATCGAACAGTTGCGCCATTTTGGGGCCGATACTTCAGAATGAAGCAAGGAGCCGCTTTTTGGAAAAAGCGGCGCAAAAACTTTCTTTGGAACTGGGCCGGTGGCGGTGAAAGCAGCTCGGCTAAATCTTGGAGGTTGCAGTTCGTTACCGGACCTCGTCGGCGAACCGCTTGCCCTTGGCCGCGTCACACATACATGCCTAAACGAAACATGATCTGACGGAGACGAAATCGTGCGATTAGCCCTGGCGGGACGCCTCTTGGCGGGCGCTGTGCTCGTGGCGAGCCTCACCGGCTGCGCCGTCTACCCCTCCTACCCGTACTACCCCTATGGCGGCTATTACGGCGGCGGCTATTACGGCTATCCCTATGGCTGGTATGGCGGCTACTGGTCGCATGGCCGTTATTGGCGCGGGAATCCCGGCTACTGGCATGGCGGCTATCACGGCGGCTACCATGGGGGCTATCAGCGGCGGCGGCTACCACGGCGGCGGCGGGGGGCATGGCGGCGGGTATGGCGGCCATTAGAAATGAGAAGAGAAGTCTACTTTTTGTGAACAAAAAGTAGCAAAAAACTTTGTTAATTTGGGCCCATGCCGTTTCCACGCCACGGGCCCAAAGTCAGAAAAGTTTTTGCGCCGCTTTTTTCAAAAAGCGGCCACTTCCTTAATGATTATCCCGCGACTCGCCGCGGGTTTCCAAAATATTGAGATAGAGCGTAGCCGGTTCGAGGCAGGCGCCCGTGCCCATCTGGCCCACCTGCGAGCGGTAAATTTCTTCCCACGGCGTCATATTTTTTAACACAGGGGGCACCCAGGCGGCGCGGCGCTCTTCCATCTCCTCGTCGGAAATCAGCAGGTCGACCTTGTTGCGGTTGAGATCGACGCGGACCTTGTCCCCCGTGCGCAACAGCGCGAGACCACCGCCCACCGCCGCCTCGGGCGATACATTCAGGATCGACGGGCTGCCCGAAGTGCCGGATTGCCGCCCATCCCCCATGGTCGGCAGCGCGGTCACGCCCTGCTTCAGCAGCACCGCCGGCGGCTGCATATTTACCACCTCGGCGCTGCCGGGATAGCCAACCGGCCCGCAATTGCGAATGACCAGCATGGAATGTTCGTCGACGCCAAGTGCTGGATCCTCGATCCGCTCGTGGTAATCCTCCGGCCCCTCGAAGACCACGACTTTGCCCTCATACACATTGGGCCGGTCCGGATCGGAGAGAAACCGTGCACGGAATTCCTCGTCGATCACCGCGGTCTTCATCACCGCGCTGTCGAACAGATTGCCGGACAGCACGACATAGCCGGCATTTTCTTTGAGCGGCGTGGTATAGCGGCGGATCACGTCGCCATCCGGCTCCGGTGCGGTGGCGAGATTTTCCGCCAGCGTGCGCCCGGTCACAGTCATCACGTCACCATGCAGCCGCCCCGCGGCAAGCAATTCGCGCAGCAGTGCGGGCACCCCGCCGGCGCGGAAAAAGCTTTCCGAGAGGAACCGCCCGGCCGGCTGCACATCCGCCAGCAGCGGCGTGCGGGCGCCGAATTCCTGCCAATCCTCAAGCGTATGATCGACCCCCATATGCCGCGCGATCGCCACCATATGGATCGGGCAGTTGGACGACGCGCCCAGTGCCGCCGCGGCCACCGCGGCGTTCTGGAAGGCCTTGCGCGTCATGATGTCGGAGGGGCGGAGATTTTCCGCCACCATCGCCACGATGCGCTTGCCGGTGGCATAAGCCATCTGCCCGCGCTCGCGATAAGGTGCCGGGATCATGGCGCAGCCCGGCAGGCTCATGCCCAGCGCCTCGGCAAGGGAATTCATCGAGCTCGCCGTGCCCATGGTGTTGCAATGCCCGACCGACGGCGCGGAGGACACCACCATCTCCATATACTCTTCGTAATTGATCTCGCCGGCGGCCAAGAGTTTGCGCGCCTCCCACACCACGGTGCCGGACCCGGCCAGCTTGCCGTTGAACCAACCATCCAGCATCGGCCCGCCGGAAAGCACGATCGAGGGGATGTTCATGGTCGCAGCCCCCATCAGGCAGGCCGGCGTGGTCTTGTCACACCCCGTGGTCAGCACCACGCCGTCGATCGGGTAGCCGTGCAGCACTTCCACGAGCCCGAGATAGGCCAGGTTGCGGTCGATCGCCGCGGTCGGGCGCTTGCCGGTTTCCTGAATCGGATGCAGCGGAAATTCCATCGGAATCCCACCGGCTTCACGAATGCCGTCACGCACGCGATGCGCGAGTTCGAGATGATGCCGGTTGCACGGGGAAAGATCAGAACCGGTCTGCGCAATGCCGATGATCGGCTTGCCCGATTGCAGCTCCTCACGCGTCAGACCGTAATTGAGATAACGCTCGATATAGAGCGAGGTCATTCCCGGATTTTCAGGATTGTCAAACCAGCGGCGGCTGCGCAGGCGCGGCCCCTTATCATCAGAATTGTTCATTACACCCCTCCCGGGTTCGTTATTTGTAAAAACTTTACGTCACGTTCGGAACACCATCAACCCCGGCGCGACTTAAGTTCCACCTATTGAACTTGAATTTTCCATGCGATTTACCATTGCAGCGCTTACGAAACGAACAGGGACCTTAATTTTTTCTCAAAATGTTTCAATCCACGCCAGCAAGAACAAAATTCTAGAAAAGGACAGAGAAACTTATAGTTGACGCCATCCGGTCGCGCGCCCCATACTTCCTATGAAGCAACAAAGCCGACAAACTCGGCATATTCTAGGGTAGGAGTCATCCTCGATGGACTTGGAAGCACGCACGATTGGGCGCGTCACGAAGCGCCTCATGCCGTTCCTCATTCTTTGCTATTTCGTCGCGTATCTCGACCGCGTGAATGTCGGCTTCGCTGCACTCAGCATGAACAAAGACCTTGGCTTCACGGCCACGGTGTTCGGCATCGGCGCTGGCATTTTCTTCATCGCCTATTTCTTCTTCGAAGTGCCGTCGAATCTGCTGCTCGAACGTTTCGGCGCGCGCCGATGGATCGCGCGCATCATGTTCACCTGGGGCATCGTCGCGGGC
Source organism: uncultured Pseudomonadota bacterium (assembly GCA_963798115.1). GTDB lineage: Bacteria > Pseudomonadota > Alphaproteobacteria > Acetobacterales > Acetobacteraceae > Acidocella. Next base: position 32,902 of record CAWCRT010000005.1, read on the forward strand.
GCTGAAGCTTTCATTCCGCAGATCGCCCATCTCACGGGCTTCAGCCCCGCTACCGTGTTCATCACGCTGCGCGTGATGCTCGGCGTCGCTGAAGCTGGTTTCTTCCCCGGAATCATCTTCTATCTGACGATCTGGTTCCCCGCCCTCTACCGCGCGCGGATGATCGGCATGTTCATGGCGGCAATCCCGCTCTCCACCGTCATCGGTGGCCCGATCTCGGCAATGCTGCTCTATGTTCACGGCTTCGGCCTCGCCAACTGGCAATGGCTGTATCTGATCGAGGCCATTCCGGCGTTGCTGCTCTCCTTCGTCGTGCTCACCTATCTCACCGACCGGCCGAAAGACGCGAAATGGCTGAGCGCGGAAGAGCGCGCCTGGCTGGTGGAACGGCACGCGACCGAAACCCGTATCCGCGAAAAAGCTAATAGCTTCTCAGCACTCCAGGCCATCACCAACACCCGCGTGATTCTGCTCGCTTTCATCTATTTCGGCATCAACGCGGCGGTGTACGGGCTCAGCTTCTTCATGCCGCAAATCGTGCATAGCTTCGGCCTGTCCTTCGCGATGACCGGCGTGGTCACCACCTTCCCCTATATCATGGGCGTGCTCGGCATGGTGCTCTGGAGCCGCCATTCCGACCGCACGCATGAGCGCCGCGAACATGTCGGCATGGCGCTTTTGTTCGCCGGACTCTGCATTGCCGGCACCACGGTGGTGGATAATCCGATCGGCAAAATGATCCTGTTCTCCATCGCCGGCTTCGGCATGTTCGGCGCGCAGCCCTGCTTCTGGGCGCTGCCTGCCACATTCCTCTCCGGCCCCTCGGCGGCCGCCGGCCTTGCCATGGTGAACTCGCTCGGCAACCTCTCCGGCTTCTTCGGCCCCTATGTGATGGGCCGCGTGAAGGATGCCACCGGGTCCTATACGATCGCCCTGCTGGCGATCAGCGTGATCCTCGGCTTTGCAATGCTCATGGCGCTGTCTCTGCACCATGACCAGAAGCTCGAAAATCCCGCTCTGCACGATGAAGAGGAAGATGAAGTCAGTCTCCGCCCGAAAGCACGGGAACTCGCTTAACCCCCCGCATCAAGCTCCTGGAAGCGTCAGCTTCCAGGAGGCCAAAATAGAAACGGGATCGTTCATATGAACGATCCCGTTTCTATTTTAATAAGGAAGGAAGGCTACTTTTTGTGAACAAAAAGTAGCAAAAAAACTTTGCTACTTTGGGCCCGTGCCGTTTCACCGCCACGGCCCAAAGTCGAAGAAGTTTTTGGCGCCGCTTTTTTCAAAAAGCGGCCCTTCCTTACTTCCTCACATCGTCGCCCCAACCAACCACGGCACAAACTCATTATCGCCATAGTCGAAGCTCTCGCTGCAGCTTTTTTCACCTGACGCCACGGCGAGGATTTTAGCGAAAATCTCCCGGCCGACTTGTTCCACGCTGGCTTCGCCGGTGACGATGGTGCCGCAATTCACGTCCATGTCTTCGGACATATGCTGATACATTTGCGTGTTGGTCGCGAGCTTGATGCAGGGCACCGGCTTATAGCCCACGGTCGAACCGCGCCCGGTGGTGAAAATGATCAGATTGCATCCGCCGGCGATCTGCCCCGTCACCGCCGCCGGATCATAGCCGGGCGTGTCCATGAACACGAAACCGTGGCTCTTCACCATCTCCGCATATTCCACCACCTCTTCCAGCCGCGCCGAGCCGCTCTTCGCCACCGCGCCGAGGGATTTTTCAAGAATCGTGGTGAGTCCACCGGCTTTGTTGCCGTGCGACGGATTGTTGTTCATCTCCGCCTTGTTGCGCGCCGTGTAATCCTCCCACCAGGCGATACGCTCGAGCAGTTTTTGCGCCACCTCCGGTGTCGCGGCGCGGCGTGTGAGCAGATGCTCGGCGCCATAAATTTCCGGCGTCTCCGCCAGCACCGCGGTACCGCCATGGCGGATCAGCAGATCCGAAGCGAAACCCAGCGCCGGATTGGCGGAAATGCCGGAATACCCGTCCGAGCCGCCGCATTCCAGCCCGATCATCAGCTCGGAAGCCGGCGCCTGGCTGCGCTTTATCGCATTCACATCCGGCAGCATGGCGCGCACCGCCTCAATGCCCGCCTCGATGGTTTTGCGCGTCCCACCCGTCTGCTGTATCGTCATGGTCCGCAGGCCCGGCCCTTCGCGCAGACTGTGTTCGCTCAGAACCCCGGGGATCTGGATGGTTTCGCAGCCCAGCCCGATCATCAGCACGCCGCCGACATTGGGGTTCAGCGCATAACCGGCCATCGTGCGGGTGAGCAATCTCGCCCCTTCCGATCCAGCACCCGTCGCACAGCCGCCGGCATGGGTGAGAGCCACCACACCATCGACATTTTCGAACGATGCCAGCTCGCCCGAGCGGGAAAAATGCGCGGCCACGGCACGCGACACCGTGGCGGAACAGTTCACCGAGGCGATGATGACGATGTAATTGCGCGTGCCCACTTTCCCGTTCGGCCGCCGATAGCCCATGAACGTGGCCCGGCTCGCCTCCGGCACAAAATCGGTCGGCTTGGCATCCACGCAGAATTCATGCCGCAAATTCACCGCGCTGATGGCGAGGTTCTCAGTATGCACATGCTCGCCGGCAATGATGTCGCGCGTCGCGGCGCCGATCACCTGGCCATATTTGATCACCGGCGCGCCGCTGGCGATCGGCCGCAGCGCAATCTTGTGACCACGGGGGATCGAATTTTCTACATTCAACTGTGGCACGGCGAGAGCCATGCCTGGTTGCAGGCTCACCCGCGCCACCGCGACATTATCGGTTGGGTCGAGTACGATCAGCGGCGCGTGGATTTCATTCATGGCATTCATTCCGAAGCCCCGAACGCATCCATGGCACGCGCCGAATAGACCAAGGCCGCACCGCTGTTCAGCGCGATCGCGACCCCCAGCGCCTCGGCCAGCTCCTCCTTGCTGGCGCCGGCCTTTTTCGCGGCGTCGGCATGAAAGGCGATGCAACCGTCGCAACGCGTCGTCACCGCCACCGCCAGCGAGATCAGCTCCCTGGTCTTCGCATCCAGCGTTTGCGGTTTCGGCGCGGCATTGGAGATCACGTCATTGGCGCGCAAAATATCCGGATTGATCTTGGCAAGCTCACCCAGCGTGGCGCCGAGTTTTTCGCGATACCCCGCCCAGTCATTCATTGGCTGCGTCATTGCTTTATTCCTCCTTTGTTAGATTAAGGCCACACACCCGGCCGGGACAGCCCGTCCGCGATCAGCACATGCGCGCTGCCGCCGCTGCGCGCCGGATCGATCTTCTGCACGTTATTCTGTTCCATCCGCGCCAGCTGGTCGCGATGCACCTCGTCGGGCCCATCGGCCAGGCGCAAGATCCGCTGCCAGGCATAGGCGCTGGCCAACCAGGCATCGGCCACGCCGCCGCCGCCATAGGCCTGGATCGCCCAATCGATCACCTGACACGCCATGTTCGGCGCCACGACCTTGATCATGGCAATTTCCGCCCGCGCCGCCTTGTTGCCCACCTCGTCCATCAGCCGCGCCGCGTGCAGGCAGAGCAGCCGCGCCTGGTCGATCATGATGCGCGATTGCGCGATGCGCTCGCGCCATAGGCTCTGCTCGATCAATTTCCGGCCGAACGCGACGCGTGCATCCAGCCGCCGGATCATCCGCTCCAGCGCCCGTTCCGCCGCGCCGATCGAGCGCATGCAGTGATGAATGCGCCCCGGCCCGAGCCGGCCTTGCGCGATCTCGAACCCCCTGCCCTCGCCCAACAGAATATTTTCAGCCGGCACGCGGACATTCTCGAAAATGACCTCGGCATGGCCATGCGGCGCATCGTCGAAACCGAACACCGGGAGCGGCCGTTTGATGCTCACACCCGGATGCGGGTTCGGCACCAAAATCATCGATTGCTGGCGATAGCGGTCGACATTGCCGGGATCGCTCTTGCCCATGACGATGAAAATCCTGCAGCGCGGATCGGGCGCCCCGGAAATCCACCATTTATGGCCATTGATGACATAGTCATCGCCGTCACGGACGATTGAAGTTTCGATATTGGTCGCATCGGACGAAGCCACATTCGGCTCGGTCATGGCAAAGGCGGAACGGATCCTGCCCTCCAGCAAGGGAACCAGCCATTGCGCCTTTTGCGCCGGAGTGCCGTAGCGCACGAGCACTTCCATATTGCCCGTATCCGGCGCCGAGCAATTGAACGCCTCCGATGCGAAAGGCGAACGCCCCATCAACTCGGCCAGAGGCGCGTATTCGCTGTTCGTCAGCCCGGCACCGTAAGTGCTATCAGGCAGAAACAGGTTCCACAGACCCGCGGCCCGCGCTTTTTCCTTGATCTCCTCCAACAGCGCCGGCACCTGCCAGCGATCGCCGGACATAGCGGGGGCGGCGAACAATTCCGCCTCGTTCGGATAAATATAGGCAGCCATGAAATCCGTAACGCGTTCGCGCAGCGCCTCGACCTTCGGCGCGTAGGTCATGGTCATTCCGGCGTTCCTCTTTTTGGCCCTCTTTTGCGTTAGAGCATGGTTACTCTAGAGCAATCATGCGATATCGCAACGGAAGGAAGACCTTCTTTTTGTGAACAAAAAGAAGCAAAAAAACTTTATGACTTCAGGCCGTGCTGGTTTCACCGCCTCCGGCCCAAAGTAGAAGAAGTTTTTGCGCCGCTTTTTTCCAAAAAGCGGCTACTTTCTTTCTACAAAGGCTTACACCAAAAACAGGAAACGCCCGCATGAGCGATTTGTTTCGCCTGGATGGGAAGATTGCCATCGTCACTGGCTCGTCACGCGGCATCGGCTGCGCCATTGCCGAAACCATGGCCGCCTATGGCGCTGCCGTGGTCATTTCCTCGCGCAAGCTGGAAGCCTGCGAGGCCACGCGCGATGCCATCATCGCCAAAGGTGGCCGGGCGATCGCGCTGCGCTGCAATAGCGGCGCGCGGGACGATCTGGCCGCTCTCCTCCGCGCCACGCTGGCGGAATTCGGGCGGCTCGATGCGGTGGTCGCCAATGTCGCGGTCAACCCGTATTTCGGCCCGCTCTCCGGCATCAGCGACGAGGCCTGGGACAAGATCATGGCGGTCAATCTCAAATCCACCCTCTGGCTCGCCAATCTTGCGCTCCCTGAAATCGCCCGGCAGGGCGGCGGCAGTTTCACGCTTATTTCCTCGATCGGCGCGCTGCGTGGCAGCACCGCCATTCCTGCCTATAATATTTCCAAGCTCGCCGAGATCGGGCTGATGCAGAATCTCGCGGTTGAATGGGGGCGGCAAAAGATCCGCGTCAACGCCATCCTGCCGGGGTTGGTGAAAACCGATTTTGCCCGCGCCCTCTGGGAGAATCCGGAAACGCTGAAAAATGTCGAAGCGGCGACCCCGCTGGGGCGCATCGGCCTGCCGCAGGATATCGGCGCCGTCGGCGCCTTTCTGGCCATGCCGGCCGCCGCCTATATCACCGGCCAGGCCCTGATCGTCGATGGCGGTTCCACCATCACCGGCGGGCTGTGATGAGCGGCGCCCGATTGATCGCGCCGCTCCCGGCACACCGTTTCGATCCTACGGCTTTGTTTGCCTATCTGCGCGATCATCTTGAAGATTTTCCCGGCGAGGCACGGCTGCTGCAATTCCAGGGCGGCCAGTCCAATCCCACTTTCCTGCTGGAAACCCCGGCGCGGAAATACGTTCTGCGCAAAAAGCCACCGGGCCGGCTCCTGGCCTCGGCCCATCAGATCGACCGGGAATACCGCATCCAGCAGGCGCTGCGGGGCACCGACGTGCCGGTCGCGCCCTTGCGCCTTTATTGCGCCGATCCCGCCGTCATCGGCACGGAATTCTATATCATGGATTTCCTGCCCGGCCGGGTGTTCGGCGACGTGCTGATGCCGGACCTCACACCCGCCGAACGCAGGGCCGTACAACAAGACCTCTTCACCACCCTCGGCCGGCTGCACCGGCTCGACGAACGCGCCTGCGGCCTCGCCGATTTCGGCCGGCCGAGCGGTTATGCGGCACGGCAGCTGAAGCGCTGGCGGGACCAATACCAGGCGGCCCAGACTGAGGACGTGCCGGCCATGACGAAGCTGATGGATTGGCTCGGCGCCCATGTGCCGGAACAGGATGAAAACGCCATCACCCATGGCGATTTCCGTCTCGGCAACATGATGCTACATCCCTCCGAACCACGCATCATCGCCGTGCTGGACTGGGAACTCGCGACACTCGGCCATCCTTTGGCCGATCTCGCTTATTGCTGCATGCCCTTCCATCTGCCGCGGATCGAAGGGCCGTTACAGGGCTATGGCAGGCTCGACCTTTCCACTCACGGCCTCGGCCGGGAGGAGGACATGCTGGCGCTCTATTGCCGCATCACCGACCGCAGCGCGATTGCGGATTGGAAATTCTTTCTCGGTTTCGCGATGTTCCGCAGCGCCGCCATCGCCGAGGGCGTCTATGCCCGCGCCCTGGCCGGCAATGCCGCCGATGCGCGGGGCATCGCCATGCATGGCGTCATGAAAGTGATGGCTGAGAGCGGATGGGAGATTGTCTCTTCGGGGAAGTAAGCGGAAGACTACTTTTTGTGAACAAAAAGTAGCAAAAAAACTTTGCTACTTTGGGCCAGTGCGGTTTTCAGCGCCTCAGGCTCAAAGTCAAAAAAGTTTTGCGCCGCTTTTTTCAAAAAGCGGCCTCTTTCTTCAATCATCCCAAAGCCAGGTGCAACACTAAAATGGAGGCCAACAGGCCGTAACCGCAAATCATCGCCCGGTCGAAGCGGCGCAGTCTTTCGGCGCTGCGCTGTTGCCGTAGAATCGAAGCTGTGGCCGGTTTTGCGCTTCTACACGCGTCTCGGGCCCGTTTCCGCTTTCCGTTCAAAATCAATGTTCCGTCCTCACGCTTGGCTGCCCCGAATGTCCACGCCGTTGGACTCTCATGGACATTCGGGGCTCTGCTTTGCTCTGACACGTCCTGGTGAATGCCAGTGCCAAGAGTTAGCTAAACACCGCCGGATAAATTCGCGATGTGAAATCCAGGCCGGCGCATAAAGAATGCATCAAATCTCCATACCGGCCTCACCGGTGCCTGTTCCAGCGCCGCCGCACCTTTGCCGCGTGCCACCAAACGCCGGAAGCACATAAATTTATCAACATTTTAGGGAAAACCATCACCTTTCTCATCGTGGCTTAACGCCCGAACACTTCTATTAACTGCGCCAGCACGGCCCATCAGCCGCTGGCGGACCAGCCATTTGGCTGCCTCCGAAAGATCTGGAGAATGCTGTGAGCGCTCAAACGACCAGTCGGCTTTCTTTCAACAATCCTGCCCTGCCTTCGCATCAGGCCGCACAGGCCTATGACATGGCGGGAAGCGACTACCTCCGCTACGCTGACGGCGACGCCAGCCGTCTTTTCGACTTCACCGGCCAATACAGCTTCGCGGACCGGGAAATCTGGCGCCGGATCGATGCCACGCTGGTTCGCCTGGCGGCTTCCGGCCGGCGTACCCTTTCAATACTCGATGCGGGCTGCGGCCCTGGAACATGGCTGCGCCGCACCGCCTTGCGCGCCCGCGAGCTCGGCTTTCAACGGATCAATGCCTTCGGCTTCGACATCTCGCCGGCGATGATCAGCTTGGCCAAATCCAGCCTCACCGACCTGAACGATCTCACCATCCGCATGCATTTCCTGGTCCGCGACATTACCGCCGGACCGGCCTTCACCGACCAGGAATTCGATCTCTGCCTGTGCCTCTATGGCGTGTTGAACCACCTGCCGGTGAAGCTGCACGATCAGGTGGCGCGGGAACTGGCTCGGGTAACGCATGACACGCTGTTCGTGACCGTGCGCGCGGCCGGCAGCCTGCCGACCATCTATGTCGACTCGCTGGACCATGCGCGCGATTTTCATCAGGACAATGAGGCCGACCGCATGGAAATCGACATGCTCAATGGCGAGCATATCGGCTTCACCTCGCATCTGTTCACGAGCACCGAACTCGACCGGTTGTTCAGGCCGCATCTGAAAAACGCGGAGTTACTAGGCCTCGACGTGTTCCATAGCCGCTTCGCCACCGATCGCCGCTGGAACCCAACGCATTTCGAGCGCGAGGCGGAATTCACCTCGGATCTGGAACTGCTGGAACGCCGCTACGCCGACCACCCGTATTTCATCGACCGGGCCGCGCATATTCTGCTCGTCGGGGAAAGCTAAGAAGGAAAGCAAGCGCTACTTTTTGTGAACAAAAAGTAGCAAAAAACTTTGCTCATTTGGGCCGTGCTGGTTCCGCGGCCGCACGGCCCAAGGTCAAAAAAGTTTTTGCGCCGCTTTTTCCAAAAAGCGGCCACTTACTTTCCTTACTCTTAGTGTAGGTTGTTCCCACCGCCGCTTGGGAAAAGATCCTGGTTGGCAGTCAACACGGCGTAGTTCGCGATCGCCACGTACGGGAAATGCGTCAGCAGGGCCAGGGTCTGTGTCGCCGGCATTGTGAATGCCCCGCCGGACAAGGCGGCCAGCGCCGCCGCCTGGTCGCCCGCATCGAGCGCCTTGGAGGCCGGCACCAGCTGGTCGATCACCTCCTGGGAGGGTGCGGTTTCCGAAATCCCTAAAATCGCGCGCACCCGCTCACGGGCCTGCAGCATCTGCATCTTGGCGATCGGATCCAAGGTCCACCAGCGCCCGCTGGTCGAGAATTGTCCGGCCATCGCATCCAGCGACGCGACCGACAGCGCCATGTCCGCCGGCCGATTCTGCATCATTTTCCAATGCGTAAAAGCAAACAACGCCTGGTTGAAGGTCGCTATGGTCAGGTCCTGCCCGACCACCGAATTGCCGAAAGCATCCACCGGCAAATATCCGGTCGAAGGCAGCGGCGCCTCCAGGGCACAACCGGACAGGCAGAGCGCTAAAAATGTGACTCCGAGAAAACGCGCTTTCATGTCGTTCACCAATCCAAAGCCGCCCTCGCCATCGTCAACGAGGATGTCCTTTAAAATTGGCGCGCTCCCAGATCATACAAGGAAGGGTCACTCTTTGAAAAAAACGGCGCCACCTGCCGTTCGAACGCTCACGGGAAATGACCCGTGAGCGCGCGGCTTAGGCTATTGCGGAAAAAGCTGGGAATTCACGCGGAACGCAGCGCGGCACGCTGGCGTATCGCCAACCGTGGCGTAGTTGTTCTGGCAATAGACCAGCTCCTGCAGGAAGGATTTCGGATGCTCGTGGTAAGCCTGAACCTGCGGGTCAGACGCACAGGAAACCAGCGCCGCTGCAGCCGCCAGCAAAACCAGGCAAGATGAAAGCCGCATCAGTTCAACGCTCGCTGAACGGAATGCCGCCCTTGGCCTTGGACGTTTTCGGAGATTCGACGATCTGCACCACCACGGCCTCGGCCGGCACGGTGAAATTCTTCACCACCACATCGGTGATGTCCTTCATTAAAGCGCGCTTCTGCTCCGTTGTGCGCCCCTCAACGGCGTAAACGATAATTTCCGGCATGTCCGAACCTTTCATCCTGGGGAAACAGCCGGTTCATTATTCGCCAGATTCCACGCCAACTCAATCGCCGCCCGGCGACACGGTCCGAGCGGCTTGAGCGCCCCAGCCCCAAGCTAACGAAGTTTTTGCGCCACCTTTTCCAAAAGCGGCTAGTTTCTACGACGAGCGTAACCCCACCGCCTTGGCCACGAGCGCGCTGATCCTGGCCTCTTCAGCTTCGGTCAGCTCCCGCAAGGCGAAGGTGGTCGGCCATATAGCACCATCGTCAAGCTGCGCCTCGTCGCTGAAGCCAAGCGTCGCATACCGTGTCTTGAACTTTTGCGCGCTCTGGAAGAAGCAGACGACATTGCCACCCCTGGCGTAAGCGGGCATCCCATACCAGGTCTTCGGCAAAAGATCCGGTGCAACGGCTTTGACGATCTTATGGATCCGCTCGCCGATAGCACGATCCGGCGGGGGCATCGCGGCAATGGCCGCAAGGACCGCACTTTCCCCGTCCAGCTTGCCGGCGCGCCCGCTGCGGCGCTCGGCCGCCTTCAACTCTTCCCGGCGCGCCCTCATCGCCGCCCGTTCCGCTTCCGTGAACCTCGCGAACCGGCTTTCAATCGCGGCTCTGCTTTTATGAGACTTATGCAGGTCATTATTTCTTGAAGTTCTCATGGTGTTCTCCTTCCCTTGAGTGGCTCATGGCCCTGCTCTCAGTCGCGGCAACCCCGTTTTCAAACAATCCACCCGACACGGCTTCATGGCAAGGGTATTGCACCCATCAGGGGCTTGCACCAAAGCTGCACGCAAACCGCTCCCAGCAAAAAAAGACCCCGGATTGCTCCGGGGCCCGACCTGCTGAACCAATCCGCGGCAAACTCACCCCTACAAGCCTGCAGAAATATTGAGTGTGTACGAGGTGCGGCCCTGCGATCAACCAATTAGGCAGATGCCGGCCCCGGACCGCCAGGGTTTGCGGACCAATCACATGATGCTCCTTGTACCACGCGACGACCAAGCGCGACAAAAGGCTGCTCTATCAATCTGAAAAATACCCCGGCCAGCGGAATTGCAATGGCTAGGGAGATTACCCCGCTGAGCGCAAAAACGAGCGCAGGCCAACGGTGCAGAAATTCAGGACCGATCCATCGTTGGATCCACAACGTTGTTAAGTACAAACGATGTAGTGAAGCAGATAGAAGCTGTATGAGATACGCCCCAGAAACCTCGAAAACGCGCGCTGAGCCACCTTGTTCCTGTGCGTGAACGTCCAACGCAGAACCGAGCCAGACTGACATTTCGGCAACAATTTTATGCAGCAATGTGATAAATCCTGGAGCCGAACTCAATACGACCGAGATAGCTGCCAAAATAGGAATTTCTCTGCGGCGCTGCCAATCGCAAATAGGAAGATGAAATAGAACCACGGTCGCTCGCCGTGTCGAAGCGAGCGCATTTCCGATAAGCGCTACGGCAACAATCATGACCCCGACAATGGCAGTTTGCTTGCGGTAAAGACGAACATTGTTGCTATGCCGGGATTTCGACGGGCGGTCAGAGCGTGGTGGTCCAGCTGTGTCACCTTAAGGCGGCCGGCTGTGAGAAACTGTTCCGGGAGATCGCCAGCGGCACCAAGTCAGACCCGCCCCAGCTCCGGCGGGCGCTCGTGGAGCCTTTGGTAACGAACCCATCTAGTCCGTCATGGATCTTCTTGGCGTTGCTTGCCGTTCTTGCGTCAGCATCATCCTCCGACGATCGTGGCGACGAGCCTGTCTGATCCGTCTGAGATGAGCTTTGGGCCTTGGGCAGGGAAAGGTCGACTGGAGTGATTCCGATAAAACGACCGCCACCGGTGTCGCAGGTGCGACATGTTTTGTGTTTGAGAAGAGCGTCATTATTTGGATAATTTCACCGACATTCAGACTTAGGTTTGGCGGCTGGCAATAACTGTCTGGTGCACCTTCTCGGCCTGCCAGTATGTTTCCCCAAGAAAAACCGTCTCCAACGCCCAAAATATACATTTTCATTTTTGGATCTTGTAAGTCGTTAAAGAAGTCCTGAACCGAAACGTATTTTATCCCGTCACTGGCCATTTCACTTTTTGCCGGGAGTCCAAATCCAACGAAAAGTAAAGTCAAGGCAACGACATTATACTTCATTGGAGTAATTTCTTTGCTCGCATGTTTTATGATAGCTTATCCAGTTTACGTTACAGAGTAACCGGAAGCCCCGAGAGAAAGCTCAAGATTTTGCCTTTCTCCTAGCGTCTGTCACGGTAACTCTAAAACGCTCTCAGCACACGATTTTGTTAGAGTTTATGTCATACCCTTACTGTCGTTGCAATGGCGTATCTATAAAGAGGTGTCACGCATGGAGCATACCGACATGGACTAAATTGACCGAGCGTTAGCTCGTGAACTCAAAGTTGCATTAAACGACCTGCCTCAAACCTCTCCAAGCCATCCATCCGATGGGAGCCGAACCCATCGGCATTAGGGCTGAGCAGCCAGACCGCACACAGCCCGTCAAATCCCCTGTGCAGAGGTACCAGGGGTTCCGCAGCCTCACGATCAGCGCCACCGGCGCCCAAGCGGGAAACTGATCCGCCCATTTCGGCGCAGACGCGGCCGGGCGGGACGTGGTAGCTTCTCGCCATGGACCCGTTCAGCGAATTGCACCGCGAATCTCAGCGAATTGCGCCGCGGTGAATGCTTTTGGCCAGGCTGATCTTCATCCGCGTGTATTCGCTGTACTAGCCGAGCCGGATTTGCGGTTGAGTAGCCGCGCGCTCAGCCTGGTCCCAGCGCTGCAGCTCGACGATCTCGCCATCTTCCTCTGGCAGACCAAGCAAAACGGCTCATCGGGCGGGTGAGGTGGCCGACCTCAAAATCGCCGAGGCCGCAGCGCGGGCAGTAGAAGTGGGGCTTTGAGACGCTGAAAACCCGGCGCCCAGGCTAAAAATTTCGAAGCAAAATCAAGAAGTTACTGGGAGATTTCTGGCGGAGGAGATGGGATTCGAACCCACGATACGCCTTGACAGCGTATAACGGTTTAGCAAACCGCCGCCTTCAGCCTCTCGGCCACCCCTCCGCAGCGGGACCGGGAATACCGGGCCGCGACAAGGCTCATAAGGGTTGCACGCGTGAAGGTAAAGCCTCCCCTTCCCTCCAAAGCGGCGACAAATCCGGTCAATGCCGGTTTTGCCACGGCGATTTTTTTATAACTATTTGATATTTATGTATTTTTTTGCCTTGTTGCGACCGCATCGCCGCGCTGCAAAATTTTTCTTGTCGGGCGGATCGACGACTTATTCTAACCATCCACAGGCCGGACGCATCGTCCTGCGCATTGAATACATACGCGGCGGCGCGCTTGCGCCGCCTTTATTTATTATTCTGCCGCCGCCCGGGAATTTGGGAGAAAACGTGCCCAGACCGCCCGCGCCTCGATCACCTTGGCAAGCAGCGCGGTCAGGCGGCGCTGCATCTCGGAGAAATTCTGCGTACGGGTGAAATTCTGCTCGTTCATATAGAGCCCGCGCGCGATCTCGAGCTGGATCACCTGCACCCCCTCGCGCGGCCGGCCATAATGGCGGGTGATGAAACCGCCGGCATAAGGGTCGTTGCGCCGCACCTGGAACCCCTGCCCCACCAGGGTGGCATGGAGAAAATCCGTCCAGGCCGGCGCGCAGCATGTGCCGTGCCCGTCCCCCAGAACGATATCGGCCTTCGGCGCGTGGCGCCCCGGCAGGGTTGGCATGGAATGGCAATCGATCACCAGGCAGGTGCCGAACAGCGCCAGCGTCTCCTCGATCTGCCCGGCCAACGCCTCATGAAACGGCAGCCAGCAGGTTTCCACACGCGCCTTGGCCTCGGCGAAACGCAGTTTCCCGGCATAAATCGGCTCGCCATTACCGACGATCCGCGCAATCGTTCCCAGCCCCGCCTGCACGCGCGGGCTGGTCGTATTCACATGAGCGGGCAGAGAATCGGCGAACATCAGCGGGTCCAGCTCCCAGGCCTCGCGATTGGCATCGCAATAAGCACGCGGGAAATGCGCGGCCAGCAGCGGCACGCCAAGCTCCGGCCCGGCGGCAAACAGCTCATCGACGAAACTATCCTCGCTGCGACGGATTTCCGTCGCATTCAAACGCGAGGCGGCCAGAAAAGCCGGGTCATAGCGCCGCCCTGAATGCGCCGAGGTCAGCACCAGTGCGGCACGCCGCCGGGCAGGCTTCAGGAGCTGGAAAGGGGCGGAAATGTCAGTCATGTCCCACCTATTGAACCAGCAACCTCAGGCCTGGACAAGGGAAAAGCTCATACCGGACGTGGATCCAGGAATGCGCGCTTGAGCCGCGCCGTCATGCCCATGATGCGTGCCGGCGCCACCAGCATCACCGCCAGCAGAAACGTCGCCGCCGCCGCCCCGCCAGCCAGCCATAGCTGCACCATCAGGCCCTGCCCTGGCCACGCCGCCAGCGCCGCCCACGCGGCCAGCCGCGCCGCCAGCAGCCCTAGGGCGGGCAGCGCCAACATGCGCAACGCTGGCATGGAAGGTTGCTGCAGCCCGTGCTGCAACGCCGCCAGGAACAGCGCCACGGCCAGCACGCCCCGCCCCGCCAGGGCCCAGGCCAGCGCCCGCAATCCGAACGGCGCACCGAACCATGAAGCGACCATGACGGTCACGGCGTTCGCCCAGGCGCACCACGCCACCATCCGGGTACGCCGCGCCGCCGTCAGCAGCGGATTGATCACGCCATACAGGGCTGCCGCCGGCACCATCAGCGTTAGAATGCCGAATAACGGCCCCGCCGCCGCCCAGCGCGGCCCAAACATCAGCAACACGATCGGCCTGGCCGCCGCGCCGCACACGGCGCTGATGAAAAAAACACTCATCGACAGCATCTCGAGCATCCGCCGCACGACCTCGTCGTGCCGCGCCGGCTCGCCACGCACCGCAACCAGAACCGGCAGGAAAACCTTGGCTGCCGGCAGGACGCCGAGCTCCTGCAACAATTCGACCAAACGCTGCGCCATGCGGAAAAGGCCGAGATCGGCGAGCGAAACGCGCAGCCCCACCAGCATCACATAGCCGGTCATGGCGAGGTAATCGACGAAGGCCGCCTGCATCAACGGCCAGGAGAAACGGAAACTGGCACTTAAACGCGCCCAGGAGGGCAAGCCCGGCGGCCGCCAACGCGCCGCCACCGCCACCGCCAGCGCATAAAAGCCGATCCCGACCATGCGCTGATCGATCAGCGCCGCGATGCCCCGCCCGGAATAGGCCAAGGGCAGCGCCGTGACGCCACCGAGCAACGTGCTGCCCAGGGAGATCAGCCCCAGCGTCCGAAAGCGGAGAACGGTCGTGAGCCGCGCGGATGGCACGATCAGAAAGGCGGTGAGAAAAATATTCAGCGCCATCACACGCAGCACCGGGATCAAAGCAGGCTGCGCATAAAGCCCCGCCAGCTTCGGCGCGGCCAGCCATAACAGCGCCATGGCGCCGCACGCGGTCAGGCATTGCGACCAGAACGCCCCTGCCTCCACCGCGCGATCACCGGGGCAGGCCTGCACCTGCTCGCCGGCGCCGCTGAGGGAGATCATCCGCGCGAGCTCGGATATCGCCGAGGCAATGGCGATGAGCCCGACCACCCGCGCCGGAACGGCGCGCAGCAACAGCCCCAGGACCAGAAAACCGAAACTGCGCTCCGCCAGCACGGTGGCGAAATTCCATGCCGCGCCGTGCACCGCCCCCCTGGCCAGCCCCATCATACCCCGCCCTGAATTTAATTACGTCTACGTAATATATTGGCAGGGTAAAGAGCTAAAAGAAAGAGGCCGCTTTTTGAAAAAAGCGGCGCAAAAACTTTTTTGACTTTGGGCCTGAGGCGTTGAAACCGCACGGGCCCAAATTAACAAAGTTTTTTTGCTACTTTTTGTTCACAAAAAGTAGCCTTCCTTACTTCTTCAGCACCGCGCAAAAATAGCCCAGCGCCAGCAGCGGTAACACCGCCCCCACCACGCACAGCCCACCCCAGCCGAAATGGCCGAAGACCGGGCTGGTGATGGCCGAACCGACGGCACCGCCAACAAAGAAGATCGCCATGAACATGCCGTTCAAACGCGAGCGCATTTCCGGGGCCAGCGTGTAGATGCTGCGCTGGCTCAACACCATGTTGGTCTGCACCCCGGCATCGAGCAGCACCCCGCTCAGCGCCAGCACGATCACCGAATGCGCCCAGGCTCCCAGAAACGCCACCAGGAAGGAAAGGCTGACCGCGACCAGAGCGAACACCGTGCCGATGGTCCCATACCCACGATCGGCCATCCGCCCTGCCAACGGCGCCGCCAGGGCCCCGGCCGCTCCCACCAGCGCAAAGGCGGCGATGCCGGTCTGGGCGTAATGGAAGCTGCGGGCCAGCAGCAGAGGCACGCCGGTCCAGAACAAAGAGAAGCCGGCAAAGGCCGCGGCCTGATAAGCGGCGCGCTGGCGCAGCAGCGGCATCCGCACCGGCAGCGCGAACAGCGAGGTCAGCAGCTCACCATAATGATGCTGGGCGTGCGGGCGCCGATGCGGCAGGCTGAAGCGCAGCAGCGCCAGCATCGCCAGCATCACCGCCGCGGAAATCAGGAATACCGCGCGCCAGCCGGCGAAATTCGCGATCACGCTGGAGACCGGCCGGGCCAGCAAAATCCCCAACAGCAGCCCGCTCATCACATTGCCGACGACGCGGCCCCGCATATGTTCCGGCGACAGATGCGCCGCCAGCGGCACCAGCATCTGCACCGCCACCGAGGTCAGGCCGATCAGCGCCGCCGCCGCCAGCATCACCGTGCCGTCGCGCGCCACCGCCGCCAGCAGCAGCGCCGGGATCGAGGCGGCGATGGTCAGCACCACCAGCAGCCGGTTTTCCACCAGATCGCCCAGCGGCACCAGCAACAGCAGCCCGGCCGCATAGCCCAGCTGCGTCAGGCTGACGATCGCGCTGGCATCGCGCGGTCCCAGCCCGACCGCGGGACCGATCATGTCGATCAATGGCTGTGCGTAATAAATATTCGCGACGACGATGCCGCAGGCAGTAGCGAGCAGCAGGACCATCGCAGCCGACGGTCCCGTTTTTTGAGAAATAGTCATGACGGCGGCTTACCTGCGGTGAGAAATTCTGCGATGCAACTCACAAATCGGCATGCCTTGTATTTCCAGGGAGTTCTTCATGAATTTTCTCCACGCCATCCTGTTTGCGATCCTGCAGGGTGCAAGCGAATTGTTCCCCGTCAGCAGCCTCGGCCATGCGGTGGTCGTCCCGGCGCTGCTGCATTGGGGCGTGGACCAGGCCAGCATCGGCTTCCTGCCCTTCCTCGTCATGCTGCATCTCGGCACGGCGGTCGGCATGCTGATCTATTTCTATCGCGACTGGCTTTCCATGCTGCGCGGGGTGCTGGGCTTGGGCTACCAGAGCCAGAACAGCGCCGAGCGCCAGTTGGTGCTGCGTCTGATCATCGCCACCCTGCCCGCGGTCATCGTCGGCGAGATCGTGAAAAAGCCGGTGGCGCATCTGTTCGCGAGCCCGCTCATCGCCTGCGTGTTCCTGGTCGTGAATGCCGGACTGTTGCTGCTCGGCGAGCAGCTGCGCCGCCAGGCGGTCAAGCGCAGCACCACCCTCAGCAACATGGACGCGCTGATCATCGGCCTGTTCCAGTGCCTCGCCTTCCTGCCCGGCATTTCCCGCTCAGGTGCTGCCATCGTCGGCGGCCTGCGCCGGGGGGTGGCGCATGAGGAAGCTGCCAAATTCTCTTTCCTGATGGGCACGCCGATCATCTTCGCCGCCGCCGTGATCGAGATCCCGAAACTGCTTCACGCACATGAGCTGCACGCGCTGTTCGGCCTTTCGCTGCTCGCGGCCGTGGTGGCCGGCATCGTCGCCTTCGCCAGCACCGCCTTCCTGATGCGCTATTTCCGCGATCACGATAGCTGGGCGCTGAAGCCGTTCGCCTGGTACTGCGCCATTTTCGGAGCCGGCAGCTTCATCCTGCTGCTGCTGGGTCTGTGATGAAAAAGCTCCTTTCCACCCTGTTCCTGCTGCTGCCGATGGCGGCCTATGCCGCCGTCAATCTCGCCACCGTGCCGATCGGCCGGACCGACCTGCCCTGGTGGAAGCACCGCTTCGAGCACTCCCTGGCCCAAGCCAAGGCAGACCCGAACGCCCAAGTGATCTGGCTCGGCGATTCCATCACCCAATACTGGGAGCGCCAGGGCACGCACGGCTATGACGATGTCGCGCCGGTCTGGACCCGCTATTACGGCCCCTATCACGCGCTCAATTTCGGCTTCATTGGCGACACCACCGCCAGCCTGATCTGGCGGCTGGACCATGGCCAGGTCGCCGGGCTGCACCCCAAACTGACCATCATCCTGATCGGCGCGAACAATCTCGGCCGGGTGCATTGGGGCGCGGATAAGAGCGTGCCAGGCATCGAAACCGTGGTCAGCCTCACCCATCGCCTCCTGCCCAATTCGCATATTCTGCTGCTCGGCGTGCTGCCCTCGATCCGCTCGCCCTGGGTGGATCAGCAAACCCAACTCATCAATGCCGCCCTGGCACAACGCTATGCAAACGACCCGATCGTCACATTCAAGAATGTCGGCCCGCTGCTGCTGAAGAACGGCCGCGCCGATCCCAGCCTGTATGTCGATCCGCGCCTGACCCCGCCCGAGCCGGCTTTGCACCCCGACGCCGAAGGCATGACCCGCATTGCCCAGGCTTTGGCGCCGATTGTGGCGAGGTATGCGGGAGAAAAATAAGTAAGGAAGTGGCCGCTTTTTAAAAAAAGCGGCGCAAAAATTTTTTTGACTTTGGGCCTGAGGCGTTGGAACCGCACGGGCCCAAAATACAGAAGTTTTTTTGCTACTTTTTGTTCACAAAAAGTAGGCCTTACTTCCTTACTTGCTTCGCACAGCCTCAACAAACGCCCTGATCAGCGCCGGAGACTTCTCCCCCGGCTGGCTTTCCACGCCCGACGACACGTCGGCGCCGGGCGCGCCGGTGATGCGCAGCGCCTCGGCCACGTTCTCCGGCCGCAACCCGCCTGCCAGCAACCAGAATTTCTCCGGCTGCCAGCGTGCCAGCAGCGGCCAGTCGGCCTGCACGGCATTGCCGCCCGGCCTTGTCGCTCCCGGCGGCGGCTTATGCTCGGCCACATAACCATCGACCGGCTCGGCCCTGTCGGGAAAATCCTCCGCCGTGGCGAGCCCAAGCGAGCGCCAGATCGGCAATCCGAACTGGCGTTTCAGCGCTGCCGCCTCAGCCGGGGACGCATGGATCTGCAAAATATCCAGTCTCACCTCGGCGAGCACGGCGGCGATGTCCGCCGCCGTCGGCTTCACGAACAGCCCCACCCGTTGCGGCCCGCGCGGATGGCGCGCCGACAATGAAGCCGCCTGCGCCGCGCTGACGAAACGCGGCGAAGGCGGAAAAAACACGAAGCCGAGAAAATCCGCGCCGGCCTCAACCACGGCATCGAACGAAGCCGGGCTGTTGATGCCGCAGATTTTAACGAGCGGCCGTACCACGCCTCAGCGCAGCCCGGCGATGGAGGCAGCAATGGCGGCGGCGGAAGCCGCCGGATCAGGGGCCGAAAAAATCGGCCGCCCGACCACGAGATAATCCGCCCCCGCCGTCACCGCCTGCTCGGGCGTCATCACCCGCGCCTGGTCGTTGAGGGCGCTGCCCGCCGGCCGGATGCCCGGCACCACCAGGATCGGATCGGCGCCGAACGCATCGCGCAGCGGCGCAATCTCATGCGCGGAGCAGACCAGGCCGTCGGCGCCATTCTCCAGCGCGAGCCGCGCCAGGCGCAGCACTTGCTGGGTCGTGCCGCCGGCCACGCCGGTTTCCGCCAGCGCCGCCGCATCCATGCTGGTCAGCACCGTCACGGCGAGGATTTTCGGCCGCTCGAACTGCCTCGGCCGCCGCCTTGGCCGCCGCCGCCACCATCGCCCCGCCGCCGCCGGCATGCACCGTCAGCATCTGCACGTTGAGCGGCAGCAGTGAACGCACCGCGCCCGCCACCGTGTTGGGGATGTCATGCAGCTTGAGGTCGAGGAACACCGGCGCGCCGCCGGCGGCCTTCAGCCCGGCCGGGCCGTTGGCCAGAAAATATTCCAGCCCCAATTTCACAAGCCCACAATGCGGCGCCACGGCCCGTGCCATGGTCTCCGCCTGGGCCTGCTCCGCCGTATCGATCGCGGCAATCAACCGTTTCATCATGGTGCAGGCGTCCCAATCGTCGGCACGGAAAGCCGCGCCTCAAGCTCGGCATTGCGCTTCTCGGCCCGCTTGGCGCGGCGCCCCGCCGCCAGCCGCGACGGCAGATGGAACGGCCAGCCCGAGCAGAAACCCGAGCGCCAGAACCACCAGCACCACCGCGCCAGCCGGCACCCGCGACAGCGGCCCCAGGGGCCAATAGGAAATCTCCACCGGGTTACGATTGGAGAGCATGAAAATCATCAGCACCAGTATAATCAGGAAACCGATGATCGTTTTGAATAGTCTCAGCTTTTTACTCCGCCACTCTTTTTGACCGTGGGCGCAGACATGGGCTTGTTGATCCGTTCACGCAACTCCTTGCCGGCCTTGAAAAACGGCACCGATTTCTGCGCGACCTCGACCGTTTCGCCGGTGCGTGGATTACGTCCGGACCGGGCATTGCGCCGCTTCACCGTGAACGCACCGAACCCACGCAACTCCACCCGCTCGCCGCGGGCCAGGGCGCTGGTCATTTCGTTGAAGAACGCGGCGACGATACGCTCCACATCCGCCACCGTCAGATGCGGATTATCTTCCGCCAACCCGGCGATTAATTCCGATCGTGTCATGAAACTCTCCCGACCCGGAATGACGATGCCAGGGCGACACGGCATGGTCAATAACCATTTGGGATAATGAGGTTTTTTAGCAAGCGCAGGTTGCAGAACACGCGCTAAAATCATCACAATGAAGCAATTTTCTTGGGCAGAAAATCCATTATCGAAACAAAAAAACCCCGATGCCGCGGCACCGGGGTTTTTCGCAGATCTTCCCCATTACGCCGGCCCCATCGGGACCGGCGCAATGAACAAAACTTACTCTTCGGTCTGCTGGTTGCGGCGACGGATCGCAGCACCCAGAATGTCGCCGAGCGAGGCGCCGGAGTCCGACGAGCCGTATTCGGTCATCGCCTGCTTGTCCTCGTCGATTTCCTTGCCCTTGATGGTCAGCTGCAGCTTGCGGGCTGCACGGTCCACCGCGGTCACCTTGGCGTCGATGGAATCGCCCACCGCGAAGCGCTCGGGGCGCTGGTCGGACTTGTCGCGCGCCAGCTCGGCGCGGCGGATGAAGCCGGTCAGCACATCGTCCACCTTCACCTCGATGCCGTTCGCCTGCACCGCCGTCACCACGCAGGTAACGATCTGGTTCTTGTGCACGCGGTCCAGCACGCCAGCGGCCGGATCGACCTCAAGCTGCTTGATGCCGAGGCTGATGCGCTCCTTCTCGACGTCGATATCGAGCACCTTGGCCTTGACAACTTCGCCCTTGCCGAACTTGGCAATGGCGGTCTCGCCGGAATCTTCCCAGGACAGATCGGACATGTGCACCATGCCGTCGATCTCCGGGCCGATCGCCACGAACAGGCCGAACTCGGTGATGTTGCGGATCTCGCCCTCGACGATCGACCCGATCGGGTGCTCGTCCTGGAACTCTTCCCACGGATTGCGCGAGACCTGCTTCAGGCCCAGCGAGATGCGGCGCTTGGAAGCGTCGACATCCAGAACCACCACGTCGACTTCCTGGCTGGTCGAAACGATCTTGCCGGGATGCGCGTTCTTCTTGGTCCAAGACATTTCGGAAACGTGCACCAGACCTTCGACGCCCGGCTCCAGCTCCACGAAGGCGCCGTAGTCGGTGATGTTGGTGACGCGACCGGAAGCCTTGATGCCCGGCGGGTACTTGGCGTCCACGCCTTCCCACGGATCGGCCTCGAGCTGCTTCATGCCCAGCGAAATACGCTGCGTGTCGGCATTGAAGCGGATGACCTGCACCTTGACCGGCTGGCCAATGACCAGGGCCTCGGCCGGGTGGTTGATGCGCTTCCAGGCGATGTCGGTGACATGCAGCAGGCCGTCAACGCCGCCGAGATCCACGAACGCGCCGTAATCGGTGATGTTCTTCACCACGCCGTCGAGGATCTGGCCTTCCTTCAGGCCGAGGATCAGCTCGGAGCGCTGCTCGGCGCGGGTCTCTTCGAGCACCGCGCGGCGGGACACGACGATGTTGCCGCGGGCGCGGTCCATCTTCAGAATCTGGAACGGCTGCGACACGCCCATCAGCGGGCCGACATCGCGGACCGGACGGATATCGACCTGGCTGCCCGGCAGGAACGCCGTGGCGCCGCCGAGATCGACCGTGAAGCCGCCCTTGACGCGACCATGGATCACGCCGTTGACGCGGGTCTGCGCCTCGAACGCCTTCTCGAGCTGGGTCCAGCTCTCTTCGCGCCGCGCCTTCTCGCGCGACAGCACCATCGAGCCGTCTTTGTCTTCGTAACGCTCGATATAAAGGTCAAAGAGGTCGCCGGCGACGACTTCCGGCTTGGCACCGACCGGGGCGAATTCGCGCAGCGGCACGCGCCCCTCGCTCTTCAGCCCAACATCAACGATCACGAAATCATCATCGATCCGGAGCACCTTCCCGGAGACGACGGAGCCTTCGAACCCGGCATTCACGCCGAGCGAGGAATCCAAAAGAGCGGCAAAATCATCGGTGCCCGAATAGACCGGGGCATCGGAATGGCGGAGGGAGGAAGAAGCCATGTGGCTGTATATGTCCTAAGGCGGGAAAATCCCGCAGGGTGTGCGCAGCCCGAATTCGGGGGCAACGTCTAGAGCACCCCCAACAAGTCTGCGGGGATGTCCGATGAAGTGAATGCCCGATCTCTTAGCCCCCCCTCACCGGAAGTCAAGCATTTGCCTGGGTCTTCAGGCCGGCCGGCACAAAAATATTCGGTGCCCGCGGCAAGCTGCGGCTTCGCGCGCGGGCCCGCTTCGCAGCCGCATTTTAACTGCTATAAGCCTGTCGCAATGACAAAATTTTCCTCCGGTCTCGCCCGTTCGTCGATGCTCGCCCTGCTTCTGAGTTTGGGCGGTTGCGCCATTTTCAGCGGCGGAGGCGGTGACACCGAAACTGCCGGCGGTGGCCGCCACCATCATGGCCGCCCGGCCACGGGCGCGGAAGCGGGGGTCCTGCCGCCGGCGGACATTCTCTACCAGCAGGGTGTCGCCCATATCCAAAAGGAGCAGTACGCCCCGGCGGTCACCAGCTTCAACCAGGTCGAGGAAAATTACCCCTACTCCGTGTGGGCCACGCACGCCCAGCTGCTCGCCGGCTACGCCCAGTACAAGCAGCAGGATTATGACGACGCGCTGAGCTCGCTCAACCGCTTCATCGCCCTGCACCCGGAAAATGAAGACGCGGCCTATGCCTACTATTTGAAGGCCCTCTGCTATTACGAGCAGATCGACGATGTGCAGCGCGATCAGACCGCCACATACGAGGCGATCCAGGCGCTGACCGACGTTGTCACCCGCTTCCCCGCCAGCGCCTATGCCCGCGACGCGCGCATCAAGCTGCGCCTGGCGGATAATCGCCTGGCCGGGCACGATATGGCGATCGGCCGCTTCTATGAGCAGCAGCACCTCTATTCCGGCGCCATCGGCAGCTACGAGGACGTGATCACCAACTACCAGACCACCACCTATGTTCCGGAGGCACTGGAACGTCTGGTCGAATGCGATCTCGATCTCGGCCTGACCGAAGCCGCGCAGCGCACCGCCTCTGTGCTCGGCTATAATTTTCCGGGTAGCAGCTGGTATCAGGCCGCCTATGCCAAGCTGAAGGCCCACGGGCTGGTGCAGAATGCCGCCGCCACCCCGGCGCACCAATCCCATGGGCTGTTCTAGCCTCGTCACGGCCAGGACCTCACGCTTGCGGCACGCATGTTAAGCAGCCTGTCGATCCGAGATGTCGTTTTGATCGAGCGGCTGGATCTGTCCTTCGGCCCCGGCCTGACGACCCTGACCGGCGAGACCGGTGCGGGCAAGTCGATCCTGCTCGACAGTCTCGGCCTCGCTCTGGGCGCGCGCGCCGATAGCGGCCTGGTCCGCGCCGGCGCCGAGCAGGCCGTGGTGGCCGCTTCCTTCTCCGTCGCCCCCTCCCACCCGGCGCTCGCCCTGCTCGACGAGCATGGGCTCGCTTCCGGGCCGGATATTTTCCTCCGCCGCATCGTCAACCGCGACGGCCGTTCCCGTGCCCTGGTCAACGACCAGCCGGTCAGCATGTCGTTCCTGCGCACCCTCAGCGCCCTGCTGATCGAGGTGCAGGGCCAGCATGAGCAGGTCGGCCTCGCCGATCCCGCCAACCATATGGCCCTGCTGGACACGTTCGGCGTGCCCGCCACGGCCCGCGCCGCCGCCGCTTCCGCGCATAAAGCCTGGCGCGACGTAGCCGCCCGCCTGAAAGCCGCCGAACAGAAAATCGAGGATGCCGCGCGCGAAGAGGATTTCCTGCGCCATGCGGTGGACGAACTCTCCCGGCTGAACCCCCGCCCCGACGAGGAAGAGACGCTGGCCACCGAGCGGCAGCGCCTGCAATCGGGCGAGCGCCGCGCCGAGGCCATTGCCGCCGCCCTCGCCGAACTCACGCCGAAAGACCGCCGCGCCTCCGGCCCCGCCGCGCATTTGCGCGCCGCCGGGCGGGCGCTGGCCAAGCTCGCCACGCCGGGCGAGGAAACCCACCCCGCCGCCCCCGCGATGGCCGCACTCGAACGCGCCGAAGAGGCCCTGGCCGAGGCCGACGACCTGCTGCAGCGCCTCGCCGCCGAGGCCGAGGACGACCCGCGCGCGCTGGAAGCGACCGAGGAAAGGCTGTTCGCGCTGCGCGCCGCCGCCCGCAAGCATGGCGTGCCGGTGTCCGAACTGCCCGCCTTCCTCGCCGATTGCGCAGCCGGCTGGCCGCACTGGAAAGCGGCGCCGCCGACATCGTCGCTCTCACCCGCGAAACCGCCGAACGCCGCGCCGCCTATGTCGAGGCCGCCGCCACGCTTTCGCAGCTGCGCGAGCAGGCCGGCGCGGCGCTGATGCAGGCGCTGGCACAGGAACTACCGCCGCTGAAGCTCGAGCGCGCCCGCTTCTTCGTCGAGCGCACCATGCTCCCTGAACCGAACTGGGGTCCAAGGGGCGCGGACAGCATCAAATTCCTCATCGCCACCAATCCCGGCGAAGCGCCCGGCGCGCTGGACCGGATCGCCTCCGGCGGTGAACTCTCCCGCCTGATGCTGGCGCTCAAAGTGGTGCTGAGCGGCGGCGCCGCGGTCGAGACGCTGATCTTCGACGAGGTCGATTCCGGCATTGGCGGGGCTACCGCCGCCGCGGTCGGCGAACGCCTGGCCCGCGTGGCGCAAGCCGTGCAGGTCCTGGTCGTCACCCATTCGCCGCAGGTCGCGGCGCGCGGCCAGGCGCAATTGCGCGTGGCCAAACGCGTCGTCGGCGAGCGCGCCTTCACCGCCGTGGAGGTGCTGAGCGCCGCCGAGCGCCGCGAGGAAATCGCCCGCATGCTGGCCGGCGAAACCATCACCGACGCCGCCCGGGAGGCCGCCGCCAGCCTGCTGGCCGTTTAGGGGAAGGAAGGAAGGAAGGAAGACCTACTTTTTGTGAACAAAAAGTAGCAAAAAAACTTTGTTAAATTGCGCCGTGCTGGTTTCGCTGCCACCGGCCCAAAGTCGAAAAAGTTTTTGGTGCCGCTTTTTTCAAAAAGCGGCCACTTTCTTTTATACCTATCCCATGACTGCAAAAACCCGCTTCGACGACCTCCTGGCGCGCCTCGCCGCCGCCGACGCCGCCTATCACACGCAAGACGCGCCACTGCTGACGGACGCGGAATATGACGCGCTGCGCCGCGAGGCGGAGGCGCTGCGTGCCGCCCATCCGGAACTCACCAAACAGGCCGAGGCGCTCGCCACCGTCGGCGCGCCGGTCGCCGCCGGCTTCAGAAAGATCGTGCATGCGGTGCCGATGCTCTCGCTCGACAACGTGTTTGCCACCGAAGAGTTCACCGAATTCTGCGCCCGCATCCGCCGCTTCCTCGGCCTGGACGACGCGCCGCTGGAATTCGTCGCCGAGCCGAAAATCGACGGCCTGTCGATTTCCATGACCTATGAAAACCGGAAATTCGTGCGCGCCGCCACACGCGGCGACGGCGCCGAGGGCGAAGACGTCACCCAGAATCTTCTCACCCTCCAGGCGCTCCCCCGCGACCTGCCGGCCTCGGCCCCTGAACGCATCGAAATCCGCGGCGAAGTGTACATGACCAAAGCGGACTTCCTCGCGCTGAACGAAGCGCAGGAGCGCCAATTCGCCAATCCGCGCAATGCCGCCGCCGGCTCTCTGCGCCAGATCGACCCGTCGATCACCGCCAAACGCAAACTCTCGCTCTTCGCCTATGCGCAGGGCTTCTCGAGCAGCCCGGTTGCCGCCACGCATTGGGAATATCTGCAGACGCTCAAGGCCTGGGGCTTCACCGTGAATCCGCTCTCGCAAAAAATCGCCGAGAGTGCTGCGGAAAAATTCCAGGCGCAGATCGGCCTGGAACGCGCCAGCCTGCCCTACGACATCGACGGCGTGGTCTATAAGATCAACGATCTCGCATTGCAGACGCGGCTCGGCTTCGTTGGCCGCGCGCCGCGCTGGGCCACGGCCTGGAAATTCCCCGCCGAGCGCGCCAGCACGGTGCTGGAGGATATCGAAATCCAGGTCGGCCGCACCGGCGCTCTCACGCCCCGCGCCCGCCTGGCGCCGGTGAATGTCGGCGGCGTGCTGGTGCAATATGCCACCTTGCACAATGAGGATGAGATCACGCGCAAGGATGTGCGCATCGGCGACACGGTGGAGTTGCAACGCGCCGGCGATGTGATCCCGCAGATCCTCGGCGTACTGAAGCGCGGCGAGCATACCGTGCCTTTCATCTTCCCAACCCATTGCCCCGCCTGCGGCAGCCTTGCCGTGCGGGACACGGACGAAGCCGTGCGCCGCTGCACCGGCGGCCTCACCTGCCCGGCCCAGCTGGTCGAGCGGCTGATCCATTTCTGCTCGCGCGGCGCTTTCGACATTGACGGCATGGGCGACAAGACCATTCTCGAATTTTACGAAAGCGGGCTGATCAAATCCGCCCCGGACATTTTCCGCCTGCCCGAACATGAGAGCGAGATCGCCAGACGCGAAGGCTGGGGACCGGTCTCAGCGGCCAAGCTCACGGCCGCGATCCAGGCCCGCAAGACCATTCCCCTGCCCCGCTTCATCTACGCCCTCGGCATCCGCCGGATCGGCGAGAACAACGCGAAATTGCTGGCCCGGCATTACGGCTCCTACGCCAATTGGCGGGCGAGCATGCAAGCCGCCACAATGATCGGCTCCGACGCGCGGCTGGAACTCGGCTCCATCTCCGGCATCGGCCCGGCCATCGCCACCGACCTCGCCGCCTTCTTCTCGGAGGCACATAATCTCGATACGTTGGCCGAGCTCGAATCCTTCCTGACCATCGAGGAGGCGGTGAGCGCCGCCGCCGCCAATTCAGAACTCGCGGGCAAAACCATCGTCTTCACCGGCACGCTCACCATGGCCCGCCCCGAGGCCAAGGCACGCGCCGAATCGCTCGGCGCCAAGGTCACCGAGTCGGTTTCGAAAAAGACCGACTATGTGGTGGTCGGCAGCGATGCCGGATCGAAGGAGAAAAAAGCCCGCGAACTTGGGTTGAGGATTTTGAGCGAGGACGAGTTCCGGGCGCTCGCAGGCCTGTAAGAGAAGGAAGGGCTTCTTTTTTGGAAAAAAGAAGCAAAAAACTTCTTTGAACTGGGCCGTGCTGGTTTCGCCGGCACAGGCCTAAAGTCGAAGAAGTTTTTGCGCCGCTTTTTTCAAAAAGCGGCCACTTTCTTATGGCCCCTTTCCTATAGAGTACGCCCATGAACATCACCCTCCGTGCGATCACCCCGGAAGACCACGAGCTGATTTATGAGCTCGTGGAAATCACCCTGCGCCCGCTGGTCGAGGCCGCTTCAGGCACGTGGGACGAAGCGGCCGAGCGCGCCGCGCTCAGCGCGTCTATCGACCCCGCGACCAGTCACATCATCCAGATCAACGGCACGGATGGCGGGTTTTTGATCCTGGAAGAGCATGACGACCTCATCCATGTGAAATCGCTCCTGGTGCATCCGGAGATTCAGGGGCTCGGCATCGCCAAATCGCTGCTGCGCCAGTTCCAGGCCGAAGCCCTGGCGCGTGCCCAGCAAATCCGCCTCACCGCCGTTAAAGGCAGCCCGGCTTTCGTCTGGTACCAGCGCGAAGGCTATGTCGTCACGGAGACTTCAGGCCCCTACGTAACCATGGCCTGATGGACCCATGCGGCTGGAGCGCCCGAGGCCCAAAGTCAAAAAAGTTTTTGCGCCGCTTTTTTCCAAAAAGCGGCCCCTTACTTTCTTAAACCTCAAAGGAAATGTGGAGCCGCCCTGGCCGTTGGCGTTGACATCCTCCCAAGGCCTGCTTGTGCAGGTGGGTGCCAGTTACCCAGCCCAATGGACTGAGCAGCGCCAGCCCCCGAGGGAGATGCTTAACGGCCCTGGGGATGATCTGCCTGACGCACCGGGCAGCTCCGAAGCATTGTCTTACGCGTCTGTGAGGTCGGCGGCAATCTCTTCCGCACGGGCGGCAACGCGGCGCAGCTTTGCGCGCCGCTCACTATCCGCGCTTGCTGCAGCCGGTATCGGCGATTCGGCCGGCTTTGCGCTGTTGCGCAGATCGTGCAGCTCGTCAGCCAGCAGCAGGGCCGAGAGCATCAGCAGCCGCGCCTCGCCGGACTGACCGCCGATCGACTTGATGCTGTTAATGCGCTGCTCGATCTCCGCCGCCATCTGTTCCAGATGCGCCTCTTGTCCATCTTCGCAGCCGACGGTGTAAGCGTAGCCGTTAATACGGATCGTCACTTGCGCCATGGCGTCTACTCCGTAAGGTGATCATCCGGCTTGGCCGGTTCCAGCCCCGCACGCAGCCGTGCGACCAGCATGTCCAGCGAATGGGCCAACGCCTCCCGGTCAATATCCCGCTTGGACGCCGGCTTGCCGCTCTGCACGGCGCCAGCGATTCGCCGCAGCGCGACCTCGATGCGGTCCAGGATTTCGTCTTCGGATTCAAACTCGGGCATAGGTTCTATTGAAGCCGAGGCTATGTCGGCAGGTCAAGTTAGAGGATATGACAAACATCGCACCCGCGGTCATCATTTACGATCTGCAACAGGCGCGCCACGCCCTTGGATTGCGACGCCCTGTCACCCTGCTCTCCGCCCCTGGCGCTGCCTCCTATGCCGGCTGCCTGTGGTGGAAAATGCTGACCGAGGGGGCCGGCGCCGCGGACATTAGTCTGCTTGATTGCGGCGACGCCGCCGGCCGCGCTTTGGAGGCTTTGCGGCTCGGCTTGCGCGGAATCGTGCTGCGCCCCCAGCCCAGTTTTGCCACCGTCGCCGAAATTGCCGCCGCGCAGGGCGCGGTCGTGCTAAACCAGCCCCCGCCGGCGCTCGATCTGGCCGCTTCCGGCGCGTTCCACCGCCTTGCCGACTGGCTCGGCGGATGACAGGCACACAGCCTTGCGTTACATCCGCCTTGGTTTTCACAGAGGGATCAAATGCACATCACGGAGCAGGTTAAAAAGATTCTGTCGTATTACGAAAGCGACAATCCTGGCACCAAAACCAACCTCGCGCGCATCCTGATGGCCGGCAAGCTGGGCGGCACCGGCAAGCTGGTGATTCTCCCCGTCGATCAGGGCTTCGAACATGGTCCGGCCCGCTCTTTTGCGCCCAATCCCGCCGCCTACGACCCTCACTATCATTTCCAGCTGGCCATCGATGCCGGCCTCTCCGCCTATGCCGCCCCGCTCGGCATGATCGAGGCCGGTGCCGACAGTTTCGCCGGCGCGATCCCCACCATCCTCAAGGTCAACTCCGCCAACTCGCTCGCCACGGAAAAGAACCAGGCCCTCACCGGCTCGGTGAATGACGCGCTGCGTCTCGGCTGCTCGGCGATCGGCTTCACCATCTATCCCGGCAGCGAATTCGCCTTCGAGATGATGGAAGAAATCCGCGAGCTGGCCGAAGAAGCCAAGTCCGCGGGCCTGGCCGTCGTCATCTGGTCCTATCCGCGCGGCCCTCAGCTCGACAAGGCCGGCGAAACCGCCTTCGACATCTGCGCCTATGCCGCGCATATGGCCGCCTTGCTCGGCGCCCACATCATCAAGGTGAAGCCGCCCACCGACGTGATCTCGCTGGAAGCCGCGAAGAAGGTCTACGCCTCCATTGACGGTTCAACCCTGGCCAAGCGCGTGCAGCATGTCGTGCAGTCCTGCTTCGGCGGCCGCCGCATCGTCGTCTTCTCCGGCGGCGAGGCCAAGGGTCTGGACGGGCTGTATGAGGAAATCCGCGGCCTGCGCGACGGTGGCGCCAACGGCTCCATCATCGGCCGCAACACCTTCCAGCGCCCGCGTGAGGAAGCCCTCGCCATGCTCGCGAAGATTATTGAGATTTATCAGAGCAAGTAAGAAAGTTAAGTGGAGGGGCTCTGCCCCTTCACCCCGCCGGGGCCGTAAGGCCCCGGACCCCTTAATTCAAATGATGGATGGTTTCTGGTGGCTGAGGCGAATTGCAGGCTTTATCTTATTACGCCGCCGATCCTCCCGGATAAGTTCGAGGACCATCTGGCCGCCGCACTCGATGCCGGCGATGTCGCTGCGGTGCAGCTGCGGCTGAAAGATGTTCCCGACAGCGTGCTACAGAAAACCATCGACCGGCTGCGCCCCGTGGTGCAGAGCCGCAACGTCGCCTTCCTGCTCAACGACCGCCCCGATCTCGCGGTCAAACTCGGCTGCGATGGGTCCCATGTCGGGCAAACCGATATGCCGGCCGCCCAGGCGCGCAAAATCCTCGGCGAGCTGACGCTGGGCGTGACCTGCCACAACTCCCGGCACCTGGCGATGGAAGCCGGCGAGGCCGGGGCCGACTATGTCGCCTTCGGCGCGTTCTTTCCCACCGCCACCAAGGAACCGCCGGAAATGGCGGAAATCGAAACGCTGCGCCTCTGGGCGGAAGTGATGGAAATTCCCTGCGTCGCCATCGGCGGCATCAATGCGGCCAACTGCGCGCCTTTGGTTCAGGCCGGCGCTGAATTCCTCGCCGTGGTCGGCGCCATCTGGAGCCACG
The DNA here is from genome assembly GCA_963798115.1 of uncultured Pseudomonadota bacterium. GTDB lineage: Bacteria > Pseudomonadota > Alphaproteobacteria > Acetobacterales > Acetobacteraceae > Acidocella. Next base: position 63,721 of record CAWCRT010000005.1, read on the forward strand.
GCCAAGGCCCCGCCGCCGGCGTGCGCGCAATGCTCGAAGCCATCCGTCAGGCGGAAGACACCGGGCGTTAACCCGCTGTCATTGCCGGCGCGTACCGCGCGACGGCTTGCTTGTGCCCCGTGGCTGGGGCCGCTCACATAGGCTCAAAAATCCCATCGGCGCGCACCAGGTTCCTTCTCACCCAGGGAACCTGGCTACGAAAGGCTGCGCCCAAAGCCACCAATAACGGATTTGTTATTAAAGCTTTATGACATGTTATTAATTTAAGGTTGTGCCTATTACAATCTTAGGTTACGGTCGCATGGGCCGTCTCGGCTGCGTCATCCGTGCCTCTACTGATGGTTCCGCTGAGCGAGCCAGACCTCGAACCGTCTCAGTGGAGCTAACCTATTGTGAAAAATCTGCCTGTCGCTTCCAAGATCCTGGTGATCCTGGGTTTGTTCGGCATCTTTGTCGTGGCGATGACTTTGTACATGGCCACAGAGATGCGGGGGCTGACGAGCGGGTTCACGCGGAACGACAAATCGGCGCAGGCGGCGGCATTTTTTACGACAGAGGCAAGTCAGGCCGCGAGCGGCGCGGCGAACAGCATCGGTTGGCTGATTATTGCTCACACGGCGACAGGTAAGCAGACCATGCTGGGGCGGCTCTCTCAAAATGAGAGTGTTTTTGACCGCGCGTTGCAACAGGCGGCGGGCGCCCTGCCGGCACGCACGAGCGAGTTCGAAGCGCTGCGGCAGAGCGGAGATGCCGCCTTCACGACCTCATGCGCTCAGACGATCGCCCTGGGGCAGGAGCTGCCCGTTCCAGCCGGCCTGATCACTGCGAACGGCGACACGATCACGCGTTGCGAGGAAAGTTTCATGCCGGTGATTCTCGGGCTTGGGAAACTCGTCAGCGAAAGCCGGACGGATGCAGTCCATAACGAGGCTGCTTTGATCGATCAGTCCGGCGCGACGATTTTCAACAGTTTCACGCTCGTCCTCGCCGGGCTTGCCGCAATTCTGATCGGCGGCTTCTTCGCCGTCCGCATCTGGATGGTTACGCCGATCAAGGCGCTGCAGGCCACCATGAGCAAGCTCGCCGGCGGCAATCTGCAGGCAAACGTAGACGGTGCCGAACGCCGCGACGAGATCGGCGGCATGGCGCGCGCGGTGCAGGTGTTCAAGGAGTCTGGCATCGAGAAGCTGCGGCTGGAAGCAGAGACCGAGGCGCACCGCCAGGCCGCCGAGACGGAACGCCAGAGCGTGGAGGCCGAGCGCACGGCCGCGCTCAAACAGCAGGCATTCGTGGTGCATTCGGTCGCCGAAGGGCTGGCGAAACTCTCCTCCGGCGATCTGCTGTTCCGCCTGAACACGGTGTTCGGTGGCGATTTCGAGAAGCTGCGCAGCGATTTCAACGCGGCGATGACGAAGCTTCAGGAGACGATGCAGGCGATCGCCACCAACGCGCAAGGCGTGCGGGGCGGTGCCGGCGAGATCACTCAGGCCTCGGATGATTTGTCGCGCCGCACCGAGCAGCAGGCAGCAAGCCTGGAAGAGACTGCAGCCGCCCTCGACCAGATCACTGCAACGGTGCGCCGCACCGCCGAGGTGGCGAACGAGGCGCGCGCGCTGGTCTCGACCTCGAAGACCGATGCCGAACATTCCGGCGAGGTGGTGCGCCAGACGGTCGGCGCCATGGACGGCATCGAAGCCTCGTCCAGGCAGATCGCCAACATCATTGGTGTGATCGACGAAATCGCCTTCCAGACCAATTTGCTGGCGCTCAATGCTGGCGTGGAAGCGGCGCGCGCCGGCGATGCCGGGCGCGGCTTCGCGGTGGTGGCAACCGAAGTGCGGGCGCTGGCCCAACGCTCGGCCGATGCCGCGAAGGAGATCAAGGCGCTGATTTCCGCTTCGACCCAGCAGGTCGATATCGGCGTGAAGCTGGTGAGCGAGACCGGCCAGGCGCTCGGGCGCATCGTCACCCAGGTGGGCCAGCTCAACGGCCTGGTGACGGAGTTGGCAGCGTCGGCCAAGGAACAATCCACCGGTCTCGGCGAAGTGAACACGGCCGTGAACCAGATGGACCAGGTGACGCAGCAGAACGCGGCGATGGTCGAGCAGGCGACGGCGGCGAGCCACAGCCTGGAAGACGAGGCCGAGGAGCTGGCGCGTCTGGTCGGGCAGTTCCGCATCGGCCTGGAAGAGGCCGCGCAATCGCCGAAACGCCGGGTCGCCGCGCTGCCGCCCCAAAAAAGCACGAACCGTCGCCTGATCGCGGCTGGCGGCGGCGCAAATGATTGGAGTGAGTTTTAAGCGAAAGAAAGTGGCCGCTTTTTGAAAAAAGCGGCGCAAAAACTTCTATGAACTTTGGGCCTGTGGCGTTTCGGCGCCACGGGCCCAACGGGCTTTAATAATCGCAGCCGTCGCCACGCATGGTGAAAGTGAACACCCTACCGTCCCTCAGCATGAAGGTCGTTTCGCAGGCATAAACCATGACCCCATTCCAGGGATAAAACCCGCCGCCATACATCGGGCCCGGGCCCCAATAGGGACCATAATAACCATAGGTCCCGGCAATGACCTGACGCTGCTGGTTGTAAGCAAAATATTGTATGCCGTTTACGGTGATCTGCTTATCCGGCACGCCGAGCTGTTGCACCAGCGTCTGCTCATCGGCCCCTATATAGGCCGCCATGCGGCTGCGCAGGCTGGGGCCCGCACATCCGGCCAAAACAAGCAAAGCCAACGAAACAAGAAAACCGCGACGCATGGGAACGCCTCTTTCCTTGATCCGAGCCGTGCCGGTTTCAGCGCCACCGCCCACTTGCTCACAGCCACATCACCTCGGCGATCCGTGAAGCGCCGCAGGCCAGCATCGCCAGACGGTCAAAGCCGAGCGCGATCCCCGCGCAAGGCGGCAGCTTGGCGACGGCGGCCAGGAACGCCTCATCCAGCGCCCAGTCCTCAGCGCCGTATAATTCGTGCCGGCGAGCCCGATCTTCAAGGAAGCGGGCGCGCTGCTCCGCGACATCCGTGAGCTCAACGAAGGCATTGGCGAGCTCCATGCCGCCGCAAAACAGCTCGAACCGTTCCGCGACACGCGGGTCCTCAGGGTCGCGCCGCGCCAGCGCCGCCTGCGAAGCCGGCCAATGGGTGAGAAAAGTCGGGCATTCGCGCCCCAGCATCGGTTCGACCCGCTCCAGCAGGAGGCGAAAAAACAAATCCTCCCAGCCTTCCCCCGCGCGCAGCCTCGTTCCCGCCGCATCAGCGAGCGCCTGGGCATCGCCCTCGCTCGCCAGCACATCGGCGCCGACATAGCGGAAGAACGCCTCCGCCACCGTGATCCGCTCGAATCTCTCCAGGCTGATCGTTTGACCGTTGCGGGTCAGGACCGGCGGCAGCACGGCGCGCAGCAGCGCCTCGGTCTCGTCCATCAACGCGCCCAGGTCAGGGCGCAGATTATACCATTCGAGCATGGTGAATTCCGGCGCGTGCGTATGGCTGTGCGGCTCATCGCGCCACACCCGCGCCAGCTGGAAAATCGGCCCGGAGCCCCCCGCCAGCAATTTTTTCATCGCGAATTCCGGGCTGGTATTGAGGTATTTGTCCCCTGCCCGCACGGCGCGCAGATGCACCTCCTCGCCCGGCGCCGGCACGGCATAAGGCGTTTCCACCTCCATATAGCCGCGCGCCGTGAAGAACGCCCGCACCGCCTGGGTCAGCCTCAGGCGCCGCCGCAGCATCGGCATCCGGTCGGCGAGATTTTCCCAGGGTTGAGACATAGGCGCTCCCATTCTACACGATCCCGCATGCCCGACGGATTGCCGCCCTCCACGCGCACGCTGCGCCGCGTTGAAGACCTGATCTCGGCAGGTCTGGCAAGTGCTGAGTCACGCCCGGTACTGGAGGCGGTGGCGAAGCGCTATTCCATCGCCGTGCCGCCCGCCTTGCAGGCGCTGATCGCCGAACCCGGCGACCCGATTTTCCGCCAGTTCATCCCCGATCCGGCGGAGCTGATCACCGCCCCGCATGAGTCCGCGGACCCGATCGCCGACGAAGCGCTCTCGCCCGTCCCCGGCATCGTGCACCGCTACCCGGACCGCGCGCTGCTAAAACCGCTGCTGGCCTGCCCGGTCTATTGCCGTTTCTGCTTCCGCCGCGAACAGGTGGGGCCGGATGGCGGCGTGCTCGGCGATAGCGCGCTCGAGGCCGCCTATGCCTATCTCGAGGCCGCACCCGGCATCCGCGAGGTGATCCTCACCGGCGGCGATCCGCTGATCCTCTCCCCTCGCCGGCTGGGCGCGATCCTGCGCCGGCTGGCATCGATCCCGCATATCGAGGTGCTGCGGATCCATACCCGCGCCCCGGTCGCCGATCCGGCGCTCGTCACCGAGGCGCTGGCCGAAGCCCTGGACATCGAAACCCCGCTCTTCCTGTGCCTGCACGCCAACCATGCGCGCGAACTCACACCTTCCGTGGGCACCGCGCTGCGCCGGTTGCAGCGGCGCGCCATTCCCATTCTGGGCCAGAGCGTGCTGCTGGCCGGGGTGAATGACAGCGAGGCCGCGCTCGGCGACCTGTTCCGCGCCATGCTCCGGATGCGGATCAAGCCTTATTACCTGCACCAGCTCGACGCCGCCCCCGGCACCGCGCGCTTTTATGTGCCGCCCGAACGCGGCCGGGAAATTCTCGCCAATCTGCGTGGCCATATCAGCGGCACCGCGCTGCCGACCTATGTTTTCGACCGGCCCGGCGGGCTGGGGAAAATTCCGCTTTAAGGGAGGAAGAAAGCGCTTCTTTTTTGAAAAAAAGAAGACAAAAAACTTCCTTTAACTGGGCCCGTGCGCTTTCAACGCCATTGGCCCAAAGTCCAAAAAGTTTTTGCGCCGCTTTTTTCAAAAAGCGGCCACTTTCCTATCTCCTGGCTCGCCGCGACTTGCCGAACGGCCTGTGGCAGCGTAAGCCCCGGCTTCGAACCGCACTCCCATATCCAGGCAGAGTTTTTATGAAGCAGCAGGCAAACCTCATCCGCGCCGGTCAGGTCATCGAACACGAAGGCAATCGCTGGACCGTGCTCAAGCAGCAGATCATCACCCCGGGTAAAGGCGGCGCCTTCATTCAGGTGGAAATGCGCAACCTCAAGACCGGCAACAAGACCAACGAACGCTGGCGCACCGCCGATAGCGTGGAGCGGCTCAACACCGAGGACCGGGATTACACCTACTCCTACACTGACGGCGACAATCTCGTCCTGATGGATCCCGAGACCTTCGAGCAGTTCATGGTCCCGGCCGCGATCCTGGGCGATTCCGCCCCGTTCCTGCAGGACAACATGCAGGTCTCCGTCGGGCTGGTCGAAGGCGATCCGGTCTCCATGACCCTGCCGCCGCATGTGACGCTGGAAATCGTCGAGGCCGATCCGGTGGTGAAGGGGCAGACCGCCTCCTCCTCCTACAAGCCCGCCAAGCTTTCCAACGGCGTGAAGACACTGGTGCCGCCCTTCATCGAGGCCGGTGAGCGCGTGGTCGTCCGCACCGAGGACGGCAGCTACGTGGAACGCGCCAAGAACTGATTTTGTGGTCCCCCCGGCCGGGAACGCCCGGCCGGGGGATAGGCCTGGAGCAATGTGCATTTAGGTGGAATCAGAAGATTCCACCTAAATGCATAAAATTGCTCGCCAAAACATGAGGCTAGAGCCTTCGTCGTCGCGATGAAGGCTCTAGCCCGTTCGCTTTTGATATTGAGGATTTTTTCCCATGATGCCACGCCTCTCGGCACATATGACGGTGATGCAGGCCGCCGCGCAAAAGGCCGCCAAACGTCTGTTGCGCGATTTCAATGAGGTCGAGAACCTGCAGGTGAGCATGAAGGGGCCGGGCGACTTCGTCAGCCAGGCCGATCTGCGCGCCGAGCAGACGCTGCGCGAGGAGCTGGAAAAAGCCCGCCCCGGCTACGCCTTCCTGATGGAAGAAACCGGCGCCTCCGGCAGCGACAAATGGGCCTGGCGCTGGGTCGTCGACCCGCTCGACGGCACCACCAACTTCCTGCACGGCATGCCCCACTGGGCCATCTCCATCGGCTTGGAACGCCGCCTGCCCGATGGCGGGTCGGAAATCGTCGCCGGCGTGGTCTATTCCCCGGTGGCCAACGAGCTGTTCTGGGCGGAAAAAGGCGTCGGCGCCTATGTCAACGACAAGCGCCTGCGCGTCTCCGCGCGGCGCGAACTGCGTGATGCGGTGTTCGCCACCGGCATCCCGTTCGCCGTGACCACGGGCGGCAACCGCCTCTCCTTCGCCCGCACGCTGAGCACGCTCATGCCCCAGGTCGCCGGTATCCGCCGCTTCGGCGCGGCCTCCTTGGACCTCGCCTGGGTCGCCGCGGGCCGCTATGAAGGCTATTGGGAATCCGGCATCCATCCCTGGGACATCACCGCCGGCATGTTGATCGTGCGCGAGGCCGGCGGCTACGCCACCGACGCCGAAGGCAAGGACAACGTGGCGAACACGGTGGTGGCAGGCAATCCCCACCTGCACCCGCGTTTGCTCGAGATCGTGCAGGACGGTCTGGCGGCTTCCAGGGGTTAAGGCTATGATCCTGGGGTGAAATTTTTTTTGCTCCTGATCCTGGCGGCCTCTTTCCTGCCGGGCGCGGCGATCGCGCAGGTCAGCGTGAATCCGGCCGCGCTCAACCAGCTGGCCGGACTTCCGGCCACGCCGCCTGTCACAGCCCATGAGACGGCGCCCAACACCGACCATGCCGCCTTCGTGCGGCATTGGCGGCATGTGGCGACCCAAGCGAAACACCTCTCGGTGAAAAAGCCGGCGCCGCCTGTCATCATGCCGGCGGTCGCCGAACCGCCCCCCGCCTTGCCTGACCTGCCGGGCGCAGCGCCGGCCGCGCCGGATCTGCGCGCGCCAAAACCGCCGGTTACGGTCCCGGCCGTGGCCAAGCCGGCCGTCGCGGCGCCGGTGGCGCCAAAACCGGCGGTCGCCGAACCGCCCTCCCCCTTGCCCGACCTGCCGGGCGCAGCGCCGGCCGCACCAGATCTGCGCGCGCCGAAGCCGCCCGCTACTGTGCCGGCCGTGGCCAAGCCAGCCGTCGCGGCGCCCGTGGCGCCGAAACCGGCGGTGCCAAAACCAGCCGCACGCCCCGCCACGCTCGACATTGCCTTTGCCGCCGACAGCGCCACCTTGCCGGCCGACGCCGCGACCCGTCTCGCGCCGTTCTGCAAAATCGCCGGCCCCATCGTCATCAATGCCCGCGCGCCGGCCGATCCTGACGATAATTCTCAGAGCATGCGCCTGTCTCTGGCCCGCGCTCTGGCGGTCCGCGCGAGCTTGAGTGCCTGCGGGGTTCCGTCGCAGAATATCCTACCGCGGGCCTTAGGCGCCGCGCCCGGCGGCGCTCCTGACACAACAGAAATCCAAGCGGGGCTGAACCCATGACCAAGCCGACCAGTTACCTGATCCGCATGATCCTGTTCTGCCTCATCGTGTATGGCGGCGTGGCCGCGATCTCGCCCCAGCTGGCCCGCTTCTACATGGCCAATCCGGTGGTCAACAGCGTGATCATCCTGGTCGAGCTGTTCGGCGTGTTCTGGAACCTGCGCCAGGTGCAGCGGCTTTATGCTGAAGTGGCCTGGGTCGAGGATTTCCGCCGCCCCCGGCAAAAACTCGAGCAGGCGACGCCGCCGATCCTGCTGGCGCCGATGGCGCGCATGCTGCACGGCCGCGCCGACGGCGAGCGGCGCATCACTTTGTCAGGCCAGGCGATGCGCACCATCCTTGACGGCATCTCCAGCCGGCTGGACGAGAGCCGCGAACTCTCCCGCTACACCACGGGGGTGATGATCTTCCTCGGCCTGCTCGGCACGTTCTGGGGCCTGCTGCATACGGTCAGCTCGGTCGCCGCGGTGATCAACGGCATGACCCTGTCCGGCGGCGATGTGAACGCGATGTTCGCCCAGCTCAAAGCCGGTCTGGCCAAGCCGCTGGACGGCATGGGCACCGCTTTCTCGGCCTCGATGTTCGGCCTTTCCGGCGCGCTGATCCTGGGGTTCCTGGATCTCACCGCCGGCCAGGCGATGAACCGGTTCTTCAACGAGCTGGAAGAATGGCTGGCCGGCCTGACCCGGCTCTCCACCGGCGTGGCCGGCCATGACGGCGAAACGCCGATCCCGGTTTACGTGCAGGCCCTGCTGGAACAGACCGCCGAAAACATGGAGGGGCTGCAGCGCGTGCTGGCACGCGGCGAGGAAGGCCGCGCCCAAAGCCATACCGCCCTGCTGGGCCTGAATGAGCGCATGAGCACGCTGGCCGACACGCTGCGCACCAATCACCAGCTGATGGTCAAGCTCGCCGAAGCACATGTGGCGCTGGGCCCTGCCCTGGCCCGCCTCGGCAGGGGATCCAACGGCGAAGATGACGTGGCCCGCGCGCATCTGCGCAATATCGAGCTGCTGCTGACGCGCCTGCTCACCGAGACCGAGCAAGGCCGCAATCAGAGCCTCAGCGAATTGCGCAGCGACCTGAAAATCCTCACCCGCACCGTCGCCGCGGTGGCACGGGACGAAACCCGCGCATGAGAGGGCGCCGCAACGGCAATGGGCTGGAGGCCTGGCCGGGCTATGTGGACGCGCTGTCCACCCTGCTCATGGTCACGATTTTCGTGCTGCTGGTGTTCGTGCTGGCCGAAGCCTTCCTCTCCTCGGCCCTGAGCGGCAGCGACAACACCATCTCCCGGCTGCGCGACCAGATCGCGGCTCTGTCCCAGAGCCTGTCGCTGGAGACCAGCAAGGACACCACGCTGAGCCAGGAGCTCGCGGCGCTGAATGCACAGCTCGCCGCCGCGCAGACGCAGAATAGCAGCCTGACCCAGCAGCTGAGCGGCGCCAACGCCACCATCACCGCGCTGAACACCAAGGAAACCGGGCTTGCAGCCCAACTCTCCGACGCCCAGGCCGAGGCCGGTTCCGCCGCCAACCGGATCGCCGCCTTGCAGGACCAGATGGCAACGCTGGCGCAGCAGAGCGAGGCCGGCCCCGGCCTGCAGCAGCAATTGAGCACCACCCAGGGCAAGCTTGCGGAAGCTCAGAAACTCACGCAACAGCAGCAGGACCAGATCACCCTGCTGAACCAGCAGATCGCGGCCATGCGGCTGCAACTCGCGGTGCTGCAACAGGCACTCAATGCCGCCAACACGCTCGACGCCAAAGAGAATGTGCAGATCGCCGATCTCGGCCGCGAGTTGAACGAGGCCTTGGCGCGCAAGGTCGAAGAGCTGCAGCAATATCAAAGCGCCTTCTTCCACGCGATGCGTGACGCCCTGGCGAACGAGCCGAACATCAAGATCGTCGGCGACCGCTTCGTGTTCGAGAGCGACGTGCTGTTCCCCGTGGACGAGGCCACGATCACCCCCACCGGCCAGAAGGAAATCGCCCAGGTGGCGCAGGCCATTCAGGAAATTGCCAAAAAAATTCCGGCCAATGTGAACTGGATCCTCAGTGTGGACGGTTATGCCGACTCCCAGGCGATCACCGGCGGCCCGTATCATTCGAATTTCGACCTCTCCTCGGCGCGCGCCTTGGCGGTGCTCGACCTGCTGGTGAAAGACGGCGTGCCGCGGGAACGCCTCGCCGCCACGGCGATGGGCTCGAACAACCCGTTAAATTCCGGCTCCACCCCGGCCGATTACGCGCAGAACCGCCGGATCGAGTTCCGGCTGACGACGCCTTGAAAGAGAGTGAAGAAAGGAGCCGCTTTTTGGGAAAAAGCGGCGCAAAAACTTTTGTTGGTTTGGGCCTGTGGCGCTGGCAGCACCACGCCTCAGTGATGGAAGTGCGCGCTGATGGAAGCCGCCGCCGCCAAGGCCGCGCAACGGGCGCTCGCCATCGCACGCCGCGCCGCCTGCGACCCGGCTACCGCCGGCGCGCGCCTCGCCGAACATGTGCTGCGCGACCTGCCGCCACCGTCGGGGGCCATCCTCGCCGGTTTTTGGCCGATGGCCCATGAAATCGATATCCGGGTCCTGCTCGAAACGCTGGCCGCGCGCGGACAAACTCTATGCCTGCCGGAAACGCCGCGCCGCGGCCTCCCACTGATTTTCCGCGCCTGGCGCCCCGGAGCGCCACTGGCGGAAGGCCGGTTCGGCACAATGCATTCGCTGGGTGAGATCCTACGCCCCGATTTCCTGCTGGTGCCGCTGCTGGCGTTCGACCAAACAGGCAACCGGCTCGGCTATGGCGGCGGCTATTATGACCGCAGCCTCGAAGCCCTGCCCCACGCCTTCCGCCTTGGCTGCGCCTTCTCCGCGCAATGTTTCGAACATGTGCCAACGGAGCCGACCGACCTGCGCCTGCATGCCGTGGCGACCGAACTGGGCGTGACTCGGTTTTAAGGAAGTAAGGAAGTGGCCGCTTTTTGGAAAAAGCGGCGCAAAAACTTTTTTGACTTTGGGCCCGTGGCGTTGAAACGGCACGGGCCCAAAGTAGCAAAGTTTTTTTGCTACTTTTTGTTCACAAAAAGTAGACCTTTCTTCGCTTCCTTGTCTCAGAACCCAGCCGGCACGCGCTCATGCCAATCGGTCACGGACTGATAGGCCCAGCCGATGCGCAGCGCCGTATCCTCGTCATAGCCGCGGCAGACGATCTGCAGCGAGGTCGGCAGCCCTTCGGCGGAGATGCCGGTCGGCAGGGCCAGGCCGCAAAGGTCAAGAATATTCGCGAAACGGGTGAAGTATGACGGCACGACCTGCTGATCGACATCCGCGAGCGGGATCGCGGTCATCTTCGTCGTCGGGGTCAGCACCGCGTCGAACCCGGCGAAGGCGGCGGCGAATTCGGCCTTCAGCGCGTCGCGCGCCCGCAGCGCCCGGAAATATTCGGCGGCGGAGATTTTCGCGCCGGCGAGAATGCGGCCGCGCACGCCTTCATCGATCGGCAGCGTCTTGTCCTCCGCCAGTTCGCCGACCAGCCCATAAGCTTCCGTCTGCATGATCTGGCTGGTGAGCAGCGTGTAATCGCCGAATGCTTTCGGCAAAGCGATGGTGCCGATCTCGGCGCCGGCTTGCGCCAGAATTTCCAACGCCTGGTCATAGGCGGCGAGAATGTCCGGCGCCACGCCGGCACGCTCGCTCTCCGGAATGCGCGCCAGGCGCAGGCCGCGCACGCCGCGCTTGAGCGCCGCCATCGGCGCCGCACCCGGCTGACCGATGGTCAGCCTGTCCAACGGGTCCTCACCCTGCAGCAATTGATAGAGCAGTGCCGCATCTTCGACCGAACGGGTGATCGGGCCCGGCGTATCGAGCGTGGGGGTCAGCGGCAGCACGCCATGGCAGCTGATGCGGCCGACTGTGGTCTTCAGCCCGGTCATGCCGCAGAAAGAGGAAGGCAGGCGCACCGAGCCGCCAGTGTCTGTGCCGATCGCCCAGGGCACCATGCGCGCCGCCACGGAAACGGCCGAGCCGCTGCTCGAGCCGCCGGGCACGCGATGGGTGTTCATGTCCCACGGGTTGCGCGGCGTGCCCATATGCTGGTTGGTGCCCCAGCCGCCGAAGGCGAATTCCACCGTATGGGTCTTGCCGATCACGATCATCCCGGCGGCGATCAGCTTGCGCGCCAGGGTGGCGGTGCGCGCCGCCCGGCGTTCGGCCCAGACTTTCGAACCGCCGGTCGTGATCCGGCCTTCCATCTCGACCAGGTCTTTCAGCGCGATCGGCATGCCATGGAACGGCCCGACCGCATGGCCGGAACGGATCGCCTTGTCAGCCGCTTCCGCCGCCAGCCGCGCCTCGTCGAAATAGGTCGCGACGAAGGCTTTGAGTTGCGGCTCATGCGCCGTGACCTTCGCGATCACCGCGTCAATCACCTCAACGGGTGAGACGCGCCGCGCAGCGATGTCAGCGGCGAGAACATGCGCCGGCAAATGGGTCAGATCACGTGTGGTCGACATGGCAACACCTCCAGTCGGATAATGTCCCGCCGCATCCTGCCTCTGTCAATCGGCCTTTCACCGGGCGTTAGCTGGCCTTACCGCGCCGCCACGAACGAGGATTTTACCGATCGAGGCCAGCCTCGTCTTCGCGGACGGACGCCAGGCTCGCCATGGCCGGAAACGCCGGCCATTTGTCCAAAAACGCCGCCACATCCCCATTGCCGCCAAACACCGTTCTCTACGAAAGTAATCAGGCTAAGGTGGAACATGGTAGCGTCGTTCCCACATAATGTGTGGAACGAGACAATCCCAAAGGGGCGCATGAAAGCGCCCGATATTCCTGTCTATCGCGACCAGTTCCCTGTTGTAAGCAAAGCTGGAGTAGGAGTTATTTCATGGACTCGAAGACTCATGACGGCGTGCCTACCTTTGTTCCAGAAACCGCGATTGGCATTCGTCATATCTCCGCGGCACAGCTGGAAGCTTTTGAGCTCGACAAAGTCGCCTACATCAAGCCGGTGATGACCGAAAACGGCCAGGAATTCGCCATTAATGCGGCGGATGGCACGCCCTTGGGCATCGCCTCTTCTGCAGAGCTGGCAGCCGCCGCGATTATTCAGAACGAGCTGCTGCCGACATTGGTGCATTAACAGGCTTCGGCTGGAAATTCTCGGCTACTTTTTGTTTACAAAAAGTAGCCCTTTCCTGCTAATCCGCTGCGTGCCCCGGATAATCCTCGCCCAGCAGGATCGGGAACGGCCCCGGAAACGGCTCGACGAACGCGCTCTGCGTGGCGAAACCTTGGGCCGGCGACCAGGAATGCAGCAGGAAAGCTGAAGGTTCGAGATTGAAACCCATCTCGATGCCGGCATCATGGGTCAGCATGAATTGATAGGCGATCGAGGGTGCGACGAAGCTGACGGCCTGCGCGACATTGCCGACGATCATGCGGTGATGATGGCCGCTGATGATGCGGGTCACCTGCCGATGGCGCGCGATGAGGGCACGAAATTCCTCATGGTTGCGCAGATTAATGTCGTCGAACTGTTTGACCCCGGTCAGGAAAGGCGGGTGATGCAGCGCGATCATGGTCTCCCGCTCCGGCTGCGCGGCCAGGGTCCGCTCCAGCCAGGCGAGCCGCGCGGGGCAGAGCGTACCATGCGTCTCGCCGGCGATCACACTGTCCAGCAGCACCAGACGGACGGGAAAATCCTCAATGGCGTATTGAATAAAACCTTCATTGTGTGGCGCAGGCCGGGCAGATGAGCGAGCATTTCCTCCCGCCGGTCATGATTGCCGGGAATGAGGAACACCGGCAGCGGGGCCAGGCGCGCAAGAATGCCATTCAGCCGCTGATATTCTTCGGCAAAACCGCAATCGGCGAGATCGCCGGTAATGATGACGGCATCGGCCCGCACCGCGAGCTTGGCGATGGTCTCGCAAGCACGCTCAGCCATGGCATGGCTATCGACCACCCCGTAGGCCTTCTTGCCCTCAGGGCAGAGATGCAGATCGCTGAGATGAAGAATGTTCATGGCCGGCGCAGGCTACCGGCTAACGTAAAGAGAAGAAAGTGGCCGCTTTTTAAAAAAAGCGGCGCAAAAACTTCTTCTAATTTAGGCCCGTGGCGGTGAAACCGGCACGGGCCCAGTTTAAAAAAGTTTTTTGCTTCTTTTTTTCAAAAAAGAAGCCCTTCCTTCCTGTTAAGCCGCGCGGGAGCCGCGCTTGTCCTGATATTGCGGGCGCTTGGGTTTGATCTTGCGCACGACCATGTCCGGATGACGCGGCGGCTTTTTGGCCGCCTGGGCGTGGGCCGGGCGGGTGCCGCTGGCGACGTTCATTTTCACGCCGGTCAGCTTCTCGATCGAGTTGAGGTAAGGCAGCTCCGTGGCATCGCAGAAGGCCACGGCCACGCCGCTCGCCCCGTTGCGCGCGGTACGGCCGATGCGGTGCACATAGCTCTCGGGCTCGTTCGGCAGCTCATAATTGACGACATGCGAAACCCCGGTCACGTCGATGCCGCGGGCGGCAAGGTCAGTGGCCACCAGCACGCGCACCGTGCCGGCCCGGAAAGCCTCCAGCGCGCGTTGCCGCGCATTCTGGCCGAGATTGCCATGCATCGCCGCGGCGGTGATCTTTTCCGCGTTGAGCTGCAACGCGACACGGTCGGCGCCGCGCTTGGTGCGGGTGAAGACGATGGCCCGGGTCATGTCGGGCTCGCGCAGCAGGCTGGTGAGCAGCGCCTTCTTGCCCGACGCGTCGACGAAATGCACCGACTGGTCGATGCGCGTGGGGGTGGAAGACACCGCCTGGATGGTGACGCGCACCGGGTCGCGCAGCAGCCCTTCGGCCAGATGCGTGATCTCTTTCGGCATGGTGGCGGAGAACAGAGCCGACTGGCGGCGGCTCGGCAGCGCCGAGACGACCTTGCGGATATCCGGCATGAAGCCGAGATCGAGCATGCGGTCCGCCTCGTCCAGCACGAAGAACTGGCACTGGTCGATCAGCAGATTGCGGGTGCTCATCAGGTCGCAGATGCGGCCCGGCGTGCCGACCACGATGTCCGCGCCGCGCGACATGCGAGTGACCTGGCCGGCGCGTCCGACGCCGCCGACGATCAGCACGGTGTTGAGCGCAAGGCCGGTGCCGAACTTCTTGAATTCCTGCTCGATCTGCACCGCGAGCTCGCGGGTCGGGGAGAGGATCAGCGCGCGGGTGGCGAAGCGGCGCGGGCGCAGCGGATTGGTGGCCATCTGCTGCAGGATCGGCAGCGCGAAGGCGGCGGTCTTGCCGGTGCCGGTCTGGGCGATGCCGAGCACGTCGCTGCCCGACAGGCTGGCCGGAATGGCGCCCGCCTGAATCGGCGTGGGGTTGGTGAAGCCGCTATTCTTCAGCGCCTGCAGGATGGGCGCCGCAAAGCCTAGCGTCTCGAAAGTGGGTTGGTCGGTCATAAACAAACGTCTCCGGCGCTTCGAACGGCGTTCGAAGCGATATTGTCCGGTATCCACGCGCGATTTTGGAATGGACGGGGATAGAAATGCCCGAGAGGCGTCCCCGCCCCTAACAGCAGATTGGCCGCCAAGGCCGGGGGATCCCCGGTCGCGCTTTCGCGGCCAACGTGGGCCTTATGCCCGCCCTCGCCGCTGCACTGCAAGGATTAAGATGCGCGACCCAGCCCTGCGCGGTGAAATTTCTCTCCGTGCTCAATCGTTGCCGCCCGTTTGGGCCGGCGGGACGACATGGCGGAGAGGATGGCAACGCCGACCGCGGCCAGATAGGGCAGCGACTGGATGAACAGCATGGCACACCAGAGCCTGGTCTCCGGCGTCGCCCAGTCATGGCCGATCCCCACCCCGAGCAGCGCACCCCAGCATAAGAGCAAAATCCCCAACTCTTCGCGCGCTGACGCCAGCCCGCGCGCCAGCACGGGCGCCTCCGCCATTGCCGGCATATTGGCGAACAGCCCCCGCCACACCGCCTTGCCGATGCCGTGCGAGAGCGCCAGCTCCGCCACCACGGCGCCGGCCGGGGCGCGTGAAAAGCTGTGCGGCCTTGAAGGCACACAGGCCGATCGAGGGCAGCGTGACCAGAGCAATCGGGAATTCGGACCGCGCCGGATCGAGAATAAGGCCAACCGACCAATAAAGAGCCATGGCCAGGAACAGGAGGCTGAGCGCATCGCCCATCGAGGGCAGCCAGGCGCTCGCGAAATGCCCGCGCCGGCCGAGCGTAAGCTCCCGGCTGAAAGGGTTGAACAAGGCCCCGGCATGGGCGCGTAAGGTTCGCATCGCGCCATAGGCCCGACGGGAACGCTGCCGGCGCCAGGCGACAAAACCATCCGGCAACACGCTTTTGCCGAAACTCTGTTGCACAAAGGCCGGCTCATATCCGGCACGGGCCAGGCGCAGACCCAGCTCGGCATCGGCGGTGAGGCACCATTCAGCCCAGCCTCGCACGTCGCGCAGCGCCTGTTTGGCGATCAGCGTCATCGTGCCGTGCCGGGCATCAAAGCCGGCATCCCGGCCATCAACCGGCGACTGGATGAACCCCATTTTCGGATCGGCGAAGGCCGGCAGCATCGCGCCCAGCCAGTCCGGCGCGACGATATGGCCGCTATCGATCACGCCGATAATCTCCGCATCCGGCGCGGTTTCGCGCAGCGCGAAATTCAGCGCGCCGGCCTTGCCCCCCTGATATTTGCCGAGCGTGAAAAAGCGGAATTTGGGGCCAAGGCGCGCGCAATGCTCGGCTACCGGCTCCCAGAGATGCGGGTCCTCGGTGTTGCTGTCGACCACCAGCACCTCGAAGCACTCGTAATCCAGCGCGGCGAGCGCATCGAGCGTGGCCCGCACCAATTGCGGCGGCTCGTTGCAGATCGGCAGATGAATTGAGACTTTCGCCCCGTTGGCCTCACCCCACGAGCGGCCCCAGCCTTGGCGCGGCTGGCGCACGGAAAGGTTCGCCGGCTGGCGAGAAAGGGGCAACTGAACGGTCATAAAACGAGTCCAAAACAGACGGGACGAGCCCCGTCTGTTACGGTTCATGACAGACCAGTAAGGCAGCGGCTGGGCGCGATTATGGCCCAAACAAGGCAATCACGACTTTGGGTAGAAAAAGACAGTCGGTGACAAAGCCTGTCATTCTGTCGGACAGCTTTCGCTCTGTCCTGTTCTGCGAATGACTTGACGGCTTGGCGGCCCCTCCGGCGAACCGGCACCACCATATGATCGTAGCAGGTCCGCGTGTGCCGGAGGGTCTCGTGAATCGTTCGGCCGCGACCGCAACAATTCGGAGAGAATGATCAGATCGTCGGCGATCGGTTGAGGCCATGGACATTGATCAGCGAACCGGAAGCACAAGAAGAGGAGTGTTATCATGAAGCGAGAGATCATCCGCGTGGAGCCGCTCTCCACCTATCTGGAGCGCTGGAAGGCGCCAACCTCCGCCGTGACCCGTCATGGCGACACGATCTACGTATCGGGTTTCCCGCCCTTCGATCCGAAGACCGGAGAGATCGTGGAGGCGCCCATCGAGCGCCAGACGGAGCTTGTCCTGGAACAGATGAAGCTATGCCTCGAAACAGCCGGTTCGTCCCTCGACCAAGTCTTGAAGTGCAACGTTTATTGCACCTCGGTCGAGAAATTCGCAGCCGTGAACGCTGTCTATTCCCGATATTTTCCGGAGGACCCGCCGGCCCGGATCTTCGTCAACGTCCCGGCTTGGCCCGGCCCATTCGACATCGAGATCGACTGCATTGCCGCAGTCTAGCAGGAGAGAGAAGCCATGTTCTCCGTAATCTTTGAAGTCCACCCTAAGCCCGAGCCAATGGGATGCCTATCTCGGCAACGCGAAGATGCTCCGCCCGGAGCTTGAGCAGGTTGACGGCTTCGTCGACAACATCCGCTACAAGAGCCTCACGCGCGACGGATGGATTCTTTCCCTGTCAGGATGGCGCGACGAGAAATCGGTGGTTCGCTGGCGTACAAAGATGCGCCATCACATGGTGCAGGAAAAAGGTCGCGCCGAGATCCTGCTCGATTACCATCTGCGCGTCGGTCAGATCACCTGGGATACGCGCATCCCGGAGGGGCATGTACTGGCGGAGCAGCGCCTCGACGAGACCGAAATCGGTGAAGGCACCACCATCACCCTGATCGACGCGAAGCGGCCCGCACAATGGGCAGAGACGGCGAACTCCGGCCGATTGCGTCCAAATATCTCGGCCTCAATCCGGATGCGGCCGGGATGATCAATTGGGATGTGTTCGATGCCGTGCTCACGCCCGGCGATCTCATTCTCCTCACGTCCTGGCGCAGCCAGGAAGATGCAGAGGCTTTCGGAGGCAGCGCTCAAGCTCCCCGAAGACGGGAGGCTTACGGCGGGTGCGGGTCGTGCGCGATTACGGCATGTTCGACCGGCGAGAGGCGCCGCAATATTATCCGGATGTCGCACGGCCCGAGATAAGTGCGTGACCGACTGTCAGAGATTATCTGTGATCACGACTGCGCATGGCGACATCTGAGCTTGGATTTCGAAGAAGAACTCGCCAGGGCCGATCCTGGCGCTAGGGCGCATGATCACTGCGCGCGGCGACATTCAAAGCGAATGTGCGCGCGATAGTCTATCAGAACATATCTGGAAAGACCGCAGCGAGGTTTTTCACGCGGCTGAGCAAGCAGCAGAGTATCAACTCACTGACAAAGCTAGGGCGCTTCCCTTCCGAAAGCGCCCTACGCCCTGGAGACGCAAGAACAAGCCAAGCGTCCGATAGGGAAAGATCACCAAAAAATCGACGAGGCGGCAAACGGCGCTCTTGGAACGCCGTCGGCCGCCTCGCCGGCCCTTGCGGGGCTATCCCGTCATCAGAAGCTGTAATGGCCTTGGAGCTCGAAATTCTCGGCGGTGGTGCCGCCACCGTACTGACCGCCCCATTGCGCGGAGACGCGCCACGGGCCGTGCCCGATCAGCGCCACGCCCGCACCGGCGGTGACGGCGCCTTGCGACGCAGCGGTCGCGGTCTCCTGCGCGGTGAGCAAGCCGAGGGTCTCGACGGTGCCGGCCTTGGTGTTGCCGACAGTTCCGAGCCCGCCGACCTGAACCCAGGGAGTCAGCGTGCCGAAACGGGTGTTCATGGCGAACCCGGTCCTCACGCCGGCGCCAAACTGGCCGAGATCGGTTCTCATCGTCCCATAAGTCAGGTTGAACATCCCGGCGCCGGTTTCGGTCGCATTACCGAGGCCGGTATGGACGTATTCACCCGAAGCATAGGGCGTCACGAAAGCGCGCGGACCGCCGAAGGTATATTGCAACTCGGCGCCGGCATCGCCGAAGCTAGCCGTCGCTGCTGATTGTCCCCGGTCCCGACACCCGCGAGGAAGCGCGAGGTGCTGGTGCTGAGATGGCCACCACCGGCGATCGCGGTCGCCGCGAAGCGGCCGGACGTGTAGATGCCGTAGCCATAGACACCCACTGAATTGCCCGACACGCTCGAGCCGGCGCCGTTGGTCCCGGTCCAGAGGCTGGAGAGCGCGGCGCCGATGGTCAGGTGCCGGTTGACCTGCCGGCCAGCGCCGGCGACGAACCCGCCCTCGTTGATGTTATAGCCGTTGGCGGAGCCGAAACTGCCGAGGGCCTGCATCCAGACGCCCTGCATGCGGCGAGCCTGACGTAGCACTCTCCGCCAAGCACGCTGTTCATGACGCTGAACAGCGCCTGGTTGGTCACGAAGCTGTTCGCCGCGTAGATCCGGCCCGTGGTGAAGGCCGGGCTGTTCGTCGGCACGCCTAGCGTGAAGACGACGGCGGTCGGCGTGTAGAGGATCTCCGGCGTCACATAGGAAAGCGGCGAGCTGAAGGACAGGGTCGAGAACTTGCCGCTCACGCCACCGGCCGCGATGAGGATGTCGTACTTGCTGCCGATCACGTAAGTGCCGGGGTCGACCTGAACAGCGAGGCCGCCGTCAAGCACCGCGGCACCGGTCACGCTCAACTGGTCATAGCCGACACCCGCGACCGTCGAAGGGGTAACCTCAATGTTCAGGCTTCCGTCGGCGATCTGCTGTGTAGCTACCTTCACCGTCAGAATGCCAATCGAGCTAGTGCCGGGGGACACGATGCCGTCGTTCATCACGGTACCAACGATCGTGCCGTGGCCTTGCAGCAGGCCGCCGCCATCGACCTGGACATCGCCACCGAGAACTGTACCCGGATCGGTTGCATCGCCCACGACCACGCTACCGGACTCGATAAACGTCGTGCCCGTGAAGCCGCGACTGGTCGCCGTCGATCGTCAGCGTCCGGTGCCGTACTGGTAGAGATTGCCAGTCCCCGTCATGCGTTGTTCAAGATCTGGGTGTCAGCGCCGGTAAACAAGGTATCGCCATCGTTCGTCACCGGCCCGACGATCGAGCCGCTCGCGTGACGACGAGCTGGCCGCCATCGGCAACATAGGCGCCGCCGGTAAAGGTATTATCACCGGTGAGGGTGAGGGTCACGCCGGCCCCTCACGATGAGGCGCCGGCCCCCTCGATCGTACCGCCGAAGATGCTGCTCGCGCCGGCGTCGATCAGGGTTAGCGCCGAGATTGACGGTAGTGCCGGCATCGCCGGTGAGGGCGTTAACCTACCACGGGGCCGGAAGCCCGCGGAAATATCGAGGGTCGCGCCATTCGTCAGGTAGACGCCGGATGAATAGTTGATCGAGCCGGCGTTGGAGAGGGCGAGCGTACCGCTGTCGAATGTCGGTCTGCGCCGGTGTAGGTGTTGCTGCCGGTCAGGGTCAGTGTGCCTGCACGGCCATGATGAGGCCGCCGGTTCCCGCGATCGCACCGTGTGAAGACGTGCTGCTCGCGCTGGTGTCGGTCAAAGTGTTACCGCCGAGAGCGACCGTGGAGCCAGAGACGCCAGCTGAGCGCCTGAACGGTCTGCGGCTGGAAGCCTGAAATATCCAGCGTCGCGCCGGACGCGATTCAGGTAGACGCCGGACGAATTGCGATCGAACAGAGCGCCGGAGAGGGTAAGCGTGCCGCTATCGATGTAGGTGGTGCCGGTGTAGGTATTGGCGCCAGTCAGGATTAGCGTGCCGTTGCCGGTCACGGTGAGGCCATATTGGCCATTGCCACCGATTGCGCCGGCGACGGTCAGCGTGTCGCCGGCAATGGTGGCACCGATCGTGGTGTCCCGACCAGCGTGACGGGCCGCTCACTTCTGCACTGCCAGTTGCGGTCAAGGCACCAGTGCCTGTCCCAGTGCCGCTCAGCGAGAGCGCGTTGGCGAACGTACGTGATCAATGTTCAGCGCGCGGCGGCGACGTGACATTGCAGGTGCAGAGCGCGGAGGCATTCGCGGCGCTCAGCGTGCGGCGATCAATAGTAGTACGCGGTGTAGGTGTTGACGCGCTCAGGGCCAGTGTGCCGCTACAGGCTATGGTAAGGCAGCCGCGATTTGCGATAGTTAAGGCGAACGTAGTGCTGCTCGCTCGGTGTAGGTCAGGGTGTTGGCACAGAGATTGACAGTTGAGCTATAGGCGCGGACAGTGCGCCTATGGTATGGTTGCAGGCGCCGCTGATGTGGAACGTAGCGTACTCGGCGAGGTTCACGGAGACAGTGGCGGCCAGGCAGCAGCAGGCGCCGATCTCTAATGTGCAGGCGCATCAATCGTCGTGCGGCAAGTGTAGGTGTTGGCGCGAGTAAGGATCACCGTGCGTTGCAGGTAGTGGTGAGGCTATAACCACTGCGATTGTCACGGATTGCGCGCGGACAGTAGAGTGTCGCCGCTATAGGTGGCACGGATAGTGGTGTTTAGGCTAGCGTGACAGGGCCGCTCACTTCTGCGTTGCAGGTTTAGGTCAAGGCGCCTGCGCCTGTACGGCGCGGCTCAGCGTGAGCGCGTTGGCGACAGTACGTCATAGACGTTCAGCGCGCGCGGAGGCCACGTGACATTGCAGGCGCAGAGCGCGGCGGCATTCGCGGCGCTCAGCGTGTCGCTATAGATAGTAGTGTGCGGCGTAGGTGTTGGCGCTAGTCAGGATCACGTGTGGTTGCAGGTAGTGGTGAGGCAGTAATTAGCGCTACGTACGGATTGCGCAGGCGACAGTAGAGTGTCGCCGCTATTGGTGGCACTGATAGTGGTGTTTTGGCTAGCGTGACAGAGCGCTCACTTCTGCGTTGCAGGTTTAGGTCGAGGCGCGAGCGTCTGTTCGGTGCAGTTCAGCGTGAGCGCGTTGGCGACAGTACGTCATAGATGTTCAGCGCGCGCGGAGGCGACAGTGACATTGCTTCGCAGAGCGCGGAGAGAATCGCGGCGCTCAGCGTGCCGCTATCAATAGTCGTACGACGGAATAGCTGTTGTGCCGCTCAGGATCAGCGTGTCGCTACAGGCTATGGTGAGGTGCGGCTCTAGTGATAGTATAGGCGAACGTAGTGCTGCTCGCTCGGTGTAGGTAGTAGGGTGGCGCCTAGATAGACGGTGCTGTCGCGACACGGGACAATGCGCGGATGGTCTGGTTGTGCGGCGGCGCTGATGTAGAACGTAGCGTCTCGGCGAGATGCACGGAGCAGGTGGCGGACAGGCTGTCGCGGCGCGGATTTGCAATGTGCTGTCGCTATCAATAGTAGTGTCGCTAGTGTAGGTGTTGGCGTGGTGAGTGTGGTTATGCTCGCTACGGTGAAAGTCAGAGCTCCGCTGTCGCGATAGCTTCGGACAGGGTGGCGTTATTACTATAGTTGTTGATAGCGTAGGTACTCTCGACTGTATGGCGTAGGTAATGTCGAGATAGCTCGTGTCTGTCTCTAGTATCCCGCCATCGAAGGTGAAGGTGCCGAGCTAAGCGCGTGGTTGGCAGCAACGTTAAGAGTGCTGCCGCTATCAATAGTAGTGTAGCGGAATAGCTGTTGTAGCAGGAGAGTGTGGTTGTTTCGCAAAGGTAAAAGTCAGTGCGCAGCGGCCTCGATAGCTCAGGACAGGGTGGCGTTATTGCTATAGTTGTTGATAGTGAAGGTGTTCTAGACAGTATGGTGTTAGCAATGTAGAGATCGCTATTGCCTGTCTCTAATGTATCGCTATAGAAGGTGACGATGCTTGAACAGAGCGCGTGGTTGGTGGTAATGTTAAGTGTGCTGTCGCTATAGATTGTAGTGTCGCTAGAATAGCTGTTGTAGCTGGAAAGAGTGAGAGTTTTGAGCTAGCTTCGACGATGCTGTCGCTGTTAGTGATAGTGTTAGAAAGAGTGGTGCTCACTGACGGATCGATGGTGAGGCTGTCGCTGGAGAAGTTGATGGCGTTGACGAGCTTCGAGTTGGAGGAACTCGATGTTCAAGGTAGATGCGTTGGAAAAGTTGAGCGCGTACAGGCTTCGCTATAGCTCTCTCGATAGTGTCGCTGTTGTTGATAGTGACGGAAGCGCTCTCGATATGAGCGCAGGCAGTGTAGGCAGTAGTATCGGAGAAGGAGCAGCTGGAGCAGCTTTCGATAGTGTCGGTATTGGTGATCGTGTCACCGCTGACAGAGGCATTGATTCCGGCGCCGCCATTGCCGTTGGAGCCGTCCGTTGTGTCGCCGCTAACGGCGTCGCCTCCATTGCCGCCGGTGATCGTGCCGTTATTGGTGATCGTAGCACCGCCGACAGAAGCATTGATTCCGGCGCCGCCATTGCCGGCAGAGCCGTCCGTCGTCTTACCGCTACCGGCGGCGCCTCCAGTACCGCCGGCGATCGTGCCGTAGTTAGTTACCGTCGTAGCGGAGTTCACCAAGACGCCGTCGCCGCCAGCGGCGCCGTCGCCGCCAGCGTCGCCAGCGCCGCCACCGGCACTCGCTCTCCCACCAGCACCGCCGGTGCCGCCTTTTATCGAATTGCTGGTGTCACTGGTTGAGCCATTGGTTATGCTTCCGGTGGAAACAAAATACACACCGGCGCCGCCGGCGCCGCCACCGCCGCCAGCGTAAACGAACCCCCCGTTCCCGCCTGGCCGCCGGTGCCGCCTGTAATGTTGTGGGTCGCCGAGAGCATGGTACTGCCCGACACGTAGGCGCCAGCGCCGCCACCACCGCCGCCGCCGCCGAGCGGCGGGGAACTGCCGCTGTTACCGGAGTTGCCACTATATGTGCTAGCTTCGCCCTCGGTGCCGCTGGAACCGCCGGAATAGGCGTTGTTGGCGCCGTCGCCGCCGGCGCCGCCGTTTCCAGCGTCGCTCGCAGAGCAGGCGGTGCCGCGGGTGGTCAAAGTCCTCGCCCCTCCGCCTTGGCCATCAGTCGTGCCGCCGCTGCCGCCGACATACGTAGTCGTCGTTGTAGTAGCATGGGCGACGGACGCGAAGCCAACGAGCGCGGTCGTGATCAGAAGCGCGGTCTGAAAGCGCCGCCGAACGGGAGGGGCGCAAGCCTTAAGCTATGGTATTTCATTCGTTTTTACCTGCTTTGTGGGACATTAATGGGCTGACGACGCGCGCGGCGACCTGCGTTGGCGTGCCGTTGAAGGAGGAAAGAGCCGGGCCTGATGCATGTTTTTTTTGCTAACAAATGAATAGACAGCGTGTGTCGTATCGGCAGTTAATGCGATATCGATTACGTCTAGCTTGTGCCTCTTCCCCTGGAACGCGACGCTTTAGGCTTGCCGAGGCGGGCACGTGTTGCTGGGATGACGGACCGGCGAGCCTGGCCACGGCGATTATGCTGCGGCTGATTTTGACCCGTGGGACCATCGATGGTGATGCCTTGGCGCCTGCGCTGCTGGCAGAAAAACGGGGCGAACGACGGGTGTGCGCGATGGTTCGCGTTTCCACGCCGGAGAAGGAAGATCGGTGGCGGATCCCGTTGTTGGAAATCATGACAACGGTATTCGGCTTCTTCACATCGTACGGGCCGGCATTGGGGCCGAGATGATGCCGGAAAGAGCCGGGGAAAGGTTCCGCCCACATCCAAGGTTGTGTTAGCCGACGCAACGATGACATTAGGGGTTGCGTTGTCTGGTACATTTATAGTATTAGAGGTTGTATTGGTTTGGATGAGGTAGGTGTCAGTCGGTAAGTAGGTTGTGCGGGCTGAAGTCCGGACCGCTATGCTTGGCAGGCCGAGGTTTATAACAGAGGTTGCATAGAACGGCCGTTCAGCAAGGTGAGGCTCAAGGCGTTCTCGCGCGCGCCAACGAGCGCAAGCTGGCTTTGCTCTTTGTGAGATTCACCTTGACATCTTTCGGTATGCTAGACGCACATCTGCCGCGCCGGCGCGTCACGCAGATTGCGGCCCAGCGATGCTGTTTGGATTAAGGATCGTTAATAGGCGACCGGTGGGAAAAGCCCGTCGCCGCGTTAACTAACTGGGTGGAGGTTTTGCTTAACTGTACACCGTAGACAGCATCTTACAGCAGAAAAGCCCATCTAATCCAACGTCAGTATTATTGGTCATTTTTAATCGTCAAGCGTTAGTGAGGCGTTACGTTTCGGGTATTTAATAGTATAGCAAGCGGAACGCAATGCCATCGAACGCCGATCTTTTGTCTATAGCCCGCTTAGTTAGTGGTCCCCGAAAGCCCATGGTCGCACAAGACTTGCACGATCGCTTGTGCGCTGAAGCCTAGGGCGGCAAGTCGAACGGATCATGATCGACGGCACGGCAGGTCTGCCGGATCATATCGCCGGTCTGACGCCGGATCAGCTCCACGGCCAAAGACTCTTTGAAAGCTCCCCCTTAACGAGCAAGCTGCGCTGCAACTCGGCACCACAGCCCAGGTCCAGCCAGGCTCGCCAGCTTTGGAGTCGCAGCACAATGACCGCCGGTTGTGGCACCACATCGGAGCCCGGCGCAGCCGGAGCATGGCGAACGCGTTCGACGGGTTGCCACTCTCTGGCCGCTAGATGTCGACAATCGTCGCTGGTGCCGGTGAACTCGTAGAACTTCGAGGCTATCACTAGATAGCTTTCGCTGTTGGCGAAGTGTCGCTTCTCGGATCGCAGATTGAAAGTCAGACCGACAAGCGGCTCGCTCTGCGTCAGGTCGAAGCGTATCGGTGCCAGCTCTATTACATCGCTAAGGGAGGCGCGCGACTTGTTCGGTGTTCTCAACTCAGACATCGGCTGCGGCAGCAAGTTCACATTATTTCTGGGGGTCGCGATGGCGAGATCTGCTGTACGTATCGCTGTATGGTATTGGGTTTATGAGACGGTCTGCTTATGGTCGTTGTTACATAGCAAAGGAGCAATACGTTCTTTAATAGGCTACGGTGAATTCTGGATTAGATATGGATCGCTTTTGAATTGTTTTTAATAAGTAGGAAAAGCTGGGTTTTTTGTAGTGAGTGTTGCTGTTGTGTAGCTGTAGTAAAAATTTAAAGAAAGAAAAAATAATAAGTAATTGAAAAAAATATTTAAATTGAATGATGTAGGATGAGATATTAGGCCCAAACAAGGCAAAGCGCTGATTTTTCAGCGGCGGCTTGCCCTGTTTTTTGCAGCGATTTGGGTTAGGAGAGATTTATGCATCTTGTTTCGCTCCTGCTCATCCTCGCTTTGCTGATTCTCATCAATGGCGCCTTCTCGCTCGCGGAACTGGCGCTGGTTTCGGCCCGGCGGGCGATGTTGATGCTGATGGAGCGCCAAGGCGTGCGGGGTGCTGCCCATGCACGGGCGCTGGCAGACAATCCCCAGAGTTTTCTCCCCGCCTCGCAGTTCGGCATTACCCTGGTCGGCATCATGACCGGCGTGCTGGGTGGCCGGCAGCTGGCGGAGCATGTCGCCGCGCCGCTGCATCGCGTCGCCGGTCTCGCCCCCTATGCCGACCCGCTGGCGGTGATCATTACCGTGATGGCGATCACCTTCCTGACCCTGGTGTTCGGCGAGCTGGTGCCCAAGCAGCTGGCGCTGCGCCATCCGGAACGTGTCGCCGTGGCGGTGGCCGGGCCGCTCTCCGTCGTCTCGACCATCGCCGCCCCGGCGGTCTGGCTGCTCGGCCAGGCCACGCGCCTCTCGCTCGCCGCCTTCGGCCCGGCGGCCGAAGACCGCAGGGCGATGAGCGAGGAAGAGCTGAAAGCGATGCTGGTCGAAGGTGCTGAGACCGGCGTGCTGGAAACCGAGGAGCGCGACATGATCGAACGCGTGCTGCGCCTAGCCGACAAGCCGGTGCGCGCGATCATGACCCCGCGCACGGAAATCGCCTGGATCGACCGGACCGCGCCGCGCCAGACCATCATCGCCGCCCTGCGCGCGGCGCCGCATTCGCGCTTCGTGGTCTGCGACGGCGCCATCG
Source organism: uncultured Pseudomonadota bacterium (assembly GCA_963798115.1). Classification (GTDB taxonomy): domain Bacteria; phylum Pseudomonadota; class Alphaproteobacteria; order Acetobacterales; family Acetobacteraceae; genus Acidocella. The sequence goes on from CAWCRT010000005.1 coordinate 90,373, forward strand.
ACAATGTCACCGGCATCGTCCAGGCCAAGGACATTCTCGACCGGGTGCTGGACGGCAAGGATCTGTCTCTCGCCGCCGCCCTGCGCCAGCCGATGGCGATCCCCGATTCCGTCTCCGCCCTGGAAGCCCTGGAACGGCTGAAATCCGACCCGCTGGGCATGGCCATCGTGCTCGACGAATATGGCAGCTTCGAAGGCATGGTGACGGCCTCGGACGTGCTGGAGGCAATCGTCGGCGATGCCGAGGATGTCGGCCCGAAAGACGGCACGCCGGAACAGCCGCACGACACGTTCGAGCTGGACGGCCTGACCCCGATCGACGAGATCAAGGCGCGGCTGCATCTGCCGGACCTGCCCAACGAAGGCAGCTATCACACGCTGGGCGGCCTGATCCTGGCCCTGCTGCAACGCCCGCCGCGTCAGGGCGACGCCATCGTGTTCGGCGGCTGGAAGTTCGAGGTGCTGCTGATGGATGGCAGGCGCGTGGAACGCGTGCGCGCGGCGCGGGAGAAGGCGGAATAAAAGGAAGGAAGCGCTACTTTTTGTGAACAAAAAGTAGCAAAAAAACTTTGTTAATTTGGGCCGGTGGTGGTTTAAACGCCCGCGGCCCAAAGTCCAGGAAGTTTTTGCGCCACTTTTTTCAAAAAGTGGCCACTTCCTTACTTACTTATTCCTGTATCCACCCCGGCACCGGCAAATTCTTGCTCCGCAAGAATTCCGGATTGAACAATTTGCTCTGATAGCGCGCGCCGCTGTCGCACAGCATCGTCACCACCGTATGGCCGGGCCCGAGATCGCGCGCCACGCGGATCGCCGCGGCGATATTGATGCCGCTGGAGCCGCCGACCGAGAGGCCCTCATGGATCAGCAGATCGAAAATCTGCTCCAGCGCCTCGGTGTCACGCGATCCGCACCGCATCGTCGATGCCCACCCCGTCGAGATTGGCGGTGACGCGTCCCTGGCCGATGCCCTCGGTGATGGAGCTGCCGGTGACCGCGAGATCATTGTTCTTCACCCAGCCATAGAGCGCGCTGCCCTCCGGATCAGCGAGCACGATCCGCACATCCGGCTTATTCGCCTTCAAGGCCATGCTGACCCCGGCCAGCGTGCCGCCGGTGCCGCAGGAGCAGGTGAAGGCATCCACCCTGCCCCCGGTCTGCGCCCAGATTTCCGCGCCGGTGGTCAGCCGATGCCCCTCACGATTGGCCAAATTGTCGAACTGGTTGGCCCAGAACCCGCCAGTCTCCTCGGCAATGCGGCGGGAGACATGCACATAATTGCCCGGGTCCTTGTAAGGCTTGGCCGGCACCAGCCGCAGATCCGCGCCGATCATGCGCAGGAAAGAGATTTTTTCCTGCTCTGGGTCTCCGGCATGACGATGATGCATTTATAGCCCAGCGCGTTCGCCACCAGCGTCAGCCCGATGCCGGTATTGCCCGCCGTGCCCTCGACGATGGTGCCGCCCGGCCGCAACGTGCCATCTTGCTCACCGGCGCGGATCATCGCCAGCGCCGCCCGGTCCTTCACCGAGCCGCCCGGATTTATGAATTCCGCCTTGCCGAAAATCTCGCATCCCGTGGCCGCGGAAGCCCGCTTCAGCCGGATCAGGGGCGTATTCCCGATCGCCCCTACCAGCCCATCCACACCTGTTTCCATGGCCTCTCGTCCTCGCTATGCTAGTCCCCAAATCGTCCATCAGAACGACTTGCGGGGGTGACTATGATCGAAGATGTAGCGCCGCGACAGGTCTGGGAAGCCCTGATGAGCAACCCCGCCGCGACGCTGTGCGACGTGCGAACCAATGCCGAATGGAGCTTTGTCGGCCTTCCCGACCTGACGCAGACCGGCAAACAGCCGGTGCTGATCCAGTGGCAGATCTTCCCCTCGATGCAACCCAACCCGAAATTCATCGAAGCCCTGGCGCAGGCCAATCTGACCCATGCGACCATCTCTATTTCCTGTGCCGCTCCGGCACCCGCAGCATCGCCGCCGCCAAAGCCGCCAAGGCCGCCGGCTACAAGCATGTCTACAATGTGAAAGACGGGTTCGAAGGCCCCCAGGACGCCCGCGGCCATCGCGGCACGGTGGCAGGCTGGAAAAGCGAAGGGCTGCCCTGGAAGCAGGGGTGAAGCCGGCGCGCCTATCGCGCGCCAAACAAGCTAGGCGTTTTTCGTTTCGCTGAAGGCAATAGGACAACTTTTGGTTGCCTCACCCGCCACAAAACGTTACTATTAAGAAATGACCAAGCTGCCCGATCTGTCGGACGCCGCGACGGACTCCTTGGCACGCGCATGGTGGTCGGGACGCGTTAGTGCGTTTCTGACGCAAGATCCTCGCCACATCATAGACCGGCTCGCCTTTCGGGCCATCGAAACCCATGCGACCAATCGCGAGACACAACTGCGCGCCTGGGCATGGGAGATCGACATCCTCCGCAGCGCCCTGAGGGGGATGCCCGACCATTGGCGGCTGCTTCTGGAATATCCACTGGTTCGCCTGGGCCGCATCATCGACGCGGTGCTGGTGACCGACCGTGCGATCTTCGTGTTCGAGTTCAAGGCGTTCAACAGCTCCTTGAGCGCCGATGCGCGCCGGCAAGTGGAAGACTACGCGCTCGATCTGCGCGATTTCCATGCCGGCAGCCGCCACCATGTCATCGTCCCGGTTCTCGTCGCCGGCACCGGGCAGCCGGACCTACAGCAAAGGTCGTTTCTGTTGCCGGGTGTTTCCGACGTGTACATGGCCTTACCCAGCACACTCCCCGCTTTACTCGCGGATCTTCTGGGCCGCATCCCGTACCGCAATGTCGATATCGAGAACTGGGAACATGCCGCCTACCGGCCGGTGCCGACGATCATCGAAGCGGCGCGGGACCTTTACGCCAAACACGGCGTCTCTGACATCAGAGCCGCGCGCGCCGACACCCAAATCTAAGCCAGACCACGGACTCAATCCAGCAGGCGATCCGCGAGGCACGGGCAAGCCGTCAGCACCTCATTCTGTTCGTCACCGGCATTCCCGGCGCTGGAAAAACCTTATGCGGGCTGAATGCGATTTTCTCGAGCGACACCGACGGCACATTCCTGACCGGCACGCTGCCGATGGTCTATGTCCTGAAAGCCGCCCTGGCCGAAGACGCCGCAAAATCCACCCGAACCGCCCGGCACGAGACCAAAAGCAAGATCGAAAGCATCACCGGCTTCCTGCGCTACTACCTCGCGGAGCCCACGCATCGGCCCGAGCATGTGATCGTGTTCGACGAAGCCCAGCGCGCCTGGGACGCGCAATATGGCGCGACGAAATTCAAACACACCGACAGCGAGGCCGGCATTGTGCTCGATATCATGCAGAGACATGCTGACTACGCCGTGATCGTCGCCCTGGTCGGCAACGGCCAGGAAATCAACACCGGTGAAGCCGGCCTCGCGGAATGGGGGCAGGCGCTGAGCCGGCGACCAAAATGGAAAATCCGCGCTGCCCCTGGCGTGCTGACCGCGCCAGAGCCGCGCCAATGCCTGTTCCGGTCGCAGCCTGACGGCATGGTGGTCGACCTATGCTGCATCTGGACGTGCCCATTCGCAATGTGCGCTCCACCCGCGCGGCACCATGGGTCGACGCCGTCTTGCGCGGAAAAATTTCGGAGGCACGCGGCATCGCCGAGCAGGACTTGCCCTTTTTCATCACCCGCTCTTTGCCGCGGATGCGCACTGGCCTGCGCCAACTGGCGCGTGGCGAACGCCGCGCAGGGCTGGTGTGCTCGAGCGGCGCCAAACGACTGGTCGCCGATGGCATCTGGCCGAAATTCGAGCATCTGAACGAAGACACCGTAGCGAACTGGTTCCTGAAACGTTGGCCTGATGTTCGCGCCTCCGACGCGCTGGAACTTCCCGCCACCGAATTCGCCTGCCAGGGCCTGGAACTGGATTATGTCGGGCTCTGCTGGGGCGGGGATTTGGTCTGGACCGGCGGCTGGACCGTGCGGCGTTTCAGCGGAACCAAATGGTACCGGTCGCGCCAGCAGGATGCGCAGGATTTTCAGATCAACACCTATCGCGTGCTGCTGACCCGGGCACGCGCCGAGACGATCATCTGGATCCCTGAAGGGGATGCGCATGACGCCACCCGAGAGCCGGAATTATTCGACCGCACGGCAGCCTATCTGCTGGAATGCGGCGCGAGTCCCCTGCCAGATACCGGTCCCAATCCAACGCGGCGCCAGAACCGCGCCTCCTTCCCCTTCCCGAACACCACCACTCTCTCGACACTCTCTGAGAACGGAAATGGGTCGATCGGCATGGCGTTCAGCAGGTTATAGCCGGCGCGGTGCAGCTGGGCGGCACGTTGGCGGCGATCGTGAGACCATCCTTGATTAAGATACGTTGAGAACCGCCGGATGGCCGGGCCCCGGCGTGACAGAGAGTGCCTCACCGGCTATACGACCCCCTGGCCTGACACGAAAAAACGGACCTCGCCTTGCGCCGCTTCGCTTTGCCCTTTTTCCTGTTCCCGGGACTGCTCCCTCTCGCCCTCGCCGGGTGTCACGAGAGCTATTCCCCTAACACCTATGCCTCCAATGCCGCACAGCAGGAGGCTGCTGTGCAGCGCGGTGTGATTATCGGCGTGCGGCAGGTGCTGATCACCGCTAACGGCACGGTCGGTGCGGCCACCGGCGCCGCGGCCGGCGCCGCGGCCGGGGCTCAGGTGTCGGGCGGCCCGGTCGCGACGGCGTTGGGCACGGTCGGGGGCGCCCTGGTTGGCGGTATTGGCGGTACAGCGGCCGAGCAAGCGATCGCAGATACCAAAGGCTGGGAATATATCGTCCAGGAGCCCGGCGACAAGCTGGTTTCCATCACCCAGACGAGCAAGCTGGCGCTCCCGATCGGGCTGCATGTCCTGGTGATCGCCGACTCACAGCAGGCTCGGATCGTGCCTGACTACACCGTGCAGATCGCGGCGGCGCCGCCGACCGCGACGGTGCAAGCATCGCCGGCCAAGGGAACGAAGCCGCCTGCGGTGGCCAAGGCGGCCAAAATGGCTGCCGCGCCGAACGCTGCCACGACCACTCCGATCCAGGCTAGCGCGCTTCCGCCAGCCGCCGGTGCAGCGGCGCCGTCGCCGACAGTTCCCGTCACCGCGCCGAGTGCGCCCACGGTCAAGCCGGCGCCGAGTCCGGCTGCGGCCGCTCCCGCTGCGACGCCCCCGGCACCATCTTCCGCGTCCGGCGAGACCGCAACATCCAAGGCCGTCAGCAACACGCGTTCGGCGACGGTAACGCCTTCCGCCGGACCGACGATCACGTCGGTCCAGATCGCGCCAGGAATGTCGATTTCCCTGCCGCCGGTAAGTTCCTCCGCGACGGCCGCGCCCTGAAGGCCTCTCCTGGGCGCCGATCGTAAGCGCGGTGTCCGCAACATCCATCAAAGACCAGAGACATAAATGCCGCAGCAAACATTACCCGCGATTTTGCTCACCAGCGCCTTTCCCTCCGGTCTGCTCGATAGAATCGATCCTTCGATTGCCGTCATGGGGCCCTCCGGCCAGCCGGTGGGAGCTACTCTCAGCGCCGAGGAAGCCGCTTCGGTCCGCGCGCTTGTGAGCATGGGGGCGATGAAGATCGATGGCGCGACCATGGACCGTCTGCCCAATCTTGGCCTGATCTGCTGCTATGGCAGCGGCTATGAAGGGGTCGATCTCCAGGAGGCCGTAAAGCGCGGGATCATGGTGACGTATAGTCCCGGCGCAAATTCCTCGGCGGTTGCCGATCTGGCCATGGCGTTGCTTCTGGCGGCGAACCGGCGGATCATCGTGGCCGACAAATTCGTTCGCGATGGGCTGTGGCAAGGTTTTGGGGCCGCCAAAATGCCGGTCGTGCGTGGGCTGACAGGGCGTAAGATCGGCATTTTCGGCTTTGGCGCCATCGGCGCCAAAATCGCCGCGCGCGCTTCTGCCTTCGAGGCTGAGGTTGCCTATCACAGCCGTTCGAGAAAATCCGATGCGCCTTATGCTTACCACGAGACACTGCAAGGCCTCGCCGATTGGGCGGATATTCTCATGATTGCGGTCCGTGCCGATGCGAGCACGCGCCACCTCGTCAATGCCGACGTGATGCGGGCGCTGGGATCGGAAGGGATTGTGGTGAACATTGCCCGCGGCTCTGTCGTTGATGAGCAAGCCATGATCGGGCTGTTGCAATCCGGTGAACTCGGCAGCGTCGGGCTCGATGTCTATGAAAATGAGCCTTCGGTGCCCGATTCCCTCAAAGCGATTCCAGGCGTCGTCCTCGCACCGCATATGGCTGGCGATACGTTCGACGCGCACGAGACACGGCAGCGCCTCGTCGCCGCGAATCTCGCGGCGTTTTTTGCCGGCAAGCCCGTCCTGACCCCGATTCCGGAAATGGCGCGCTGATTGGCCGTTTTGACGAATTCGTGGAGAGCACGGCAGCGGGTCAGTCATTGCAACCAAAGCCGGGCCAAGGTTAGAAAGCGGCGCATCAATCAGGATTACTTCTCATGAACGATACTTCTAAATTTGGCTTTCCCGAAGCCGCGCTCCGCCTCGGCGTGACCGTGCGTGTTCTCCGCCGCGCCATCCGCGCGGGCAAACTGCCGGCGCCGCCGCAGCTGAACGCCACGGCCAGCCTCCCGGCCGAGTGGCTTGCCAGCGCTGAAGCCGCCGTCGCGGCATCGCCCAAGGCCCTCAGCCGCGGCACCACGCAAAAGACCCCGGCCTTCGCGCGCTATGAGGGCACTTCGGCTTGGCGGAAATATGCGAATCGCGTGCGTGACTACGCCCGTTTCCGCGCCGCCACCGCGTAATTAAAAGGCCAGGTGCTTTGCACCTGGCCCCCAAAAGTCCAAAAGTTTTTGCGCCGCTTTTTTCAAAAAGCGGCTGCTTTCTTGTCTGCCCCTACTTCCCCTTCCCGAACACCACCACGCTCTCAACATTCTCTGAGAACGGAAACTGGTCGATCGGCGTGGCGTTCAGCACGTTATAGCCGGCGCGGTTCAGCTGGGCGGCGTCTGCAGCCAGTGCGTCGGGATTGCAGCTCACATAGATCACCCGCGGCACATTGGCCGCGATGAGGAAGCGCATCTGCGCCGCGGCACCTGCGAAGGGCGGGTCCAGCACCACAGCGGCGCGGCCAGCCATGTCGGCCGGCTGGAGCGGGCGGCGATGCAGGTCGCGCTGCGCGATGCTCATGCGCCCGGCAAGGTTCTGCGCGCGGATCGCTTTATCCTGCGCCGCCACGGCGGCGGCGTGGCCCTCATAGGCTTCCACGTGCGCCGCTGGGCCAGCGGGAAAGAGAGCGTGCCCGAGCCCGCGAACAGTTCGGCGATGCGGGATTTTTTGGTGAGTTTGGGCAGGCCGGCCAGCACGGCGGCGACAATGGCTGCCTCGCCCTCTGCGCTTGCCTGCAGAAACGCGCCCGGCGGCGGCTCGACTTTCACACCGGCGAAGGAAATCACCGGCGGGGCCAGCATGATTGCCGGCTCCGGCTCGTCGGTGCCGGTAGCGATGCTGATCCGCAGCGCATCCTGAGCGCGGGCGAAGGCGATGATCTTGGTCCGGTCCGGCCCGGTGAAGGCAGCATCCAAACGGAGCAGAATGTCCGGCCCCTCATCGAGCCAGTTGATGACCACGGAGCCGGCGCGGCGCAACGCTTCGAGGTGGCGCAGCAACACCCGCAAAGGCGGCAGCAGGCGCAGGATTTCCGGGCGCAGCAGCACGCATTCCTGCATGTCCACCACCTCCGCGCCGCGCGCCTGGTGCAGGCCGAGCGAGATTTCCGCGCCGCGCCTTGTCACCCCCAGATCCATGCGCCGGCGGGTGCCGAGCGGCGTCTCCACCAGCGGGGCGATCGGCGCCGCCAAATAGCCGGCGCGCGCCAGGGCGTTTTTCAGGTGCTGGGATTTATCGATAGCGTTTCGGTCATTCACGGCGCAGCCGCCGCAAATGCCGTAGTGAACACAATGCGTCATTCGCTAGTCCGGTAGCGCAAGGGGCGCCAGCCGGTCAAACAGATCGCCCGGCCCGGGATTTTCCGGCGCCGTCGCCCCGCCGAAATGATGCATGATGCCCCAGACCGCGTTCAGCGCGGTCTGCACCGCGCCCTCCACCCAGCCGGGCGTCCAGGAAATATCGTCACCGGCCAGGAAGATGCCGCGCTCGGCCGGGCTCAACCCTTCCTGCATGAACTGGCAGAACATGCGGCGGTTATAGCGGTAATGGCCGGGCAGCGCGCCTTTGAACGCGCCCAGGAAACCCGGATCGCTTTCCCAGGAGACGGTGATCGGGTCGCCGACGATATGGCGTTTCAGATCGAGATCCGGATAGATCTTTTCCAGCGCGCCGAGCATCAGGTTGACGCGCTGATCCGCCGAGAGCGGCAGCACCTTCATCGCATCCGACATCCAGGAATAAGACAGGCAGATCACCCCCGGCCGGTCCGGCCCATTATCGAATAGATAGGTGCCGCGCGTCAGGCGGTCGGAGAGCGTGGTGCTCATGCGGTAACGATTCGTGCCGGCATCGCGTTCGCGCCAGAACGGCCGGTCGACCATGACGAAGGTTTTCGAGGATTGCATGTAACGCGTGCGATCCAGCGCCATCCATAACTTATGCGAGAAGAGCTGCTCATCGGTGGTGATCGCGGTGCTCAACAGCCACGATTGGCAGGTGCTCAGAACCGCACCGTAAAGCCGCGTGTCGCCCCAGCGATCCGTCACCGCGACGCGGTCAGACGAGGCGCGCGCGAGGCGCACAACGCCCGGGCGCGGCGCACCGCCATGCAGCGCGCTCAGTGAAAGGCCTTCCACCTTGCGGTTCCACAGGCGGCGCGGCAATTGCTCGGCGCCGCCCACGACCAGGCGCTGGCCGCTCTCCAGGCCGGTCACCACCACGCGCAGAATTTCCAGCATGGAATTGGGGAAGTCGGAATCCCAGCCACCAGTGCCAAACCCAACCTGACCGAAAATCTCGCGATGCCGGAACGACAATTTCTGGAAGGACGGCGCGGTGGCAAGGAAATCGTAAAAGGTCCGCTCGTCCCAGAGCGGGATCAGCCTATCCCAGATGGCTTTGATCTGCGCCACGTCGCGGGCGCGGATCGAAGCCGACAGCGCGGAAAATTGCACGCACTCTTCGAGCGCCGCCGACCAGGCCTGCTCCACCTCGCGCAGCACCTTCGGCTTGTCCGCCTCGGTTTCGATATAGGCAATTTCGCCTTCGAGATCGATCACCGTGCTCGGGCTCGCCGGATCGAGCGGATTGGGAAAAGACCGCGTCTTCAGCCCCACCAGGTCCAGATAATGATAGAAACCGCGGCTGGCGGTGGGAAAACGCATCCCGCCCAATTCGGCGACGATGCCGTCCGCGCCCTGGAAAAAATGCGAACGCAGCCGCCCGCCGATGCGCCCCTGCTCATACAAAACGGGCTTGAAGCCGAGCTTCATCAGCTCGTAGGCGGCCACGATCCCCGCCAGCCCGGCCCCGATGATCGCCACTTCCGTGCCTCGCGCGGCACCGGGAATGCGGCCAAGACCGGCCGGATGCTTCAGCCAGTCATCATAGGCGAACGGAAAATCCGGTCCGAAGGCGGTAACGTCTTCCGTCATCCCTCCCCTCGCCTTTGCGCCGGCCTTGGGCGGCCTATGTCAGAACGCCGAAAGCCCCGTGATGCCGCGCCCGAGAATCAGCGCATGCACGTCATGCGCCCCCTCATAAGTATTCACTGTCTCCAAATTGAGCATGTGGCGGATCACGTGATATTCATCGGTGATGCCGTTCCCGCCATGCATGTCACGGGCCGCGCGCGCGATCTCCAGCGCCTTGCCGCAGGAATTGCGCTTGCACAGCGAGATCATTTCCGGCGCCGCCTCGCCTGCATCCATCAGCCGGCCGAGGCGCAGCACTGCCTGCAGGCCGAGCGCGATCTCCGTCTGCATGTCGGCAAGCTTCTTTTGCACGAGTTGGGTCTGCGCGAGCGGCCGGCCGAACATCATGCGCTCCAGCGTGTAGGCGCGCGCCGCCGAGAAACAGAACTCCGCCGCGCCAAGCGCGCCCCAGGCGATGCCGTAGCGCGCGTTGTTCAAGCAGGAAAACGGGCCGCGCAGCCCTTTCACCCCGGGCAGCATGGCATCGTCCGGCACGAACAGATCCTGCATCATGATCATGCCGGTGACCGAGGCGCGCAGCGAGAATTTTCCCTCGATTTTCGGCGTCTCCAGCCCGGCGGCACCGCGCTCGACCAGAAAGCCGCGTATCTCGCCTTCATCGTCCTTGGCCCAGACCAGCAGCAGATCGGCGATCGGCGCGTTGGAGATCCAGGTCTTGGCGCCGTTCAGCACAAACCCGCCATCGACTTTGCGTGCCCGCGTGCGCATCGCAGCTGGGTCCGACCCCGCATCCGGCTCGGTCAGACCGAAACAGCCGACCCATTCGCCGGTGCGCAATTTCGGCAGATATTTATCCTTCTGCGCCTCCGCGCCGAACGCCCAGATCGGGTACATCACCAGCGAGGATTGCACGGAAAAGGCGCTGCGATAGCCGCTATCCACCCGCTCCACCTCGCGGGCGATCAGCCCGTAAGCGACATAGGAGACGTCGGCGCAGCCATGGGAATCGAGTGTGGCGCCGAGAAAACCCATCTCTCCCATTTCGGAGAGAATGGCCCGGTCGAAATGTTCGTGGCGGAAAGCCTGCAGCACGCGTGGCTGCAATTTTTCCTGGGCGTAATGGTGCGCCGCGTCGCGGATCGCACGCTCATCCTCGCTTAACTGCTCCTCGAACCGCAGCGCGTCATCCCAGGCAAAGGAGGAAAACCCTCCTTTCAGGCGACGCCCCGCGGCGGGAGCAGCTTCGTTCAAGCCGCCATGTCCGTGCCGTCATCCGGGTCGAAGGTCACGTCCTCGTCCACGACCGGCTCGTCAAGGATCGCTTTCAGCGGCCCGCGGCGACGGATCAGCATGAAGGCCGGAACCTCGCTGCCGAAGCCGCGCACCTGCGGGCCGTCATTGCGGTCGCCACGGTCGTAGCGATCGTTGCGATCGCTGCGTTCGTTGCGATCACCCCGGTCACGGTCACGGTCCCGGCGGCGCGGCTCTTCACGATCGCGCTGCGGCTCATCCCGGCGCTGGTCGCGCCCTGCCTTCGGCCCACGGTCACGCACCTCTTCCTGCGGCTTGTCACCGCGGTCCTGAGGCTTGTCACTACGCTCCTGCGGCTTGTCCCCACGGCTGGGTTTCACCGGCTTGCCACGGCCACGGAAGCGGCCGCCACGGCGCGCATCGCCCTCGGCCCATTCGACGACATCGAGGCCGGGAATTTCCACGCGCGGAATCGGCGCGGCAATCAGCTTCTCCACCGCCTCCACCGCCAGCCGGTCATCCGGCGTGGCAATGGTATAGGCACGGCCTTCCTTGCCGGCACGGCCGGTGCGGCCGATACGGTGCACATAATCCTCGGCATGATGCGGCACGTCGAAATTGAACACATGGCTCAACCCGCCAATGTCGATGCCGCGCGCCGCGACATCAGAGCAGACCAGCAGGCGCAGCTCACCGGCCTTGAACTTCTCCAGCGTGGCGAAGCGCACCGATTGCGGCAGATCGCCATGCAGCGCGCCGGCGGAAAAGCCATGCTTGAGCAGCGATTTCAGTAGAATGTCGACATCGCGCTTGCGGTTGCAGAAGATCAGCGCGTTCTGCACATCCTCGGAACGGATCAGCCGGCGCAGCGCCTCGCGCTTGTCATGCTCGTTCACCAGCACCAGCCCGGAGGTGATGGTGGTGGCCACCGTGGCCGGCTTGCTGACGGTGATTTCTTTCGGGTTGTTCAGGAACGCATCGGCCAGGCGGCGGATTTCCGGCGCCATGGTGGCGGAGAAGAACAAAGTCTGGCGGGTGCGCGGCAGCAGCGACACGATGCGCTCGATATCGGGGATGAACCCCATATCCAGCATGCGGTCGGCCTCGTCGATCACCAGCACGCGCACATCGGTGAGCAGCAGCCCGCCGCGCTCGAACAGGTCGATCAACCGGCCCGGCGTGGCGATCAGCACGTCCACGCCTTTGGTCAGCGCGTCCTTCTGGTCGCTCATGCTCTCGCCGCCGATCAGCAGCGCGTGGTTGAGGCGCAGATATTTGCCATATTGCACGAAATTTTCCGCGACCTGCAGGGCCAGTTCGCGCGTCGGCTCGAGGATCAGCGAGCGCGGCATGCGGGCACGGGCGCGGGAGCCGGAGAGAATGTCCAGCATCGGCAAAGTGAAGCTGGCGGTCTTGCCGGTACCGGTCTGCGCCGTGCCGAGCACGTCGCGGCCCGACAGCACCGCGGGGATCGCCTGCGCCTGGATCGGCGTCGGCCGCAAATAGCCCTTGTCGTGCAGCGCGCGCAGAATCGGCTCAGACAGGCCGAGCGGCCCGAAACCATCTTCCCCGACCGGCTCTTCCGCGTCGAACTCGGCCTCCACACTGGCCTCCCCTTCAGCGGCCAGCACCGGGCTCACGCCAGCAACCGCATCATCCGGTGCGGCCTCTGCCTGGGCTGTGACCTGGTGGGTGTCGCTGTCTGGCGTGGTCGCCGGCGGAACAACGTTCTGTTCCGCGTCGCTCTCAGGGATATCTGACAAAAATCTGGATCCGTTCGTCTTGTGTTAAGGCGCGCGCCCCTGCGCGCATCGCGCCAAGCGCGCTCCTCAATGCCGCCCCCGTAACGCAAAATGGTTCGGAAAGTCAAGAAATCACGGGGCTGGGGGCTTCGGGAAGAAAAGAAAGTGGCCGCTTTTTGAAAAAAGCGGCGCAAAAACTTTTTTGACTTCGGCCCCGAGGCCTTGAAACGGCACGGACCCAAATTAGCAAAGTTTTTTTGCTGCTTTTTGTTCACAAAAAGTAGCGCTTGCTCCCTTCCTTACTTACCGCAAGCCACCGGCTCGAGCGCATCCAGGATCGGGCAATCCGGCCGGTCATTGCCATGGCAGGTCGCGGCCAAATGTTTCAGCGTCCGGCTCATTTCCGCCAGCGCGGCCGCCTTCTCATCCAGCTCGGCAACATGCCGCAGCGCGATCGCCTTCACCTCGGCCGAAGGCCGTCCGCGATCACGCCAGAGCGCCAGAAGCTGGCGGATATCGTCGATGGAAAAGCCCAGATCGCGGGCGCGGCGGATGAAACCCAGCGCCTGCACCTCGTTCGCGTTGTAATGCCGGTAACGATTCTCCCCCGCACGGGGGCGGTAATCAGCCCGATGCTCTCATAGTGGCGGATCATCTTGGCCGAGACGCCGCTGGCCGAAGCGGCCTCCTTGATGGTGACCAGGTTCATCGTTTGCTCCACAACCGCAATGGCGGCACAGGACATGCCCCAAACATAAACCTTACCACAGTCAGAAGGTCAAACCTTCAGCCGACACGCATCCCTGACAGGATCGAGAACAGCACCACCAGCAGCACGACCAGCACGACGATCGAGGCGCCCCAGCGCAAGGCCAGATAATTCCCCGCCACGACATTGCGGCCACGGCCGATCGTCTCCACCACGATGGTGAGGAAGAACCCGACCAGGAGCAGAAACAGCGCCAGTGCCGGGGCATTGAAATGCAGCGCCACCACGAGCGCGACCCAGCCGATGAGCGCCGGCACCACGCCGAATGTCAGCAATTGCCGCTCGGCCCCCAGCACCGCCGGCGGCAATCTTTCGCCACCCACAGGATGCGCCGTGTCGCGCAGCGCGAACCCCCAATGCACCGCGCCGACAAAGGAAAGCACCACCGCGCCATAGCTGATCAGCAGTTGAACCGCGACCGGCGCCTCCAGCGGATGAAGCAGCAGAACCACCGCCAGGAACAAAAAGGGCAGCGTCCCGATCCCGGTGAGCAGGACCGCCATCATGAAAGGTTGCCGAAACATTTTGCGCCTGCTTCTCCCCGGTCGTTATTTGTTCATTATCAATCAAGTAAGTAAGCGGCCGCTTTTTGGAAAAAGCGGCGCAAAAACTTTTATGCCTTTGGGCCAGTGGCGCTGGCAACGGCATGGGCTCAAAAATCAGGCCTGCAACACGGCGCGTGCCACAGGCCCTCCAAGCCATTACGCCGCCCGGCAAGCGGGCGGCGTATCAAAAGCTTACTGGACTTCTTCCGGCAGACGTTCGCCGGAGCCGTCATCACCTTCCAATTCAGGGCGCGGCAGAGCCGGCAGCTGCGCCTCGGTCACCTCGAAGGCAAGCACGCCATCCTTCAGCGTGACCTTCACCGAACCGCCCTTCACCAGCTTGCCGAACAGCAGCTCTTCGGCCAGCGGCTTCTTGATCAGCTCCTGGATGACACGCGCCAGCGGCCGCGCGCCATAGAGCGGGTCGTAACCGCGCTCGGCCAGGAATTCCTTGGCGGCCGAGGAGAGCTCGATGGTCACGTTGCGGTCCGCCAGCTGCGCTTCCAGCTGCATGACGAACTTCTCCACCACGCGGCCGACGATTTCCTGCGTCAGACCGGCGAAGGGAATCACCGCATCCAGCCGGTTGCGGAATTCCGGGGTGAAGAGGCGCTTGATCGCATCCTCATCCTCGCCCTGGCGCACCTGCCGGCCGAAGCCGATGCCCGCTTTCGCCATATCCGCAGCCCCCGCATTGGTGGTCATGATCAGGATCACATTGCGGAAATCGATCTTCTTGCCGTTATGATCGGTCAGCTTCCCGTGATCCATGATCTGCAGCAGGATATTGAACAGATCCGGATGCGCCTTCTCGATTTCGTCGAGCAGCAGCACGCAGTGCGGATGCTGGTCGATCGCATCGGTCAGCAGCCCGCCCTGGTCGAAGCCGACATAGCCCGGCGGCGCGCCGATCAGGCGGGAGACGGAATGCCGCTCCATATATTCCGACATGTCGAAACGGGTGAGCTCGATGCCCAAGCGTCGCCGCCAGCTGCCGCGCCACCTCGGTCTTGCCCACGCCGGTCGGGCCGGAGAACAGGTAATTGCCGATCGGCTTCTCGGCGTCGCGCAGGCCCGCCCGCGACAGCTTGATGGCGGCCGAAAGCGCCTCGATCGCGGCATTCTGCCCGAACACCATGGATTTGAGGTCGCGCTCCAGGGTCCGCAGCACCTCCTTATCGTCGGCGGAGACCGATTTGGGCGGAATCCGCGCGATCTTGGACACCATGTCCTCGACATCCTTGAGCGTCACCGTCTTACGGCGCTTGGATTCCGGCTGCAGCATGCGCGCCGCCCCGGCCTCGTCGATCACGTCGATCGCCTTGTCCGGCAGCTTGCGGTCATTGATATATTTCGCCGCCAGCTCCACCGCGCCACGGATCGCGTCGTCGGTATAGCGGACCTTATGATGCTTCTCATACGCGACCTTCAGGCCGCGCAGGATCTTCACCGCATCCTCGACCGACGGCTCATTGACGTCGATCTTCTGGAAGCGCCGGACCAGCGCCCGGTCCTTCTCGAAATAGTTGCGGAACTCCTTATAGGTGGTCGAGCCGACGCAACGCAGCGTGCCCTGGGCCAAAGCCGGCTTGAGCAGGTTGGACGCATCCATCGCCCCGCCGGAGGTTGCGCCCGCGCCGATCACGGTGTGGATTTCGTCGATGAACAGAATCGCGCCGGGCGAATTCTCCATCTCGTTCACCACCGCCTTCAGCCGCTCCTCGAAATCGCCGCGATAGCGCGTGCCGGCCAGCAGCGCGCCCATATCGAGCGCGAAGATCGTCGCGTTCAGCAGCACTTCGGGCACTTCGCCATCGACGATGCGCTTGGCCAGCCCTTCCGCGATGGCGGTCTTGCCCACGCCCGGATCGCCGACATAAAGCGGGTTGTTCTTGGTGCGGCGGCACAGGATCTGGATGGTCCGCTCGATCTCCTGCTCGCGGCCGATCAGCGGGTCGATCTTGCCGGCCGCCGCCTTCTTGTTGAGGTTGACGCAATAGGTGGTGAGCGCGTCCTGGCCACGTTTCGGCGCGCTCTTCTCCTCACGGTCCGGCTCGCCCGGCTCGGCCGCCCCGGTGGGCGTGCGCGGCGCCGACTTGCCCGGCGACTTGGCAATGCCGTGGGAAATGAAATTCACCGCGTCCAGCCGGGTCATGTCCTGCAATTGCAGGAAATAGACGGCATGGCTCTCGCGCTCGCTGAACAGGGCCACCAGCACATTCGCCCCGGTCACCTCGTCACGGCCGGAAGACTGCACATGGATCGCGGCGCGCTGCACCACACGTTGGAAGCCGGCGGTCGGCTTCGGGTCGCCGGCACGGTCCGTGGCCAGCCCGGCGAGGTCCTTGTCGAGGAACTCCGTGAGGTCCTTCTTGATTTTCTCAATGTCGACGCCGCAGGCACGCAGCACCGTGACGGCATCGGCGTCATCGATCAGACCGAGGAGCAGGTGCTCGAGCGTGGCATATTCATGCTTGCGGTCGGCAGCCAATGAAAGAGCACGGTGCAGAGTTTGTTCAAGATTGCGAGAGAGCATAGCTTTCAACCGTTCCTTCACGCCGATAAACGGCGCTCTTGTATCCGGGCGATGAAACCGCCTGCCCGGCCGGCGTCTTCAGTATCATTCAGGAACTGACCGGACGGCGCCAGCCCCCATTAAAGCAAGATAGGGACGCTTTACGGCATTTCAGCGTCACTCTTTCTCAATAGTGCATTGCAGAGGGTGCTGGTTTTGCCGCGCCAGGTCCATGACCTGTGTCACTTTGGTTTCCGCGACCTCATAAGTGTAGACCCCGCACACCCCGACGCCGCGGCGGTGCACGTGCAGCATGATCTGCGTCGCCTGATCGCGGGATTTCTGGAAGAAGCGTTCGAGCACATGGACGACGAACTCCATCGGCGTGTAGTCGTCGTTCAGCATCAGAACCTTGTACATGGTCGGCTTGCGAGTCTTCGGCCGGGGTTTGACCACCACGCCGGTATTCGGCCCTTCGGTTCCCCTTTGTTTGTCGTTCTCACTCATCATCCGCATCCTGAAGCGCTAGGGGCCAGCGTCAGGCCCCGTCCGGGCGGATCGGTCTTCCGGCCCCCGGGGGCCAACCCGCCTCTTTCAAGGCGAGCATATCGAAAGGTTCAGCGAATGTGAAAGAGCGTTTTACCGCTTGGGCCGAAAAACATCACCGCGGGAACATGAAACTGGCGACATCACCCGTTCATAAAGAAAAAAGGCCGGCCCCGTCGGGAGCCAGCCTTGCCGCTGTCGCTGCCAAAAAAAGCGGGGCCGGGCGCACCGGGCGCCAGCCCCGCGGCGCGATTCAGCGCACTTTGCCGAAGGTCTCGACGGCCAGGGTGAAGCGCGCGGTGAGCGGCGCGATCACCTGCTCGGTGAGCTTCACGCTGGCATCCGCCAGCCGGTTGGTCTCCGAAACCGCCTTTTCGATCGAGGTTTTGGTGAAGCCGGTCTGCAGGTCAACCACTTCCTTGACTGATTTCACGCCCATCAGCGCCTTCGTGAAGGCGACCGATCTCTTCCAGGGAATTGCGGCTGGAAGCCGCGAAATGTTTGGAAATATCCTGAAAGCCGGTCGCATAGATCTGGCCCGCCTTCATCAGCGCTTCCATATTGCCCTGGCTGAACACCAGCACTTCCTCAGCGGTCTTCATCGCTTTCTCCACCTGTTCCTTGATCTTCACCTGCGAGGTCTCGAGCCCTTTGGCGGCCCTTTCCATACCGTCCTTCACCGCCACCAGGGTCTTGTCGAACCCTTTGCCCGCCGCGTCGACGGACTGTTCGATGGTGGTCGTGACCTCGGCGCCGGCCTTCGATTTCGTGCTGCTCATACGCTTATTATTCTCCATTTAAGGTCATAAAAGGTCTGCACAGCCCCAAACAGGCGAGCAATCACGGCGTTTTGCCGCAGTGCAGCAAAGCGGCTATAGCGAAAATGCGTTTCGAGGTCAATACGTTTTTTTGTGCATCGCACAAAAGTTCTTGAATTCGAAATATTCAACTTTACGTGTGCAAGAGTAAAAACCTGGGCATTTCATGACGTGTCTGCAACCCGACTCCGCCGCTTCCGTCCCAACGGGTCAATCCCTGCGCTTAAACCCTTAACATTTCTGTTCTTTCCGCTGAACGGCACATTATTTTTTGGCTGGACATCAGCTAGCCCGACCGTTTAGATCGGATCAGTTTCGCGGGATGACGTTGATGGGGGCAAGGTTGAAGAGGCTTGGCGAGAAGCTTACGGTGTTGCTCGGTCTCTGCACGGCCAGTTGGATGGTCACTCAACCCGCCACCGCCGCCACTCGTCACTACCACCACGCCATCCGCCATCATCTCCGCCATGATGTCGCCTATCATGTCTGGCGCCGGCCGGTGCCAACAGCACTCCCCCCTTCAGTCGGTTTCGGCCCGACCTATCCCGGCCCCAGCTCGCTGGTGATGGATGCGGCAAGCGGCCACGTGCTCTCCGAAAACGGGGCGGATATCCCCCGCTACCCCGCCAGCCTGACCAAGCTGATGACCCTCGACCTCGCCTTCCAGGCGCTGCGCGACGGCAAGCTGAACCTGGACACGGAGCTGCCCGTGTCCGAGGCAGCCGCCTCGGTCGAGCCGGTCAAGCTCGGCCTGCGCCCCGGCAGCACCATCACGGTGCAAAACGCAATCCTGGCGATGACCACGATGTCCGCCAACGACGCCGCCACCGCGCTCGGCCAGTATCTGGGCGGCGGCTCGATCGAGCGCGTTGCGGAAATGATGACCCTGCGCGCCCACGCGCTCGGCATGGCCCAGACCCATTTCGCCAATCCCTCGGGCCTGCCCGACCCGAGCCAGGTCACCACCGCCCGCGACCTCGCGATCCTGGCGCGCGACATCGTCGAGAATTACCCCGAATATCAGCATTTCTTCGAGGTCGAAAACTTCAATTTCGAAGGCCGCACGATCTACAGCAATAACGGCATGCTCAAGCTTTATCCCGGCACCACCGGGATGAAGACCGGCTATACCGATCTGGCCCGGCATAATCTCGTCACCACGGCCGACCATGACGGACGGATCCTGATCGGCGTCACCCTGCATGAGCCGAGCTGGGGCTACAGCTATACGCAGATGGCGGGCCTGCTCAATGCGGGCTTCGACGGCCGCGATACCGCGCCGGACGTCTCTTATGCCGACGCCGCTCCC
Organism: uncultured Pseudomonadota bacterium; assembly: GCA_963798115.1. Lineage (GTDB taxonomy): Bacteria > Pseudomonadota > Alphaproteobacteria > Acetobacterales > Acetobacteraceae > Acidocella. Next base: position 109,485 of record CAWCRT010000005.1, read on the forward strand.
AGCGCCGCCCCCCACCCTGCAGCGCCTGCCCAGCCCGCGCCAGTCCGGATGGCCTCGTCATGGCGGCCTGACACCGGGCATGATGTCCATGCCGGCACCGCAGGCGGCTGGACCGCCCAGCTCGGCGTCTACACGCTGCTGGCCAGCGCGCGCATCGAGGCAATCAACGTGCAAAGGCGGTATGGCGTCGGCGTCGCCCGCATCGCCCGGCTCCAGCATCACGGCCATACGCTCTGGACAGCGCAGCTCGCCGGCCTGACCCGCACCGCCGCGCACCAGACCTGCAGCGACCTGGCCATGCACCGCTCCTCTTGCCTGGTCATCGCCCCCTTCGCCGATCACCTGGCCTCCTTGCCGGCCTACGAGGGCAACAGGTCGTAAGGCGGCTGCCGTTTAGCCCGCGCCGTTTCGACGCCACGCGCTAAAGCTCGAAAAAATTTTTGCGCCGCTTTTTCCAAAAAGCGGCCTCTTTCTTTCCTTAACGCCTGCCCTGCGAATCGGCAGCGCATGTCAAGCCGCCGCCGCTGCGCCGGGACACGGCCTCCCGATTTGAGGTGCGGCGCGGTTTTGCCTATGTGATGCGCCATGATCACATCCGAATTCACGGAGCTGCTCGCCGCAGCCTCCGGCAACGAGCCGTTGCAGGCGACGACAATCGTGATCGGCACATTCATCCTGGAAGACGCGGCAACGCTTCTGGCTGCGATGCAGGTGGCGACCGGGGCATTATCCCTGCCGCTGGCGCTGTGTTCGCTTTACGCGGGCATCGTGCTAGGCGATCTCGGCCTTTACGGGCTTGGCGGCCTGTCCGCCTCCCACCCCTGGGCGGCCCGGCTGGTCCCCAAACGACGGCGCGATATCGGCCGGGATTGGGTCAGCCAGCGCGTCGTCCCCCTGGTCCTGGTCAGCCGCTTCGTGCCAGGGCTGCGCCTGCCGACCTACACCACGCTCGGCTTTCTGCACGCACCGCTCGGCCGGTTCGCTCTGGCCGCCATTTGCGCCACGTTGCTCTGGACGTCCGGCTTGTTTTATATCAGCCTGCGGTTGGGCACCCTGATGATGCACTATCTTGGCGTTTGGCGCTGGGCAGGTCTTGCTATATTCCTTATAGTCTTAGTGCTGGTGGGGCGGCTTGCCACGCGCATATACGTTAAAAGGACGAGTTCATGAGCGAGACTACGCTCCGCGCAAATCTTCGGTCCTTCTTCGGCCAGTCCGAAATCTCTAAAACAAAACGCCCTGTCTCCTTTTTTGAATTCTGGCCCGGCTGGCTGTTCTACGCCCCCGTCGTCGCCTTCTGGATCATGAAATCCATCCGCTATGGCAGCATCACGCTGCCGACGCTGGCCAATCCCCGCATCGATGCCGGCGGCCTTTGCGGCGAATCCAAGAATGGCATCCTCGGCCTGGCAGGTCCCAAGGCCCGTAATTGGATCGCCAATTTCGCCGCCGTCACCACCTCCGGCCATAATGACGGCAACGACCTGGCACTGGCCCGCACCGCCATGGCGGAAGCGGGGCTGAATTACCCGGTGGTGGCCAAGCCGGATATGAGCTGCAACGGCGTCGGCGTACGCATCGTCCGCAATGACGCCGAGCTTGCGGCCTATCTCGTCGCCTTCCCCCGCGCCACCGCCCTGCAATTGCAGGACTATGTGCCTTATGAAGGCGAAGCCGGGATTTTCTACATCCGCCATCCCGGCGAGACCACCGGCCGCATCACCTCTGTGACCCTGAAATTCCCCCCGACAGTGATCGGCGACGGCACCTCCACCGTCCGCCAGCTGGTCGCCGCCGATGCGCGGCTGAACGCCGTCTCCAACCTGATCCTGCCGAAAATCGGCGCCAAGGCCGACAGCGTGCCAGGCCCCGGCGAAACGGTGCGGCTGGTCTTCGTCGGCAACCATTGCCGCGGCTCGACCTTCAAGGACGGGCGGGACATCGTCACCCCGGCGCTAACCGCGCGCATCGACGAAATCGTCCAGGATATGTCGGACGTGCATTTCTCCCGCATCGACCTGCGTTATGAATCGCTCGAGGATCTCCGGGCCGGGCGGAATTTCAAGATCATCGAATTGAACGGCAGCGGCTCCGAAGCGACCCATATCTGGGACCCGCAAATGACCATCGCCGAGGCCTATGCCACGCAATTCTTCCATTACGGCGAATCCTTCCGCATCGGCGCGGAAATCCGCAAACGCGGCCTGCGCCCGCTCGGCTCCTTCCAGCTCCTGGCGCTCTGGCAGCACCAGAAGCGCCTGATGGCCACTTATCCGGCGAACGAGTAAGGAAAAAAGAGTAAGCAAGTAGCCGCTTTTTAAAAAAAGCGGCGCAAAAATTTCTTTGACTTTGGGCCGGTGGCGGTGAAACCAGCACGGCCCAATTTAAAGAAGTTTTTTGCTTCTTTTTTTCAAAAAAGAAGCCCTTCCCTTCCTTAAGCCTTCCCCGCCGGTGCGTTTTCAAACGCGCCGCGGATGGGCACCTCTTCCATCCGCCAGGAAACCACGGCCGCCGCCAGCTGCAGCAAGGCGCAGGCGCAAAAACCGTAGCGGAAGCCTTGCGCCAGGTCCGGATGCGCCAACGCCAGCAGGGCTCCGGTCAAGGTCGCGCCGAACGCCCCGCCCATCGCGCGCAGCAACATGAGCAATCCCGTCGCGACACCCATATCCCGCCCGGCGGCCTGGCTCTGCGCCAACACCAGCGAGGTCGGCATGACGCAGCCTATGCCAAGGCCAAACACCGCGGAGATGCTGACCGGGTAGAATAAGGTGCCGCCCCCCGGCGCTACCGAAAGCAGCAGGAACGCCACCGCCGAGGGTACAATGCCGGCCACCAGGACCATGCGGCTGCGGCCGGTGCGCCTGATCACCTGCCCGGCCGCATAGGCGCCCGCCGTGGTCCCGAACAAAAATGGCACCAGTGCGAGCCCGGAAGCGCCGGGCCCCTGATGGTAGAGCCATTGAAACATCAGCGGCAGCAGGAAGATGGCACCGAACATCGAAGCCGCATTGGCAAAGGAGATGGCCAGAAGCCCCCGAAAGGCCGGCCGGGCCAGCAGCGAGGCCGGAAAGAGCGGCTCCGCCGTGCGCCGCTGCTGCAGCGCCAGCCCGGCAAAAATGACGCCGGACAGCACGAAGATGCCGAGCTCCTCAGCCGAGCCCCACGGCAGGTCCACACCGCCCGCGCTCAGGCCGAACAAGGCCGCCGCCACTGCCGACATCATCAGCAGCGCGCCGAAATAATCGATCCGGCCGCGCCGCCCGAGCGGCTTCAACCCCGCCAGCCCGCGCGCGGCCATCGCCAGCGAGAGCACCGCCAGCGGCACATTGAACCAGAAAATCCAGCGCCAGCTGAGATGCTGTGCGACGAAGCCCCCGGCGATCGGCCCGGCGACGGAAGAGATCGTCCATACCGCGGTGAACCAGGCCTGATATTTGCCGCGTTCGCGCGGCGGGATCACATCGGCGATCGCCGCCTGCGACACCGCCAGCAGCGCGCCGCCGCCGATCCCCTGCAAGGCCCGCGCGACAATCAGCATCGCCACCGAATTGGACAGCGCGCACACCACCGAGGCGACGCAAAAAAACACCAGAGCCGGCAACATCACAGCGCGGCGCCCCAGCTGGTCGGACAGTTTGCCGTAAATCGGCGTGGTCGCCGTGGCTGTCAGCAAGTAGGCGGAGACGACCCAGGAAAGCTGCCCCGCGCCATGCAGGCTCACCGCCATTTGCGGGATCGCCGGGAGCACCACCGTCTGATCGAGTGCTGCGAGCATCATGGCGGCGAGAATGCCGAACACCACGCGCATGCGCTCGGCATGGGAATAAACGCGACCGGCGCCCTCTGGCGGGGCGAATTGTCGATCGGGGGCCATGGATATTTCCGTACTGATTCTGACGTTTTTTCAGCCTGTGCCGACGCAAAGGCAAGGCCCGACGCGACATTTCTGCCTTGCTCAAAGTAAGAGCCGCTTTTTGAAAAAAGCGGCGCAAAAACTTTTGGTTACTTTGGTTCGTTCTGTTGACGGCGCATGCGGCAAATGCGCAATGTTTATTTTGTATACAAAATAAACGTCACAATTGACCTGGAACGCTCATGCGCTAAGTCGGAAAGAAACAATTTCGCGCGCAATTGACGCGATCCAGTCCGAGAATGCCGTTCAGCCCAAGGTTTCGGCCTTGCTGGCCCGGCAACGCTATGTTACTGCCCGGCCGATATTGGCCCCACGGGCCTGACTCACAGCAAAACAGCAAACGAGCAGCAGAACATTGGTCGATCACACGGGCACTGGTGAAACAGGATTTTCGGGCCGCTACGCGGCCGCGCTTTATGCGCTCGCCTTCGAGCAGAAGGTCCTGAATGACGTCGTCGATCAGATGGCCGCGCTTGGCCGCCTGATCCAGGAATCCGCGGACCTGCGCCGCCTCATTGAAAACCCGCTGACCGATGGGGCGAAGGCTGGTCCGGCCCTGGCCCAGGCGCTCACCGCCCAGGGTTTTCTGCCCATCATTCGTAATTTCGTCGGTGTCGTGATCACGAATCGCCGGCTGCGCGACCTGCTGCAGCTGATCGCCGGATTCGCCGCTTATGTGGCGACCAAGCGCGGCGAGATCATCGCCGACGTCACCTCCGCCCACGCCTTGACCGACACGCAGCGCAACCAGCTGCGCGCCCGCCTCACCGAGGCCGGCTTCGGCAATGTGCATCTGCGCGAACATACCGATCCGAGCCTGCTCGGCGGGCTGGTGCTGAAAATCGGCGCCAAGCTCTTCGACACCAGCCTCAAATCTCGCCTTAACCGGCTCAATTATTCTCTAAAGGGAGCTGCCTGACATGGAGATCCGCCCAGCCGAAATCTCCGAAATTCTGAAGAGCCAGATCGCGAATTTCGACACCGAATCCAACGTGGCCGAGACCGGCCAGGTACTCTCCGTCGGTGACGGCATTGCCCGCGTGTTCGGCCTGACCAATGTCATGGCCGGCGAGCTCGTGGATTTCCCCGGCGCCGGCCTCAAGGGCATGGCTCTGAATCTCGAGCGTGACAATGTCGGCGTCGTTATTTTCGGCGATGACCGGCAGATCCGCGAAGGCGACACGGTCACCCGTACCGGCAAGATCGTCGATGTGCCCGTCGGCAAGGGCCTGCTCGGCCGCGTCGTCGACGCGCTCGGTAACCCGCTCGACGGCAAGGGCCCGATCGTTGCCACCGAACGCCGCCTGGTCGAGACCAAGGCGCCGGGCATCATCCCCCGCAAATCGGTGCACGAGCCGATGCAGACCGGCATCAAGTCGATCGACGTGCTGGTTCCCATCGGACGCGGCCAGCGCGAGCTGATCATCGGCGACCGCCAGACCGGCAAGACCGCCGTGATCATCGACACCATCATCAACCAGAAGGCGATCAACGCCGAGGGCGATGAGAGCAAGAAGCTCTATTGCATCTATGTCGCGGTCGGCCAGAAGCGCTCGACCGTGGCGCAGCTGGTGCGCACGCTCGAAGAGCAGGGCGTGATGGAATACTCCATCGTCGTCGCCGCCACCGCCTCCGACCCGGCCCCGATGCAGTACCTGGCGCCCTATACCGGCTGCGCCATGGGCGAGTATTTCCGCGACAACGCGATGCACGCGCTGATCGCTTATGACGACCTCTCCAAGCAGGCCGTCGCTTACCGCCAGATGTCGCTGCTGCTGCGCCGTCCGCCGGGACGCGAAGCCTATCCGGGCGACGTGTTCTACCTGCACTCGCGCCTGCTCGAGCGCGCCGCGAAAATGTCCGACGACATGGGCGCCGGCTCGCTGACCGCCCTGCCCGTCATCGAGACCCAGGCTGGCGACGTCTCCGCCTATATTCCGACCAACGTGATCTCGATCACCGACGGTCAGATCTTCTTGGAGACTGAGCTGTTCTTCAAGGGCATCCGCCCGGCCGTGAATGTCGGCCTCTCAGTGTCGCGCGTCGGTTCCGCCGCGCAGATCAAGGCGATGAAGCAGGTGGCCGGCAAGATCAAGCTGGAGCTGGCGCAGTACCGCGAAATGGCGGCCTTCGCGCAGTTCTCCTCCGACCTCGACCCGGCGACGCAGAAACTGCTGGCCCGTGGCGCGCGTCTGACCGAGCTGCTGAAGCAGCCGCAATATCAGCCGCTCGCCGTCGAGGATCAGGTGATCTCGGTGTTCGCCGGCACGCGCGGCTATCTCGACAACCTGCCGGTCGACCAGGTCGGCAAGTTCGAGGCGCACCTGCTCTCCGAACTCAAGGCGCGTGAGCCCGGCATCGTCGCGGCCATCCGCAATGACCAGCAGATCAAGCCGGAGACCGAGAAGAGCCTGATCGCCTTCATCGAAAACCTGCTGCGCACGTTCGGCTGACGCATGCCGTCACTGAAAACCCTCCGCAACCGGATCAATAGCGTCAAATCGACGCAGAAGATCACGAGTGCGATGAAAATGGTGGCCGCCGCCAAACTCCGCCGCGCGCAAGCGCAGGCGGAGGCCTCGCGCCCGTACGCACGGCGCATGGGCGAGATGATGGCGGCCCTCGCCGCCGCCGAGGCGAAGAACCCCAGCGCTCCGGCGCTGCTGGTCGGCACCGGCCGCCAGCAGACGCATCTGCTGCTGGCCGTCACCGCTGATCGCGGCCTCGCCGGCGCGTTCAACGGCAACATCATCCGCTCCGTGCGCAACCAAGTGCGCGAGCTGGAGAGCCAGGGCAAGACGGTGAAAATCTTCGCCCTCGGCCGCAAGGGCCATGACGCCCTGCGCCGTGACCTGCGCGACCGGATCGTCGGCTCGAAGAATTTCCTCGGCAAAAAGACCCTGGAATTCACCGAGGCCGAGGCCATCGCCCAGGAGCTCGCGGCCCTGTTCCGCGACGGTCAGTTCGACGTCTGCACCCTGGTTTATAACCGCTTCAACTCGGTGATGAGCCAGACCACGACCACGGCGCCGCTGATCCCCGCCGCACCGGCCTCCGCGAACGACAATCTGGACGACCCGCAAGGCTATGAGGTCGAGCCCGATGACGGCACGCTGCTGGACCGGCTGCTGCCGCGCAACCTCGCGGTGCAGATCTATGCCGCTTTGTTGGAAAATAATGCCGGCTTCTACGCCAGCCAGATGACGGCGATGGACAACGCCACCCGCAATGCCGGTGAAATGATCAAGAAGCTCTCACTGAGCTACAACCGCGCCCGGCAGGCGAACATCACCAAAGAACTTATCGAGATCATCTCCGGCGCTGAAGCCGTTTAAGGTAGTAGAGACACATGGCAAGCAACATCACTGGTCGCGTGACCCAGATCCTCGGTGCCGTCATCGACGTGCAGTTCGAGGGTGAGCTTCCTTTCATTCAGAACGCGCTGACCACGCAGATCGGCGAGCGCACCCTGGTGCTGGAAGTCGCGCAGGAAATCGGCGAGCGCACGGTGCGCTGCATCGCCATGGACAGCACTGATGGCCTGGTGCGCGGCTCCGAAGTGGCCGACACCGGTGCGGCGATCTCCGTGCCGGTCGGCCCCGGCACGCTGGGGCGCATCATGAACGTGGTCGGCGAGCCAATCGACGAGCGCGGCCCGGTTCCGGCCATCACCCACATGCCGATCCACCGCGACGCTCCGGCCTTCGACGAGCAGTCCGCTTCCGCGGAAATCCTCGTCACCGGCATCAAGGTCGTCGACCTGCTGGCCCCCTACCTCAAGGGCGGCAAGATCGGCCTGTTCGGCGGCGCCGGCGTGGGCAAGACCGTGCTCATCCAGGAGCTGATCAACAACATCGCCAAGGGTCATGGCGGCGTGTCGGTGTTCGCCGGCGTTGGTGAGCGTACCCGCGAAGGCAACGACCTCTATCACGAAATGATCGATGCCGGCGTCATCAAGCTGGGCGAGAACGACACCGAAGGCTCCAAGGTGGCGCTGGTCTACGGCCAGATGAACGAGCCGCCGGGTGCGCGCGCCCGCGTCGCCCTTTCCGGCGTGACGATGGCCGAATATTTCCGCGACCAGGAAGGCCAGGACGTGCTGTTCTTCGTGGACAATATTTTCCGCTTCACCCAGGCCGGCGCCGAAATGTCCGCTCTGCTCGGCCGCATCCCCTCCGCGGTGGGCTACCAGCCGACCCTGGCCACCGACATGGGCGCGCTGCAGGAACGCATCACCTCCACCAAGAAGGGCTCGATCACCTCGGTGCAGGCGATCTACGTGCCGGCCGACGATTTGACCGACCCGGCCCCGGCCGCCACCTTCGCCCATCTGGATGCGACCACGGTGCTGAACCGCGCGATCTCCGAAAAGGGCATCTACCCGGCCGTGGACCCGCTGGACTCCACCTCGCGCTCGCTCGACCCGCGCATCGTCGGCGAGGAGCATTACAAGGTGGCCCGCGACGTGCAGCGCATCCTGCAGACCTACAAGTCGCTGCAGGACATCATCGCCATCCTCGGCATGGATGAGCTGTCGGAAGACGACAAGCTGGTCGTCGCCCGGGCACGTAAGATCGAGCGCTTCCTGTCGCAGCCTTTCCATGTGGCGGAAGTCTTCACCGGCTCGCCGGGCGTGTTCGTGAAGGTCGAAGACACCATCCGCTCCTTCAAGGGCATCGTCGCCGGCGAATACGACCACCTGCCGGAAGCCGCCTTCTACATGGTCGGCACCATCGAGGACGCCATCAAGAAGGCCGAAATCGATGGCCGCGAAGGCCTAAGGAGCCACCATGCCTCTCGCGCTGGAAATCATCAGTCCGGAAAAACTCCTGTTGGCGCGCGCCGTCGACATGGTGGTGATCCCGGGCACCGAGGGCGATCTCGGCATCCTGCCCGGCCATTCCAAGATGATCACCAGCCTGCGCGGCGGGCTGGTGGACATTTACGAGAAGGACCAGATCACCGATCGGTTCTTCGTCTCCGGCGGCTTCGCCGAAATCACCGACGCGCAATGCTCGGTGCTGGCGGATTCCATTACCCGCCAGTCCGAACTCGACCCGGCCAAGGCGCAAGCCGCTCTGGCCGAGGCCAAGGCGGCCTATAGCGCGGCGAACCCGAACGATCGCGATGCCTATCGCCAGGCCTCCGACCGGCTGATCTCCGCCCAGGCAATGGTGGACAGCCTGCCGTCGGATCACCACCACCGGTAAGCCGCTCAAAACGAAAACCCCCGCCTTCCGGAAGGAAGGCGGGGGTTTTCGTTTTTTAAGGAAGGAAGTGGCCGCTTTTTGAAAAAAGCGGCGCAAAAACTTTTTTGACTTTATGCCCGTGCCGCCGAAGCAAGCACGGCCCAAATTACCCGAACAACATCTTCCCGCCGACCACGGCCAGAATGATCCCCAGCACCGCCTTGAGAACCGCGTCCGGGGCGAAGCGCGCCGTGTAGCTGCCGACGATGATGCCGGGAATCGAGCCCAGAAGCAGGGATTCCAGGAGGTGGAAATTTACCGTCCCGAGATACCAATGGCCGATCCCCGCCAGCAAGGTGAGCGGGACCGCATGGGCGATATCGGAGCCGACGATGGTGACCACCGGCAGACGAGGATAGAGGATGATCAGCGCCACCGTGCCCAGCGCTCCCGCCCCGACCGAGGAGAGCGAAACCAGGATACCGAGCACGAAACCGACGATGATCGTGTATTTATAGGACGCCTCAGCACCGAAGCTGGGGAAGCGCCGGCTGACAAAATCCACGATCTGACCTTTGAACACCAGGCTGACCGCGCTGAGCAGGAGGGCCGCGCCCAGCGTGAGCGAGATGGCATTGGTCACGCCTTTGCTGGCCACGCCGAAATAGGCAATGCCGGCGAGGCAAAGGATGGTCGCCGGCACCGAGCCGCAGGCCAGCCGGCCGACGATTCGCCAGTCCACCGACTTGCCGGCGCTATGGATCGTGGTTCCCACCGTCTTGGTGGCGGCGGCGAACAGCAGATCCGTGCCGACCGCCGTGGTGGGATGAAACCCAAATACGATCATCAGCAACGGCGTCATCAGCGAACCCCCGCCAACTCCGGTGAGGCCCACGAGCACGCCGACCAGAAGCCCTGAAACCACAAAAGCCGGCTGAATCATCATTAATCCTACCTGTATCATATGGATATATTCGGCTGCTTTTTGTTGAAACGCAATGCCTTACCCCGAAAGGTGAGCGCTGATCCCATGCCACCACCATAGCATCAGCCGCGCTGGCGCAGTCGCCTCAGTTCCAGATTCACAAAAGTTTTTGCGCCGCTTTTTCCAAAAAAGCGGCTTCTTACTTACTTAACCATCCCGCCGCATCGCGCGCGGATGGGCATTCCGCCACACTTCCATCAGCCGCACGGTTTCGACATCCGTGTAGCGCTGCGTGGTGGAGAGGCTGGCATGGCCGAGCAGTTCCTGGATCGAGCGCAGATCCGCCCCGCCTTCGAGCAGATGAGTGGCGAAGGAGTGCCGCAGCGCGTGCGGCGTGGCGTGTTCCGGCAGGCCGTTCAGCCGCCGGAAATCACGCAGGGTTTTCTGCACCACGCCGGCATTCAGCCTTTTGCCCTGCACACCAAGAAACAGCGGCGTCTCTGGCGTGGGGCTGGGGTGCAGGCGCAGCCAGGCGGCAAGGGCGGCGCGGACCACCGGCAGCAGCGGCACGATTCGCTGTTTGTTGCCTTTACCGGTAACACGCAGCGCCGAGTCCGCGGCCGGGAGATCGCCGACATTGAGCGACAGCGCCTCATTGATGCGCAGCCCGGCGCCATAGAGCAGGCTCATCAGCGCCTCATCGCGCGCCTGGGTCCGCGCCGTATCGGTCGCTTCGCCGATCTGCTGCACGATTTTCGTCGCATCGTCGGGCTTCAGCGCGCGCGGCAAAGGCCGTTTGGCGCGCGGCCGCCCGACCAGCGCCAGCGCCGTCGTCTCGATCCCGTGCCGCTTGCGCAGGAAGTGATAGAACGTCCTGACCGCGGATAGCTTCCTGGCGCGCGTCGCATTGACTGTCCCGGTGGCCGCGTCGGCGGCAAGCCAGGCGCGGATATCGGCCGCGCGCAACCCGCCCAGCGCCGCCGCATCCGGCTCGGCGCCGATATGCTCGCGGCAAAAGGCAAGAAAAGCCAGAATATCGCGGCCGTAAGTCTCAACCGTCTTGGCCGCCGCCCGGCGTTCGCCGTTAAGCCAGCCTAGGAATTCGCCCGCGAGAGCCTGAGCGTCGGTCATAAAGGAAAAAAGTGGCCGCTTTTTTGAAAAAAAGCGGCGCAAAAAACTTTTTTGACTCTGGGCCTGAGGCGCCGCGGCGGCACGGCTCAGGCGATCGACTGGCCGGTCTTCGCCCAGTCGGCCAGGAAGGCGGCCAGGCCCTTGTCTGTCAGCGGATGGGCATAAAGCTGGCGGATCACCGCGGGGGGAATGGTCGCGACATCGGCGCCCATTTTCGCCGCCTCGATCAGATGAATCGGGTTGCGGATCGAGGCCACCAGCACCTCGGTCCTGATCGCCGGGTAGTTGTTATAGATCTGCGTAATGTCGGCAATCAGATCCATGCCGTTCTGGCCGATATCGTCGAGCCGGCCGACGAAAGGCGAAATGAAGGCGGCACCGGCCTTGGCCGCGAGCAGCGCCTGCGCGGCGGAGAAGCAGAGCGTCACGTTCACCATCACGCCGTCCTGGCTCAGCCGGTGGCAGGCGCGCAGGCCATCCTGGGTGAGCGGCACCTTGATGGCGACATTCGGGGCGATGCGCGAGAGCACTGCCGCCTCTTTCATCATCTGCTCATACTCGGTCGCCGCCACCTCGGCGCTCACCGGGCCGGACACGACATCGCAGATCTCGGCAATCACGTCGGTGATTTTTCGCCCCGACTTGGCGATGAGCGACGGATTCGTCGTCACCCCATCCAGCAGGCCGGTCTCGGCCAGTTCGCGGATCTCAGAAATTTCAGCCGTATCGACGAAGAATTTCATGCGCTCTTCCCGGTTTCAGATGGTCCGTGCCAAGCATCTAGCATGGAATCCGAAAGCCTAACCACCCGCCTCAGCGTGCTGTTGCCCTACCCGTTCGACGCCGCCTTCACCTATGAAGCCGCCACGGCGCTACCGCCGGGCACGCTGGTGCGCGTGCCGCTGGGACGGCGCATGGTGATCGGCGCGGTGTGGCACGAAGCGCCGGACATGTCGGTCAAAACCAAACCGGTCGCGGAAATCCTCGATTTCCCGCCTTTGCCGGCGCAGCTGATGCAGTTCGTCGACTGGGTGGCGAATTACACTCTGTCCCACCGCGGCGATGTGCTGGCGCTGGCGCTGAAGGAGTCCCTGCTCGCCGCCCCATCGACGCGCGCGAAAAAATTTTCCTTCGGCGGCGCCGACCCGGCTTTGCCCCCGCCGGCATTTTCAGCCCCCCAGGCGGCGGCGGTGGCCTCGCTGCAGGCGGATGTCCAGGCCCAAAAATTCGCCGTGACCCTGCTCGACGGCGTGACCGGCTCGGGCAAGACCGAGGTCTATCTGGAAGCGGTCGCGGAGGTGCTTCGCCAGGGCGGCCAGGCGCTGGTGTTGCTGCCGGAAATCGCACTGTCCGTGCAGTTTTTCCAACGCTTCGAGCGCCGTTTCGGCGCGCCTCCGGCGGTCTGGCATTCCGAACTCACCCCCGCTTTGCGGCGGGAAACCTTGCGCGCGGTGGCGGAGCAGCGGGCGAATGTGGTGGTGGGGGCGCGCTCGGCACTGTTCCTGCCCTTCACCGCGCTGCAGCTGATCATCGTCGATGAGGAGCATGAAAGCGCCTTCAAGCAGGAAGACGGGGTGATGTACCACGCGCGCGACATGGCGGTGCTGCGCGCCCGCCTCGCCGCCGCCCCTTGCGTGCTGGTGAGCGCCACGCCGAGCCTGGAGACCGTGGAGAACGCCGCCTCTGGCCGCTACAAAAAGGTCGATCTGCCGACCCGCCATGGCGGCGCTTCCATGCCCACGGTCAAGGCCATCGACCTGCGCGCGCACCCGCCGGAGCGCGGCCAGTTTCTCTCCCCTGCTCTGGTGTCGGCGTTGCGCGAGACCATGGCGCGCGGCGAGCAGGGCATGCTGTTCCTGAACCGCCGCGGCTACGCCCCCCTCACTCTGTGCCGGCAATGCGGCCATCGCCTCTCCTGCCCGCATTGCACCGCCTGGCTGGTCGAGCATCGCAGCCATTCCCGGCTGATCTGCCATCATTGCGGCCATAATGTCGGCATGCCGCCGAAATGCCCTGGGTGCGAGGTGGAAGCGAGCTTCGTGCCGATCGGCCCGGGCGTGGAGCGCATCGCCGAAGAGGTGGCGCAGCATTTCCCCGAGGCGCGCACGCTGGTGATGGCGAGCGACATGATCCAGGGGCCGAAACAGGCCGCGGCCGCCGCCCAGTCCATTTCCGAGCGCGCCGTGGACCTGATTATCGGCACGCAAATGGTCGCGAAAGGCTGGCATTTTCCGCATCTCACTCTGGTCGGCGTGGTCGATGCCGATCTCGGTCTCGGCGGCGGCGATCTGCGCGCCGGCGAACGCACCGTGCAGATGCTGCACCAGGTGGCGGGCCGCGCCGGCCGTGCCGAGACGCCAGGCACCGTGCTGCTGCAGAGTTTCGCGCCCGACCATCCGGTGATCGCCGCTTTGCTCTCAGGCGATCTGCCGGAATTTCTGGCGCAGGAGGCGGTGCAGCGCCGCCCCGGCCATTGGCCGCCTTACGGAAGGCTGGCGGCGCTGATCATCAGCGCCACGGATGAAAAACTCGCCGACGCCACCGCCCGGGCGCTGGCCCGCAGCGCGCCGCGCGAGCCCGGCACGGAAATTCTCGGCCCCGCCCCTGCCCCGTTCGCGCTGCTGCGCGGGCGCTTCCGCCGCCGCCTGCTGCTGAAAGCGGCCCGCCACGTGCCGGTGCAAAAACTCATGCGCGACTGGCTGGCCCGCACCGACATCCCGAAAAACGTGCGGGTGGATGTGGATATCGACCCGGTTTCCTTCATGTAGAAAGCGGAAGAAAGGAAGTGGCCGCTTTTTGGAAAAAGCGGCGCAAAAACTTTTGGTCGTTTGGGCCGACGGCAGCGAAACCAGCACGGCCCAAAGTAGCAAAGTTTTTTTGCTACTTTTTGTTCACAAAAAGTAGCCTTCCTTCCTTTCCTTTCTAACGATTGAACAATGCCGGCCTTTTCTCCGCGAAGGCGCGTACCCCTTCGGCAAAATCGGCGCTGCGCCCCAGCCTCTGCTGCGCATCGCGTTCCCATGCCAGCTGCGCTTCCAGCCCGTTCATCGCGGCGGCGGCAAAGGCCCGCTTCATCTCCGCCATCGCGCCGGCCGGCTTGTCCGCCAAAGACTGCGCCATCGCGAGGGCTTCATCGGCCAGCTGCTCGTCATCGAACAGCTTCCACACCAGCCCCATCGCCTCGGCCTGCGTCGCGGTCAGAGTCTCGCCCAGCATCGCCAGCGCCCGTGCCCTGCCCTCACCCACCAGGCGCGGCAGAAAATAAGTGCCGCCGGCATCGGGAATCAGGCCGATACGGATGAAAGCTTGGGAGAAATTCGCCGAGCGCGCGGCGATCACGACGTCGGCCGCCAAAGCCAGATTCATTCCCGCCCCGGCCGCCACGCCGTTCACCGCGCACAGGATCGGCTTGGCCATGTCGCGCATGCGCCGCACCAGCGGGTTGTAATAACGCTCCAGCGCCTGCCCGAGATCCGGCGCTGACGCCAAATCCTGCTGCAGGTCGGCCCCGGCGCAAAAACCGCGCCCCGCCCCGGTCAGCAACACCGCGCGCACCTCGGAGTCCGCCTCGGCCGCCGCCAAAGCCTCGTTCAGCGCCGTCAGCAACCCCGCATCCAGCGCGTTGAGCCGTTCGGGCCGGTTGAGCACCAGACATCGCACCGCGCCCCTGGTTTCCACCAGCAAATTACTTGCCATTTCCGTCCCCTTCCGTTTAGGTTAACGCTGCCAGAGTCATCAGGGGCTGACAATCCAGCCTTTCCCTTGCCTTGCTTTTCCTTTGGCTTTACCTCAGCCTCCGACGTTTCATTTCGGAGTTTTCGCTATGTCTTTCAGGGTTGCGGTTGTCGGTGCCACCGGTGCGGTCGGACGCGAGATCCTCAAAACCCTTGCTGACCGGAACTTCCCGGTCTCCGAGGTTGCCGCCCTGGCTTCCGGCCGCTCCGCCGGGCAACAGGTTTCTTTCGGCGAAGATAAGGTCCTGACGGTCCAGAATCTCGAGACCTTCGACTTCACCGGCTGGGATATCGGTCTGTTCTCCCCGGGCGCCTCGATCTCGGCGGTGCATGCGCCGCGCGCCGGCGCCGCGGGCTGCGTCGTCATCGACAATACCTCGCAGTTCCGCATGGACCCGGACGTGCCGCTGGTGGTGCCGGAAGTGAACCCCGAGGCGATCGCGCAGTTCAAAAAGCGCAATATCATCGCCAACCCGAACTGCTCGACGATCCAGATGGTCGTGGCGCTGAAGCCGCTGCACGAGAAGTTCAAGATCAAACGCGTCGTCGTCGCCACCTACCAGTCCGTCTCGGGCGCCGGCAAGGAAGGCATGGACGAGCTGCACGCCAACACCAAGGTGCACTACGTCAACGACCGTAACACCCCGCAAGTGTTCCAGAAGGACATCGCCTTCAACGTGATTCCGCAGATCGACGTCTTCATGGAAGACGGCGCGACCAAGGAAGAGTGGAAGATGGTCGTCGAGACCAAGAAAATCCTCGACCCGAACATCGCCGTGATCGCCACTTGCGTGCGCGTGCCGGTGTTCATCGGCCATTCCGAGGCGGTGCATGTGGAGTTCGAAAACCCGATCACGGTGAACGAAGCCCGCGCCGCCCTGCGCAACGCCCCCGGCGTGGTGGTGCAGGACCAGCGGAGCGAAGGCGGCTACATCACCCCGATCGAGTGCAAGGGTGAGGATGCGGTGTATGTCTCGCGCATCCGCAAGGACCCGACCGTGGAGAACGGCCTGGCCTTCTGGTGCGTTTCCGACAATCTGCGCAAAGGTGCGGCCCTGAACGCGGTGCAGATCGCGGAAGCTCTGGTGGCGCAGAACCTGCTGCGCGCCCGCACGGCGTAACCCGTGCTCTGGCGGGTCGAGTCAGAGACAGGACGCCTCACCGACGTCCTGCTCTGCCGGCCCGTTCATTATCATTGGACCGACATTAACGCAGTCGCCCATGCCACATTGGCGGCGGGTGCCGCCAATGACCCGGCGCGGCTGCAGGCGCAGTATCGCGAGCTCGAAGCGGCGCTGACCGGGGCCGGCGTCGCCCTGCACTACCTGCCTCCCGAACCGCATCTGCCCTATCAGGTCTATACGCGGGATTCCTCGCAGACCACGCCCTGGGGACCGGTGCTCACCCAGCTCGCCATGAAGCAGCGCCGCGGCGAATATGCCGCGCTGCTGGATTTTCACAGCGCCTTTGGCGGGTTTTACAAATACAGCACCGCCGGGACCATCGAAGGCGGCGACATCCATATCATCCGCCCCGGCCTATTGATCCTGGGCCATTCCGGCGTCCGCACCGATGAAGCCGGCGCGCGCCAGTTCGCCGCATGGTTCACCGCACAGGGCTGGGAGGTGAGGCTGGTTCCCTTCGCCGCGCATTTCCTGCATCTCGACGTGCTGTTCTGCATGGCGGCCCCGCAGCTTGCCGTCGCCTGCATCGACGTTCTGGGTGAGGAATTCTGCGCCTTTCTCGCCGACCGGCAGATCAAATGCATGCGTGCGAGCTACGCGGAGGCGATGGCCATGTCCTGCAACCTGCTGGCGCTGGGCGACGGGCGGGTGATTTCCCCTGCTTATTCCCGGCGGATTAACGCCGCCTTGCGCGCTGAAGGCATAACCGTGCTCGATCCGGAGCTGGACGAATTCGCCCGCGGCGGAGGCTCGGTCCATTGCATGACCATGCCGCTGTCACGGGTGACCGTTTAGCGCTACACTGCCCGCTATTTTCAGGAAGGGAACGTCAAATGGAGCTGGTGTTCTATACCTCCCCTATGTCGCGCGGCCGCATTGTCCGCTGGATGCTTGAAGAGATCGGCCACCCCTACCGCACCGAACTTCTGGATCTTTCCTCCGGCGCCACCAGAAACCCGGAATATCTGGCGATCAACCCGATGGGCAAGGTACCGGCAATCCGCCACGGCGACACGGTGGTGACGGAAACCGCCGCCATCGTCGCCTATCTCGCCGATATGTTTCCCGAAGCCGGGCTCGCCCCGCCGCCTACCGACGCGCATCGCGGCGCTTATTTCCGCTGGCTGTTCTTCGCCGCCGGCCCGTTTGAAGCCGCCGTCACCAACAAACGCTTCGGTTTCACCATCCCGCCGGACAAGGCAGGCTCCTGCGGCTATGGCAGTTACGACGCGGTGATGAACATGATGGAATATGCGGTGACGCAATCCCCCTACCTCACCGGCGACCGATTCACCGCCGCGGATGTCTATTGCGGCGCGATGCTCGGCTTCGGGCTGCGCTTCAACGTGGTTGAAAAACGCCCGGCCTTTGAGAAATACTGGGCGCATATCAGCACCCGCCCCGCCGCCCTGCGCGCCGCCGAGATCGACGACGCGTTGCTGCCCAGGGCGGCCTGACCCGATGCCGCAATTCGACCTCGAGCGATTCACCGCCGCCCAGGCGCCGGTTCGCCGCACCGTTCAGGCAGAGCTCACCATCGGCGCTAAGCGCACCCATTGGATGTGGTTCATCTTCCCGCAGCTTGCCGGGCTGGGAACCAGCCTGATGTCACAAACCTATGCCATTTCCGGCCGCGACGAGGCGGCCGCCTATCTGGCCCATCCGCAACTCGGCCCGTTTTTGCTGGACTGCACGAGGCTGGTCCTGGTCGGTGCCGGATAAATCCGCGACGGAGATTTTCGGCCCCGTGGATGCCGCGAAATTCCGTTCCTGCATGACTTTATTCACCAGCGTTTCCGACGCCCCGGAATTTTCCGCGGCGCTGGATAAATATTTTGACGGCGAACCAGATCCGGCGACGGTGGGTTTGCTGTAGTCAGCAGCAAGTAAGCGCTACTTTTTGTGAACAAAAAGTAGCAAAAAAACTTTGCTAACTTGGGCCGTGCTGGTTTCGCAGCCACCGGCCCAGTTTCGAAAAAGTTTTTGCGCCGCTTTTTTCCAAAAAGCGGCCCCTTCCTTTCTTAAACAATCTCCACCCAAGGCACCGGACGGCCGAAATGCCAGCCCTGCGCCAGGCTTGCCCCCGCTTCGGTCAAAGCGATCGCCTGTTCCGGCGTTTCGACGCCTTCGGCCAACACCTCAGCGCCGACACTGCGAAGTTCGGCGACTGTGCTGGCGATCTCGGCCAGATGCGCGTCGGAGCGGCCGGCATTGCGCGTCACGGTGATGCACAGCTTGGCGATGTCGGGGCGAATCGAACGGGCTGCCTCCATATCGGCAAAGCCGCAACCGGTATCGTCCAGCGCCAGCCGCGCCCCCAGCCGGCGCGCTTGCGCAAAAAACCCGGCATAGGCGTCGGCCTGATCAAGCGGCAGATGTTCGGTGATTTCCAGCAGAATGCCGGGCCGCGCCAGGGATTCCACCGCACCGGGCTGAGCCAACGCCGCCAGGCCGAGATTGATGCTCAGCCACCGCCCTTGCGGCAGTCGCCCCGCCAACGCCACAGCCTGGCGCGCGCACGCCAGTTCCAGCTCCACGGTAAGATTGAACCGCTCGCCGGCACCAAACAGCGCGTTGGCCATTTCCAGCCGGCTGCCCTGGGGGCCGCGGCTCAGCGCCTCATATCCCACCACCTGCCCGGACGGCAGCGAGACGATGGGTTGCAGCAAGGTGCGCAGCCCTTGGCCGGCGATCACGGAGCGCAATTCCGTCTCGGCGTCGGGCGCAAGATTGGCGCGACGGCTGGAATCATCCCGCCAGGTCGCGTCCAGCCACGTATCCATATCCTGCGGCGCCGGCTGAGGCAGGGGCATGACGGCGGCGGCAAAAGCCAACCGGGCTCCGGTGCTGGTGCCAAAAATATCCAGAAGCAGCCTATGGCCCGTGCGCGCCGCCGCGGCCGCCAAGGTCTCTGACTGTTCGGCCACGTCCACCATGGCGCTGCCGGCGCCGGTCATGTTGAAGCCGCGCCACCAACAACTCGGCTTTGCCGAAAGCGGTATGGTCACTTCCTGATGGCGTCCGAGCAGCCCGCCGGCATGGGCGTCCATCGCGGCCAGGGCATCGCTCAAGCCCGCATTTACCGCGGCGGCGCCGAACTGGGCATAAATCGGCTCCACGTCTTTGACCTGAAAGACCAGGAGGTGGGAAGCGTCGATCGTCAAATCAGCAAATCTCTTCTCATAATGATACGGTCGAGCCAGCTACATTTCCCTCGCGCGCTGTTAGCGAGGGAAGTTAAGCGCTGACGGTCTGAAATCTAATAGTTAGATCAATTACGCCTGAGGAAAATGACAGCTTATTGAAAAAACGGCGCAAGGCGTTCTGCTCCATCGGGCCTGTGCCGCTGAAACAGCACGGCCCAAGGAAACAAGGATTTTTTATACGGTCTCGAGGGCGGCATCGATGGCGCTGTCTTTCGGCATGATGGCCGGGATCGACAGCACGCTGACGATTTTCTGGTCGCGCATCAGCAGACCTTCGACATATTCGCGCGAGGCGGCGCTGCCGGTCTCGGGTGGCACCTGGCGCATCGCCTCGCTCTCCATGATGATGTCGGACACCGCATCGACCAGCAGGCCGATCACGCGCTCGCCCTCTTCGATCACCACGACCACGGAGGTCGCGTTGGGCGTCACGTTCGGCAGGCCGAGACGTTCCGCGAGATCGAGGATCGCGAGCACCGAGCCGCGCAGATTGATCATGCCTTTGATGTAGGCGGGCGCGTGCGGGAGCGGGGTGGAGGAAATCCACCCTCTGATTTCGCGAATGGCGCGGATGTTCAGCGCGAATTCCTGGTCGCCGAGACGCACGCACAGCAGTTGATTGGTGATCGCTCATGATCAGAATTCGCTCCACTCATCCGCACCGGCCATGGCCGGTTGCCGCACCTCATCCTGGCGCGGCAGCATGGCGACCTTGCGGGACGAGGCGGTCACGACGCGCTTCTGCGGCGCGGCCTTGGGCGCGGCGCGCTTGAGCACCGGGGCGGCCACGCTTTCGCCGATGCGGAACTGGCCGACCAGGCGGGCGAGTTCCTGGGCTTCACCGGACAGCCCGTGGCTCGCCGCCGTCGCTTCCTCGACCATCGCCGCATTCTGCTGCGTCACCTGGTCCATCTGGTTCACGGTCGTGTTCACCTCGGCGAGGCCGGTGGATTGTTCCTTGGCCGAGGCCGCGAGCTCCGTGACCAGGCTGTTCAACTGGCCGACTTGCGTGACGATACGCCCGAGCGCCTGGCCGGTCTCGCTCACCAGTTTCACGCCGGCATCAACCTGCTGGGTCGAAGCGGAGATCAGCGTCTTGATCTCCTTGGCGGCATCGGCCGAACGTTGCGCCAGTGCCCGCACCTCGGTCGCCACCACCGCGAAGCCGCGCCCGGCATCGCCGGCACGCGCCGCTTCGACGCCGGCATTGAGCGCCAGCAGGTTGGTCTGGAAGGCGATCTCGTCGATCACGCCGATGATGTTGGCGATCTGCTTGGACGAGCTTTCGATCCCGTCCATGGCGCCGACCGTCTGGCGCACCACCGCGCCGGAGCGCTCGGCATCGCTCTGCGAGGTCGAGACCAGTTCGCGCGCCTCGTTCGCCACTTCGGCGGTGCGGCGCACCGTCGCGGTGATCTCATCGAGCGCCGCCGCCGTTTCCTCCAGACTCGCCGCCTGCTGTTCGGTGCGGCGCGACAGATCATCGGAGGCCTGGGTGATTTCCTCAGCACCTGAGCGCACGCCCTGGGTGTTGCTGGCGATCGCCTGCATCGTCTCCTGCAGCTTGCCCATCGCCATGTTGAAATCACTGCGCAGCTTCTCGTAATCGTCGCCGAATACCGTGGTCAGGCGGAATAGCAGATCGCCGGAGGAGAGTTTCTCCAGCCCTTCGGCCACCGAGTGCACCACGAATTCCTGCTGTTTGGCCGCGGCCGCGCGCTCGACTTCCTGGCGCTGGCGCTCGGCCTCAGCCGCCTCGCGCTGCGCCGCGGTCTCCGCCTCCAGCCGCTGCTTCTCGATGCCGGCATCCTTGAAGACCTGCACCGCGCGCGCCATGCCGCCGATTTCGTCGCGGCGTTCGGCGCCGATGACCTTGGCATGCAGATCGCCGCCGGACAGCCGGCCCATGACGGTTTGCAGAGCCTGGATCGGCGACACGACCCAGCCGCGCACCGCGAAGAAGCCGCCCAGCATCACGGCTGCAAGGCCCAGGAAAACAACCAGATACGAAACAAACACCGTGTTATGGGCACTTGCGGTGATGCTCAGGCGATCTGTTCCGGCCTGCGCCCCCAAATATGTTACTTCTGCCGCCGACGCATCGAGTGTCGGCAAAAAGGCCGGCTGACAATGCGCCAGATATTCATTTTGCGCCGCCAAAAGTCCCGTCGAGCTTGTCGCGGCGACACCCAATTGGATTGCCAAGGCACAGGTGTTATCCACAAGCGCATCGCCGCGAGCCTGCACAGACGCTATTTCAGACGATTGTGCCGGCGCGTCAGCGGCGGCCGCTTCCATGTAGCTGTCAAAGTTCTTGCGATTGACCGAAAGTCTGGTGCTTGCGGACTGCTTCCCCGCTGCCGTGGTAGAAATCTCCAGCCACTCGATATTGGATTGCACGGCGCTCAGGGCCTGGCGGGCTCCCGTCATATTCAGCGCGGCGGGTACGGCCGTGTTTGCCAGGTGCTGGTACCCGGCATCAATGTCCTTCATCTGCGCCGTCGCGTAAATGATAACGGCAATAACAAACACGCCAAAGACGCCCAAGACTGTCAGGAATTTACCGACAATGGGAAGATTTTTCACACGCTACCCCGCTGACAACAAAAACAATCGAGGCGTGGTCGCTGTGAAGATTACTACCCTCGACGATGGAGCGCTCGCGTTAACCCTAGGTTGCAAAAGTTGTCACTAGGGCAACCAGGCATATTAGCTATGCATCAAGGCCTGTTAGATCTTCTGTCGCCTAAAAACATCGATATCAGTTTTGATAACACCGCGAGGCGAGCAATGAAGCTGGTCAGCCGGAGGGTTGACGGATGCAAATTGGGCCCGCGCCGGCAACACCGACGCAGGCCCAAAAAGCAGAAATTTTTGCGCCGCTTTTTTTAAAAAGCGGCCACTTTCTTTTCTACCGTCCGCTAAACGCTGACGATCTTCACCCGCTTGCCCTGGGCGGACAGAGCGATCTCACCGCGGATCAGCCGCAGCGCGTCCTCGCCGAACATCTCGCGGCGCCAGCCCTGCAGCGCCGGGTTCTCGGCGGTCTCGTCGAGCGCCATCGTCTCGACATCCTCGGAGCTCGCCACCAGCCGGGGCGCGACATTATTCTGCTCCGCCACCGCGTTCAGCAGCACTTTCAGCAGCGCCACCAGAGCGGGGCTTGCCCGGGGCGTGTCTCGCTGGCGCTCGGAGCGGGGCAATTGCTCCTCCGGCAGCGCTTTGGCCGCGGCGATCGCCGCCAGCAGCGACTGGCCGGACTTGCCTTGCGCAAACCCCAGAGTGATCCCGCGCGCCTTGGACAGGGCCTCGGCGTCGGCGGGCGCAAGCGCGGCGATTTCCGGCACCTGCTCGTCGCGCACCAGGCGCTGGCGGGGAATATTGACCCGCTGCGCCTCGCGTTCGCGCCAGCTGGCGATGGCCTGGACGATCGCGACCTGCCGGCGGTTGTTAGTGCGCAGCTTCAGCCGCTCCCAGGCGCGCTCCGGGTCCACACGATAGGTCTCGGCATCGGCCAAAGCAGCCATTTCCTCGGCGACCCATTCCAGGCGCCCTTCCGCACGCAGCTTGACCATCAGCTTCTCATAAACCGCGCGCAGATGTGTCACGTCCGCCGCCGCGTAATCCACCTGCGCCTTGGTCAGCGGCCGCGCCGACCAGTCCGAGAAGCGGTGCGCCTTGTCGATATGGCCGCCGGTCAGCGCCGAGACCAGCGCGTCATAGCCCACCTGGTCGCCGAACCCGGCCACCATCGCCGCCACCTGCGTGTCGAACAGGTTGGTCGGCACCGCGCCGAAGCGGAGCAGAAAGATTTCCACATCCTGGCGGCAGGCGTGGAACACTTTCACCACGTCCGGCTTGGCCAGCAATGCGCCGAGCGGGGCCAGATCGATGCCCTTGGCCTGCGCGTCCACCACCGCGACATCCCCGGCCCCGGCCAGCTGCACCAGGCAGAGCTCCGGGTAATAGGTTTTCTCGCGCATGAATTCGGTGTCGACGGTGATGAATTCCTCGCCGCCGAGGCGTTCACAAAGGGCGGCGAGTTCAGCGGTGGTGGTGATAAAGGCAGTGTCGGTGGCGATCATGCCATCCCTTAATCATTCCCTGGCTTGACAGGGAAGAGGGCGCGGTTTCTTTCCGGCTCATGGAAACACTTCACGCCTACCGTTCGCATCACTGCGCCGCCCTGAACGCCGACCATATCGGCCAGACCGCCCGGCTTTCCGGCTGGGTCCACGCCAAGCGCGACCATGGCGGTCTGCTGTTCATCGACCTGCGCGACCATTTCGGCCTGACCCAATGCGTGTTCGCCAGCGGCTCCGCGGCTTTCGCGGCGGCCGATGCGGTGCGTGTCGAGTCGGTGATCACCGTCACCGGCACGGTGGTGGAGCGGGCCCCCGGCACCAGCAACCCGAAGCTGCCGACCGGCGCCATCGAGCTCAAGGTCGAACGGCTGGATATGCAGTCCGGCGCCGATGTGCTGCCGATCCAGGTGGCGGGCCACGAGCATTATCCCGACGAGCTGCGCCTTAAATACCGGTTCCTCGATCTGCGCCGCGAGCAGGTCCATAAGAACATCATGCTCCGCGCCGGCGTGATCGCCTCCTTCCGGCGGCGCATGATCGAATCCGGCTTCACCGAATTCCAGACGCCGATCCTCACCGCCTCCTCGCCTGAAGGCGCGCGTGACTTCCTCGTGCCGTCGCGCAACCATCCGGGCAAGTTCTACGCCCTGCCGCAGGCTCCGCAGCAGTTCAAGCAGCTGCTGATGGTCGCCGGCTTCGACCGCTATTTCCAGATCGCCCCCTGCTTCCGCGACGAGGCCTCCCGCGCCGACCGCTCGCCCGGCGAGTTCTACCAGCTCGATTTCGAGATGAGCTTCGTCACGCAGGAAGACGTGTTCAACACGATCGAGCCGATCATCGCCGGCGTGTTCGAGGAATTCGCCAATGGCCGCGGCGTGACCAAGCCGCCCTTCGTGCGCATCCCCTATGATGAATCGCTGCTGAAATACGGCTCCGACAAGCCGGACCTGCGCAACCCGATCGTCATTTCCGACGTCACCGAAGCATTCCGCGGCTCGGGCTTCGGGCTGTTCGCGCGCATCATCGAGGGCGGCGGCATCGTCCGCGCCATCCCCGCGCCCGGCGCCGGCGGCAATCCCCGCTCCTTCTTCGACAAGCTCAATGAATGGGCGCGCGCCGAGGGCGCTGGCGGGCTCGGCTACATCACCTTCTCCGAAGCCGGACCGCAGGGGCCGATCGCCAAAAATCTCGACCCCGAGCGCGCCGAACAAATCCGCGTGACCTGCGGGCTGAAGCCCGGCGACGCCGTGTTCTTCGCCGCCGGCAAGGAGCTGGACGCCGCGAAGTTCGCCGGCACCGTGCGCACCCGGCTCGGCAATGATCTCGGCCTGATCAATGCCGGCGAGTTCCGCTTCTGCTGGATCGTCGATTTCCCGATGTACGAGTATGACGAAGAGCTGAAGCAGGTCGTCTTCTCCCACAACCCGTTCTCCATGCCGCAAGGCGGGCTCGAGGCGCTGCTAGACCCAGGACCCGCTGACCATCAAGGCGTTCCAGTACGACATCGTCTGCAACGGCATCGAACTGTCCTCCGGCGCGATCCGCAACCATCGCCCGGACATCATGCTGAAAGCCTTCGAGATCGCCGGCTACGGGCCGGAAGAGGTGGAAGCCCGCTTCGGCGGCATGCTCAACGCCTTCCGCTACGGCGCGCCGCCGCATGGCGGTTCGGCGCCGGGCATCGACCGCATCGTCATGCTGCTGGCCGACGAGCCGAACATCCGCGAGGTCATCGCCTTCCCGCTCAACCAGCAGGGCGAGGATCTGATGATGGGCGCGCCGGCCCCGGTGCCGTCCAACCGCCTCAAGGAACTCTCCATCGCTCTGGCTTTGCCGCCGAAAGTGGTGAAGGCCTGAAGAAACTGGCCGCTTTTTCGATCAAAAGCGGCGCAAAAACTTTTACTCCTTTGGGCCGGTGGGCGGTACAGCCAGCGCGGCCCAAAGGAACCGCAGGACTGATGTCCTGTCTCAATTTGTTGTTGACGGCCCCGTGTTAAGCTGGGACCTTGCGCACAATTAGTGCAACATGCTTTTGCAGGTTCGCGCCTGTCACGGAAGCTTCATCATACCGTCATCGCACCGCCACGAAACCTGCCTAAGGAAGCGCTCATGGAACTAGCGAATCACCCGGTGCACGAAACGGCAGTTTCTGGCACGTACCCTGTTGCTCCGCCGAGCAATGTCCGGGTCGCCATCCGCAATCTCAATTTCTATTACGGGGCGACCCACGCGCTAAAGAACGTCTCGATCGATTATCTCGACCGGCAGACGACGGCGATGATCGGCCCCTCCGGCTGCGGCAAATCCACGCTGTTGCGTGTGCTCAACCGCATGTACGATCTCTATCCTGGCCAGCGCGCCGAGGGCGAGGTGCTGATCGAACGGCGAGAACATCATCGGCCAGGGCCAGAACCTCACGCAGCTGCGCCGCCGCGTCGGCATGGTGTTCCAGAAACCCACCCCGTTCCCGAAATCGATCTACGAGAACGTGGTGTTCGGCGTACGCCTGCACGAAAAACTCTCGAAAGCGGAAATGGACGAGCGCGTGGAATGGTCGCTGACCCGCGCCGCGCTGTGGAACGAGGTGAAGGACCGGCTGCACAGCTCAGCGCTCGGCCTCTCCGGCGGCCAGCAGCAGCGCCTCTGCATCGCCCGCTCGATCGCCGTGCGCCCCGACGTGCTGCTGCTCGACGAGCCGACCAGCGCGCTCGACCCGATCAGCACGCTGAAAATCGAGGAGCTGATCGACGAGCTGAAGCGGGATTTCACGATCATCATCGTCACCCACAATATGCAGCAGGCCGGCCGCTGCGCCGACCATGTGGCCTTCTTCTATCTCGGCGAGCTGGTCGAAGTCGGGCCCTCCAGCGAGATTTTCACCGCCCCGCGCGAACGCCGCACGCAGGAATATATTACCGGCCGCTTCGGCTAAGGATGGGGTGGAGTTAGATTATGGCCGACGAAACCAAACACATCGTCACGAGCTTCGAGAGCGATCTGAAAAAGCTCCACGACATGATCGCCGTGATGGGCGGGCTGGTGGAGCGTGCCCTGGCCGATGCCAGCGCCGCCCTGCTGACGCATGACGCCGAGCTTGCTGCCCGCGTCGTGGAAATGGACCCGAAGATCGATGCCGAGGAACGCGCGGTCGAGCAGTTCGCAGTGCGGCTGCTGGCACTGCGCCAGCCAGTCGCCGGCGATCTGCGCCAGGTGATCCAGGCGCTGAAAGTCGTCACCGATCTCGAGCGCATCGGCGACTATGCGGCCAACATCGCCAAACGCAGCCTGGTCCTCAACCAGATGGCGAGCACCTTCTCGCTCTCGGGCCTGGGGCAGATGGCCATGCTGGTGCAGCAGAATTTGAAATCCAGCATCGACGCGGTGGGCGACGCCGACCCGCAAAAGGCCGTCGCCGTGTGGCGCGCCGACCAGATGGTGGACGATCTGTACAACACCATCTTCCGCGAACTGATCACCTACATGATGGAAGATGCGCGCAGCATCACCGCCTGCACGCACCTGCTGTTCATCGCGAAAAACCTGGAACGGATCGGCGACCACACCACCAACATCGCCGAGCTGACCTATTACGCGGTCACCGGCCAGTCGCTGCCGGATTTCCGGCCCAAAGGCGACCACACCTCCGCCTACTTCCCCGCTAACAAACGAGCTGAAGATAGCTGAACGATGAGCGATCCCAACAAGCCCTATATCCTGATTGTTGAAGACGAAGTGCCTCTGGTCACCCTGCTCCGCTACAATCTGGAAAAGCAGGGCTTTCGGGTCGAGGATGTCGGCGACGGCGGCGAAGCCCTGACGCGCATCGCCGAGGCCACGCCGGACCTGCTTCTGCTGGACTGGATGCTGCCCACAATGTCCGGCATCGAAGTCTGCCGACAACTCCGCCGCCGCCCGGCGACCCGCGCGCTGCCGATCATCATGCTGACCGCCCGCGCCGATGAGCAGGATTCGGTGCGCGGCCTGGATACCGGCGCCGACGATTACATCACCAAGCCCTTCTCCACCGAGGCGCTGATCGCCCGCGTCCGCGCTTTGCTGCGCCGCGCCGGCGCGGTGCCGACCAAGCTCAAACTCTCCTTCCACGATATTTCGCTCGACCCGGCCTCGCACCGCGTGCTGCGCAACGGCCGCGCGCTGCATCTCGGGCCCACGGAATTCCGCCTGCTGGAATTCTTCCTCCGCCATCCGCGCCGGGTCTTCTCTCGCGAAGATGTGCTGAACGCCGTGTGGGGGCGCGACATCCATGTCGAGCCGCGCACCGTGGACGTGCATATCCGCCGCCTGCGCAAGGCCATCAACGGCCCCGGCGAACAGGATATCGTGCGCACTGTCCGCGCCGCCGGCTATGCGCTCGATCTCGAGACCGCTGATGCTGAGGCGGATGCTGAGTAAGTAAGGAAGGGCCGCTTTTTGAAAAAAGCGGCACCAAAAACTTCTTTGACTTTGGGCCTGTGGCGTTGAAGTGGCACGGGCCCAGATTAACAAAGTTTTTTGCTACTTTTTTTCACAAAAAGTAGCGCTTCCTTCCTTTCTTTCTTTGATCGACGGCCAGTCCTCGTTTCGCGATTCCCGCATTCCCGGTTTATACCGTCATCATGACAAGCCGCACGATTCCCGTCTCTCCGTTTGTCTTGGTTGTTTTCGGCGCCACCGGCGATCTCGCCCGGCGCAAGCTCCTTCCCGCCATGTTCCATCGCGACATTGCCGGCCAGTTGCCGGAAGCGGCGAACATCATCGGCGTGTCGCGCGGCCCGCTGGAGCATGAATTCACCGCCCAGGCGCGGCAGGCGATCCTCGATCATGTGCCGAAAGCCGAGGTGACGGAACCGGCGCTCGAATCCTTCCTCAAGCGCGTCGCTTACGTGCAGGCCGAGGCCGACAGCGACAAAGGCTGGGAGCAGCTGGCGCGCAGCCTCGCCGCCTATCCCGACCGTATCCATGTGTTCTACCTCGCCACCGCGCCGGCTTTGTTCGGCGAGATTTGCGAGCGCCTGGGCCGCTTCGGCCTGGCCGGGGACAATGCCCGCGTCGTGGTGGAGAAGCCGATCGGCAAGGACCTCGCCTCCGCCCGCGCCGTGAACGATGCGATCGGCAAGGTGTTCCCGGAAGAGCGCGTCTACCGCATCGACCATTATCTCGGCAAAGAGGCGGTGCAGAACCTGCTGGCCATGCGCTTTGCCAACGCCTTGTTCGAGCCGCTCTGGAACGCCGCCCATATCGACCATGTGCAGATCACGGTGGCCGAAAGCCTGGGCGTGGAAGGGCGCGCCGGCTATTACGACAATGCCGGCGCGCTGCGCGACATGGTGCAGAACCATATCCTGCAGCTGCTCTGCCTGGTGGCGATGGAACCGCCCGCCAAGCTCGATGCCGACGCCGTGCGCGACGAAAAGCTCAAGGTGCTGCGCTCGCTCAAGCCCCTGAACACCGACAGCCTGTGCGCGCTGAACACGGTGCGCGGCCAGTACCGGGCCGGCGCCTCCGCGGGCGGTGCGGTGCCGGGCTATCTCGAGGATCTCGGCGCCGATTCCAGCAATACGGAAACCTTCGTCGCGCTGAAGGCCGAAATCGGCAACTGGCGCTGGGCCGGCGTGCCCTTCTACCTGCGCACCGGCAAGCGCCTCCCCACGCGCGTCTCGGAAATCGTCATCACCTTCCGGCCGATCCCGCATTCGGTGTTCACCTCCTCCGCCGGCCCGATCGAGCAGAACCGGCTGGTGATCCGCCTGCAGCCTGACGAGGGCGTGCGGCTGTTCGTGATGACCAAGGATCCTGGCCCTGGCGGCATGCGCCTGCGGCTGGTGCCGCTGGATATGAGCTTCGCCGCCGCCTTCCGCGTGCGCAATCCGGACGCCTATGAGCGGCTGGTGCTGGACGTGGTGCGCGGCAACCAGACCCTGTTCATGCGGCGCGACGAGGTCGAGGCCGCCTGGAACTGGATCGATCCGATCCTGCAGCTCTGGGCCGCTTCGAACGAACCGCCCAAAGCCTATACCGCCGGCACCTGGGGGCCGAGCGCCGCCATCGCGCTGATCGAGCGTGACAGCCGCACCTGGGTTGAAACGGTTGCGTGAGTTTCCGGACCGCACCGCTCTGGCTTCGGCCCTGGCGGCTGCGGTCCGGGACGTTCTGCAAGCTCGCCTCTCTGGCGATGGCCGGGCGGCTCTGGCGGTCTCCGGCGGCACCACCCCGGTCGCCTTCTTCGAGCTTCTGGCGCGGGAAAGGCTGGATTGGGCGCGCGTCACCGTCACGCTGGTGGATGACCGCTGCGTGCCGGAATCTTCAGACCGCAGCAATGTGCGGCTGGTGAAGGAACATCTGCTGCAGCACGAAGCCAAGGCAGCGACATTCCTGCCCCTGGTGGCCGGTGCCGCGCCAAAGATCGCGCCTCTCCTGCCCTTCGCCGCCGTGGTGCTGGGCATGGGGCTGGATGGGCACACAGCCTCGCTGTTTCCGGGCGGCGACAATCTGGCGGCGGCCCTTGCCGGCCCCCATCTGATCGAGACGATGCGTGCCCCCGGCGCGCCCGAGCCGCGTGTGACACTGACTTTGCCGGCGCTGCTGCACAGCGGATTTCTGGCCTTGCATATTGAAGGTGCCGCCAAACGCGAGGCCCTCGCCACCGCCGCAACAAAAGGGCCAGCGACGCAAATGCCGATCCGCGCGGTGCTCACACACCGACCGGAACTCGACATCTTCTGGTGTCCGTAAGGAGGAACAGAACTTGGTCCAGAAAATTCTCGCGGAAGTCACGGCGCAAATCATCGCCCGCAGCGCTGAGGGACGGGCCAGTTACCTGCGCCGGATCGAAGCGGCGGCAAGCCAGGGGCCGCAGCGCCGGACGCTGGGCTGCGCCAACCAGGCGCATGGGTTCGCCGGCTGCGCGCCGGGCGACAAAGCCAGCTTACGCGCCGGCGACGGCGCCAGCCTCGCCATCGTCACCGCCTATAACGACATGCTGTCCGCCCATCAGCCTTATGAGCGCTTCCCCGAGCTGATCCGCGCCGCCGCGCGCGAGGCCGGCGGCGTGGCCATGGTGGCGGGCGGCGTGCCGGCCATGTGCGACGGCATCACCCAGGGCGAGGCCGGCATGGAACTCTCGCTGTTCTCGCGCGATGTCATCGCGCTGGCCACCGCCGTCGCCCTCTCGCACCAGACCTTCGACGCCGCCGTCTATCTCGGCATCTGCGACAAGATCGTGCCGGGCCTGGTGATCGGCGCGCTCTCTTTCGGGCATCTACCCTCTGTGTTCATCCCCGCAGGCCCGATGCCATCGGGCCTGCCGAACGCCGAGAAATCGCGCATCCGCCAGCTTTACGCCGAAGGCAAGGTCAGCCGCGACGCGCTGCTGGAGGCCGAGGCGAAATCCTATCACGCGCCCGGCACCTGCACCTTCTACGGCACCGCCAACACCAACCAGATGATGATGGAGATAATGGGCCTGCATCTGCCCGGCGCCGCCTTCATCAATCCCAACACGCCCTTGCGCGACGCGCTGACGCACGAGGCGGCGAAGCGGGCGATGGCGATCACCGCGCTCGGCAACGATTACCGGCCGATCGGCAAAATCCTCGATGAGCGGGCCTTCGCCAATGCCATTGTCGCCCTGCATGCCACCGGCGGCTCCACCAACCACACGCTCCATCTGGTGGCGATGGCAGCGGCCGCCGGCATCACTTTGACCTGGGACGATTTTGCCGCACTCGCCACCGTCACGCCGCTGCTCTGCCACATCTATCCGAGCGGCAAGGCCGATGTGAACCATTTCCACGCCGCCGGCGGCACGGGGTTCGTGATCCGCGAGCTGCTGGAAGACGGGCTGTTGCACGAGGATGTCGAGACGGTCATGGGCACCGGGCTCGCCGCCTATGCGAGCGAACCGAAACTGGGCCCGGACAATCGTGTGAGCTGGGTGCCAGGCGCGGAAACAAGCGGCGATGAGAGTGTGCTGCGCGGGCGCCAGAACCCGTTCCAGCCGACCGGCGGCCTGGTCGTGTTAGATGGCGTGCTCGGCCGCGCGGTGATGAAGACATCCGCGGTCGCGCCGGAGCGCCATATCATCGAAGCCCCGGCGAAAATTTTCCATAGCCAGGAAGAGGTGCAGGCCGCCTTCAAGGCTGGCGCGCTCAACCAGGATTTCGTCGCGGTGGTGCGCTTCCAGGGGCCGACGGCAATCGGCATGCCGGAACTGCACAAGCTGATGCCGCCGCTCGGCGTGCTGCAGGATAAAGGTTTCAAGGTCGCCCTGGTCACTGACGGTCGGCTCTCCGGCGCGTCGG
Source organism: uncultured Pseudomonadota bacterium (assembly GCA_963798115.1). Taxonomy (GTDB): domain Bacteria; phylum Pseudomonadota; class Alphaproteobacteria; order Acetobacterales; family Acetobacteraceae; genus Acidocella. The sequence continues at coordinate 141,152 of CAWCRT010000005.1, forward strand.
GCAAGGTGCCATCGGCCATCCATGTCACGCCCGAGGCCGTCAATGGCGGCGCCATCGCGCTGATCGAGGAAGGCGACATCATCCGCCTGGACGCCCTGGCCGGCACGCTGGAGGTAAAAGTGCCGCCGCAGGTCTGGGCGGCGCGCCGTCACGCCACCGCCGACCTGACCCACGCGCATAGCGGCGTCGGCCGCGAACTCTTTTCCGCCTTCCGCAACGCCGTCAGCGCCGCAGACCGCGGCGCGAGCATTTTCCTGGGAGCCACCGCATGAACCTCGCCGAGATTCTCCGCCTCGCCCCGGTCATCCCCGTCATCACGATCGACCAGGTGAAGGATGCCGTGCCGCTCGCCCGCGCGCTGGTGCGCGGCGGGCTGCCGGTGATCGAGGTCACCTTGCGCACCGGGGCCGGGCTGCAGGCGATTCGCGCCATCGCCGACGAGGTTCCGGAAGCGTCGGTCGGCGCCGGCACGGTCCTGACCGCGGCACAATTCGACAAAGCGGTAGCGGCAGGCGCGCAATTCGCGGTCTCGCCGGGCGCCACCGGCCAGCTGCTGGATGCCGTCTCCGGTGCCGAGGTGCAGCTACTGCCCGGCATCGCCACGGCCTCGGAAGCCATGGCCCTGATCGAGCGCGGCTACGAATTCGCGAAACTGTTTCCCGCCGAGGCGGCCGGCGGCGCGGCGCTGCTCTCCGCCCTCGCCTCGCCGCTGCCGCAGCTCAAATTCTGCCCGACCGGTGGCGTGACGCTGGAAAACGCACACAAATATCTGAAAATGCCCAACGTGGTCTGCGTCGGCGGCTCCTGGATGGTGCCCAGCGCCGCCATCACGGCCGGCGACTGGGACTGCATCACCCAGGCCGCCTCCGGCGCGGCCGCTTTGCATGTGCACCGCACGCCTTAAAAAGTAAGGAAGTGGCCGCTTTTTGGAAAAAGCGGCGCAAAAACTTTCGTTAGTTTGGGCCTGAGGCGCTGAAACCAGCACGGCCCAAGTTTAAAGAAGTTTTTTGCGCCGCTTTTTTTCAAAAAAGCGGCCCTTTCTTCATCTTTAGGGCGAAAACCTGCAGCGATCGGGCTTGAGGTCGATCAACGGTGTACCATCCAGGCAGTCCAGCCCCTGGACGCGCAGGATGTTGCCCTCGATGCCGAGCAGCCGCACTTTCGAGAGACCGATCGGGTTTGGCCGCACCGGCGAGCGGATCGCGAAAGTGCCACGCAGCGCGCCGTCTTTGGGGCTCTGCAGCAGCAGGTCACGGCGCGAGAGATGCAGCCAGTACAGCACGTCCACGAACTCGAACGCCTCTAACCCCAGCAGCGCCGGCGCCCAAAGAGGCAGAAGCTCGATCTGGCAGACCGGCCCGTCGAGACGTCCCTGACGCGGCGTTTCGCTGCGCGACGTCCAGGGTGTGCGGATGCGGCCGATAAAGGTCAGGCCTGCATCATTGGCTTCGGGCGGGGGCACGGCGCACTCGCCTTCCCGCAATTCCTGTTCGTTACCCATGCGGGGCAGGATAAAGGCAAGTAGGAAGGGAAGTAAGTGGCCGCTTTTTTGAAAAAAGCGGCGCAAAAAACTTTTTAAACTGGGCCGTGCTGGTTTCACTGCCACGGGCCCAAACCAAAAAAGTTTTTTGCTTCTTTTTTCCAAAAAAGAAGCCCTTCCTTCCTTTCTTCCTTAAGCCGCCATCCGCCGCATCAGATTACGAATAACCGCATAGAGGCTGGCCGAGCCCCAGAACACCTCGATGAAAAACGAGGGCGTATTGAAATGATAGAGCAGGGAAAAGGCGATCAGCACGCAGCCCAGAATGTTGAACAGCGGATAGAGCAGCCCTTGCGTATCGAGCTTGCCCTGTACGGAGAGAATATATTCCGCCACGAGAATGCCCGAGCCGAGCAACCCCACATAATCGGGCAGGCCCAGCTCCGATACGCCCTTCACCACCATGGCCAAAAATCCGTGGTCCATCAATCCTCTCCGTCGGCTTCCCGCCTTGGGACAACCTCGCTGAAACTCTGTGAGCGAGATACCGCGCGAAGTCGAGGTTTCAGCCGGCGCGAAAACGCATCGGGTCGATCGCCGGAATGATCGTGCCGGCCGGGCCGGGATCCTCGCCTTTGATCATCGCCGCCACCAGCGCACCCGCCGCCGGCGCGGTCTGGATGCCGTAGCCGCCCTGGCCGACGCACCAGAAAAAGCCCGGGACGGTCGTCTCCCAACCGAAGGCGAGGTTTCGGTCGGGCGAGAAAGTCCGCAGGCCGGCCCAGCTATGCTCGACCCGGCGCACCGGAATATCCAGCGCCTGCTGCATGCGGTCGATGCCGATCGCCACGTCAAGCTCGTCCGGCTGTACGTCGTGCGGGGGCATCGGCGTCTCGTCGCAGGGCGTGACCATCAGTCGGGTCCGCGCCTCGGCACGGATATACCAATCATGGGAAGCTGACTGCACCATCGGCCAATGTTCGACCTGATACGGCGCGGGATCGATGATCGCCGCGGTACGCCGGCAGGGCACCAGGCCAAGCGGCGTGAGCCCGGCGATCCGCGCCACCTCATCGCCCCAGGCGCCGGCCGCGTTCACCACCAGCGGGGCGGAAATGACCGTACCGCCGGAGGTCTCCACCTCCCACACCGCGCCCTTGCGCTCGATCCGCCCGGCGCGGCTGCGCAACAGCAGCACACCGCCCGCCTGCCGTGCCCGACGCAGGTAAAATTGATGCAAAGCGGCGACATCCATGTCGAAGGAATCGGATTCCAGCCCGGCCCGCGCGGCATAGCCCTCGATCAGCGCCGGCACCATCGCCTTCACCTGGCTGAGGGAAATCTCCTCGATGCCGAGCTCCTGGCTCGATCAGCGCATCGAGCGCGGCGCCCTGCTCGGGGGGCGCCAGATAGACGACCTTGCGCCCGACCGCGAGATGATCGGTGCCGATATCCGCCGGCGGGTTCAGGAAGAAATCGCGGGAGAGGCCGGTGAGCACGCGCACGTCGGGCGGGCCGTAATTGCGGATCCAGATGGCGGCGGAGCGTCCGGTGGTGTGATAGCCCGCCTGCTCCTCCGCCTCCACCAGCGCCACGCGATGCGTGCCGCCGAGATTGGCGGCCACCGTGGCGCCGGCGATGCCGGCGCCGATCACGATCACGTCGAATACGTCACTCATAGGTTCAAGAAACCTTTCAGGCTGGCGATTACCTGCTGCGGCTTGTCGGCGTGCAGCCAGTGGCTGGCGCCCTCTATCGTTTCGCGATCGGCATGGGGAAACAGCCGGGCGATCACCGCATCCGCCTCAGGCTGCACATAATGCGAGTCGCCGCCGCGCAGAAACAGGGTCGGGCCGGGAAAGGGCCGCATGCCGGGCGGGTCATCCCAGCGCAGCATATCCGGCATGGCGGCGGCGATTTCGTTCAAGGCCGATGCGCCAGTGCGGCGCCGCCCCCAGCACCAGATTATTGAGCAGGAAGGCGCGCATCGGTGGCGCTTCCACCACCCGGGCCAAAGCCGCATCCGCCTCATGACGGGCCAGCCCCGGATGCAGTTCGATCGCCTGCATCGCCGCCACATAGGCGTCATAGTCATGAGTATAGCGCACCGGGGCGATGTCCATCACCACCAGCCGCTCGACCAGCTCGGGCTGCGTCAGCGCCAGCGCCATCGCCGTCTTGCCGCCGAGGGAATGGCCGACCAGAGCCGCCCGGCTCAGCCCAAGATGTTGCATGGTCTCCGCCACATCCGCCGCCATGGTGGCAAAATCCATGGCCGCGCCATGCGGACTGTCACCATGGTTGCGCAGGTCCAGGGAGATCACGCGCGCCGCCCCGCTCAAGCCTCGGGCGATGACACCGAGATTGCGCGCGGCGCCGAACAGGCCATGCAACAGGACAACCGGCGGTCCCTCGCCATTCACGATGGAGTTCAGGATCATGGACCGTAACATCGCGATTTAATGCAAAAATCTCAAGCAGGGCCAGTTCGGTTCGTTTATGAAACAAATCATGGCCGCATTGCTCATCCTGGCAGGGATTTGCGCCTTCGGGCTCACCTGCCGCTTTCCCGCCATGGCCTGCGCCCTGTGGATGCTGGTGCTGGAAACTTCGCCCGACAGCTGGCTCGCCAAGCTGATCGGCGGCCATGACACCATCATCGCCGCGATGAAGACCTTCGGCCTGCTGCTCGCCGCGGTGCTGGCATTGCGCGCCGGGCTGCGATCCGACCGGTACAACCCCGCCTTCGCGTTCTTCCTGATGTTCTGCGCCGGACTGATGCACGGTCTCTATCCGGGCCTGTCACCGCTAGAGCTCGGTGCGCTCGCTGCTCGGCTCGGCGACGCCCTTTCTGTTCGGCTTCCTGCGCCTGCCCTCGAGCTTCGTGCGCACAGTCAAATTCTGCGCGATTGCCGGGCCCGCTTTCACCGTCGGTTTCGGCGTCCTGCTGGCGCTCGCCGGGCTCGATCACATGTACGCGATCGAACAAGGCGCCATGCGGCTCGGCGCGTCCGGCGAGCCGCCTTTCCTCGCCGGCTTTGCGCTGATCGGCGTCTATGCCGCACTTCTGGAATGTCTCGACGCGCGCGGGGGCGCCTATCTTGGCTTCGCTGCCCTCAACCTCGCGATCATCCTCTGCACCGGGGCGCGCGGGCCGCTGCTGCTGGGCCTGGCGCTCACCGTTTCGGTCTTGGCGCGGCAGCGCCGGCTCATGCTGCTGGCCGCCTTGGGGGCCCTGCTCAGCCTGGCCGTGATGTTCGGGCCCGCCCTCACGACATTCCGCGTGATCGACCTGATGCAGCTCGGCGAGGCGGAGTCGCTCTCCCACCGCGACGCTGGTCTGGCCTTATTTCCAGCAGGCTTTCGCCGCCTCGCCCTGGCTCGGCTGGGGAGTCGGTGCCGGCAAAGTCATCCTCCCTCTTTCCTCACCGCTCGCCGCGCATATCGGCACCAATGCCGCGCATGACGAATATCTGCGCATCGGCACTGAAGGCGGGGTGCTGGGCCTTGGCAGCTTGCTGCTCTCCCTCTGGCTATGGGTGGCACGCGGCAGCGCTGCCCTGGCGCCTGAGCCGCGCTGGTTCATGCGCCTCGTCTTCCTCGCCTTCGCGGTGCATTCCGTGACCGACAATACGTTGATCGCTACAACCAGCAGTATATTTTTTCTGTGGGCTAGCGCCGTCTTCGCAACCGCAACAGGAGCGATTAGAACCGAAATCATGATCACCCGTCGCACCGCCCTTGGCCTGCCTCTGGCCCTGCTCGCCACCCGCGCCTTCGCCGCCGACGCGCCGCCGCTGGCCATCGTCATGAACTCCGCCGGCGCCTCGGTCAGCGTCATCGACATGACCACGCGCAAGGTGGTGAACACCTGGCCCTGCTATCGCGAGCCCAGCCATTGGGCGCTGACGCCGGACCGCAAAACCCTCTATGTCTCGGATGCGAGCGGCAATGCGCTGTTCGGCTTCGACCCGGTCACCGCCGCACCGCGCGGCCGTGTTATTCGCATGGCCGACCCCTACCAGCTCGGCTACACGCCCGACCAGAAATACCTCGTGGTGAACGCGCTGCGCCTCGACCATGTCGATGTCTATGATGGCCAGACGCTCAAGCTGGTGAAGCGCTTCACGCCCGGCTCCATGCCAAGCCATCTCGATTTCTCACCGGACAGCCGCTGGAGCTTCAACTCCATGCAGGGCGCCGACACGCTGGTCTCCTTCGACCTCACCAACATGACGATCCGCTGGAAGGCCCATGTCGGCGATACCCCGGCCGGCGTGCTCTGGCATAATGGCCGGGTGCTGTGCGCGGTGATGGGTGCCAGCGAGGTGGTGGAGTTGGACCCCGAGACCGGCAAGATCACCCGCCGCGTGACCACCGGCAAGGGCGCGCATAATATCTTCCTCGCCCCCGACCATTCCGTGCTGTACGTCTCCAACCGCCTGGGCGGCTCGCTCAGCGCGCTCGACCCGACCACGCTGGAAGTGCGGCGCACCTATCCCCTGCCCGGCTGCGGCCCCGACGATATGGGCATCGCCCCGGACGGCAAGCTCTGGGTCGCGTTGCGCTTCGCCGAGGCGGTGGCGGTCATCGACCCGGTCTCCGGCGATTACGAAACCATCCCCGTGGGCCGCTCGCCGCATGGCATCTTCCTCAACACCCAGCTGCGCCAACAGAGCTTGATCACGGCTGAGCGGCTGTAAGGATAAAGTAAGCAAGTGGCCGCTTTTTGGAAAAAGCGGCGCAAAAACTTTTGTTAGTTTGGGCCTGTGGCGTTGAAATGTCATTGGCCAAACTATACCGAAAAGCTCGCTTTGGCGGCGCGGTTCGTTTAGTTTCAGTGTCGCCCTGTTTGACTTCTGAGGACGCTGTATGGGACTCGACCGTTTTTTCAGCATCATCGCCGGTTATATCGACCAATTTGCGGTGCTGCCCGTGCTCTATCATTTCGGCTGGATGACCTGGGAGGAGATGTCCTTCGACTGGTGCCTCATCTGCGTCTACGGCATGTTCGCCGTGATCCTCACCTATGCGGTCTGCTGGCCGTTGGAGGCGCTGTTCCCGGTCGAACGCTGGGAAAGCAAGAATGCCGTCATCGCCGACGTGATCTACACCATCATCTCCCGGGTCGGCGTGCTCCCGGTCGTCACCTTCCTGGTCTTCTACCAGCTGCAAACCTTCTTCAGCGGTGCTGTGGTCGATGCCGGCTTCATCCCGCCGGATCTGGAAATGGTCTTTCCCTTTCTGTTCGGCCATCCGGTCATCACGTTCTTTTGCTATGCGCTGATCCTGGATTTCGCCGAATATTGGCGCCATCGGCTCTCCCACACCTATCGCTGGTGGTACGCGCTGCATGCGCTGCATCACGCGCAGCGTCAGCTCAGCTTCTGGTCCGATGACCGCAACCATCTGCTCGACGAGATCATCTCCTTCCTGTGGTATTTCGCCGTAGGCCTCGCCATCGGCATTCCGCCGCTGCAATTCCCGCTGCTGATCATGGGGCTGAAATTTGTCGAGAGCATGAGCCACGCCAACATCAAGCTCTCTTTCGGGCCGTTCGAGCCATTCGTGGTCTCGCCGCGCTTCCACCGCCGCCACCACGCCACCAAGGCTGCGGGTTACCATTCCTGCAACTACGCGGCGGTGTTCCCGATCTGGGACATCATCTTCCGCTCCGCCGACTTCTCCAATGTCTGGCTGCCGACCGGCGACCCGAAGGCCGCCGAGGCACTGCATTCGGGCAGCTATTTCACCCAGCAATGGACCGGTGTGAAAATGCTGATGGACGCGCTGACCCGGAAGAGAAGACTCAAAGCCAAGGCCTGACCCTTGTGCGGGCCGCGCAGGTTTCACCCCGCCGGCCCAAAATTATAAGAAGTTTTTGCGCCGCTTTTTTCAAAAAGCGGCCTCTTCTTTTCTAAAAACCCGCCGCTTTCCTCAGCCCTGATCATGCTCTAGAAGCCGGGCCATGGAACAGAGCATCAAGAAAGTCGTTCTCGCCTATTCCGGCGGGCTGGATACCTCGGTCATTCTGCGCTGGCTGCAGAACACCTACAAATGCGAGGTCGTGACCTTCACCGCCGATCTCGGCCAGGGCGAAGAGCTGGAGCCCGCCCGCAAGAAGGCCGAAATGTTCGGTATCAAGCAGATTTTCGTCGAGGATCTACGCGAGACCTTCGTCAAGGATTTCGTCTTCCCGATGTTCCGCGCCAACGCGGTGTATGAGGGCCAGTATCTGCTCGGCACCTCCATCGCCCGGCCGCTGATCGCGCAGCGCCAGATCGAGATCGCCGAACAGGTCGGCGCCGACGCCGTGTCCCATGGCGCCACCGGCAAGGGCAACGACCAGGTGCGTTTCGAACTCGGCTATTATGCGCTGAACCCCAACATCCGCGTGATCGCGCCATGGCGCGAATGGGATCTGACCAGCCGCACCAAGCTGATAGAATATGCCGAAGCGAACCAGATCCCCATCACCAAGGACAAGCGCGGCGAAGCGCCCTTCTCGGTGGATGCGAACCTGCTCCACTCCTCCTCGGAGGGTAAACTGCTCGAAGATCCCGCGCAGGAGCCCGACGAGATCGTCTATCAGCGCACCATCTCCCCGATGGACGCGCCGGATGTGGCGACCGAAATCACCATCGATTTCCACAACGGCGACGCGGTGGGCCTCAATGGCGAGGCGCTGAGCCCGGCCACCATCCTCGCGCGCCTGAACGCCTACGGGAAAGAAAACGGCATCGGCCGGCTGGACCTGGTGGAAAACCGCTTTGTCGGCATGAAGTCGCGCGGCGTGTACGAAACCCCCGGCGGCACCATCCTGCTCGCCGCCCACCGCGCCATCGAGAGCATCACGCTCGACCGCGAGGCCGCGCATCTGAAGGATAGCGTGATGCCGCGCTATGCCGAGCTGATCTATAACGGCTTCTGGTTCTCCCCGGAGCGGCGCATGCTGCAGGCCCTGATCGACACGTCCCAGGCCTCGGTCACCGGCACGGTGCGGCTGAAACTCTATAAGGGCAATGTGATCGTCACCGGCCGCGAGAGCCCGAACTCGCTCTACTCGACCCGCATGGTGACCTTCGAGGACGATGCCGGCGCCTACAACCAGCAGGATGCTGCGGGCTTCATCAAGCTCAATTCGCTGCGCCTGCGTCTCGGCGCCGCGATCGGCCGGCGCGGCGGCAGCCTCTGATTGCGCTTTCCCACCGGGCCGTTTCCGGCCCGGTGGCTTTTACAGCGGCCTTTCAAACCACGGCCGTAACGTCTGAGAACAAAATCTGAACAAATACTTAACGGCCCCGTTGCCATTTTGTTCTCTTCATGCCAGCACTGACCCAGCAGCGGACCAGAAATTCGCTCTGGTATCTCAAAGGAACCACGCTATGGTTGTATCGACATCGACACAAAAACGGCGTTCCTCACCGCCCGAGTCGGTATCGGACGCTGCAGAGACCTCAACCAGCAGGAAGCCGGACATGGAAAAGAACAAAGCCCTGGATGCCGCGATGGCGCAGATCGAGCGGGCCTTCGGCAAGGGTTCCATCATGCGCATGGGTGCTAAGGGCACCGCCGAGCAGATCGAGGTGATCTCCTCCGGGTCGCTCGGGCTTGACCTGGCGCTGGGCATCGGCGGCATGCCGCGCGGCCGCGTCATCGAGATCTACGGCCCGGAAAGCTCCGGCAAGACCACCCTCGCTCTGCACGCCGTCGCCGAGGCGCAGAAGCGCGGCGGCGTCTGCGCCTTCATCGATGCCGAACACGCGCTCGACCCCATCTATGCCCGCAAACTCGGCGTCGACGTCGATAATCTGCTGATCTCGCAGCCCGATACCGGCGAACAGGGCCTGGAAATCGCCGACACGCTGGTGCGCTCCGGCTCGATCGACGTGCTCGTGGTCGACTCCGTCGCCGCCCTGGTGCCGCGCGCCGAGCTGGAAGGCGAGATGGGCGACGCCCATGTCGGCCTGCACGCCCGCCTGATGAGCCAGGCGCTGCGGAAAATCACCGGCTCGGTGGCGCGCAGCAACACGCTGCTGATCTTCCTCAACCAGATCCGCCTGAAGATCGGCGTGATGTTCGGCAACCCGGAGACCACGACCGGCGGCAACGCGCTGAAATTCTACGCCTCGGTCCGCATGGAAATCCGCCGCACCGGCTCGATCAAGGACCGCGAGGAAGTCACCGGCAACCATACCCGCGTGAAAGTGGTGAAGAACAAGCTGGCCCCGCCCTTCCGGCAGGTCGAGTTCGACATCATGTTCGGCGAGGGCATCAGCAAGATGGGCGAGCTCATCGATCTCGGCGTGAAGGCCGGCGTGGTGGAGAAATCCGGCGCCTGGTTCAGCTTCGACAGCCAGCGCATCGGCCAGGGCCGTGAGAACGCCAAGCAGTTCCTGCGCGAGAATCCGAAGATGGCCGACGCGATCGAAAAGAAGATCCGCGACCAATCGGCGACCATCTCCGAGGCGCTGATGGTCGCCGATAACGGCGAAGGCGAAGCCGACATCGACAGCCCCGAGGCGGCTGACTGAGAAAAGAGCCGCTTTTTGAAAAAAGCGGCGCAAAAACTTTTGCGATGCTGGGCCATGGGCTGTGTCGGACACAACGCCCAGGGCCCAGCATAAAAAAGTTTTTTTGCTTCTTTTTGTTCACAAAAAGAAGCCTTCCCTTCCCTGCCTGTTTCATCGCTCCAGCCCGCGGATACTTGGCGAAAAGCGCGCCAGCCTGTAATGCCGCTGCATGTTCTCAAGCAACGACATCCGCGCGACGTTCCTGAATTATTTCGCCCGCAACGGCCACCAGCCCGTGCCCAGCGCACCGCTCGTGCCGCGCAACGATCCGACCCTGCTGTTCACCAATGCCGGCATGGTTCCGTTCAAGAACGTGTTCACCGGCCAGGAGAAGCGCCCCTATGTGCGCGCGACCTCGTCGCAGAAATGCGTGCGCGCCGGCGGCAAGCATAACGACCTGGACAATGTCGGCTACACCGCCCGGCACCACACCTTCTTCGAAATGCTGGGCAACTTCTCCTTCGGCGATTATTTCAAGGAACAGGCGATTTTCCATGCCTGGACCCTGCTGACCAAGGATTTCGGCCTGGACAAGGAGCGGCTGCTCGTCACCGTTTACCATACGGACGATGAGGCCGCCTCGCTGTGGAAGAAAATCGCCGGCCTGCCGGACGAGAAAATCATCCGCATCCCGACCGACGATAATTTCTGGAAGATGGGCGATACCGGCCCGTGCGGCCCCTGCTCGGAAATCTTCTACGATCATGGTCCCGGCATCGCCGGCGGCCCGCCCGGCAGCCCGGATGAGGATGGCGACCGCTTCATCGAAATCTGGAACCTCGTCTTCATGCAATACGAGGAAGGCCCGCCCGGCACGCGCACCGCGCTGCCGCGCCCCTCGATCGATACCGGCATGGGACTCGAGCGCTTCGCCGCCATCCTGCAGGGCAAGCACGATAATTACGACACCGACACGCTGCGCGCGCTGATCCTCGCCTCGGCGGAAGCCACCGGCCAGGACCCGGACGGCAAGTTCCGCATCAGCCATCGCGTCGTCGCCGACCATCTGCGCAGCACCTCCTTCCTGATCGCCGATGGCGTGCTCCCTTCCAATGAGGGCCGCGGCTATGTGCTGCGCCGGATCATGCGCCGCGCCATGCGCCATGCCCATCTGATGGGCGCGGCCGAGCCGCTGATGCACCGGCTGGTCCCTGCCCTCACCCGGCAGATGGGTCAGGCCTACCCGGAACTCACCGCCGCCGAACCGCTGATCATCGAGACCTTGAAGCTTGAAGAGAACCGGTTCCGTTCGATGCTCGACCGCGGCATTTCGCTGCTGCGCGACGAAGTCCGCCAACGTCCCGGCTGGCGGCGCGCTCTCCGGCGAGGTCGCCTTCAAGCTCTATGACACTTACGGCTTCCCGCTCGACCTGACCCAGGATGCGCTGCGCGAAGAGCAGAAATCCGTGGATATCGAAGGCTTCAACGCGGCGATGGCGGAGCAGAAAAAGCGCGCCCGCGCCGCCTGGGCCGGTTCCGGCGAGGCCGCGACCGAGACCGTCTGGTTCGAGCTGAAGGAAACGCTCGGCGCCTCGGAATTCCTCGGCTACAGCCACCGAAACCGCGGAAGCCTCCATCATCGGACTGGTGGTCGACGGCCAGCCGACCGACGAGGCACTGCCCGGCCAGTCCGTCGCCCTCATCCTCAACCAGACGCCCTTCTACGCCGAAAGCGGCGGCCAGGTGGGCGATACCGGCATCATCACCGGCGCGGACGGCCTGCGCATCCGCATCACCGACACGCAGAAGAAGCTCGGCGAGCTGTTCGTGCATCTCGGCACGGTGGAAGCCGGCACGGCGCGGGTCGGCGCGCCTGTGGTGGCCAGCGTCGACCATGAGCGCCGCGGCGCCATCCGCGCGCATCATTCCGCGACACATCTGCTGCACGAGGCGCTGCGCCGCCATCTCGGCACGCATGTGACCCAGAAAGGCTCGCTCAACGCCCCGGACCGGCTGCGCTTCGACATTTCCCAGCCCCGCCCGGTCACGGCGGAGGAGCTGGCGCTGGTCGAGCGCGAGGTGAATGAGCGCATCCGCGAGAACAGCGCGGTCACGACCCGGCTGATGACGCCCGACGAGGCGGTGAAGCTGGGCGCGATGGCGCTGTTCGGCGAAAAATACGGCGACGAAGTGCGCGTCGTCGCCATGGGCGCGGCCGGGCGAAGGCGACGAAAAATCCGCCTATTCCATCGAGCTGTGCGGCGGCACCCATGTCACCCGCACCGGCGATATCGGCCTGCTCCGTATCGTCTCGGAAGGCGCGGTCTCGGCCGGCATCCGCCGCATCGAAGCGCTGGCCGGCGCTGCCGCCATCGCCGCCGATCGAGGAAGCCAACCGCCTGCTCGCCGAAGCCGCGGCAACGCTGAAGGCGCAGCCGGCGGAACTCCCCGCCCGCATCACCCAGCTGCAGGAAGACAAAAAGCGCCTGGAACGCCAGCTCTCCGACCTGCAAAAGAAGCTCGTGCTCAGCACCGCGACGGAATTTGAAATGGTCGGCGGCCTGAAACTCATCGCCCGCAATGTCGGCGAGATTCCGGCCAAGGAACTGCGCCCGATCGCCACGGACCTGCTGAAAGGGCTGGGTTCGGGCGTGGTCGCGCTGATCTCCACGGCGGACCAGAAAGCCGCCATCGCCGTCGCGGTGTCGGACGATCTCAGCACCGCCCATGGCGCCGTCGATCTGGTGCGCGCCGCGGCAGCCGCCGTTGGCGGCTCCGGCGGCGGCGGTAACAAGACCATGGCCCAGGCCGGCGGCCCCAATGGCAGCCAATGGGAGGCAGCTCTCGTCCGCCATCCGCACCGCGATCGCATCCTAAGAAAGGAAGTGGCCGCTTTTTGAAAAAAGCGGCGCAAAAACTTCTGCTAAACTGGGCCCGTGGCGCTGAAACGGCACGGGCCCAAACTAGGCCTTCGTCGGCTCACAACCGCCGTCCGCTATAACTTTTGGCTGCACGATTGATGCCGGGTCCAGACGAGTTCATCCCGGCGCAAGGATGGCTTTCCCACCATTCGGGTCGACGTATTTCATTGCGTCGGATATGCCCTCGAAGTGGAAGGTCATTCCTCGCTTTGTTCGGAAATGAGACATGCCGATTATCTTGCTAATCTCATCGAGAGCGGCTGTGAGGCGGCTCCGCGTTTGAACGGTAGAACTTGCAAAATTGCTAAAGTGTTTGATCGTCATGTTTTTCGCCATCAGCGTGCTCGAATGCAGGGAAACAGCAGAATCGCCACCAAGATAGCCGTAGGCGTAGACGGTTGATCCCCGCGCCACCAACGGCAGAATCCGGGTCAGAAGGTCGCCCCCGACGCCATCGAAGATAGCAGTAGCTTTGTGGGCTTCAGTCATAGCCGCAAGATCTTGATCGAAGTTCGGATCGGCCCGGACTAATACGCTCGGTGTCATTAGGTGACGCATGCCCAGAGACGTGTTCCGATTGACGTGATGTGGTCCGGTTGGGACGCGAACCATCGCCATGCATCGCAGCAGGCATCGACGATATCCTCATAAGTTTCGAAGACGCGGTTGCTGAGTTTGTTGCTGCGCAGGTAGGCCCAGACGTTCTCGACGGGATTGAGTTCGGGGCTGTAGGGCGGCAAGTGCAGGAGGGTGATGTTGTCGGGGACGCGCAGCTTGTCGCCTTTCTGGTGCCAGCCTGCGCCATCGATTGTGAGCACGGCGTGCGCTCCGGGGGCGACATTCGCGCTGATCTCCGCGAGATGCAGATTCATCATCTCGGCGTTGGCGAACGGCAGCACCAGCGCGGCTCCGATGCCGCGGGCCGGGCAGATCGCGCCGAAGATATAGGCCCAGTCGTAGCGCTGATCGCGGGGGGCCGAGGGGCGCGAGCCGCGCTCGGCCCAGACCCGGGTCAGGGTTCCCTGCTGGCCGATGCGGGCCTCGTCCTGCCACCAGAGCTCAAGCGGCTTGCCGCGGGCATGCTCTGGTAGCGCTTCATCTACGAGGGCGGCGAAGTTGCCTTGAAAGACGCTTGCGCTGCGGCGTCGTGGCCGGGATGGCGTGGCCTGGCCACCAGCCGGCGGAAGCCCATTCGCCGGAGCACGTCACTCATGCTGCGCTCGGCCAGCACCACACCGAACTTCGCCGCGATCGCCCGCGCGAGGTCCGCCCGGCGCCAGCGTATCACGCCATGCTCGGCCAGGTCGGGTCCGCGTCGGACCCACGCGGCAACTTCTCTTTCCTGTTCGGGCGACAGCAATGGCTTGGGGCCGACACTGCCCGTCTTGTCGGACAGACCCGCGAGGCCCTGCTCGTTGAACCGATGCACCCAGTCCCGCAATGTCTGGCGGTCCATCCCCGCCGCCTTGGCGGCATCCGCGCGCGATGCGCCTTCCAAAACCAAAGCGAGCGCAAGCATCCGCCGAGAAGCCGCCACGTCATTTGTACGCCGCGCTTCGCGCCGAAGCCCAGCAGCGTCGAAATCGAACCGTGTGATCTGGATCGCCGTCCCCATGCTAACCTCCCCAGAATCGAGTGCACAGAGAGCGAATCACATGAACCGCTCCAAGGGAATTAAAGGTTTCTGTGAGGTCGCGCACCGTCGGCGCAGCGGCGCGGTGTTGGGGACGACCTCATAAATCACAGAGAGTCAAATTCCGACACCGGGCGTATAAGACGTTTTGAGCGCCTAAAGATGCCAGTTCCTTCTTGCCGGCGGCATCACGCACGATCGACACAATTGGTATTTCATAGGCAAGAGCAATGCCCAGCATGGCCAAGCCGGTCGCCGACGTACCCGCCGTGACCAGGATTCCCTGATGCAACTCCTGCTGAACCTGCTTCAGGAAGGCGTATGGCGTAATCGTATTTACCAACGAGCCTGAATAATCGGTCGCATCGACAGTGTCGGGCAAGATGACACATGTTGCATGGTGCATTTGCGTGATGTTGCACCAAGTTCCGATCGTGTGGCCGGTGCTGACCAGGGAGCGGTAAACCGCAACCTGTTTACCGAGATAGCTCGCCGGAACGTCATGACCGATGGCGATGACCGTCCCGGCTCCGGAGACGCCCCAGACGTCATAAAGGCTCTTAGGAACTTGGCCTGGCGCGGTGTGCTTGAGGAAGGCTATGTCGCCCGGATTGATGGCGCTGGCGGCCATGTCGATGAGCACGTGCTCGGCCGCGGGTTGGGTCGGTGCCGGAATGTCGCGTATTTCAAGGCCTCGGTCGGTCGTCGTACAGATCGCCTTCATGCAATTACCTTTTGCTCGCTCATGGCCCCCGGTGGCTCCGCCGGCCTCATGGACATGGTAGAGCGGGCCAAGATTCATTTGTAAGTACGGAATGTTTTGTTAGTGTCGGCTCATGCAGCCAACATCATCGAGATGCCCTGTCTCCTTTACCTCACGGGTCTTGGGCGGCCGCTGGAAGGCCAAAATCATCTGGTCCCTGACTCAGAATGGGACCCTGCGGTTTTCTGAAATCCGCCAGGCCTGTCCCCCGATCAGCGATCGAATTCTCTCATTGGAACTGAAGGCGCTGATGGCTTGGGGGTTCATCTATCGCAAGGAATACCCTGTTATACCGCCCAAAACGGAATACAGCCTGTCGCCGATAGGGCAGACCTTGCGGCCCGTGATGGCCGCGATGGCGGAGTGGGGTTGGCCCATAGGGACTCCCTGAGCGATCCCAGTGTTTGATCTTATTGTCTGCTCCGCCGGTTTCCGCCTAAACCTGAGCTTGCCGCAGTACGAGAGCACTCGCGCTAACATAATGGCCGATGGCCCAATGGCGGCCTGTGGGAAGCGGCTCTGGCCGCGATCCGTACCGCCATCGCAGCGTAAGAAAGGAAGTGGCCGCTTTTTGAAAAAAGCGGCGCAAAAACTTCTTTTACTCTGGGCCTGAGGCGTTGAAACGGCACGGGCCCAAACTAACAAAGTCTTTTTGCTACTTTTTGTTCACAAAAAGTAGCGCTTCCCTTCCTTCCTTTCCTTCTCCCAACAAAAAAGGCCGGGGCTTTGCCCCGGCCTTTTTCAGTCATATCGTAAAATTCAAAAGGCCAGCGTGGTTGCCTGCATCACCAGCGGGAGCTCGCGCACCTTGGCCAGCACCTCGTCCGGCGTGTCGCCGTCGGTGGAGACCAGGCAGATCGCATCTTCGCCCTGGGCCGCGCGGCCGAGATGGAAGGTGGCGATATTCACGCCGGCATCGGCCAGGGTCATGCCGAAGCGGCCGATGAAGCCCGGCTGGTCCTTGTTGGTGACGTAGAGCATGTGCGGGGCGAAATCCGCCTCGACTTTAATGCCCTTGATCTCCACCAGGCGCGGACGGCCATTGCCGATCAACGTGCCGGCCACCGAGCGGGTCAGCGTCTCGGTCGTCACGGTGATGCGCACCAGGCTCTGATAGTCCCCGACGCGGTCATGCGTGGCCTCGGACACTTCGATGCCGTGGTCGCGCGCCAGAGCCGGGGCGGACACCATGTTCACCCCTTCCATCAGCGGGCCGAACAGGCCAGCCAGGGCGGCGGAGCCCAGCGGACGGTGGTTCAGCGGGGCGGCGGCGCCCTCATATTCGACCAGCACGCGCTTGATCGAGCCGTCCCGCGCGGAGGTGAGCTGGCCGGCTAAGGCGCCCAGCAGGCGGCACAGATCCATATAGGGCCGCAGCCGCGGCGCTTCCTCGGCGGAGACGCTCGGCATATTCAGCGCGTTGGTCACCGAACCGGTGAGCAGGAAATCGCTGATCTGCTCGGCCACCTGCAGCGCCACATTCTCCTGCGCCTCGGTGGTGGCGGCACCCAGATGCGGGGTGCAGATCACGTTTTCCAGCTCGAAAAGCGGGCTCGAGGTTGCGGGTTCGGTCTCGAACACGTCCAGCGCCGCGCCGGCGACATGGCCGGATTTCAGCGCGTCGTACAAAGCCGCCTCGTCGATCAGCCCGCCGCGCGCGCAATTGACGATGCGCACGCCCTTGCGGGTCTTCGCCAGAGCCTCGCGGGAGAGGATGTTGCGGGTCGCCTCGGTCAGCGGCGTGTGCAGGGTGATGAAATCCGCCTTGGCCAGCACGGTCTCGAGCTCGGCCTTCTCCACGCCGAGCTGCACGGCGCGCGCCTCGGTGAGGTACGGATCATAGGCCAGCACTTTCATCTTCAGTCCGACCGCGCGGTCGGCGACGATGGAGCCGATATTGCCGCAGCCGATCAGGCCCAGCGTCTTCGCGGTCAGCTCGACGCCCATGAAGCGGTTCTTCTCCCACTTACCGCCCTTGGTGGAGACCGAGGCCTCCGGCAGCTCGCGGGCGAGCGCGAACATCATGGCGACAGCGTGCTCGGCGGTGGTGATGGCGTTGCCGAACGGGGTGTTCATCACCACGACGCCGCGCGAGGTGGCGGCTTTTACATCGACGTTGTCGACGCCGATGCCGGCGCGGCCAACGACCTTCAGATTGGTCGCCGCTTCCAGAACTTCGCGGGTGACCTTGGTGGCGGAGCGGATGGCGAGGCCGTCATACTCGCCGATGATGGCGCGCAACTCGGCGGGGGCGAGGCCGGTCTTCACGTCGACCTCGATGCCGCGCTCCTTGAAGATCGCGATCGCGGCGGGCGACAATTTGTCGCTGATCAGGACTTTTACCATGACAGGGGGGTTCCGATTGGGAGGAAAGAAGGAAGGAAGGGCTTCTTTTTTGGAAAAAAGAAGCAAAAAACTTTTTTGAAGCTGGGTCCTGGGCGATGTCGCTGACAAAGCCCACGCCCCGGAAAATCAAAGTTTTTTTGCTTCTTTTTGTTCACAAAAAGAAGAACTCTACTCTTAAAACTCAGCTTGAACCTTATCGATCGCGTAATCGACCCAAGGCAGCAGCGCGACGAGATCGGAGGTCTCGACCGTGGCGCCGCCCCAGATGCGCAGGCCCGGAGGGGCATCGCGATAGGCGCCGATATCCAGGGCCACGCCCTCTTTCTCCAGCAGGGAGGCGACAGATTTTGCCGCCTTGGCCTGGCCTTCGGCGTTCAGCGCCGCGAACCAGGGCGCGGTGATGGCAAGGCAGATCGAGGTGCAGGAGCGCGTCTCCGGCACTTCCGCGAGGAAGCGTACACGCGGATTGCTCTCAACCCAGTTGGCGACGGCGGCAAGATTGGCCTTGCAACGCCCGGTCAGCCCGGACAGGCCGCCAATGCTCTCGGCCCAGCGCAGCCCATCCAGCGCATCCTCGACGCAGAGCATCGACGGGGTATTGATGGTCTCGCCGACGAAAATCCCTTCGCTCAGCTTGCCGCCCGAGGTCAGGCGGAAAACCTTCGGCAGCGGCCAGGCCGGCTTGTAGGTCAGCAGCCGTTCCACCGCACGCGGGCTCAGCGCCAGCATGCCATGGCCGCCCTCACCGCCCAGCACTTTCTGCCAGCTCCAGGTGACGACATCGAACTTGTCCCAGGGCAGCTCCATCGCGAACGCGGCGGAGGTGGCATCGACGATCACCAGCCCTTCGCGGTCAGCGGGGATGAAATCGCCGGAGGGGAAGGACACGCCCGAGGTGGTGCCGTTCCAGGCCAGCACGACGTCGTGCGAAAAATCGATCTGCGCGAGATCCGGCAGGCGGCCGTAAGGCGCGTTCAGCACGCGGGCATCGGCAAGCTTCAGCTGCTTCACCACGTCGGTCGCCCAGGCCTCAGAGAAGCTCTCATGCGCCAGAACGTCGACCGGGCGCGCGCCCAGCAGGGACCACAGCGCCATTTCCACGGCGCCGGTGTCGGAACCCGGCACGATGCCAAGGCGCCAGCCTTCCGGCATGCCAAGAATGTCGCGCGAACGGGTGATCACCTCGGCCAGCTTGGCCTTCGGCCCCTTGGCCCGGTGGCTGCGGCCCAGGGCTGCGTCTTTCAACGCTTCCAGGCTGAAACCGGGACGCTTGGCGCAGGGACCGGATGAAAAATTGGGGGATACGGGACGGACCGCCGGCTTTGCGGCGGCAGACAGATCTGCCATAAAAAACTCTCCCTTACAGAAGACAAGCGCCCCATTGGGGGGGCGTGACCCGAAGCGGCCTCTAGCGCGGTTTGATCGCCCTCGCAATAGCCGCCTTTTTGGTCTCGCCTCCCGGACCAACTCAGGCCATAAGAAAATAACAAACCATGTCAGCAGCCCTACCATGACCGACCTCGACACGATTGACCGCGCTATCCTGCGGCTCCTCTCCAAGGACGCCTCGCTCTCGCTCAACGACATCGCCGACAAGGTCGGCCTTACCGCAACCCCTTGCTGGAAACGCATCAAGCGCATGGAGGAAATGGGCGTGATCCGCGCCCGCGTCGCCGTGCTGGATGCCGACAAGCTCGGCCTGCCGGTTTCGGTGTTCGTCTCGGTGGAGACCGCCGACCACTCCTCGGCCTGGCTCTCCTCCTTCGCCACGCTGGTGGCGGAGACGCCGGAGATCGTCGGCGCCTGGCGCATGAGCGGCGACGTGGATTATCTGCTGCACGTGATCGTACCGGATATCGCCGCCTATGACGCCTTCTACCGGCGGCTGATCGCTTCCGTGCCGCTGCGCAATGTTTCGTCGCGCTTTGCCATGGAGCGTATGAAGGATGGCGCGTTGCCGATCTGAAGGAAGCAAGAAAGGAGCCGCTTTTTGGAAAAAGCGGCGCAAAAACTTCTGCTAACTTGGGCCAGTGTCAGCGAAACCAGCACGGCCCAAATTAGCAAAGTTTTTTTGCTACTTTTTGTTCACAAAAAGTAGCGCTTCCTTCCTTTCTTACTGAAACCCCCGCGCAAAAACGCGACGGCGCGGCAACAGCGCATCAAAGCCGAAAACATGCCCGGCGCGCTTGATCAGCAGAAGCAGAAGAATGCCGGCGAACAGCAGATCCGGGCCGACGAAGACATAAAAGCGGCCATCATCGAACGGCCAATCCATATGCGCCAGCCAGAACAGCAGCATCAGCAGAATTCCAAACGGCGCACTCAACGACACCAACGCGCCGAACAGCAGCGACAGGCCGATCAGCACCTGCCCCCATGAGACCAGCAGGCCAATCAGGGGCGCCACGCCGGGGCTGGTGAAAATGGCGAAGGCATCGTGAAAGCTTTTCGTGTGCGACAGGAACGGCACGATGCTGAAATGCGGCGCCAGCACTTGGGACAGGCCGGCATGCAGAAAAATCCAGCCCATCGCGACACGGAAAAACAAAACCAGCCCACGTTCCAGGGCGTCTTTCCCCATTTCCTGTTCCTCCTGCCCACGACCCACGCAAGGCCGTTAGATTAATTGTATATTTGTTATTTTGCCGCACCAATAAGGCGGAGGCAAGGGAAAGGAAGGAAGCGCTACTTTTTGTGAACAAAAAGTAGCAAAAAAACTTTGCTAATTTGGGCCCGTGCCACTTCAGCGCCTCAGGCCCAACTTCAAGAAAGTTTTTGCGCCGCTTTTTCCAAAAAGCGGCTTCTTTTTCCTAACTTTCCGGCGTCACCGGCGGCAACAACCCATAACGGCGCAGCTTGCGATAAAGCGTATTGCGGCTGATGCCGAGCGCGTTGGCGGTGCTGGTGATGCGCCAGTGCTGGCGCTCGAGTTCGCTGAGAATCAGCGCATGTTCGGTGGGATTTGCCGGTTCCGGGTCTTCGGCGCTGCGCCCTGCGGGCTGGCACGCGCCGCCCGGCGGGCCCCAACTGCCGCGCGCCAGCGTGCCCGGCAAGTGGCTCACATCCAGCGTCCCGCCCTCGGCAAAAGCCAAGGCAGTGCGCAGGGCGTTGCGCAATTCGCGGATATTGCCCGGCCAGGCATAGCCGGCAAGAATCGCCCTTGCCTCGGGCGTGATCGTGATCGGCACGCCGCCATTCTCCTCCTGCGCCACGCGCTCGATCAAAGCGGCGCGGTCGGCGCGAAAGCGCAGCGCCGGCAATGTCAAAGACACGCCGTTCAACCGGTAGAACAGATCCATGCGGAATTCGCCGCGCGCCACCAGCACCTCCAGATCCTCATGCGTGGCGCTGATCACGCGGATATCCACCGGCACCGGCGTGGTGCTGCCCAATGGCACGATCTCTTTTTCCTCCAGCAGGCGCAACAACCGCGCCTGGATGGAGAGCGGCATGTCGCCGATTTCATCGAGGAACAGCGTGCCGCGATGCGCGGCCAGCGCCTTGCCGCGCATGCCCCCGGCCCGCGCCCCGGTGAAGGCGCCGGCCTCATAGCCGAACAGCTCGCTTTCGATCAGAGCTTCCGGGATCGCAGCACAGCTCATGACGATGAACGGCCCGTCGCACCGGTCGCTGGCGGCATGGATCGCCCGCGCGAACGTGTCCTTGCCGGTGCCGGTCTCGCCCAGCAGCAGCACATGGATGTCCTTGTTCATCACATGCTCGGCGCGCCAGACATTTTTCAGCATCACCGGATCTTCGCCAGCGACCACGCGTAAAGTGGCGTTTTGCCGCGGCAGCGCCGCAGGCCGTGCGCTCTCGCGGCCACGCAGGGTGCGCGCGCTGCGCAGCCGGGGCGTTGCCGCGGGGCGCAGGCTGGCAAAACCATGGCCGTTCTGCCCGTAGGCGACCGGCCAGGCGGCCATCGGCTGCGTTTCGGCATAGGAAAACAGCCGGTCGGGGGTGATGTCGAACAGGTCGGAGATGCTGCGGCCCACCAGCGCCGAGCGGCTGGAAAAGCCGAGCCGGTTGGTCACGGTGCCATCCACCGCCAACACCCGCCCGGCATTGTCGATCGCCAGCAGGGATTCGTAAGGCAGCCCGAAAAGTTCAGACTGCTCGTGAAAATGCATGATCAGCGCATCGCGATATTGCTGCGCGAAATGCAGCTGCTCGATGATGCGGGCCGACATCGCGATCAGCGCGCTGATTGCGACCTGGCTGGCGCGGCTGTCCTGGCAATCGAAAAAGGAAATATCGAGCGCGCCCAGCAACTCGCCCTCAGCATTCCAAATCGGTGCCGCCGAACAGCTCATTGTGCGATTGCACGAGAAAAAATGATCGTCGCGATGCACCAGCCGGGCGCGGCCGTCATGCACGCAGGTGCCGGGACCATTGGCGCCGACATGCCGTTCATCCCAGAGAAAGCCTGGCAACATATCGGCTTTCTGCGCTTCTTCCATGGTCGCAGGCGTGATGAGCACATCCAGGATGGTCGCTTCGGCATCGACCAGCATCAGCGTGAAATGCGGCGAGGCACTGCTCGGCTGCACGATCTGCTGGTTCAATTGATCGAACAGGCGCTGCATCTCGCCGCGCCCGACCAGTTCGAACAAGGCCAAGGCTTCGCGCCGGTGCTTCAGCGCGGTGCCGCCGATATGTTGAGGCGCCGGCCTTCCTTCGGGGTCGAGCTGGTAAAGCTCGGTACAGCGCCGCCACGCCGCGTCGATATAGGGCGTACGGTGCGGCGTGCCGGATGTCATTTCCGAAGGTTCGGCAGCGCCATTCGTGCGTGCAACGGCGAAGGATGGGCCATTCCTTGTAGCGTGGATCATTGGTTGTTTTCCTTGGACCCGCGTTTGCGCTTTTTGTAGCAGATCACACGATCAGGGTCGATGTGTCGAGGCCGGACAATTTGCACCGCCCGGCACAGAGTGTCACGCGCCGGCGGCGAGCAACCGTGCGTGTCCCAGCCAAAAACGCTGTCTTTACAGGGGCCGTTGCAAGCTCGGCGGGCCATCTTCCGTTGGCACGGCGCTTGCGAACCCGAAACTGTCCGGGCCCGCGCCCGGATCAACGCTCATCCGGAAACTCCGGTGCTGACCCAAATAATCGGCGGGACATGCCCTCTGGTGTGGAGCCGCATAATGGAGGAACGTAATGAAGACATTGAGACTTCTGCTAAGGGGCGCATCATGGAAAGTGACTGCGCTCGGCCTGGTTGGCGCCGGCGCCTTGGCGCTGGGGGCACAGGCGCAATCAACGATGGCCCCATCCACGACAGGCTCGTCCTCCACATCTCTGGAGACGCTGGTGAAAGACCCCAACCAGTGGGTGGTACCATCGGGGAATTACGCGGCCTGGCGCTATAGCCGGCTCAACCAGATCAACACCAGCAACGTCAAGGATCTGCAGGTCGCCTGGACCATGTCGACCGGCACCGATCGCGGCCTGGAAGGCCAGCCGCTCGTGGTCGGCAACATGATGTATTACCAGACCTCCTATCCGAACTATGTCTACGCGATCAATCTTGACCATGTGGACCAGATCGCCTGGCAGTTCACACCGCCCGCCAATGAGGACGCGCCCCCGGTCGCCTGCTGCGACGTGGTCAATCGCGGCCCCGCTTATGCCAATGGCAAGCTGTTCGTGAACGCGCTCGACGGCTCGGTGTTCGCGCTCGACGCCCAGACCGGCAAAGTGGTGTGGACGGCAAATAACGGCGATCCGAAAAAGGGCCAGACCGTGACCAGCGCGCCTCTGGTGATCGGCAACAAGGTGATCATCGGCGTGTCCGGCGGCGAGTATGGCGTGCGCGGTTATATCACCGCGTTCGACGTGGATACCGGCAAGCAGCTCTGGCGCGGCTATAGCGCAGGGCCGGACAGCGACATGCTGATCAATGCCAGCAGCACGATCGACGGCGCCACCGGCCAGCCGGTCGGCACGGATTCCAGCCTGAAGAGCTGGCAGGGCGATCAGTGGAAATATGGCGGCGGCACCACCTGGGGCTGGTACTCCTACGATCCGCAGCTGAACCTGCTTTATTACGGCAGCGGCAATCCCGGCACCTGGAACCCCAGCCAGCGCCCCGGCGCGAACAAATGGTCGATGACCATTTTCGCTCGCAATCCGGACACCGGCGAGGTGAAATGGATGTACCAGATGACGCCGCATGACGGCTGGGACTATGACGGCGTGAACGAGATGGTGCTGGTGCCGCTCGAATATCAGGGCCACACCGGTGCCCGGCCTCGTGCATTTCGACCGCAACGGCTTCTCCTACGCGCTGAACCGGGAAACCGGCAAGCCGCTGGCGATCTATAAATACGACCCGTCGGTGAACTGGGCCACCGGGATCGACCCGAAGACCAACGAGCCGATCGTCGATCCGGCGAAGATGACCGTGGAAGGACAAGAACGTCACCAATATCTGCCCAGCCTCGCAGGGCGACAAGGATGAGCAGCCGGTCTCCTACGACCCGCAGACCAAGCTGTTCTACGCGCCGCTCAACCATCTGTGCATGAGCTACCAGGCGTTCAACGTGAAATACATGGCGGGCTTCCCCTATGTGGGCGCGCTGGTGAACATGATCCCCGGCCCGGGCGGCTATCGCGGCCGTTTCATCGCCTATGATCCGATGACCGGCCAGACGAAGTGGGAAAACCACGACATGTTCCAGGATTGGGGCGGGGCGCTGACCACGGCCGGCGGAGTCGGCTTCTACGGCACGCTGACCGGCCAGTTCCAGGCCATCGATCTCAAGACCGGGCATATCCTCTATTCGTTCAAATGCCCGTCGGGGATCATCGGCAATCCGATGACCTACATGCATAACGGCCGGCAATATGTCGCGATCCTGAGCGGCGTCGGCGGCTGGGCGGCAATCGGCATGACCAACAACCTGCATGAGGCGACGGCTGGCCTCGGCGCGGTAGGGCTGAATGCCTCGCTGAACCAGTACACCAATCTCGGCGGCGCGCTGATGGTGTTCGCGCTGCCCACCACCGTCGCCAGCGCCGACTGACACGGTACCGCGCCAGCCCGGATTCTGCCTTGGTTAAGGCCCGGGCTGGCTTTTTCTTCTCCGATGGCAGCGCGGAACGCGCGCCCGTCACCTTCAAGAATGGCTCAAGACCAGAGGAAACGAATGATGCCCAAACCATCGTCTATCGGGGCTTGCCGCTTGCGGCACTGCTCGGCCTCGCGGCGCCGCTGGCCGCTCACGCGCAGAACAACGACAACGACAACACATGTGCTGCGCGTCTGCGCCGATCCCGACTATCTGCCTTTCTCCAACAGCGCCGGCCAGGGTTTCGAAAACAAGGTGGCCGAGGTCCTCGCCAAATCCATGGGACGCCAGTTGGAATATCATTGGGCAAGCTATCGCGGCCAAGGCGGCTTTTCCAATTTCCTCGCCGATAATCTCAATGCCGGCAAATGCGACGTGGTGATGAACCTGCCTTACGGCGACAACGAAGAGGGCTACACGAACCCTTATTACACGTCTTCCTACGTGTTCATCAGCAAGGGTGACGACATCACCTCGATGACCGAACTGACGCGGCACCCGATGAAAATCGGCTTTGAGGAGGACACCACGCCGCAGGATGCGCTGCAAATGCTCAATCTCACTCCATGAGGCCGTGCCATTCCACATCGCCGAGGACCCCAACGCCTCGCCGGAACAGTTTTTACAGGCAGTGGAAAACGGGCGCGTCGGCGTGGTGATCACCTGGGAACCGGCGATCGGCGCCTTCCTGAAGAACTATCCCGATCTCAAGGTGCACCCGGTACCCACCGAGCAATACCGGCCGGGCATACCGCAGGTGAGCTACACCTACCCGATGGCGCTCGGCGTCCGGCCTAAGGACACCGCGCTGAAAGCCGAACTGAACAAGGCGATTGCCGCGAGCCAGCCGCAGATCGCGGCGATTCTCTCCGACTACGACGTCAAACTCTACAAGCAACCCGCCTCGGTGAATTTCACCAACCAGTGATTTGAACGTAATTTTTTAAAGGCCGAATAATGACAATTCGCATAAAGCCCAGGAATTTTCTGGTCAATTTGTCGGCAGCTGGGGCGATGAGCTTCGCCCTGCTCACCTGCGTGGCGGTGGCGATGGCCGCCAACGACGCGCCCTCGCCCGGGGAGGCTGCGGCCCGCGGCAGCGACTGTTTTTCCTGCCACAGCCTCGACCAGAAACTGGTCGGCCCGGCATTCACCGCCGTCGCGCAGAAATTCGCCGGCCAGCCCGACGCCGCAAGCACGCTGGAGGCAGCGATCAAGAACGGCCATGTCGGCACCTGGGGCCAGATCCCCATGCCGGCGCATCCGCAGTTGAGCGACACGCAGCTGCAGCAGATGGTCGCCTGGATCCTCTCGTTGAAGGGCGGGAAATCCGCCAGCGACCGCGCGCCGGCCAAGCGCTACACCACCAGCGTCAATGGCAAGCCGGTTACCACCAGCTTCCCGATTTTTCAGCCGGGTACGCAGAAAGTCACGCAAACGGTGTTCCGTGGCTATGAGCTGTTCGACTCCTATTGCTTCCGCTGCCACGGCGCCGATGCGATCGGCGGTGAATACGCGCCGAACCTGCGCGCTTCGCTGAATAACGGCATGACGGAAAACCAGTTCCTCTCGATCGCCATGGAAGGCCGCAAGGCGCAGGGCATGCCGGCCTGGGCCGGCTTCTTCTCGCCACAGGATATCGACGCGATCTATCAATACACCAAGGCGCGCGCGGTCGGCGCAGTGGATGTCGGAACGCCACCACAATAAACGCACCGCAACAGGCGCAGCGCCAAGCTGCCCCGATGAGCAACATGACAGGAAAGGACCAAAAAATGGCCGACCACGTCTCGCTTCATCCCGCTATCGATAACGGCATCAAACCAGGCAATCCGCAATTTGCCGGCGGCACGCTGCATTGCCATTGCCCGACCGATCAGGTGGTCGTGCAGGTCAACGCCCAGACCCTGCATAACCATGCCTGCGGCTGCACCAAATGCTGGAAGCCCGACGGCGCGACATTCGCGGTGATCGCGGTGGTGCCGCGCGACGCGGTGCAAGGTGATCGCGCATGAGGAAAAACTGCACATCGTCGATCCCGCCGCGACCATCCAGCGCCATGCCTGCAAAGTATGCGGCGTGCACATGTTCGGCCGCATCGAGAACAAGAACCATCCGTTCTACGGGCTCGATTTCGTGCATACCGAACTCTCCGACCAAAGCGGCTGGTCGGCGCCGCAATTCGCCGCCTTCGTGTCCTCGGTGATCGAGAGCGGCACCAACCCGTCGGAAATGGGCGCCATCCGTGCCCGGCTCAAGGAGATCGGGCTGGAGCCTTATGACTGCCTGTCGCCACCGCTGATGGATGCCATCGCCACCCATGTCGCCAAGGCATCGGGTGTACTGCACGCCTGAGAAAGGAGTTCCGCCATGGAAACACGCGCGGCCATAGCCTGGCAGCCGGGTAAAACCCTCGACCTCGGCATGGTAAAAATCGAAGGTCCGAAAGAGGGCGAGGTGATGGTGGAAATCAAGGCCACCGGCATCTGCCATACCGATGAATACACCCTCTCCGGCGCCGATCCGGAAGGGCTGTTCCCGGCGATCCTCGGCCATGAGGGGGCGGGCATCGTCGTGGAAATCGGCCCTGGCGTTACCAGCGTGAAACGCGGCGACCATGTGATCCCGCTCTACACGCCGGAATGCCGCAACTGCAAATCCTGCCTGTCGCGCAAGACCAATCTCTGCACCGCGATCCGCGCGACCCAGGGCAAGGGCGTGATGCCGGACGGCACTTCGCGCTTCTCCTGCAAAGGGGAGCCGGTGATGCATTATATGGGCTGCTCGACCTTCGCGAATTTCACCGTGCTGCCGGAGATCGCGGTGGCGAAGGTGCGCGAGGACGCGCCGTTCGAGAAGATCTGCTATATCGGCTGCGGTGTCACCACCGGCGTCGGCGCGGTGATCAACACCGCGAAGGTCCAACCGGGCGATAATGTCGTGGTGTTCGGCCTCGGCGGCATCGGCCTCAATGTCGTCCAGGGCGCGCGCATGGCCGGCGCCAACATGATCGTCGGCGTCGACATGAATAATGCCCGCAAGGAGATCGCGGAAAAATTCGGGATGACGCATTTCGTCAACCCGTCCGAAATCGGCGAGGATCTGGTGCCTTACCTGGTCAATCTCACCGGCGGCGGCGCGGACTATTCCTTCGAATGCATCGGCAATGTGAAAGTCATGCGCCAGGCGCTGGAATGTTGCCATCGCGGCTGGGGCACGTCGGTGATCATCGGCGTCGCCGGCGCCGGGCAGGAAATCTCCACCCGCCCGTTCCAGCTCGTCACCGGGCGCAACTGGCGCGGCACGGCCTTCGGCGGCGCGCGCGGCCGCACCGATGTGCCGAAAATCGTCGACTGGTACATGGACGGCAAGATCAACATCGATGACCTGATCACCCATGTGATGCCGTTCGAGAAAATTAACGAAGGGTTTGAGTTGATGCGCAAAGGCGAAAGCATCCGCTCGGTTGTGGTCTATTGATCCCCGGCCCGGAGTGCCTATAGTAAAGTGACAAAGGCTCGAAACCGGTCTATAAACGCTTCAAAAGGCCGTGAGCTAAGGCATTTGCAGGTCGCGACTGCAAATAAGTGGGAGCCTTCGGGCAAGCACTTTTATCCGCGAACCCGGCGCCCCAGAAGGGCGCGAAGACCGTGTATAAGATCAGACCTATAAGACATGGAGGAACATAATATGTGGCATAAACCCGTCATGACCGAAATCTGCATCGGCGCCGAAATCAACAGCTACGTTTCCGCCCGCAAGTAGTACGTCATAGCCAAGTCCAAGCGCCCCGCTGCTTTTCCGCGGGGATCGCTTGGGCAGTAATGTTTGAACAACTGCTTTGTCCGTGCAACCCTGGGTGCGCGGATGAGCGGCTTTTGGTGTTTCCATCCCCTCATTTGCGTTCCGGGGTGAAATAGCCGTCGGACAGCGTCTGCAAAAAAGCGACCACGTCGTTTTCTTGGCGGTCCGTCAGGCCAAGGTCGCAGCAATGGGCGTTGAGATTGCGCGGCACCTGCGGCACCGGCCAGCACGTCACTTGTTCACCGGGAGAACCGACCGGGCAATGCGGCAACACGTCGCGCGTGTTGTAGAAATGCACAATCGCCTTCAGGCTTTTGAAATAACCGTTGTCTCCATACGCTTTTACGAAGCCCGGATAGGGGCGCTTATCGACATTGCGGACCGTAACGGTGCGCAACCTTCCGTCGAATTTCGGAGCTAAAGCGCGCCAGGCTTCATTGCCGTTTTCCGGGCTGCGCAGGAAATCGCCAAATCCCCGGTCAAGGAAGGCAGCCCCCTGCGGATCGCCGACATAACCGTATCGGTCCGGTTTCGTCTGCGTGTAATAGGCCAGAGCGGGGTTTTTCGGGATGCCGAGATTGGCCGTGGTATTGTCCGTAAACAGCGGATGCGGGTCGCCGGGCGGGTCCACATGGCAATCATTGCAACGCGCCTTGGCGTTGAACAATTTATAGCCGCGCATCTCGGCGGGGCTCAGCGTCGCCTTTCCGGCTAGAAAAGCATCGAATTTCGAACTGAACGGGCTCACCTCCGGCGACGCTTCATAGGCCGCGATCGCCCTTCCCATCAGATCATAATCATCCTGCACCCGGACCCGGTCGGCGGTCGCGAGCGGCACGATCCAGGGCGTGTTGTTCGGGCCCGGCACCTCGGAACCGATGCGCGTCTCCGGGTTGTTGTTGGGCACCGCACAAAGTGCTGCGACATTCGCCGGCCAGGCAATGTCGAACGCGCGGGGGCCGAAAACCTGCTCAAAAAGCGCGCGATAGGGCCGCGTAGAAATATGCCACACCACGCAAGCTGGCTCTCGATTGGCCATTTCGGTCGGGTTGATTGGCGAGCCCTGCGCCTGCGCGGCGGATGAATTGCCCAGCCGCGGCCCCGTCGCGGGCAAATCCCAGAAATTGCCGCCGATGAAGCAATTATAACATTTCGCTTCGCCGGGCCTGGTCGGGTACTCAAGGGGCGGCGAAAAGGCGGCATAGGTGACGCTTGGCGGCTTGCGCAGGCTGAAACGTGTCCGCACCGAACCGGGCTGATCAACAGTTGTGAGGTTGATGATCTCGATGCCGCCCTGAAACCCCGTTTCCGGAACATGGCAGAATCCGCAAGCCGTATTGCCATTCACCGACAAATGCTTGTCGAAGAACAGCAGCTTGCCAAGCACCACCACCGCCTGGGGCGAACCAGGAAAAACCTGGGCGGCCTCGGCAACTGCCGTGCGCTCATGAGCATCGACGCCCGCCTCAACCTGCGCGATCTCGGTGGATAATGTCTGCGCGCGATTGTCCTGCGCCACGATATTGCGGGCGCAAAGCACCGCTCCTGCAAAGACGCCAAACACGGTCATCGCGAAGGCAAATGTCCGCAGGTGCATAAAATATTTTTAGCAGCTAGGTTGGAGGCAAAACACAAACATTCCGGTGACGTCATGACACAACACAAAATTTCCGTGACGATGCCGTTTTATCTTCGCGGTTTCGTCATTGGCGGCGCGGCGTTATTTGCGTTTCTGCACGTTGCCGCAGGCGCCCCTGCCACGCCGCCGCAAATCCTTGTCGGCCCGTTCGACATGTTCGATACTTCCGCCGACCAACGCCCCTCCGTGATTACGGCACAAAAACAATGGGTTGAAGCAGCGGAACAGGCTTTTGCGGAACAATTGAACGCAAGCGCCCGGCTGCAGGTTCAGGTCTCAGCAAACACTACAACCGCCTTGGCCGGGGTCGCCGCCGATTACGATCATCCCTCCACCTGCCGTGCCTGCCTGCTCGCCGCCGCGGAAAACACCCGCGCGACCTATCTGTTCATCGGCACGGTGCACAAGGTCAGCGACCTGATCATCTATCTCGGCGGCGAGCTGGACGAGGTGTCCACCGGCAAAGTGCTGATGAGCGAAATGCTCGAAGTGAAAGCCGACGACGCGACCATGCTGCACCGCGCCGCCGCCGCCATGGCGACGGATACGTTGGCGCATCTGCCGGCGAGTTAAAGAAAGAGCCGCTTTTTGAAAAAAGCGGCGCAAAAACTTCTTTGACTTTGGGCCTGAGGCGTCGAAACCGCACGGGCCCAAATTAACAAAGTTTTTTTGCTACTTTTTGTTCACAAAAAGTAGCCTTCCTTCTTTCTTTACTCCTACGCCGCCGGCACGCCCTTGCTGGTCGAATACTCAAAATGCAGGGCCTTGTCCGGGTACACGATCGGGTGGATCGCATGTGCCGCCACCGCGGCCTCGGCGAAGCCTTGCAGGATCAGCTTGAGCTTGCCGGGATAGGTGGCGATGTCGCCGACCGCGAACACGCCTGGGATCGTGGTCTCCATGGTCGCCGACGTCGCCCGCACATGATGGTGCTCGAGATCGAAACCCCATTCGGCAAGCGGCCCGAGTTCCATGGCCAGGCCGAAGAAGGGCAGCAGGATGTCGGCTTCCAGCCGTTTCACATTGCCGTCGAGATCCGCGACCTCCACAGCGCTCAAGCGCCCGCCCTCGCCTTGCAGCCCGTGCAGCTGGTAGGGGATCACCATATCGATCTCGCCGCGCGCCGCCGCCGCATCGAGCTGCCCGGCCGTTTCCGGCGCGGCGCGGAATTTCGGCCGGCGATGCACCACAGCAATGCTGGCGGCGATACCGTTCAGCGCCAGCGCCCAATCCACTGCGGAATCGCCGCCGCCGGCAATCACCACCCGCTTGCCGCGCAACGCTTCCTTGCGCTTCACGTAATATTGCACCGCGCCGCTTTCCTCATAGGCGGCGAGCCCGGCCAGCGGCGGCCGGTTGGGGCCGAACGCCCCCGCCCCGGCGGCGACGATCACCGCCTTCGCGGTGATTTCATCGCCTGCATCGGTGGTCAGCACAAAGGCCCCTTTCGCGCCCTGCAGCCCGGTCACCCGCCGCCCGAACAAACGCGGCGCGGCGAAAGGCTCGATCTGCGCCTCCAGCCGGGCGATCAGCTCCCCCGCCTCGATGGCGGGATGGCCGGGAATGTCATAAATCGGTTTTTCCGGGTACAAAGCGGCGCATTGCCCGCCCGCCTCGGCCAGGCTGTCGATCAGCACGCAGGACATTTTCAGCATCCCGCATTCGAACACGGCGAACATCCCGGCCGGGCCGGCGCCGATGATGGCAACATCGGTGATCAGTTTTTCCATGGGCAGGACGAACCACACCCTCCTTCCACAATCAAGCGCATGGGCTGGGGCCAGTGCGGTTTCGACGCCTCAGGCCCAAAGTCCAGGAAGTTTTTGCGCCGCTTTTTCCAAAAAGCGGCCACTTCCTTCTCTCCCCGCTTCGACCTGACGCCATCACGTTCTAAGGTCGTACTATGCGACTGACTTTGCCCGACGAGGCCGCCACCCAGGCTCTGGCCCGTACCCTTGCTGAACGCGCCCGCCCGGGCGACGTTCTGCTCCTCACCGGCCCGCTTGGCGCCGGCAAAAGCACGTTCGCCCGCGCCTTCATCCGCGCGCTCGCGAACGATCCGGCGCTGACTGTGCCGAGCCCCACTTTCACTCTAGTGCAGAGTTATGAAACGGCGTGCGCGACCGTCTGGCACTATGATTTATGGCGTTTGCAGGACCATCACGGGCTGGAGGAGCTGGGCTGGGACGAGGCGCAGGAAGGCATCGTGCTGGTGGAATGGCCGGAGCGGCTGGGGCCACTCATGCCGGAAAATGCATTGCACGTGACGATTGACCATGGCACCGGGGGCCGCGAAGTTTCTCTGGCCGGTGAGCAAAGGTGGTTTGATGCGTCCTGATACAGCTGTGATTTTAAGTGCCGGACGCGGCACCCGCATGCGTCCCCTCACCCTCACCACGCCCAAACCGCTGCTGAAGCTGGATGGAAAGCCGATTCTCGCCCATGTGCTGGAGCGCCTGCAGGCGGCCGGGGTGCAGCGCATCATCGTGAATGCGCATCATTTGGCCGAGCAGATCGAGGCGTTCCTCGCCGACTATCCCGCCGTGACCCTGCTGCGCGAAGAGGAATTGCAGGAGACCGGCGGCGCCATCACCGCCATGCTGGCGCAGAACCTGCTGCCGGACGCGCCCTTCTACGTGGTCAATGGCGACAGCTACTGGGTGGACGGGCCGAGCGATATGCTGCGCCGTCTCGCCGATGCGTTCGACGCCACGCAGATGGACGCGCTGCTGCTCCTGGGCCGCGCGGCCGGCGCCGTGGCCGAGACCGGGCGCGGCGATTTCCTCTGGCCGCGCGACGGCCAGCTGCAACGGCGCGGCGAGCGCGACGTGGCGCCTTATTTGTTCTCCGGCGTGCAGATCGTGACCCCTTCCTTGTTCGCCGGCGCGCCGGAAGCACCGTTCAGCATGAACTGCCTCTGGGACCGCGCGCTCGAAGCCGGGCGCCTCGGCGCCATCGTGCATGACGGGCTGTGGTTCCATCTTTCCACGCCCGAGGATCTGGAGCGCGCCAATACGGTGCTGGCGTCCCTGGAAGTCGGCAACAGCACCTGATGAAGATCGGCGCCTTTCCGGCTGAGGCGCCGTTTCTCCCGGCGCTGGCAAAACTCTGGCTGTCGGCGCCGCAGGCGCCGCATGAGGGGCTGATCATCCTGCCCAGCCGCCGCGCCGCCCAGGCGCTGGCCGGTGCGTTCCTCGAGGAAAATGGCGGCAAGGCACTGCTGTTGCCGCGCATCATCGCGCTCGGCGCGATCGAGGAGGCGGCCCTGGCGCTGCGCGGCGGGCTGGACCTGCCGCCCGCCATCGCGCCGATGCGCCGCCAGGCGCTGCTGGCCCAACTGATCCTGAAAATGGACGGCGCGCGCGGCGCCCCGGTGCGCCTGCCCGGCGCCTGGACGCTGGCCGCCGAACTTGGCCGGCTGCTGGATGAGGCCGATTATGCCGGCATCGACCTCGCCGAGACGCTCCCCGGCGTGGTGGAGGGCGACCTCGCCAGCCACTGGCAGACCACGCTGGAATTCCTGCGCATCGTCACCCATCACTGGCCGGCGATTCTGGCCTCGCTCGGGCAGGTCAACCCGGCGGCGCCGTCTGGTCGGCCTGATCGACGCGCAAAGCGCCGCTTGGGCGGACACGCCGCCCCGCCACCGCGTCTGGCTGGTGGCGCGCGAGGGCAATCCGGCCTTGTGCCGCCTGGCCGGTACCGTCGCCGGCCTCGATCAGGGGCTTCTGCTGCTGCCGGGCTATGATGCCGACTTGTCGGATGGGGCCTGGGAGGCGCTGGATGACAGCCACGCGCAAGCGGGCATCAAGGCGCTCGTCACCGCCATCGGCGCCGCACGCGAGGATATCGCGCGCCTTGCGGCACCGGCCGCGAAAACGCCGGCGGGCCGCGCGGCCTTGCTTTCCCGCGCTTTGCTGCCGGCGGCCCAACTTGGCGACTGGCAACATAAGACGCCGCTCAACATCCAAAACCTTTCCCGGCTGGAGGCGCAGGACGAAGCGCAGGACGCCACCGCCATCGCCATGATCCTCCGCGACGCGCTGGAAGTGCCCGGCCGCACCGCGGCACTGATCACGCCCGATCGCGGCCTCGCCGCCCGCGTCACGGCGGCGCTGAAACGCTTCGGCGTCACCGCCGATGACAGCGCCGGCGAAAAATTGCTGGACACGCCGCCCTCCCTTCTGCTGCGGCTGCTGGCCCGCGCCGCCGCCGCCGAATACGCGCCGCTGCCGCTGCTGGCCTTGCTGAAGCACCCGCTCACCGCGCTCGGCCTTGCCCCTGAACAATGCCGCGATCATGCGAAGAACCTCGAAAGGCTGGCTTTGCGCGGTCCGCGCCCGGCGCCCGGCTTCGAGGGCTTACGCGCCCGGCTGAACAAAGACGGTCTCGAACCCGACCGGGAGTTTCTGGACCGGCTGGCGCAACGTTGCGGCCCGCTCGCCCTCCCTGACGCGGTGAATCCGGCTGCGGCCCTGACGGCTTTGATCCAGGCCGCTGAGGCGTTTGCCGAAACGGCGGACCCGAATAGCCCCGCACGGCTCTGGTCCGGCGAGGCGGGCACTTCGCTCTCCGAGCTGCTGCGCGAAGCGCTCTCGACCCTGGCGGACCTGCCGGACATCCGCCCCGCCGATCTGCCGGAGCTGTTGGACGCGCTGCTCGCCGGCACCGTGGTCCGCCGCCCGCGCACCAAGGACGGGCATCCGCGCGTCGCCATCTGGGGCGCGCAGGAAGCCTTGCTGCAAAGCGTGGACATCGCCGTGCTGGGCGGGCTGGCGGAGGGCGTCTGGCCCGCCATGGCCGAGCCCGGCCCCTGGCTCAGCCGGCCGATGCGCAAGGCCGCCGGCCTGCCGGCGCCGGAGACGGACATCGCCGCCGCGGCGCATGATTTTTTCTCCCTGGCGGCCGCTTGCGGCACGGTGATTCTGGCCGCACCCGCCCGGCGCGAGCGCGCCCCCGCCGTGCCCGCACGCTGGCTCACCCGGCTGAACGCGCTGCTGGAAGGCGCCGGCCTGGCCCTGCCCGCCCATGAGGCCGCCTCCTGGGCTGCCCAGCTCGACGCGCCCGCCGCCCGCATCGCCCGGCCGCGCCCGGAACCGCGCCCGCCCGCCGCCGCCCGGCCGACGGAATTGAGCATTTCCGACGTCACCACCCTGCTGGCCGACCCTTACGCCATCTATGCCAGGCGCATCTTGCGCATTCGCGAACTCGCCGAGCTCGACGAGGAAAGCGACCAAAGCCAGTTCGGCGACATCGTCCATGCCGGCCTCGCCGAATTCTTCGCCG
The DNA here is from genome assembly GCA_963798115.1 of uncultured Pseudomonadota bacterium. Taxonomy (GTDB): domain Bacteria; phylum Pseudomonadota; class Alphaproteobacteria; order Acetobacterales; family Acetobacteraceae; genus Acidocella. Next base: position 176,607 of record CAWCRT010000005.1, read on the forward strand.
ATCCGGCCAACATGGCGGCAGCGGATGGCGCGCGGAGACTGGCCCGGGCACTGCACGAGGCGATGCGCGCCACCCGGCCGCGCGCCTCGCTGGAGCAATGGTGGGCGGCGCGCCTCGAGCGCATCGCCGGTTGGATTTTCAAGGCCGAGCGGGAGCGCCGCGCCACGCTCGGCACGCCGCTCACCATCGCGCTGGAAAAATCCGCGGAAATGACCCTGATGGATGGCTTCGTGCTGAAGGGCCGCGTCGATCGGATCGAACGCCGCGCCGATCAGCAGATCGCCATCATGGATTACAAGACCGGCGTGCCGCCCAGCACCGCCGCCGTCACCGCCGGCACCGCCCCGCAATTGCCGCTAGAGGCGGTGATGGCGGAGACCGGGGCGTTCGGCCCCGAGCTCGCCGGCGCGGTCGCCGAACTGGCTTATTGGCGCCTGTCCGGCCGGCATGAACCCGGCGCGGAAAATGCGCTGTTCGCCGCCAAACCGGAGAAGCTGCGCGAGGTCATCGACATCGCGCGCGCCATGCTGCCGGCTTTGTTCGCGAAATTCGCCGATCCCGCGACCCCCTATCTCGCCGCCCCGCACCCGGCGCGGCAGAACCCTTACGATCCTTATGCGGGCATCTCCCGCCGTGCCGAATGGGCGAACGATGACAGTGATTGACGTCGCCAATGCCGAGCAGCTGCGCGCCTCGGACCCGGCCACCTCCGCCTTCGTCGCCGCCTCGGCGGGCAGCGGCAAAACCAAGCTGCTCACCGACCGGCTGCTGCGGCTCATGCTCACCGGCACCAAGCCGCAGAAAATCCTCTGCCTCACCTATACCAAGGCGGCCGCGGCGGAGATGACCATCCGCCTCAACCGCCGGCTCGGCGCCTGGGTGGTGATGCCGGAAGCGAGATTGGCGGCGGACCTGACGGCGCTCGACGTGCCGCCGATGGCTGAGACGCTCGAGCTCGCGCGTAAACTCTTTGCCGAGGTGCTGGACCTGCCGGGCGGCATGCGCATCGGCACCATCCATGCCTTCTGCCAGTCGCTGCTGCGACGCTTCCCGCTGGAAGCCGGCCTGTCGCCGCATTTCGAGGTGGCGGATGATGCCGACGCCGCACTTCGCCTGCGCGAAGCCCGCGAGGCGGTGCTGGCCGAGGGCGCTCATCGCGAGGCGATCTTCGCCCTGGCCGCGGAAACCGACGAGCAGAGTTTCGCCGAACTGGCCTGGGATTTCGCCCAGGCCGGCGAAACCCTGCCGGCGGCAACAGAGGCTGCCGCCTGGCTGCGCGCCGCACTCGGCGCCGGCGAGGAAAGTGCGGCAGACATCATGGGCACCGCCATCGCCCCGCCGCGCGAGACGCGGCTTCGCGACGTGCTGCGCGGTGTCGCCGAACGCGGCAATCCAAGCGGCCGGAAATGGGCGGAGAAGGCACTGGACTGGCTGAGCCTGCCGGCGGATGAGCGCCGGAGCCAATGGTCCGGCTGGCTGGAAACCTGGTTCACCAGCGGCGGCGAAGGCGAGGCGCGGACGCTGAAAGGCTTTTTCGGCAAGCAGCTCGCCGCCGAGGAAGGCGGCATGCGCGACGAAATCACCCGCGAATGCAGCCGCGTCGCGGCCGCGCAGGAAGCCCTGCGCGCGGCCCGGCTGGCGGAAATCAACGCCTTCCTGCTGCAGCTCGTGGCCCCCATCCTCGCCCAGGAGCGCACGGAAAAGCTGCTCGCGGCGCGGCTCAGCTACAGCGATCTGGTGAACCATACCGGCCAATTGCTGATCAATCCTGGTGCGGCCTGGATCCTCTACAAGCTCGATGGCGGCATCGACCATGTGCTGCTCGACGAGGTGCAAGACACCGCCCCAGCGCAATGGGAAATCGCCGACGCCATCGGCGATGAGTTTTTCTCTGGCGTCGGCGCGCAGGAGCGCCAGCGCAGCCTGTTCGCGGTCGGCGACGCGAAACAGTCGATCTTCTCCTTCCAGGGCGCGGATCTGCAGAGTTTCGAACATTACCGGCAGAAATTCCGCGGCAAGGTGCAGGAGGCGGGCGAAAGCTGGCTGGACGGCAAGCTCTCCGTCTCGTTCCGCTCCACCGCGCCGGTGCTGGAACTGACCGATGCGGTGTTCGCGCAGGGCCCGGCGCGGCGCGGCGTGTGCCTGGGCGACGAGACATTGCGCCATGGCGTGAGCCGCGCCGGACAGGCCGGGGCGGTAACGCTCTGGCCGCTGACCAAGGAAAGCCCGGCCTCGGAAGTGCCAGCCTGGTCGGTGCCCGACGCCTACGAGACCGCGGATTCGGCAAAAGCCCTGCTGGCACGGCAGATCGCGGATTTCGTTAGCACCCGGCTCGGCGAGGATTTGCCCAGCCGGGGCCGCGCCGCCACGCCGGGGGATTTCCTCATCCTCGTGCGGCGGCGCGATGCGCTGGTCGCCGCCGTCACCAGCGCCTTGAAATCCGCCGGGGTTCCGGTGGCCGGGCTGGACCGGATGGTGCTGACCGAGCAGGCGGCGGTGAGCGACCTTCTGGCGCTGTGCGATGCGCTGCTGCTGCCGGAGGATGATCTCGCCTTCGGCCAATATCTCGCCTCGCCGCTCGGCGGCCTCTCCGATCAGAGCCTGATGGAGCTGGCGCTGCACCGGCGCGGAAGGCTGGTCTCGGTGCTGTTCTCGCGCGCCGCCGAGCGGCCGGACTGGCAGGCCGCCCGCGGCTTTTTCGAGGCCATGCGCAGCCGCGTGGATTATCTCACGCCCTTCGCCCTTTTAAGCGAAGCTTTGGGGCCGCTCGGCGGCCGCGCCAAGCTGCTGCAGCGCCTGGGCGCGGAGGCGGCCGAGCCGATCGACGAATTCCTCTCCGAAGCGCTGAATTTCTCGCAATCCTCGCCGGGCTCGCTGCAGCTTTTCCTGCACCAGCTCCGCCAGTCCGGGGCCTCGATCAAGCGCGAAGCCGAAGCCGGCGGCGATGTGGTGCGCATCATGACCGTGCATGGCGCGAAAGGGCTGCAGGCGCCGATCGTGATCATGCCGGACACCACCACTCTGCCGAAAATGGACAAGAAACTCTTCTGGCTGCCCGTGCCGGAGCAGAAGGACGCGACGGTGCCGGTCTTCTGCCCGCGCAGCGCGTTGCGCTCGGAAGCGCTGACGGCCGCCGCCGCGCAGGAGAGTGCGGCGATGGAAGAGGAATATAACCGCCTGCTCTATGTGGCGCTGACCCGCGCCGAAGACGAGCTGATCGTGTGCGGCACCGAAGGCAAGCGCGCCGCCTCCGACATCAGCTGGTATGAATTGATCAAAGCCGGCTTCTTCCGGCTGGAGGGGATGACCAGCATCGACGACCGGCTGGTCTATGTCTGCCCGCAAAGTGCCGCGCCCGACCGTGTCGCCGCCCAGCGCGAGGTTGCCGCCGTGGCGCCCTTGCCGCCTTGGGCCGGGGCGGCTCCGGATTGGACCGGCCGGCCGCCCGGCGGCGAGACCACCCGGCCGGAGCGCATCGCCCCCAGCCGTGGCACCGATGACGAAAAGCAGCGCGCCATCGCCATCAGCCCGTTGGGCACGGAATTTGTCGAATTGCAGCAGCGCCGCGCCGCCGCCATGGCGCGCGGCACGGCGGTGCACACGCTGCTGCAGCATCTGCCCGATCTGCCGCCCGCCGCGCGCGCGGCCGCCGCGCGGCGCTATTTGGCCAACGATGCGACTCTGGCGGGAGAGGCCGACCAGCTTTGCGAATCGGTCATGACGATTCTCAACGACGCCACTCTGGCCCCGCTTTTCGCGCCCGGCGCACAATCCGAGGTGCCGCTCGCCGGCGTGCTCGGCGATGTGGAAATCGCCGGCGTGGTCGACCGGCTGGCGGTGACGGAGGACGCCATATGGCTGGCCGACTACAAGACCGACCGCCACCCCCCTGAACGGCCTGATGACATCCCGCCAAAATATCTTCAGCAGCTCGCCGCCTACCGGGCGATTCTCGCGGAAATCTATCCTGCGAAGAAAATTCATTGCCTGCTGATCTGGACCGAGAGTGCTGCGTCCATGCGGGTAACGCGGGACAGGCTTGATCGCCATTCGCCGGCTTGATCCCCCCCTCATTCGCCGCCATGTTGGAAGGCAGCAGTTAAAGATTTGGTAAGTTAAGGATTTGGTGATGAGCAAGCCCGTGACCGATGCGAGTTTCGAGACCGACGTGCTGAAAGCCGGCGCGCCTGTGCTGGTGGATTTCTGGGCTGAATGGTGCGGCCCGTGCCGGGCGATCGCCCCGGCGCTGGAAGAGCTGAGCACGGAATATGCCGGCAAGCTTGAAGTCGTGAAGGTGAATATCGACGAAAACCCGATGACCCCGTCGCAGTTCGGCGTGCGCGGCATCCCCACGCTGATCCTGTTCAAGGACGGCAAGCCGGCGGCAACCCAGGTTGGCGCGGCGCCGAAATCCGCGCTGAAGGCCTGGATCGACAAGAGCCTCTGATCGTGGCTACCGAACAACCGACGGAAAACCCGCCGGCCGGGACCCCGATGATCCGGACCATCGCCATGCCTGCCGACGCCAATGCCAATGGCGACATTTTCGGCGGCTGGCTGATGAGCCAGATGGACTTGGCTGCGAGCAATCTCGCCTCGCGCACCTCGCGTGGCCGCTGCGTCACCGTCGCGGCCGACGCCATGAGCTTTCTGCGCCCGGTGAAAATCGGCGACGAGGTGAGCGTGTATTGCGAACTGCTCACCACCGGCCGGACCTCCATGAAGATCAGCGTGGAAGCCTGGCGGCGCGCGCGCATGGGCATGGAGGAATATCGTGTGACCAAGGCGGTGTTCACCTTCGTGGCCATCGATGCCGAGGGTAAGCCAAGGCCGATCAGCGAACCTGAGCACGCTTAAGCGAAGAAGCAAAAAAACTTTACGAATTTGGGCCCGTGCCGTTCGAGCGCCACGGGCCCAAAGTCCAAAAAATTTTTGCGCCGCTTTTTTTAAAAGCGGCTACTTCCTTTCTTCCGTCCTAACTAATCAGCATCCCCCAAAAACACCGTCGCCAGACTCGGCGCCGCCGAGCTGAGCCCCTCACCCAGAATGAAATTCGCAATGTCGCTGTCCGGCACGGCGCGTTCCTTGTCGCGCGGGAGCAGGTGATAATCCGGCGGGTAGAAAGCCAGTGTCACGGGCGCGTCGGTGGGGATGGCATTCCAGCAGCGCCGCATGGCTTCGGGCGGGATCAGTTCGTCATGGCCGCCATATAAAAACAGCGCCTTCTGCCGGAAATCCCCACAGGCGGCCTGCGCCTGGCCCATCAGCCGCACCAGCCCGGCCAGATTATCGATCCGCGGGGCATGGATGGTCAGCGGGTCTTCGCCAAAGGCGATCAGCGCGGCGCGATTGTCGCTCGCCTCCACATGCACCGCCTGGCCGGTGAGGCGCTTACCCGGCACCACCGCATCCGCAAGCCCAAGCACCGTACGGTAGGCGGGGTCCATCGCCGCCCCGCCCCACACGGCCGGCGCGGACAGCACATACCCGTCCACCGGCGGCGGGTTTTTGGAAGCGCCCAGCAGCAGGCCGACGGCGCCGCCCATGCTCTCACCCATCACGAAGAGTTGCTGGCCCGGATAGCGGGCGCGCAGGATCACCGCCATGTCGCGCGCCTCGTCCACCAGCCTGTCCGTGCCCGGCCAGAATCCGCGATTCGCGGTGGCACCGAAACCTGACAAGTCCGGCGCGTAGATGGCGATGCCGCGCGGGTTGAGCGTTTTCGCCAGGATCACCCAGCCGTCCCGGCTGTCCGTATAGCCATGCAACGCCAGCACCACGGCCCGCAATGGCCCCTGCGGCGGATAATAGCGATAGGGCAGCGCCGCCTTGTCCGGCAGGTTGAAAACACCGCTGGTGACGATCGGAAAATCCGGCCGCGCCTTCGGCACGCCGAACGGGATCGGCACGCAACCGGACAGCAGCGCCAGGCCGAGCAACGCCGCAAGCTTGGGCTTCCGGATGATTGCCGCTATCATCACCGCGACTTCCATCTTTGAAGGCAGGACCAATGGACGCCACCACGCAAAAAGAACCGACCGAGATCATTCATGTCAAAACCACAGCGGTTTCCTGCGATGGCGGCAATGGCGCCTACGGTCACCCCCGAATTTACCTGAAGATCGCGGATGCGCAAATCATGTGCCCCTACTGCTCGCGGCTGTTTGTGCTGGAGCCCGGTGTCACCGAAGCTGCGCATTGATCTGATCCCATGAGACTAGTGCTCGTCGACGGGTCGGGATTCATCTTCCGCGCCTTCCACGCCATTCCCGACATGACGCGGCCCGACGGCACGCATGTGAACGCGGTCTTTGGCTTCTGCAACATGATCGCGCGGCTGCTGAAGGACCATACCGGCACGCATCTGGCGGTGATTTTCGACGCCGGCCGCATCACCTTCCGCAACAATCTATACGACGCTTACAAGGCCCACCGGCCGGAACCGCCGGAAGAGTTGCGCCCGCAATTCGCTTTGATCCGCGAGGCGACGCGCGCCTTCGGCCTGCCCTGCATCGAGCTCGATGGCTGGGAGGCGGACGATCTGATCGCCGCCTATGCCAAGGCCGCCAGCGAAGCCGGCGCCGAGACCGTGATCGTCTCCTCCGACAAGGATCTGATGCAGCTGCTCCGCCCGGGCGTGAGCATGCTCGACCCGATGAAAAATACGACGATCGGCCTGGCCGAGGTGGAAGCCAAGTTCGGCGTCACCCCGGACAAGGTGATCGAGGTGCAGGCGCTGATCGGCGATTCGGTCGATAACGTGCCGGGCGTGCCGGGCATCGGCCCGAAGGGTGCGGCGCAGCTGATCAACGAATACGGCACGGTCGAGGCGGTGCTGGAAGCCGCACCTTTGATGAAGGCCAGCAAGCGGCGCGAGATGCTGATCGAGCATGCGGACAAGGCCCGCATCTCCAAACAGCTGGTGACGCTGCGCGACGACGCGCCGCTGCCCGAGCCGCTGGAAAATTTCGTCGTCCGCGCCTGGGACGATGCGGTGCTCTCGGCCTTCCTCGACCAGAACACGTTCAGGAGCATCAAGCACCGGCTAGCTTTGGGCGAAACGCAGGAAGCGCCGGCCCCGGAACCGAGCAACGCGGCGCCGTTCGGCGGCTACACCACCATCGCGAGCATGGAAGCGCTGGAAGCCTTCATCGCCGAGGCGCAGCGGGGCGGCAAACTGGCGCTGGATATGCAGACCGACAATCATCAGTCGCTGCATGGCAATCTGGTCGGCATCGCGCTCGCCACGGCGCCCGGCCGCGCCGCCTATGTGCCGCTCGAGCATAATCTCGGCCTCGAGGATGCGCCGCAGCTGAGCAAGGCGGCGGTGCTCGGCGCCTTGGCGCCTGTGCTCCAAGATCCCGGCGTGATGAAGATCTTCTTCGACGCGAAATATCAGCTGGAAGTGCTGATGCGGGCCGGCTTCGGCGCCGTGGCGCCGGTCGACGATGCGATGCTGGTCTCCTATGCGCAGGATGCCGGCAATTTCGCGCATGACCGCGCCACGCTCTGCCAGAAGCATCTCGCCCACGTGGCGAAGAAATTCGACGATGCGGCGGGCTCCGGGCGCAACCGCCTGACCTTCATGAACGTGGCGCTTGGCCCCGCCACCGACTATGCCGCCGAAGGTGCTGATGTCACGCTGCGCCTGTGGCAGCTTCTCAAGCCGATGCTGCGGGCGAACAAATCTCTGGCCCTCTACGAGCTGGTGGAAAAGCCGCTGATTCCGGTCCTCACCGACATGGAATTCTATGGCGTGATGGTGGACCGCGCGGAGCTGAGCGCGATGTCCGCCGATTTCGCCAGACGCATGGAAGAGATCGAGGCCGACATTCACCGCCTGGCGGGCCAGAAATTCAATGTCGGCAGTCCGAAGCAGCTCGGCGAGATCCTCTTCGAGACGTTGCAATTGACCGGCGGCAAGAAGAACAAAACGACTGGCGCCTGGGGCACGGATTCCTCGGTGCTGGAAGCCCTCGCCGAGGCCGGGCACGATATCGCGCAGCGCGTGATGGACTGGCGCCAGCTCGCCAAGCTGAAATCGACCTATGCCGATGCGCTGATCGAGCAGATCGACCCGAAGACCGGGCGCGTTCATACGAGCTTCTCGATGGCCGCGACCACCACGGGCCGGCTCTCCTCAACCGACCCGAACCTGCAGAACATCCCGATCCGCACCGAGGAAGGGGCGCGGATCCGCAAGGCGTTCATCGCCGCACCGGGCCACAGCCTGATCTCGGCCGACTATTCGCAGATCGAATTGCGGCTGCTCGCCCATGCGGCGGATATCCCGGCGCTGAAGGAAAGCTTCGCCCGCGCCGAGGACATTCACGCCCGCACCGCCTCGGAAGTGTTCGGCGTGCCGATGGCGTCGATGGATGCCGCGACCCGGCGGCGTGCGAAAGCGATCAATTTCGGCATCATCTACGGCATCTCCGCCTTCGGCCTGGCGCGCCAGCTCGGCATTAGCGGGGCAGAGGCCAAGACCTATATCGACGCCTATTTCAAACGCTATCCGGAAATCCGCACTTTCATGGACAGCACCAAGGAACAGGCGCGGATCGACGGCTTCGTGCTCACCCCGTTCGGCCGGCGCTGCTGGGTGCCCCGGATCAAGGACAAGATACCGGCTTTGCGCGCCTATGCCGAACGCCAGGCGATCAACGCGCCGCTGCAAGGCGGGGCGGCGGACATCATCAAGCGGGCGATGATCAACCTGCCGAAAGCACTGCGGGAGGCCGGGCTTACCGCGCGGCTGATCCTGCAGGTGCATGACGAATTGATGTTCGAGGCGCCGGATGCGGAGGCCGAGGCCACCGCGAAGCTGGTGCAGAAGATCATGCAGGAAGCGGCGACGCTGTCCGTGCCGCTGATCGTGGAAACCGGCATCGCCAAGAACTGGGGCGCTGCGCATTAAGGGAAGAAAGCGCTACTTTTTGTGAACAAAAAGTAGCAAAAAAACTTTGTTAGTTTGGGCTGGTGCCGCTCCAACGCCCCAGCCCCAAACTAACAAAAGTTTTTTGCGCCGCTTTTTTTCAAAAAAGCGGCCTCTTTCTTGCCTATTTTTCCCTATTTTTATGGAAGGCATTCATGAACGGTCCCGAAATTCAGGCGATCCTCAACCGCGCCGTGGCGGCCGGCGACGTGGCCGGCGCGGCGGCTGCGGTGATCGGGCCGGAGGGGCCGCGTTTCATGGCCGTGGCCGGCACCACCGAGGCGGGCGGCAGCCAGCCAGTCACGGAAAACGCCGTGTTCTGGATCGCCTCCATGACCAAGCCGGTCGCCTCGGTTGCCGCCATGCAGCTGGTCGAGCGGGGCATCCTGGCGTTGGACGCGCCGATCGGCGATCTGCTTCCGGCTCTGGCCAATCCGCAGATCCTCGAAGACGGCAAGCTGCGCCCGGCCAAGCGGAAGATCACGCTGCGGCATCTGCTCACCCACACCGCCGGCTTCTCTTATGCTTTCACCCGCGCGGAATACGGCGCCTATATTGCCGCCAACAACATTCCGCCTTCCGGCACGCTCGGCGCGCTTAACATGCCGTTGCTGTTCGAGCCGGGCGAGCGTTGGGAATATGGCATCAATATCGATTGGCTGGGGCTGGCCGTGGAAGCGGCCTCCGGCCTCAAGCTGGACGCCTATTTCCAGAAACATATTTTCGCGCCGCTCGGCATGAACGACACGACCTTCCTGCCGAACGAGGAGCAGCACGGACGGCGCGTTGCCATGCACCAGCGCGAAGTAGATGGCAGCCTCACCGCGCGCCCGCTCTCCCCCGTGGTGGCGCCGGAATTCTGGCCGGGCGGCTCCGGGCTTTATTCCACGCTGGCCGATTACCAGAAATTCCTTCGCGCGCTGCTCAACGATGGCGGCGGGCTCGTGCGCCCCGAAACACTGGCGGACATGCTGCGCAACCAGGTCGGGGATTTGCGCGCCGGCTACCTGCCTTCGGCCAATCCCGCTTTGAATGCCGGCATCGACACGACCCCGGGCGTGAAATGCGGCTGGGGTTTGGGCTTCATGATCTATCCGGAGGATAAAGCCGGCGGGCGCCGCGCCGGCAGCGGCAGCTGGGCGGGCCTCGCCAACACGCATTTCTGGGTCGATCCGGTGGCAGGGCTGGCGGGCATGATCCTGATGCAGGTGCTGCCCTTCTGCGACGAACGAGTGCTGAAAACCTATGGCAGCTTTGAGCAGGCCGTATACGCTGCATCGCAATAAGGGAATATAAACGCCGGACAAACAACTAAATTGAGGGCCCAAGCATGAATTCTCACACCGGCGGCAGTACGACCAAAACAAAAGTCACGGCCCTCCCCGGGGACGGGATCGGCCCGGAAGTCATGCAGGCCACCATGGCCATTCTCAAGGCCGCCGACGCGCCGGTCGAATGGGAAATGGCCGAAGCCGGCGCGGAGGTCTTTAAAAAGGGCCTCGCCACCGGCGTGCCGCGCGAGACGCTGGACTCCATCGCGCGCAACGGGCTGGCGCTGAAAAGCCCGCTGGAAACCCCGGTCGGCTATGGCGGCAAATCCGCCAACGTGACCTTGCGCAAACATTTCGAACTGTACGCCAATATCCGCCCGGTGCGTGAGTTGCCCGGCATCACCACGCCTTACACCGGGCGCGGGATCGACATGGTGATCCTGCGCGAGAATGTGGAAGACGTGTATGCCGGCATCGAGCATATGCAGACCACCACCGTCGCGCAGTGCCTCAAGCTGATGACCGCCCCCGGCTGCGAGCGCATCATCCGCGCCGCCTATGGCCTGGCGCAGGCGGAAGGCCGCCACAAGGTCACCACCGCGACCAAGGCGAACATCATGAAGCTGACCGAGGGGCTGATGAAGCGCGTCTCGGAAAAAGTCGCGCCGGAATTCCCCGACATCAAATCCGACCACATCATCATCGATAACTGCGCCCATCAGCTGGTGATCGCGCCGGAGAAATTCGACGTCATCGTCACCTCCAACATGAACGGCGACATCATCTCCGATCTCGCCGCCGGTCTGGTCGGCGGGCTCGGCATCGCCCCCTCTTCCAATCTCGGCGACCATGCCGCGATGTTCGAGGCGGTGCACGGCTCGGCGCCGGACATCGCCGGCAAGGGCCTCGCCAACCCCACCGCCCTGCTCTCCGCCGCCATCATGCTGCTGCGCCATATCAGCGCCTTCGATGTCGCGGAGAAGGTCGAGCAGGCGCTGTTCATCACCCTCGCCGAGGGCAAGAACCTCACCGGCGACCTCTCCCCGCGCGGCCATGGCGTCGGCACCGCCGCCTTCACCGATCAGGTCATCGCCAATTTCGGCCGCACTTCCAACCTGCCCTCACGCCACTATCAGAAGCTCGAACTGAAGAGCTGGCCGGAACTGACCGCCCATATGGAGCCGGGCACGCGTGAGCTGGTCGGCATCGACGTGTTCCTGGAAACCGATCTGCGCGCCGACGATCTGGGCAAGGCGCTGGAGGAGCTGGTGCAGGACACGCCCTTCCGCCTCAACGGCATCTCCAACCGCGGCGTGCAGGTCTATCCGCCGACCGGCGGCCAGACCTTCCTGGTCGACCATTTCGCCTGCCGCTTCATGCTGAAGACGCCGATCCCCCTCAGCCAGTCCACCTCCAGTGGCCAGCCGGAGATCAGCTATCTGGTGCAGCGCATCGGCGCGAAATTCACCTGGATGCATATCGAGAAACTGCAGCGCTTCGATGGCAAGGATGCGTTCGAGCGGCCGCAGGGAGAAGGTTAAGAATCCAGGGGCTTTGCCCCTGGACCCCACTGGGGCCGGGAGGCCCCAGACCCCTTTACTTTTTGGGTGCCGCTTTCTCCACCAAGGGTAACAGCTTGGTGGTGGCTTTCTGTTGCACGGCTGTGGTCTTTTTCGGTTTTTTCGCTTCGCGATTGGAGCGTTGCTGACCTTTAGCCATGACATCTCTCCTCATGTGAACGTCACGCCATGTATCATAGCACGGCTGATGAAAAATGCAGCAAACTTGCGGCCGGAGCCAGGAAAATCCCTGGCTTTTCTTGCCCTCTCACCCTTTCCGAGCCCTCCCCCTTCGGCTAAAGCCGGACCATGAACAAGGCGCTCCCCAATAGTTTACGCTCCGGCCCGGATGGGCGTGGCCGGTTTGGCGAATTCGGCGGCCGTTTCGTTGCCGAAACCCTCATGCCGCTGATCCTCGAACTGGAAACCGCGTATGAGGCGGCCAAGGCTGACCCCAGCTTCCAGACCGAGCTGGATTATTATCTCAAAGATTATGTGGGACGGCCGAGCCCGCTCTGGTTCGCCGAGCGCCTCACCAAAGAACTCGGCGGCGCGAAAATCTATTTCAAGCGCGACGAGCTCAACCATACCGGCGCGCACAAGATCAATAACTGCCTGGGCCAGATCCTGCTCGCCAAGCGCATGGGCAAGACCCGCATCATCGCCGAAACCGGCGCCGGGCAGCACGGTGTCGCCACCGCCACGGTCTGCGCTTTGTTCGGCCTGCCCTGCACCATCTACATGGGCGCCACCGACGTGGAGCGGCAAAAGCCGAACGTCTTCCGCATGAAGCTGCTGGGCGCCGAAGTTGTGCCGGTGACCTCCGGTGCGGCGACCCTGAAAGATGCCATGAACGACGCCATGCGCGACTGGGTCGCGAATGTACGCGACACGTTCTACATCATCGGCACCGCGGCCGGCCCGCACCCCTACCCCGCCATGGTGCGCGATTTTCAATGCGTGATCGGCAACGAGGCCAAGGCGCAAATGCAGGAAGCCGAAGGCCGGCTGCCGGATGTGGCGATCGCCGCGATCGGCGGCGGCTCCAACGCCATCGGCCTGTTCCATCCGTTCCTCGATGACAGCTCGGTGCGCCTGATCGGCGTGGAAGCCGCCGGGCATGGTTTGGATTCGGGCGCTCACGCGGCATCGCTCAGCCGCGGCCGGCCGGGCGTGCTGCACGGCAACCGCACCTATCTGCTGCAGGACGATGACGGGCAGATCCTCGAGGCCCATTCCATCTCCGCCGGGCTCGATTATCCCGGCATCGGCCCGGAACATTCCTGGCTGCACGAGATCGGCCGCGTCGAATATGTGGCCATCACCGACCAGGAAGCCCTGGGCGCCTTCCAGCTCTGCACCCGCACCGAAGGCATCATCCCGGCGCTGGAGCCGAGCCACGCTCTGGGCCATGTGGCCAAGCTCGCCCCGACGCTGGGCAAGGACCAGATCATCCTCATGAATCTCTGCGGACGCGGGGACAAGGACATTTTCGCCGTGGCCAAGCATCTCGGGGTCGAACTATGAGCCGGATCAAACATGTCTTCGCCGCGCTGAAGGAAGAGGGCCGTTCCGCGCTGATCCCGTTCGTCGAAGCCTACGACCCTGACCGCGCCACCTCGCTCACCTTGCTGCGGGGCATGGCCGAACGCGGCGCCGACATCATCGAGATCGGCATGCCCTTCACCGACCCGATGGCGGATGGCCCGACCATTCAGGCCGCCGGCCGGCGTGGGCTGACGGCCGGCGCCACCCTGGCCGGGCTGCTCGGCCTGGTGCGGGAATTTCGCACCACCGACAGCCGGACCCCGATCGTGGTGATGGGTTATCTGAACCCGATCCTCTCTTACGGCGTGCAACGCTTCTGCACCGATGCCGCGCAAGCCGGGGTCGACGGGCTGATCGTCGTCGATCTGCCCACCGAGGAAGCCGACCTGCTCCTGCCGGATGCATCGGCGAACGGGCTGGACGTGATCCGCCTGATCGCGCCCACCACCAGCGATGAGCGCCTACCAAAAGTGCTGAGCGGCTCCTCGGGCTTCGTCTATTATGTCAGCATCACCGGCATCACCGGCACGCGTACCGCCACCGCCGAAGATCTGGCACGCGACATTCCGCGCATCCGCGCCGCCACCGATCTGCCGATCGCGGTCGGGTTCGGCGTGCGCACGCCCGAACAGGCGCGCATCGTCGCCGAATATGCCGACGGCGCCATCGTCGCCTCCGCGCTGATCGAAAAACTGGTGCAGGCCGGCGCGACGGCGGTGCTGGACGACGTGGCCGCCCTCTCCCAGGGCGTGCGCAGCGTCAGCAAGGCGGCTTGAAGAAAGAAAGGCTACTTTTTGTGAACAAAAAGTAGCAAAAAAACTTTGTTAATTTGGGCCCGTGCCGCTCCAGCGCCACGGGCCCAAATTCAAAGAAGTTTTTGCGCCGCTTTTTTCAAAAAGCGGCCGCTTACTTACTCTACCTTAGTGATAATACCCCCCATGATAGCCATGGTAATAACCGCCATGGTGGTACCATCCGTGATTCGGATACCAGACGCAGCCGGACAGGCTGAACGCGAGAAGGGCAAAAGCCAGGGGCGCAACAATCAGTTTTTTCATGCCGCGGATATGGAAAATTCTCCGCGCAGATTCAACGTCCGCGCGTGAAAGCGAGATGAAACTATTGCAATCCCCAGACGTAAAACTCTGGATTTTCGAAACTTTTCTTCCCGTAGCGCAACGGATCACCGGTTGCGGTCAACACACATCCGCCGGCCGCCTCCAGCACCGCCTGCGGCGCCGCCGTGTCCCATTCCATGGTGCGGCCGAGGCGCGGATAGAAATCCGCCGCCCCTTCGGCGACACGCAGGAATTTCAGGGCCGAGCCGATATTCGTGAGCGAGGCGATTTTATGTTGCCCCAGCAGCGCCGCGAGCGCCGGGTCATCGGCATAATGGCGCGAGGCCATGACTGTGAGCCCCTCATCAGGCGCGCGGCGCGCAGAAATGCGCACCGTCTCACCTTGGCGGCGGCGGAAGGCCCCCAGCCCCAGCGCGCCATAATGCACCTCATGCAGCGCCGGCGAGGCGACAGCGCCGAGCACCGCCACGCCATTGCGGATCAGCCCGATATTCACCGCGAACTCAGCGCGCCCGGCGGCGAATTCGCGCGTGCCGTCCAGCGGGTCCACCAGCCAGTATTGCGCGCCCAACGCGGTGATGTGCCCGGCCGCCACCTCTTCCTCGGCGATCACGGGGATCTCCGGCACGGCGGCACGCAACCCTGCGGTGATGATCGCCTCCGCCTCAGTATCGGCGATGGTGACCGGCGTATCGTCAGCCTTGGCGGCCACCGAAAAACCCGCCGCGCGTACGCGCATGATGGCGGCGGCAGCCTGCTCCGCCAGGGTAACGGCCAGGTCGAGAAGTGCGGAATCGTCCATGAAACATTGTGTAGACGCCTGCTCCACACTGGCCAAGCCGCACCGTAATGTTATGGTCGGTGGCAGTTTCATGACAGAGGTTAGGGATGCTCGAGATCGCGTTTGCCAAGGCTGTGGTGCCGAAATCCGGCGTGGTGGTGGTGCCGCTGGCCGAAGGCGCGGCGCTGGCCGGCCAGGCGGCGGCGCTGGACAAGGCGCTGTCCGGCGCGCTGAAGCGGGCGATCGCCGCCGCTGACTTCACCGGCAAGAAGGACCAGCAGGCCAACCTCCTGGCGCCGAGCGCCGGGCTGAAGCGCGTGCTGCTGATCGGCACCGGCACCGCCGAGGCCTTCGCCGCGCGCGGCGCGGAAAGGCTGGGCGGCGCCATCGCCGCCGCTCTGTCCAAGGAACCCGAAGCGACGGTGCTGGCCGAAACGCTGGACGCAACGGCGGCGGCACAGCTGGCTCTGGGCGCGCGCCTGCGCGCCTACCGGTTCGATAAATACCGGACCACGGCGAAAGAGGACGAAACGCCGAAACTCTCGAAACTGACGATCATGCCGGCTGACGCAGCGGCGGCGCGCGACGCCTATGTGCCGGTGGCGGCGATCGCGGCGGGCGTGGAAATGACCCGCGACCTGGTCACCGAGCCGGCCAATATCCTGTATCCTGAGGAATTCGCCGACCGCGCCGGCGCGCTGAAGAAGCTCGGTGTGAAGGTCGAAGTGTTCGACCAGAAGGATCTGGAAAAGCTCGGCTTCGGCTCGCTGCTCAGCGTTTCCCAGGGCAGCGCGCGCGAGCCGCGCATGGTTGTGATGCAGTGGCTCGGCGCCTCCGGCAGCGTGGATGCCGACGGCAAGAAGAACAAGAAGCCGAAGGACCCGGTGGTGTTCGTCGGCAAGGGCGTGACCTTCGACACTGGCGGCATTTCGATCAAACCCTCCGCCGGCATGGAGGACATGAAATGGGATATGGCCGGCGCCGGCACCGTGGTGGGGCTGATGGCGGCCCTGGCCGGGCGCAAGGCCAAGGTGGACGCGGTCGGGCTGATCGGGCTGGTGGAAAACATGCCCTCCGGCACCGCGATGCGCCCGGGCGACGTGGTGAAGAGCTATTCCGGCCAGACCATCGAAGTGCTCAATACCGACGCCGAAGGCCGGCTGGTGCTGGCCGATGTGCTCTATTACGCGCAAGAGCGTTTCGCGCCGAAATTTATGGTTGATCTGGCGACGCTGACCGGCGCCATCATCGTCGGGCTCGGCCATGAATATGCCGGCCTGTTCAGCAATGACGACGAGTTGGCGGAGCGGCTGTTCGCCGCCGGCAAGGCAAGCGGCGACGATGTGTGGCGCATGCCCCTCGCCCCGCTCGGCCAGCGCTATGACAAGAACCTGAAATCCGCCATCGCCGATGTGCAGAATATCGGCGGCGGCCGGGCCGGCGGCTCCATCACCGCCGCGCAGTTCCTGCAGCGTTTCGTGAACGGCAAACCCTGGGCGCATCTCGACATTGCCGGCATGGCCTGGGCCAGCAAGGACTCGGCCGTGACGCCGAAAGGCGCCAGCGCCTTCGGTGTGCGCCTGCTCGACCGGCTGGTCGCTGACCATTACGAAGGCTGACCCCTCAATGCGGCCGGGGCACCGCCAATATGGCAGCGCTCCGGCCGGTCTTTTCGCCAGCCCTTCAATTCCGCGTGAAGGGCGCATGGCGCACCGCCCCTTCTTGCCAAGGGACGTATTGGAAGACTCGCCGTTTTATGCTGGATGGTCCCACGCGTTGTGGCGACCATAAATTAAGGTTTTATTCCTACCCTCCAGAACGGAACCTTCCAAAACAAAGCAGAAACAATAGACCATTCGCGTCACTTTGCGCGGCGCATGGGCAGGGTTTTCTGTCTCAGGGCAAAGGCTGGCAATATTGAATGCGGCATGACGATATCTGGCGCGCGATCGACACACTGGCGGCGGAAAACGGCCTCTCCCCTTCGGGCCTCGCGCGCAAAGCGGGGCTCGACCCGACCAGCTTCAACCCCTCCAAGCGCACGGGAGGCGGCAAGTCGCGCTGGCCTTCCACCGAGAGCCTGGCGAAAGTGCTGCAGGCGACCGGCGCCCGGCTGGAGGATTTCACCGCCCTGGTGATGGGCGCGCGGGCTCTATCGGAATCACGGCAACAGCGCGGCCGGAACAGGATCCCGCTGATCGGCCTGGTTCAGGCGAGCCGAACCGGGCTTTTCGACGATGGCGGCTACCCCGCCGGCGCCAACTGGGAACAGATGGACATGCCCGCCACCGGCGACGCCAACGCCTATGCGCTGAGCCTCGAAGACGATTCTGCTGAACCGGTTTATCGCGCGGGCGACATCATCCTGATCTCCCCCGCGGCGCCATTGCGCGTCGGCGACCGGGTGGTGGCGCGCACCGCGGACGGCCCGGTGATGGTCAGACATCTCGCCGAGCGCACCGCAAGCCGCATCGAACTCACCAGCCTCAACCCTTCCCATCCCGAACAGCGCTTCGCGACGGAAGAGATCAGCTGGATGCACCGCATCGTCTGGGCCCGGCAGTAGAGGACGCGCAGGCCCGGTGGTGATCGCCTCCGCTTGAGTTAGAAAAACTAACGTCGGCAGCGCGGCCAATACCGCAGCTTGTAACGTGCTGCGAAGGCTTACGCATGTGCGAAAAAAAGGCTCAACGCATCTCTAAAGATGCGCGCCTAACCAATTAAATTTAAAGTGGATTTGGTGGGCACAACAGGGATTGAACCTGTGACCCCCACCATGTCAAGGTGATGCTCTACCGCTGAGCTATGTGCCCAAATCCGAAGCGGTCTTTAGCGACGTTGGAGGCGAGTGGCAAGTGTTGGAAGCGGTAGAAAATAAACTAAATCGACGATCGGGGTGGCTCTCCCGCCGGACCTGGCGCCGACGCTTGGTTTTTTGGGGCGGCGCCGTGATCGTGGGCACCATCAGCGTGCTGTTCACCAAGGCCGCGAACTGGGCGCAGAGCGCGTTTTTGCACGGGAGCCAGCATTTCTGGGGCCTGCCGCTGCTGCTCACCCCCGCCGGATTCGTGTTCTGCGCGTGGATGGCGCGGGAATTTTTCCCAGGCGCCCAGGGCAGCGGCATCCCACAGGCAATCGCCGCGCGGCATTTCGCGAATCGCGCGGACCGCTACCGGCTGCTCTCGGTGAAAATCGTGCTGGGAAAAATCTTCCTCACCGTCATCGGCCTGCTGTGCGGCGCCTCGGTAGGGCGCGAGGGTCCGACCGTACAGGTCGGGGCCGCCTTGATGCTTCAGGTGGCGCGCTGGCGCGGGCTGCAGCATGAGCGCGGGCTGATCCTTGCCGGCTCGGCCGCCGGCATCGCCGCCGCCTTCAACACGCCGCTGGCGGGAATCGTCTTCGCGATCGAGGAGATGAGCCGCTCCTTCGAAGCGCGCACCAGCGGCCTCGTGCTCTATGCCGTGATCATCTCCGGCCTGGTCTCCTTGGCTCTGGTCGGCAACTACACCTATTTTGGCACCACCTCCGTGGCGGTGACCTCGACGCTGGACTGGGTGCTGGTGCTGGCCTGCGGCATATTCGGCGGCCTGGCCGGCGGCGCCTTCGCCCGGCTCATGCTGGAAGGCGGCAAACGCGCGCAAGCCTGGGCGGCAAAGCAAAGCCGCCCGCGCAAATTGCTGCTGCCGCTGGCCTGCGGCCTGGTGGTGGCCCTGCTCGGCATCGCCACCCATGGCGCCACCTTCGGCACCGGCTATGCGCAGGCGCACAGCGCCGTGGAAGGCCATGCGCTCGCCTGGTATGTCTGGCCGGCCAAATTCTTGGCCAATCTGGCGACCGCGATTTCCGGCATTCCCGGCGGCATTTTCGCCCCTTCTCTCGCCGTCGGCGCGGGGCTGGGCGACTGGCTGGCGGGCTTCGGCATGAAGGCCGTGAGCCTCGGTGCCGTGCTCGGCATGGCGGGCTATTTCGCCGGCGTGGTGCAGGCGCCCATCACCGCCTTCGTGATCATCCTGGAAATGACCGATAACGACGTGAACGTGATCCCGCTGATGGTTGCCGCCGTGCTCGGCTTCGGCGCCTCGAAATTGGTGATGAAGCAACCGCTCTATCACGCTTTGTCGCAAGGCTTCATGCCGCCGAAGGAGGAAAGGAAGTAAGAGACTGCTTTTTGTGAACAAAAAGAGGCGCAAAAACTTTGTTGATTTGGGCCGTGCTGGCGTGTCGGCGACCAGTCACGGCCCAGAGTTAAAAAAATTTTTGCGCCGCTTTTTTCCAAAAAGCGGCCTCTTTCCTAAGCTTTTATGCCGCCTGAAACCGCGGATCGCCCGTACGCCAGAGAATGAACGCGATGATATCGGCGGTCTCCTGGTCGCGCTGCGCACGGGTTGAGCCGATGCCGTGCCCGGCATCTGCTTCGACCCGCAGCAGAACGGGGTTTTTCGAGGCCGTCGCCGCCTGCAGCCGCGCGGTCATTTTCGTCGCCTCCCACGGGGAGACTCGCGGATCGTTCAGCCCTGTTGTGAGCAGCACGGAGGGATAATCCACACCGTCGCGCACATGCTGATACGCGTCCATCGCGAGCAGGCCGCGAAAGCCCGGCTCGGTGGTGACGCTGCCGAATTCCGGGATGTTCGGCGGGCCGTTGGGCGAAAATTCACTGCGCAGCGCGTCCGACACGCCGACCTCGGAAATCACCACGGCGGCCAGATCCGGCCGTTCGGTAAGGAACCGCCCGACCGTGATGCCGCCGGCCGAGCCGCCGATTACCGCCAAATGCGACGATGAGGTCCAGCCGGTGCGGATCAGGAAGGTCGCGCAATCGATCATGTCCTGCCAGGAATGGAATTTTTGCAGTTTCTGTCCAGCCAGATGCCAATCCTCTCCAAGCTCGCCGCCGCCGCGCACATGCGCCACCGCGAATACGCCGCCAAGATCCAGGAAAGGCAGCCAGCGCGCCAGAAACACGGGATCCAGGCTGATGCCATAAGCGCCGTAGGCCTCAAGCAGAAGCGGCGCCCGGCCGTCGCGCTTCACGCCCTTGCGATAGACGATCGAGACCGGAATTTTCGTCCCGTCCCGGGCGGGGGCAAGTATTTCTGCCGATGTGTAAGGAGAAAGATCCAAAGACGGTGGCGGCGCGATATCGGTCTGCGTGACCGTGCCGTCCGGCGCCACGTGGCAGACCACAGGCGGCCGCACCCAGCCTTGCAGCAGGAACCAGGCGCCGTCATGGCTCGTGTCGGCGTAGAAGGAATCCTCGTCGATGGAACCGGCGAAAGGCAGATGGATTTTCGTGACCGTGCCATCCGGCGCCAGGCGGCGCAGCCCGCTCAGTCCGGCATCGAGATCGAGAATATAAAGCGCATCGCGCGCGGCCTGGATGCCGCGTATCACCGCCGCGCTCTGCGGCACCGCCAGTTCGGCCTGCGTCACTGAAGGCGCAGCGCCACTGACTTTGAGAATTTGATAACGCGGAGCGTGCTGATGGGTGAGCAGATAAATTTCTTCGCCCCGCACGGCGTATTCGGTGACGTTATCGGCCGGCGCGCAGATTTTCCGCCAGTCCGGCTTGCCGGCGGCGGCCGCGGCCAGATCGGCGACATAGAGCCCAAGCTCGTTCTGCACGCCCGATGTCAGCACGCCGATCGCAAGCTGCGAGCCCGGCGTGGCGGTGACGCCGGGAAAATCAATCGCCCGCACCGGCACGGAAGGGCTTAAGCCCGCGCCCAGAACTTTGATGTCGGCGGCGGGATCGGTGCCGAGCCTGTGCAGCCAGCAGAGGCTGTTCTCCTCATAATGCACGCTGCTCGGCGGCACGTCCTGCAGGCGGTTGTAGAACAGGCCTGAGCCGTCCGGCAGCCAGGAGGGGCTGGCATCGGCGGTGCGGCTGATCGCCACCGGCAGCAGCGCACCGGTGGCGGTAACGAGAATGCGCAGCGTCGATTGCTCCCCGCCGCCCGCCGACATGCCGAACACCACATGCGCCCCGTCCGGCGAGCAGGCCCACCAATCCAGCTCTTCATGCGCTCCGGCCCGTGCATAACGGTCCGGGTCGAGCAGCAGCCGGTCCTTTCCCGTCAGCCCCTCTCGCACATAAAGCTTCGCGCTGTTCGCGCCGGCCGGCCGCACCTCGGAGAATATATGCGCCCCGCCGGTCTGAATCGCCATCACAGCAACGACCGCGCCGGTATCCCGGTCGATGGCGGCCTCGATCTCCGCCCGCCCTGGAATCCGCGCCAGCACCGAAGCGGTATAAGCCCCCTGCGCGCGCGCATAGGCCTGCCAGTCCGCGCCCTCGCTTTCCATCCAGCGGTAACGGTCGGTTATTTTCACGCCGTAATACATGTCGGTGACCGGCCGCACCGGCGCCACCGGCTCGGAAGCCCTGGCGCGGACGGCATAAAACAGCCCGATCGCGGTGGTGGCGAGGAAGGCCGGCGGTGCAAGGCACGCATGAGATCCTCCTCACAAAAAGAAAGTGGCCGCTTTTTGAAAAAAGCGGCGCAAAAACTTTTTTAACTCTGGGCCCGTGCCAGCGAAACCAGCACGGCCCAGTTTAGAAAAGTTTTTTTGCTACTTTTTGTTCACAAAAAGTAGGTCTTTCTTGCTTCTAAACATCCTCCACCCGCTCGACCCCCGGCACCATCTTCATCGCCTGCGCCAGTCTCGGCGAAACATTGAACCCGCCCGGCAGCACCACGTCGAGATTGCGCTCCACCCCGACCTTCGGCACCAAGGTCACGCGCCCCTTGCCCTTGCCCTCGCGGTCCAGCAGCGCGCGGATATGCGGCACGGCCTCGGTGCGATCGAGCCACACGCGCAGCGAAGATCCGGCCTTGGCCGCCGCGTCATCCAGCAGCGCCACGTCGCTCGCGGTAATGCGCAGCGATTCACCCTCGATCTTCACATCCGCGGTCACCAGCAGCGCCGTGCCCTCTGCGAGAATCTCCCGGCT
Organism: uncultured Pseudomonadota bacterium; assembly: GCA_963798115.1. GTDB lineage: Bacteria > Pseudomonadota > Alphaproteobacteria > Acetobacterales > Acetobacteraceae > Acidocella. The sequence goes on from CAWCRT010000005.1 coordinate 198,735, forward strand.
GCGCCCCAGAACTTCGGAAAATAACGTGACCTCGAAGCTGCCCTCGGTATCGGAAAGCGTGACCCAGGCCATGCGGCTGCCGGTGCGGGTGATGCGCTCTTTTTTGGCCCCCATGGTGCCGGCGAGCTTGATCCGCGTCGCGCCGGCCTGGGCGCGGCGCTCGATCTGCGCGGAGGGGACGACGCCGATGCGCTTGAGCGCCACAGCATACATGTCGAGCGGATGCGCGCTGATATGGAAGCCGACCGCCTCCGCCTCGTTGGCGAGCCGGTCGATCTCCGGCCAGTCCGGCGTGTTGGAAAGGCGCACCGGCTCCGGCGCGCCGCCGCCGAACAGGCCGATCTGGCCGGAATTGCGCTCCTCGGCCAGGGATTGGGCAAGCCGCATGATCATCTCGGCCGCCGCGAAAGCCTGGGCGCGGTTGCCGCTTAAGGAATCGAACCCGCCGGCCTTGGCGAGGATTTCGATATGCGCGCGGGCCAGCGATTTCGCATCGATCCGCGCCGCGAAATCCGACAAATCCTTGAACGGCCTCGTCGCCCCGCGCCTTCACCAGCTCCTGCATCGCGGCGATGCCGACGCGCTTCACCGCGCCCAGCGCGTAGCGAATGGCGTAGCTGCCATCCTCCTGCTGTTCCGGCTGGAAATCGGCGGCCGATTTGTTCACATCCGGCGGCAGCACCTTGATGCCGAGGCGGATCGCCTCGCCGCGCAAAATCGCGAGCTTGTCGGTATTGGTGATGGCAAGCGACATGCAGGCAGCGAGCATGGCGACGGGATGGTTCGCGCGCAGATAAGCGGTCTGGTACGAGACCAGCGCGTAAGCCGCCGCGTGCGATTTGTTGAAGCCATAATCAGCGAACTTGGCCATCAGGTCAAAAATCTCGTTGGCCTTTTCCTCGGTATGGCCAAGCGTCAGCGCGCCATCGCAGAAGATCTTGCGCTGCGCGTCCATCTCCGCGCGGATCTTCTTGCCCATGGCGCGGCGCAACAGGTCGGCGCCGGCGAGCGTATAACCCGCCATCACCTGGGCGATCTGCATCACCTGTTCCTGATAGATGATGATGCCGTAAGTTTCCTCGAGAATCTCGTGGATCGCCTGATCGGGCGCGCTCCAGTCAGCACCCCGCTTGCGCGCGCAATAATCCGGAATGTTGGCCATCGGCCCAGGGCGGTTCAGCGCCTGAATGGCGATCAGGTCCTCGAACCGGTCAGGGCGCAACTGCTGCAGCGCACCGCGATAGATCGCGGTTTCGAAGGTGAACACGCCGCCAGTGTCACCGCGCGAGATCATCTCGTAGGTTTTCTTGTCATCCAGCGGGATTTTCGAAATATCCAGCGTGATGCCCTGTTCGCGCAGGAAGCCGAGCGCGCGGTCGATGATGGTGAGCGTGGTGAGGCCCAGGAAGTCGAATTTCACCAGCCCCGCCTGCTCGACATATTTCATCGAGAACTGCGTCACCAGCAGGTCCGAGCGCGGATCCTTGTAGAGCGGCACGAGCTGGTCGAGCGGCCGGTCGCCGATCACCACGCCGGCGGCATGGGTGCTGGCATGGCGATACAGCCCTTCAAGCTGCAGCGCGATTTCCATGAGCCGCGCCAGCCCCTCGTCGGAATCGCGCAGGTCGCGCAATTTGATCTCGCCGTCGATCGCCTGCTGCAGCGTCACCGGCTTGGCCGGATTGTTGGGGATCAGCTCCGCGACCTTGTTCACCTGGCCATAAGGCAGGCCCAGCACGCGGCCGACGTCACGCACCGCGGCGCGCGCCTGCAATTTACCGAAGGTGATGATCTGCGCGACACGCTCGGCGCCATATTCGTTGAGCACATAATTGATAACTTCGTCGCGCCGTTCCTGGCAGAAATCGATATCGAAGTCCGGCATCGACACGCGCTCAGGATTCAGGAAGCGCTCGAACAGCAGCCCGTAGCGCAGCGGGTTGAGGTCGGTGATCCGCAGCGCCCAGGCGACCAGCGAGCCCGCCCCCGAACCGCGCCCCGGCCCAACCGGGATGTTGTGGTCCTTGGCCCATTGGATAAAGTCCGCCACGATGAGGAAGTAGCCCGGAAAGCCCATCTGGATGATGGTGCCGAGCTCGAAGGACAGGCGCTGCCAATAAGGCTCCTGCCCGGCCTCTTCCTCAATGCCCTCCGCCGCCAGCCGCGCGCGCAGGCCTTCCTCGGCCATGGCCTTCACCGTCTCAGCCTCGGTGGTGCCGGGGCGCACTTTCGGGCAGATCGGCAAAAGCGGCTTGCGCGCCTCGGCCATCACCGCGCAGGAGCGGGCGATGGCGAGCGTGTTGTCGCAGGCTTCCGGCAGGTCGGCGAACAGCTCGCGCATGACCTCCGCCGGCTTGAACCAGTGCTCATTGGTGACGCGCCGGCGCTCCTGCTCCGCCAGCACGCGCCCCTCGGCAATGCAGAGCAACGCGTCATGCGCCTGATGCATCGAGGATTTGGCGAAATACGCCTCGTTGGTGGCCACCAGGGGGATGTTGCGCGCATCGGCCAGCGTGATCATGCCGGGTTCGATGGCCGCCTCCAGCGCCTCCCCATGGCGCTGCAATTCCATGGCGATGCGGCCGGAAAAGCCCTCAGCGAGTTCCGCCAGATATTTATCGGCATCGTCGAACAGCCCTTCGGCCAGCAGCCGGCCGATCGGCCCGGCCGGGCCACCGGTGAGCAAAAACAGCCCTTCGGCATGGTCGAACAGGGTTTTCAGCGGAATTTGCGGCTTGCTGACGGCATCGCCATTCAAAAAGCTTGCCGAGGAGAGTTTTTGCAGATTGGCAAACCCCGCCGCGTTCTGCGCCAGCAGCACCACCGGATCCGGCGCCAGGTTCAGCCCCGGCCGCGACAAGCCGAGCTGGCAGCCGATGATCGGCTGCACGCCCTCCTTGGTGCAATATTGCGAGAATTCCAGCGCGCCGAACATGTTGGAGGTGTCGGTGATCGCCACGGCCGGCATTTTCAGCTCACGCGCCAGGGAAGCGATCTTGTCCGGCTTGATCGCCCCTTCGGACAGCGAATAGGCCGAATGGACCCGGAGATGAACGAAATTCTGGTGGGGCATCAAGGACTCCTGGCAAGCTGCCTAGAGTCACCCCGATTCCACTGCGGATCAAGCCCAAGAAAGTAAGGAGCCGCTTTTTGAAAAAAGCGGCGCAAAAACTTCCTTGACTTTGGGCCCGCGGCGTTGAAACCGCACGGGCCCAAAGTCGCAAAGTTTTTTTGCTACTTTTTGTTCACAAAAAGTAGCCTTTCTTCCTTCCTACACTTCAGCTCCGATAATCGATCCGCGCATGTTCGATCTGGCGGCAGGCGGCGGCCCAGACCATTTCCAGATGCGCGCTGCGCTGCGGCTCCGGCCGTTCGTGCTGTGCCGCGGTGTGGCGGCAGACCTCTTCGGAGGGGATGACCAGCTTCGTGCCCCCTGACAGCGCCGCCACCTGCGCCTGGCAGGAGCGCTCCAGATAATAAATCTGCAGGAATGCGTCGGCGGCGTTGGTGCCGCCCACCAGCAGGCCATGATTGACGAGGATCATCGCCTTGTCGGTGGGGCCGAGATCGGCCACCAAACGCGGGCACTCATCCTCGTCCAGCGCGATGCCCTCATATTTATGGTAAGCGAGCTTGCCATAAAATTTCATCGCATGCTGCGAAATCGGCAGCAGCCCCTGCTCCTGCGCGGCCACGGCCATGCCGGCGGCGGTATGAGTGTGGATGATGAATTGCAGATCGTGCCGGGCAGAATGGACCGCGGAATGGATCGTGAACCCGGCCGGATTGATAACCTTCGAACCCTCGGTGTCCTGGTTCACGATATTGCCGTCAAGGTCGATCTTCACCAGGTCGGAGGCGCGCATGTCCTCGAACAGCACGCCGTACTGGTTGATCAGGAAATGATTTTCCGGGCCTGGAATCCGCGCGCTGATATGGGTGTAGATGAAATCCGTCATGCGGTAATGCGCCATCAGCCGGTACAGAGCGGCGAGGTCGCAGCGAATATTCCACTCGGCCTCATCCATCCCCACTGGGGCGATCCTGGTCGTGACGTTCATTTCTTTTCCTCCGGTTTTTATTAATTCTGAGCAAAGAAAGGGCCGCTTTTTGAAAAAAGCGGCGCAAAAACTTTTATCCGTTTGGGCCTGAGACGTGGCAACCAGCACGGCCCAAATTAAAGAAGTTTTTTGCTTCGTTTTTTCAAAAAAGAAGCTCTTCCCTTCCTATGCTTGCCCCGGAAGGACGAGGGGTCAAGTAAAAAGAAGGCTCGGTTCGTAACCGATGCTGACCAGATACAGCCCTTCCGCCGGCGCGGTTGGCCCCGCCACGGCGCGGTTTTTCGCCTCCAGCACGTCTTTCAGGCGCGTTTCGGGCCAGCTTCCCTCCCCCACCATTTTCAGCGAGCCGACCATGTTGCGCACCTGATGATGCAGAAAACTGCGCGCCTTGGCGTGCACGATCAGCCGCTCCTCCTGCCGCGTGACGGTCAGCTCATCGAGCGTGCGCATCGGCGACTTCGCCTGGCAGGCGGAGGCGCGGAAGGACGTGAAATCATGATGGCCGAGCAGCAGGTCGGCGGCGCGCTGCATCGCCGCCTCGTCCAGACGCCGGTTCACATGCCAGACACGGTCGGCCTCGACCGCGGGCGGCGCGGCGCGGTTGGAGATCACATAGCGATAGGTCCGGGAAATGGCGGAAAACCGCGCATTCCACCCTTCAGGCGCCGGGCAGACGCGCAGCACCACCACCGGATGCGGCTTCATATGATAATTCAGCGCCTCGCGGATGCGGTGCGGCGGGAAGTCCGGCAGCTCGATCTGCACGACCTGCCCCAGCGCATGCACCCCGGCATCGGTACGGCCGGAGGCGGTGGCCTGCGGGGTGAGGCCGCCGCAGATTTTCGCGGCCGCCTCCTCGACAACCTGCTGGATGGCGAGCCCGTGCTTCTGACGCTGCCAGCCCATGAAGCCGGTACCGTCATACTCCACTTCCAGGGCCCAGCCGATCGAGCTGCGGCGCGGCCCCCATCAATAGAACCGCGCGCCGTCGGGGAGCGTGAAGCCGCGCAGGAAATCCTCCGCCTTCATCGCCGCCTTGCCGGCCCGCTGCAGCCTGGTCGGCCGCAACGCCCCCTCGCCGCAGGCGATGGTGAGCTTGTCGTCCAGAATCTCTCCGGGGACGGCCTCCTCCTTGCCCGGCACCAGTTCGGCGGCGAGGATTTTCAACACGATATCGCCTAGGAGGGCCAACGAACCCGGCCAGGGCGTGTAGGCGCGGATCTGGCGTTCCAGCTCGATCGCGGGCCGAGTGAAATTAAGCCGCGCATCCTCGCGGGAGAGTTTCGGCGCGTAGGTGGAAAGCGCCTCGTCCTGCGGCACGGGCACGGGCCGCTCGTCCAGCGCGCGCAGGATCAGCCTTCCGCCGATTTCGGCCAGCCGGTCATGCAGGTCGGCGGCGGTATCCTGCGGCCCGATCGGCGTGGCCTCACCGAGCAGCATGGCGCCGGTGTCGAGCCCCTCATCCATCTGCATGATGGTGATGCCGGTCTCAGCGTCGCCCGCCAGAATCGCCGCCTGGATCGGCGCCGCCCCGCGCCAGCGCGGCAGCAGGCTGGCATGGATGTTCACGCAGCCTTGTTTCGGCGCCTGGAGGATCTCAGGGGGCAGGATCAGGCCGTAAGCGGCGACCACCGCGGCATCGAGATTCAGGCTGCGGAAAAATGCCGCCTCTTCCTCATTCTTGCGCAACCGCCTCGGGGTGCGGACCGGCAATCCCAGCTCCAAAGCCGCCTGATGCACCGGGCAAGGCGTCTCTTTCTGGCCGCGATGCGCCGGTTTCGGCGGCTGCGCGTACACCACCGCGACCTCGTGCCCCGCCGCCACCAAAGATTTGAGCGCCGGAACCGAGAAGTCCGGCGAGCCCATGAAAGCGAGTTTCACGCGCGCCCTGCCTTCGCCTTCTGGTCTTTGGCGAGCTTGCGGAGCAGCATGTTGCGCTTCAGCGCCGAGAGGTAATCGACGAACAGCACGCCGTTCAGATGATCGATCTCGTGCTGCAGGCAGGCGGCCATCAGCCCCTCGCCTTCGATCTCTTGTCTGTTCCCCTGCTCGTCCTGGTAGCGGACTTTGACCCGCGCCGGGCGGGTCACTTCGGCATATTGCTCGGGCAGCGACAGGCAGCCTTCCTCGGCGGTGGCGGTCTCCGCCGAGGCGGCGACGATCTCGGGATTGATCAACACGATCGGCGCCGGCACCTTTTCCGGGGCGAGATCGATCACCACCAGCCGCAACAGGCGGCCGATCTGCGGGGCGGCGAGGCCGATGCCCGGTGCCGCATACATGGTGGCGAACATTTGCGGGATCAGCGCCCGTACCTCATCCATGTCCGCCGGGGTGACCGCGCGCGCGACCTTGCGCAGCACCGGGTCCGGCACGATGTGGATGGGCAACAGGGGCGTTTCGGTTTCTGCAACTGACATGGCACGGCTCTAGAGCAATATGCGCCGCGCTGGAACCGGCCGGCCGCGCAGAGGCGCATGCCCGCCGGACAATGGCCGCGGCACCGGTATCGACACAGATCAAGGCGCGCGACGAAAATTTACCATAAGGAAACCTGCGGCGGATAAAATTCGACATCACAGGAAGCAGGGCCGCGTTACCGTCTGGTCATTGCGGCTGGTCAATACGAGTCAAAAACCAGCCATGCATTCTTGTGCCGGCGCGCCACGGCTTACGAAAAGCTGCTATGTATCAGTCTATTAGGACTTGCGTTGGGCGGTATTTATGACCATCTCTGTCTTGGATGCCTTCGGGGTCCATGACCTGCTTCGCTCATACGGGGGAGCCTGAAAAGAGATGAATACACGCGTTTTTACTTCGCCTTTGTTTCTGGGCTTCGACCATCTCGAACAGATGATCGAACGCGCCGCGAAAAATTCGTCGGACGGATATCCGCCTTACAATATCGAGCAGCTCAGCCCGGTCTCGTTGCGTATCACCCTCGCGGTGGCCGGCTTCTCGATGGACGATCTGCAGATCACGCTGGAGGATAACCAGCTGGTGATACGGGGCCGACAGACCGATGACGGACACGGACGCGTGTTCCTGCATCGCGGGATTGCCGCCAGGCAGTTCCAGCGCGCTTTTGTGATCGCCGAGGGAATCGAGGTGAAGGGAGCCTGGCTTGATAATGGCTTGCTGCATGTCGATTTGGTCCGTCCGGTGCCGCAGCCGGTGGTGAAAACCATCCCGATCTCGCGTGGCCAGGCCAAAACTTCTGTGGCGCCGACTCGCACGGTGGAGGGAGACTCGCAGACCTCCGAAGGCTGAACGATCAAGCGTCCGCATTTTTGACACGCTGTGGCCAAAATCCGGCTTTAGAAGCGGGTTTGGCCTGAAAGGATCTGAAATGAACGTGAAAACGCATGATGGCAGCGCCAATTTCGTTCCTGGCACGGTGATCGACATCCATCACATCACCGTCGACCAGCTGGCGGCGCTTGGACTGGAAGAGATCGCCTTCGTTAAACCCGTCATGACCGAGAGCGGCCCGGCTTACGCGATCCATGCCGCTGACGGAACGCCCATGGCGCTGGCCTCCGACATCAACCTCGCCGCCGCCGCGATCATCCAGAACGACATGCTGCCGACGCTCGTCCATTAACGGCGCCGGCGCGCAACAGTGAAAAAAGGCGGCTCCCCTGGGGCCGCCTTTTTCACTTTCCAAACCAAACGGCTGCAGCCTGTTCACCTTTTGACCGATTCTGCGTATGTCTCGCCCATGACCGAAACGCCCATCGACCTGATCCGCAACTTCTCCATCATCGCCCATATCGACCATGGGAAATCCACCCTGGCCGACCGGCTGATCCAATATTGCGGCGGCCTCACGGCGCGCGAGATGACCGAGCAGGTCCTCGACAATATGGATATCGAGAAGGAGCGCGGCATCACCATCAAGGCGCAGACCGTGCGCCTCGCCTATCCGGCCAAGGATGGCAAAACCTATACGCTGAACCTGATGGACACGCCCGGCCATGTGGACTTCGCCTATGAGGTGAGCCGGTCGCTGGCCGCCTGCGAGGGGTCGCTGCTGGTGGTGGACGCCTCCCAGGGCGTGGAAGCGCAGACGCTGGCGAACGTGTATCAGGCGATCGATGCCGGGCACGAGATCGTGCCGGTGCGTCAACAAGATCGACCTGCCGGCCGCCGACGTGCCGCGCGTCAAACAACAGGTCGAGGACGTGATCGGCATCGACGCCTCGGACGCGGTGGAAATTTCCGCGAAGACCGGTCTGAACATCGAGGGCGTTCTGGAAGCTTTGGTGACCCGGCTGCCGTCGCCGAAAGGCAACCCGGCGGCCGAGCTCTCCGCTTTGCTGATCGATAGCTGGTACGACCAATATCTCGGCGTGGTAATTCTCGTCCGCATCAAAAACGGTGTGCTGCGGCGCGGCCAGAAGATCCGCATGATGTCCACGGGCGCGGTGCATCCGGTCGAGCAGCTCGGCGTCTTCACCCCGAAAATGCGCCCCGTGGAGGCGCTCGGGCCAGGCGAAATGGGCTATATCACCGCCGCCATCAAGACCGTCGCGGACTGTAATGTGGGCGACACGATCACTGACGACCGCCACCCGGTGGCCGAGCCCCTGCCCGGCTTCAAACCCTCGGTGCCGGTGGTGTGGTGCGGGCTGTATCCGGTGGATGCCGACGATTTCGAAAAGCTGCGCGATTCCTTGGCCAAGCTCCGGCTCAACGATGCGAGCTTCCATTACGAGGCGGAGACCTCGGCAGCACTCGGTTTTGGCTTCCGCTGCGGCTTCCTCGGCCTGCTGCATCTGGAAATCATCCAGGAGCGGCTCTCGCGGGAATTCGACCTCAACCTGATCGCCACCGCCCCCTCGGTCGTCTACAAGATTTTCCGGACCAACGGCGACATGGAGCTGCTGCACAACCCGTCCGACATGCCGGATGGCAGCATTATCGACCATATCGAGGAACCCTGGATCCGCGCCACCATTATGGTGCCCGACGATTATCTCGGCGCGGTGCTGACCCTGTGCACCGAGCGGCGCGGCCAGCAGGTCGATCTCACCTATGTCGGCAACCGGGCGATGGCGGTCTACCGCCTGCCGCTGAACGAGGTGGTGTTCGATTTCTATGACCGGTTGAAATCCATTAGCCGCGGCTATGCCAGCTTCGATTACCAGATTGAGGATTATGCCGAGGCGGACCTCGTGAAAATCTCCATCCTGGTGAACCAGGAGCCGGTGGACGCGCTCTCCTTCATCGCCCACCGCGCGGCGGCGGAAAGCCGTGGCCGCTCGATCTGCGCCAAGCTGAAGGACCTGATCCCCAAGCAGCTGTTCAAGATCGCCATCCAGGCCGCCATCGGCAGCCGCGTGGTGGCGCGCGAGACGATTTCCGCCCTCTCCAAGGACGTCACCGCGAAATGCTATGGCGGCGACATCTCGCGCAAGCGCAAGCTGCTGGAGAAGCAGAAAGAGGGCAAGAAGCGCATGCGCCAGTTCGGCAAGGTGGAAATCCCGCAAAGCGCCTTCCTCGCCGCGCTGAAAATGGACGTGTAATCTTTTCTCATTCCGGGAGCTTCCTGCCCTTGAGCAACGCCCCCGGTTTGGGCTATGGAGGCGCCACGGTGCCGGTTTACCCCGGCCCGAGCTCGTTAAGGGCGCGGTTTACGGACCGCTCCCATGCCGGAGAGATGGCCGAGCGGCTTAAGGCGCACGCTTGGAAAGCGTGTGTGCGTGAAAGCGTACCCAGGGTTCGAATCCCTGTCTCTCCGCCATTTTATCCCCATAAGCGCGTGATTTCCCTAGAAAATTTAGAATCTGGCGAATTTTTGCCCTCAAGATTGCCTACAAAAGGCTAGGTGCTTGGCTCGGTGGCTTTTAGACCCCTGGCCGCAGTGCGAAGGAGGGCAAAACAACAAGCCGGACCTCAACATCAACCTTGTGCCAGACCTCAAGAAGCGCGCGGTCTTCCGCCGCGACGTCCTCCAGCCTCTTGTATGATCTGCGGATTGGTTGGCGCATCAGGCTCCAATAGATCGCCTGCCTTAACCTTAAGCGCGGGGGCCAGGCGACGCATCCATTCTTCGCTTAGCCTTCTGCGGCCTTTTTCCCAGCGGTTGATCTGCTGGGGAGATGAGCCAACTTGATTAAGCGATAAGGAGCTATGGCCGCAGGTCCGGCCGGAAATTATCACGATCGGAGAGCCACAATGACAAATAAACCAACGATCCTGATTGTTGGAGCATCGCGAGGTCTCGGCCTAGCGCTCGTCGAGCAATTTTGTCGCCGCGATTGGCACGTCATCGGTACCGTTCGCAGCAAGTCCGCTGCCCTTGATGACCTTAAGGCGCGCTTCCCGGCCAGCCTCGAGGAGGAGACCGCAGACATCGCGGATGAGGCCAGCTTTCGTGCACTGCACCAGCGTCTCAACGGCCGCACGCTCGACATGCTGTTCGTTAATGCCGGCATCGCCAAGTCGATTAAGGAAACTCCTGGCACGGCTCCGGTCCAGGATTTCCTCGACATGATGCTGATAAACGCGTTCAGTCCGATCAGGTTGATCGAGATGTTTGAGGATATTGTCGCGCCGAACGGGACAATCGCAGCAATGTCCTCGGAGTTGGGCAGCATCACCGGCAACACCGGATCCTGGGACCTCTATGCTTCCAGCAAAGCGGCGCTCAATATGCTTATGAAGTGCTATACGGCTCATCGTCCCGATGATCGCCGTGCCAAGCTCGTTGTCGCACCCGGCTGGATTTCAGACCGATATGGGCGGCTCCGAGGCCGCCCATACCGCGGAAGAGTGCATTCCTCTCGTGGTTGATATGCTGGAGAAGAACCACGGCAAGCCAGGCCTCCGCTACGTCGACCGCTTCGACAAGACGCTGCCTTGGTAACCTGATATTGCCGCCCAACAACGTCAGCGCAGCCAGAACACACATTGATCAGCTATTGGCGCGGCGCTCTCCGCCAAATGCCGCGCCACCAGGATACGCCAAACCCCTGCTTGTAAGGTCAGGGCCAAGACCGGCCAATGGCGGCCCGCTCTTCCAACCATGAACCAGACAAGATCGGGCACTCTGCTCCCGTAGGGGCTCGGCGCATATATGACCATCTCATCCAATCGGACACGACGATCCAAGGGCGGTACATGGCCCAGCACCAGGCTTGGAACATAGCGTCGTCATCCCACACGGAGCGCGGGCGGAACTGGGCGGTGAAATCAGGAACCATTGTCGTGCCTATGTCTAAGATCGCTTCACCGACCATAGGAATATTTCAGCCCGGATCTATGCCCCGCTTTCGATGGATACAAATCATTGCGCCGATGATTCCCCACCGATCGATGGGTGGCCCTGCGGCGCCCAGAGAGCATCACCTACACTTGGTGGGGGCACTCGCGCGTGTCGTGTCATGAAGTTCGCCACCAAAACGCCGCGCCACATGCCCACGGCTCCGTTATTGTCTTCGCCGCCGCGCCGGCTTCGCGTGCTCGTCGCGTACAATTCACACCACCGGCGCGCGGCTGAGGGAGACGGTTACAGGGGAAGGCGAACGCACCGGGCGAATAAAACCTGGCTTATGAAAGCATGAAAATTTTCTGCGCACCCGCCCACCATCACGGATCATTCCGCAGCGGTCTCTGAGCAACGCATTAAAAACGCGGGACCAACAGCCTGCCAGGGCTTTTTGGTGGTCCGAAAACATCATAATAACAAGGCGCTAGAAACATAGGCAGGCACAGAGAATGATGAACACCCTGGTAGTGGCGCGCTACAATGAAAACGTGGACTGGGTATGCGCAGTGCCAGATTCGTTCTGGATCTAATTACAACAAGGGGGAGCGAACTCCGGTGCAATCGCGCGCCTCCACATCGAACTGCGCGCGTTGGTGCTTCATGATCGGCGGACCAACTGACAGGATTTTTCCACAGCCTGGATTTCTCCCCACACACCGAGGGCATGCTTATTCGCTCCAGAGAGCCCTGAAGAGCGATTGTTTCCATCACATAAATTCACAACCGCTTGGTCCATGTCGCGCGTGCATCCGGCTTGAACCCACCAGAGCGACGTCAGGTCATGACCTCAAGTAGAACCCACCATATTTCGTGAGATATCAAAAGCCAGAAACTAAATGGATCTGATTAGCAACGTACAAGTGACAGCTTCATGAAAAGCAATCCCCGTCACTCTCACAAATTCCTGCAGAAAAAAGACAAAACAGCGAAGCTTTTGTTTCCACCGCTGCATAAGACCCGCATATCCGGCGCGCCTGCGTTGAATGCACAATTGCAAGTTGATAACTAACCGTCGCCGGCGCGGCTGCACCATCGCCCATGACCGGTACAACACTAACCTTTTCTCTCCTTGCCAGCTGGAACTTGTCTTATGCATACGCGGCGTATCACACTTGGGCTTGCCACGGCCTGCTCGTTGATGGCGTTCCACACTTCCTGGGCCATGAGCGGTCCGACTTCAATTCAGATCGACGGCGGGCCGCTTGGGCCGCTTGAAATCAATGCCGGCATGGACGGGTATTTTTACGCTCAGACCGGCACCGCGAATGGGGAAGATAACGGCAACAGCGCCGTTGGCGCCAAATCGAACGGCGCCGATGTCGGCACCCTGATGATGCAAGTCGAGAAGACGACCGGCAAGATCCAGTTCGACGTGCAGATCGCCGAGTACGACGCGGTCACGCTCGGCGTCAACGGACCGAAGGAAGCAAACGGCAACCACTTCACCACCGGGCCGCTGCGCAACGCCAATGTCACGCTTGCGCCGAATGCGAATTTCAGCCTCAGGTCTAGTTCCTCTCTTCCCTTCCTACCTTGCTCTATTATGTCACGAACAGTGAAAGTCGTGGCGTGGAGGGCAACTTCACCAAGGGGCCGATCAGCGTCTCGGTTACGTATGGAGACGGTAACGATACCGGCGTCTTCAACTACATGACGTTCCTGGCGACGTATAATTTCAACAAGACCGACAATTTGAACCTGTTCGGCGGCGTCGAGCTCTCTCCCACCGGTCCCAACGCCTTCGGCTATGGCGGCACCACGGTCGGCGCCAATGGTTTAAACAGCGTCAACAACAACATCTTCGGCGCCTGGTACACCAAACAGCTGGGCAATCTCTCGCTCACGCCGGAAGTCCAGTATCAATATTCCACGCCGCTGCACCGTTATGCCGGAGCCGGCTTCGAAATCCCCAAATATACCAGCAATTTCGGCGCGGCTTTGTTCGCCGATTACGCGTTCGGCAGCTCGCCCTATTCAATCGGCGCCTGGGTCGAATATGCCACCAGCAATGGCGACAGCACCTGGTTCATCGCACCGCATGCCGAGCTGGTCGGGTTCTCGGTGGCGCCGACCTGGCAGTATAAAAATCTCTATGCGCGCCTCAATGCCGGTTATGTTCACCTCTTGAACGGCAGCTATAGCGGAACCGGCGTCACCGGCGCCTATGGCGACAACGGTACGGGCCGCGACCAGATGATCGGCATGCTGGAGGGCGGCCTTCTGTTCTGACGATTGAAGGTGGTCGCAGGCCAACGCGGCACGCAGCCGTTACAACATATCGGCACGATCGCGCCGGGCGGCCAGCGCCCGGCGCGATCGCCATTACGGGTTTCTCACCGCCAGAGTCCGCAATATTCCCGGGAGTCTTCGAGGTTAGGGCCAGGCTTGCCATCAGATGCTAAAATTTTGATCCATCCGTCAGGTCGCCGAAATGTTGGCGGCTTGCCGCAATCGGTATGAAGCCAGTGGATTCCAAGGCCACCATGTCGATAAAGCGCGCCGCAGAGCTCCAACCGGTCGCCCACGGCGATTGACGAGAGAGGCGCTGGAACAGTCTCGCCCGCCGAATCGTATCCAGATGCGAAGATATTATCGATCGCCACATCGTAAAGCTGCCCGTCTTTGTCCGCCTGCAGGATGATATGGCTGTGAGACAGCTCCACCCCATCACGTGAATGGCCCATGACGAAATTTGGGCCTTGGATGACGCGGCCCGTGAGATATCTGCCGTCGCTCGCGCGGCATAGCCCGGAATCGTCGGCCAACACCGCATTGGCACTAAAAAGCCAAAAGACGCCGAGAATGGCAATGGTGATGAATCTCATGATCTTGCCTCTGCTCTTTGGCGCCGCAATTTGGCTGCCTGATGCGGTCCGCCGCTCCACAAATAGAACGCGATGTGACCTGGGCAAATTTTTTCACGCCGGGGACGACACTCAACGCCCGATGGCAGCTTATCGGCTCACCGCGTCAACAACTTCAGGTGGCTTTAAGCCGCCACGACGAGATCGATCCTGCGAATCGCCACGGCCTCGGCCCGCGTATACGCTCCTGCAAAAAAAAGCCCGCGCCGTAGCGCGGGCTTTTCCGTTGAGGCGGTGCGTCAGAAGCCGACGCGGACGCCGCCCGCGATGCCGGCAAAAGTCTCGTTGCCACGCACCGCGCCGGAGAGCTGACCATAGAGATAGGAGGTCTTGGCGAGGCGCAGCGTGCCGGTGATGCTCGCCTGCGCAAAGACGGTAGAGGTCTGAGGTGCTGCGATCGGCATGGCAAAGCCGGCCAGCGTCGCATTCAGCTCAGGGTTGAGCAGGTTGCCCGCATCCGCGCCGACGCCGAGATCGAGCTTGTACGTAGCCTCCGCCGCGAGCGGCGAGCTGACCGGCGAGCCGACAGTGAGGCCGATCATGCCGCGCACGTCGTTGCCGGCATAGCTCGCAATGTCGAGCGCCGCGACAGAAGCGGCGCCTTCCGAGGTCGCGGCCTGCGACACACGCTGCCAGGTCACGCGGCCGTAAGGGGCGAGCGTGACATCGCGCAGCGCGATCGGCAGGCTGACATTCACGCTGACCAGAGCGTTAGCGCCGCCGACATTATTGTCCTGCAGCAAGGCGCCGCCGAGCGGGTTGACGCGCTGGGTGTCGGTCGAGCTCACACCATAGCTGCCAATGCCGGAGACCATGAACCGGCCGACCGGGAGCTGGCCATACAGGAAGCCGCCATTCTCCGTCATCGTGCCGTTGTCGGTGTTCTCGGTGACATTCCCCCTGGTATAGGCGTAGCCGATGCCGAGCACGGCATTGCCGCGCGTCAACAGATCAGCCCCGGCCACGACCTGGCTCACATTGCTGTTGAAACCGTAGGCCTGATTGTCGCTGCCGCGCTCACCTGCCTCGGTCGAAACATCTACCCAGACGCGCCGGCCCGTGTCCGGCGCCCCGGCCTCGTCACCGAGATGACCATAGACGCTGTTCTCCAACTGCCAACCGGCCTCGGGTTGGGCAGCGATCATGTCGGCATGGATCTGGCCATCGAGCGCGCCGAGGAGCTGAGACGACTGTGCCGTCGAAACGCTGCTCACATCTTCGAGCAGTGTGTTCTGCGCTGATGTCAGCGTCGAGGGATCTGCCGAATAGCGCGCAATGATCTGGTCCAACACCGAAGCGCTCGACTGCTCGTTGTTGGTCACCGCGAACAACCTGAAGCTCGGGGGATCAGCCGCAATCATCGGGCTGCCAGGGTGCGTCGTGGTTGGCGTCGGCGCAGATGCCATCGGGCTGCCAGGCTGCGTCGTGGTGGGCTCCACTGGCGGCGGCACACTCACCGGCCCCCGCCCTCGTGGCGCCGTCGGCGTAGGCACCATCGGGCTGCCAGGATGCGTCTTGGTTGGCACCACCGGCGGCGGCACACTCACCGGCCCCCGCCCGCGTGGCGCCGTCGGCGCAGGTATCATCGGGCTGCCAGGCCGAAGTTCTTGGTTGGCACCGGCGCAGGCATCATCGGGCTACCGGGCTGCGTCGTGGTCGGCTCCACCGGCGGCGGCACACTCACCGGCCCCCGCCCGCGTGGCGCCGTCGGCGCAGGTACCATCGGGCTGCCAGGCCGAGTTTTGGTGGGCACTGGCGCCGGCATCATCGGGCTGCCAGGCTGCGTCGTGGTCGGCTCCACCGGCGACGGCACATTTACAGGCCCCCGCCCGCGTGGCGCGGTCGGCGCAGGCACCATCGGGCTGCCAGGCTGCGTCTTGGTTGGCACCGGCGCAGGCTCCATCGGGCTGCCAGGCTGAGTTGTGGTGGGCATCGAAGGCGGCAGTTGCACCGGCCCCGTCCCGCGCGGCTGTACCGGCGCAGGCACCATCGGGCTGCCAGGCTGCGTCTTGGTTGGCTGCCCAGACCTCGACGTGGATATCGGTGTCGATGTGAGCGTCGTCGGCGTTGCCGCCGCGGGGCTGGCTACCGCCCGAAATTCATACGATGTGACAACAAGACCTGCGGTCAACGAAAGTACAGATATACCTCCGCACAAAGCGACGCGCTGCCACGCGCGCTTTTGCTCGCCAAGAGCGGCGAAATTTATCATTCTTACTTACTCCTGCTCATGGATGGCTTGGACGACCGCGCGGTCATTGTGATCTCGGACCAAAAATCATCGACGATCGCTACTTGTGATAGCGTAACGGCGCGCTTCATATAAATTTTCCGACACAAGTCAACGCTACGTTAGAAAAACAATTCTATTTATTGTTTTTATTTTCGAAATAATTGTTTTCGAACCTACTTTAGATTGTCGTTTTCAATCTCTTTCGCTCTATAACAACTTCAGGTTATCTTTGCCGTTCTTACAACCAACGCTTCAACATTCGACTCGACGACAAAGCCGTTGCGCGCGAGATCCGACTCCGAAAACACAACCACAGATTATGGTTTTACCTCGCAGAAAAACCCCCTAGGTAGCAACGGACACCAGGCTGATACATGACGAATTGAGCAGTTCAGGTGAGACAATAAGCAGGTCTGGCTGCGGCCTTGGCCCATTTGACCAAAGGCGTATCAGCGCGCTCCCTTTACCGCTGGCCGTGACGGTAAATTCTGTTTGAAGGGACAGCCCATCTGCAGGCCGACATCTCAAGCCTTTGCAACAGCTCCAAAAAATCGAATCGATTCCTCAAATCGATTCCAGAGCAAGTTTTGGCGCTCTTAAGTTTTCTTCCGCTATAATCTTTCGGTTGGCTGACGATGCATTCCATGGCGCGTTGGCCCCACGCTTCGGTCGAACGAAAGGAGAAGATTCATGACGACCCGCACGCCTGCCGCGCATCCGCATCATCATGGCGCTCATTGCGGTCACCTTGGGGTGAAGCATGGCGATCACGTCGACTATTTGCATGATGGACATCTGCACCATCAAACAGGCGACGATGTCGAGGAGCATGTGATCGAAGTAACCGCCCACAACCCGGCCCGCTGCACGCCGGAGAACGGACATAAAGGGCACGAAGCAGGGCATGTCCATGGCCCTGGCTGCGGACATGAGGCGGTCCCGCATGGCGACCATGTGGATTATCTCGTCGATGGCCGGCTGCATCACCAACATGGCGACCATTGCGACGATCATGGGGCCATAGAGATCGTCCACGGCAAAAGCTGAGCGGATCTCCGCCACTCAGCCACCTTGGAAACCTTGGAAACCTTGGAAACCTTGGAAACCTAAGGGAAATAACGTTTTGAATTTGCCTTCATACATTTAAACCGGCATTTGCGGCATGGATTGAAGTGCATGGGAGCGTACCGGGGCATCAGAACGCCTCGGCGCGGCGTGTACGCACCGCCCCTCTCGTTCGCCAACCTTGCCGCCGTCAGACAGCGCGAAGATAAACGTAGATCTGATATTCATCCTCGAGCGACCGGTCGAGCATGACGTATCGCCACCCAGGAACGTTGTCGGCGATCCACTCAAGCGTCATGATCGTGTCTCCATAGGTCACTTCTCGGTCTGTGCCGACCGATCCCGCCAAAGGGTAAAACGAGAACCCATCGCGCTCATGCGCGCTGATCTGCGCCTGGAAGTCATAAGCGCCATACATTCGGTTGCGTAATTCCCAGTATTCGACTGGACGGATTGTGATCAGCAATATGCCCCCATCCTTCACCGCCGCCCGCAGCGCCGCGAAGGCTGCCAAGGCGGCTTCTTTGGAGAGATGCGTGAACACCGAAAAGGCATAGGCGATGCTGAACTTGCGGTCACCAACAGGCAAGCGCACCGGCAAATATTCTGAGCGAACGAACATGTCACCCATACCGGCTGTTCGGCATTCCGCGATCGACGCCTCCCAGGGGTCAACGCCGACGACGTTCGACGGTGCCGTGAAGTACCATATCAGCCGTGCGATCCGGCCCCAGCCGCACCCAAAATCGAGCACCGTGGCGTCATTCAAACTCGCCCCGGTCAGACGTGCATCATTATAGGAAAGCGAACGCACGAAGGTTGCTGTCTTCTTCAGCAACTCGTGCCCGTGCTGACCAGTCCAGCTGTCCTGAACCTCGTTGCTCGCCATCGCCGGCAGCAAACAGCTCAGCTTGGGATAATCCGGACTCGGCATACGCATAAGAAAAGCGCCGAAATCGTCGAGCCCGAGCTTCGCCGCCAGAGCGCGCACCGCCTTCTCCCTCGTCGAAATGTTTGCATCGGTCTCGATCTCCTGGATTCCGGTAGCAACAAGGGAGAGCATTCGTAACCTCCTCTAATTGTTTTTATCGATACGATACAACAACTAACAGACGATTCCTTCGATGTCATGCCCCATTTACCCCGAACAAACGGTTCGTCATCAAAACAGTTTTCGGGGTTCACAACGGATATTCAGCCTACAGAGCGGCTCGGCATGGGCGATGCGGAGCCAGGCACCAGGGCACCTCTCAGACTGCGCTGCGTCGCGGGGTCGGAACGGACCATGAACGGGATGGAAGCCCCCGTCCGCCCCAGACAAGAAAATTCGCCTCACCGCCCTATCGTCATGCCGCCAAGCCGGCCGGTCGGTGCGGCGGCACCGGTTTGCGCGCGCCTTGCGATGATCAAAGGAGGTCGGCGAATGAACCTGTTTTCTCAAGTCGAGCGCGACGGCGAAGATGGTGCCAGGAGCTTGAGCGAGACCGCCGAGCGCGTCATCTACCGCGGATGGCACCGCGGCGCCGACGGCAGCCGCCGCCCGCCGCAGAACATCCGCCCCCCGCCTGCGTCGAACGCCTGGCCCATGAATATGAGTTGAAGGATGAGCTGGACTTTGACTGGGCGGTGCGGCCATTGGCGCTTGGCCAGGAGCGCGGCCGCATTATGCTGGCACTTGAAGATCCTGGCGGCGAGACGCGCGACCGGCTGCTCGGCGCGCCCATGGAGATCGGCCTCTTCCTCCCTTTTGCGATCGGCATCGTCACCGCCTTGGGCAAGGCGC
The DNA here is from genome assembly GCA_963798115.1 of uncultured Pseudomonadota bacterium. Classification (GTDB taxonomy): domain Bacteria; phylum Pseudomonadota; class Alphaproteobacteria; order Acetobacterales; family Acetobacteraceae; genus Acidocella. Next base: position 218,014 of record CAWCRT010000005.1, read on the forward strand.
ATCAGCACGGCCTCGTCCACAAAGACATCAAACCCGCCAATATTCTGATGAATCGCGCGAACGGAGAGGTCAGGCTGACAGGGTTCGGCATCGCATCGCGCCTGCCGCGCGAACGGCAGGTGCCCGAGCCGCCTGAGTTCATCTCCGGGACCCTCGCTTGCATGTCCCCCGAACAAACCGGGCGCATGAACCGCTCGATCGATGCCCGCAGCGATCTCTACGCGCTCGGCGTCACGCTCTATCAGATGCTCATCGGCGCCCTGCCCTTTACCGCTTCCGATCCCATGGAATGGGTCCATTGCCAATCGCGCGCATGCCGGTGCCACCAAATGAGCGGGTTGAACGCATTCCGGCGCAAGTTTCGCGCCTTGTCATGAAGCTGCTCGCCAAGACGGCGGAGGAGCGTTACCAGACCGCCGCCGGCGTCGCGCGCGACCTGCGGCGCTGCCTGCCGGATGGGAAACCCAAGAGGCCATCGACGATTTTCCGCTGGGCCAGCAGGACATGCCCGACCGGATGTCGAAACCCTGCTCACCGCCTTCAAGCGCATCATCAAAAGTGGCGCGTCGGAGCTGGTGCTGGTCTCGGGCTATTCCGGCATCGGCAAATCCTCCGTTGTCAACGAGCTGCACAGGATGCTGGTGCCGCCGCGCGGGCTCGCCTCCGGCAAGTTCGACCAATACAAGCGCGACATCCCTTATTCGACCCTGGTGCAGGCCTTTCAGGGCCTGATCCGCCCACTTCTGGCGAAGAACGACGCCGAGTTCAGCCATTGGCGCGGCGCGCTTCTGGAAGGTTTGGGCGCGAACGGACGGCTCGTGGACGACCTCGTCCCCGAGCTCAAGCTGATCATCGGCGAACAGCCGCCAGTACCAGAGCTTGAGCCGCAGCAGGCGCAAAGCCGTTTCCGGCTCGTGCTCCGCCGGTTCATCAATGTCTTCGCCCGGCCCGAGCATCCTCTGGCGCTGTTCCTGGACGATCTCCAATGGCTCGACCCCGCAAAGGAGAAGACAGCCGGAAACCCTTTCTTCGTGATTCAGTTTTTAAATGCGCTCGCCGAGGAAGGCGTGCTCACCTTCCATCCGGAAACGGCGCAATGGGCCTGGGACCTCACACGCGCCCACGCCAAGGGTTACACCGGCAATCTTGCCGACCTCATGGCGGCTAAATTGACCCGTCTGCCGGCGGATACGCAGACCGCGTTGCAGCTCTTGGCCTGCCTTGGCAACATTGTCGAAATCACCACCTTTGCCCTCATCCTGGATGTCCCGGAGCAGGCCGACGCAAGCTTGCAGGAGGCTATCCGCCAGGAGCTGATCCAAAGGCTCGATACCGCTTACAGATTTACCCATGATCGCGTGCAGGAGATCGCCTCTTCGCTCATTCCGGAACAGGAACGCTCTGCGGTTCATCTGCTGATCGGCCGGAGACTGCTCGAACGGACCCAGGCTGAAGATCTTGGCGAAAAACTCTTCGACATCGTCAATCACCTCAACGCGGGCGCCGAATTGATTGCGGAGCCAGCTGAGCGCGCGCGGCTTGCAGAGCTCAACGCGGCGGCCGGCAGACGTGCCAGAGCCTCCATCGCCTACGCCACGGCACGCAATTTCTTCGCTGCCAGCGCCTCCCTCCTCACGGAAGACACATGGGAGAGCCGATACGATTTCACCTTCGGCCTGTTTCTCGACTGGGCGGAAAGCGAGTATTTGCGCGGCGATTTTGCAGAAGCGGAGAGGCTTTTTGAAACCCTCCTGGCGCATGCGAAAAACGCTCTCGACCAGGCCGCCGTATATGAGCTGCGCCTGAAAATGTACCAGATTGCCAGCAAATATGATGATGCGCTCGCCATGGCGGTCAGGGCGCTGAAACTATTCGGGGTGGAGATCCCGCCTGACGACGCAACGCTCCAGAATGAAACGGCACAGGAAGCGGCCGCGGTGAAAGTGAATCTTGGCGGCCGCGAGATTGCCGATCTGGCCTATGCGCAGGAGGCTTCCGATCCCAAAATCAAAGCCACGATCGCGCTCCTCGCCAACGCCATTCCAGTCGCTTATCTGGGCAACACGCCTCAATATTTCCCGTTGATCACTTTGAAGCTGGTCAATTGCTCGCTGAAATTCGGGCACACGAAGGAGACCTGTGTCGGCTATACCAGCTACGCCATCATGCTGGTTTCCCTCTATGACGACCCTCATTCCGCCAACGAGTTTGCGGAAATGGCCATCAATCTGAATTACAAGCTCGGCGACATCACGCGCAGGGGCACCATCCTCCATCATTATGGCGATCACATCAATTTCTGGCTGCATCCCATCGCCACCGGTTTTCCCATTCTCGACAAAGCCTTCCTGGCCTGCATGGATGCGGGCGATTTCGTTTTTGCGGGCCATATCGCGTTCGAAGTGGTCTGGCAGGCGGTCGAACGCGGCGACCGGCTCGAGTCCGTTCTGACATTTTCTCAAAAATACGCCGATTTCGCGCGAGGGTCGCGCAATGATGCCGTCCATCAGATGATTTGTCTGGAGCCGCAAGTTTGCCGCTGCCTCATGGGCAAGACCTTGTCAGCCGCCTCTTTCTCCGACGCGAAGCTGGACGAACGAAATTGCCTCGCCAGGATCGTCGAGGCTGGGTTCATCACCGGCCAGGCATTCTATCACACCATGAAGCTCCTTACCTTCTATCTGATGGGAGAGGATGCGGCCTGGCGAGAGCATGCGGCTGAAGCGCGAAAAACGCTGCCGGGCGCGATGTCGACACCGATGGAGGCGAGTTTTTACTGGATGCGGGTGCGGATGCCGAACGCGACGAGATTTTGCGGACATTGACGACGTACGAGAAAAAACTGCAGTTCTGGGCGAAGAATTGTCCTGAGAATTTTGCCAGTAAACATAGACTGGTCGCGGCGGAGATCGCTGACATAAGGGGCGATACGCGATCGGCCGAGCAACTGTTCGAGCAGGCGATCGAAGCCGCCAGGAATAATGGTTTTATTCATTGGGAGGGCATGGCCAACGAGGCCGCCGGCCCGTTTCTACGCGGCCCGCGGCCTGCACACGGTCGCTCTGGCCATGCTGCGCAACGCCCATCGCTGCTATGACGGCTGGGGCGCCAGCGGAAAAGTCGAACAGCTCATCCGTTCACACAAGCAGCTCAGAGAGGAGCGGCCTGCTCTTGGGCCGACCAGCACGATCCACGCGCCGGTCGAACATCTGGATCTCGCGGCCGTTCTCAAAGTGTCGCAAGCGGTTTCCAGCGAACTTCTGATGGACAGGCTGCTCGACACGCTCATGCGCACGGCGATCGAGCATGCCGGGGCCGAACGCGGCCTGTTGATTCTGTGCTCCGGCAATGAGCCGCGGATCGCGGCGGAAGCCACCATCGGCGAGACGATTTCCGTGCAGTTGCACGACCAGCCCTTGACTGCCAATTCTCTGTCCGAGGCGATCGTCCAGACCGTCCTGCGCGCGCGGGAGGCCATGATCCTCGACGATGCCGCTGCAGATCCCGCCTTTGCCGCGGATCCTTACATCAGGCGGCGCCAGGCCCGCTCCGTTCTCTGCCTGCCGCTGGTCAACCGGAGCAGGCTCATCGGCGTGCTCTATCTCGAGAACAATCTGGCGCCGCGTGTCTTCACGCCGACCCGGATCTCGGTGCTGAAACTGCTCGCGTCGCAAGCGGCAATCGCCTTGGAGAATACAGGTTTGTACCGCGATCTCGCGGAACGCGAAGCGAAGATCCGGCGCCTGGTCGACGCCAACATCATCGGCATTTTCATCCGCGAGCTTGATGGGCGGATTCTCGAGGCCAATGACGCGTTTCTCCGCATGATCGGCTATGACCGTGAGGATCTGGCCGCGGGCCGCCTGCGCTGGACGGATCTGACGCCACCGGAATGGCTTGCGCGCAACGTGCAATCCGTGGCCGAGATCGAAACAACCGGCCTGCTGCACCCTTTCGAGAAGGAGTATTTCCGCAAAGACGGCAGCCGCGTGCCTGTGCTGATCGGTGCTGCGACCTTCGCGGAAGGCGGGACCCAAGGTGTGGCCTTCGTGCTCGACCTGACCGAGCGCAAGCGGGCCGAGGCCGAGGCCCGCGCGAACGAACAGCGCTTCCGCGAAATGCAGATGGCGCTGGCGCACGCCAACCGGGTCGCCACCATGGGGCATGCTGACCGCCTCAATCGCCCATGAAGTCAAACAGCCGATTGCCGCAATGGCGACGACGGCCCAGGCCGCGCTGCACTGGCTCAGCGCCCAACCGCCGGCGCTGGAGGAGCTGCGGCAGGGCCTCATCCGCATCATCAAGGACGGCACCCGCGCCGATGAGGTGATCGGCCGGGTCCGCCCGCCTCATCGAGAAGGCGCCGCCGCGCCGGGATGTTCTGGAGATCAACGAGGCGATCCTTGAGGTGATCGTTTTGCTCCATGGCGAGGTGGTGAAGCACGCAATCTCGGTGCAGACCCACATGGCGGATGGTTTACCGCTCGTCCAAGGCGACCGGGTCCAACTACAACAGGTGATCCTGAACCTGATCGTCAACGCCATCGAGGCGATGCGAGGCGTCGCCGACGGACCTCGCGACCTGCTGATCAGCACCCGAACAGCCAGCTCGGGCGACGTTCTGGTCATGGTGCAGGATACGGGGCCGGGGCTGGATCGCGCCAAGCTCGAGCTTGTGTTCGACGCTTTCTATACGACCAAGCCG
>CAWCRT010000006.1:0-464468 GCA_963798115.1 uncultured Pseudomonadota bacterium
CCCCCTTTTCGCGTCCAATGTTGACCCCCACAGCGTTAGCAGATTGATCGTCCGGCGTTAGTTTTGGCGTGCTCAAGTAGGTACGGCCCTGCCTTGCGCCTTAAGGCGCAAGGCGGGGCCGTACTTTCAGTTGTTTTGCGCAGATGGGGGGATCAGCCGCGATTTTTGAAGCGCCAGCTCTCATTGCCGGTCTCGACGATGTCGCAATGGTGGGTCAGGCGGTCCAGCATGGCAGTGGTCATTTTGGCATCGCCAAAAACCTGCGGCCAGTCGGCGAAGGCGAGATTGGTGGTAATCAGTAGGGAGATTCTCGTAGAGCTTGCTGATTAGGTGGAACAGCAACTGGCCGCCGGACTGGCTGAACGGTAGATAACCGAGTTCGTCGATCACGATGAGATCATGGCGCAGCAGTTTCTCCACCATCCTGCCGCTGCGGCCGGCTGCCTTCTCCTGCTCCAGCTGATTGACCAGATCGACAAGGTTGTAGAACCGGCCGCGGGCTTTGGCGCGGATAACGGCAGAGGCGACGGCGATGCACAGATGCGTCTTCCCCGTGCCGGTACCGCCAATGAAGATCGCGTTACGTCTGGCATCGAGGAAGGCGCCTGTGGCCAGTTCGCGCACCAAACCTTCGTCGATCACGGTGCCGGCGAAGATGAATTTATCCAGATCTTTCAGTGCTGGGAATTTAGCGCCGGTAATCCGGTAGCTGATCGAGCGGGCCTGGCGGTGCGTATGTTCGGCGCGGATCAGGCTGGCAATCAGCGGATAGAATTCATCGCGCCGGGCCATGGCTTTGCCCACGACTTCATCAAAGGCGGCACGCATGCCGAGAAGTTTCAACTCGGTCATCGCCGCCAAAATGTCCTGGCGTTGCATCACGCGGCCCGCCGCAGGCGGTCGTAGCGGCTGCAATCGGCTGTGGGTTCAAACTTTAACCTCAGGGCATCGGGCGTGGTGATGCTGGGCGGCAGCACCGGTTGCAACCTGCGCGCCAGGACGGTGAGGATGACATCGCCACTGGCAAGTCCCGCCTCCAGCGCCTCCGCGCAGGCCGCTTCCACCGCCTCCAGGCCGTGCTCCAGTACCGCGCCTAGAATTTTCACGAACTGCCGGTCACCATCCGCATGGCCTTGCAGTTTGCGCCGCACCTGGGCCAATCCCGCCGGAAGCTCCCAATCCTTGAACGGTGCGCCATTGCGCAAGGCGCCTGGTTTGCGCAGCAGAATTGGCAAATAATGCCAGGCATTATAAATCACCTGATCGCGCCTAAAATGCCGTGGATGGTCGGCTACAACCTCGTCGCCCAAGAGCACCACGATACGCTCGGCGTGTGAGCGCACCAGCACCATCTGCCCGGCAGCGCGCGCATCCACGCTGTAGCGGTTATGGTCGGCCATGATCAGGCAGGTCGTGGTGGCGCGCACCGCCTTCTCAACAAAACCATCAAACGGGCCACGCAATTCCATCAGGCTGGCGCGTTCTTCCTGGAATACCGCCCAGATCGTCCGGTCCTTGAACTCTGGATGCATCGTGGCTTTGGCATGGGCAACGCATTGGTCCTCCAGCCAGGCATTCAACTCGGCCAGGCTTTTTACTCGCGGCTTGGGCAGGAACAACCGGTCACGCATGTTACCAACATGATTTTCAATCTGCCCCTTCTCCCAGCCCGCCGCCGGCGTACAGGCACGGGGTTCAACCAGATGATGCGAGCACATTTGCAGAAAATGCTTGTTATACTTGCGGGCTTTGCCGATAAAGATCGCCTCCACCGCAGTCTTCATGTTGTCGTAGATACCAATCCGACAGACCCCGCCCAAAAAACCAAATGCCTTGTCATGCGCGTCAAACACCAACTCCTGGGTCTCACGGTGATACGCCCGAACAAACGGCATCCGGCTATAGGACAGCTTCATGTGCGCCGCCTTGATCACCACCGGAAGGCCCTGCAGCGTGATGGTCTCGTGGCTCCAGTCGAACTGGTACGCCTCACCAGGCGCAAAACTCAACGGTACATAGGCTTTGGCCGGCAGCCGCGCCTGCTCAGCACGCCACGTCTTCACAAACCGATGCACGCTGTCATGCGCGCCGTCATAACCTCGGCCGCGCAGTTCCTCGAACAAACGCTGCGTTGAACGCCGCTCCCGGCGCGGCAACTTGGCCTCAGCAGCCAGAAGCTCCGTCAAAACCGGCAGCCACGCCCCAAGCTTTGGCCTGGCTGCACGCCACGATCATACTTGAACGAAGTCGCCTGGCCACGGATCACCTTGCGAACCGTCGCCCGTGACACCGACAAACGCCGCACAATCTCCTTGATCGGAACATGCTCATCAAAATATGCACGCCGGATATCGCCTATTAAATCCACTCCAATCATCCCCCATAAACCTTCCCGGTCCGTTAGAGGACCCAGGAAGAATGCTGACATAAAAACGTCAGAGGGGTCGGTATTGGACCGAAAATGACCCCTCAGGGGGTCACTATGCAAGCGATTTTACAAACCGCCGGCGCTGGAGGAGCTGCGGCAGAGCCTCATCCGCATCATCAAGGACGGCACCCGCGCCGATGAGGTGATCGGCCGGGTCCGCCGCCTCATCGAGAAGGCGCCGCCGCGCCGGGATGTTCTGGAGATCAACGAGGCGATCCTTGAGGTGATCGCTTTGCTCCATGGCGAGGTGGTGAAGCACGCAATCTCGGTGCAGACCCACATGGCGGATGGTTTACCGTTCGTCCAAGGCGACCGGGTCCAACTACAGCAGGTGATCCTGAACCTGATCGTCAACGCCATCGAGGCGATGCGAGGCGTCGCCGACGGACCTCGCGACCTGCTGATCAGCACCCGAACGGCGAGCTCGGGCGACGTTCTGGTCAAGGTGCAGGATACGGGGCCGGGGCTGGATCGCGCCAAGCTCGAGCTTGTGTTCGACGATTTCTACACGACCAAGCCGGCCCGCTTCCGTCGCCGATCACCAGGACGCGACCGAACTCACGAGCGGTGCCGGCTAAATCCCGTTCGCCCCCAACGCCACAGGCCCAAAAACCAAAAGTTTTTGCGCCGCTTTTTCCAAAAAGCGGCCGCTTTCTTTCTGCCTCACGAAAATCTTTATGGGCCCGCCTTTCCCACCTGCGCTAAAATCGGCCGACAAGCCGACGCGGCCCCGCAAGCAATGGGAGAAAAGCCAGAATGGATAACGACAAATTCAACATGGCGGTGCGCAAATTCCTGAAAGCGGTGGGTGTCAGCTCGCAGCGCGAAATCGAGAACGCCGTCTCCGCCGCGGTGAAAGCCGGTACCCTCCGGAACCATGCCCGGCTCAAGGCGAAAATGACGCTACAGATCGACGACGTGCACCTCACCCATGTGGTGGAGGAGGAGATCGATCTCGGCTGAGGGCCCGTCGCCTCGCCATGGCTTCGCCCACACCATGCTGCCTCACCTCTCGCAGCCGCCGCGCATGGCGCCGCCTGCCGCGACAACGCGGCCATTTTCAGGCCACAACCAGCCGCCTGGCGCCCCCTTTTCCCGCGTTGAAACAGCCTCTTTTATCGCGCCCGGTGTAGGGATCTAAACCAAAGCATTAGATCCGTAAGATGCCTGACCAAGCCCGCCACGATGGTTGTTCAGAAACTCTTACACAGATGAGCGCCAATCCTCCCAGCGCCTAAGAGCATTCGAACCGGCCCGATGGTAGGTTAAATCAACAAGGAAATGCTTGAAGCGCCGAAGGGTCGAGAAATTCAATTGACTGCTCGAAATCCTTCTCCGCTCGGTGATAGCGAATTGTCCGGCTATCGCAGTTTTTGCAAGACTCTGTGAGTTTCCGCGCCGCCTATCAGCGCGGCCTGCCATGAATGACGACCGATGTCAGAACACGGACCTTGCGGCCAGTTCCTCTTGGAGAATGTTTCCGACCGGGCAGGATGGACTGTTTGGAAGGCAAACGAAAAGGCAGAGAAAAGGTACGTGAAAGTGATGGCTATTCTACAGCGCACGAAATTGTCTGAGGCTAGCTCGATGAGTTTCGACGATAGAGGCGCCTGGCTGCCCACAACTGCGTTTCATGGAGACGCGTCATGAGTGCCGAAATCATCTCCCTCGAGGCGTGGCGCCGCCGGCACTGCGCGGCTGAGGAGCCGACAAACCGCTCTGTCACCATTCCGTGCCTTCTGCCGACATGGCCTTGGCTCTGGCTGCAGCCGACGCTGGTGGAGATCGATGTCGGAATGATCGCGGAATTTGGCGCCCTCGCCGCCTGCATCGCCGGCCAGGCCGGTTTTGGCGGATTGTTTTATCCCGATCATGCGCGTCAGCCCCAGCGGGGCCAGCAGGATTATGACGCTCGGGACAATCTCAAGAGTGCCGTCATTCGTCCGCTGTTCCGGGCGTCGGCCGGCAAATGAAAAGATCCCTGGCCTACAAGATCACCTTGAAAATTTCGCTGACGGGATGTCGCATTCCCTGACGCTGCTCTTATGCCAACATTTTTGTTCTTATCAGTTTCAGAGAAGGAGTGACTTCATGGACGTCAAAATTCAGAACGATGCATTGGCTGTCTACGAAACCGCCGTCAATGCACGCCACATCTCGTCCGAAGAGCTGGAGTTCCTGGGCATGGACGAAGTGGCCTATGTGAAGCCCGTGATGACGCCGAGCGGTCTGGCCTTCGCCATTTATGCCGCGGACGGAAGGCAGGTCGGGCTCGCTCCCACCGAGCCTGTGGCGGCGGCGATGATCATCCAGAACGAGATGATGCCCAAACTGGTGCATTAAGCACCGTCTTATGCTTCGGAGCGATGCCCTGCCAGGGTAGCTGGTTTGGCCCGTGCTGTTACGGCAGCACCGGCCAGCTCTAGCAGAAGCCTTAACGCCGCTTGCAAAAGCGGCAGCTCTTCGCTCTTTCATTCCAGACAAATACATCAAGAAAAGGGGCCGCTTTTTGAAAAAAACGGCGCAAAAACTTTTGGTCCTTCAGGACCGTGGCCGTTAAAACCGCGCGGGTCATAAGCCAAGATCAGCTCGTGACCAAGTCCACGTGGCCGGTCGCAAGATCGTACACGCCGCCGACGATGCGCAAGCGTTTTTGCGCGACCGCCTCGCTCAGGATCGGCGAAGCCTCGTTCAGCCGCGCCACGTTCAACCGCACATTGTCCCGGATTGCATTGTTCAGCAGATCGCCGGGCTCGTTCTTCGCCGCCTGCACCGCCGGCCGCAGCTGCCGGACCAATGCCGGCAAATGCCCCGGCAGGGTGGTGCCTTCGCGTAAGGAGGCGATGGTCGCAGCCACGGCGCCGCATTTGCCATGCCCCAGCACCATCAGCAGCGGCGTCGACAATTCCGCCACCGCAAATTCGAAACTGGCGAGATTATCCTCATTGACGAAATTGCCGGCGACACGGACGACGAACAAATCGCCGCGAAAACTGTCGAAAGCGAATTCCGTGCCGACACGGGAATCCGCACAACTCAATATGCCGGCAAAGGGATTCTGCCCTTGCGCCAGCGCCTCCCGCTCGGTCGCGAAATCATGCCGGCGGGTCAGCCCTTTCACATAGCGCGCATTGCCCTGCATCAGCCGCTCGAGCGCCTGATCCGGCGCGAGCAGATTGCCGGATTTTCGGCGGCGCGCTCCAGGCCGGCAGCCCGGCCAGGGCCGCGCCGCCGGCGAGATGAAACAGAAGCCGCCGGCTCAAGCCCGCTTTGCGGGCCGGATGATGTTCCTGACAGATCGGGCAAACCATGTTTCGCGCCCCCGGTTATGTTTCTACCGGGTCACCATAGCCGCCTAGGTCGGCCGCCCGCAGCTTTTTTCTGCGCGGGCGGCCGGGTTTCAGGCCTCAGACCAGCACGCCGCCGCCATCGACAGTCACCACCTGGCCCGTGCTGAAGGTCTGGCGCATGAGGTACAGATAAGTCTCTGCGACCTCGTCCGCCTCACCGACCCGGCCGACCAGCAATTTCGCGCCGACATCCCGGTACAGCCCTTCGCGGTCGGCTTCCGGCAGCCCGTCCCACATTTCGGTTTTGACGACGCCGGGTGAGACGATGTTCACGCGGATCGGCGCCAGCTCGACGGCAAGCGCACGAGTCAGCGCTTCCATCGCCCCCAAAATGCTGGCGGGTGCGACCCAGCCCTTGAACGGCCGCGCCGAGGCGATGCCCGTGGTGAGCACGATCGAACCGCCTTTGCGGATCAGCGGCGCGCCATATTTCGCCGCCATCACCGCGCCCCAATAGCGCACATCGAAGGCACGGCGGGCCGCCGCGATATCGAGCGAGAGGAAATCGCCCAGCAGCAGCCAATCGCCCGCGGTAAAGACCAGATGGTCGAACGCGCCGATTTTTTCGAACAAGGCGGCAACCTGGCCTTCATCGGTAAGGTCGACGACATGGCCTTCCGTGCCGGCCGGCAGCAAAGCCTGCGCCCGCGCGACGCGCTCCGCCTTGGCGGAGACCACGACCACGCTGGCGCCCTCGCGCGCCGCCGCTTTCGCCGTGGCAAAACCAAGACCCGATGTGCCGCCGAGAACAACGACCCGCTTCTCTTTGAAACTCATATCCAACTCCCGAGACTATCGATCGCTGCCTTGTAGCCGCCCCCGGAGAACGGGCAAGGCGTCGGCGGCGCCGGCCCGGCGCCCCGCGCGGTGTTCTTATGGCTAACAAAACATTACTTTATGGCAAAGCCAGATGTATCGAACATCATGACCTGACCGGCAAAGAGCGGAATTTCCAGATGCGGCCCGGCCTCACCGATCCCCTGCACCGGAGCGCCGGTCACCAGCGGATGGCGCTGCAAAATCTCTCTCCAGATTCGCGGGAAATCCAGCCCGGCCTGCCGCGCCGCGTTGCAGGCCTCCACAAGATTTCTGACCAAGTCGCTCATGTTCAATCTTCTTTTTTCTTATCATTCATGATGACCTGCTTGCCCTGGATTCGGGGGATACAACTTGATCCAGATCAAATTACCACCTGCCGCCGGTCCAACCGGGAAAGGAAGACTGCCACAATCTCGCTTGGCCTAAGGCTATCTCCGCGTTCGATCTCCAAGATCGCGGCACGCGTGACAAAATCATACAAAATTCCGATGTATCGGACCGGCACCGGGCGGGTTGCAGCGCGGCTTGTCCGCTCAAGCCCGCACAGTGACGGAAAACCGTGGAAAATGCAAGGTTCCATGCACGTTTAGTTAAATTTTCTTTACATTCGGTAGCGTGACAAAGGCAAATTTTTCAACCATGGGTTGTCTAAATATGGGCTTTTGGTGATGACGAAACCGCGCCGGTGCATTAGGAATGGTTAATACTATGGCTCCCTTTGTGAAACTCCTCCCCTCGCGGGTCCTGGGGCATTTTTCCTTGCTGATCGCCTTCGCGGCCACCGGCCTGTCCGGTTGCGCGACGCTGAACCGCTATGAACAGCAAGCTTTCGCCCCGGCCGTCCGGTCACCACGGCACCTTCCCCCGACGCACTGCGCGCCGCGGAGGCGCGCGGCTATGCCGAAGGGCTGGCAGCAGGCAAACGCCTCCAGGCCCGCCACGACAGCGCCCTCGCCCAGACGGAGCAGGATAAAGCCGCCACCGCCGCCTCGACCATGGCGCAGGAAGCGGTTCAGGAAACCCAGGACGTGCAGGCGCTCACCAAGCTCTGCACCCCGCCCCAGACGGTGGCGAAAAGCGCCCCCACCGTGGCGAACACCGCCACCGTGAAGGCATCTCCGCCGGACGCGTTCGCCCCCAGCGGCCCGGCACGGCCGCTCGGCGCCTCGCCGGATCCGTTCTAGACGAGAAAGAAAGTGGCCGCTTTTTTCAAAAAAGCGGCGCAAAAACTTTTAGAGCTTTGGGTCTCCGGCGTTGAAACCGCATAGCCCAATTCATGGGGTCTGGGGCCTCACGGCCCCAGTGGGGTCAAGGGGCAAAGCCCCTTGCCTTGCCTATTCCTCGTGATGACAAGATGCAGCCGCATCTGTGCCTTGTCTTTGCGCCCCATCTCTGCCAAGCCCGAATGCGCTAAACGGGTCTAACATACTGACTATTCCCAGGATCCTTGGCGCCAATGCCGAAGCTGGATGAAGTCGCGTTTGGGCTAAAAACATTTCTCGGGGCTATGACGGCTCTGTTCCTCGCCTTCTGGCTGGGGCTGAACAATCCGTATTGGGCGCTGGCAACCGCCTATATCGTCGCCAATCCATTCACCGGGCCGCTGCGCTCAAAGGCGGTCTATCGCTTCTTCGGCACGCTCACCGGTGCCGCCGCCGCCGTGGCGCTGGTGCCCAACCTGGTCGACGCGCCGCTGCTGCTCTCGCTTGCTTTGTCGCTCTGGGTCGGGCTCTGTTTGTATATTTCGCTGCTCGACCGCACGCCCCGCGCCTATGGTTTCATGCTCGCCGGCTACACCGCGGCCATTATCGGCTTTCCCAGCGTCGATGCGCCCCAGCTGGTCTTCCAGACCGCCCTCACCCGCGTCGAGGAAATCACGCTCGGCATCGTCTGCACCACAATGTTCGGCACCGTGCTGTTTCCGCGCGCCATCGGCCCGGTGCTGGCGCGGCGCATCGCCGCCTGGGTGAAGCCGGGGATCGACTGGGCAACCGCCGCCCTCTCCGGCCACGAAGCCGAGGCCGATATCGGGGCTGCACGGCGGCAGCTGGCGGTGGAGGCGAGCGATGTGGCGATGATGACCACGCAGCTCGCCTACGACACTTCGCATCTGCAAAATGCGGTGCGCTACATCACGCATCTGCGCCTCTATGTGCTCAGCCTGATGCCGGTGCTGGGCTCCATCAACGACCGCGTCGCCGAATTGCGGCGGCTGGACGGCATCACCCAAGCGCTGCAGCAAAGGCTGGATGCGGTGCGCGACTGGGTTCAGATCGGCGGGCCGGAAGACAGCGCCGCCCTGATCGCCCAGATCCGCCGGCTGGAGCTCGACGCCTCCTCCTGGAGCGGCTTGCTGCGCGCGAGCCTGGCGCGACGGCTGGAAGAGCTGGTGAGCCTGATCCATCAGGGGCGCGTGATCCGCCGGCACATCGTCGATGGCGACCCAGCGCCCGACAATCTCCTCACGCACGCGGAATATCTCGCCAATGCCGCGCTGCTGCGCGATCACGGCATGTCCCTGCTCTCCGCTTTCGCCGCTTTCATTGCCACACTGCTCACCTGCCTTTTCTGGATCCAGACTTCCTGGCCCGCCGGCAGCACGGCAGCCATGATGGCCGCCATCGGCTGCTCGTTTTTCGCCGGGCTGGACGATCCGGCCCCGGCCCTCGCCCGCATGCTGCGCGACCTGGTGGCGGTTAGCGTCGTTGACGGGGTGTATCTGTTTGTCATCCTGCCACGGGTCGAAACCTTCGCGGCTTTGTGCCTGGTGCTGCTACCGGCCGCGCTGACCATCGGCGTGCTCGTATCGCGTCCGGCGACCTTCATCACCGGCATGAATATGGGCGCATTCGGGACCACCATGCTGGCGCTCAACAACGGCTATAACGGCGACTTCCCAGCTTTTGCGAATGGCGTGCTGGCCACGATCGGCGGCGTGGCTGTGGCGCTGGTGACAACAAGGCTGATCCGTTCGGTGGGTGCAGCCTGGAGCGCCGAGCGCCTGCTGCGCGCGGCCTGGCGCGATATCGCCGCCGTGGCGCGGACCAAAGGTGCCTCCGATCGCGCAATCCTGACCGGGGTGATGATGCAGCGCCTCGGGCAGATGATGCCGCGTCTGGCCTCCGTCTCCGCCGGGGCCGATGAAGCGGCCGTGGCTCTGCTGCGCGATCTGCGGGCCGGACTCAACCTGATCGGGTTGCAGGACCTGCTCGACACACTCCCGCTGCCGGCGCGGCAACGCACCGCCGAGGCGCTCTCAGGCATCGCCGCGTTTTATTCCCACGACCCGCGAGAGGCGCCGCCGGAGGCGGTGCTGACGGCGATCGACGCGGCCATGCGCGGCCTGGCCGTGGATGCCGGCCGTTACGGCGAGGCGCTGATGCTGCTCTCGGGCCTACGCCTCGTATTGTTCGCCAGCGCACCGCCTCCGCAGGTCGGAGGACTGGCACGCCGCCCCCCGCATGGAGAAACGCGCATGATCGGCGAAATCAACCTCTTCGGCGTGTACCTGCCGCCCTTGCTGGTCTGGCTCGGCATCGGCCTGCTGCTCTCCACCCTCTTGCGCGCCGCCCTCTATCGGCTCGGCCTGTACCGCTATGTCTGGCACCGGCCGCTTTTCGATCTCGCCCTCCTCGTCATCCTGACCGGCGCGGTCAGTTACGCCGCCCCGCGCCTCTTCTGAAGAATATAGGCCCCCATGAAAGTCGCATCGTTTACGCTCCGCTTCCTGGTTACCGCCCTGATCGTCGCCATCGCCGCGATCGTCGCCTGGCAGCTCTGGGTCTATTACATGGACGATCCCTGGACCCGCGACGGCGCGGTCCGCGCCGATACGGTCGAACTGGCGCCCGACGTTTCCGGTCCGGTGACGCAGGTTTTCGTCCATGACAATGAAATGGTGAAGGAAGGCCAGCCGCTCTTCGAGATCGACCCGACACGCTTCCGGCTGGCGATCTCCCAGGCGGAGGCCGAACTCGCCCGCACCAAGGCGGCGATGCAGGATGCGCAGCACACCGCGAGCCGCTATACCAACCTGTCCAACAACGCCGTCTCCAGCGTAACTCGCGACAACATGGTCACCGCCGCGCAGGAAGCTGAGGCGGCCTATCAGCTGGCGCAGGCCAACCTGACGCTCGCAAACTACAATCTTCAGCGCGCCACCGTGCGCGCGACGGTGAACGGCACCATCACCAACTTCTCGATGCGGCCTGGCGATTTCGTAACTACCGGCACCCCGGTCCTGGCGCTGGTCGATTCCGATACCCTCTATGTCGACGGCTATTTCGAAGAAACGAAAATGCGCCAGATCCAGGTCGGCGATCCCGCGCAAATCACGCTGATGGATGGCGGCCCGGCGATTCTCGGCCATGTGCAGGGCTTCGCCGCCGGCATCACCGACAGCGAGCGTTCGCCGAGCCCAACCATGCTCGCCAACGTGAACCCCACTTTCACCTGGGTGCGCCTGGCCCAGCGCGTGCCCGTGCGCATCGCCCTCGACCATGTCCCCGCCGGCACCAAGCTCATCGCCGGCATGACCTGCACGGTCGTCATTGGTGGTAAAAAGGAAGTGGCCGCTTTTTGAAAAAAGCGGCACCAAAAACTTTTTTGACTTTGGGCCGGCGGCGCTCGAACGACGCGGACCCAAACCAACAAAGTTTTTTTGCTACTTTTTGTTCACAAAAAGTAGCGCTTACTTCCCCTCAATCCCGTCATCCGCATTGAAGCCGCGTATATGCAGCAAGAAACTCAATGCACATCGGAAATTTCATGATGCTGTGAAAACTAACGCCCCCGAGAAGCGGCAGGGACAAGGCATGATGCACCCAACCGGCGCGGCGGATTGGCGCACCGACCTGCTCCGCCAGCCGGCGATGATAGATCTCCGCGCTTTCTCCGGCCGTGACGCAGCGCGCCGCCAGGGCGGCGCTGTGCAAGGCGATCGCCATGCCATCCCCGGTGAAGGAATGGATCACCGCCGCCTGGTCGCCGAGCCGGTAACAATTCGCCGCGTCGTCCGCCGTGGGGCGGTGCACGAAACCGTAAGGCATGCGAGCGACGGATAACGGGTCCCGCAGCGCCTCGGCGCCACGCAACCGTACGGCCAGATGCGTGCAGCGTTCCTGAACATAAGCAAGGCACGCCGCCCAGCCGCCGACGCGGCGCAGCACATCCTGTTCCAGGACCAGGCAAAGATTTGCCCGTCCGCCCTCGACCGGCAGCAGCCCGGCATAACCGCCTTGGAACAGGAAAAGTTCCACATGCGATGAAAGGCGGGCCCGCTCCGCCGGCTGCAGGCGGAAATAGGTTTTGAAGCCGACCAGCGTGCCTGGCCGAGCCGGCCGCTGCAGCCCGCGAAGCTCATGCTTGCCCGTCGCCAGCAGCAGCGAACCGGGCGCGAAATCCTGCGTCTCGGTTTGCACGATGCCGGCCTCGATGCGGCGGATGGCACAGCCGCGCCGCACCTCGGCACCCGCCTCGATCGCCCGCGTTAACAGCGCCGCGTCCAGCACCCGGCGCGAAAGGCCAACCGCGCGAAACGGCAGTGAAGCGCTTATACCCCGCCGCCCGCGCCACAGCCGGACATGATCGATGGCCTCGCCGCCCAGCCCCGCCACGTCCAGCCCCAGACGCGCGAGTGCCGCCACCGCCTCGCCGCTCAGGAACTCGCCGCAGACTTTGTCTTGCGGCACCGCCTCGCGCTCCAGCAGCAGCACCTCCCGCCCGGCCTGCGCCAGAGCCAAGGAAGCGGCCGCCCCCGCCAGCCCGCCACCCGCGACCAATATGTCCGGGCGCGCCGTCATTTCAGGCGGCTCACCGTGTAGCGGAACAGCGGATGCCAGCTTATCTCGGCGGAAAGCCCTGCCTCCGCCAGCAGCCGCTCCCAGTCGGCGCGCGTGAAGGAACGGGCGATGGAAATCTGCCCGTCGCACCGCACGATCCGGTGCCAGCGCATCAGCCGGGCCAGGAGCGGGAACAGATGATAGGCCGCCTTGTGGCGGTGCAGGTCGGCAATGTGCCAGCCGCAGCCAGCCCACGCTTCCATCCACGCCAGCAGGCGGAGGATCTCCGCGTCGCTCAGATGATGGGTGAATTGCGACGTGACGATGAAATCGGGCCGCTGCGGCAGCGTTGCGGCAAACACATCGCCCGTGCGGTAATCGATCTTCTGGTCCGCCACCGCCGCGCGGGCCATGGCGGCGGCGCGCGGGTTCAGATCGATGCCGGACAGCTCCGCCACAAAGCCGCGCCGCGCCGCCCAGGCGGCGATCGCCCGCAGCAGATCGCCCTGCCCGTAAGCGACATCCAGCACCGCGATTCGGCGCCCGGCCGGCCAGGATTTCGTGGCCCGCTTGAGCCAACGCAGCGTGGGAAGATGGGTGAAGGTCACACGGTTCACCACCGCCAGATCGGCCAGGCAGCGCCGATACACGGCTTCGTCCAAAGCCGGATCGTCCATCTCCTCTTCGAGCGCTGAGCGGGCGGCAAATTCCATCATGGCATGGTGAAACGGAACGTCTCCGCGACCATGCCCGGGCCGAACGCCATGGCCAGCCCCCGCTGCCCAGGCCCGGCAGTTTGCAGCATGGCGGCCAGTACGAACATCACCGTGGCGGAAGACATATTGCCATGCGCCGCGAGCACGGCGCGCGACGGCGCCAAGCGCCGCCACCGGCAGGCCCAGGCCCGCCTGCACCGCATCCAGCACCGTGCGCCCGCCGCCATGCACGGCCCATAAATCGATATCCTCCACCGCCTGTTCCCGCAGCACGGCCTGCGGCGCCTGGCGCAAGGCACGCAATATCGCCGCCGGCACCTGGCCGGAGAGATGCATGAGAAAGCCCTGATCGCCGATTTGCCAGGTGATATGGTCCTCGGTGCCGGGAATCGCCGCGCTCACGAAATCGCCCAGGCAAAGCCCCTCCGGTTCGGCCGTGACCAGCGCCGCGGCCGCACCGTCACCAAACAGCAGGAAGGAGAGTGCCGCCTCCAGATTCGTGGTTTCCTGCAAATGCAGCGTGCACAGCTCGACATTCACCACGAGCACCCGCGCCGCCGGATCCGCCAGCACGATCGCCTGCGCGGCCCGCAAGGCCGGAACCGCCGCGCAGCAGCCCATGAAGCCAACCAACAGCCGCTGCAGGTCAGGCCGCAGCCCGAGATGTTGCGCGAGAATCTGGTCCAGGCCGGGGGCGACGAAGCCGGTGCAGGAGGCGAGGATGAGATGCGTGACATCCCGTATTGGCCTGTCCAGCGCCGCAACCGCCCGCATGGCCAGACCCGGCGCGTGCAGAGCGTAGGCCTGCATGCGCGCCGCCGTGCCCGGATAAGCGCCGCGGCGGTAGAACCCTTCCCGCGCTTCATCCGCCTCGATCATGCCGTCCTGAGGCAACACCGAATAACGATGCGCGATGCCGGCGCGGTCAGCCATCCGCGTGAACAAAGCGCGCTCGCGCCCCTCCAGCGCCCCGGCCATGAAATCGCGGTACACCGCATGGATGTCGTCAGGCGGCACGGCGGTGCCGATGCGATTGATGAAGGCACGGTTTCATTATCCCTTCGATCTGTGTCTCTGACGAAACGGATCAAGGGCAGGCAGGTGATTTAGCATGAGGTTTTCATTATGTCGGGCCGGGCCGGAACCGGCCTAATTCTTGACACAATGGGAGCCTAATCGCCGTGTGTCATTTACGCATCGTTATAGCCAACCCCGCCACGGGCGGACCGGAGCCTTGCTTTTTCATGCCGCCCTGCCTCACCCGGAACCAAGGAAGCGCACAGCGCAAACATTACGATGTTTCTCCGGTTTGCGGCCGGATGACACAAGCTTCACCTTATTCCTACCTTGCGGGTGCCGGAGAGCGGCAAAGATGAGCTTCTTCGATGCTGGGAGAAAACGCTTTAACTGGGTGTCTGCCCTCCCGCCGCAAACCTCCATCCGCTCCGAACCGGGTTGCGTGCAATGCGGCAGCCGGCTCGAGCCCACCGGCTTCGGCGCGTTCAATTATCTCGGCACTTGCTTCAACTGCGCATCCCGGCCGTCCGAAGATGACGAGGATTTCGAAGACTTCGAAGACTAAACAGCCCGCGCCGCCGCGGCGCCCCAGGCCCAAAACCGCAGAAGTTTTTGCGCCGCTTTTTCCAAAAAGCGGCCACTTTCTCAAACAAAAAAAGGGGCCGGAATTCCGGCCCCTTTTTTTCTGCTTACGGCAGATGCTTGGCGATGTAAGGCGGCAGCCAGAATGACGCCACATGCAGTTGCGGCGACCAATATTGGCTCTTGCCGGCGATCCCCGCCGCCTCGGCGCGCCGGGCGATCTCCTCGACCGGCAGCCGGGTTGCGGCCTCGTCCTTGCCCGCCCAGCCCAGCGTCATATAGCCGCCGACATAAGTCGGCACCGCCGCGACATAGGCGCTGACATGGGGAAAGAATTGCGCACGGCGCCGCGACGTCTCGCGCAGCTCGTCGGCCTGCATGAACGGCACGCCGCACTGGTTCACGATGATGCCGCGCGGGCTCAGGATGCGCGACGCATTCTGGTAGAATTCATCGGTGAACAGCACTTCGCCGACGCCGATCGGGTCGGTCGAAGTCGACGATGATCACATCGAACGCGCCGTCCGGCGCCTGCCGCACATAATCGATGCCGTCACCGACGATGACATTGGCGCGCGGGTCGTTCCAGGCATCGGCGCCGATGCCGGGCAGGAAACGCTTGGCAAGCTCGATGACCTCGCCGTCAATTTCCACCATCACCGCGCGCTCGACGCCTTTATGCATCAGCACATGCTTGAGCACGCCGCCATCGCCGGCGCCGATGATCAGCACGTTCTTCGCCGCGCCATGCGCCAGCAGCGGCACATGCGCCAGCATCTCCTGATACACGAACTCGTCGCGCTCGGTGATCTGCACGACGCCGTCCAGCGTCATCACATGGCCATGGCTCTCGGTTTCGAAAATGGCAATGTCCTGGAACGGGCTTTGCACCCGCGCCAGTTGCCGCGTGAAACGGAAGCGCTGGCCCCAATCCGGGTACAGCGTCTCGTTCAGCCAGGTATCGGTCATTGCTTTCCCCGTTCGCAAAACTTGGGGGCGCGGCCGGCTAAAAATCCGGCCGCACGCTGTTTCAGGCGATCAGGCCGCGCTTCTGTTCGCTGACCTGGATATGGCTGGCGCCGAAGGCTTCCTTGAGGAAAGGAATCACCTTGTACGGGTTGCAGACGCCGCACATGAACACGTCGAGCGCCGCAAAATTGCGCTCCGGCCAAGTGTGGATGGAAATATGGCTCTCGGCCAGAACGACCACACCGCTGACGCCGCCATTCGGCGTGAAATGGTGGAAATGGCTGTGCAGAATCGTTGCACCCGCCTCCACCGCGCCGGCGCAGAGCGTCTCGTCGATCAGCTTCGGGTCGTCGAGATTGGACGCGCCCCAAAGGTCAATGAGCAGATGCATGCCGGCGAACTTCACGCCGTCACGTTCCACGAAATAGTCTTTAGCCGGCTCCACGGAGACCGTTGTCATCGTCTGGTTTTCGCTCGGAGTCTCCGAGACCATCCCCAGTCGGGCAAGTGCGTTCATTTTCGAACCCCCTCAACTAGTAGACGGCCTTTCGGGACACGACACCACGTCGTGCCCCCCTGGGCCAGAGCGCCGGCTTATGGGGCCATCCCCCCCTTATGGCAAGAGTTTTTTTACCCCCTTTAATGTGAAATTTATAAAGCGGTTTTCTCCAGGCGTTCCCTGCCTTTTTTACGCCATCATTCAGCTGCCTCGGCATAGGCTTCAAGCGGCGCGCAAGAGCACATGAGGTTACGGTCGCCATACACGTTGTCCACGCGCTTGACCGGCGGCCAATATTTCGCCGCGGCCACGAAAGGCAGCGCGAACGCCGCATCGGCGCGGCTGTAACCATGCCGCCACTCGCCCAGCAGCTCGGCCGCGGTATGTGGCGCGTTCTTCAGCGGGTTGTCGCTCCGGCTCCAGCTCTCATCGGCGATCTTGCCGATCTCGCCGGCGATGCTGATCATCGCGTCGCAGAACCGGTCGATCTCGGCGCGATCCTCGCTTTCGGTCGGCTCGATCATCAGCGTTCCCGCCACCGGCCAGGACATGGTCGGCGCATGGAAGCCGTAATCGGCGAGACGCTTGGCGATATCCTCCACCTGCACGCCGGTCGTGGCGGCGAAGCCGCGGCAGTCGATGATACATTCATGCGCCACCCTGCCTTGCGCGCCGCGATACAGAATCGGGTAATGCTGCCCGAGCCGTGCCGCCACGTAATTGGCGTTGAGAATGGCGAGTTTCGTCGCTTGGGTGATTCCCTCCGGCCCCATCATGCGGATATAGGCGTAGGGGATCGGCAGGATCAGCGCCGAGCCGAACGGCGCCGCCGCGACCGGGCCGAAGCCGGTGGCCGGCCCCGCCACCGATGAAAGCGGATGATTCGGCAGATGCGGCAGCAGATGCGCCGCCACGCCGATCGGCCCCACGCCCGGCCCGCCGCCGCCATGCGGAATGCAGAACGTCTTATGCAGATTGAGATGGCACACATCCGCGCCGATCGCCGCCGGCGTGGTCAACCCGACCTGCGCGTTCATATTGGCGCCGTCCATGTAAACCTGGCCGCCAGCCTCGTGCACGGCGCGGCAGATATCGCGGATCTCGGTTTCGAACACGCCATGCGTGCTGGGATAGGTGATCATCAGCGCCGCGATGTCATGGCGATGCTCGGCGACCTTGAGGCGCAGATCGGCGAGGTCGACATTGCCCTGCTTGTCGCAGCCGACTACCACCACCTTGTAGCCCGCCATGGCGGCGGAGGCCGGATTCGTGCCGTGCGCCGAAGACGGGATCAGGCAGATATGCCGCGCGCCCTCGCCGCGCGCCTCGTGATAAGCGCGGATCGCCAGCAGCCCGGCATATTCGCCTTGCGCGCCGGAATTGGGCTGCAGCGACACGCCGGCAAAGCCGGTCACCGCCTGCAGGAACTCGCCAAGCCGGGCGATGAGTTCGCGAAACCCCACGGTCTGGTCGTCGGGCGCGAACGGATGGATGTCGGCAAATTCCGGCCAGGTGATCGCCGCCATCTCCGCGCTGGCGTTCAGCTTCATCGTGCAGGAGCCGAGCGGGATCATCGAGCGGTTGAGCGCAATGTCCTTGTCCTCGAGTTTTTTCAAATAACGCAGCATCGCGGTCTCGGAATGATGCGTGTTGAACACCGCTGACAGGCAGAAATCGCTCTGCGCGCCGCAGCGCGGGCGGAATCGCGTCACCGGCCGCGACCGGTTCGGCCCCCAGCACGCCGAGCAGCCTGGCGAAATCCTCGCGCGTCACCGTCTCATCCAAAGCGATGCCGATGCCGGTTTCATCGATGCGGCGGAAATTGAACCCGGCTTCGACGGCACGGCGCATCAGCGCCGCCGCACCCTCTCCGGCTTCAAGGGCGATCGTGTCGAAATACGCCTCATGGCGGAGCGTGAAACCGGCGCGCATCGCCGCATCGGCCAGCAGCCTGGCCAGCAGATTGACGCGCCGGGCCATCCGCTTCAGCCCTTCCGGCCCGTGCCAGACGGCATAGAAACCGGCGATCACGGCAAGCAGCACCTGCGCCGTGCAGATGTTGGAGGTGGCTTTTTCGCGGCGAATATGCTGCTCGCGGGTCTGCAGCGCGAGGCGCATGGCCGGCCGCCCGGCGGCATCCACCGACACGCCGACGAGCCGCCCCGGCATCTGCCGCTTGTACGCGTCCTTGGTCGCGAAATAGCCGGCATGCGGGCCCGCCAAAGCCCATCGGCACGCCGAAACGCTGTGCCGAGCCCACCACTACATCCGCGCCCATCTCACCGGGCGGGGTGAGCAGCGTCAGCGCCAGCAGATCGGCGCACACCACCGCGAGCCCGCCCGCCGCCTGCACGGCAGCGATCTCGGGCCTGAGGTCGCGCACCGCGCCGGTGCTGCCGGGATAGTTCAGGACCAGCGCGAAAGGACCGGAATCTTTGATCGCCTCGACATCGCCCGGCGCCACATCCACCACGCGCCAGCCCAGCGGCCAGGCGCGCGTCGCAATCACTGCCCTGGTCTGGGGATGCACGTCACGCGCCACAGCGATGGTGGTGGAATTCTGCCGGTGCAGCCCATGCGCCAAGGCGACCGCCTCGGCCGCCGCGGTCGCCTCATCCAGCAGCGAGGCATTGGCGATGGCCATGCCGGTCAGGTCGCAGATCATGGTCTGGAAATTCAGGATGGCTTCCAGGCGCCCTTGGGAAATTTCCGCCTGATAGGGCGTGTAGGACGTGTACCAGCCGGGATTTTCCAGCACGTTGCGCAGAATCACCGGCGGGGTGATCGTGCCATGATAGCCCATGCCGATCAGCGAATGTTTCACCACGTTCCGGGCGGCAAGACCGCGCAGTTCGCGCAGCAAGGCGGCCTCGTCGATCGCCGGCGGCAGCGCCAGAGCCGCATTGCTGCGGATCGCCTCCGGCACGGTCTGCGCGATCAGATCGTCCAGGCTCACCGCGCCCACCTCTTGCAGCATCGCCGCGATCTCGGCCTCGTCCGGGCCGATATGGCGCGCCACAAAAGCGTCCGCGGCTTCCAGACGAGTCAATTCATCCTGCCAACCCATCAAAGGCTCTCCAGAAATTTGTTATAGGCGTCCAGATCCATCAGCGTGCTCAGCCCGGCGGGATCGGCCAGGCGCAGGCGGAAGAACCAGGCGGCCGATTCGGCTTCCTGGTTCACCCGCGCCGGCTCGTCGATCAGCCCGGCATTCGTCTCGGCCACGGTGCCGGCGAGCGGCGCGTATACGTCGGAGGCCGCCTTCACGCTCTCCACCACCGCGCAGGCCTCGCCCTTGGCCACGGAACGGCCGGGCTCCGGCAGTTCCACAAACACGATGTCACCAAGCGCGTTCTGCGCATGATCGGTGATGCCGACGGTGACGAGGCCATCTGCCTCGAGCCGCAGCCATTCATGGTCTTTGGTGAAATATGTCTGAGTCATGGCGTGTCCTTTCAGCGGACATAACGGTGAGGAATGAAAGGCAGCTTGGCGACCGCGCCCGGAAGTTTCTGGCCGCGCACGATCAAGGCGAGTTCGGTGCCCTCGGCGGCGAAGGCGGCTTGCACAAAGCCGAGGGCGATGGGCGCGTTCAGGCTGGGCGCGAAACCGCCGGAGGTGACCCGGCCGATCGGCCGGTCCTCGGCATCGCGGATTTCCGTGCCGGCACGGGCCGGGGCGCGGCCGGCGAGCCTGATGCCGACCAGCTGGCGCGCGGCCCCCTGCTCCAGCATGGCGCGCACCGAGGCGGCGCCGAGAAAATCCCAGCCGGTTCGGCGGCGCTTGGAAATCGCCCAGCCGAGATTGGCTTCGATCGGGTTGATGTCGGCGCCGATATCGTTGCCATACAGGCAAAGACCAGCCTCGAGCCGCAGCGAATCCCGCGCGCCCAGCCCCGCCGGCACCGCCCCGCGCCGCAGCAGGCATTCCGCCAGCGCCTCGGCATGCGCCGCCGCGCAGCCAAGCTCGAACCCATCCTCCCCGGTATAGCCCGAGCGGGTGACGATGCAGGAAATGCCCTCGACGCCGACCTCAGCCGCCTCCATGAATTTGAGCGAAGAAGCTTCCGGAAGGAGCGAAGCCGCCTGCGGCCCCTGCAAGGCCAGAAGCGCGCGGTCGAATTTTTCCGTCACTGCCACGCCATGGGCGCGCAAATGCGCAACGTCATCGCTCTTGCGGCTGGCATTCAGCACCAGCTGGAAGCGGTCGCCGAGATTGGCGACCATCAGATCATCGACGATGCCGCCGGCTTCGTTCATCAGCAGTGTGTAACGCTGCCGCCCCGCCGCCAATCCAAGGATATCGCCGGTCACGACCGCTTCGAGCGCAGCCCCGTCAGCGATCTCCGCCTGGCCCATATGTGAGACGTCGAACAACGCCGCGCCTTCGCGGCAAGCCGTATGCTCGGCGATGATGCCGCTATATTGCACCGGCATCTCATAGCCGGCGAATTCGACCATGCGCGCGCCGAGGCGCCGGTGCAGTTCATCTAATGGTGATTTCAGCACATTACCCCCAAAACAGATCAGTGCCCGGCCAAGTGCCGTGCAGACTGACCCCCCTCTGTTTTGGGACCTGAGAGATTCGGGCGCGTGCCAACTCGCCCTTGACCCCGTCGGTGCGGCGGAGACCCGCCGGCTTTCCAGAGTATCCCGCTTACGACCGCAGCCCCTTTTGCCTGAGCGGTTCCGGGGGCCGGTTGCGCCTTCGGCGGCGGGCAAATCGCCCGCTCTCTCCTGCGTCCGAATAAGGACTCCCCCATAGTGGCGCAGGGCGGACATTTTGCAAAGCCAATTTTCTACCTTAATGAACGTTCCATCTTCATTTTCCACCTCCGCGTTCACCGCCTCGCGCGAAACGGGCGGATTTGGCACCGGCGAAACGAAGACGCCTTTTTAACGAACGCCGCCTTGCCTATGTTGGCAGGGCGCACCGGCTGCCGGGCTGCGTGAAAAAGACATGTGAGGTTCATGGCTGACGATCCGTACAAGACGCTGGGTGTCGACAAGAGCGCCAGCGCCGAAGAAATCCGCGCCGCCTATCGCAAGCAGGCGAAAAAGCACCATCCCGACCTCAACCCCGGCAACAAGGCGGCTGAGGAGGCGTTCAAGAAAGTCTCCGCCGCCAACGATCTGCTCTCCGACCCGGACAAGCGCGCGCGTTATGACCGCGGCGAGATCGACGCCACCGGCGCCGAGCGCGAGCGGCCGCGCCCCTACCGCAACTATGCCGAGAGCGGCCGCGGCGAGCGCTACGCCCATGCCGGCGCCGGATTCGGCGGCGGTTTCGCCGATGAGGGCTTCGAGGACCTGTTCGCGAATATTTTCGAACAGCGCGGCACCCGTAGCGGGGCGGCGCGCGGCCAGGACATGCGCTACGTGCTGCAGGCCTCGTTCCTCGACACGGTGAACGGCGCCACCAGCCGCCTCACTTTGCCGGACGGCCAGACGCTGGACGTGAAGATCCCGCCCGGCACGAAGGAAAACGACGTGCTGCGCCTGCGCGGCCGGGGCCAGCCCGGACGCAATGGCGGCCCGGCCGGCGACGCGCTGATCGAAATCCATGTCACCCCGCACCGCTTCTACCGGCGCGAGGGCCAGGATATTTACCTCGACCTGCCGGTCAGCCTGAGCGAGGCGGTGCTGGGCGCCAAAATCAATGTGCCGACCCCGCGCGGGACGGTGGCCATGACGCTGAAGCCACATTCCGACGGCGGCACCGAATTGCGGCTGCGCGGCCGCGGCGTGCCCGAGCACGGCAAGCTGCCGGCCGGCGACCTCTATGTGAAGCTGCGTGTGGTCACCGGCCCGGTCGACGAAAAACTCGAAAACTTTCTGCACACATGGACACAGCCCGGCTTCGACCCCCGCGCCGGGATCGGGGACGCAGAATGATGATCACCCTGGAACGGCTGCGCGTGGAAATACGCGGCCTCGACGAGGCGGAACTGGAACGCTGGATCAGCGCTTCCCTGGTTCGGGCCGAAGGCGAGGCCGGAGCGCGGCTGTTCGAGGAGATCGACGTCGCACGCATCCGCTTGATCTTCGAGCTGCGCCACGAGCTGGACATCGAAGAACCGGCACTGCCGGTGGTGCTGTCGCTGATGGACCAGCTCTACGATTTGCGCCGCCGCGGCGCGCAACTCAACGCGGCCCTGGCGGATCTGCCGGCCGATGTGCGGCAGGCCATACTGCGTAGGCTTGGGTAGGACGGAAGACAAAGGAAGGAAGCGCTACTTTTTGTGAACAAAAAGTAGCAAAAAAACTTTGTTAGTTTGGCCCGTGCCGCTCAAGCGCCACGGGCCCAAAGTCGAAGAAGTTTTTGCGCCGCTTTTTTCAAAAAGCGGCTACTTTCTTCCTTACTTTCTTGCCTCAACCATCAACCGCCGCATCTCCTGCACCGCCGCCGGCAGGCCGGTCAGCAGCGCCTCGCCGATCAGGAAATGGCCGATATTCAGTTCGCGCACCTGCGGCAAAGCGGCGATGGGGCCGACATTGGCGAAGGTCAGCCCGTGCCCGGCATGGCATTCCAGCCCGACTTCCTCGGTCAGCTTTGCCGCCGCCGTCAGATGTTCCAGCTCGCCTTGCTTGCCGTTGGCGTAAGCGCCGGTATGCAGCTCGACCACTGAGGCCCCAACCTCGGCGCTGGCGCGCACCTGCGCCGGTTCCGGGTCGATGAACATCGAGACGCGGATCCCCGCCGCGTTCAACCGGGCGATGATGGGGGTGAGCGTGGCGCGATGGCGCACTACGTCCAGCCCGCCTTCGGTCGTCACTTCCTCGCGCCGCTCCGGCACGATGCACACGGCATGCGGCTTCAGCCGGCAGGCGATCTCGGTCATTTCCTCGGTCGCGGCCATTTCCAGATTCACCGGCACGCCGTTCCAGGCGCGGATGCGTTCGGCATCCTCGTCCCGGATATGCCGGCGATCCTCGCGCAGATGGATGGTGATGCCATCCGCCCCCGCCGCCACTGCCGCCTTGGCCACGGTCAGCGGGTCCGGATGTGCGCCCCCGCGCGCGTTGCGCAGGGTCGCGACATGGTCGATGTTGACGCCTAAGCGGATCTTTTCGGTCATGGCCTCAAATATGCAGCGCCCGGCCGTCCGCCGCCAGAGCGGCTTCCTTCACGGCTTCACTCAGGGTCGGATGCGCATGGCAGATGCGCGCCACATCCTCGGCTGAGGCACCGAATTCGATCGCCGTGGTAAGCTCGGCGATCAGCGTGCCGGCATCGGGCCCGAGAATATGCGCGCCGAGCAGCCGGTCCGTGCCTTTCTCGGCCAGGACCTTCACGAAACCGTCGGTAGCACCCATGGCGCGGGCGCGGCCATTGGCGGTGAAGGGGAATTTGCCGACCACATACTCAACCCCGGCGGCCTTCAGCTCCTCCTCAGTCTTGCCGACCGCGGCAACCTCCGGCCAGGTGTAAACCACGCTCGGGATGGCGTCGTAATTCACATGCCCGGCCTGCCCGGCCAGGCGCTCGGCCAGGGCCACGCCTTCGTCCTCAGCCTTGTGGGCCAGCATCGCCCCGGCGATCACGTCGCCGATGGCGTACACGCCCGGCACGTTGGTGGCGAAATGCGCATCGGTCTTCACCCGGCCGCGCTCATCGGTTGCCACGCCCGCCGCCGCGAGGTTCAGCCCCTCGGTATAGGCATAACGGCCGATCGCCAGCAGCACGACATCCGCCTTGATCTGCTCCGCTTCGCCGCCTTTGGCGGGCTCGACGGTGAGCGTCACACCGGCGTCCGACGCCGTGGCGGCGGTGACCTTGTGGCCGAGCTTGAACTTGAAGCCCTGCTTGGCCAGCACTTTCTGGAAGGCGGTCGAAACCTCATTATCCATGCCGGGGGTGATGCGGTCGAGGAACTCGATCACCGTGACCTCGGCGCCCAGGCGGCGCCACACACTGCCCAGCTCGAGCCCGATCACGCCGCCGCCGATGACCACCAGATGGCCGGGCACCTTGTCCAGCTCCAGCGCGCCCGTGGAGGTGACGATGCGCTTTTCATCGACTTCCACGCCCTTCAGCGGGATGGACTCGCTGCCGGTCGCGATGACGATGGATTTCCCGCTATAGCTCTTGCCTTCGACCTCGATCGTGTTCGGGCCGGTGAAGGCGGCGGCGCCCTTGATCCAGGTGATCTTGTTCTTCTTGAACAGGAATTCCACGCCCTTGGTGTTGGCCGTGACGACCTCACCCTTGCGCGCCTGCATCCGGGCGAGGTCCAGCTTGACCTCGCCGATCATGATGCCGTGATCCTTCATGTCATGCGACATCTGGTGGAAATTTTCTGAGGATTGCAGCAGCGCCTTGGACGGGATGCAGCCGATATTCAGGCAGGTGCCGCCCAGCGTGGCTCGCTTTTCGACGCAGGCCACCTTCATGCCCAGCTGGGCCGCGCGAATGGCGCAGACATAGCCGCCGGGTCCGGAGCCAATCACGATAACGTCGAAATTCTCAGCCATTGGTTTTCCTCGATTCGCTAGTTTGTGAATGCGCGCAGGTCATACCCCCAGCCTGACCTATCAGGCAATTCAACCCAGCAATCACTGTATGGCTGGTCTCGCCATAACAACGATTTAACAGCCCGGAATTTTGCCCGGCCGGTCCGCTGCACAATGTAAGTAAAACGAACGGGCTGAGAAACTTTCGGGGAAGAAACATGACCCTGCTCCTGATCATCCTGCTGCTGGTGCTGATTTTCGGCGGCACCGGGGGCTATTACGCGCATCGCTCTTACGGCGGCTACGGTTCCGGCGGCTTGATCGGCCTCATCGTCATCGTGCTGGTCGTGGTCTGGCTGTTCGGCGGATTGGGCACGCCGGTCTATCATTATTGACCAGCGCCACAGCTTCCTTGCCTGAGCCCGGGCGTCATGGCTTATTCCGGCCATGCCCTCTCTTTCCGCCCGGATCGGCCGCACCCAGCTTGCCGCCACCTTCGCCATGGCCGCGCGCGCCCGCGCGCTGCGCGCCGAAGGACATGATGTTATTTCCCTCTCCCTCGGCGAGCCGGATTTTCCGACCCCCGACCATGTGATCCACGCCGCTTACGAGGCGGCGCGGCGCGGCGAGACGCGCTACCCGCCGCTCGGCGGCACCGAGGCGCTGAAGGCGGCGATCGCGAAAAAATATCTGCGCGACCAGAAACTCGACGTCCCGTTGCAGAACATCCTGGTCACCAATGGCGGCAAGCAGGCGATTTTCGACGTCATCATGGCGGTGATCGATGAGGGGGACGAGGTGATCATCCCTGCCCCCGCCTGGGCCGGCTATGAGCAGACCGTGCAATTCGCCGGCGGCCGCACCGTGTTCGTCCCCTGCCGCCAGGAAGAGAATTTCGTGCTCCAGCCGGAAGCGCTCGAAGCCGCGATCACCCCGCGCACGCGCCTGCTGCTGCTGAACTATCCGAACAACCCTTCCGGCGCCGCCTGCGATGCCGTCGCCCTTGCCGCCATTGCCGAGGTGCTGCGCCGCCATCCTGATATCTGGGTGCTCTCGGACGATATCTATGAGCATCTGCTGTTCGACGATTTCCACTATGCGACCTTGGCGGCGGTGGCGCCGGACCTTGCCGAGCGCTGCGTGACCATGACCGGCGTGTCGAAAACCTATGCCATGACCGGCTGGCGCATCGGCTTCTGCGCCGCCCCGGCGGCGCTGATCAAGGCCCTGACCGTGGTGCAGGCCACCGCCACGTCCGGCGTCTCCTCGGTGGGCCAGGCGGCGGCCCTGGCGGCGCTGGAAGGCCCGCAGGATTATCTGGAAGAACGCCGGGCCGCCTATCAGGCGCGGCGCGATCTGGTCCTGGCGCGGCTGAGCGAGGCGCCGGGCCTGTCCTGCCACCGCCCGAACGGCGCCTTCTACGTGTTCCCGGATATTTCCGGCTGCCTTGGCAAAACCACGCCGGGTGGGAACCGCATTCTCAGCGACGATGATTTCGCCATGGCGCTGCTGAATGAGGCGCATGTGGCCGTTGTGCAGGGTTCGGCCTTCGCCATGAGCCCGCATATCCGCCTCTCCACCGCCACCAACGAGGCGGTTTTGGCCCGCGCCTGCGAGCGGATCGCGACCTTCTGCGCCGCGCTGCGCTGAATCCCGCAAAACGGTTCGCCCTCTGTTGATTGTGCCGGATCACGGACCACATGCGGGTCTGGCACAACATGGAGGACCAGATGAAGCCACTATATTACGCACACGGCCACGCCACCGGCGGCCGTACCGGCGAGGGTGCGAGCGATGACGGCCGGATCTCGGTGCAGCTCAGCACGCCCAAGGAGCTGGGCGGCGATAGCGGGCCGGGCACGAATCCGGAGCAGCTCTTTTCCATCGGCTATTCCGCCTGCTTCCTCGGCGCGATGAAATTCGTCGCCAGCAAAGAGAAAGTATCTCTGCCGCACGAGGCCAAAGTATCCGCCGACATCGGCATCGGTCCACGCGATGATGGCACCGGCTTCGGCATCACCGCGGCGCTGACGATCACCGCCCCCGGGGTCGAAAAATCCGTGCTCGAGGATCTGGTGCAGAAGGCGCATATCGTCTGCCCCTACTCCAATGCCATCCATAAGACGGTGGATGTGAAGCTCACCGTCGCCTGATCGGTCAAAACGTTCCAGCGAGGGCAACGTCGCTGGAACGGCCACGCGCCACGGCGCGCAAAAGCACCGCACAGAGCGAGCCCGTCTTCAGCCGCGTGAGAAAATTTTTTGATCAGAAATTTTTGGAAGGTGGTTGGTGGAGCTAAGCGGAATCGAACCGCTGACCTCCTGCATGCCATGCAGGCGCTCTACCAATTGAGCTATAGCCCCGAACCCGGACGCCGACATGCGGCGCACAATTTCCGGAGAACCGGTTGGTGGAGCTAAGCGGAATCGAACCGCTGACCTCCTGCATGCCATGCAGGCGCTCTACCAATTGAGCTATAGCCCCGAACCGGTGGCGGGCATATAGACCGGACTGCCCACGAAGATCAAGTGGGGGGATGGAAGCAAAATTCATTTATGATAAAGGTCATCCCGCGCCGGGTTAGCACAGTGGTAGTGCAGCGGTTTTGTAAACCGAAGGCCGGGGGTTCAAATCCCTCACCCGGCACCACCGCCTCAAGGGCGATGCTCTCTACAATCCAAGGTTTCTGCGGCTTTGGTCCAAAGACGGGCATCCGAAGGCCCCCGCCCCTCCTCCCAGCCCTCACTCCGCGGGCACTTTGTCCGCCTGGCCGATCCTGACCGGCGGCACCAAGAGGGCGAGCACCAGGATCAAGGATGAAATCCCCAACATCGCCCAGAAGGTGAGATGCAGCGATTGCTGGAGCACCAGGCCAATCGCCCTGTCGCCACCTGCGACGCCATGCTGTGGGGCGGCGAGGAGCTGGCGCATCTGGTCCGAGGTGACCGGCCCGACACCCTTCGCATGGGCAAGACCATAATTAAGCACGGCACCGAGCACCGTGGCACCGAGCGTATTGCCCAGATTGCGCGCGAACATGTTGGAGGCCGTGACGCTGCCGCGCTGCGACCAGTCGACGATTTCCTGGATCAGAATCAGCGAACTTACGCCGACCAGCCCCATGCCGAATCCCATCACGAGGGCGCCCAAGGCGGCGGTGACCGGCGAACTCTGCGGCGTTAAAAGAATGAAGGTAACGGCCCCCACGGGAATCAGTATGCTGCCGGCGACGAAAACGCGCCGCAGGCCAAAGCGTTGAAACGTGCGCGCCGCCAGCGTGGAACCGGCCGGCCAGCCGACCAGCATCATCGTCAGGGTCAGGCCGGCGACGACCGTCGATCGATGCAAGACGCTTTGCACATACATCGGCAAGAAGGTGGTGAGCCCCATGAGCGCCATGCAGGCCAACACCGCGACAGCATTGGCGATCGCAATTGGCCGACGACTCCATAGTTCGAAAGAAATCATCGGATCGGCCGCGCGCCGCTCCTGAAGGACGAACAAGACCGATGAAACCGCGAACAGGCCCGTCATCAGCAACATGGTCTCTTCATGGGATGTGCCGATCTCGGTCAAAGCGATCAGCAGCGAGGCGATGGCCACCGTAAACAACGCCGCGCCGGCAATATCGATCGAGCGGCGCTCATGCTTCGGCTTATCATGCAGGAACAGAATAAAGCCGGCTGCGGACGCCAAGCCGATCGGCACATTGATCCAGAAAATCCAGGCCCACGACAAATCGCGGAGCATGAAGCCACCCACGATCGGCCCCAGAACGGCGGAAACGGCCCATACGCTGGAGAGCCATCCTTGAACCTTGCCGCGCTCGCGCGCCGGATAGAGATCGGCCACGATCGTCAGGCCGGTCGGTTGGACGGCACCGGCGCCGATGCCCTGGATCAACCGGAACAGGATCATCGAGGGCATCGACCAGGCGAAGCCGGCGAGAACAGATCCCACCAGGAAAATGGCAATGCCCAGGAGCATGACATGCTTGCGGCCATAAAGGTCGGAAAGCTTGCCAAAGACCACCGTCATGGTCGTCTGCGTCAGCAGGAATGACGAGAAGACCCAGCTATAGAGCCGTAGCCCGCCAAGCTGCGCGACGATCTGCGGCATGGCCGTGGAAACGATCGTGGCCTCGAGTGCCACCATGACCATGGAGGCCATGACGGCCGCGATGATCAGCGGACGCGATGATTGTGAAATCATAGGAAAAATACCGTAGGGTTATTTTGGAGGGACCGCGAATGACAAAACGCAGCCAGTTCGCTTTCAACGCCTGCACAGATCGGAGCAAAATCAGCCAACTTCCTTGCGACAAGGAAATCATTTAAAATCCAGGACATAAATCAAATTTTCTATCTGATTTTCACCCTATAGGACGGCGCTATCGCTGACAATCCAGTTCGTTAACGCAACATGGACGGGGCCTCGGCCTCATCGCCCGGCCTGCCCCTGCCGGCGCCAACCTTGCCCTGGTGTTAAGCAAAGACCTATAGCCGTTATGTTCTTCTCACATCCCAAACCTGTTCCCCTTCCCCGCGCGGCTCCGCCAGACGCCAGCATCGAGGTCATATGATCGGCAACACCACAACGCGTCCGACCGCTCGTCCTGAAGCCGGCATGGCGCACGCCGCCCCCCGGCGCGACAAAATGACCGCGCTGGAGCGCCGCGCCAGTACGACGCTGGCCTCGATCTATGGCCTGCGCATGCTGGGATTGTTCCTGATCCTGCCGGTCTTTGCCCTCTATGCCCGCACCTTGCCGGGCGGCACCGACCATCGGCTGGTCGGGCTGGCGCTCGGCATTTACGGCCTCACCCAGGCGCTGCTGCAGATCCCGTTCGGCCTTGCCAGCGATCGCTGGGGCCGCAAGCCGGTGATGATCATCGGGCTGCTGATTTTCGCCGCCGGCTCGTTCCTCGCCGGGTTCGCCCATACGCTGCCGCTCATCATCCTCGGCCGCGCGGTGCAGGGGGCGGGCGCCATTTCCGCCGCGATCTCGGCCATGATCGCCAATTCCACGCGCGAGCAACACCGCACCCGCGCCATGGCCCTGGTCGGCATGACGATCGGCGCCAGCTTCATCCTCTCGCTCATCGCCGGCCCCGCGCTCTATCAGGCCGTCGGTGTGCCCGGCCTGTTCATCCTCACCGGCATCCTGGCCCTCGTCGCCATCCTGGCGGTCAAATTCGTCGTGCCCGATATCGCCATCCAAGTGCCTTCCATGGCCGCCTCGTCAGGGGAGAGCGTGCTCTCACCCGCGCTGCTGCGCCTGCATGTCTCGATCTTCGTGCTGAATTTCATGCAGGTCTCGCTGTTCCTCGTGGTGCCGGCCGCACTCGTCGACCATGCCGGCATCGCCGTGCAGCATCATTGGATGGTCTATCTCCCGCTCACCGTGGGGGGCTTCATCGTCGCCATACCGGGCATCGTCTGGGCCGAAGCGCGCGGGCTGATGCGGCCGGTCCTGCTCGCCGCGATCGCCCTGCTCACCGCCTCGATGCTGGGCTTCGCCGCCGGATACCGGAGCGAGCTGGGGTTACTCGTCGCCTTGTTCGGCTTTTTCATCGCCTTCAACCTGCTGGAAGCGCTGTTGCCCTCGCTCACCTCACGCCTCGTCCCGCCGGCGCGCAGAGGGTTGGCGATGGGCGTCTACAACACCGCGCAATCGCTCGGCCTGTTCGCCGGCGGGGCCATAGGCGGCCTCGTGGCCCTGCATGGCGATTCCGCGGTATTTCTGGTCTGCGCCACGCTCGGCCTCATCTGGCTTGGCGTTGCCGCCTTCATCCAGCCGCCGCCGCGGCGCCAGGGAGCCTGACAAGATGCTCATTTCCGCCCCCCGACTGTTCCTCAACGGCGCCTTCAGCGGGCCGGGCGCCGTGCGCATCGCGCACGGACGAATCGTGGAGATTTTGTCCGGGCCGGTCGAAGCCGATATCCGCCTCGATCACGGCTTTCTTAGCCCCGGCCTGATCGATTTGCACAATAACGGCGCGTTCGGCGTCGATTGCGCCACCGCGCAACCGCAGGATTGGGACCGTTTTGTCGCCGGCCTGCGCGCGCACGGCGTCACCTCGGTGCTGCCCACCATCATCACCGCGCCGCTCCCGGTTCTGTGCGCGGCAGCGGAGACTGTGGCGGCGGCGATGGCGCGGCATGACGCGCTGCTCGGCCTGCATCTGGAAGGCCCGTTCCTCGCCCCCACCAAACGCGGGGCCCACCGCGCGGACTGGGTCCGCGACCCGGACGATGCCGCTTTGGATATGTTGCTGAACCACGAAGCCCTGGGGCGGATCCTGCGCCTGGTCACGCTGGCGCCGGAGCGGCCCGGGGCGCTGGCCGCCATCCGCCGGCTGGTCGCGGCCGGCGTCACCGTCGCGCTCGGCCATACCGAGGCCGACGCGGCGCAGATGCGCGCGGCCGCCGCGGCCGGGGCGCGCCTCGTCACCCATGTGTTCAATGCGCAATCGCCGCTGCACCATCGCGCCCCCGGCGCCCCCGGCGTGGCCCTGACCGATCCGCGCCTGTTCCCCTGCCTGATCGCCGATGGCGTGCATGTCGCGCCGGAAGTGCTGCAAATCGCCTTCGCCGCCTGCCCGCGCGCGGTCGCTGTCACTGATTCGATCCTCATCGCCGGCCTTGCCGAGGGCGCGGAAGAAAATTTCGGCGGGGCGCCGGTCCGGCTCGGGCGGGAGGGTGTCGGCTTGCGCGCGGATGGCACCATCGCCGGCGCCGGCATCACGCTGGATGAAGGGGTCAGGCGCCTGATCGCCGCCGGGGTTCCGCCGGAGGTAGCCCTGGCCGCCGCCACCGCGCGGCCGGCCGAGGCGCTCGGCCTTGCCGATCGCGGCCGGCTGGCGCCGGGCGCGCGCGCCGATCTGGTCTGGTGGGGGGATGATTTCGCCGTCCGCCAGGTCTGGACCGGCAGAGGCGCGCCATCCGCCGCTCCCGGCCGCGGCACCGAAAGCGAACGCGACGATCTTCACGACCTCGACGAACGCCCGACTACAGAAATTGTCAGCCTGTTCCTCGCCCAGGAGATGGCGGCGCAGCGCGCGCTCGGCGCCGCCGCCCCTGCCCTCGCCGCGCTCGCCGACGGGGTGGCCGCGCGCCTGCGCACCGGCGGGCGGCTGTTCTATGTCGGCGCCGGCACGTCCGGACGGCTCGGCCTGCTGGACGCGGTGGAATGCGGCCCCACTTTC
The DNA here is from genome assembly GCA_963798115.1 of uncultured Pseudomonadota bacterium. Classification (GTDB taxonomy): domain Bacteria; phylum Pseudomonadota; class Alphaproteobacteria; order Acetobacterales; family Acetobacteraceae; genus Acidocella. The sequence continues at coordinate 31,821 of CAWCRT010000006.1, forward strand.
AGCACGCCTGACGGGCTCATCGTGCCGGTCCTGGCCGGCGGCGACATGGCTTTTCTGCGCGCCGTCGAAGGCGCGGAAGACGATGAGGAAGCCGCGATCGCCGCGCTGCGGGCGCATGGCCTCTCCGCCGCCGACGCGCTGGTGGGCATCGCCGCCTCCGGCGCAACCCCCTTCACCCTCGCCGCCGTCCGGCATGCCGCTTCCCTCGGCGCGTTCACCGGCGCGATCCTCAACAATCCCGGCGGGAAGCTGGCCGAGGCCGCTCAGGTCGCCGTGCAGATCGCCTCGGGCGCGGAAATCATCGCTGGGTCTACCCGCCTCTCCGCCGGCAGCACGCAAAAAATCGCGCTGAACATCCTCTCCTCAACGGTGATGATCCGCCTCGGCAAAACCTTCGGCCCTTACATGGTCGATGTCCGCGCCACCAACGAGAAGCTGCGCCGCCGCGCCGTCCGCATGACTGCAAAAATTGCAAGCGTGCCAGAACCGGCCGCACTTCTTGCACTGCAAGCCTGCGGGATGCATGTGAAAACCTCTGTGGTGATGTTGTTGCTGACACTCTCTCCCGAGGAAGCAACAAAGCGTCTCGCGCAGGCCGGAGGCTCGCTGCGGCGGGCCCTGAAAGAGCGGAGCTGAAGGATATCGAGACGTGCCCGACAGGCTGATGACCCTCGCGAAAGCGATTGACGATTTCATCATCGACCGCACCCTGCAACCCGGGATCAATCTCGCGCATTGGTATCTTGGCCTGCCGCTTTTCCTCGTCGCCCGTGTCTGCACCGTGCTCGGCGCCGGGGTGGGCGTGATCTGGCTGCACCGTTTCGACCGTTTCCCCAGCGTCGATTTCTACCAGGACATGCTCTGCCTCGGCATCATGGTGGTCGTCACCTTCATCCAGATCCAGGTGCATGAGGCCCGCGCGCCAAGGCAGGAGAACAGCCTGCCGGCGGTGCGCGCCACCGGCCTGTTCTGGCGCACCGCCTGGCTGCTCGACCTTGCCATATTCCCCTGCCAATGGCCGCTCGAAGCCCATGGCGAACTCAGCTTCAACTTCGTCTGGACCCTGCTGGTGGTGCTGCCTTACTGGATCATCTGCTGCCGCCGCGAACCGCCGCCGCTCAGGCGTGAGGTTGGCGTGCTGCGGCCGGTTACGATTTCGGTCCGATAGCGAGGAAGAAAAGAAAGGAAGGAAGGCTTCTTTTTGTGAACAAAAAGAAGCAAAAAAACTTTGCTCACTTTGCGCCCGTGCAGTTTCAAAGCCTCAGGCCCAAAGTCCAAAAAGTTTTTGCGCCGCTTTTTTCCAAAAAGCGGCCACTTCCTTGCATCCTTCCAGCGCCCGGAGTCCCGCATGACAGTCTCCCCCCTGCGACGTTATCTCTCCGCTTTCAACGATCAGCTCGCCATCCGTTCCACGCGGGTTTTCGCGACCATGGGGTTCTTCTGGGCCTGCCTGGTCTTCACGCTCATCCCGCTCTGGTGGCCTTCCACCATGCCGTTCGTGCAATATGCCAGCTCGGGCGTGCTGCAGCTCGTGGCCCTGCCGCTGATCGGCGTCGGCACCATCCTGGCAGCGCGCTCCACCGATAACCAGGTCCGCGATCAATACGAGACGGTGATGCAGACAATGGCAAACATCCAGGCCATGGTGGCCGAGCTGCACCAGATGCATCAGGAGCTGAGCGCCCAGATGGCCCGCCCGCTGGAACCGCGTGATCGCGAGAGTTGATACCGATATTTGCTGACGAGCCCTTGATCTTCTCCGGCGCAGGCGTATAGGGCGGCTGCGGCCGCATTATGCCGTATTTTTTGCAACCCCACAGGAACAGATGAAGCCCCGATCTACCAGCCAGACCTCGGAGAGTGACAGTCGGCGCCCCGCGCCCGCTGACCTTGCCGCCGTCTGGATCATCGCCCGGGCCGGAATGTTCGGAGCAGCGCGCATCAGCCGCTGATCCCCACCATCCCTCCCGGGTCCGCACCAACGCTGACCACAGGAGGGATCGATATGATCTTTCGCCGCAACAAAACACGCCTTACCGCCATCCCCGCTCTGCAGGAGGTGGTCTACGCCGAAATCCCGCCGCGCCGCCGCGTCGTCGCCAGCTGGCGCCGCGATGCAGCCGGCCGTGTTCATATGGTGTGGAAACTGGTCTCTACGGACGGCAAAAAAGCCGCCTGAAAAGGACAGGAAAGTAAGGAAGGAAGCGCTGCTTTTTGTGAACAAAAAGAAGCAAAAAAACTTTATTAATTTGGGCCCGTGCGGTTTCGCTGCCACCGGCCCAGAGTCAAAAAAGTTTTTGCGCCGCTTTTTCCAAAAAGCGGCCTCTTCCTTACGCGCCTTGCCACCATCCCCGCTCCGCAGGGGGTGGTCTACGCCGAAATCCCGCCTCCATGCGGCCGGCCGTCTTCACTGGCCCCGACGGACGGCAACAAAGCCGCCTGAGAAGGACGGGAAACTACGGAAGGAAGGGCTTCTTTTTGTGAACAAAAAGAAGCAAAAAAACTTTGCTAATTTGGGCCCGTGCCGCTTCGGCGCCACGGGCCCAAATTCATAGACGTTTTTGCGCCGCTTTTTTCAAAAAGCGGCTACTTCCTTACGCTGCTGCCTTCGCCTCGCGGCGGCGGCGGGTGAGGATGAACTCCGTATAGCCGTTCGGCTGGGTACGGCCTGCGAACACCAGGTCGAGCGCCGCGGCGAAAGCCGGGCCCTTGAAGTCAGGCGCCATCGGCTTGTAGGCCGCATCGCCCGCATTCTGCTTGTCCACGACCACGGCCATGCGCTTGAGGGTTTCCTCAACCTGTTCCTTGGTGACGATGCCCTGCAGCAGCCAGTTGGCGAGGTGCTGCGAGGAGATTCGCAGCGTCGCGCGGTCTTCCATCAGGCCGACATCATGGATGTCCGGCACTTTCGAGCAGCCCACGCCCTGGTCGATCCAGCGCACCACATAGCCCAGCAGGCCCTGGCAGTTATTGTCCAGCTCCTGCTGAATTTCCGCCGGGTTCCAGTTCGGACGGTCGGCGAGCGGGATGGTGAGCAGATCTTCGAGCTTCGCCACGCCACGGGATTTCAGCTCCTCCTGGCGCGCGGCGACGTCGACGGCATGGTAATGCGTGGCATGCAGCGTCGCGGCGGTGGGCGACGGCACCCAGGCGGTGTTGGCGCCAGCCTTGGGATGAGCGACCTTCTGCTCCAGCATCGCCGCCATCTGGTCGGGCGCTGCCCACATGCCCTTGCCGATCTGCGCCTTGCCCTGCAGCCCGCAAGCCAGGCCGAAATCGACATTGCGGTCCTCATAGGCCTTGATCCACGGCGTGTTCTTGATGTCCGCCTTGCGGATAAACGCGCCGGCCTCGATCGAGGTGTGGATCTCGTCGCCGGTGCGGTCGAGGAAGCCGGTATTGATGAACGCCACGCGCGACTTGGCCGCCTGGATGCAGGCCTTGAGGTTGGCGCTGGTGCGGCGCTCCTCGTCCATGATGCCCATTTTCAGCGTGTTCGCGGGCAGCTTCAGCAGCTTTTCCACCGCGCCGAACAGATCGTTGGCCAGCGCCACCTCTTCCGGCCCGTGCAGCTTCGGCTTGACGATATAGACCGAGCCCTTGCGCGAATTGGCGCGGGCCTTGAGGTCGTGCATGGCGATCAGCGAGGTGATCACCGCATCGATCACCGTCTCCGGCATCTCTTCGCCGGCGGCATCGACGATCGCATCGGTCAGCATATGGTGGCCGACATTGCGCACCAGCATCAGCGAGCGGCCATGCAGCGTCAGCTGCCCCTTGCCGTCCGGCGCGACATAGGTGCGGTCCGGGTTCAGCTTGCGGGTGAAGATCTTGCCGTTCTTCTCGACCGGGGCTTCCAGCGTGCCGTTCATCAGGCCGAGCCAGCAGCGATAGACATCCGCCTTGTCGGCGGCATCCACCGCGGCGACGGAATCCTCGCAATCCATGATGGTGCTGATGGCGGATTCAAGAACGATGTCGGCGACACCAGCGGCGTCGTCCTTGCCGATCGGGCTGGCCGGGTTGATCACCAGCTCGGCATGCAGATTGTGGTTCTTCAGCAGGATCGCGGTCGGATGCGTCGCCTCGCCGTTATAGCCGACGAATTTCACGCCGTCCTTGAGTCCGGTCTCGCCGCTCGGCAGCGCCACGGACAGATGCCCGTTCTTCACGCGATAGGCCTGGGCGTCCTTATGGCTGCCATGGCTGAGCGGGAAATAGGCGTCGAGGAAGGCGCGGCCACGGGCCACAACCATTTGCGCGCGCACCTTGTTGAAGCCGGCACCGCGCTTGGCCTCGCCGTCATCGGCGATCGCGTCGGTCCCGTACAGCGCATCGTACAGGCTGCCCCAGCGCGCATTGGCGGCATTGAGCGAATAGCGGGCATTGTTCACCGGCACCACCAGCTGCGGGCCGGCTATGGTCGCGATCTCGTCATCCACATGGTCGGTATCGACCTGGAAAGCGCCCGGCTCCGGCTGCAGATAGCCGATCTCCTTCAGGAAGCCCTGATAGGCAGCGGCGTCGTGCGGCTGGCCTTTATGGTCGCGATGCCAGGCATCGAGCTTGGCCTGGAGGTCGTCACGCTTGGCCATCAGCGCCGCGTTGCGCGGCGCAAACGCCTTCAACAGCGTGGCAAAGCCGTCCCAGAAAGCGGCAGCGTCAAGACCCGTGCCGGGCAGCGCTTCCTTTTCCACGAAATCATACAGGACCGTGGCGACCTGCAGGCCACCGGCATTGGTTCTGGGTTCGGACATTAAAGGGCTCCTCAATTTTGCATGCATCAGATGCCGTATCGCGGCGGAATTGCAAGGGGCTGTAATTCATGTCACCCCGACACGACCCGGGGCGACGGTTCGCGAGGCCAGATTTGCGCCTATTGCGCCTGCCTTTGGCCGACTATTCGGGCCGGTCCGCCAACGCCCGGCTGCGTTACGTTTAATTCACCTTATTTCCGCGCCCACGCAAACTCCCCCTTGCGGTGCACGGGTATTTCCGCCATCAACGCAGCACGAGTTCGATCAAGAGCAGGGCTGGCACATGCCAGACTCGCCGAGCCGAACGCGGGACGACCACACGGCCGGAACGTCCCGGCCACCGAGATTAAGGACCGATGACCGCTCTACCGACCGAGATTCACATGTTCCGTTCGGATGAGACGCGGCTTCCGTCTGCCCCCCTGTTTTCCCCCCAGAATCGCGGCGCCGCGGCACAGAGAAGACGTATGAACTCTTCGCTGCCAGCGGGCGCGGCGCATCGGAGTTCCCTTTTTAATGACAAAAAAAATGTTGATCGACGCCAGCCACGCGGAAGAAACCCGCGTGGTGGTGCTGGACGGTAACCGGCTTGAGGATTTCGACGTCGAGACCGCCAATCGCAAGCAGATCAAAGGCAATATCTATCTTGCCAAGGTAATCCGGGTCGAACCCAGCCTGCAGGCCGCCTTCGTCGAATATGGCGGCAACCGGCACGGCTTCCTCGCCTTCGGCGAAATCCACCCCGATTATTACCAGATCCCGGTCGCCGACCGGAAACGGCTGCTGGAAATGCAGGCCGAAGAGGACGCCGCCGAAGAAGCCGCCCTCACCGCCGCGGAGACAACGCCGGATGCCGCGCGCGCCGCGCAGCCGCTGGAAATCAAGCCGATCGAAATTCTCGCAGCCCCTCCGCCGGAAGGCGAGGCTGTCGAAGCCGAGCCGGTGACCGCCGACGCCGAGGCCGCGCCCGCCACCCAGAACATTGAGGCCGCGCCGAACGGCGAACAGGCATCCGCCGAGACGGACAGCGCCACCGCCGAAGACGAAGCCGCGAGCGAGACGCTGGAGCCGGGCTCCGATGCCGAGCCCGCCCCGCCGCCGGAAAGCCTGGGCGGCGATGGCGATGACGCGGCCGAGGCCCGCGAACGCCGGCAGCGCCAGCGTTTCCTGCGCAATTACAAGATCCAGGAAGTCATTCACCGCCGCCAGATCATGCTGGTCCAGGTGGTGAAGGAAGAGCGCGGCAATAAAGGTGCGGCGCTCACCACCTATCTCTCCCTCGCCGGCCGCTATTCCGTGCTCATGCCGAACTCGCCCTCCGGCGGCGGCGTGTCGCGCAAGATCACCTCGGTCGCCGACCGCCGGCGCCTGAAGGAGGCGATGGCTGAGCTCGACGTGCCCCAGGGCATGGGGCTGATCGTGCGCACCGCCGGCGCCAACCGGCCGAAACCCGAGATCATGCGCGACTGCGAATATCTGCTCCGGTTGTGGGACGATATCCGCGAGCGGACCATGGAGGCCGTTTCCCCGTCGCTGATCTACGAGGAAGCCAACCTGATCAAGCGCACCATCCGCGACGTCTATACGCGCGATGTGGATGAAGTGCTGGTGGACGGCGACGAAGGGTTCCACGCCGCCAAGGAATTCATGCGGATGCTGATGCCGAGCCACGCCAACAAGGTGCGGCTGTGGAGCGAAGGCCAGCCGCTTTTCTCTAAGCACCAGGTCGAAGCCCAGCTCGATGCGATGCTGAGCCCGGTCGTGCAGCTGCGTTCCGGCGGCTATATCGTCATCAACCAGACCGAGGCGCTGGTTGCCATCGACGTGAACTCCGGCCGCGCCACGCGCGAGCGCAATATCGAAGACACGGCGCTGCGCACCAATCTGGAAGCCGCCGAGGAAATCGCCAAGCAGCTGCGCATGCGCGACCTGGCGGGGCTGATCGTCATCGACTTCATCGACATGGAAGTCCGCAAGAACAATGCGGCGGTCGAGCGCAAGATGAAGGAAGCGCTGAAGAACGACCGGGCGCGCATCCAGATCGGCGCGATCAGCCATTTCGGCCTCATGGAGATCAGCCGTCAGCGGCTGCGCCCCTCGCTGACCGAGGCTTCCCTGGTGGTCTGCCCGCATTGCGCCGGCATGGGCCACGTGCGCTCGCCGGAAAGTGCGGCACTGCATATCCTGCGCGCGATCGAGGATGAGGGCGCGAAATTCCGCGCTGCCGAGATCGCCGTCACCCTGCCGCCGGAAATCGCCTTCTATCTGTTCAATCATAAGCGCGAGCGCCTCTCGGCGATCGAGGCGCGCTACAATATGCGCGTGATCTTCACGCCCGATGCGACGCTGACCGGCTCGAACTTCCGCATCGAGAAGATCCGCGCCCAGACCGCCGCGGCTCCCGCTTTGCCGCCCGCCACCTATGCCGGCCCGGCCCAGCCCGAGCGTTCCGCCCCCGTCGAGGAGGTGGAAAGCGAGGCCGGTTCCGATGAGCAGGAAAGCGAAGCCCCGCAGGCCGCCGAAAGCGCCGAAGAAGGCGAGCGCAAGCGCCGCCGCCGCCGCCGCCGTGGCAAGCGCCGCCCGGATGGTAGCGCCGAGCAGGCCACCGCCGATGCCGCCGCGCCGGAGAGCGAGAGCGGCGACGAGGCCGAAGCGGAAAGCACCGAAACCACGGAAATCGTGGCGCAAGCGCCGGCCGAGCTGCCTACCGAGCTCGATCTGGTTCTGGCCGCTTCACTCGCCGAACCGGTTGTGACCGAACTCCTCGCCGAGACGGTCACGCTGATCGCCGAACCGGCCCTCGAGCCCGCCGCGGAAGCGCCGGCCGAAGAGGAAGCGCCGCGCCGCCGCCGCGCCCGTGGCACCCGTCGCACCGCCGACAAGGCCAAGACCGCACCAGCGGAAACGCCGGCCGAACCGGTCGCCGTTGAGGTTGCCGCCATCGCCGAAACCTCCGAGGTCGCCGCGACCGTCGAGGCCGCGGAGCCCGCCGAAGCCGCGGCGCGCCCGAAGCGCCGCCGCACCCGGACCACGAAGGCCAAGACCGCCCCGGAGGCCGAGACCAGCGAAGCCGTGATCGCCGCACCTTCCGAGAGCGCAGCTCCGGTTGAACCGGCGGTCGAAGCCGCGGCCCCGGTGGCCCAAACCACGCCGGCCGCGCCCGCCGCCGCAGTTGCCGAAACGGCAAGCGTCGCCGAAGCCCCCGCCGCGGAAGCGGAGGCGGCGGTGAAGCCGATCGTCATCGGCGCCACCGACGCGCCTGCCGTGGAGAAGAAACGCGGCTGGTGGCGCCGGTAAAAAGAAAGAGAAGGCTACTTTTTGTGAACAAAAAGTAGCAAAAAAACTTTGCTAACCCGGGCCCGTGGCGTTTCAGCGCCACGGGCCCGCCGCTTTTTCCAGAAAGCGGCTCTTTCTTTTTCAAAACGCAACAGTTTGTTGCTACGCCCGGGCTTAAGCCTTGATATCCCCTGCGCGACGGACCAGAGTTGTGCTAGTGTGGCCTATCAAAGTCACTTTCAGGAGCGACAAATCCCATGGCTTATAACCCGAACGGCAACTCCTATCGCACCGTGCAGCCCGGCTATGCCGCTGCCGGCAGTGCGGCGGTGCTCGATCAGGGCCTGCGTGCTTATATGCTGCGCGTGTATAACTGGATGGCGTCCGGCCTCGTCCTCACCGGTCTGGTGGCCTATGTCATTTCCCATACCAGCCTGATTAACGCTTTCTACCCGATGGTGCAGGTTGCCAGCGGCGATTTCGTCCGCTCGCCTTCGCCTCTGGCCTATATCGCGATTTTCCTGCCGCTGGTTTTCGTGATGGTGATGAGCTTTGGCATCAACAAGCTCTCCACCACGGCCGCCCAGGCGCTGTTCTGGGTCTTCTGCGCGGCGATGGGCGCCAGCCTGACCAATATCTTCCTGGTCTATACCCAGACCTCGATCACGCAGGTCTTCTTCGTCACTGCCGGCACCTTCGCCGGCACCAGCCTTTACGGCTATACGACGCGGCGTGACCTCACGAGCTTCGGCAGCTTCCTGATCATGGGGCTGATCGGCATCCTCATCGCCATGCTGGTCAATGTCTTCCTGCACTCTCCGGCGATCAATTTCGCCATCAGCGTGCTCGGCGTGCTGATCTTCACCGGCCTTACCGCCTACGACACGCAGCGCATCAAGACCAGCTACCTGCAATATGGCGGCTCCTACGGCGTCGACATGGCCGGCAAGCGCAGCGTCTATGACGCGCTGGCCCTGTACCTGAACTTCATCAACCTGTTCATGTTCCTGCTGCAGCTCTTCGGCCAGCGGAACAACCGCTAAGGACAGGTCGAGATAAGAAAGAAAGCGGCCGCTTTTTAAAAAAAGCGGCGCAAAAATTTCTTTGAAATTGGGCCCGTGGCGCTGAAGCGGCACGGGCCCAATTTATAAAAGTTTTTTGCTTCTTTTTTTCAAAAAAGAAGCGCTTTCCTTGCTTCCTTCCCTACCGCCCCAGCGCGGCCTGCATCTCGCTCCATTCCCGCTTGGAGAGGCCGGAAGAGGCCTGATCCACCGCCTCGCCTGCCATCTGCCGGCGCAGCACTTCGAGCATTTTCGCCGAGAACGTCACCGCACCCAGCCGATAATCGCAGAAGGCGCCATAAGAGAGCGGCACCCAGGCCTTCACCGTCTGCAACATCGCCTCGGCATAGGCGCGAATCTCGTATTGCGCGTGGCTGTCGGCACGCAGGCGCAGGAAATGGAAGAGATTGTGCAGGTCGGTCTTCCAGTACCATTGGGTATAGGTATTCAGCGTGAGGTTCATCCGCGCCAGCTCGCGGGCGAGACCGATATCCTCGCTGAGCATCAGCTCGTAATGGCCGTAAGTCTGCTCCGCATCCTGGCGTAGCAAAGCCAGCACCTGGCGGGAGGTTGCCTCATCCAGCACCTCGCCCCGCCCCTGGCGGTTGTCGATCGACTGCACCGCGAGCTGCTCGGGCACCGGCAGATAGTAATCCTTGTCCATGATCGAATAGCGCGCGGAATATTCGTTCACATTCGCGGTGCGATGGCGGATCCATTGCCGCGCCACGAAAATCGGCAGCTTCACATGGTATTTGATCTCGCACATCTCGAACGGCGTGGAATGGTGATGCCGCATCAGATAGCGGATCAGCCCTTCATCCTCGCTGGTCTTGCGGGTACCGCGCCCGTAGGAGACGCGCGCCGCCTGCACCACCGCGGCATCGTCGCCCATATAGTCGACGACGCGGATGAAGCCGTGATCCAGCACGGGAATGGCGGAGAACAGCATCTCCTCCAGCGCCGGGACGGTGGGACGGCGCGTCGCATGGCTCTGCGCCCGCGCGGTTTCGATTTCAGTTTTCTGTTCCGGTGTGAGGCTCATGGTTTCTCTCTTCCATATCCCCGCGCGATTGCCTATATTGGTTGTGCCGGCTTGCCGGCTATGGTGATAAACGGTGCGTGGAATAATCGTTGTGGACCCGGGGGCAGTACCCGGCACCTCCACCACTTATCTGGGCCGCGACGTTGGCGGGGCGCAGATAGACGGGGGTGAAACAGGCTCGACACGCGTGGTAAAGACCCATCTTTTGCCCGGCATTGTACCGCCGTTATCGGGCTAATCTCTAAATGCGAACGATAACAACGTTGCATTCGCGGTCGCTGCCTAACTAGCAGCTAAGCGCGGTTCGGGGGGCACCGGGCAACAGAAGCCCCCCACTTTCCGGCCGCGCATCAATCTACTTCACATTCGCGTTCGAATGCGCACATGATGCGAGCCGCTTCGTGCGGCCCGGCAGCTTTTCGGTTGCCGGCATAACCTCGCACAGGGAAATCCCATCGATGGCACAGTCCGAACATATGCATGTTTTTGCGATCCTGAACGCCCAGCCCGGCAAGGAGCAGATCCTCCGCGACGCGCTTCTGGCGATGATCGAGCCGACCAAGAAAGAAACGGGCTGCATCTCCTACATGCTGCACGAGGACCCGAAAGACCCGGCCGCCTTCTATTTCTTCGAGATCTATAAGGACCAGGCCGCCGTCGACCACCACATGCAGTCGCCCCACTTCACCGCTTTGGTGGAAAAAATCACCCCGATCCTCGCCAGCAAGCCGGTGATCGTCGAAGCCAAGCTGATCGGCGGTTCGTAAGGTTTAAGGAAGGAAGGCTACTTTTTGTGAACAAAAAGTAGCAAAAAAACTTCTGTAATTTGGGCCGTGCTGGTTTCACCGCCACCGGCCCAAAGTCCAAAAAGTTTTTGCGCCGCTTTTTTCAAAAAGCGGCCTCTATCTTTTTTCAAAGCAAAAAAAGGCGGCGCACGAAGCGCCGCCAAGTTTAGGGAGGAAACGTCCAAGAAAGACAGGAGAGAAAACTCATCCTGTCGAGGGACTTTATAGGCGACCGCACGGTCCGATCGCAAACGAACTTTGTGCAGCGCAGAGCTACTGAAAACGACAGCGAACGGTACTGTTTTTCATGGCACCCAACCGCCGCGTGCAAGTTTCTGCAGAAAAGAGCTTTTACCTATCGGGGCACTAGAACGATCACAGCAGCCTGCGCCGCGATGCCTTCGCCGCGTCCGGGGAAGCCGAGCCTCTCCGTGGTTGTTGCCTTCACGGAAATCAGGTCGATGCTCACCCCCAGCAACTCCGCCAGGCGCGCCCGCATCGCCGGTGCGTGCGGGGTGATTTTCGGCCGCTCGCAGATCAGCGTGACATCGGCATTGGCCAGCTCGCCGCCCCGGGCCCGGATCCGCTCAGCGGCATGGCGCAGGAAGCGGGCGCTGTCGGCATCCTTCCATTCGTCTTCGCTGGGCGGGAAATGCCGGCCGATATCGCCTTCAGCCAGCGCGCCATAAATCGCGTCGCACAGCGCATGGATGCCAACATCGGCATCGGAATGCCCGGCCAGGCCCTGCTCATGCGGCACGGTGACGCCACACAGAATCATCGGGCGGTCGGGCGCCATGGCGTGGACGTCAAATCCGGTGCCGATACGGGGGATCATGCAAACTCCTGCTATTTAAGTGTGTCGGTGGGCAGATGTGACGAGCCCCGGCAGGCGCGTCAACCGCGTGTCAGGCGCGCGCGCCCAGGCCGCCTGCGATGCACGCATGCACGGCGCGCTTTTTATGCATATCCTGACAGAAGGCCGATTGCACCGCATGGATTCGGTCTGTACTTTGCACAAATCATGAGCAATGCTTTCTCCCCCCTCATCAAGCCGATCACCATCGGTCGCGGCGCGAAGGCGGTCACGCTGGCGACGCCGGTGATCCTGGCGCCGCTCTCCGGCGTCACCGATCTGCCGTTCCGCGCTTTGGCCAAATCGCTCGGCGCCGGGCTGGTGGTCTCGGAAATGATCGCCTCCTGGGCGATGGTGCGGGAGAATCGCAACACCATGCGCATGGCCGAGGTCGTCTCCGGGGGCGGCCCCTCTTCGGTGCAGCTCGCCGGCTGCGACCCCGAGGCCATGGCCGAGGCGGCGCGGATTGCGGTGGCCAACGGCGCCGACCTTGTCGACATCAATTTCGGCTGCCCGGTGAAGAAGGTCGCGGTCGGCCAGGCCGCCGGCTCGGCGCTGATGCGCGACGAGGCGCATGCGGCGCGCATCCTGGAAGCCACCGTGCGCGCCGTCGAAGTGCCGGTGACGCTGAAAATGCGCATGGGCTGGGACCATAACAGCCTGAACGCGCCCGCCCTCGCGCGCATCGCCGAGCAATGCGGGATCGCCATGATCACCGTGCACGGCCGCACCCGCCAGCAATTCTATGAAGGCGTGGCCGACTGGGATTTCGTCGCTGGGGTCAAGCAGGCGGTAACGCTTCCGGTCATCGTCAATGGCGACATCACCACGGAATACAAAGCCGAGGACGCGCTGCGCCGCTCCGGCGCCGATGGCGTGATGATCGGCCGCGGCGCGTATGGCCGCCCCTGGTTCCTCAAACAGGTCGCTGATTATTTGCTTACGGGCCGGCTTACGCCCTCCCCCAGCCTTGCGGACCAAAAAAACATTCTGCTCGAGCATTACCGCGCCATCCGCGCCTATTTCAGCGAGGGGCCGGGCGTGCGCCTCGGCCGCAAGCATGTCGCCTGGTACAGCCAGGGCCTGCACGGCTCCGCCGCCTTCCGCGCGCAGATGAACCGGCTGGATAACGGCGCGGCGGTGGAACAGCTCATCCATGATTTCTACGACCCGCTGATCGCATCCGGCTTCGTCCGCCAGGATGAACTGGCGCTTGCGGCATGAGCGCAGCCAGACGGGTATTCGGCATGCTCAAGCGCTCTGCCGCCTCGACCCCGAATATCGCCCTCGATCCTGCGCAGATTCTCGCGGCGCTGCCACTCGCCGTGGCGGTGCTGGACGAACAGGACAGTTTCGTCTCCGTGAACTACGCGGCTGAGGAATTTTTCGGCTCCTCCAGCGCGCTGCTGCTCGCCTCCCCTCTCAGCCAGATCCTGCCAGCGGATCATCCGGTATTCCTGGTGCTGGAACGTGCCCGCCGCGACGGGCTGACCATCGCCGAGCACGACATGATCCTGGAGAGCCCGCGCATGACCCGGCGCGGCTGCTCGGTACAGGCCGCCCCGCTGCTCGACCGTCCGGGCTTCGTGGTGCTGACCCTGCAGGATGAATCGGCTGCCCGCGCGCTCGACCAGCAAATGTCCGCCCGCAACGCGGCGCGCAGCATTACCGGCATGGCGGCGATCCTGGCGCATGAGGTGAAGAACCCGCTTTCAGGCATTCGCGGTGCCGCGCAGCTGCTGGAGACCAGCGCCCCGGTGCAGGACCGCGAACTCGCGGTGCTGATCCGCGACGAGGCCGACCGGATCCGCGCCATGGTCGAGCGCATGGAAAATTTCGGCGAGAAGAAAATCGAACGCCAGCCGGTGAACATTCATCGTGTGCTCGAGCATGTCCGTCGGCTCTCCGCCTCCGGCTTCGCCACCAACGTCAAATTTGTCGAAAACTACGATCCCTCGCTGCCGCATGTCTACGGCAACCGCGACCAGCTGATTCAGGTGCTGCTGAACCTGGTGAAGAACGCGGCCGAGGCCATCGCCGGCATGGACCGCGCCGATGGCGAGATCCATCTTTCCACCGGCTTCCAGCGCGGCGTGCGGCTCACCGCCTCTTCCGGGCGCGCACGCGCCAACCTGCCGCTGTTCGTCGCGGTGCGCGATAACGGCCCGGGCATCCCGGACGACATCCGCCGCCATCTGTTCGAGCCCTTCATCAGCACCAAGGCGACCGGCAGCGGCCTCGGCCTCGCTCTGGTCGCGAAAATCGTCGCCGACCATGGCGGGCTGATCGATGTCGAAAGCCGCCCCGGCCGCACCGAATTCCGCATCAACCTGCCGGTCTTCGAAGAACCCCCTGAGAGTAGTAACTGATGACCTTGCCGACCATTCTCGTCGCTGACGACGATCGCTCCATCCGCACCGTGCTGACCCAGGCGCTGGGGCGCTCGGGCTACCAGGTGCGCGCCACCGCATCGGCGGCGACGCTCTGGCGCTGGGTTGAGGATGGCGAGGGCGACGTGGTCATCACCGACGTGATCATGCCCGACGAAAACGGGCTGGACCTGATCCCCCGCATCCGCCGCATCCGCCCGGAACTGCCGGTGATCGTGATGAGCGCGCAATCGACCCTGACCACCGCGGTGCAGGCGACGCAGCGCGGCGCCTTCGACTATCTGCCCAAGCCCTTCGATCTCGGGGATCTGCTCGCGGTGGTCGACCGCGCTTTGAAGCAGCCGATCGCGCCGGCCAGCACACCCGAATCGGCCAAGCCCAATGCCGACGACACGCTGCCGCTGATCGGCCGTAGCCCGGCGATGCAGGAAATCTACCGCATCATCGCCCGGCTCACGACCACCGACCTCACGGTGATGATCAATGGCGAGAGCGGCGCCGGCAAGGAGCTGGTGGCCCGCGCGCTGCACGATTACGGCCGCCGCCGGCAGGGCCCGTTCGTCGCCATCAACATGGCGGCCATCCCGCGCGAGCTGATCGAGAGCGAATTGTTCGGCCATGAGCGCGGCGCCTTCACCGGTGCCACCAACCGCCATGTCGGCCGCTTCGAGCAGGCCAATGGCGGCACGTTGTTCCTCGACGAAATCGGCGACATGCCGCCCGAGGCGCAGACCCGCCTGTTGCGCGTGCTGCAGGAAGGCGAGTTCACCACCGTCGGCGGCCGCCAGCCGATCCGCGCCAATGCCCGCATCGTCGCCGCCACCCATCGCGACCTGCGCGCGCTGATCCGCACCGGCCAGTTCCGCGAAGACCTGTTCTACCGCCTCAACGTCGTGCCGATCCGCCTGCCGCCTCTGCGCGAGCGGCCCGATGACATTCCCGTGCTCGCCCAGCATTTCCTCAGCAAGGCGCAAAGCGAAGGCCTGCCGGCGAAAACGCTGGACCCGGGCGCCATGGCCCTGCTCTCCTCCTATCGCTGGCCGGGCAATGTGCGCGAACTCGAGAATCTCATCCGCCGCCTCGCCGCTTTGGTGCCGCAGCCGGTGATCACCGAGGCGGTGCTGGCCGAAGAACTCGCCGACTACGTGCCCATGGAGGAGCCGGTGGAGATCTCCTGCAACGGCGAAGAGGTCGATAGCATGGCCGCGGTGGTGGAGCGGCATGTGAACCGCCTGCTCGCGGCGATCCGCGAGAGCGGCGAGGAAGGCGTGCTTTATGAGCGCGCGCTCGCCGAACTGGAACGCCCGCTGATCCGCATGACGCTGGCGGAAACCCGCGGCAACCAGATCCGCGCCGCCGCCCTGCTCGGCCTCAACCGCAACACGCTGCGCAAAAAGATCCGCGAACACGGCATCGGCGTGCAGCGCCGGGTCGGGTGATGAGCACCAGCGCCGAGACGCGCGCCCGCTCATGGTCAGGCAACGTCCTGGACATTCTGCTCGGGCGTGTCTCGACGCTGCTGGTTGCCTCGATCGCGCTCACCCTCGGCATCGCCTCCTTCGCGGTGCTGGCCGGGCGCATCAAGCTGAACGTGCATTCCGGCACCGCGGTCGGCATGATGGTGGCCGATTTCGCGGCGCTGCTGATGCTGATCATCGTGCTGGTCGGGCGCGTTACCCGTGTGGTGCTGGAGCACCGGCGCGGCGCCGCCGGGGCGCGGCTGCATGTGCGGCTGGTGCTGCTGTTCGGCGGTGTCGCCGCCGTGCCGGCCATCCTGGTCGCGATCTTCGCCATCGTCTTTTTCAATTTCGGCATCCAGGCCTGGTTCAATCAGCGTGTGCAAACCGCTCTGGGCGAGAGCAACCAGGTCGCGCAAGGCTATCTTGCCGAGCATAACAACGACATCCGGCTTGACGCTTTGTCCATGGCCGGGGATCTTTCGCAGAACGGTTCGGTGTTCTTCGGCGATCCCAACGAGTTCGCCAATTACCTCGAAGTGCAGGTCGCCGAACGCGGCCTGACCGAGGCGGAAATTTTCGGCCCGCAAAGCGGCCTGGTCGCCTCCGCCGGGCTGTTCGGCGGCATCGCCGCCACCATGCCGGATGCGCGCTCCCAGGCGCTGGCCCAGGCCGGCCAGATCCCGGTGATCGCCCCGCCCGGCAGCACCGTCGAACAGGCGGTGATCAAGCTCGACATCACCCCGCCGCTGATGCTGATGATCGAAAAGCCGATCGACCCGGCGATCCTCGACCATGTGCACCGCACGCAACAGGCCGTGGCCGAATATCAACGCCTGTCGCGCAACCGCGCCGGGCTGGAAATCTCTTTCGCCCTGGTCATCGCCATCCTCACCCTGCTGGTGCTCTCGGCTCTGGTCGGGTTCGGCCTGGTCATCGCCAACCAGATCGCCAAGCCGATCGGCCATCTGATCCGCGCCGCCGAGGATGTGCGCGCCGGCGACCTTTCGGTGCGCGTGCCCGAGCGCGACACAGGCGACGAGATGGCCGGCCTCTCGCGCGCCTTCAACCGCATGACCGAGCAGCTCGGCACGCAGCGGGCCGAGCTGCTCGACGTGAACGGCCTGCTCGACGAGCGCCGGCGCTTCACCGAGACGGTGCTGGCCGGCGTCTCCGCCGGCGTCATCGGCCTGGACAGCAAAGGCCGCATCGAGCTGCCGAACCGCACCGCTTCGGAATTGCTGCGAATCGACCTGGGCCCGCAGATTGGCAATAGTCTGGCCGAGATCATGCCCGAATTTCAGCCGCTGATGGCCGCCGTGATGGCAAACCCTGAACGCCCGGCGACAGCGGAGATCGAGCATGGCCCGGCGATGCATAAACGCGTGCTGCTGGTTCGCATCGGCGCGGAAATGAAGTTGGGCATGGCAGTCGGTTTCATCGTGACCTTCGACGACATCACGGAACTGCTCTCGGCGCAGCGCAAGGCCGCCTGGGCGGACGTGGCGCGGCGCATCGCCCATGAAATCAAGAACCCGCTCACCCCGATCCAGCTTTCCGCCGAGCGGCTGAAACGCCGTTTCGCCAAGGAGATCACCTCCGACCCGGAAAGCTTCACCCAGTGCGCCGACACGATCGTGCGGCATGTCGGCGATATCGGCCGCATGGTGGACGAGTTCTCCACCTTTGCGCGCATGCCGGCGCCGGTGATGCGGCCGGAATCGCTGGAACGCCTTGCCCGCGAGGCGATGGTGCTGCAGCGCGTCGCCCATCCGCGGATCGAATGGACCGTCGAGATCCAGGACAATCCGCGCGCCACCTGCGACCGGCGGCTGATCGGCCAGGCTTTGACCAACCTGCTCACCAATGCCGCCGACGCGGTTTCCATGCGCGAGGGCGCGCACCATGTCACACTGCGTCTCCTCGCCGAGGGCGAGACGGCGGTGTTCAGCGTCATCGATGACGGCATCGGCCTGCCCGAGACCGACCGCGCCCGCCTCACCGAGCCCTATGTGACACATAAGCCGAAAGGCACCGGGCTCGGTCTTGCCATCGTCCGTAAGATCATGGAGGACCATGGCGGCCATCTCGAATTGCTCGAAGGCCTGAACGGCGTGGGCGCCGAAGTGCGCCTGGTGCTGCCTGCTTTGCCGGCGGCATCAGAACCGACCCAGGAAGATGTTAAGGAGTTGCCCGCACGATGACTGAAATCCTGATCGTCGATGACGAGCCGGATATCCGCCTTCTGGTCGAGGCGATTTTGCGCGATGAGGGGTACGAGGCGCGCACAGCGGCGACTGCCGACGAGGCCATCGCCGCCTATCGGGCCCGCCGCCCGTCTCTCGTGATTCTCGATGTCTGGCTGCAAGGCTCGAAACTTGACGGCATCGGCATTCTCGAAGTGCTGCATCAGGAAGTGCCGCGCGTGCCGGTGGTGATGATCTCCGGCCACGGCACGATCGAGACCGCGGTCGCGGCGATCCAGCGCGGCGCCTATGATTTCATCGAAAAGCCGTTCAATTCCGACCGCCTGCTGCTGGTGGTGCGGCGCGCCCTGGAGGCGGCGAAGCTGGCGGCGGAAAATGCCGAGCTGCGCCTGCGCGTCGGCAGCGACGCCTCGCTGACCGGCGAAGGGCACGGCATCGCCACGCTGCGCTCGGCGCTCGAACGCGTCGCGCCCACAGGGTCGCGCGTGCTGATCACCGGCGCGCCGGGTGCCGGCAAGGAAACCGTCGCCCGCCTGATCCACGCCAAGTCCCGCCGCGCCGAAGGGCCGTTCGTGGTGCTCAATTGCGCGACCCTGGCGCCGGAACGCTTCGAGACGGAATTATTCGGTGTCGAAGCCGGGGCGGACGGGCAAAATACGCCGCGCCGAGTCGGCGTGCTCGAGCGCGCCCATGGCGGCACGCTGCTGCTCGACGAAGTCGCCGACATGCCGATGGAAACCCAGGGCAAGATCGCCCGCGTCCTGCAGGACCAGAGTTTCGAACGCGTCGGCGGCGTCGGCGCGCGGGTGAAGGTGGATATCAGGGTGCTGGCCTCCACTGCCAGGGATCTGGCCGGCGCCATCGCCGCCGGCACGTTTCGCGAGGATCTGTATTACCGCCTGGCGGTGGTGCCGCTGCGCGTGCCGTCGCTGAAGGAACGGCGCGAGGATATTCCGGAACTGGCGGCCGGCTTCCTCGTGCGCGCGGCGGAAACCTCCGGCCTGCCGGCGCGGGCCCTGGCCTCCGATGCCATCGCCGCTTTGCAGGCCCATGACTGGCCCGGCAATGTGCGCCAGCTGCGCAATGTGATGGACTGGCTGATGATCATGCGCAGCAACGAGACCACGGACATGTTCCGTGCCGAGCATCTGCCGACCGAACTCTCCGTCCATGCGCCGCGCGCCCTCGCCATCGACCCCTCCGCCGATGTCATGGCGATGCCGCTGCGCGAGGCACGCGACGTGTTCGAGACGCAATATCTGCAGGCGCAGCTTTTACGTTTCGGCGGCAATATCAGCCGCACCGCGAATTTCGTCGGCATGGAACGCAGCGCCTTGCACCGCAAGCTGAAGCAGCTCGGCATCGGCTCCGCCGAGGAGCGCATTCAGGCGTAAGGAAGTAAGGAAGGCTACTTTTTGTGAACAAAAAGTAGCAAAAAAACTTTGTTAGTTTGGGCCTCTGGCGTTTCAACGCCTCGGGCCCAAAGTCGAAGAAGTTTTTGCGCCGCTTTTTCCAAAAAGCGGCCCTTACTTCCTGACTTTTCTAACCCACCAACGACGGCGGCTCCTTCGCCCCGGTCGCTTCCCGCCGCAGGGGCAATGAGAGGATCGCGCGCAGGCCGGGATGGTTGTCCGCAAGGTGCAACGTGCCGTTATGCAGCTGCGCCACCGCCGCCACCAGCGCCAGGCCGAGCCCAGAACCGGCGGTGCTGCGTGCCGCCTCGGCGCGGAAAAACCGCTCGGTGGCACGGCCGCGATCTTCCGGCGCGATGCCGGGGCCACGATCGGCGATACTGATCTCGATCACCGTTTCATCCAGCTTGGCGCTGAAATTGATGACGGTGCCGGGAGCGGTGAATTTCAGCGCGTTATCGAGCAGGTTTGCCACCGCCTGCTGGACCAGCTCGCGGTCGCCCAGCAGCGGCAGCTGGGCATCGATCTGGGTCTGCAGCGTCAGGCCGCGCTCCTCGGCCACGGCGCGGTACAGCTCGTCGATGTCGTGCAGCATCGGCGAGAGGTCGATCTTGGCAAAGGCGGCGCGGCGCGAGCCGGCCTCGATTTCGGCGATGCGCAGCAGCGCCTCGAACACGCCGACAATCCCGTCAAGATCCTGCGTCGCCCGTTCGATCGCCGATTGCAGGTCGTCGACGGAATGCGCATGCAGCGAGGCATCTTCGAGCCGCGTGCGGGCGCGGGTGATCGGCGTGCGCAGGTCGTGGGCGATGGCGTTGGAGACCTGCCGCACGCCGTCCATGAGGCGTGCGATGCGCTCCAGCATGTCGTTGATGATCTCGGCCAGCTCATCGAACTCGTCGCCATCCCCGGTCTTGGGGATGCGCCGCGTGAGGTCCCCTCGTGAGATCGCGCGGGTGGTGGTGGAAATGTCACGGATCATGCGCCGGAACAGCGAGCGGATCAGGATCGCGCCGATGATGCCCAGCGCGAACATCAAGCCCAGGGCCCAGATCAGCCCGTCGCGCAGCACGTTGCGCAATTCCGAGCGCGCCCGCACATCGCGCCCGACCAGCAGCTGGTCGCCGCCGGGCAGTGTCGTGGCCCGCAACAGCGCGACCGAATTCACCCCATGGCGCCGCACCGGGAGCTGGTACCAGGTGCCGGTGTCGGTCAGCCCCACCGGCCATTGATCGAGATTGCCGATGATACGGTTGCCGAGCGGATCGAGCAGAAGATAAATGCCGTCCGCGTCCAGCGCGTCGGTCATGCGGTCCTGGATCGCCGCGATCAGCGAGGGCAGGCCGCCGCTGCTGAAATGCTCGTTCAGGGCAATCGAATCGTTGCGGATGGAAATCTCCACCTGGCGCTGCAACAGGCCGACGGTGGAGTACCAGAGCGAAAAAGCCAGCAGGAAGGCCGAGACGCCGAACACCACCGCATAGATCAATGCGAAGCGGATGCCGGCGGAGCGGATCAGCGGGCGGGAACGGCGCTTTTGCGGCTGCGAAGCAGCCTGGGAAACAGCCGGCGGCGGCGCAACCCGCCACCAGCCGGCACCAGATCGCTGATTCGTCTCCATTAAGTCATGCTGCCTACCGTTAAACCTCTTCGGCCTTCAGCATATAGCCGGCGTTACGGACCGTATGCAGCAACGGCAGGTCGAAGGGCTTGTCGATTTTCTGCCGCAGCCGGGACACGTGAACGTCGATCACATTGGTCTGCGGGTCGAAATGATAGTCCCACACGCCCTCGAGCAGCATGGTGCGGGTGACCACCTGTCCGGCATGGCGCATCAGATATTCCAGCAGGCGGAATTCGCGCGGCTGCAGGTCGATCCGCTGGGTGCCGCGGCGCACCGAGCGCGACAGCAGATCCATCTCCAGATCGCCCACCGTCAGCCGCGTGGTCGGCCCGTCGCTCTTGCCGCGCCGGGTCAGGGCCTCGACGCGCGCCAGCAATTCCGCGAAGGCGAATGGCTTGGTCAGATAATCATCGCCGCCGGCCTTCAACCCCTTCACGCGGTCATCGACCTGGCCGAGGGCGGAGAGAAACACCACCGGGGTCGCATTGTCCTGCGCGCGTAGGGTTTCCAGCAGGCGCAGCCCGTCGATTCCGCCGGGCAGCATGCGATCGAGGATGATCGCATCGAAATTCTCCGACGCGGCAAGAAACAAGCCGTCGCGGCCATTGTCGGCGTGCTCCACCGTGTGGCCAGCCTCGCGCAGGCCCTTAACAACAAACCCGGCAACGTCCTTGTCGTCTTCCACGACGAGTATGCGCATCTCTACTCTCCCAGTTGAACCGGCCGGCGGTCTATAATGACCGGCAGGTAGGATATATGTTCCCTGTTCTGAATCCCAAGGACCACCTTGGTCCTTGGCGCGATGGAGGCGATTGCCCTGGTCAGCCCGGCTGCGCCAGTGACAAAATGCCCATCTACGGAAACCACCACCTCGCCGCTGGCAAGGCCCGCCCGGTCGGCAGGCCCGCCGGGCTCGACGCCGGTGATCTCGGCGCCGGAACTGCTATAAGGCGCATCCTCGACCGATACGCCGAGCCAGCCACGCAAGATGCTGCCATGCTCGACCAAAGCTTCGACGATCGGCCGCGCGGTGTTGCTGGGAATCGCAAAGCCGATGCCCACCGAGCCGCCGGACGGCGAGACGATGGCGGAGTTGATGCCGATCACCTCGCCCCTCATATCGAAGGCAGGCCCCCCGGAATTGCCGGGATTGATCGGCGCGTCGAGCTGCAGGAAATGATCGAACGGGCCGTCGCCGATATCCCGCCCCTCGGCGGAAACGATGCCGAGCGTGAAGGAATTGCCGAGCGCGAACGGATTGCCGGCGGCCAGCACCCAGTCCCCCACCTCGGTCTTGGCGGAATCGCCCCAGCGCGCCACCGGCAAAGGCCGGTGCGCGTCGATTCGCACGATGGCAATGTCGGTAAGATCATCCGCCGCGACCACCCGTCCGGGAAAACGCTCCCCATCGTTCAGCGTCACGACGAGCTTCGCCGCGCCCTTCACGACATGATCGTTGGTAACGATGAACCCGTCACGGCTGACAATGAAGCCGGAGCCTGCGGCCTCGGCGACCGGCTCGGTCCGCATCGCGCCTGCCCGCCCCGGTGCCGGGACCTCGGTGCTGACGGCGCCCGGCGTCTCGGTCACTTCAATCCCCACCACGGCGGGCGCCACCGCCCGCACCAGAGGGGCGAGCGAGGCCGGCGCACCGGCAAACAGGAACGGCTGCGCATAGGCCGGCGCAGCAGCAGCGACCATCATAGCCAGACCCACCCCCAGCAGGGGGCGTTTTGGGAAGCGCTCCATGAATTACGGGCAATGCCATCCCGTTCCGCGCCATGCAAGCGGTCCAGATTCCACGCCCCGCGACCTCCAGCAAATTTGCGGTGCGGACGTTGAAAACCCCCATCCTCCATACGAAATCCAGCTTCAGGAGGATCCAACGATGCGCACCAGCCCTCTCGACTCCGATACCCTCGATTTTGAGCAGCTTAAGCAGGAATTCAACCGCTTTCGTGACGAACTCGGCGGCAGGCTGGGGCAGAATGCCTCCGACGCCCTGGCGCAGATGAGCGCCTACCTGGACGGCGGCGGCAATCTCTCTTCGCGGATCGGCACATTGGAAGCGGAATTCGAACATCTGGCCGGGCGGCTGAAAGGCACCGGCAAGGATGCCGTGGACAGGCTCGAGCATGAAATCGAAGCGCGGCCCTTCGCCAGCATGGCGGTGGCGTTCGGCGTCGGCGTCGTCGCGGCGCAAGCTTTTGCGCCGGTCCGCCCGGGGCATCATGCGGCAATGACAGCGCAGCGCCCGCTTTCGGGCCGGTCCCTGCGCGACGCTGAAACCGGCCGGGTCCGGCCCACTGCTTGTGGCGCTGCGGACGGTTCCGCAGCGTGATCAAATCGGCAGTGGCCGGGATATGCCTGGCGCTTGGCGTGCTGGGCATGGCGCTCGCGGCGAGCCTGTGTTTCGTCGTGGCGTTCTATCTCTGGCTGGCACCGCATCTGGGCGCGGCGGCGGCGGCGGCAATCACCGGGCTGGCGCTCCTGGCCGTGGCGGCGTGTCTCTCCTTGGCCGGTAGCGTAATCATGCGCCGGATGAAACGGCGCCCGGGCCTGCTGAGCGAGCTGCGGACCATGAGCGGGCTGGCGACGCAACTGCTATTGTTACGGGGGCCGAAAAAGGCCCTGCTTCTCTCTCTCATCGCCGGCGCGCTCGCCGAATTCATGCTCAGCCCAAATCGGAAACGTTGAGGGAAAACAGTAAGGAAGCGCTTCTTTTTTAAAAAAAAGAAGCAAAAAACTTTTTTAAACTGGGCCGTGCTGGTGAAAACACCTGTGGCCAAGTTTCCAGAAAGTTTTCGCGCCGCTTTTTTCAAAAAGCGGCCACTTACTTTCCTCGCTCAACCAACCTAAAACTCAGATCAATTCAACCGATACAATCCGTTTAATTAATATCTAAGCCGGTCCTATGTTCCTCCCAGTCAAGGAGGTTCCCATGTTCCGCTTCCCCAAACCCTTCAGCCATCACGAGCACCCGCGGGAGATCATCCGCCAGTTCACCCCGAACTGGTTCACCGCGACCATGGGGACCGGCGCCACCGCCCTTGTGCTCAACCAGTTTCCGGTACCGCTGCCCGGCCTGCACGCACGCCGCTTCCATGCTCTGGCAGGCCAATGTCGTGCTGTTTGCCACGCTATCCCTGCTCTATGTCGCGCGCTGGCTGCTTTACCCTCAGGCCTCGGCCAAGACCCTCGCCCATGCCGCCACGCCGATGGCGCTTGGCGCCATCCCGATGGGCCTGGCCACCATCGTCAACGGCTATCTGGCCTTCGGCATCGCCCGCTATGGCGCCGCCGCCGTGACGGTCGCGCAAGCCCTTTGGTATGTCGACGCCATCCTCGCCGTCGGCATCGGCCTGCTCGTGCCGTTCATGATGTTCACCCGCCAGACGCACAACATGGAAGGCATGACCGGCCTGTGGCTGCTGCCGTTCGTGGCCTGCGAGGTGGCGGCGGCCAGCGGCGGCCTGCTGGCGCCGCATGTCGCGGACAGCCTCGCCGCCGCGCACATGCTGTTCGCCTCCTACCTGCTCTGGGCCCTCTCCGTGCCGCTCGCCCTCAGCATCCTGGCCATACTGTTCCTGCGCCTGGCACTGCATAAGCTGCCGAAACGCGACGCCGCGGTCACCACCTGGCTGGCGCTCGGCCCGCTCGGCACCGGCGCGCTCGGCCTCCTGGTCCTCGGCCACGACGCGCCCGCCATCCTCGGCGAAGGTCGGTATGGGCGAAATCGGTACAGTCGCGCACGGTATCGGCCTGATCGGCGGACTCATCTTCTGGGCCTATGGCGCCTGGTGGCTCATCATGGCAGTGGCCACCACCCTCACCTATCTGCGCGGCGGCCTGCCTTTCAATCTGGGCTGGTGGGGTTTTACCTTCCCGCTCGGCGTCTTCACCCTGGCAACATTCCAACTCGGCGCACAAACCGGCATGGGCGCGTTCACCACCCTCGCCACCGGCCTGTCCATCGCACTCGCTTTGCTCTGGGCCACCGTCGCAACCCGCACCCTGGCCGGCGCCTATCACGGCCGCCTGTTCGTCGATCCCGGCCTCGCCGGTACGCCCGCTCAGGCCGTCGTACCGGCCCAAGGACGCAAGAAAGTAGCCGCTTTTTGAAAAAAGTGGCGCAAAAACTTTTTTAAACTGGGCCGTGCTGGTTCCAACGCCACCGGCCCAGTTTCAAGAAAATTTTTTGCTTCTTTTTTTCAAAAAAGAAGCCCTTCCTTGCCTCACCCCCGAGCCCGCACGACCTCCGCCTGGCGCAGCAGGCGCAGGAAATTCCCGCCCCAGATTTTCTGCAGGCTTTCCTTATCGTAGCCGCGCTTGGCCAGTTCCGCGGTCAGATGCGGCGCCTGGGCGGCGTTCATGAAGCCGTGCACGCCGCCCCCGCCGTCGAAATCGGTGCCGATGCCGACATGGTCGATGCCCATGCGGTTGACCGCGTAATCGACATGGTCGGCGATGTCCGCGACGGTGAGATCGGAGGCCCGCGCCTTTAGCCGCAGAAAGCCGGAAACGATGGTGATCTGCGCGAGGCCGCCGGTTGCCTTCAGCATGTCGAGCTGTTCGTCATCGAGATTGCGCGGGTGGTCGCACAGAGCGCGCATGCAGGAATGGGTGGCGAGGATCGGCGCGGTGGAACATGCCGCCGCCTGCATCATGGTGGATTTCGCCGCATGGGAGACGTCGACGAGAATGCCGAGCTGGTTCATGCGCGCGACCACCTCGCGGCCGAAGGCCGAGAGCCCGCCATGTTCGGCGTCGGCATCGTTCAGGTCCCGCCGCGGAATCGCGGCATCGGCGATCTCGTTATGGCCGTTATGGGTCAGCGTGATGTAGCGTATGCCGCGCCGGGCAAAGGCCTCGAGCTGGCTTAGATCGGTGCCGAGCGCGTAGCCGTTTTCAATCGCCGGGATGATGGCGATCTTTTTGGCCGCGAAGGCTTGCTCCACCGCGTCGGCACTGGTGGCCATAACGCCGCCGGAACCGTCCTTCGGGGCCATCGCCTCGATCGCGTCCAGCATGGCGCTGGCTCTTTCGATGGCGGCTTCATGCCCGGCCTGATCGCGCGGCCCCTGCGGCACATAGGCGGCGAAGCACACGGCCGCGACGCGCCCGGCACGCAGTTTCGGCAGGTCGACGCAGCGCGCGCCGTTCTCGAACGGGCTCGGCCCGTGCGGCCAGGGAATGTCGACATGGGTGTCGATAGCCAGCAGGCCGTCATGCGGATCGGTCAACATCATGCGGCATCGTCCAGCGCCCGACGGCCAGCGTCAAGCGCTTTGCGCATAACGGACGGTAACGGCGCCGTCGCCGCTGGGGCGCTCAGCGCCCCGGCCGGGAGTGTTTCGCGCGCCACCCGCACACTCAGCGTCAGGGCGAAATGGGTGAACACATGTTCGATCGCCCCGGCCTCGCGCCACTCCGCCTCCACCGGCGGCGCCTCGGGCAAGGCGAGCATGCCGCCCAGCAGCCCGCGCGGCGGCCGGCGGATCAGGAACACTTCATCGGCCGCATCCAGCAGCACATAGGCGATGCCGGTGCGGCGCGGCCTGGCCGGTTTTTTGGCCCGGCGCGGGAGGTCCGCGGCAATCCCGCCTGCATGCGCGGCACAATGGCCGAGCCAGGGGCAGATGCCGCAGGCCGGGCTGCGCGGCGTGCAGATCGTCGCGCCGAGATCGAACAAAGCCTGCGCGAAATCCCCCGGTGCGGCGCGCGCGGCCTTGTCATTCATCAGCTGCGTGGCCGCCGACGGCGATGGCCGGCTTCGCCGCCGGCAAGGGCGCCTCGATATGGAAAATCCGCGCCGCCACCCGCTCGATATTCCCATCCACCGGCAAAGCCGGCAGGCCAAAGGCAATCGCCCCGACCGCATTGGCCGTATAAGGGCCGATGCCGGGCAGCGCGCGCAGCCCCTCGATGGTCCGGGGAAATCCGCCCAGCGCCGCCACCGCCTTGGCGCAGGCATGCAGATTGCGGGCCCGCGCGTAATAGCCAAGCCCGGCCCACATCCCCAGCACCTCATCGAGCGGCGCCGCGCCGAGCTGCTCGATGGCGGGATAGGCGGCGAGAAATTTCTCGTAGTAAGGGATCACCGTAGCGACCACGGTCTGCTGCAGCATGATCTCTGAGAGCCAGACATGGTAGGGGTCGGCTGAACTTCCCGGCGGCGAGCGCCAGGGCAAGTGCCGCCGGTGGGCGGCGTACCAGGACAGGAGTTTTGTGGCCGGTGGCATCGGAGATGGAGAAGAAGCGGGTTTCACGCAAACAGGATGTGCCGATGCCCGAGGCGCCGCGCAACTACGCTCCACGTGGCATCGCTGCCCTGCTGGCGCCGGTGGTGCGTCCGGTCTTTCGCAAACGCGCCCCGGCGGCGGCGCAACTGCTGGCCGACTGGCGCCAACTCGCCGGGCCGGAACTCTATGCCCGGGCCACGCCGTTGAAGTTCGCGGGCGGCACGCTCACCCTCGGCTGCACAGGCCCGACCGCGATGGAACTGCAGATGGCCGAGGCGATCATCATCGAACGCCTCAACCTCGCCCTCGGGCAGAGGCTGGTGGAGCGATTGCGTTTCCAGCAGCAAACGCCCAGCATCACGGCGCCGCGTCCTGCCCAACTCGCGCCAGCCGCGATTGAACCGCCTGCGGATCTTCCCGACGGGCCTCTTGGCGAAGCGCTGGCGGCACTGTACCGCGGTATGAAAAGTCGGTCATAATTTTACGGGTCGACGCGGCCGAGAAAATTCGATTACACTACATTTAGAGGTAATTATGCGTTTATACCGCCGTTCCATGCTATCCCTTGTGGGCGCGAGCATTTTCGCCCCCTCTGCTTTCGCCGCCACGAGCGACGCTTCGAGCGCGTCCACGCCATTCAGCGAGCGCTCGATCGGCTCGCCCAACGCGCCGGTGAAGGCCATTGAATATTTCTCCCTTACTTGCACGCATTGCGCGTATTTCGGCACAATGACGATGCCCCAGGTGAAGCCGAACCTGGTCGACACCGGCAAGCTGCAGATCATTTATCGGGATTTCCCGCTGGACGACGTCGCCCTGATGGCCGCCCAGGTGGCGCGCTATCTGCCCGCCAACCAGTACTACCCGTTCATCGAGGCGCTGTTCGCCAGCCAGAATGACTGGGCGTTCGCGCCGGGCGTGAACTATAAGCAGAGCATCTACAAATACGCCGCCCTCGCCGGCATGGACCAGGCCACCTACAACGCCGCCCTCGCCGACACCAAGCTGCGCGCCTTCATCCTGAACGAGGAGAAGGCGCGGAGAAGCAGTACAACATCAACGCCACGCCGACCTTCATCATCAACGGCAAGATCATGCCCGGCGCCATGGAATATCCCGATTTCCTCGCCGCAGTGAACCGGCCTCGTAAGGAGACAGGATTGCCCGCCCGTTTTGCCCGACTGCGCATCGCCGGCTTCAAGAGCTTCGCCGATGCGACCACTGTGGAAATTCTGCCTGGACTGACCGGAGTGGTGGGGCCGAACGGGTGCGGCAAATCGAACGTCATCGAGGCGCTGCGCTGGGCCATGGGCGAATCCAATGCCCGGCAGATGCGCGGCGCCGAGATGGAGGATGTGATTTTCGCCGGCACCGCCGGCCGGTCCTCGCGCAACCTCGCGGAAGTGACGCTGACGCTGGAAGAAACCGCCGGGCTCGCCCCGCCGCCCTTCCATGAAGCGCCGGACCTGGAAATTTCCCGGAAAATCGAACGCGGCGAGGGCAGCACCTACCGGGTGAACGGCAAGGAAGCGCGCGCCCGCGACGTGCAGACGCTGTTCGCCGATCTCGCCTCCGGCGCCCGCGCCTCGGCGATGGTGAGCCAGGGCCGAGTCGGCGCGCTGGTGAACGCCCGCCCGGATGAGCGCCGCGCTCTGCTCGAAGAGGCCGCCGGCATCACCGGCCTGCATGCCCGCCGCCACGAAGCCGAGCTGAAGCTCAAGCAGGCCGAGCAGAACCTGACCCGCGCCGACGATCTGAAAGGCCAGATCGAGGCACGGCTGGCTGAGCTGAAGCGCCAGGCGCGCCAGGCCAGCCGCTATCGCAATCTTTCCGGCAATATCCGCGCCGCCGAGACCGAACTGCTGGCGATCCAGCAGGCGCTCGCCGTCGCCGCGCGGGAAAAGGCGCAGGCCGCTTTCGCCGCCGCCGAAGTCGCTGGTGGCCGCCGCCGCCGCCGCCGCCGAGCTGGCCACCGCCCGCGCCACCGAAACCGAAACCGCTTTGCCCGCCTTGCGCGAGGAGGAAGCCGTCGCCCGCACCGCCCTGGAGCGGGCGCGCATCGCCAGCGAGCAATCCGCCGAGGTGGAAAACCGCGCCCGCGCCGCGCTGAACGAGGCCCGCGCGCGCCTCGACGCCCTGACCCGCGATCATGGCCACGCGCAAAAACTCGTCGCCGACGCCACCGCCGCGCGCACGCGCCTGGAAGAGGAACAGGCGCGGCTGACGCAGGAGCAGGAAGCCGTGCCGGCCGCCCTGGCGGAAGCCGATAGCCGCCGAAAAAGCCGCGTTGGAGGCGGTGCGCGGCGCCGAAGCCGAGGCCACCCGCGCCACCGAGGAAGCCGCGCGCATCGCCGCCGAGTCGGAAGCCGCGCGCCGCGCTCTGGCCGAGGCCGAGCAGCGCGCCCGCCGCGCCACCCAGCGTTTCGCCGAGGCCGAAGCCGAATACCAGAAGATCGCCGCGACGCTGATCCCGCCCGAGCGCGTCGCCGCCGCCGAGGCCGAGCGCGCCGCCGCCGAGGCCGCCTTGCAGGCCGCCCGCGAGGCGGTGACCGCCGCCGAAGCCGCCCGCGCCCAGGCCGAGGCCGGGCTCGCCCAATCCCGCGCCCAGGCCGCCGAGGCGGAAGCCGCCGCGACCAAGAGCAATGCGGAATATGACGCGCTGGCCGCGATCCTGGCGCAGAAATTCGGCCGCGAAGGCACGCCGGTGCTGGACGAGCTGCAGGTGCCGGACGGGCTGGAAACCGCGCTCGGCGCCGCCTTGCGCGAGGAGCTTTCCGCCTCCGCCGACGACGAGTGCCTCCCGCCACTGGCGCCAGCTGCCGGATCTCGAGCTCGCCCGCGGCGCCGCTCAAATCCTTCGCGCAGATCGTCACCGGCCCGGCGGCGCTGACCCGCGCTCTGTCGCATATCCTGCTCCTCCCCGAAGGCGCTGATGGCGACGCGCATCAGGCCAGCCTCACGCCGGGGCAGATCCTGGTCTCGCGCGAGGGCGCGGTGTGGCGTTGGGACGGCTACACCGTGCGCGCCGGCGCCAAATCCGAGGCCGCGGTGCGGCTGGCGCAGCGCAACCGCCTGACCGTGCTGGAACGCGAACGCAGCGGCGCGCGGCAGCGCGCCGAAGAGGTGCGCGCCGCGCGCCAGCAGGCCGAGCAGGCCGAGCGCGAGGCCCGCGCCGGCGAAACCGCCGCCCGCGAGGCGCGCCGCGCCGGCGAACAGCGTTTCGACCGCGCCCGCAACGAGGCGATCCGCCTGACCGCCGAGGCCGAACGCCTCGCCGCCCGCCACGCCCAGGCGCAGGCCCAGCGCAACCAGCTGGAAAGCCGAGGCCAAGGAGGCCGAAGCCGCCCTCGCCGCCGTGCAGGCCAATGCCGCGCAACTGCCCGACGCACAGGCGGCGCGCGCCAAGGTGGACCAGGCCCGCGTTGCTTTGACCGCCGCCCGCCAAGCCGAATCCGCGGCGCGGACGAAGCTCGAAATCGCTGCGCAGCGCCGAGGCCGCGCGCACCCGCCGGCTGGAAACGCTGAGCCGGGAAATGGGCGACTGGCACGAACGCGGCCATGACTGCCGGCGACCGCCTCTCCGACCTCGCCGCCCGGCACGAGGAAGCGCAAAGCGCCATCGCCGCCCTGGAAGCCGCCCCCAACGAAGCCGCCCGCGCCCGGCAGGAAGCCAAGGACAATCTGGCCGCCGCCGAGGCCGCGCACCGCCGCGCCGCCGAAACCCTGAACAAGGCGCAGGCCGAGACCGAAGCCGCCGCCCGCGCCGCCCGCAAGGCCGAAAGCGACATGAGCAGCGCGCGCGAAGCCCGCGCCCGCGAGGAAGGCAACATCACCGCCGCCAACCATGCCTGGGGCACGGTCGCCGAACGCATCCTGGAACGGCTCGGCGTGAATCCCACTTTGCCGGAACTGCCGGCCGACCTCTCGCCCGACTCGGAAGAGAAAGCCAAGCGCCGCTTCGAACGCCTGACCCGCGAACGCGAGGAAATGGGCCCGGTCAATCTGCGCGCCGAAATCGAGGCCGGCGAGGCCGAAGAGGCGATCGCCACCATCGACCGCGAACGCGCCGAAATCACCACCGCCATCGCCAAATTGCGCGGCTCCATCGGCCACCTGAACCGCGAAGGGCGCGAACGCCTCACCGCCGTGTTCAAGCAGGTGGACGAGCATTTCCAGACCCTGTTCACCCGCATGTTCGGCGGCGGCAAGGCGCATCTGGGGCATGGTCGGCTCCGACGATCCGCTCGAAGCCGGTCTGGAAATCTACGCCCAGCCGCCGGGCAAAAAACTCAGCACGCTCTCGCTGCTCTCCGGCGGCGAACAGGCGCTCACCGCCCTCTCCCTCATCTTCGCGGTGTTCAAATGCAACCCCGCGCCGATCTCGGTGCTGGACGAGGTGGACGCGCCGCTCGACGACGCCAACGTGGAACGCTTCTGCACCCTGCTGGAAGACATGGTCCGCGACACCGGCACACGCTTCCTGGTCGTCACCCACCACCATCTCACCATGGCCCGCATGGACCGACTCTACGGCGTGACCATGCAGGAACGCGGCATCTCCCGCCTGCTCTCCGTGGACCTGTCCCGCGCGGTGCAGATGGTGGAGCCGGATCGGATGGCGGCTGAGTAGGGAAGTAAGGCCAAGGGGCGCTGCCCCTTGGGACCCCGCTAAGGGCTCAGCCCTTAGAACCCTTGAAGTTTTTGCTGGGGGCGTTTTCCCGCTACGGGAAATAACGCCGGTATGGGGACAAACCATGACGTTACGAAAGCGGAACTTGAACGGCCGCTATCCGGCCAGCACCGGTCAGAGCCCGCGTGCCAACGGCGCTTCACCAAACCGGTAGGATGGGATTTCGGACCGTCCTGTTTCTCGCGTCCCGATGGGAAACCAGACATCCGGCCTACGGCCGGTCCGGGCGTTCGCCGGGCAGCGCGACGAGCGAGGATGTGCGCCGGTTTCACTTCCACGCTCGACTGGCCTGATCTGCCGCACAAGCTGGGCCGCGTCTCGTATCCGCGGCGCTTGCCGCTTTTGCGCGTTTTGTCGCGCCCTACAGCCTAGCCGCGCGCTGGCGGCGGCGTCGGCGCTGGAGCGGGAGCCGGAGCTGGGGCCGGAGGCGGCTGGACAGCCTCAGGCTCCGGCTGCGGTTTCGGCTGAGAGGAACATGCGGAAAGGAGCGCGATGGGCGCCACGACGGCAAGTATTGCGACACCTCGGATCAGTTGGTAACGGGTCGCTGACACGGAACTGTTGAACATCCGGTACCTCCTCATATTGAATTTCGCGTGGACACGGCAGAATTTAAGGGAGATTATTGCTGAACCGTAAAGATATTTGTGTGATTCGGCGATAATCAAGGGGGCACTCGTGCGCAAGCCGTGGAACAGATTAACATTTGCCCCTCAAAAGCCATTGAGTCCCACTCTGGCTCAACTCTCCCGTCGTGATGCAATTATAGGCGGTGCGCTCGCTCTCTCAGCCACCGCTACACTTGCCGGTTGCGGTGCGGATCCGCCCGATCCGGTCTCCATGCCGGCGCTGCATGCCAATTCGGACCTCGGCAACCGGATCGACAATGCGTCTGAATTAACCGTCGCTGGTGAACCGCTGGATGCTGTGCTGCTTCGGCGCTTCTATGCACGCCACGGCTTCCAACTGGTATGGACCACCCGGCAAGCGCAGGCGAACTCGCTCGTGGATGCCGTGTTGCGTGCCGGCGATCAGGGGCTCAACCCTGGCCTGTTTCACGCCGATCTCGTGCAACGCAGCGCAGCATTGCCGCCGCTCGATCGCGAATTGCTGCTGTCGGATGCTTTCTTGTCCTATGCAACTGCGCTCGCCCACGGCGCCGTGCCCGTTAAGCTTCGAGGACCCAACCAAACTCTGACACCCGGGCCAATCGATGTGGCTGCCGCGCTCGATGTTGCCATCGGCAGCCCCGATCCGGGGGCAGCCATCGAGGCGCTGGCACCGGCGACACCGACCTATGTGGCACTGCGCAGCGCCTTGGAAACAAATCGTGCGGGTGCCGCGGCCGGCGATAAAGCCGCGACAGGACGCTTACGCGAGATCGAAGTTAACCTCGAACGCGCACGCTGGCTGCCGCGACCAATGCCGATGGAGCGCGTCTGGGTCAACGTTGCCGACGAGCGGCTGGTATTCTACCGCGCCGACGAGCCGGTTTTCTCTACGCGGGTTGTGGTTGGCCAAGATGTCGAGCGCAATCAAACTCCTGAGTTTCATGCCACAATCAAATCAAGTTTTTTCAACCCGCCTTGGGTCATCCCAAAGGACATCGTTGAAAGGGAAATCCTGCCGCAGATCAGCCGCGACTCGGATTACCTGAAGAAGAATGACATGATCATGCTAGCGGATGGCGAGGCAGAGCAACTGCCGGGACCCAACACAGGGCTCGGATTGATCATGTTCGACATGCCGAACCGGTTCGACGTCTATCTGCACGATACGCCTGACAGAGACATCTTCAACCTCGCCGACCGCCGCATCAGCCACGGATGCATCCGCGTACAGGACCCAAGCGAACTTGCGAGCCTGCTCCTGCAACAACCTCTCAGTACGGTCAACCAAGAAATCGCACAGGGCAGCACCACCGAACGCAACCTTCCAGTCCCCGTGCCCGTATTCGTTGTCTATCAAACGGCGTTTTTGGATATCGCTGGAACATTGCAGTTTCGCTCTGATTTCTACGGGCGTGATGACGAAATCTGGCAGCAACTGCAAAGGAACTCTCGAGAGTGAGCTCTACGGCACAGTGTTGATTTGCGCTGAGGACTTTGGGTGGAACGGCCCACGGCATCGAATGTTCGCGCGAGCTAGGCCGAATGACCGGGATCGGTCGGAAGCAGGAATTCAAACTGCCCCACTAACGGGGGGCTGGGGCCTCAGGCCCCAGCGGGGTCAAGGGGCAGAGCCCCTTGCCTTCCCTTCCTTCTTCTCCAGCCTCATGCGCCTCTAACAGAGCCAGCAACCCATCCACGATCTGTCCCGGCGTCGGCGGGCAGCCGGAGATCACGAGATCCACGGGCAGGAGTGCGTCCACGCCGCCGAGGATGGCGGGGGAGCCTTTGAACACGCCGCCATCGACCGCGCAGTCGCCCACGGCGACGACGAAGACCGGGTCGGGCATGGCCTCGCGGGTTTGGCGCACGGCCTCGGCCATGTTGCGCCCGGCGACGCCGGTGATCAGCAGCACGTCGGCATGGCGCGGGCTCGCGGTGAAAGTGAGGCCGTATTGGGTGAGGTCGTAGATGAGGTTCTGTGTCGCCCGCAGTTCCAGCTCGCAAGCGTTGCAGCTGCCGGCGGGCACGTGGCGGATGGCGAGGCTGCGGCCGAGTTTTTGCACTGAGGCGGCGGCGAGGCGCTGGCGTAACGAGGCCGCTATAGCGGGATCGGCGTTACGGGGAGCGGCGTGGCGCAGCAGCAAATGCCGGGCGATTGTTTTCCACACCATTACAGGTCCACTCCCGAATAGGAGCCGTTGACGGATTTGTTGATCACCGGGAAGTCCGCAAAGATGCTGGTGGTGACGGCACTGTTCCAGAAGCGGCCAGTGCAGCGTGCTGGGATCGGCGATGAACAGGTCGGCGATGGCGCCGTTCTCCAGCCGCAACCAGGTCCAGACCGCGCCACGAAAACTCTCCGCGACGCCGATGCCGGCGCCGAGCCCGCTGCCGGCCGGCAAAGTGACGGTCAGCCCGTCGCCCGGCAGGCTCGCCAGCAAGGCGCGGACGATGCGGATGCTCTCGGTGATTTCGGCGAGCCGGATGCGCACGCGTGCGGCGACGTCGCCATCCGTTTCCACCGGCACCTTAAGATCAAGCGGCTCGTAGGGCGGATAACCCGGTGTCAGCCTGGCATCATGATCCTGGCCCGAGGCACGGCCGACATGGCCGCCGGCGGCGTAGGCGGCGGCAAGTTCCACCGGGATGATGCCGGTGCCGATCAGCCGGTCCTGCAGGCTGGCATAATCCTCGAACACCCGTGTCAGGCTGGGCAGCTCAGCTTCCAGCGCGTCCAGCGCGGAGAGGATCGCCGCCTCGCCCTTGGCGCGCAGATCCGCAGCCACGCCGCCGGGGACCACCATGTCCATCATCAGCCGGTGGCCGAAGGCGGCATGGGCGGCGGCGCAGAAGGATTCGCGGTGCCAGGCGAAGCGGGCATCGAGAAAGGCAAAACCGACATCGCCGGCGATGGCGCCGATATCGCCGGCATGATTGGCGAGGCGCTCGATCTCGGCCATCACCGCGCGCAGATGCGTGGCACGGCGGGGCGGGGTTACCGCCAGCGCCGTTTCGGCGGCACGGGCGTAGCTCAGGCTATGGGCGACTGTGGCGTCCCCGGAAATCCGCGCGGCGAAGCGTGCGGCGAGGCGCGGCGATTTGCCGCGCATCAACCCCAGCGTGCCTTTATGCGCGTAACCGAAACGGGTCTGCAGTTTCAGCACCTGCTCGCCGCGCAGGGTGAAGCGGAAATGCGCGGGCTCGATGATCGCCGCATGCACCGGCCCGACCGAAACCGCATGCGCCCCCTCGCCTTCCGGCGCGGGAAAATCCGGCCAGGGGGCGGTGCCGTCCGGCGCGCGAAACTGCGCGATCGCCGGGCTTGTATCGGCAGCACCGGTCGCTATGGCGCCGCTGATGTCATGCGCCAGACGCTGAAACCATGCGGCACCGGGATGCCGCAACGCCGGATAGGCGTTTTCCACCAGCGGAACGGCGAGCAGCGTGCCCGGCTGATACAAGGCATAGGCATGGTTCGCATCCGTCCAGAGCGCGACGAACTTCCCCTCATGGGCCAGCCATTCCGTTTCCGTACAAACGATCATTGCAGCCCCGCCGCGACGCTGAAGAGAAGATGGAACAGCATCAGCGGCATGGCGAAGGCCAGCCCGAAGGCCAGCAGCAGATGCAAAGCCACGAGCCCGGTCTCGGCCCTGGCCTGTACCGGCGCGGCCTTTGGCGGTGCGGCGAACAGCAGCGGGCCGAGATGGCGCAGGATCGGCACGGCGCACAGCACCATCCCCAGCCCCAGCGGCAAGGAGAGCAGCGGGTCACGCTGGATGGTCTGGCTGACAATGATGAACTCGCTGGCGAACAGGCCGGAAGGCGGCATGCCGGTGAGCGCGAACATCGCCGCTGCCAGTGCCCAGCCGAGATATTTCTGCCCGCCCGCCAGGCCGCGCAGATGGGCGAAGGCGTAATGGCCGGGGGCGGCCGAGCCGCGCGCCGCGGCGGCGCGGATCAGCGCCTGGAACAGAGCCGATTTGATCAGCGTATGCAGCGCCATGTGCAGCAGCCCGCCGAATATCGCCACCGCGCCGCCAATCCCGAAGGCGAAAGCCGCGAGGCCGGAATGCTCGATCGAGGAAAAGCCGAAAAACCGCCGCGCATCGCGCCGCCGCGGCAGCGAAAAAGCGGTGAGCAGCAGGGAGGCAAGCCCCAGCGTGAGCAGGAACGGCCCCGGCGCCATCGCCCCGCCGCCGGAGACAAAATTCTCGTGCAGCACATGGCGAAACCGCAGGATGGCGAGCAGCGCGACATTGAGCGTGAGGCCGCTCATCGCCGTGGTGACCGGCGCCGGGCCTTCGGCATAGGCGTCCGGCAACCAGCCATGCAGCGGCACCAAAGCCGCCTTGGTGCCATAGCCGAACAGCAGGAACACGAAAGCCAAAGTGAGCAGCGTGCCGTTCAGCGCCCCGCCTTGGGCGGCGAGTGCTGCAAAGCTCATGGCGGCAAGGCCCGGCCCCAAAGCCGGCTGCGCGGCGAGATAGGTCAGCATCGTGCCGAACAGAGCGAGCGCGATGCCGACACCGCCGAGAATGAAATATTTCCACGCCGCCTCCAGCGCGCTGGCGCTGCGCGGCAGGCTCACCGCCACCGTGCCGGCAATGGTCGCCCCTTCCAGCGCCACCCAGAGCAGGCCG
This sequence comes from uncultured Pseudomonadota bacterium, assembly GCA_963798115.1. Taxonomy (GTDB): domain Bacteria; phylum Pseudomonadota; class Alphaproteobacteria; order Acetobacterales; family Acetobacteraceae; genus Acidocella. The sequence continues at coordinate 68,877 of CAWCRT010000006.1, forward strand.
AGATTATCCGCATAAAGCCCGAGCAGGCAGGCGCCCAGCATCACCTGGAACATTGCGTGATAGAGCCGCCAGCGCTCCAGGCTCAGCGCCTCGAGGCTCGCCGCGACGAAACCGAGATTGGCGCAAGCGGTGGTCAGCCCGACAAAGCCGGTGAGCACGCCGAACAACATGCCGAGCCTGTCAGCATGCACCAGCCCGGCGCCTGGATCGACGAACACGCCGAGCGTGAGCAGAAATGTCACGCCGCACAACAGCAGATTCGCCATCGCCCCCTGCTTCGGCGTGCCGAAAAACCCCAGCGGCAGAGCGGCGAAGAGCGGCAGCAAGCGCAGCGGCCAGGGCAAAATTCATCTTCCGCGCCTCTCTATGTCCTCGATGCCGGCGAGGTCGAGCGTGTCGAAATGCTCGCGCAGGCGGAACAGGAACAAGCCGGCCACGAGAAAAGCCAGCAGCACCAGAAGGGCCACGGAGAATTCCGCAACGAACGGCATGCCCGGCATCCCGGTGGCGGCGAGCACCAGCCCGTTCTCGGTGGAGAGAAAACCGATCACCTGCGCCACCGCGTTGCGCCGCATTGTCATGAGCAGGAAGCCCGAGCAGCACCACGGACAGGGAAATGGCCAGATCCTCGCGCGTGAGCGACATTTCGTTGAGCGTGGTCGGCAGCACCACCAGCACGGCAATGCCGATCAAGGCGAGGCCCAGCATCATCGACAGGCTGACCGGCATCACATTCTCCACCGCGCGGGTCAGGTTGAAGCGCCGCACCATGTGCCGCAGGCCGATCGGCAGGGCCACCGCCTTGATCGCCAGCGTGATGACCGCCGTGGCGCAACAGATCGAACGAATGCTGCGCATAGCCCTGCCACAAGGCAGCGGCGGTGAGGGTGAAGGCCTCGGCCTGGTAGAGCGTGATCATCGCGGCGAGGCGCCGCTGCGAAAGCAGCGCGAAGGCGCAGAGCAGCATCAGCCCGCCCATCATATGCGCCAGCGAAAAACTCAGGCTCATGCGCCGATCCTTGCCGCGACGAACAGGAACACGCCGGCCAGCACGCCGAGCAGGATCGCGACACCGAGGAATTCCGGCACGCGGAACACGCGCATCTTCGCCATGGAAACCTCGAACACCGGCAAAGCCACCGCCATCACCGCGAGTTTGGCGCCCCACAAAGCCAGCCCGAGCGGCCAGGTGAGCAGATCGCCCGCACGCGCCATGAAGAAGGGGAAGAAGACCGTGGCGATGAGGCTCATCCACACCATCAGCCGCAGCATCGCGGCATATTCGAACAGAGCGAGAAACCGGCCGGAATATTCCAGCAGCAGCGCCTCATGCACCATGGCGACTTCAAGATGCCCGGCCGGATTGTCGACGGGGATGCGCCCGGTTTCGGTGAGCGCCACGGCAAGCATGGCCACGAGCGCGAAGCCGAGCGAGATGGAGATGCCGACATCGCCCGTGGCGAAGGCCGAGGCGATGTCGTTGATGTTGAAGGCGTGGGCGAGCAGCACGAAAGCTGATCAGCACCACCAGCAGCGCCGCCTCGGCGAATATTGAGAACAGCAGCTCGCGCGCCGCCGCGGCGCCGCCGAAGCCGAACCCGGATTCCAGCCCGCCCAGCAGCGTGGCGGCCTTTGCCAGCGAGAGCAGGCCGATAAGCGTGATGAAATCGGCAAGCGGCGCGGTGAGCATTCCGGTGGCGAAACCCGGCACCAGCATCGCCGCCCCGGCCATGGCGGCACAGGCGGCGAACGGCCAGATTTTGTATAATTCGGTGCTGGTCTCGGGCACCAAGGCCGTCTTGCGCAGCAGCCGCAGGAGGTTGCGATAAGGCTGCGTGACCGGCGGACCGCGCCGCCCGAGCAGCCGCGCCCGCAGCCGGGCCACGATGCCCGCCAGCAGCGGCGCCAGGGCAAAGACCAGGAGGCAGAGTATGCAGCAGGCGTGCGCGACCAGCAGCCGGCGCGCAGGAAGCGGCCAAGATCGTAGCTATCAGCCGCCCTGCTCCAGGCCGAGGGCCAGCAGGAACGCCACCAGAGCGAGGAACACGAAGGCCAGGCGCTGGCGGATGGTGGCGCGGCGGATATATTCCGCGCCGCGCGTCAGACGCAGCTGCAGCCGGAACAAAGTCTGCCATAGCAGCGCATCGGCCGGATCCGCGCCGCGCGGCAGTAGAGCCTCGCCCAGCACACGGCGCACCGGCTGGGCAAAGCCGGTGGCGCTGGGCTGGGTGGCCGGGTCACCGAACGGCAGCCATGACCGGCGGACGGCCGAACCCGCCATTCCAGGCCGCCACCTCGCGCGTGCCGCGCACCCCGAAACGCCGCAGCAGCCAATAGGCTGCCCCCCAGGCAACCGCCAGCAGCACCGCCAGCCCCAAGGGCGCGTAAGCCAGCGGTGCTAGGGTTGCGCCCGGCACCATCAACCGCACCGCCGGATCGAGGCCGCAGCAGCACCAGGCCCGGCAGCAGTGCCACCGGCACGCAGAGCACGGCAGAGCAGCCCCATGCCCAGCAGTTCCGGGCGCCGCGCATCCTCGGCGGCGGCGGCGGCCAGCGTGCGCGGCCGGCCGAGAAAGCCGATGCCGATCAGCCGCACCGCCGCCGCCAGCGCCAGGGCGGCACTCAGGCCCAGCACGCCGAGCAGCGCGGTAAAGCCGATGCGGGCGAAAATCCCGCCGGTGCCGGCGGCGGCGATAACCGCATGCAGGAGCAGAAATTCCGGCGCGAAACCGGGGCCGAGCGGCACCGCCGCCAGGCCGGAGGCGCCGGCCAGCATCAGCAGGCCGAGCTTGGGCATGCCGCGCATCAGCCCGCCCAGCCAGTCCAGCGAGGCGGTGCCGGTGGCGCGCTTCACCGCGCCGGCGCCGAGGAACAGCAGCGGCTTGTAGAGCGCATGCGCCACCGCGCAGAGCAGCGCCCCCTGCAGCGCCAGCGCCGGCCAGACCGGGATCGCCCATCGCCTTGGCGCGCAGCGCAATTCCCGCCCCCACCGCGATCAGCCCGACATGCTCGACCGTGGAACAGGCGAGCACGGTTTTCAGCTCCACCTCCAGCACCGCCCGGAGCGCGCCGAGCAGCACCGAGGCCGCCCCCACGGCGATCAGCACCGTCCCCCACCAGGGCTGGGCGGCGCCGCCGAAAGTCAAAAAACCGTAGCGGAGGATGACATAGAGGGCGACTTTCACCATGCCGCCGGACATCAGCGCCGAAACGCCGGCCTCCGGCGCCGGATGCGCGCGCGGCAGCCAGCCATGCAGCGGCGCCAGCCCGGCTTTGGCGCCGGCGCCCAGCAGGACGAGCATGAAAGCGAGGCCCGAAGCGGGCAGGAACAACGCCGGGATCAGGCAGGCGGCGGCGAAAATGGCGATGCCGATATAAAGCGGCGCCGGGGCGCGGTCGCCGCGCAGCACCAGCAGCCAGGAGGCAGCACTCATCAGCTCGAAGCCGAAAATCAGGGTGAAACGCATCGCCCGCCAGCACGGCCAGCGCCATGCCGAGCACGAACACCCAGAACGCCACCGAACGGCGCATGCCGGCGATCGCGCTGGCCACCGTCTGCGGCAGCAAGCAGGACAGGAAAATCACGGAAAGCGCATCAAAGCGCAGATGCATTCCCTGCCCGGGCAGCCCAAATATCAGCGGGAGGGAATTCATGCACGGATTACAAGTTAGCAAACCAAACGCCGCGCCGGAAGGCGCTAAAGCAGGCAAGAAAAGCGCCGCTTTTTGTGAACAAAAAGAGGCGAAAAAACTTTGTTAGTTCTGGGCCACGTGCCGTGTCCGACACGCCACATGGCCCAAACCAGGAGAAGTTTTTGCGCCGCTTTTTTCAAAAAGCGGCTACTTCCTTACACTTTAACCGAGCAGCGAAGCGACGGCGTCGCGTTCCTCGGTGAGTTCCTTCAGCGTGATCGCCATGCGGCTCTTGGAGAATTCGTCCATCTCCAGGCCCTTCACGCGGTGATACTGGCCGCCCTCGCAGGTCACCGGCACGCCGAACATGATGTCTTCCGGCACGCCGTAATCGCCATCGGAGGGCAGGCCCATCGACACCCATTTGCCGTTGGTGCCGAGCACCCAGTCACGGACATGGTCGATCGCCGCATTGGCCGCGGAAGCGGCGGAGGAGAGGCCACGCGCCTCGATGATCGCCGCACCGCGCTTGCCGACGGCGGAGAGGTACGTGTCCTTGTACCAGGCCTCGTCGTTGATCTTATCCTTGAGCGACTGGCCGTTCACGGTGGCGAAACGGTAATCGGCATACATGGTCGGCGAGTGGTTGCCCCAGACGGCGACCTTCTCGATCCCGGCGACCGGCACGTTGGCCTTCTCGGCCAGCATCGACACGGCGCGGTTATGGTCCAGGCGCAGCATCGCGGTGAAGGCGCTCTTCGGCAGATCCGGGGCGGACTTCATGGCGATATAGGCATTGGTGTTGGCCGGGTTGCCGACCACCAGCACCCGCACGTCGCGCTTCGCATTCTCGTTCAGGGCGCGGCCCTGCACCTTGAAGATCTCGGCATTGGCCGCCAGCAGGTCGCGGCGCTCCATGCCCGGGCCGCGCGGGCGCGAGCCGACGAGGATGCCGATATCGATGTCCTTGAACGCAACGTTCGGATTGTCCGTGGGCTCAATGCCGGCCAGCAGCGGGAAGGCGCAGTCATTGAGTTCCATGATCACGCCGTTCAGCGCCTTTTGCGCCACCGGCAGATCGAGAAGATTGAGGATGACGGGCTGGTCCTTGCCGAGCAGGTCGCCATTGGCGATGCGGAACAGCAGGGCATAACCGATCTGGCCGGCAGCACCGGTCACAGCAACGCGCATGGGGGTTTTCATCTTAGGGACTCCTCGTTTTGTCTGCCCCCTTATCTCCCCTCGCCTTGCCCTGCCTCAAGCCCCGCAAACCGGCGCCTGACGCATCGCCGGGTCGCTCAATTGGGGGTTAGGCAAGGGGCTCTGCCCCTTGACCCCGCTGGGGCCGAAAGGCCCCAGACCCCATGAATTTAGGCCGTGCCGGTTTCGACGCCACCGGCCCAAAGTCCAGAAAGTTTTTGCGCCGCTTTTTTCCAAAAAGCGGCCTCTTTCTTCTTCCTTCCCTACCCAACGATAAGAGAAATCGGACTTGTCGCGTTCACCACGGAGGCGGGCGTGTATGGCAGAGCGTCGCCGTCCGACTGCGTCATGATCTCGTTATTGTTAACGAAAATGATGTCGCTGCCGGCGACCACCCGCACGCCCGGGCAGCGCGGCAGCAACCCCAGCGGCAAGGCGGCACCCGCGAGCAGGGCCGGAAAGGTGCCGGGGTTCTCGAACAGCGCGACCTGGAAGCCGGGCGCGGTCGGCACCGCTTCGGGCGCCAGCAGATACGGGCCGCCATAGAGCCGCCCCTTGCTGATGACGACGCTGGCCGCCTCGTAATCGTGACCATCGACGCTGAGGCGGACGCGCGGGAACGAATAGGCCACGGACTTCCCAAAGCGACTGCCACACATAGGCGCCCCGGCCGATGGCGCGTTTGAGCAGCGGCTGCAGCCCATGAACCACGGCGCCGTCGAAACCGAGTCCCACCATCTGCACGAACACCTGATCGCGCCCGCCCAGCCTTACCACGCCCGGCCAGAGCGGCCGGGTGCGCTTATAGGCGAGCGCATTGGCAATGCCGCGCGCGGTGGTCGGCAGCTTGTATTCCTTGGCCAGGACATTGGCAGTGCCGAGCGGGATGATGCCGAGCGCGGTCTCGCTGCCGAGCAGCCCGTTGGCGACCTCGGCAATGGTGCCGTCGCCGCCGGCCGCCACCACCATAAGGCGACCTGCCTGCGCGGCCTCGCGGGCCAACGCCGTTGCATGGCCGGCATGTTTTGTCTCCGCAACCTCAACCTTGATGCCGTTATCGACCAGCAGGTCGAGCACGCGCCACAGAGCCGTAGCCCGCCTGCGCCCGGCAATGGGATTGAAAATGACCAACATTGAAGGAATCCCTGAAGCCGACCGTAAACCACCCCCATGCCCGATAAATGAGTCTCTGCCAATGTCATTACAATGACGTTTCAATGACAACGCCTTTTTCAAAAAAACACTGGAGGCGTCATGGAATTTTCACTGGTTTCGGCCACGGCGCACAGCCTATTGCCAAACTCATGAACGCAACCGTGTCATCCCACGCCATGGCCACCACCGCGTATCGCAGCATCTTCATTTCAGATACGCATCTTGGAACTCGCGGCTGCCGCGCTGAGTTCCTGGCCGATTTCCTGAAATCGGTCTCCTGCGAAAATCTATACCTTGTCGGCGACATTATCGACGGATGGCGGCTGCGCCGTTCCTGGTTCTGGGACCACCATCACGACGAGGTGCTACGGCTGATCCTCCGGGCCGCACGGGCCGGCACCAATGTGGTGTATGTGCCGGGCAATCATGACGAGGTGATGCGCAAATACGTGCCGCTGAGCCCGGAAATCTGCGGCGTGAAGTTGCAGATGGAGACCGAACACACCACCGCCGATGGCAAGCGCCTGCTGATCACCCATGGCAACTCCTTCGACTCCGTGGTGCGGCACGCGAAGACATTGGCCCTGCTGGGCGACTGGGCTTACACCATGGCGCTCGGCCTGAACCGCTATTTCAACCAGATCCGCGTGCGGCTCGGCTACCCGTATTGGTCGCTCTCGGCCTGGCTGAAGCTGCAGGTGAAAGAGGCGGTGAAAGCGATCGACCGTTTCGAGACCGCTTTGGCCGACGATGCCCGCCGGCGCGGTTTCGACGGCGTGGTGTGCGGCCATATCCACCATGCCGAAATGCGCACCGTAAATGGTGTGCTCTATTTGAACGATGGCGACTGGGTGGAAAGCTGCACCGCGCTCGTCGAACATAGCGACGGCAAGCTGGAGCTGGTGGATTGGGTGGCGCGCAACAAGCTGTCGCTGCTGGCCAGGCCCCCCGCCAGGGCCACCGCCACCAAGGAGGCCGTGATGCAGGCCGTGGCGGCCGAGTTCGGCACCGGACCCAACCAGACCGAAGCGGCCAGTGCTCTATCCGCCCGCCTTTGACCCCTCCCCGGCTGCCCCCGGCATAAAACGCATCCTCATCATCAGCGACGCCTGGACGCCGCAGGTGAATGGCGTGGTGCGCACCCTGCGCACCGTAGCCGAGGCGCTGCGCGAACACGGCCTGACGGTGGAGGTGATCGGCCCGGAGCATTTCCGGACCGTCCCGATGCCCTCTTATCCGGAAATCCGGCTGGCGCTGTTTCCCGGCCGGAAACTGGCGCGGCTGATCGACGATTTCGCCCCCGACGCTCTGCACATAGCCACCGAAGGCCCGCTCGGCCTCGCCGCCCGCGCCTATGCGAAAAAGCGCGGCCTCGCTTTCACCACCGCCTTCCACACACGTTTCGCGGAATATATGGAGGCGCGGACGAAAATCCCGCTCTCGATCACCTATGCCTGGCTGCGCTGGTTCCATGGCGGCGGCGCGGGCGTGATGGTGGCAACCCAGTCCCTGCGCGACGAGCTGACCGCGCGGGGCTTCAAGCATGTGCGCGCCTGGTCGCGCGGCGTCGACCTCGCCGCCTTCAGCCCCGAGCCCAAAGAAGCCTGGGACCTGCCACGGCCAATCTTTGCCTATGTCGGGCGAGTCGCGGTGGAGAAGAACCTCCCCGCCTTCCTCGAACTGAAACTCCCCGGCTCGAAGCTGGTGATCGGCGACGGGCCGCAGCGCAAAACACTCGAACGCGCCTATCCCGACGCGCATTTCGCCGGCGCGCGGCACGGCGCGGCACTCGCCGCCGCCTATGCCGGGGCGGATGTATTCGTGTTCCCGTCAAAAACCGACACATTCGGCCTGGTGGTGCTGGAAGCTTTGGCCTCGGGCCTGCCGGTGGCCGCCTATCCCGTCACCGGGCCCAAGGACATCCTAAGCGAGGCGCCGGTGCCGGTGGGGGCGCTGCACGAAGATCTCAGCCAGGCCGCGCTCGCCGCACTCAATATCGACCGCAGTGCCTGCCGCCCTTACGCCGAACGCTTCTCCTGGGCCGCTTGCGCGCAGCGCTTTCTCGATAATCTGGTGCCGGTGAGGGAGAAGGAAGCGAAGGAAGTAGCCGCTTTTTAAAAAAAGCGGCGCAAAAACTTTTTTTTACTCTGGGCCTGAGGCGTTCGAACCGCACGGGCCCAAATTAGCAAAGTTTTTTTGCTACTTTTTGTTCACAAAAAGTAGCGCTTCCTTCCTTTTGCCTTTCCTTCCTTAATCTACCTTCAGCGCGTCCTCGATCCCGAACTCGCCGGGCAGCGCGCCTTTGGGGAACAGCTTCGTCACATGCCCCATCTTGCGGCCGGGCCGGGCTTCGGTCTTGCCGTAATGATGCGGGATCAGCCCGGCCTTGCCGAGAATCGCCGGCCAGCGCGCCATATCCTCGGGCCCGACCAGGTTCTTCATCACCGCGTCGGAATGCCGAATCGCGGGCGGCAAAGGCAGGCCGGCGACGGCGCGGATATGCATCTCGAACTGGCTGACCGGGCAGGCATCAATGGTCCAATGGCCGGAATTATGCGGCCGGGGCGCGATCTCGTTGACCAGCAGCCTTCCATCGGCGGTGACGAACATCTCCACGCCCAGCAGGCCGATCAGCTCGAGTTTTTCCGCGACCGTGCGGGCGATCTCCCCGGCCTCGGCCAGCAGATGCGGCGGCAGAGGCGCCGGCGCCAAGGTGAGGTCGAGAATATGGTGCTTGTGGCGGTTTTCCACGGTGTCGTAGGCGGTAACCGTGCCGTCGGCGCCGCGCGCCACCATCACCGACACTTCCGCCGCGAAATCGACGAAGCCTTCGAGCACCAGCGGTTTCGGCATCAGCGTGGCGAAGGCGCGTTCGGCATCTTCCGGCGCGCGCAGCATCGCCTGGCCCTTGCCGTCATAGCCGAGCCGCGTGGTTTTCAGCACCGAAGGCAGGCCGAGCTTCTGTACCGCCTCGGCCAGTTCCGCCTCGCTCGTCACCGCCGCCCAGGGGGCGGTGGCGATGCCGGCATCGTTCAAAAACTGCTTTTCCAGCAACCGGTCCTGGCTGATGCGCAGGATCGCCGGGCTCGGATGCACAGGGCGGCGTGCGGCGAGCAGCTCCAGCCCGTCCGCCGGCACGTTCTCGAACTCGAATGTCACCACATCCACCGAATCGGCGAATTCGGCCAGGGCGTCATGATCGGAATAAGGTGCGACGATGGTACGCGCCGCGACATGGGAGGCCGGGCCATGGCCCTCAGGCGAGAAAACGCAGACGCGGTAGCCAAGCCGCGCCGCCGCGATGGCGGACATGCGGCCAAGCTGACCACCGCCGATGATGCCGATAGTGGCACCGGGGGCAAGACTCATGGTTCTGGGGTCTCCGGGACGGATTCAGTTTGTTCGGCGCGCAAGGCCGCGACGCGGTCGCGCAGTTCGGAGTCGGACAGCGCCAGGATCGAGGCGGCCAGCAGCCCGGCATTGATCGCGCCTGGCTTGCCGATGGCGAGCGTGCCGACCGGGACGCCGCCCGGCATCTGCACGATCGCGAGCAAGGCATCCTGCCCCTGCATGACGGTGGCCGCCACCGGCACGCCGAGCACCGGCAAATTGGTCATGGCGGCCGCCATGCCGGGGAGATGCGCTGCACCGCCTGCGCCGGCAATGATGATTTTCAGCCCCCGCGCTTCCGCCGAGCTGGCATAATCATAGAGCCGCTTCGGCGTGCGGTGCGCGGACACCACTTTCGCCTCATAAGGCACGCCCAGGCGCGCCAGCATCTCGGCGGCGTGTTGCATCACTGGCCAGTCGGAGCGACTGCCCATGATAATCCCGACCAGAGGCGCGCTCATGCCGTGCGGTCCGGGATCAGGCGGCTTTCCAGCCAGGCAATTTCGTCCTTGAGCCCAAGCTTTCGTTTCTTCAGCCGCTGCATCTGTAGGTGGTCCGTTGGCCCGTGTTCGCTGAGCCGCGCGATCACGGTATCGAGATCCCGGTGCTCACTGCGCAGCGCGTGCAGGCGCCGCAACAGGTTGTCCTTATCAGTCAACATGCGGGAGCAATAGAGGGATTTCGCAAAAGCTGAAACCGGAATTTTAATCGCGAGCTTTTCAGATGACAATGACATGTCAACAGGTCTAGCCTCGAAAGACTGGACCGCATTCGGGCGAAGCGTTCGGGTGGCTCCAGGCCTTGGCTAATCGATGAAGGAAATACCATGAACCTGAAATCGCATATCGACGCTTTGAAAACGCGGCACGCTAATCTGGAAACCAAAATCGCCGCGGAAGACCGCCGGCCCCGCCCTGACGATACCGAGCTGATCCGGATGAAAGTCGAGAAATTGCGACTTAAGGAAGAGATGGAAAGGTTGAAATTGTCGTAACCGACAAACTTAGGCCCGTGACGCTGAGGCGGCACGGGCCTAAACTAACAAAGTTTTTTTGCTACTTTTTGTTCACAAAAAGTAGCACTTCCCTTCTTCGCTTACGCCGCTTCGGACGGCAGCGGCGCCGGCGGGGCGAGACCTTCGCGGGCCAGGCGGTCATTGGCCGCCGCCACCGCGTCATTCAGATCGGACTGCTTGCACAGGCCCAGGATGACCGGGTCGCGCGGCTTGATGTTGCTGCTGTTCCAATGCGAGCGGTCACGGATTTTCTGGATCGTGTCCTTGGTCGTGCCGAGCAGCTTGACGACCTGCGCGTCGGTAAGGTGCGGAAAATTGCGCAACAGGAACGCGATCGCATCCGGACGGTCGTTGCGCTTGGCAACCGGCGTATAACGCCCGCCTTTCTGCTTTTTCTGATGCTGCTCGGGGGCCGCCAGCAGCTTCAAGCGCAGTGCCGGGTTGGCCTCGCAACGGGCGATGTCCTCGGCCGTCACCTGCTTGTTCGCCACAGGATCATAGCCGATGATGCCCTGCGCCACCTCGCCATCGGCGATGGCCTGGATTTCCAGCGCGTGCATGCCGCAGAAATCAGCGATCTGCTCGAAGGTCAGCGCCGTCTTGTCAATCATCCAAACGGCGGTAGCTTTGGGCATCAAAGGAAGAGACATGTTTCGAATACCTTTTAACGTCACAGGACAGCGGGCCTGGAACGGTAAGAATGGGCGCTCGCGGTTCGCAAGTCCAGCTTGCTCGGGGTATGGAACTCGCACTACCCCTTGGTCAAGGTGATAATATGACAATTTCCGACGAAGATCTGCCCCGGCCGACAAAAAAACTTCTAGCCCCCCCGCCGCTCGACCTGCTCGGGGTGGCGGAGCTTGAGGCCTATATCGCCGATCTCGAAGCCGAGATTCTGCGCGTGCGGCAGGCGATCGCGTCCAAGCAGGCGCATCGCGATGCCGCCGCGGCCTTTTTCAAAGCCCCGCCCCAGGGGTGAGGCGTGCCCGGCAGGCTGGACCGGGCCGCGAAACTTACCCATTATCGCCGTTAACAGCCTGATTTAAACGGCGATTCACATCTCGGGGGCGCTCGCCCCCGCATGGAGCAGACGATATGTTGCAGACCAGCGGAACCTTCAAGGAAAACGCGACCAAGGCCATGGCCGATGCCGGGCTGCAGCGCGCGCTGACCCGGGCGCGGCCGCAATATGCGAGCAAGCGCCTGTCCGCGGTGGAACGGCTGCCGGAATTCGAGGTGCTGCGCGAGGAAGCGAAGGACATCAAGAACCACGCGATCGCGAATCTCGATTTCTACCTGGAAACCTACGCCGCCAATGTCGAGAAGGCCGGAGGCACCGTGCATTGGTGCGCGACCGCCGAGGATGCCCGCCGGGCCGTGCTGGAAATCGCCCGCAAGGCCGGCGCGAAGACCGTGACCAAGGGCAAGTCGATGGTGACCGAGGAGATCGGCCTCAACGACTATCTGGAAGCCAATGGCGTGACCCCGGTCGAGACCGACCTTGCCGAATATGTCCTGCAGCTGCGCCACGAGCCGCCCAGCCATATCATCGGCCCGGCCTTCCATCTCAACCGCGAGGACTGGGAAGAAACCTTCCGCAAGAGCCACACCAACCTGCCCGCCGACCGCATCTTCCGCGATGCGCGGGACATCCAGGCCGAAGCGCGGCTGCAATTGCGCAACAAATTTTTCGCCGCCGATATGGGCGTCACCGGCGCCAATTTTCTCATCGCCGAGACCGGCTCCTCGGTGATCGTGACCAACGAGGGCAATGGCGATCTCACCCAGACCCTGCCGCGCGTGCATGTGGTCGTCACCGGCATCGAGAAAGTGGTGCCGACCATCGAAGACACTTTGTCGCTGCTGCGGGTTCTGGCTCGCTCCTCCACCGGGCAGGAGATGTCGGTTTACACCACCTTTTCCACCGGCGCCCGCCGCCCCGGCGACCCGGACGGGCCGGAGGAATATCATGTGGTGCTGGTCGATAACGGCCGCTCCGGCATGGTGGGCACCGAGTTCCAGGACATGCTGCGCTGCATCCGCTGTGCCGCCTGCATGAATCACTGCCCGGTCTATTTCGCCGTCGGCGGGCATGCCTACGGCTCGACCTATCCGGGGCCGATGGGCTCGGTGCTGACGCCGATGCTGAATGGGGTCGACGAAGCCGGGCAACTGCCCAATGCCAGCACCTTCTGCGGCAAATGCGAGAGCGTGTGCCCGGTGAAAATTCCGCTGCCGGGGCTGATGCGGCATTGGCGCGAACGCGAATTCGAGCGCCATCTCACCCCCTCCGCGATGCGCACCGGGCTCAGCCTGTGGGCCTGGTTCGCGCGCCGGCCGGGCCTGTACCGATTCGCCACCCGCGTAGCGGCGGTCGGGCTGGGCTGGCTTGGCCGCAAGGGGGGAAATCTGCCGAACCTGCCCTTGATGGGCGGATGGACCAAGGGGCGGGATTTTCCGGCCCCCGAAGGTGACACGTTTTTCGCCCGCTACGCGGCGGCGCAACGGCAACGCAATATCGGAGGCCGCCCATGAGCCAGGATCCCGGTCGCAACGCCATTCTTGGCAATATCCGCCGCGGGCTGAAGCGCGGCCCCCTGCCCGCCGACCAGCAGGCGATGCTGGCAGGCCGGCTGGCCAGCCATCCGCGCCATCCGGTGCCGGCGCGGGGCCAGGGCGATTCGGCCAGCCAGATCGCGTCGTTCATGGATAATCTCCTGCGAGAATTCGCCACGGTACAGCGCCTCCCCGGCTTTGACGCCGTGCCGGAGGCGATCGCCACCTATCTCGCCGCGCAGAACATCGCCGCCGAGATCGTCGTGTCGCCGCATCCTGAGCTCGGGGCGATTCCGTTCGCGGACAAACCGCTTCTCAAAACGCGATTCGGCAAGGCCGAAAAGACCGATCCGGTGACCGTGACGCAGGCTTTCGCCGGCATCGCTGAAACCGGCACGCTGATGATGCCCTCAGGCCCTGAGCGGCCGACCACCAACAACCTGGTCTCGGACACCGCCATCGTCGTGCTCCGGGCCGCGCGCATCGTCGGCGCCTATGAGGACGCGTTCGACCTGCTGCGCGCCGAGCTGGGCGGCATGCCGCGCAATGTGATGCTGATCACCGGCCCCTCGCGCTCGGCGGATGTCGAGCAGACGCTGGAGCTGGGCGCGCATGGCCCGCGTTCACTGCATGTGTTGATCATCGATGAAAGCTGAACCATTCATCGCCAGACGATGAATGGTTCATGATGAGACGTGCGAACGCCAAAGGCCTCTCCGAGGCCGACCTCAAACTCTGGGCGGCTTACAGCCAGACACTCACGCGGCTGATGCCGGGCCGCGCGCGCTTGGCCGTCGCCGTCCGAGCCGCCTGGCAGAAGCGCAGCCAGCGGCCGCGCCGCCCGCGGTGAAGCCGCCGAAGCCGCTATCCTTCAGCTCGCCGATCGGCGCCGCCATCACCCCCACCGGGCTGGACAAGGCGACCTGGAAGAAATTCGTCACCGGCAAAATCCAAGCCACCGGGCGGCTCGATCTGCACGGCCATACCGCCGCCAGAGCGCACCGCGCCGTCACTTTGTTCATCGAGCGCGCCTATGCCGAACAGGAACGCTGCGTCGAAATCATCACCGGCAATGGCGAAATCCTCGCCCGTGAGCTGCCGCTCTGGCTGAACGGGCCACGGCTGCGGCCGATGATTCTCGCCATCGCCCACCCGCACGCGGCCAATACCGGCGCGCTGCGTCTGCTGATCCGGCGGATCCGTTAGCTATGGTAAGAAAGGCTACTTTTTGTGAACAAAAAGTAGCAAAAAAACTTTGCTACTTTGGGCCCGTGCCGTTCGAGCGCCTCAGGCCCAAAGTCAAAAAAATTTTTGCGCCGCTTTTTTTAAAAAGCGGCCACTTTCTTCCTTCATGACCCCATTCGGCGAAAAATTACGCAAGTTGCGGGCCGAGCGCGGCGTTCTGCAGCGGGACATGGCCTCAGCGCTTGAGGTCTCGCCGGCTTATCTCTCGGCTCTGGAGCATGGGCGGCGCGGCGCGCCGTCCGCCGGGCTGATCCATCAGATCTGCGAGTTTTTCGGCCTGATCTGGGACGATGCCGATGAGCTGAAGGCGCTGGCGAAATTGTCCCGCCCGCGGGTGAAGCTGAATGCCGCGGGACTCACGCCGGAGCAGACGGCTTTGGGCAACCGAATCGCCCGGGAGCTGCGCAATCTCGACCCGGAGACCGTGGCGGCGATCCAGACATTGCTGGATCAGGCGCGGCCGGTCACGCCGGAAGCGCGCCGGCCTCGCGCAGGAAAGCGAGCAAAGGCAACAGATCCAGGCCAAGGATCGTGAAGAAATCGCCTTCGATCTTTGTGAAAAGCTGGGCGCCCCGCCCTTCCAACCGGTAGACGCCGACCGAGCCCAGAACCTCCTCCCCTTCCGCCGCCAGATAATCGGCCACGAACGCCTCCGAAAGCGGGCGCATGGTGAGCCCTGCCCCGGCGACATGTCGCCAGACCGGCTCCCCGGCCTGATAGACGCAGGTCGCGGTGACCAGCCGGTGCGTGCGGCCGGAGAGGAAGCGTAAATGCCGGGCCGCCTCCTCGAAATCGCGCGGCTTGTCGAATCGCCGCCCCTCGCAGACCAGCAACTGGTCCGCGCCGATCACCAGCGCCTCCGGGACGGCAGAAGAGATTCGAGCCGCCTTGGCTTCGGCCAACGCGGCTGCCAGCGCGCCTGGTTCCTGCGCCGACAAAGCGTCTTTCAACACCGCCTCGTCGATATCGGCAGGCCTGGCCAGGCATTCGACGCCGGCCTGCTGCAACATAGTCCGGCGCGCGGCCGAACCGCTGGCGAGGATGATCGGCAAATTTTTCGTCAACGTATTTGGCCCCTCAGGAAGGAAGTGGCCGCTTTTTGAAAAAAGCGGCGCAAAAACTTTCGATCGTTTGGGCCTGTGGCGCTGAAACCAGCACGGCCCAAGTTACGGAAGTTTTTTTGCTTCTTTTTGTTCACAAAAAGAAGCCTTCCCTTCACTTCCCCTCCCCACGATGCATTGACTTCCCGGCGGCAAAGCATTAACCGGCTGGCTCACTGCATGGCGGCGTAGCTCAGTGGTAGAGCAGGGGAATCATAATCCCTTGGTCGGAGGTTCAAATCCTTCCGCCGCTACCAGCAGATCCCAAGCAAATTCAAAGACTTGAGAGATTAATGGCCCTCCTCAGAGGGCTTTTCGCGGCAACATGCAGTAACAGCTTCCGAATGAAGACATCCAAGATCAGTCTATTTTCAATAGCCTGATTTGCCCGAGCCCTGCCCAGCGCTGTTGGGCGCAGTTTGGACGCCGCCATTCCCCATGCCTGTGCCAGGTTGCGTTCCCTTGCCCGCCCCCATGTAAGGTGATGGCGTTGTAGCGCTATGATTTTTTGCAACTGGCTGTTCATTGTGCCGGAGGACGTGCCCGAAGTGCCGTGAGTGCCGCTGCCCATGCTTCCGCCGCTGGTGAGGCCAGTGGTGCCGGAAGTGCCCCCGCCGGGGCTGGGACTTGTCTGAGCCAAAGCCGCGCCCGAACACAGGACGGAGATCCCGAGCACGGAGGCTAGAATAATCCGCGGTGACATGTTGTTTCCCCTTTATGTGTTTCCAGAGACGCGACGTAAGCCGCCCAACGGTGCTTCTCCAGGCGCCTGGTGTGAAATATGCGTGTGAAAAGATTTAAGGCTGCGGCAGGCGAAGGGCCCCTCTCCAACAAAAAAGCCGGGATCGCTCCCGGCCTCGTCT
Source organism: uncultured Pseudomonadota bacterium (assembly GCA_963798115.1). Classification (GTDB taxonomy): domain Bacteria; phylum Pseudomonadota; class Alphaproteobacteria; order Acetobacterales; family Acetobacteraceae; genus Acidocella. The sequence goes on from CAWCRT010000006.1 coordinate 85,034, forward strand.
CAGTAGCCCTCAACCGCCGGCAGCCTGTACGGTGGGCTTTCAGATGCGTCGCGTCGATCATGATCCGCTCTGGTTTTCTCCCCTGTGGTCAGCGCCACGAAGATACCGTCAAACACGCCGAGCAGGCTTCAGCGTACGAAACGAGCCATATGCGGGACGTAGGATTTCGGGGCAGCTCCGGCATGGCGAAAAGACCTCCGCCACACCTTACCGCGGCGAAGCAAGAGGCGAATAGGTCCTGAGCCTAGTAGGCGCCGCGAGACGAGTAGCCGCCGGGAGAGACGGCCGCGCGCGAATAGCCGCCGGTAGAGGCGGCGCCGTAGCGAGGGGGCGCTATGACAGCGTATAGCCAGTTCGAGTTCCCGACCATGTAGCCCTTACTCGTCATGCACTGGGCATAGGCGGCGTCGTATGGCGACTGCGCGCCTCCGGGGATGACGCCGGCATTGCTCGAGCCGTTGCCGGCCGCCGAGCGGTTGGCCTCAACCATATAATTCCGGCAGGCGAGGTCGTTTGCCTGGAATTGACTGGCGGACTCGCCGGCGTGCGGGATCGCGAACGCGGTCGGGGCGAAGGGCGGCGGTGGGCTGGAGCACGCGGTGAGTAGGATTGCGGCCAGCAGAGTTGCCGGGCCAAGGGCGGCAAAGAGGCGTGTCATTTTGGCGTTTCCTGGTGGGACTGGATGAATCTCCCCCTCGCAGGAGGGCGAGGAAGTCACAGCCTACACCAGGGAACATTACAGCATGCCCCACGGATCATGTCGTAAACGAAACGGACGGCTAATTCGGCAAGATGTGCAGTTCGGCCTCATGAAACCCAAACAAACCACATGCCGGGATCACCGCTCCGCTATAAGGCCGAAATCCGCTTCTCTCGAGACGGGCGTAACGCCTCTATGGTGCGTTCGGGTCCAGTGAAATGTCCGGTGGCTGGACGTGGCAAAGCCGGGAAATCTGCTGCATCTCCTGCGTTTCCTGCACCACCTGCTTGGTAAGCTGGTCGGTCGTGTCAGGCGATGCCGCCAGCGCGGCCTTCGCCTGGGCCACGGCGTCTTGCGCGGCCCGCAATCTGATCTGATCGAGCCGCGCCTGCTCCTTCCGTCCGGCAGTCTCGCCCTGGGTGAAGCCGGATTGTTGCGCCGCCTGCAGCGACTCCCCGATGAGCGCGCCCCGGACGAAGAAGCGGCGGCGATTTGCGCCTGGTCCGTCTGCGTCTGGGCCTGCCGCCCGGCGGCCTCGCCCTGGGCATAGCCGTTCTGTTGCGCCGCCTGCAGCGCCGCCGCCGAAGGCCCCGCCTTCGCCGAGGCGGCGGCGATTTGCGCCCGATCCGCCTGTGTCTGCGCCTGCTGCCCGGCCGCCTCGCCCTGAGCATAGCCGTTCTGTTGCGCCGCCTGCAGCGCCGCCGGTGAAGGTGGCGCTGCAGCCGAAGCGGCGGCGATCTTCGCCTGATCCGCCTGCGTCTGCGCCTGCCGCCCCGCGTCCTCGCCCTGCGTGAAACCGGATTGTTGCGCCGCCCTCAGCGCCGCCGCCGAAGCGGGTGCCGCCGCCGCGCATCTGTGCCTGATCCGCCTGTTGCTGCGTCTGCCGCCCAGCCGACTCGCCTTGCGTAAAACCGGATCGTTGCGCGGCCTGCAGCGCCGCCGCCGAAGCGGGTGCCGCCGCCGCGATCTGTGCCTGATCCGCCTGTTGCTGCGTCTGCCGCCCAGCCGCCTCGCCTTGCGTGAAACCGGATCGTTGCGCGGCCTGCAGCGCCGCCGCCGAAGCGGGTGCCACCGCCGCGATCTGTGCCTGATCCTCCTGCTTCTGCGCCTGCCGGCCGGCGGTTTGGCCCTGCGTGAAGCCGGTCTGTTGCGCCGCCTGCAAAGCAGCCGCCGAAGCGGGTGCCGCCGCCGTGGCGACCGCGATTTGCGCCTGATCCTCCTGCTTCTGCGTCTGCCGCCCGGCGGTCTCACCGCGCGCAAAACCGGCATCTTCCGCCGCCTGCAGCGAATCAGAAGACGTCGCTGCGGCCGAGGCAGCGGCGATCTGCGCCTGATCCGCCCGCTTCTGCGTCTGCCGCCCGGCAGCCTCGCCATGCGTAAAACCGGTACGTTCAGCCGCCTGCAATTCGGCTCCCGAAGGAGGCGGCGCCGTTTCACCAAGGTTTGAACCGTTCATCGTTGCCCGGTCCCTCGCCTCCTGGTCGGCCTTGCCCTCTGCCACCCCTTCCGAAAAAGCGTTGGCATTGGCGATCTGCTGCGCGTCGCGCACCTGTTCCGACGCCGTGTTATCGCTGACGCGGTCGGTCTGGGCCTGCAGGCGCTGGCCTGCGGCGAAGCCGTTCTCATAGGCGCTGGCCTGAAGCTGGCTCACCGCTTCTGTCGTGTTCCCGGCGGGGTCACTGCCAGGATCTGCCGGGGTACAGCCCGCAAGGGCCAGGCTCAGGCCGAGGCCCAGCCAGCCCAGACGGCGCGATAAAGGATAAGTGGGCACGGAGTACATCAGCGGAGTCACTCCCAAAAATTATTTCGCTGCCCCGCGTTTATTCTTCAGGGCTCAGCCTATTCGTCAGGACTTCCCATAGCGTCTCAAGGCGGCAACGAAGGGTCAGAAAAACCGGCACCACCACAGGTCCCCAGCCATCGGCGCGGGAACGTTATGGCATCGCACTGGACGGTACCACCAACTGCCAGTTGCGCCGAGTCTGTTTGCCCGGCCTGTTACGGATCGGCATCACCGCGGCGACGTCACAGGCAGCCCAAAATAATAAAGCTGGCGCCTGCATCGTTTCGATGCCGGCGCCAGCTTCCTGAAGACGGAGGGTGTCTTGCCCTGCTCAGCGCGTCAGTGCGCCTCGAGCGAACGCAGATTCGGGAGAAGCACGGTGAGCAGGCCGATGGCCGGCAGGAAGGCGCAGAGCTGATAGACGAAGGCGACGCTGGTCCAGTCCGCGAGCTCGCCCAGCACCGCGGCGCCGATGCCGCCGAGGCCGAAAGCCAGGCCGAAGAACATGCCCGAAACCATGCCGACCCGGCCGGGCAAGATTTCCTGCGCATAAACGATGATGGCGGAAAAGGCCGAAGAGAGGATGAGGCCGATGACGATGCTGAGCACGATGGTGGCGGTGAGCCCGACATGCGGCAGGATCAAAGTGAAGGGCAGCACGCCCAGGATCGAACCCCAGATGACATGCTTGCGGCCGAAACGGTCGCCGATCGGGCCGCCAACCACGGTGCCGACCGCGGCCGCCGTGAGGAACACGAACAGATCAACCTGCGCGTCCGCCGCCCCCAGGCTGAAACGCTGCATCAGATAGAAAATATAATAGCTGGTGAAGCTCGCCAGGTAGAAGAACTTGGAAAACATCAGCGCCATCAGAACCGCGATGGCGCGCGAGGCCTGGCCACGGCTGAGCAGCGCCTTTTCAGTCCTCTGCTTCGCGGGTGCTCTCGTGACCAACGCGCCTTTGTACCATTGGCTGAGCACGCCGAGGATCGCCATGCCGAGCAGCGCGATGAAGCCGAACCAGGCGAGACTGCCACGCCCATATGGCAGCACCAGAAAGGCCGCCATCAGCGGACCCAGCGCCGTGCCGAAATTGCCGCCCACCTGGAACACCGACTGCGCCAGACCATGCCGGCCGCCCGAGGCGAGCCGGGCGATGCGCGAGGATTCCGGATGGAAGATCGAAGAGCCGATGCCGAGCAGAGCGGCGCCGCAGAGCAGGATGGGATAATCCGGCGCCTTGGCCAGAACCACCAGGCCGGACAACGAGAACAGCATGCCGACCGGCAGCGAATAGGGTTGGGGCTTGCGGTCGGTATATTGCCCGATCAGCGGCTGCAGCAGCGAGGCCGTGACCTGGAAGACCAAGGTGAGCAGGCCGATCTGGCCGAAATTGAGATGAAACCCGCTTTTCAGGAGCGGGTAGATCGCCAGCAGCAGCGCCTGCATCATGTCGTTCAGCAGATGGCAAAAGCTGATCGCCCCCAATACGGGGAAGGCGGTGGGGGCTTTAGCTTGATAAGGGGCGGCGATGGTGCTCTGGCTCACACTCGGTCCTTTTGCGGGTTTTTGCTGCCCCTCCCGCCGCTCGCATTGGCGCTCACAACACACAGGAGGGCGTTCAGGTTAGTGCATCTGACCCTCGGCGCGCATCCCCCAGTTTCGCGACCGTGCCATGCTGGAAAGCGGCGCAAATCTTTGGCCGCCGCCCCTTCCATCTCCCCACGCGCATATTTGTTATTCATTTTGTACAATTTTTACGTGTGTGTAATTGAAACTATTTCAACTCGAAGTTATTGATCCGCCCTCCCCTCCGTCAAGCATCGTGTCGGATGGTTGAGCAGCATTTTAATCAGCAGGGGGTTCGTGTGAAAAATCTTCCCATCGTCGGGAAAATCCTAACGGTTCTGGGCGTTTTCGGCGTGTTTGTGATCGCCGTCGCATTCTATGCCACGAGTCAGCTAACCTTCATCAATTCCCAGTACACACAGCTCGACAACGGCCAGATCGCCGCCAGGGAAGATCTGATGGCGGGCACCGCGACCATCCACGCGATGGCCTCGCACATCTCACAACTCATGCTCGACACGACCGATACTGACCAACAGAAGGACCTCTCCGGTCTGGCCAGCTACAAATCCAGATTCGAAGTCTTCATGGATCAGGCTGCCGCCGCCTCCCCCAACGATGCCGCTGAGATCGAGGGTTTGAAATCGCGCACGCTGCAGGTCTTTGACGGTGAATGCGCCAATTCGATTCAACTTGCCTCGTCCGCCACGACGCAAGCCGCCATCACGGCCGCTCGAGCCGCCTTTCTCAGCCAGTGCGCGCCGAACTCCCCGGCTCTGGTCACCGATATGACCGCGTTGCGAACACGCATTCAGCATAATGAAGCGGCGCAGGCCGCCGCGGTTGCTTCGTCGGCGCACAGCACGGTCATCACGACCTTTGTCCTGATCCTGGTTGGCCTGGTGGCGGTCATGCTGGGCGGCTTCTTCGCGGTGCGCGGCTGGGTCGTGTCGCCGATCCAGGCTCTGCAAACGGTCATGGGCCGGCTGTCCGGCGGCGATCTGCATGCCAAGGTGATCGGCGCCGACCGCAAGGACGAAATCGGCGGCATGGCGCGCGCGGTGCAGGTCTTCAAGGATGCCGGCATCGAGAAGCAGCGGCTGGAAGCGGAGACCGCGGCACAGCGCCAGGTCGTCGAGGCGGAGCGCCAGAGCGTGGAAGCCGAGCGCGCGGCCGCCGCCAAGCAGCAGGAATTCGTGGTGCATTCCGTCGCCACGGGGCTCGAGAAACTCTCCTCCGGCGATCTGCTGTTCCGCCTGACCACGGTGTTCGGCGACGATTACGAGAAGCTGCGCCACGATTTCAACGCGGCGATGGGCAAGCTGCAGGAGACGATGCAGGCGATCGCCACCAACACCCAGGGCGTGCGGCGCGGTGCCGAGGAAATCACCCAGGCCTCGGATGATCTGTCGCGCCGCACCGAACAGCAGGCGGCGAGCCTGGAAGAAACGGCGGCGGCGCTCGATGAGATCACCGCGACGGTGCGCCGCACGTCCGAGGTGGCGAACGAGGCGCGGGCGCTGGTTTCGACCTCGAAGAGCGATGCCGAGCGCTCCGGCGAAGTGGTACGCCAGACGGTCGGCGCCATGGACGGGATCGAAAGCTCGTCCAAGCAGATCGCCAACATCATCGGCGTGATCGACGAGATCGCCTTCCAGACCAATCTGCTGGCGCTGAATGCCGGCGTGGAAGCGGCGCGCGCCGGCGATGCCGGGCGCGGCTTCGCGGTGGTGGCAACCGAGGTGCGGGCACTGGCGCAACGTTCGGCCGATGCGGCGAAGGAGATCAAGGCGCTGATCTCGGCCTCGACGCAGCAGGTCGATACCGGGGTGCGACTGGTGAGCGAGACCGGCCAGGCGCTCGGGCGCATCGTCACGCAAGTGGGCCAGCTGAACGGCCTGGTGACGGAGCTGGCGGCTTCGGCCAAGGAACAATCGACCGGGCTCGGCGAGGTGAACACGGCGGTGAACCAGATGGACCAGGTGACGCAGCAGAACGCGGCGATGGTCGAGCAGGCGACGGCGGCGAGCCACGGCCTCTCCGGCGAAGCCCAGGAACTTGCCCGCCTGGTCGGCCAGTTCCGCATCGGCGAGAGCGTGGCCGCACCGGTGCTCAAGCGGGCCGCGCCCAAGGCGGCGCCGAAGAAGCGCGTCGTGAATGCTTCCTCCCGCAAGGTCGCCATGCTGCCGCGCCAGGATGAGCCGGTCGCGGCGGATGAGTGGAGCGAATTCTGATCATGAGCGATACCAATCAGCTGCTGTGCGTGCGCCTCGGCGACCAGGAATTCGCCCTGAACATCCGCGCCATTCGCGAAATCAGGGGGTGGATTTCCTCCACCCCGCTCCCGCACGCGCCCTCCTACATCAAGGGCATGATCAATCTGCGCGGCACGGTGCTCGCCATCATTGATCTCGCGGAACGTCTCGGCCTGCCGAGCGTCACGCCGAACGCGACCTCCGTGGTCGTGGTGATCGAAGAGGGCGAGCGCGTGATCGGCCTGCTGGTCGATGCGGTGTCCGACATCATCATGGAGAGCGAGGAGATGCGCCAAATGCCGCCCGAGACCGGCAGCGCCGCCTCGCGCGAATATGTCGAAGGCCTGCTGATGCGCGACAAGAAGATCGTCAGCGTGCTCTCGATCCCGGCCATCATGCCGAAAGACAGCGCCATCGATGCCGCCCTCGCGGCCGTGTAGAAGGTCAGGTCGGAGTGCGTCCGATGTTAGGCACAGCTTATTTGTTGTCAGACGCTAGCGCAGCCCCGCGTTAGCGTCATGCCACGTTAACGCCGTGACGCTTGGCGCGGTTTGGGTGCGTGGTTTTTAAACTATGCGCCCATGCTGTCCGAATTCATGTGCTGACCGTCGAGCTCAACGCCGCCAAACCTGACGGCAACAACGCAATCCAACCCTGAAAACTCCATTTACAAAATGGCATGATCGTCCAGCACGGGACGTTACGTTACGCTGAGGCCGCTGCCCATTAAAATGGAATGTTTGCCCGGCGTTTTTTATTTACACAATTTCAACGAGAACTACTTTCGATCGTTGCCACTTGTGGTTATTGACTGCGCCAATATCGAAAGCAGCGTGACCTTCGGCAAGAATAACGCCGCGATTGGTTTCACTCAGATGCCTCAGGGAGCATCTTTGACTAGCAAGGGTTTCGCATGAAAAATCTCCCCGTTGTCGCTAAGTTTCTAGCCATCCTTAGCGTCTTTGGATTGTTTGTCATTGGCACGATCATCTACGCGACAACGGAAATGCGGGGCGTTGCCACCGGCTTCGGGCGTGTCGCCGATACGGCGCAAGCCGCTGCCTATTACGTGACCCAGGCCAATCAGGCCTTTGGCGCAGCAGATACCGATGTCGGTTGGCTTCTGGTCGCCAACGAGGCAGGGCAAAAGCAATATGAGGCGGATAAACTCACACAAAACCAGGGACGGTTTGATGATGCGCTGACCCATGCGGAACACGCATTCCCTGAGCGGGCGAGCGAATTGGAGGCCCTGAGACAACACGGCGATGCCGTCCTTAACACGGCGGCATGTGTGCAGACGGTCAACCTGGGCAAATTGATGCCCGAACCGGCCAATCTGATAAACTTCACAAAACGCTGTTTTCATCAGCTGTCAGCGCAGCTTCGCGCCCGTCATTCAGGGTATGGTTGCCGAGAGCAACACGATCGGGGCGTTGGCAAACAACGATGAGACCAGCCTCAATGAAGGGGTTCATGGCACGGTCCTTAACGCATATGCGCTTGTCCTGATCGGCCTTATCGCTGTACTCGCCGGCAGCTTTTTTGCGATCCGGTCCTGGGTTGTATCGCCGATCACGAGCCTGCAAACGGTCATGGGCCGGCTGTCCGGCGGCGATCTGCATGCCAAGGTCAGCGGCGCCGACCGCAAGGACGAAATCGGCGGCATGGCGCGCGCGGTGCAGGTCTTCAAGGATGCCGGCATCGAGAAGCTGCGGCTGGAAGCGGAGACCGCGGCACAGCGCCAGGCCGTCGAGGCGGAGCGCCAGCAGCAGGAAGCCGAGCGCGCGGCCGCCGCCAAGCAGCAGGAATTCGTGGTGCATTCCGTCGCCACGGGGCTCGAGAAACTCTCCTCCGGCGATCTGCTGTTCCGCCTGACCACAATATTCGGCGACGATTACGAGAAGCTGCGCCACGATTTCAACGCGGCGATGGGCAAGCTGCAGGAGACGATGCAGGCGATCGCCAGCAACACCCAGGGCGTGCGCTCAGGCGCTGAAGAAATCACCCAGGCCTCGGATGATTTGTCGCGCCGCACCGAACAGCAGGCGGCGAGCCTGGAAGAGACGGCGGCAGCGCTCGATGAGATCACCGCAACGGTGCGCCGCACCGCCGAGGTGGCGAACGAGGCGCGCGCGCTGGTTTCGACCTCGCAGAGCGATGCCGAGCGTTCCGGCGAAGTGGTACGCCAGACGGTCGGCGCCATGGACGGGATCGAAAGCTCGTCCAAGCAGATCGCCAACATCATCGGCGTGATCGACGAGATCGCCTTCCAGACCAATCTGCTGGCGCTTGAATGCCGGCGTGGAAGCGGCGCGCGCGGGTGATGCCGGGCGCGGCTTCGCGGTGGTGGCGACCGAAGTGCGGGCACTCGCGCAACGCTCGGCCGATGCCGCGAAAGAGATCAAGGCGCTGATCTCGGCTTCGACCCAGCAGGTCGATACCGGCGTGAAACTGGTGAGCGAGACCGGCCAGGCGCTCGGGCGCATCGTCACGCAAGTCGGCCAGCTCAACAGCCTGGTGACGGAGCTCGCGGCTTCGGCCAAGGAACAATCCACCGGCCTCGGCGAGGTGAACACGGCGGTGAACCAGATGGACCAGGTGACGCAGCAGAACGCGGCGATGGTCGAGCAGGCGACGGCGGCGAGCCACGGGCTTTCCGGCGAAGCCCAGGAACTTGCCCGCCTGGTCGGCGGGTTCCGCATCGGCGAAGGCGTGGCCGCACCGGTGCTCAAGCGCGCCGCACCCAAGGCCGCGCCGCAGAAGCGCGTCGTGAATGCTTCATCCCGCAAGGTCGCCCTGCTGCCGCGCCAGGATGAGCCGGTCGCGGCGGATGAGTGGAGCGAATTCTGATCATGAGCGATACCAATCAGCTGCTGTGCGTGCGCCTCGGCGACCAGGAATTCGCGCTGAACATCCGCGCCATTCGCGAAATCAGGGGGTGGATTTCCTCCACCCCGCTCCCGCACGCGCCCGCCTACATCAAAGGCATGATCAATCTGCGCGGCTCGGTGCTCGCGATCCTTGATCTCGCGGAACGTCTCGGCCTGCCGAACGTCACGCCCAACGCGACCTCCGTGGTCGTGGTGATCGAAGAAGGTGAGCGCGTGATCGGGCTGCTGGTCGATGCGGTGTCCGACATCATCATGGAGAGCGAGGCGATGCGCCAGGTGCCGCCCGAGACCGGCAGCGCCGCCTCGCGCGAATATGTCGAAGGCCTGCTGATGCGCGACCAGAAGATCGTCAGCGTGCTCTCGATCCCCGCCATCATGCCGAAAGACAGCGCCATCGATGCCGCCCTCGAGGCCGTGTAAAAAACGCCTCCGTACAAAACTGAGCCTGCATCCCCAGGATGCAGGCTCAGCGGGCCGATCGTTTAAGCGTAACCGAAGAAGCCCGGCGTCTCGGAGAGCGGCGCCCGCGCCTGCAAGGCGGCCAGATCCGGCAGCGGCCGGCGCGTGACGGCATCGGCAGAGAAAAACGCCTCCAGCGCGGCGGCGGCGGCAATCACCCGCGCATCGCCATGGCGGGGGCCGACGATCTGCAGGCCGAACGGCATGCCGGCACTGTCCAGCCCCACGGGGAGCGAAAGCGCCGGATGGCCAACCACCGAGACCGCATAGGCCGGGGCCAACCACTGATAGTAGCTCTTCATCCCCTTTCCATCGATTTCCTTGGGGAAGAGTTCCGACCAGGGGCGCGGGCTGATCGCCATGGCAGGGGCCAGCAGCAGGTCATATTGTTCATAGAAAGCCTGCCAGCGACGGTAGATCGCGGTCTGCGCGGAGAGCGCCGCGGCCAGTTCGGCGATGCCATAGCGCCGCGCCTCTTCCAGCTGGGCGTGGATATTGGGCGAGACCAGATCCGGCGTCTGCGCCGCGCGCGCGCTGTGCGAGGCCACGAAAGCCAGGCTGCGCAGCACCGCGAAAGCCTCGTCGGTGCCGGTGCAATCCGGCGTTGCGACATCGAGCTTCGCGACATGCGGGCGCAGCCGTTCGACGCGATCGAAGAACACGTCCTTGACCCGCTGCTCGACCAGAGCGATGCCAAAATCCGGCGTGATGGCGACCCGCAGGCGGGAAAGATCGATGCCCGGCGGTGGTGAAAACTCACTTGGGGCGGCGGCGACCGGCCGCGAGAGCGGGGCGCGCTGGTCGATGCCGGTCATGGCGGAAAACAGCAGCGCCAGATCGGCGACATTGCGCGCCATCGGCCCATGCACCGAGAGCGGCGACCAGCCATGAAGCTGTTTTTCCACCGGCATCATCTCCGGCGACGGGCGCATGCCGACAATGCCATTGAACGCGGCCGGGTTGCGCAGGCTGCCGCCCATGTCCGAGCCGGTGCAAAGTGCTGCCATGCCGCAGGCAAGCGCCACCGCGGAGCCGCCGGACGAGCCGGCCGCGGAACGCAGCGGGTCGAACGGATTGCCCGTCGCCCCGTACACGGCGTTGCGGGTATTCGCCCCGGCGCCGAATTCCGGCGTGTTGGTCTTGGCGAAAATAATGCCACCGGCGGCGCGGATGGCGGCGACGCTGCGCTCATCCTTGGCCGGCACATTGTCCTTGAAAAGCGGGCTGCCGAACGTGGTGCGCAGCCCGGCGGTTTCTTCCAGGTCCTTCACCCCCACCGACAGGCCGTGCAACGCGCCGAGAGCATCGCCGCGCATCACCGCCGCTTCCGCCTCGCGCGCCGCAGCACGCGCGGCCGGCACGTCCATCGCCACCACCGCATTCACCGCAGGATTCACCGCCTCGATCCGCCGCAGGTTGCTGTCCAGCAGCTCCACCGGCGAGAGTTGCTTCGCCCCGATCAGGCGCCGTGCCTCGGTGGCGGAGAGATCGCAGGGTTCGGTCGCTTGGGTCATCTGGTCTCCGTTAGTAGGAAGGAAGAAACGAAAGAAAGAAGACTGCTTTTTTGAACAAAAAGTAGCAAAAAAACTTTGTTAGTTTGGGCCCGTGCGCGTTTCAGCGCCTCAGGCCCAAAGTCAAAAAAGTTTTTGGTGCCGCTTTTTTCAAAAAGCGGCCACTTTCTCTGCTTTCTGTGCTTTTTTCATGCTCTCCGCCAACACCCGCACCACATGCACGGCCTCGCGCCCGGTGCCGTCATGGATCTGGTGCCGGCAGGACGTGCCATCGGCCACCACCAGCGTCTCCGGCGCCGCCGCGCGCACCGCCGGCAGCAGGCTGAGTTCGGCCATGCGCAGCGACATGTCGATGGTTTCCGCCTGATAGCCGAACGCGCCGGCCATGCCGCAGCAGCTGGACTCGATGGTCTCCACCTTCAGGCCAGGGATCAGGCCGAGCGCGGTCTGCACCGCGCTCATCGCGCCGAACGCCTTCTGGTGGCAATGGCCGTGCAGCACCGCGCGCTCCGCCACCGGGGCCAGGCGCGGCGCGAAGCGGCCGGCCTTGATCTCCCGAGCGATGAATTCCTCGACCAGCATGGTTTGCCCCGCCAGCGCCTGCGCGGCCGCGCCGGGCAGCAGAGCGAGCGCTTCGTCGCGGAAGGAAAACAGGCAGCTCGGCTCCAGCCCGAGAATCGGAATGCCGCTCATGACGAATGGCCGCAAAGCCTCCAGCGTGCGGGTCATTTCCACCTTGGCGGCGCCGACATCGCCGACCGAGAGATAGGTGCGGCCGCAGCAGAGCGGGCGCCCGCCGCCCGGCGCGCGCGCGACATGCACCCGATAGCCCGCGCCGGTGAGGGTGGCGATGGCGCGCATGAATATTTTCCGGCTCGAAGGCGGCGTTGAACGTGTCGGCCCAGAGCACGACTTCCGGCCCGTCCGCCCTGCCCTGCGCGCCTGCCGGCGGCGTGAACCGGTCGCGCCGCCAGACCGGCAGGCTGCGCCTTGCGCTGAAGCCGAGCCACCGCTCGGCGAGTTTCGCCAAAACGGGCAACCTGTTCCGCAGGTTGAGCAGCGGCGCGAGATGGGCGGCATAGGGCGCGTAGCGCGGCAGATGCGCCACCAGCCGGTCGCGCAGCGAAAACCCGCGCCGTGCCGCGCGCGCGGCCAGCACCTCGATTTTCATCCGCGCCATATCCACGCCAGTCGGGCATTCGCGCTTGCAGGCTTTGCAGGAGACGCAAAGTTTCATGGTCTCCGCCATCGCATCGGAGGCGAAAGCATCCTCCCCCAGCTGGCCCGACAGAGCGAGGCGCAGGCTGTTGGCGCGGCCGCGGGTGAGATGCTGCTCATCGCGCGTGGCACGGTAGGAGGGGCACATGGCCCCGCCTTCAAGCTTCCGGCAGGCGCCGTTATTGTTGCACATCTCCACCGCGCCCTGCAGGCCGCCCACCGCGCCAGGATATTCGGACCAGTCCAGCGCCGGCTTGAAATCGGCCACGGCATAATCCGGCTTGTAGCGGAACAAAGTCCGGTCATCGAAACGGGACGGATGCACGATCTTGCCCGGGTTGAGGGCAGCGGCCGGATCGAAAGCCTGCTTCACCTCCTCGAACGCCCGCACCAGGCCGGTGCCGAACATTTTCTCATGGAACTCGCTGCGCACCAGCCCGTCGCCATGCTCGCCGGAATGCGAGCCCTTATAGGCGCGGACCAGCTCGAAGGCCTCCTCGGCGATGGCGCGCATCGCCGCCACATCCTTCTCCAGCCGCAAATTCAGCACCGGCCGCACATGCAGGCAGCCTTCCGAGGCGTGGGCATACCAGGTGCCTTTGGTGCCATGCTTCTCGAACACTTCCGTGAGCTTCGCCGTATATTCCGCCAGATGCGGCAAAGGCACGGCGCAGTCCTCGACAAAGGAGATCGGCTTGCGCTGCTCCTTCATGGACATCATGATGTTCAGCCCGGATGTGCGCAGATCTGTGATCGCCGCCTGCAAGGCCGGGTCCAACACCTTGACCACGCCGCCCCATTGCGCGCCCTGGCGATCGAACCCAAAGCCGAGATCGCCCATCAAGTCCGACAGTTGTTCGAGCCGCCGGGCATTCTCCGCCTCGTCCTCGGCGAATTCCACCAGCAGCAGCGCCGCCGGGTCGCCTTGCACAAAGGCCTCCAGCGTCGGGCGGAACATCGGGATGTCGCGTGCCAGCCCGATCATGGTCGCGTCCACCAGCTCGATGGCGATGGGCTTCAGCTTCACCAGATGCTGGGCGGCATCCATGGCGGCATGGAACGAGCCGAAATGGCATACGCCGACACCGCGGCGGCCGAGCAACGGCCAAAGCTTGAGCTCGATGGCGGTGGAATAAGCCAGCGTGCCCTCGGAGCCGACGAGAATATGGGCGAGATTGACCCGGCCCGGCGCCGGGTTCAGCGCGTCGATATTATAACCGCCGACACGGCGCTGCACTTTCGGGAAGTTCCGCGCCACCGCGTCGGCCTCGCGCGCGCCGATGCCCAACAGCTTCGCCGCCAAATCCCGCCGCGCGGGATCGTTGAGCTCGGAAAGATCCGCGGAAGTCTCGCCGAAATGCATCGCGGTCCCGTCCGCCAGCACGGCGTCGATCGCCACCACATTGTCGCGCATGGTGCCGTAGCGCAGCGAACGGCCGCCGCAGGAATTATTCCCGGCCATGCCGCCGATGGTCGCGCGCGAGGCCGTGGAAACATCCACCGGGAAATACAGCCCGTGCTTCTTGAGCTGGCGGTTGAGATCGTCCAGCACGATCCCGGGCTCCACCACGCAGCGCCGGTTCTCTACGTCCAGGGACAGAAGGCGGCGCAGATATTTGGAATTGTCGATGACAAGGCCACGATTGATGGTCTGGCCGCATTGCGAGGTCCCGCCGCCACGCGGCGTCACCGGCACCCCCTCCTCCCTGGCCAGCGCCATGGCGCGCAACGCGCCTTCCATGGTCTTCGGCACGACCACGCCAAGCGGCATCATCTGATAATGCGAGGCATCGGTGGCGTAGCGGCCGCGGCTGAAACGGTCGAACAGCACCTCGCCGTCGATCTCGGATGTCAGACGCCGCTCCAGCCCCGGCCGCAATACCGTCGCCATTCTTCATTCCCCCTCTTATGCGAGGAGGCTGGCACGATTGAATGCAAAACTCAATGAGACCGTGAAGACATTACCAGAAGGTCTCGCGACAAGCCTCTGATACTGCGCGAGAGGCCGGCGAAATGGCCCCGGAAATTGAATGCAATTTAAAATAAAGAAAGAAGCCGCTTTTTGGGAAAAAGCGGCGCAAAAACTTTTTTTGACTTTAGGCCTGAGGCGCTGAAACCGCACGGGCCTAAACTCAGGCCTTCATTAAAAGCCGTGACGGTGACGCGCCCCCGCCCCAGGCAAACAAAAGTTTTTGCGCCGCTTTTTCCAAAAAGCGGCCCTTTCTTACTTCACTTAAGCCCCCGCCAACGTCATCCCCTCGATGCGCAAAGTCGGCGCGTCGGTGCCGCGCTTGAAGACCAGGTCATCGGCCGGGGTGAGGTTGAGGAACATATCCTTGAGATTGCCGGCGATGGTGAATTCGGCCACCGGCTCGGCGAGGACGCCGTTGCGGATCATGAAGCCGGCGGCGCCGCGGGAGTAATCGCCGGTGATGCCGTTCACGCTCGAGCCGAGCATTTCGGTCACATAGAGGCCTTCGGCGATATCGGCCATCAGGGCGGCCGGCGTCAGCGTGCCCGGGGCAAGATAGAAATTGCTGGTGCCGCCGGCATGGCCGGTGGTTTTCAGCTTGAGCTGGTTGGCGCTGCGCGTGTCGAGAATCCAGCTGGTCAGCACGCCGTCTTCAATGAAGGCGCGGACCGTGCCGGGCTGGCCCTCGCGGTCGAAGGGCCGGGAACGGCGGCCGCGCACGCGCAGCGGATCGTCGATGACGCGCAGGCCCGAGGCGAACAGCTGCTTGCCCAGGCTCTCCTTCAGGAACGAGGTGCCGCGGGCGATCGAGGCGCCGTGGATCGCGCCGGCAAGGTGGCCCAGCATGCTGCCGGACACGCGCGGGTCGAAGAGCACCGGCAGCCGGGCGGTTTTCGGGCGCGCCGGGTTGCAGCCGGGCGAGCGCCCGTTCGGCGGCCTGGCGGCCGAGCGACGCCGGATCATCGAGATCCGCCGGCATGCGCGGCGGAAGAGAAATCATAATCGCGCTGCATGTCGGTGCCCGCGCCGGCAATCGCCGTGGCGGACACGCCATGGCTGGAGCGGCTGTAGAAACCGGCAAAGCCACGCGTGGTGGCGAGGATGAAATCGCTGCGCGACCAGGAGGCGGAAGCGCCCTCGGAATTGGTGATGCCGGGCACGGCGAGTGCCGCCTCTTCCGCCGCCGCGGCGCGGGCGATCAGGGTTTCGGCGCTTGGTTCGACGGGATCGTCGAGGTCCAGAAGCCTGGCATCCATCGGCGCCGGGGCATCGGGGATTTCCGCGTAAATATCTTCGGGCACGACGCGGGCCATCGCCACGGCCTGTTCCGCGAGGCGCTGGAACGCGGCCGGGTCGATGGCGCTGGCCGAGACAGAAGCGCTGCATTTGCCAACGAACACGCGCAAGCCCAGCTCGCGGGATTCGGCGCGCTCAGTCTCTTCGATCTTGCCGAGCCGGCGCTGCACCGAAACCGAGGTGCCGGTGCTCAGCACCGTTTCCGCCACGTCCGCCCCGGCCGCCTTGGCGGCGGCCAGGAGGGCGGCGGCCTGGTCGAGCAACGCGCTCATGCCGCCAACCGATTGGCAATGGCGGAGAGCTTCGGCACCTGCCCGATCGGGCCGATGGTGGCGATGGTCGGGCGCTGGCGGAAGATCTTCGCCGCGGCGGCATGGATGTCCGCCTCGGTCACCGCCTCGATCTTCGCCACGGTCTCCGCTGCCGGGATCACGCGGCCGAAAATCTGCCATTGCCGGGCCAGCTGCTCGCAGCGGCTGCCGGTGGATTCCAGCGACATCAGCAGCCCAGCCTTGATCTGGGCCTTGGCGCGGCGCAGCTCCACCGCCGTCACCTGATGCTGCACCTTGCCCAGCTCTTCGAGCGTGACCGGCACCAGCTCCGCCGCCTCCGCCTCGCCGGTGCCGGCATAAATGCCGAACAGCCCGCCATCACGGGCCGGCGCGGTGAAGCTGTAGATCGAATAGACCAGCCCGCGCTTCTCGCGGATTTCCTGGAACAGGCGCGAGGACATGCCGCCGCCGAGCAACGTCGAGAGCAGCATCGACGGATAATAATCCGGCTCGCCATAGCCGGGCGCGGAAAAGCCCGAGCACCAGATGCGCCTGGTCGAGGTCGCGATCCTCGCGATATTCGCCGCCGGTATAATCCGCCGGCAGCGGTTCCTGGCACGCCGCCTTGGGCAGGTCGGCGAAATGCTGGGCGACCAGCTCCACCACCTGTTCGTGGCGCAGATTGCCGGAGGCGGCGATGACCATGTTCTCCGGCGTGTAATGCGCGTTCATGAAGCCGGGCAGCGCCTCGCGCTTCATGTTGCGGATGATCTCCTCGGTGCCGAGAACCGGACGGCCCATCGGCTGGCCGGGATAGGCGGCAGACTGGAAATGGTCGAAGATAATATCGTCAGGCGTGTCATTGGCCTGGCCGATTTCCTGCAGGATCACACCGCGCTCGCGCTCCAGCTCCTCCGGCTCGAAAATCGAGTGGCAGAGAATGTCGCCGATGATGTCGACGCCGAGGCCGAGATCTTCCTTGAGCATCTTCACATAATAGGCGGTCTGCTCGCGCGAGGTGTAGGCGTTGATATGGCCGCCGACATCCTCCACCGCCTCGGCGATGTCCACCGCTGTGCGGCTGGTCGTGCCCTTGAACGCCATATGTTCGAGAAAATGCGCCACGCCGTTTTCGGCCGCCGTCTCATGCCGCGTACCGGCACCGATATAAGCGCCGAAGGAAACGGTCTCGACCCGCTCCATCCGCTCGGTGAGAACGGTCAGGCCCGAAGGCAGCGTGGTGATCTCGACTTGTTCGCTCATTACTTATCTGTTCCTGTTCGCAAAATTCCGCACCAGCGTCTCGATCGCCGCGAGCTCGTTGGGGGCACGCTCGTACTTCTCCTCCCTTTCATATAGGTCGGAAAGATGCGGCGGTAGTGCCGGGCGGAATCCGACGGCCTGTTCGATAGCGTCGGGGAACTTCGCGGGATGGGCGGTGGCGGCGACGATCACCGGCAAACCGACCGGCCCCTGCTCCCGCGCCGCCGCCACGCCGACCGCCGTGTGCGGGTCGGCGAGATAGTTGGCGTCGCGCCAGGTGCGGGCGATTTCGGTCAGCGTGGCCTCGTCGCTTAAGCGGAAGCCGGAGAATTCGCGGCGGATCGCCCGCCATTTTTCATCCGGCACGGCCATGCGGCCGGTTGCGCGGAAATCGGCCATGGTGGCGGCGGTGGCGGCGGCGTCGCGATCCAGCAGCTCGAACAGCAGGCGCTCGAAATTCGAGCTGACCCCAATATCCATGGAAGGCGACAGGCTCGGCTCCACGCCGCGCACGCTCATATCGTTGGCGGTCAGGAAGCGGCAGAGAATATCGTTGCGGTTGCTGGCGACGATGAATTTCGCCACCGGCACGCCCATCTGCTTGGCCGCCCAGGCGGCCAGCACATTGCCGAAATTGCCGGTGGGCACGCACACCGCCACCTCGCGGTCCGGCGCGCCGAGGGCGAGCGCCGAGGCGACGTAATAAGGGATCTGCGCGGCAATTCGCGCGAAATTGATCGAATTGACCGCCGAGAGATTCAGCTCCTGGCGGAACGGCGCATCGGCGAACATCGCTTTCACCAGATCCTGGCAATCGTCGAAATTGCCCTTGACCGCGATGTTCAGCACGTTCGAGGCCGCTACCGTGGTCATCTGCCGGCGCTGCACCTCGCTGGTGCGGCCCTCAGGATGCAGAATGGTGATGTCGACGCGCTCGCGCCCGGCCATCGCCTCGATCGCCGCGGAGCCGGTATCGCCCGAGGTGGCGCCGACGATGCAGACGCGCTCGCCGCGCTCGGCCAGCACATGGTCGAACAGATGTCCGGCGAGCTGCAGCGCCAGATCCTTGAAGGCCAAAGTCGGGCCGTGGAACAATTCCAGGGAAAAAATCCCGTTCTCGAGCTGCACCAGCGGCACGGTGGCGGGGTGCGCGAAGCCGGCATAAGCGCGCCGGCACATCGCCTGCAGGTCCTTAAAGGCAATGCAGTCACCGACGAACGGGGCGATCACTTTCGCGGCAAGTTCCGCATAAGGCAGGCCGCGCATGGCGCGCAGCTCGGCGGCGGAAAAAACCGGCCAGCTCTCCGGCATATAGAGCCCGCCATCGGAGCCCAGCCCGGCCAGCAGCACGCCCGAAAAATTTTTTTGGTCCGCCTGGCCTCTCGTAGAAATGTACCGCATCTGTCGTCCCTTCATTCCGCCCGGCCTATACTATCGGACCAAAGCGGGCAGCAATGCATCCAGCCGCTTACGGCCCTCCGTGGTGGCGATGAGCGCTTCTTCGGTGAGGCGCAAATAGCCCTCCTCGATGCAGGCGGCCAGAATGTTCGGCTCGATGGCATCAGGCAGCGCCACGCCGGTGCGGACCAGAAAATCGTCCAGACCAATGCCGGCGGCCAGGCGCAGCCCCATCAGCAGCGCCTCGCGGGCGCGGTCCTCGGGTGCGATGATCTGTTCCTCATGCGCGCCGCTGCCGCCCTGCTCCACCATGTCCGCCCAGGCTTCCGGGGCGCGATGGCGCGAGGTGGCGACCAGCCTGTCGCCCAGAGTGAGGCGGCCATGCGCGCCGGGGCCGATGCCGGCATAATCCTGGTAGCGCCAGTAAGCGAGATTATGCCGGCTCTCGCCGCCCGGCTTGGCATAGTTGGAAATTTCATAAGGCTGGAGGCCGAAGCGCGCCGCCTCCTCAGCCGTGGCGTCATACATGCGCGCCGCCGTCTCTTCCTCCGGCAACGCGAATTCACCCCGGTTATAGCGCACCGCAAAGCGGGTCCCGGGCTCGATGGTGAGCTGGTAGAGCGACAAATGATCGGCGGCGAGCGAGAGCGCGCGGCGCAGCTCCTCACGCCAGGAAGCCTCCCCCTGCCCCGGCCTCGCATAGATCAGGTCGAAAGAGAGACGCGGGAAAATCCGTTTCGCGAGTTCGATGGCGTCCACCGCCTGCGCGGCCGAATGCTCGCGACCGAGAAACGCCAGCGCCGCCGGGTCGAAACTCTGCACGCCGATGGAAACGCGGTTCACCCCCGCCGCCCGGTAGCCGGCGAAGCGCCCAGCCTCGATGCTGGTGGGATTCGCCTCCAGCGTGATCTCGATATTTTCGTCCGGCACGAAAAAACGGGTCGCATCGCCGATGAGAGACGCGACATTTTCCGGGTCGAGCAGGCTCGGCGTGCCGCCGCCGAAAAAGATCGAGGTCAGGCGCCGTGGCCCGATCCGCGCCGCCTCATGAGCCAACTCACGACGCAAAGCCGCGACCATGCGCGCCTGCGGAATGTGCTCACGCACATGCGAGTTGAAATCACAATAAGGGCATTTGGCGAGGCAAAACGGCCAGTGGATGTAGAGGGCCAGGGGATCCATTGGCTGCTCTTAGAACAGAGGTAGGGAAGAGGAAAGAAAGTGGCCGCTTTTTGGAAAAAAGCGGCGCAAAAACTTTTTTGACTTTGGGCCTGAGGCGCCGAAACCGCACAGGCCCAAAGTAACAAAGTTTTTTGCTACTTTTTGTTCACAAAAAGTAGCCTTCCTTTTCCTTGTCTTTCTCTCCGCTGCGACGCTTGGCACGGCCCGGCCGCGCGCTTATCCCAGCTTGTATGGACGCCATCATTGTCGATCATCTCGTCAAACGTTACGCCCACACGCTGGCGGTGGACGATATTTCCTTCTCCTTGCCGCGCGGCCGCATTCTCGGCCTGCTGGGCGGCAACGGGGCGGGCAAGACCACGACCATTTCCATGCTGCTCGGCCTGCTGGTGCCGACCTCCGGCACCATCACTGCGCTCGGCCACGACATGGCGCGCGACCGTTTCGCCGCTTTGGAGCGGATGAATTTCTCCTCGCCCTATATCGCCTTGCCGGGGCGGCTGACCGTGGCTGAGAATCTGCGGGTGTACGGCCATTTATATAACGTGCCGAAACTCGAGGCCCGCATCGACGAACTCGTGGACAAATTCAACCTGGGCAAATTTCTGCGCCGCCCTGCCGGGGAATTGTCGGCCGGGCAGAAGACCCGCGTGGCGCTGGCCAAGGCGCTGATGAACAAGCCCGAACTTCTGCTCCTGGACGAGCCGACCGCCAGCCTCGACCCCGATACCGGCGATTATGTGCGCACCGTGCTGGAAGATTACCGCCGTGAAACCAATGCGGCGATTTTGCTCGCCTCGCACAATATGGGCGAAGTCGAGCGGCTGTGCGACATGGTGCTGATGATGAAGGCAGGGAAAATCGTCGATCGCGGCCGGCCGGAGGAGCTGATCGCCCGCTACGGGCGGGAGGATCTCGAGCAGGTCTTCCTCGACATCGCGCGCAACCCGGAGATCGCGGCATGAAGGCCTCGCTGCGCCGTGTCTGGGGCATGATCTACCGGCATCTGGCGATTTATCGCGGCTCCTGGCCGCGCACGCTGGAAGTGGCTTACTGGCCGACGCTGAACATGCTGATCTGGGGCTTCACCGCCCGCTATTTCATGCATGAAGGGACCGGCGCCGGGGCAGCCGCGGGGGCCCTGCTGGCCGGCGTGCTGCTGTGGGAGATCACGTTGCGCGGCCAGCTCGGCGTGACCTTCACCTTTCTGGAGGAAATCTGGTCGCGCAATCTCGGGCATATTTTCGTCAGCCCCCTGCGTCCGGCGGAAATGGTGGCCTCGCTGCTGACCGTGTCCTTGATCCGGACATTGATCGGCCTGCTTCCTGCCACAATCATCGCCTACCTGCTGTATCGCTATAATATCCTGCTGTTAGGTCCGGTTCTATTTCTCTTCTTCGTCAATCTGATGTTCATGGGCTGGTGGATCGCGCTCGGCATCGTCGCGCTGCTGTTCCGCTATGGCGCCGGCGCCGAAGCCCTGGCCTGGACCATCGCCTTCGGCATCACGCCGCTCGCCTGCGTGTTCTATCCGGTCACGGCGCTGCCGATCTGGCTGCAACCGGTGGCGCTGGCTTTGCCCTCAGCGCATATTTTCGCCGGCATGCGCGCCGCTCTGTTCCAGCACAGCACCGACTGGCCGGATATGGCCCAGGCGGTTGCGCTCAACATTGTCTGGATGCTCGCCGCGATCGCTGTTTTTCGCGGGGAATTCCGTCGCGCCCGCATTCGCGGCGCGCTCATATCCATCGGGGAGTAGGTCTTTGCTGCATCGCTTCTGGCTAATTCGTCACGCTCTGGTCCATGCCAATTCACTCACACGACTATACGGGACGGATGATGTGCCGGTCTGCGATGTGACCATGGCGACGGATGCGCCACGCTATGCGGCGCTGGCTGGCCGCCTGCCCCGTCCGGCGCGGCTGGTCTGCACGCCGCTCACGCGCACGCAGGCCACCGCCGCGGCACTGGTGCGCGCCGGTTATCCGCACCAGACGCCGCTGCTCGATCCTGCTTTCGTGGAGCAGAATTTCGGCGCGCTGCAGGGCACGCCGATTGCGGATTTCGATGCGCGCCCCGCCGGCGGGCGGCATCCGTTCTGGCCGATCCATGCGGAAGAGACGCCGCCCGGCGGCGAGAGTTTCGACGACATGATCCGGCGCGTGAGCGCAGGGCTGGAGCGGCTGGTGGCGAGCGCCGAAGGGCGCGATACGATTATCGTCAGCCATGGCGGGGCGATCCGCGCCGCGGTCGCGCACGCGCTCGACCTCTCGGCCTATCAGGCTTTGTGCCTGTCGGTTGAAAACATCTCCCTTACCCGCCTCGAATATCACCAAAATGGCTGGCGGGTGATTTCAGTGAATGAACATTTTGCCACCCCTGCTTGCACCGCGCCCGCCGCATCCTCAAGTTCGGGTGCACACAGTTATGTGAAGCAAACACAAGGAGCCTCGTCATGAAACGCCTGCTGCTGGCCGCCACCACGGCCGCAACCCTGGCCACCCCGCTCGCGGCCTTCGCCGACCCGCCGCAGCATCTGGTGGACAGCGCGACGCTGACCGTCGAAAGCATGATGGACAGCAGCGAAGGCCATGAAGCGGCACAGTTCCTGCGCCGTGCGAAGGCTGTGGTGGTGTGCCCGAATATTTTCCGCGCCGGTTTCATGTTCGGCGGCGAAGGCGGCGGCTGCGTCATGATTGCGCGCGGCTATAATGGCGGCTGGTCCGACCCTGCCTTCTACACGATGGGCGGCGGCAGTTTCGGGCTGCAGATCGGCATCCAGAACGCGCAGGTGATGATGATGATCATGACCAATGGCGGGCTGAACGCGCTGCTGAACAGCCAGTTCAAATTCGGCGCCGATGCCGGGCTGACAGTGGCGACTTTGGGCGCCGGCGTTAACGGCTCGATGTCCACCGCCCTCGATGCCGACATTGTCAGCTTCTCGACGAGCGAGGGGCTGTATGGCGGCATTTCGCTCTCCGGCGCGATCCTCTCTTCCGATGCCGGAACCGACCAGCATTATTACCGCACGCCGATCGACGCGCGACAGATCGTGGTGAACATGCAGGGCGACAATCCCGGTGCCAACCCGCTGCGCGAGATGCTGAGCCGCTACGGCGGCTAGATTTTCCACCCCTGCCAAAACGGCGCCGGCTTCCGGCGCCGTTTTTGTTTGCGGGCGCTTTTAAAGCCGCAAAGCTCTGGCAAAGCCGAGCCGGTGCCGCCGACTTAACCGGGCTTCATGCCTAACAATTATGATCAATATGCCCAAAATTCATGGCGCGACGCCAGAACGGGTGACATTTGCGCGATTGATGTAGCGAACTGTAACGCATTATGCCCCGCCATTTTCAAGCGCTATTTACATTTACTGATGAATCAATAAACACCGATAATGGATCAGGCCGGAACCACGGCCGGACCCTCGTGTCAGATTGATCGGAAAGCCGCTGGCTACATGCGCTGGCTTCATACTGGTCACGGCACGAGACCTGAACAGAGTACGAGGCGTAAGATGTCGCAATTTTCCAGACGTAAGATTTTGGCGGCCGGCGCCGCGGGTGGCGCAATGACCGCGACGGCGGCGGCGCATGCCGCGGGCGTGTTCGGCAATCCTGACCTGCCGCCGGAAGGCCAGGTGAATGTCACCAACCCGAAAGCCTTCGCCGATCCCGGTCCGCAGGACCTGGCCATGGAAGCCCAGTTGGAAGCGTTCCAGAACCCGCCTGCCACCGATGTAAACGGCATGGCGCAATTCTGGTCCTCCTTCAACATCGTGCCGAAGCGCGTGCAGAATGGCGGCTGGGCACGTCAGGTGAACACGGAAGCGTTCCCGATCTCCACCGATATCGCCGGCGTGAACATGCGCCTCGGGCCCGGAGGCATCCGCGAACTGCACTGGCACCAGCAGGCTGAATGGGCGGTGATGACCTATGGCCAATGCCGCGTGACCGCGGTGGACCAGAACGGCCATGCCTTCGTCGATGACGTGGGCCCCGGCGATCTCTGGTACTTCCCCGCCGGCGTGCCGCATTCGCTCGAGGGCATCGGCCCGGATGGCTGCGAATTCGTCATCTGCTTCGACAACGGCGCCTCCTCGGAAAACAACACGCTGCTGGTCTCCGACTGGTTCGCGCACACCCCGCCGGAAGTGCTGGCGAAGAATTTCGGCGTGCCGGAAGCGGCCTTCGCCAATCTTCCGCTGCAGCAGCGTTGGATTTTCCAGGGCAAGGAACCGGGCCCGCTCGCCAATGACGTGCGCGAAATCATGCCCGGCGCCGGCCCGGTGCCGAACCCGTTCACCTTCCGCCTGTCCTCGATGAAGCCGAACAAGCAGAACCAGAACGGCATGGTGCAGATCCAGGACAGCACCAACTTCAAGGCCTCGACCACCGTCGCGTCAGCCTTGGTGACGGTCAAGCCCGGCGGCATGCGCGAAATGCACTGGCACCCGAACGCCGATGAATGGCAGTACTACATCAAGGGTACCGGCCGGATGACGGTGTTCAATGTCGGGCCGGAAGCCATCACCGCCAACTTCAACCCCGGCGACATCGGCTATGTGAAGAAGAATTTCGGCCATTATGTCGAGAACACCGGCACCGAAGATCTCGTCTTCATGGAAATCTTCAAGACCGACCGGTACGAGGAAATCTCCCTCATGAACTGGCTGGCCCATACACCGTCGGCGATGGTGCAGCAGACGCTGAACCTCTCGCCCGAAACCATCGCGAAGTTCGCGCGGACCGTGCAGGATATCGTTCCGGCGTAATGCAAAAAGGGCCTTGCGGTACGCCGCAAGGCCCAAAGAAAGCGGCCGCCTTTTTGAAAAAAGCGGCACAAAAATTTTTTCAACTTTGCGCCCCGCGCCATCACGATCGCGTAACAACGCAACATCTGACTGCCGTTGGCATTTCCCGCAATCATCGTTCTCTATTGATAAATAGAGAAATTCATTTGACGGCCCACAACAGGTTCGTCCCCCGATACGACGTTGATGAGCCACGCTACGACTTTGGTCTAATTGTAATGCTACCGCCCTGTCCGCAGTCTGACCCGCGTCACATCGCGAAACCTGACTAACGGATGAGGGGCGAACATGAATTTTTCCAGGCGTAAAATTTTGGCGGCCGGCGCCGCGGGCGGCGCGCTGACCGCGACGACGGCGGTACATGCCGCCGGCGTGTTCGGCAATCCCGACCTACCGCCGGAAGGCCAGGTGAACGTTACCAACCCGAAAGCGTTCGCCGACCCGGGACCACAGGACCCCGCGATGGAAGCCCAGCTGCCGGCGTTCCAGAATCCCCCGCCCACCGATGTCAACGGCATGCCGCTATTCTGGTCGTCCTTCAACATCGTGCCCAAGCGCGTGCAGAATGGCGGTTGGGCACGCCAGGTGACGTCTGAGGATTTCCCGATCTCCACCACCATCGCCGGCGTGAACATGCGGCTCGGGCCCGGAGGCATCCGCGAGTTGCACTGGCACCAGGCGGCCGAATGGGCGATCATGACCTACGGCCAGTGCCGTGTGACCGCGGTGGACCAGCATGGCCGTGCTTTCGTCGATGACGTGAAGGCTGGCGATCTGTGGTACTTCCCCGCCGGCGTGCCGCATTCGCTCGAAGGCATCGGCCCGGATGGCTGCGAATTCGTCATCTGCTTCGACGATGGCGCCGCCTCTGAAAACAACACCCTTCTGGTCACCGACTGGATCGCCCACACCCCGCCGGAAATCCTGGCCAAGAATTTCGGCGTGCCGGAATCGGCTTTCGCCAATATTCCGCTGCAGCAGCGCTGGATTTTCCAGGGCAAGGAGCCCGGCCCGCTCGCCGATGACGTGCGTGAGATCATGCCCGGCGCCGGTCCCGTGCCGAATCCGTTCACCTTCAGCCTGTCGACCGCTCCGGCGATCCGCCAGAACGCGCACGGCGCCGTCCAGCTCGCCGACAGCACCAACTTCAAGGCGGCCACCACCGTTGCCGCGGCGCTGGTGACGGTGAAGCCCGGCGCCATCCGCGAAATGCACTGGCACCCGAATGCCGACGAATGGCAGTATTATCTTAAAGGTACAGGCCGGATGACGGTGTTCAATGTCGGGCCGGAAGCCATCACCTCCGACTTCAACCCCGGTGATATCGGCTATGTGAAGAAGAATTTCGGCCATTATGTCGAGAATACCGGCACTGATGACCTCGTCTTCGTGGCGGTCTTCAAGACTGACCGGTACGAGGAAGTCGCGCTCGCCGACTGGCTGGCGCACACACCCTCGGCGATGGTGCAGCAAACACTGAACCTCTCGCCCGAGACGGTCGCGAAATTCGCGCGGACGCCGCAGGGCATCGTTCCGGCATAGCGCTAACGCTTACGAAAAAAGCCCTGCGGCGTGCCGCAGGGCTTTTTTATAGTGAAGAAAGTGGCCGCTTTTTGGAAAAAGCGGCGCAAAAACTTTCTGGACTTTAGGCCGGTGGCGTTCGAACCGCACGGGCCCAGCTCAAAGAAGTTTTTTGCTTCTTTTTTTCAAAAAAGAAGCGCTTCCTTTCTTCCTTCCTTGTTAGTACGTCACCACCGAGCGGATGCTTTCGCCCTTGCGCATCAGCTCAAACCCTTCGTTGATCTTCTCGAACGGCATCACATGGGTGATCAGATCATCGATGTTGATCTTGCCGTCCATGTACCAGTCGACGATTTTCGGCACATCGGTACGGCCGCGCGCGCCGCCGAAGGCCGTGCCGCGCCAGTTGCGCCCGGTGACGAGCTGGAACGGGCGGGTGGAGATTTCCTGCCCGGCGCCGGCGACGCCGATGATGATGGACGTGCCCCAGCCGCGATGCGTGCATTCCAGCGCCTGGCGCATGACTTTCACATTGCCGATGCATTCGAAGGAATAATCCGCGCCGCCATCGGTGAGATTGACCAGGTAGGGCACCAGATCCTCGCCGATCTCGGACGGGTTGACGAAATGCGTCATGCCGAATTTTTCGGCCATTTCCTTGCGGCCGTTATTCAGATCGACGCCGACGATCATGTTCGCGCCGGCGATGCGCGCGCCCTGGATCACGTTGAGGCCGATGCCGCCGAGGCCGAACACCACCACATTGTCGCCCGGCTGCACTTTGGCGGTGTTGAACACGGCGCCGATGCCGGTGGTGACACCGCAGCCGATATAGCAGATCTTCTCGAACGGCGCGTCCTCGCGCACCTTGGCCAGAGCGATCTCCGGCAGCACGGTGAAATTCGCGAAGGTCGAGCAGCCCATGTAATGCATCACCGGCGCGCCGTCGCAGGAGAAGCGCGAGGTGCCGTCCGGCATCACGCCCTTGCCCTGGGTGGTGCGGATCGCCGTGCAGAGATTGGTCTTGCGCGACAGGCAGGACTTACAATTGCGGCATTCCGGCGTGTAGAGCGGAATCACATGGTCGCCTTTTTTCAGCGACGTCACACCCGGCCCGACCTCGACGACGATGCCCGCGCCCTCATGGCCGAGAATCGCCGGGAACAGCCCTTCCGGGTCAGCGCCGGAGAGCGTGTATTCATCGGTGTGGCAGATGCCGGTGGCTTTGACTTCCACCATCACCTCGCCCCATTTCGGGCCCTCAATGTCCACCGTCTCCAGCGACAAAACCTTACCCGGCGCCCGCGCGACTGCCGCCCGTGTCTTCATGCTTCAGATCCTTTGAAAGAAGTTGCCGGATAACCTTGTGCGAAGAGCAGAGACGTCAAGTCCGTATGTTCGATCCGGTTCTGCACCTGCTCGGCGACCACCGGCTTGGCGTAATAGGCAACACCCAGGCCCGCCTCGCGCAGCATCGCCAGATCATTGGCGCCGTCGCCCACCGCCAGCGTCGCGGCGACCTTAACGCTCCGTTTTTCCGCCAGCTCCTTCAGCGTGGCGAGCTTGGCGTCGCGGTCGAGAATCGGCTCCCCCACCTCGCCGGTCAGCTGCGAGCCGTTATCCAGCAGCACATTGGCGCGATGAATGTCGAAGCCCAGCTCCGCGGCGACTCGGGCGGTGAAGAAGGTGAAGCCGCCGGAGACGAGGGCCGTGGTGGCGCCGAACTGCTTCATGGTCGCGACCAGGGTTTTCGCGCCGGCGCAATATTCAATGCCGCTCCAGGTGCGCTCCAGGGCCGAGAGGTCGAGCCCTTTCAGCATCGCCACACGCTCGCGCAGAGCCGTGGCGAAATCGATCTCGCCATTCATCGAGCGCTTGGTGATGGCGGCGATCTGCTCCTTGAGCCCGGCATAGGCGGCAAGCTCGTCCAGCGTCTCGGACGTCACCATGGTGCTGTCCATGTCCGCCACCAGCACCGCCTTGCGCCGGCCGCGGAATTTGGTGATGAACACGTCCACCGCCTTGTGGGTCAGCACATATTTCAGTGCCGCCGGCTCCAGGGGCTTGGCGGTGGTGAATTCCACGGCATGGCCGGGGCTCAGCCAGTTGAGATGCATGCCGGCGCAGGCATCGCGGGCACGCTCGGCTTCGGCCTGGGTAAGAGAGCCGGCTTCACGGTTGGCAACCAGAATGACAATAGAGGACATGGACG
The DNA here is from genome assembly GCA_963798115.1 of uncultured Pseudomonadota bacterium. Taxonomy (GTDB): domain Bacteria; phylum Pseudomonadota; class Alphaproteobacteria; order Acetobacterales; family Acetobacteraceae; genus Acidocella. Next base: position 113,352 of record CAWCRT010000006.1, read on the forward strand.
TGACTGGTAGGACAGAGCACGGGGCAAGGGCAAGCGAACGGCTGGCGCTGATCATCGCCGGCCCGACCGCGAGCGGCAAATCGGCCTTGGCCCTGGCCCTGGCGCAACGGCTCGGCGGCACGGTGATCAATGCCGATGCCATGCAATGCTATGCGGAACTGCGCATCGTCACCGCCCGCCCCTCGCCTGAAGATGAGCGCCTCGCCCGGCACCGGCTCTACGGCGTGCGCGCGGCCACGGAACCCGCCAATGCCGCCTGGTGGCGGCAGGCGGCATTGCAGGAAATGGAGAATAGCGCCGTGCCGATCCTATGCGGCGGCACCGGCATGTATTTTTCCGCGCTGGTGAAGGGCATCGCCGCGGTGCCGGACGTGCCGGAAGCGGCGCGGGCCGAGGCGCGGCGGCTGCTGGCCGAACAGGGGCCCGAAGCGGTGCATGCCAGGCTCGACCCCGAAACCGCGGCGCGGTTGAAACCAGGCGACAGCCAGCGCGTCTGCCGCGCTTACGAAGTGCTGCTCGGCACCGGGCGCGGCCTCGCCTCCTGGCAGGCGGAGACGACCGAGCCCCTCACCGGCTGGCGGATCCGCATGATCCTGCTGGACCCGCCGCGCGAGGCGCTGCGCGAGGCCATCGCCCGGCAATTCGCCGCCATGCTGGAAGCCGGGGCCATCGATGAGGTGCAGGCGTTGCTGGCACGAAATTTGGCGCCGGACCTGCCTTTGCTGCGCGCGCATGGCGTGCCGGAGATCGCCGCCTTTCTGCGCAAGGAGATCCCGCGCGAGGAGGCCGCGCGGCGCGCGATCCTCGCCACCCACCAATATACCAAGCGGCAAATGACCTGGTTCCGGCACCAGAAACTGACCGACAGCACTGCTATGCAAATAATTCAGTCTAGAATCGATGTTTATACGCAATTTTCGGAAAGAGATTTTGCCGTTTTTGATAATTTAATAAAACATGACAGTTGACCGAGCGAGCCAGAACTCTGTAGCGGTGCGGGATCATGGATTTGAGCATCGCGAGATAGTTATGGACGGCACGAGCACCACCGAACTGATGAAGTCAGGCGCTGAGGCCCTGTTGCGGGCCCTCAAGGCGCAGGGCGTCGAGGTTATTTTCGGCTATCCGGGCGGCGCCGTCCTGCCGATTTACGACGCGATCTTCCAGCAGAACGAAATCCGCCACATCCTGGTGCGGCACGAGCAGGCGGCGGTGCATGCCGCCGAGGGCTATGCGCGCTCCACCGGCAAGGTCGGCGTGGTGCTCGTCACCTCCGGCCCGGGTGCCACCAATGCGGTGACCGGGCTGGTGGACGCGCTGATGGACAGCATTCCGCTGGTCTGCCTGACCGGCCAGGTGCCGACGCATCTGATCGGCAATGACGCGTTCCAGGAGGCCGACACCACCGGCATCACCCGCCAGGCGACCAAGCATAATTACCTGGTCAAGCGCTCGGGCGACCTCGCCCGCGTGGTGCATGAGGCCTTCCATGTCGCCCGTACCGGCCGCCCCGGCCCGGTGCTGATCGACCTGCCCAAGGACATCCTCATCAACCCGGCCCCTTATCAGGAGCCGAGCGCCGCCCCGCATCGCAGCTACCGGCCGCGCACCGCGCCGGACGGGCAGCGTATCGCCGAGGCGGTGGCGCTGATGAAGCGCGCCGCGCGGCCGATGGTCTATTCCGGCGGCGGCGTCATCAATGCCGGCTCGGAAGCCTCCGAATTGCTGCGGGAATTCGTGCGGCTCACCGGCTTTCCCTGCACCTCCACGCTGATGGGGCTTGGCGCCTATCCGGCCAGCGACAAGCAGTTCCTCGGCATGCTGGGGATGCACGGCACTTACGAATCCAATCTCGCGATGCATGACTGCGACGTGATGTTCAATATCGGCGCGCGTTTCGACGACCGCGTGACCGGGCGGCTGAACGCTTTCAGCCCGAATTCCAAGAAGATCCACGCCGATATCGACCCGTCCAGCATCAACAAGGCGGTGGTGGTGGATGTGCCGATCGTCGGCGACGCGGCCGAGATCCTGCGCGCGCTGATTGCCGCCTGGAAGGCGGATTCGCACACCCAGGACCGCGCCGCGCTGGCGCAATGGTGGGCGCAGATCGAGCAATGGCGGGCGAAGGATTCGCTGCGCTACACGCAGACCCTCGCCAAAGGCGGCATCATCAAGCCGCAATATGCCATCGAGCAGCTCTATAAGGCGACGCGCGGACGCGAAACCTTCATCACCACCGAAGTCGGCCAGCACCAGATGTGGGCGGCGCAGCACTTCAAGTTCGACCAACCGAATCACTGGCTGACCTCGGGCGGCCTCGGCACCATGGGTTACGGCCTGCCGGCGGCGATGGGCACGCAGGTGGCACATCCCGACGCGCTGGTCATCGACATTGCCGGCGAAGCCAGCATCCTGATGAACATCCAGGAGATGGGCACGCTGGCGCAATACCGCCTGCCGGTGAAGATCTTCATCCTCAACAACCGCTATATGGGCATGGTGCGCCAGTGGCAGGAGCTGCTGCATGGCAGCCGCTATTCCGAGAGCTATTCGGAAGCCCTGCCCGATTTCGTGAAGCTCGCCGAGAGTTTCCACGCGGTCGGCCTGCGCGCCGAGAGCGTCGACGATCTCGACCGGGTGATCGCGGAAATGCTCGCCGTGGACCGGCCGGTGATCGCCGATATCTGCGTCGACGAGAAGGAAAACGTGTTCCCGATGATCCCCTCGGGCGCGCCGCATAATGAGATGCTCCTGGGCCCCGAGCACAGCCCCAGCGGCCTGGCGGCCAAGAGCGTCACCGATGAAGGAATGGTGCTGGTTTGATGTCTGACACGATGATGCGTTCCGCCACCATCTCGGTGCTGGTGGAGAATGAGGCCGGCGTGCTGGCGCGGGTGATCGGGCTGTTTTCCGGCCGCGGCTATAATATCGACAGCCTGACCGTGGCGCCGGTCGAGCGCGACCAGAGCAAGAGCCGCATCACCGTCGTGACCACCGGCACGGATATGGTGATCGAGCAGATCAAGGCACAGCTGGACCGGCTGGTGCCGGTCTACAAGGTGCTGGACCTGACCATGGACGGGCCGCATCTGGCCCGCGAACTGGCGCTGATCAAGGTGATCGGCGCCGGCGAGGCGCGGCAGGAAGCTCTGCGCCTCGCCGATGCATTCCGCGCCCGGGTGATCGACGCCTCCACGGAAAGCTTCATTTTCGAGCTGACCGGGAGCACCGACAAGCTGGACGCGTTCCTCGACCTGATGCGGCCTTTGGGGCTCGCGGAAGTGTCGCGCACCGGTGTCGCCGCGATCGCACGCGGGATTAGGACGATCAGCTAAGTAAGGTAAGGAAGGAAGGCTACTTTTTGTGAACAAAAAGTAGCAAAAAAACTTTACTCGTTTGGGCCTGTGACGTTGAGACGGCACGGGCTCAGAGTCCAAAAAGTTTTTGCGCCGCTTTTTTCAAAAAGCGGCCCCTTTCTTCCCATTTCAAAACCACCCCCTATTCCGTAATATCATTGCGCATAACAGCCATCCCGCGTGCTTTTTCGCACCCGGCTTGGCGTGACAGTGGCGCAAAAAGGGAATAGCAAACGGGCATTATTCGAACCAAACCGAGGACAGCAGCATTATGCGCGTTTATTACGACCGTGACGCCGACGTGAACCTGATCAAGAGCAAGAAGGTCGCCATCGTCGGCTATGGCAGCCAGGGCCACGCCCATGCGCTGAACCTGAAGGATAGCGGCGTGAAGGAGCTGGTCGTGGCTCTGCGTCCCGGCTCGGCCGCGATTGCCAAGGCCGAAGGCGCCGGTCTGAAGGTGATGGACCCGTCCGCCGCCGCCAAGTGGGCCGATGTGGTGATGGTGCTGACCCCGGACGAGGGCCAGGCCGACCTGTATCGCGACCACCTCGCCGCCGAACCTGCGTCCGGGCGCCGCACTGGCTTTCGCGCACGGCCTGAACGTGCATTTCAACCTGATCGAGCCGCGCGCCGACATCGACGTGTTCATGATCGCCCCGAAGGGCCCCGGCCACACCGTGCGCGGTGAGTATCTGAAGGGCGGCGGCGTGCCGAGCCTGGTCGCCGTGGCGCAGGATTCCACCGGCAACGCGCTGGACATCGCCCTCTCCTACGCTTCCGCCAATGGCGGCGGCCGCGCCGGCATCATCGAGACCACCTTCAAGGAAGAGTGCGAGACCGACCTGTTCGGCGAGCAGGCCGTGCTGTGCGGCGGCGTGGTCGAGCTGATCAAGGCTGGCTTCGAGACGCTGGTGGAAGCCGGCTACGCTCCGGAAATGGCCTATTTCGAGTGCCTGCACGAAGTGAAGCTGATCGTCGACCTGATCTATGAAGGCGGCATCGCCAACATGAACTACTCGATCAGCAACACCGCCGAATACGGCGAATATGTCACCGGCCCGCGCATCGTCACGGCCGAGACCAAGGCTGAGATGAAGAAGGTTCTGGAAGACATCCAGCTCGGCCGCTTCACCCGCGACTGGATGCTGGAAAACAAAGTCAGCCAGACCAACTTCAAGGCCATGCGCCGCGCCATGTCCTCGCACCCGATCGAGGAAGTGGGCGCCAAGCTGCGCGGCATGATGCCCTGGATCTCGAAGAACGCTCTGGTCGACAAGGCCAAGAACTAAGACTTCGGAGACCGTTTGGTCCATCTGATCAAACTTGCTGTCGGGGTGCGCGATGTCGCGCACCTCGCGGCGCTTCAGGCGGCCCGGTACGAAACCGACCCGCCGCTGCGCCACCAGACCCGCAACAGCCCGAAACGGGCGGAAGAGCTCTGCGCGGGTGGCTCGCTCTACTGGGTGATCGGCGGGGTTATCCTCGTCCGCCAGAAACTTATCGACATCGTCGAAGACCATTGGGATGACGGCACACGCTGCGCCGGGCTGGTGCTGGACCCGACTTTGATTCGCGTGCAAGCTCGCGCCATGAAAGCCTTCCAGGGCTGGCGTTATCTCGAGCCGGCCGACGCGCCGGCGGACCTTGGCTCCGAAGGCACCGCAAAAGGCACGGATATGCCCGAGCAGATGCGCCGCGAACTGGCTGCCCTCGCCTTAATTTAGCCACGAATTTTGACTCGCGCCTCGCTCATGCTAGGTGCGCCCCCGGACTTGGATAAGCGATCAGGCACGGCGCCGATTCGGCCGCCTGCCGATCTTTAGGAGACGATGCATGGCGGTTCACGCCTTTATTTTTCCGGGACAAGGCAGTCAGGCCGTCGGCATGGGCCGGGACCTGGCCGCGGCCTTCGCCGGGGCGCGGGAAGTGTTCGAGGAAGTCGACGAGACTCTGCAGCAGAAGCTCTCCAAGGTCATGTTCGAAGGGCCGCTCGAGGAGCTGACCCTGACGGAAAACACCCAGCCGGCGCTGATGGCGACGTCCCTCGCCGTGCTCCGGGTGCTGCAGACTGAAGGCGGCATCACGCTCAAGGACAAGGCCGCGATGGTCGCCGGGCATTCGCTCGGCGAATATAGCGCTCTGGCGGCGGCAAACGCCTTCTCCGTGGCCGAGACCGCGCTTTTGCTGCGCCTGCGTGGCCAGGCCATGCAGCGCGCCGTGCCGCCCGGTCAGGGCGCCATGGCGGCCCTGCTCGGCGTGGAAATGGAACAGGCGCAGGAAATCTGCGCCGCCGCGGAAACCGGCCCCGAGGGCCGCGAGATCATCGGCTGCGCCAACGATAATGGCGGCGGCCAGGTGGTGATTTCCGGCCATAAGGGCGCGATCGAGCGGGCCATCGAAATCGCCAAGGAAAAGGGCGTGAAGCGCGCGCTGCTGCTGCCGGTGTCCGCCCCGTTCCATTGTGCGCTGATGGCGCCGGCCGCCGACGCCATGGCGGAAGCCTTCGCCAACACCGCGCCGCGCACGCCGATCGTGCCGCTGGTGGCCAATGTCAGCGCCGCCAAGGCGACCGACCCGAATGAGATTCGCAACCTGCTGGTGCAGCAGGTTACCGCCACCGTGCGCTGGCGCGAGAGCGTGCAGGCCATGGTGGAGATGGGCGTCACCAGCTTCATCGAACTCGGCACCGGCAAGGTGCTGGCCGGTCTGGTGCGGCGCATCGCCCCCGAGGCGACCACCCATTCCGTCGGTTCGCCGGCGGACATCGAAGCTTTGCTGAAGGTTCTGTGATGTTTGATCTGACGGGTAAGACGGCGCTGGTCACCGGCGCCTCGGGCGGCATCGGGGCGGAAATCGCCCGCGCCTTGCACGCCCAGGGCGCCGTGGTGGCGCTTTCCGGCACGCGGCGCGAGGCGCTGGATGCGCTCGCCGCCGAGCTTGGCGCGCGCGTGCATGTGCTCCCCGCCGATCTGTCGCAGGCGGATGCCGCCGCTGAGCTGATCGCCGCCGCCGAGGCGGCGATGGAGCGCGTCGACATCCTCGTGAACAATGCCGGCCTGACCAAGGACGGCCTGGCCCTGCGCATGAGCGATGCGGACTGGGAGAAGGTGATCGACGTCGATCTCGCCGCCCCCTTCCGCCTCAGCCGCGCGGCGCTGAAATTCATGCTGCGCCGCCGCGCCGGCCGGATCATCAATATCGGTTCGGTGGTCGGCAGCACCGGCAATCCGGGCCAGGCCAACTATGCCGCGGCCAAAGCCGGGCTGATCGGCCTGACCAAGGCGCTGGCGCAGGAAGTCGCCTCGCGCGGCATCACCGTGAACCTGATCGCGCCGGGCTTCATCGCCACGCCGATGACCGATGCGCTGAGCGATGCGCAGAAGAGCGACCTCGCCACGAAAATTCCGCTCGGCCGACTCGGCACCCCTGCCGACATCGCCGCCGCGGTGGTGTATCTTGCCGCCAACGAATCCGGCTGGGTCACCGGCGCCACCCTCCATATCAATGGCGGCATGGCCATGATTTAACGAGTTGGCGCAACGCAAGGAACCATGCTAAGCGCCGCCACGTTACAGATAACCACTCTCGCCGAGGGTGCGTCCTGGCGCACCAGCGGTTATTCGCCACACCAGATGCAGGAAAGTGAAACTAAATGAGCGAAATCGCCGACAAGGTTAAGAAAATTGTTGTCGAGCATCTCGGCGTCGACGAAGGCAAGGTGACCCCTGAAGCGTCCTTCATCGATGACCTGGGCGCCAACTCTCTCGATACCGTCGAGCTGGTGATGGCGTTCGAAGAAGCCTTCGGCGTGGAAATCCCCGAAGACGCCGCCGAAAAGATCACCACCGTCAAAGACGCGATCGATTATATTGAGAAGCAGAAAGCCGAGTAATCTTCCGACTTTCTGAAAGCCGCCCAAGGAGTTCGCATGCGCCGTGTTGTCGTGACAGGTATGGGAATCGTCAGCCCGCTCGGGGTTGGCGTCGAACATGTCTGGAAGAGGCTGATCAACGGAGAATCCGGAATCAGCGCCATTAAGTCCTTCGACACCACGGAGCTGACGGCCAAGATCGCCGGCCAGGTGCCGGCCGGTCCCGCCGCCGAGGGCAAACTTGACCTGTCCGAATGGATCCCGGTCAAGGAAGTCAAAAAGATGGATCGCTTCATCCATCACGGCATCGTCGCGGCGACGCAGGCGATGCAGGATTCCGGATGGGAACCGCAGACCGAGGAAGAGAAATACGCCTCCGGCGTGATGATCGGCTCGGGCATCGGTGGTCTGCAGACCATCTATGAGGCCTCGATCACCGTTCATGAGGGCCGCGCCCGCCGGCTCTCGCCTTTCTTCATCCCCTCGGCCCTGATCAACCTGATCTCCGGCCAGGTCTCCATCAAATACGGGCTGAAAGGCCCCAACCATTCCGCCGTCACCGCCTGCGCCACCGGTGTGCATGCGATCGGCGATGCCGCGCGCCTGATCGCCTTCGGCGACGCCGATGTGATGGTCGCCGGCGGCGCCGAGTCTGCGGTGAACCCGCTCGGCATTGCCGGCTTCTGCGCCGCCCGCGCCCTCTCCACCGGCTTCAATGACCGCCCGACCGAAGCCTCCCGCCCCTGGGACAAGGACCGCGACGGTTTCGTCATGGGCGAAGGTGCAGGCGTGGTCGTGCTCGAAGAATATGAGCACGCCAAGAAGCGCGGCGCGAAAATCTATGCCGAGATCGCCGGCTACGGCATGTCCGGCGATGCGCACCACATCACCGCCCCGGCCGAGCACCATGACGGCGCCTTCCGCGCCATGAAGGCAGCCTTCAAGCATAGCGGCCTCACCCCGGCCGACATTCAATATGTGAACGCGCACGGCACTTCCACGCCGATGGGTGACGATCTCGAACTCGAGGCCGTGGAAAACTTCTTCGGCGACGCGGCGAAGACGGTGGCCATGTCCTCCACCAAGTCCGCCACCGGGCACCTGCTCGGCGCGGCCGGGGCGATCGAGACGATCTTCTCGATTCTGGCGATTCGCGACGGCATCGCGCCGCCGACCCTGAACCTGTATGAGCCGAGCCGGGCGAGCGTGGTCGACCGCGTGGCGCTGACCGCGCAGGAACGCAAGATCAACGTGGCCCTCTCCAACAGCTTCGGCTTTGGCGGCACCAACGCCTCGATCCTGTTCAAGAAGGCCGTCTGACGAGCTTGCGTCGCGGCCGGCTTGTTCTACTTCTGGCGGCGCTGATCGTCGTCGCCAGATTCGGCCGGATGGAAGTCGACCAGCTCTATAACGCGCCGGGCCCGCTGGCCCGGACGCAGAATATCGTCATTCCTGAAGGCCCCACCTCCGAGACCGAATCCGCGCTGCGGCGCGCCGGGGCGATCCGCGATGGGCTGATCTTCCGCGCCGCCGCCTGGGCCACACGCCATGACGGGGCGATCCATGCCGGGGAGTTCCGCTTCCCCGCCCGCGCGAGCCTGCGCGAGATCCTCGAAATTCTGCGCCACGCCGCCCCGGTGGAACATCAGGTGACCTTCCCCGAAGGGCTCACCGGCACGCAGATTGCCGCCATTCTCAACGCGGCACCGGACGCCACCGGCCATGTGGCGCCCCCGCCCGACGGCACGGTCTTGCCGCAGACCTACGATTTCACCTGGGGCACACCGCGCAAGGCTATTCTGCGCCGGGCCGAGACCGCCATGCACCAGGCCCTGCAAACCGCCTGGACGGCGCGGGATCCGTCAGTCCCCCTCGCCTCCCCTGCACAAGCCCTGATCATGGCTTCGATCGTGCAGGAGGAAAGCCCGCTTACTGCCGAACTGCCGGAAATCGCCGCCGTGTATGAGAACCGACTGACACAAGGCATGCGCCTGCAAGCCGACCCAACGGTGATTTTTGCCGCCACCGGCGGACGGGCTTCAGGCGGCGAGACGATCACCCGCGACGATCTCGCCAACCCCTCGCCCTACAACACCTATATGCATGCGGGCCTGCCGCCAGCCCCGATCTGCGCCCCCGGCCTCGCGGCCATCCACGCGGTCCTGCACCCCGCACAAAGCCAGGCGCTGTTCTTCGTCGCCACCGGCACCGGCGGGCACGTGTTCGCTGATAATTTTCAGGAACAGTTGCAGCACATCAAGCAGTATCAGGCTGCTCTGCAGGGGCGTTAAGAAAGAAGCCGCTTTTTAAAAAAAGCGGCGCAAAAACTTCTTCGACTTTTGGCCGGTGGCAGCGAAACCAGCACGGCCCAGATTAATAAAGTATTTTTGCTTCTTTTTGTTCACAAAAAGAAGCCTCTGCTTGCTTTGCTTGACTATTTCAGTGGCCGCTTTTTTCAAAAAGCGGCCACTTTCTGTCTATTCTAGGGCCCAAACAAAAAGAGCGCCCCGAAGAGCGCTCTTTCCAATTTTTGCCGTTCGTGGCTTCGAGCTTAGCCCTTGCGGGTGCCGATCGAGGCGAACCTCTTGTTGAACTTCGCGACCTGGCCGCCGGTGTCGACCATGCGCTGCACGCCGGTCCAGGCGGGGTGAGACTTCGGATCGATGTCCAGACGCAGGGTCTCGCCTTCCTTGCCCATGCAAGAGCGAGTCTTGAATTCCGTACCATCGGTCATGATGATCGTGATCTCGTGATAGTCCGGATGGATGTCTGATTTCACCGTGTCTGCTCCAAAAGAAAACGGGCCGCCGATCCGACCGGCCGCCAAAATCCGAGGCTGGCTTTACGCGCGGGCGGCGCTGGATGCAAGGGCGGACTTGGCAAAACTTGCGGCCTGGTCAAGGGCAACGCGCGCTTCGGGGAGGAAATGCTGGGCCACGTGCCAGACATGCGGCAGGTTATCCCAGATGCTGAGCTCGACCGGCACCCCGGCCGCCTGGGCGCGGGCCGCCAGGCGGGTGGAATTGTCGAGCAATATTTCCGGCGCGCCTACCTGGATGAGCAGCGGCGGCAGGCCGGTGAAATCGCCGTAGAGCGGCGAGACCAGCGGGTTGGTCGGGTCCTGCCCCTGCAGGTACAGGGAAGCGGCGTCCTTGATTCTCGGCCCGTAGAGCAGGCTTTCCCGCGCGGCATTGCGCGTCAGCGAGGCGCCGGTGGCGGCAAGGTCCGTCCAGGGGCAGAACAGAGCGGCACAGGCCGGCATCGGCAGGTTACGCGCTTTAAGGGCGAGCAACAGAGCCAAAGCGAGGCCTCCGCCCGCGGAATCGCCGCCGATCGCAAAAGGGCCCGGCGCCTCGGCCAGCAGGGCCTGATAGGCGGCCAGCGCATCGTCCAGCGCCGCGGGAAACGGGTGCTCCGGCGCGAGCCGGTAACGGGGGGCAAAAACCTTGAAATCGCGCAGGGCGAAGGCCGCGGTGATCGCCCGGTGCGTGACCGGCGAGCAGGAGAAATAACCGCCGCCATGCAGGTAAAGCAGCAGCCCGGCGCTGCTCTCCCCGGCCTGCACCCATTCGCCTTCCACCCCGCCCAGCGCGCCGGGCGTGAAGCGCGCACCCGCCGGCGGCGGCGGCGGATTGCCGCCCAGCACCGCGCGGGCCGCCATCGGGGTGGTGATGCGCGCGAGCTTGCGTTTAACAGTGAAACGCAGAATCGGGTGGATCACATAGGATTGCCAGCTCGGCATCGCGCCCTCCCAGACGGCTGTTGCGAATCTCAATTGGCACCGCCGGGACCATGGCCAAAGGCCCGGCGCGCTTGCCCGCGATCATTTTCCCGCTAGTCTGCCGCCTCAGGCGTCAACGCCGAAGGGAGACGACATGCCATTAAAAAAACTATTCGCGTCCGGAATGGTCCTGGCCTTGTTGCCGTTGGCCGCCGCCGCCCAGCCGATGACCCTGACGCTCACCCCGGGCAACATGCTGGCGCAGACACATTCGCATGCGCTGATCATGGGCGTGACCGGCACGTTCCGGCAACTTTCCGGACGGCTGGATTTCGACCCGGCGGCAAAAACCTGCCACATCGACGTGACGCTGGTGGTGGAAAGCCTTGCTTTGCCGAATGCGCTGGTCCGCTCCCAGACCATGTCGAAGGATTTCCTCGACCCGGCCACCTATCCGACCCAGCATTACACCGGCAATTGCGTGGGGGGCCTGCTGCAGGGCGAGCTGACAATGCGCGGCCAGACGCATCCGTTCGACATGCGGCTCACTTTCACCACCGCCAACGGCCAGCTCACCGCCATCCATACCGAAGGCGTTCTGGACCGTTATCAATGGGGGCTGAACGGGCTGCAGATGACCGTGGGCAAGATGATCCGGGTGACCAACGACATTTCGCTGAACGGCCAGCCGCCGAAGCCAGCAAGTTAAGAAAGGGCCGCTTTTTGGAAAAAGCGGCGCAAAAACTTTATTGACTTTGGGCCTGGGGCGCCCGAAGCCAGCACGGCCCAAGGAGCAAAAAAGTTTTTTTGCTACTTTTTGTTCACAAAAAGTAGCGCTTCCTTTCTTTCTTACCACTTCGCCAATCCAGCCACGGCAGCGCGGCGGGCGACATAAAGCGTCCAGCCAAGCTGCACCGCGAGCGGCAGCAGCAGGACGAAGATTTTCGTGTCCGACTTCACCGCCAGGAAGGCGATGGCATCGACGCCGCCGAGCAAGGTGAAGCCCCAATGCCAGAGCGCCACGGCCCGCGCATCCATGCCGGCCCGGCGGACCACCTGATACAAATGCCCGTTATGCGCGCGGGCGATGTTTTCGCGCGCCAGGATGCGGCGGATCAGGGTAAAGGTGACGTCATAGAGCACGCCGGAGAGCAGCAGCGGCACCAGCAGGAAGGAGAGCGGCGCGCCTTCGAAGCGCGCGGCGGCGACGCCGAACAGCGCCAGCATGAAGCCGCAGAACTGGCTGCCGACATCGCCCATGAAAATCTTGCCGCGGGGAAAATTGAACGGCAGGAAGCCGAGCACGCCGCCGGCCAGCAGCAGCCCGGCCGTATAGACGAAGAACCCGCCATAAAGCCCGGCAATGACGGCCAGGAACAGGCAGGCAATAACGGTGACGCCGGAGGCCAGGCCGTTCAGACCGTCGATGAAATTCATCGCATTGGTCACGAACAGCAGGAAGAACATGGTCAGCGGCACGCCGAGCCAGCCGATATCGATGGTGCCGACATAAGGCAGCGCCAGCACATGCACCCATAGCCCGGATGCCACCGCGGCGGCGGCGGCGATCAGCTGGGTCGAAAGCTTGATGACATAGGAGATGTCCAGCAGGTCGTCGACGAGCGAGATCGCGGCCATCAGCACCGCCGCCGCGATCACGCCGATGAAATACCCCTCCGCCAGGCGCGAGACCTGGCCGTAGCGATAGAGCAGCAGGACACCGAGCAGAAAAGCGCAAACAATGCCGACTCCGCCGGATTTCGGCGTGGTCTGGCTGTGCGCCTTCCGCGCATCCGGACGATCCGGGACGCCGATGGTGATCATGATCCGGACGATGATGCCGGAGAAAATCGCGAGACCGGCCATGAGAGCGAGGTGGCGCGGCAGAGCCAGCAGGCCGAGGGAGGTTAGAGAATTCATGTGCGCCGGACCATGGCTGAAACCTAAACGAATTTGAAGACCGGCCGGCTCCGCGCGATCGTCGATGGCCTCGCAAGCGGGGCTTGTCTGGCTTTTCGCGGCCACGCCACAACCGGGACGAACCCAGCGTTTGGAGACGGCATATGAAGATTGCGATCATCGGGGGCGGTTATGTCGGCCTGGTATCGGGGGCCTGCTTCGCGGAATTCGGCGTGGCGGTGGCGGTGGTCGAGGCCGACGAGGGCAAGCGCCGCATGCTGCTGGAAGGCAAAATCCCCATTTATGAGCCCGGCCTGGACCGGCTGGTGGCCGAGAACATGGCGTCCGGACGGCTGACCTTTCCGGCCACGCTGCAAGAGGGCATCGCCGATGCCGAAGCGGTGTTCATCGCCGTCGGCACCCCGGCGCGGCGCGGCGACGGCCATGCCGACCTCACTTACGTGTTCGCCGCCGTCGAGCAGGTGGTGAAGACCCTGGACCATCCCGCCGTCATCGTCACGAAATCCACCGTTCCCGTCGGCACGGGGCGGAAAATCGCCGCCCTGGCGCGGCAATTGCGCCCGGAACTCGGCATCGAAGTCGCGGCGAATCCGGAATTCCTGCGCGAGGGCAGCGCCATCGCCGATTTCATGCGGCCAGACCGCGTGGTGGTCGGCGCCGACAGCGACCGCGCGCGCGAGGTGCTGCGCCAGCTCTACCGGCCGCTTTATCTGATCGAAACGCCGATCGTCTTCACCGGGCTGGAGACCGCGGAGCTGATCAAATACGCCGCCAACGGCTTCCTCGCGATGAAGATCACCTTCATCAACGAAATGGCCGATCTGTGCGAGAAGGTCGGCGCCGATGTGCATGACGTGGCGCGCGGCATCGGGCTGGACGGCCGCATCGGCCGCAAATTCCTGCATGCGGGGCCAGGCTTCGGCGGATCGTGCTTCCCCAAGGACACGCTGGCGCTCATGCGCATCGCCGAAGAATCCGGGGCGCCGAGCCGGCTCATCCAGTCGGTCGTGGCCGTGAACGATCACCGCAAAGGCGGCATGGCCGCGCGCGTGGTGAAGGCCTGCGGTGGCGATGTGAAGGACAAGACCGTCACGGTGCTGGGCCTCGCCTTCAAGCCGGAGACCGACGATATGCGCGAGGCGCCCGCTTTGCCGCTGATCGAAGGGCTGGTTTCGCGCGGCGCGAAGGTGCGGGTGTTCGACCCCGCTTCGATGGGCGTGGCAAAGCCGCTGCTGCCGGCAAGCGTGACCTTCGCCAAGGATGCGCCTGAGGCGGTGTCAGGCGCGGACGCGCTGGTTCTGATCACCGAATGGAACGAATTCCGCGCCCTCTCCCCGGTCCGGCTGAAGCAGCTGATGCGTGGCGATGTGATCGTGGACCTGCGCAATGTCTTCGATCCGAAGGCCATGCGCGACGCCGGATTTGCCTATCAGGGCATCGGTAGGGCAAACGAGAACTCATAACGACTCCGAAATGTCGAATACCCAGGAAACGTAACAGGACATTAAATTTGCCGGACATCCAGCAGCCTTACCCGGATTTCGCCAACCCCGAGCTGCTGGAGAAGATACCGCTGACGGCATCGACGATCCTCGATGTCGGCTGCGCGCAGGGGGCGCTGGGGGCGAGCTATCTGCGCCGCAACCCGGCCGCCCGGGTGCTGGGCATCGAGCGTGACGCGGCGGCAGCGGAAATCGCCCGGCGCCGCCTCTCCGCGGTCCATTGCGGCGATGTCGAAGCCACACCGATGCCCTTCGACGTGCCGGACGGCATCGACTGCATCATCTATGGCGATGTGCTGGAACATCTGCTCGATCCGTGGCGGCTGCTGATCGAGCAGGCGAGATATCTCGCCCCGCAGGGCACCGTGCTGGTCTGCATGCCGAATATCGAACATTGGTCTCTGGCGGCGCGGCTGCTCGGCGGGCAGTTCGATTATGAACAACAGGGGCTGCTGGACCGCGCGCATCTGCGCTGGTTCACCCCGCGCACGATGGGCGAGGCCCTGACGGCGGCGGGGCTGGAACTGGCCGATATCGCCCCGCGCCCGACCGAAACGATGGAGGCGCGGCGCTTCGTCGCCGCACTGACCCCCGGCCTGCTTGGGCTGGGGCTGGATCCTGAGGAATATTATCGCCGCGCCGCGCCCTTGCAGTTCATCTGGAGGGCCCGCCGCGCCGCGCCGGCGCGCCTCGAACTGGCCGCCACCATGCTGGCGCCGCAGGGCGGGGTGAGCGATGTGCGCGTGGTCGAACCCCTCCGCGCTTTGCGCAGCGACAGCGCCCTGCATGCGCGGGTCCTGGACGAGGCGGCGCCGGCACCGCATCTGGCCGACGCACCGCGCCTCGCCATCCTGCACCGGCCGCTGCTGCTGGGCAGCCCTGGCCTCGTCCGGCTGCGCGCGCTGCTGGCCCGCGGCTATGTGGTGGTCAGCGAGTTCGACGACCATCCGCTCTTCATGCGCGAGCGCGGCGTCGATCTCGACGCCCTGCTGACCTTCCGCGCCGTGCATGCCGTGCAGACCAGCACGCCGGCTTTGGCCGAGGTGCTGCGCCCGCAAAATCCTGAGATCGGCGTTTTCCCCAACGCCGTGTTCGAACTGCCCCCCGCCGGCAATTTCCGCGACCCGGCGCATATGACCTTGTTCTTCGGCGCGCTGAACCGGGGCGCGGACTGGCCGCCGCTGATGCCGGTGCTCAACGAAGTGGCGCGCATGGCGGGCGAACGGCTGCGCTTTCACGTCCTGCACGACCAGGCCTTTTTCCAGGCGCTGGACACCCCACACAAAAAATTCGACCCGATGACCGACTATGCCGGCTACCGGCGCATGCTGGGTGCTGCGGAAATCGCCTTCATGCCGCTCGCAGACACGCCATTCAACCGCGCCAAGTCGGACCTGAAATTCATCGAGGCGGCGGCGGCACGGGTGGCATCGCTGGCCAGCGACGTGGTCTATGCCGGCTCGATCCGCGACGGCGAGACCGGGCTGATCTTCCACGATCCGGCGGAACTGCGCGCCGCGCTGCTGCGCCTTCTCTCAGCCCCCGAGGAAACCCGGAAACTCGCCGAGGCGGGCCGCCTATACGTGCTGCAGGAACGCATGCTCGCCTATCAGCTGGCAGCGCGCACGGCCTGGTATCGCAGCCTGTGGGCGCGCCGGGAGGAGCTGACGGCGGCGCTGCGGGAACGTGTGCCGGAGTTGTAGAACGGGAAGTAAGTAAGTGGCCGCTTTTTGGAAAAAGCGGCGCAAAAACTTTTTTGACTTTGGGCCGGTGGCGCTGAAACCAGCACGGCCCAAGTTTAAAAAAGTTTTTTGCTTCTTTTTTTCAAAAAAGAAGCCCTTCCTTCCTTGCCTAAAAGCCCGCAGTTGCCGCCCTGCCCGTTTCCCTTCATCAAGGCCGCGTGACGCTAGCCTTTCGGGGCATGGAGACTGGATGGAATTGGTGCGCGACGGCGTGAAGGATGGTCTGCCCTGTTACGCATGACTGTGCGGCTGGCGGTGATCCTGGCCTGGACCTTGCTCGCCATGCCGATCCAGGCCCTGATGCTGATGCTGCCGGGCCGCGCGAAAGTGCGGTTCGCGATGCTCTACTGGCGCGGCGTGGGCTATCTTCTGGGGCTGCGGCTGACCGTGATCGGCCGCCTGCCGGCGCACAGGCCGGTGCTGTTCGTCGCCAATCATTGCTCCTGGATCGACATCATCGCCCTCGGCAGCGTGCTGCCGGGCTGCTTCGTCGCCAAGGGAGCCATCGCCCACTGGCCCTTCATCAATTGGCTGGCGCGGCTGGGACGCACGATCTTCGTCTCGCGCAACCGCAGCACGGTGAGCACGGAACAGGCGCAGCTCGTGGCGCGGCTGGCGGCGGGGGACAATGTCATCCTCTTCCCCGAGGGCACGACCTCGGACGGAACGCGCATATTGCGTTTCTCCACGGCCTTCCTCGCCCTGGCGGAAACGGCGCCCCGGCCCTATGTGCAGCCCGTGACGATTGTATACGATAAACTTGACGGGTTTCCGGTGCGCCGCCACGAGCGGCCGGATATTTCCTGGTATGGCGACATGGATCTCGCCTCGCATTACGCGCGCATCGGCCGCCGCCGCCGCCTGCACGCCACGATCATCCTGGATGAGGAGATCGCCCCCGGCACCTATGCCAACCGCAAGACGCTGACCGCTTCGGTGGAAGCGCGTGTGGCGCATAATGCGGCGGCGCTGCGCCAAGGACGGGACTGGCGATGAACGAGAACCTGCCGAACAAGGTCGCGGCACTCTACCAGTTCATCCGCCTCGACCATCCCGCCGAAGTGCGCGAGGAGTTCTTGCGCCTGTGCGGCGACGAAATTTGGGGCACCGTTCTGGTGAGCCCGGAAGGGATCAACGGCACGCTGGCCGGAACAGCTGAAGCGATCGACGCGTTCGTGGCGGCACTGGCGCAGCCAGCCGCGCACCGCCCGGCCTTCGACCGGCTGGAGCTGAAATTCTCCGCCGCCGGCCCGAACCATTTCGACCGGCTGAAAATCAAGCTCAAGCGCGAGATCATCACCTTCGGCCGCACGCTCCCGGCCGACGCCCAGGTCGGCCGGGCCGTCAACGCCGCCGAATGGAACCGGCTGATCGACGACCCCGAGGTGCTGGTGGTCGACACGCGCAACGGCTTCGAGGTGGAAATGGGCACGTTCGCCGGCGCCGTCGACCCTGGCCTCGTCAGCTTCAGCCAGTTCAAGACCTATATCGACCGCGAACTGGCGCATGACAAAAACCGCAAAGTCGCGATGTTCTGCACCGGCGGGATCCGCTGCGAGAAGGCCAGCGCCTATATGATCGAGGCCGGATTCTCCGAAGTGTACCAGCTTCAGGGCGGGATTCTGCGCTATCTCGAGGACGTGCCGGAAGCCGAAAGCCGGTGGCGCGGCGATTGTTTCGTGTTCGACCAGCGGGTCGCGCTCGGCCATGGGCTCGCCCTCAAGACACCGAAGCTTCACCCAAATTTCCTTGACACGGCGCCGGAAAAAGATGCGGAGTAGCGCCATGCAAGGAGGGTTTTTTCCGCATTGATTGGCTTGCCGCTGCCGCTCGGGATGGTTGCCGGCACAAGCCGGGTTCACGCCGGCTGCAAGGCGCCAATATCTTGTATGTTTGGGAGATGCTCCCAGTTCGCGCTAAAGCGTGTGCCACTGTCTGGTGCAATCTTTAGTGACCGAGTTGTAGGCGTATGAATCCCACGGACCGCGAACCCCGCAAACTGCATGTCGTAACCCATGGCTGCCAGATGAACGTGTACGACAGTGCACGGATGGCAGACCTGCTCGCCCCTCTCGGCTACACCACCGTGGACAAGCCCGAGGGCGCGGACATGGTGATCATGAACACCTGCCATATTCGCGAGCGCGCCGAGGAAAAGGTGTTTTCCGCGCTCGGCCGATTCCGGGTGATGAAAGAGGAAGGCGGCGGCAAGATGATGATCGCCGTCACCGGCTGCGTCGCCCAGGCCGAGGGCGAGCTGATCCTCCAGCGCGCGCCCTTCGTCGATCTGGTGGTCGGGCCGCAAGCCTATCACCGCCTGCCGGAGCTGATCGCCCAGGCGCACCGCACGCAAGGCTCGGTGATCGACACGGATTTTCCGGCCGAGCCGAAATTCGACTTCCTGCCGGAGCACGGCGCCTCGCAGGGCGTGATCGCCAACCTCACCATCCAGGAAGGCTGCGATAAATTCTGCTCCTTCTGCGTCGTGCCTTACACGCGCGGGGCCGAAGCCTCGCGCCCGGCGGCACAGGTGATCGCGGAAGCAAGGCGCATGGTCGCCCAGGGCACGCGCGAAATCGCGCTGCTCGGGCAGAACGTGAATGCCTATCATGGCGAGGGGCCGGACGGGAAAATCTGGTCCCTGACCCGGCTGATGGCCGCGCTGGCCGAGATCCCGGACCTCAAGCGGCTGCGCTACACCACTTCGCACCCGAACGACATGACGGACGAGCTGATCCTGGCGCACCGGGACAATCCGCTGCTGATGCCGTTTTTGCATCTGCCGGTGCAGTCGGGCTCGGACAAGATTCTCACCGCCATGAACCGCAAGCACAAGGCCGACACGTTCCGCCGCACCGTCGCGCAATTGCGCGAGGTCCGGCCGGACATGGCGTTCACCTCGGATTTCATCGTCGGCCATCCGGGCGAAACCGATGCTGATTTTGCCGCCACCATGGCGCTGGTGCGCGAAACCGGCTTCGCGCTCGCCTACAGTTTCAAATATTCGTCGCGCCCGGGCACGCCGGCGGCCGGACTGCCGCAGCTCGACGAGGCGGTGAAGGATGCGCGCCTGTATGAATTGCAGGCGGAGCTGCGCCGCCAGCAGGACGCGTTCAACGCCTCTACGGTGGGGCTGACCAGCCCGGTGCTCTTCACCGGGCTCGGCCGCTATCCCGGCCAGATCGCCGGGCGCTCGCTCTATGCCCAGCCGGTGGTGGTCGAGGCCCCTGCCCCGCTCACCGGCGAAGTCCACATGGTCACCATCACCCATGCCAACCCGAATTCCCTTCTCGGCCATCTTGAACAGGAGCAAATCGCCGCTTGAGCCAGATCATCGCATCTCCGGCTACCGAACCCACGCCGCTGCCGCGGTCGCTGACCCTCACCTTCGATGACAATGCGCTGTTGCCCTTGCTGCTCGGCGAGCATGACCGGCACCTCACGCGCATCGAGCAGAAGCTCGGGGTGCGCCTAGCCTGCCGGGGCAACCGCATTTCCATCACCGGCCCGGCGCTGCAGGTCAGCGCCGCCGAGGCGGCCCTCGGGGCGCTCTACCGGCAGCTACAGCATGGCGAGATGATCGACGGGCCGAAAGTGGATGCCGCGCTGCGCCTGACCGACCCGACTGGCGAGCCGCGCCTACCACTCTCCGACCTGCCGGCGATCCGCACCCGCAAGGGCCCGATCGGGCCGCGCAGCGCCGCGCAAGCCGCCTATATGGAGCAACTCTCGCGCAACGAGATGGTGTTCTCCTTAGGGCCGGCCGGCACCGGCAAGACTTATCTGGCGGTGGCGCAGGCGGTGGCGATGCTCACCTCCGGCAAGGTCGATCGCATCGTGCTCTCCCGCCCCGCGGTGGAAGCCGGCGAGCGGCTCGGCTTCCTGCCCGGCGACATGAAAGAGAAAGTCGACCCGTATCTGCGCCCGCTTTACGACGCGCTGAACGACATGCTGCCCGGCGACCAGCTGACCCGGCGGATGACGACCGGCGAGATCGAGATTGCCCCGCTGGCCTTCATGCGCGGCCGCACGCTCTCTCATGCCTTCGTGATCCTGGACGAAGCCCAGAACACCACGCCGGTGCAGATGAAGATGTTTTTGACCCGTATGGGCGAAGGCACGCGCATGGTGATCACCGGCGACCTCACCCAGATCGACCTGCCGGCGGGCACGCGCTCGGGCCTGGCCGACGCGCTGGACACGCTGGAGGGTATCTCCGGCATCGCCGTCGCGCGGTTCAACAATGCCGACGTGGTGCGCCACCCGCTGGTGGGGCGGATCGTCGAGGCCTATGATCAGCGCCATGCCGCCGCACGGGAACATGCGCGCGAGCGCCATAGCTGAAAGAGACAATGGAACCTGGAAGTATGAGCCCCTTCGGGGGCGGACTAGTGGTCACGGAACGCCGCTGGCACGCGCATGTGCGGGATATAGCCCGCCTGGTCGCACGGGCCATGCGGGAGGCGGACTGCGACGCGGATGTGGTGCTGACCGATGATCGCACCATCAAACAGCTCAACGCCCGCGACCGCGGCAAGAACAAACCGACCAATGTGCTGACCTATGAGCAGCCGGCGGAGATTCTGCTGGGGCTGGGTGTGGTGCGGCGCGAGGCGCGGGCCGCCGGCAAATCGGTGGCGGCGCATCTCACCCATCTGCTGATCCATGGCGCGCTGCATCTGCAGGGCCATGACCATCACCATGTCGGCGACGCACGGCGCATGGAGGCCGAGGAGGCGAAATTGCTCTCCCGGCTCGGCGTCTCCAACCCGTGGAAGAACCGATGAGTTCGACACTGGGACGATTGCTGCAGCGTCTGCGCAACCAGGAAATGTCGGTGCGCGACTCGATTGCCGAGCTGGTGGAGGAGGCCAGCAACGAGGCGGCGCTGGGGCTGACCTCGCATGAGCGCGCGCTGATCGCCAATGTGCTGCGTCTGCGCGAGATCACCGCCAACGACGTGATGGTGCCGCGGCCCGACATCGTCGCCATGCGCGCCGACCTCACTCTGTCCCAGGCGATCGCCGTGATCCGCGAAGAGGGGCATTCGCGCATGCCGGTCTATCGCGAGCATCTCGATGACGTGGCCGGCATGGTGCATATCAAGGACGTGTTCGCCTTCAGGGGCGCGGTGGAGGAATTTTCGCTGGCGAAGATCCTGCGCAAGCCGCTGCTGGTCGCCCCGCAGATCGGCGTGCTCGACCTCCTGATGCAGATGCGCCAAACCCGCACGCATCTGGCGCTGGTGGTCGACGAATATGGCGGCATTGACGGGCTGGTGACGATCGAAGACCTGGTCGAGACCATCGTCGGCGATATTTCCGACGAACATGACGAGGTCGAAGGCCCGTTGCTGGTGGAACGCCCGGACGGCGCGCTCGACATCAATGCGCTGCTGCCCGTGGAGGAATTCGAGGCGCGGCTCGGGCCAGTGCTCTCTGCAGATGAGCGCGACGCCGATATCGAGACGGTGGGCGGGCTGGTGTTCAATCTCGCCGGCCGCGTCCCGACCAAGGGCGAGATCATCCCCCACCCGTCCGGCATCGAGTTTCTGGTGCTGGAAGCCGATGCCAGGCGCATCCGCCGGCTGCGGGCGCGGCGCACCGCAACACCAACCGCCGAAGAGGTTGCTGCGCGCGACGAGTCCTAAGTGAAGGGAAGGAAGGCTACTTTTTGTGAACAAAAAGTAGCAAAAAAACTTTGTTAATTTGGGTCCGTGCCGTTCCAACGCCTCAGGCCCAAACTCAAAAAAAGTTTTTGCGCCGCTTTTTTCAAAAAGCGGCTACTTCTCATGCCTGCTCTAGCTTTTTTCCACGGGCGATTGCATTGGTCACTCGTTTTTAATCGCCCGGTGGAAGATGCCCGAAAAAGCCCCGATCAAACCTTCGCTCGAAATCATTCTCATCTGCACCGCTTTCGGCGCAGGCTCCGTGGATATCATCGCCCTTACCAAGCTGGGCGGGATTCTGGTCTCGGCCATGACCGGCAACCTGGCGTTCCTTGGCTATTATATCAGCCGTTTCGCCTTCGCCTCGGCACTCGGCGCGGTGATCGCGCTGGTCAGCTACATACTGGGCACCGCCGGCGGCGCCGTGCTTAGCCGCAAGCTCTCCCAGCACCCGGCGCTGCGCCTGTTGCTGACAGTGCAGACCGTGCTGCTGGCTGCCGCCGTGGCAGTCTGGTTCTCGGTGCCGCACCGCACCGGCTCGCTGGGACTGGATGCCGTGATCGTGCTTACCGCGGTGGCGATGGGCGTGCAGAGCATCGTCGGCAAGCGCGTCAACCTTTCAAACATCCCGACAATCGTGTTCACCAGCACGCTGACCAACATCATCATCGGCCTGATCGAGACGGCGGCGAGCGGCAAGTTCGCGGTGACCAGCGATACCAAGCGCCAGCTCGCTTCGTTCTTCATGTATTTCTTCGGCGCGCTCGCGACCGGCTATGCCGTCTTCTTCGCGCTGCCCATCACGATGTTCATCCCTCTGGCGGTGGTGATCGTGGCGCTGCTCTCGGAACTGCTGCGCCGGAGCTAAGCAAAGTGGCCGCTTTTTGAAAAAAACGGCGCAAAAACTTTTGTGACTCTGGGCCCGTGACGTTGAAACGGCATGGTCCAAATAGAAAAACGGCCGGCGCTTTGGCGCCGGCCGTTTTGTTTTGCGATCCTGGGCCCGTGGCGTCACCACCGGCACGGCCCAGTTCAAAGAAGTTTTTGCGCCGCTTTTTTCAAAAAGCGGCTGCTTCCTTTCTTACTTCTTACTTCAGGCCGGCGCAGAAACGCTGGATACGGGTGCAGGCCTCGCGCAGCGCCTCGGTCGAGGTGGCGTAGCTGATGCGGAAATAGCCGGGATAGATGAAGGCCGAGCCGTGCACGGCGGCGACACCTTCCTCGTCCAGAAGGGCGATCACGAAATCCTCGTCGGTTTCGATCTTCTTGCCCTTTTCCGTGGTCTTGCCGATGCAGCCTTGCATCGACGGGAACACGTAGAACGCGCCTTCTGGCTTGCTGCAGACGAGGCCGGGGGCGGCGTTCAGCATCTCGACCACCAGGTCACGACGCGCCTTGTACACTTCGACCATTTTCGCGATGTCGTCTTCCGGCCCGGTCAGGGCGGCGACGGCGGCGGCCTGGCTCACCGAGGAGGTGTTGGAGGTGGACTGGCTCTGCAGCTTGTCCATCGCCTTGGTGAGGGCGAGCGGCGCGCCGCTGAAGCCGATGCGCCAGCCGGTCATGGCATAAGCCTTGGAGCAGCCATTCATGGTGAGGGTGCGGTCGCGCAGGCGCGGCTCGACCTCGACGATGGTGGCCGGCTTGAAGCCGTCATAGACCAGCTTCTCATAGATATCGTCGGTGAACACCCACACGTCGGGGTGCTTCAGCAGCACGTCGCAGATCGGCCGCAGGTCGGCGGCGGAATAGGCCGCACCGGTCGGGTTGCTGGGCGAGTTCAGGAACACCCATTTGGTCTTCGGCGTGATGGCGGCTTCGAGATCCTCGGCGCGCATCTTGAAGCCGTTATTCTGGCTGCACGGCACGAAGACCGGCTTGGCCTCGGCCAGGGCGACGATGTCGGGATAGCTGACCCAGCACGGGGTGGGGATGACCACCTCATCGCCGGCCTGGACGGTCGCCAGCATGGCGTTGAAGATCACCTGCTTGCCGCCGGTGGAGACGATGATCTCTTCCGGCTTATAGTCGATGCCACTGTCGCGTTTGAACTTCGCCACAATCGCCTGACGCAGCGCCGTGGTACCGGCGACGTCGGTATATTTGGTGTCGCCCGCATTGATCGCCGCGATCGCGGCCTGTTTGATATGAGCGGGGGTGTCGAAGTCCGGTTCACCAGCGGACAGGCTGATGATGTCCCGGCCTTCGGCCTTCAGCGCCCGCGCCTTGGTAGAAATGGCGATGGTCTGGCTGGGGCTGATGCGGTTCAGGCGGTCGGCGATCAGGGGCATGCTTGTGTCTCGATCTGCTGGGAAAAAACGGCGTGACCCTAGCCCCGCCACTTAGTGGCTGCAACCAGGCGAAGGCCGGCCACGACCGATCTTTACACAGATTGGCACCGCCTGTGCCCTTCCGGCACTAAAGATTGATCCCCGGTAATGGACGCGCTGCCGCCAGATTAGGTCACAAATGTTTCCTTGATACGAATCGCCACACAGGAGAAAACCGCTCGTCGCTTGTATCGGAGTCAAAACAAGACATGAGCGATATTCATCACCACGCCGCGCCCGCCCGGACGCGGCAGCAAGGAAAGCAAAATATCATGACGTCATTCAAATTCGCGCGCATTGCCCTGCCGGCCCTCGCAGCCGCCATCATCGGGCTTGGCGCGCAGGCCGCTGTCGCGCAGACCACCGCCGCGCCGGCCCCGATGTCGCAGGGGAGCATGTCGCAAGGTTCGATGTCGGGCATGAACATGGCCGCCCCGGCCACGACCGCGCCCGCCACGGCGACCGCGACCGCGCCGGCGACCGCGAAGAAGCACCACATGTCCGGGCATGCGCTGCCGGCCAGCGCGAAATTCTCCTCCGTCGCCACCGCTCAGGCGCATTGCCCGGGCGAGGCTGTGGTCTGGGTCAACACCAGCCGCACCCGGATTTTCCACACCGCCAGCTCGAAATATTTCGGCAAGACCAAGCACGGCGCGTATGTTTGCGAGAATTCGGCGCTGTCCGCCGGCCTGCACGCTTCCAAGCACTAAGAGACAACTCTTTGTAGAAGGAGCACAACCATGGGTCTATTTGACAATATCTCCGGCATGATCGGCCAGCTCCTGTCAGGGGGCGGCGGTACGTCGCTCGTGACAGGTCAGGTCATGGAGGTGCTCCAGCAGCACGGCATCAACGGGGTGCCAGGGCTGGTCGCTCAGTTCGAGCAGGCCGGCCTCGGCACGCAGGCCGCCTCCTGGGTGGGCAATGGCGAGAATCTGCCGGTTTCTGGCGCAGATATCGAAAGCGCCCTGGGCGGGCCGGTTCTTGCCTCGATCGCCGAGCGTTTCGGCATCGACCCGGAACAGGCCAAGCAGTTGATCGCGCAGCATTTGCCCAACGTGGTCGACCAGCAAACACCTGATGGCGCGCTGCCGCAGCAATAAGCAAAGAAAACGGGGGCCGGTGCCCCCGTTTTTCATGGTCCGAAAGAAAGAGGCCGCTTTTTGAAAAAAGCGGCGCAAAAACTTTTTGGACTTTGGGCCTGAGGCGCTAGAGCGGCACGGGCCCAAATTAGCAAAGTTTTTTTGCTACTTTTTGTTCACAAAAAGTAGTCTTCTTTAGGCCGCCTTATGCGCCGCGACGAATTTGGCGAAACGCTCGCCCAGAATGGTCGCGGTATCGAGATCGCCCTGCACCATCTCGTCCACCGAGGCATCCGCCGGGGTCTGCATCAGCGCGCCCGAGAAGCCGCCAATATTGTTCAGATCGTTGCGGGTGGCCGCCTTGGTGTTGGCCGGCAGGGTGTCGAGCCCGACCCAGGCCATGCCATGCTGCATCGCCAGCGTCATCAAATAGGAAATGGTCAGGAACTTGTCGCCATTCATCGAGGCCGAGTTGGTGAAACCGGCGGCGAACTTGTCCTTCCAGGCGCGGCCGAACCAGGGCTTCGAGCTGGCATCGGCGAATTTTTTGAACTGCCAGGAGACGCTGCCCATATAGGTGGGCGAGCCGAAAATGATGCCGTCGGCCTTGAGCAGAACGTCCCAGTCAGCGGTGGCGAGATCGCCGGTCTCGTTATTGATGGCGAGCAACTGCACAGCGGCGCCGGCCTTGGTGACGCCGGCGGCGACAGCCTCGGCCTGGCGGCGTGTGTGGCCGTAACCGGAGTGATAGACAATCGCGATATTCGTCATGGATGGTCCTCTATTCCTTCCCGCTCGAACGGAGCGGCGCGCCTGTCTTATCCGGCTGCGACACGAAGCGAAACGCCTACGCCCCTCGGCAAGCCCCAGGACAAGGCAGCCATGCTTTCGCTCGCGCACGCCCAAGCGCGATTGCCGGACCGGGCTGAATTCATTAGCTGAAACCAGACACAAACGGAGACCATCGCAATGGCCGACAGACAACATCATCACCATGCCTTCCGGCGTGAAATACGAAGACCATGTGGTCGGCACCGGCGCCACGCCGAACAAGGGCCAGATGGTCACTGTGCATTATACCGGCTGGCTGGACGAGAACGGCACGAAGGGGAAGAAATTCAACTCCTCGCGCGACCGCGGCCAGCCCTTCACCTTCAAGATCGGCGTCCAGCAGGTGATTTCCGGCTGGGATCTGGGCGTTGCGACCATGCAGGTCGGCGGCCAGCGCACGCTGATCATCCCGGCCGAGCACGGCTACGGCCAGCGCGGCGCCGGCAGCGTGATCCCGCCCGGCGCGACGCTGATTTTCGACGTGGAATTGCTCGAGGTTAAGTAAGTAAGTGGCCGCTTTTTGAAAAAAGCGGCGCAAAAACTTTCTCGAATTTGGGCCGGTGGCGCTGACAACCGCACCGGCCCAAATTAACAAAGTTTTTTTGCTACTTTTTGTTCACAAAAAGTAGCCTTCCTTCCTTCTTCCTTCCCTACCGCGGCCGGCAAAAACACCGTTGCCGTCGGTAGCGCGCCGCCTGAAGCGGCGGCGGTTCCGCGCCGCGCGCACCATCTGTGTGAAGCAGGCGCTGAGCGCGGCGGGATCGCCGGTGCGCCGCTCCAGCGCGCGCAGGCAGAAATGCACGCGCGCCATGGTCTGGTAATAGTCGGTGAACGCATAGTTCAACGCGCCGCCGGCCACCGCCCCGGCCACCGGCACCAGCCTGTGCCAGGAATTTCTCCGACAGGACCAAGCCGAAACGTCCTGCCGCCGCGCGGATCAGCAGATTGACCGTGAGGTGGTTCACGCCGATGCGCGTGGCCCAATAGCCGATCTCGGCTTCGTCATCCGCGCGGCCCGGCCCGCCCAGCGCCAGAACTTCCAGACAGGCCCGCCTGGTTTCTTCGTCGGCCAGATTTTCGCCGCTGTCGCGCGCCACCTCGGCGATCGAGCGCAAAATCGTCGCAGTGGTGAAGGGAATGTCGAACACCACGCCCGGCAGGCCGACAAAACCGGAGGCGACACCGCTGGCCGTCGTCGCCAGACGATGCAGGGCATTATTGCGCGGCTGGCGCGGCCGCAGCAGCTGCGGCATGGCATCGAGGCCGAATGTGGCCAGGGAATAGCTCCGCCACAGCGTATCTTCCACGGCATCCTGCGCGCTCTGCACGAGATCGGCCCAGACGGCGCCGCCAATGCGCTCGCCAGCCTCGAACACGCGATTTTTGATGGCATCGACCTGCCGGCCGAACATAGCGCTCAGGCGCAACACCCGCCGCGGGAATCCGCCATGAGGATGGCGGCGTGCCAAAGCTGCGTGCGCTCCTGCGGGGTCAGGAAGGCCGCGCTCTCGGCCAGGCTATCAGGAAGGGGATGATCGAATTTCATGTCCGCCCGGAGAGATGAGGTCGGGCCGGATAGGGCGCAAGTAAAAAAGAGAAGGGCTACTTTTTGTGAACAAAAAGTAGCAAAAAAACTTTATAAATTTTGGGCCCGTGGCGCTGAAACGCCACGGGCCCAAATTAGCGAAGTTTTTGCGCCGCTTTTTACAAAAAGCGGCCCCTTACTTCCTTAAGCAGCGGCGCTGACGGCCTTCACAGCCTGGACGATTTCCGCGAAAGCGGCGGCGTCGTCGAAGGCGATGGCGGCGAGCACCTTGCGGTCCAGCTCCAGCCCGGCCTGCTTCAGGCCGAAAATGAACTGGCTGTAGGTCAGGCCATGCTCGCGCACGGCGGCGTTGATGCGCTGGATCCAGAGCGAACGGAACTCGCGCTTCTTGACGCGGCGGTCGCGATACGCATAGCGCAGCGCCTTTTCCAGCCGCTCCAGAGCGATGCGGTAATTGGTCGACGACCGGCCGACATAGCCCTTGGAGAGTTCCAGAACCTTTTTATGACGGGCGTGGGTGGTAACGCCGCGTTTCACACGTGCCATGTCTGCGCTTCCTTAATTCAGGCCGTAGGGGAGCCACTGCTTGACGGTCAGGCCGTCAGCATGGGTCAGCGTCTGGCTGCCGCGGTTCTGCCGCTTGGCCTTCTGGCTGCGGGCGCTCAGATTGTGGCGCTTCTTGCCGGGGCCGGCCAGCACCTTGCCGGTGGCCGTAATCTTGAACCGCTTTTTGACCGCGGATTTGGTCTTCATCTTCGGCATTTTGGTCTCCTATCGCTGCGCCCCGCGGTGAAGCGGGGTTCCCGGATATCGGGGCGGCGGCCAGGCATGCCTAAAGGCCCGGACACGCGCGCATCACGTTATGATGGGTGAAGCGCGCGGTATAAAGGCAGGGGCTGCGTGTGACAAGGGCGTTTGCGGCTTGCCAGCCGGCCTGGGAGCGGCGAGATTCGCCGCCATGGCCGAGGCACCCCCTGATCAGGGAAAATTATTGGAAGCGGCGTTGAACCATCTGGCGCGCTATGCGGCGAGCGAGGCCGGGATGGCGCGCGTGCTCTCGCGCCGGCTGGACCGCTGGGCGCGAACGCAGATGGATGATGAGCGTGACGGCGCCGACATTGCCGCCGCTTTGCGGCGCGCCAAGGCCGCCATTCCCGGCGTGATCGCGCGGCTGAAAGAGCTCGGCGCCTTGAATGACGAGGCGTTTGCCGCCTCGCGGGCCAAGCGGCTGAGCCGGGAGGGCAAGTCCCGCCGCGCGACCATGGCGCATCTCGCGGCCAAGGGCGTGCGCGCGCCGGCGGTCGACGACGATCCCGAGCGCGAACTTGCCGCCGCCTGCGCCTATCTGCGCCGCCGGCGCGCCGGCCCATTCGGCGACGCCCCGGAGCTGAAAATTCTCGGCGCCATGGCGCGCGGCGGCTTCTCGCAGGATGTCGCCCGCCGGGCGCTGCGCCTGGACCGTGACGAGGCGGAAGCGCTGATCAAAAATCTGCACGAATAGACGCGTCGACCTGCCGCCGGGCCTGCCCGCCAGGGGTCACGCATATATAAATGTCAAAGGCCGGCGCTTGCGCATCGTCAGCACGCATCCGGCGAAATTAAAGTTTCTTCTCAATAGCACAAACCATCCCATGCTTGGATCGCGCCATCGCCATCACTGCGCATGACACGACCCGCGCGTGCCCAACCCCTCCTGGTTCGGCGCTGAATATTTGCCAGACGCCAACATCGCTGAAATTCATCCACAGACCAGATGTCAGGTTGTATAGGGCCGCAGCTTCATCAGCTGCGAATGAACAATAACATATTGTTAGACAATGTTGAAATGCCGGCGCACGCCGCAAGATTGCAACCGCACAGCGGATCATGCTGCAGCCGCACAAGGTTGTGACCCGGTCGCGACAGCGTGACCGGCCGCCGACGGGCGCTGATGCCGCTTTGTCAGCGCGTGGCGCATGCCTGCCCACAACGATAGCGGCGCTGCACATGTCAGCCATTTAAAACCATTATAACCCAGGAAATTTCTGCAACCCTTATTGCCCCTGATCGCGCTTGGCGCTGCATGCCGGCGCGCAACGTCAGCACCGGGCGCGCTGTGCCGCGTCCGCTACGTCTAACCGCGCCGACATCACGCCTGCGTCAACGGCGCGTCGAGGTGACCGCCTGTTTGTTATCACCTTTCCGTGACCCTACATGCTGTCAAAAAATATTGCTATATCGAAATATTTTATTTTTCATCTTTTGCGGGACGATTAATATGACAGACTACCGTCCCTGTTCAGCCGACCATCCGCCGCCGGGAGCCGCCGGGCCGGAGCCGCCAAAAACCGCGTCTGTCATCCGCGTCAACTGAGCTTTTCTGCTGATTTGAACTGCCAAGGCGGCATTCCCCGGCGGCGCCGGCCACGACAACCCCAACGTGCCACCGCACCGCACCAATCGCGCCGCCGCCGTCCCCACCGCACCATTGCCCGAACACCCCGCGCCTGTCCTACGACATAATTTCTTCTTTCATTTTCGTAACATGTTAGGTCGCATAACCAGAAAGGTCAATAAAAACTAACATGACGTCGTGTGCCTTATCGTGTTAGACAGTGGCTATGGCATCAAAAAAACAACTCCCGACAGAAACTGTTGGCGCCCGGATCAGGGCTTTGCGGCTTGCGGCCAATCTCACGCAGGACGAATTCGCGGCCAAACTGAACGTCTCCCGCTCCGCGATCGCGCAGTGGGAAACCGACCGTGCCGGCCAGGTTCGTGAAAACATGGAACGAATTGCCAAGGTGCTGAACACCTCCCTTGGCTATCTCGTCTCCGGTGAGACTGGGTCACTGATGGGTGACGAGCTGGCGCTGATGCGCCTGTATCGCGCCTGTTCGTCTGAGGATCGGCGCATGCTGCTCCTCACCGCCCGCCGTCTCGCCCGCACCTGACGCCACGCCACGCCGCTTAGCGTGTGCGAAGAGCGCTATGACTTGGCGTCAAACCGTGCCGTGAGCCGGTTGCGCCAAGCCATGGCGTAGCGACTCTCAACTCCAAGGCATGATTACCGCGAGGTAATTATGCCTTTAAATTTTTGCGATGTCCTGGATCTTGGCGGCGTCGGCAGGAAGATTGACCGGCCGTCATATCGTTATTTAGCGATAACAAAAATTCTGCGCTGTGATCATTGATCCGCGCATCAGCAAACAACCCGCTTGCCGCAAAACCCGTCGCTTCTGGAAAGTTCTGCTGCTTTGCAGTGAATTTTTCTACTTCGTCAGAAATAGCCCGATCGGCCCGGCGCCAGCGCGGCTGCTTGTTTCATGAGGAAAGCCGCCGCTTTTTCGATCAAAAGCAGCGGTAAAACCTTTGCTCAGCCTGTCAGCATCGCCGCCGCCTGCGGCAACAGGCGCGCCAGGCGTGCCGCCCATTCGGCCTGGCCGGCTTCATCCTGGATCAGATCCTGGCGGATCTCGAGCTCCAGATAATCAAGTCCGCCGCGCTCGGCATGCACCGGCACGCCGTAATCGGTCTCGTCAGTGACCCGGTAGGGATTGTTCTCCTCCACCACCAGCCCGTCCTCGCGCCGCAACAGCGCCGCCAGCGCGTGCGACAAACGCGGATTGCGATGATACAGCACCGCGACGTGCATGCCCCGCGCCACCTCGAAATAGACCGGCGTGAAGCTGTGCATCGCCACATAAATCGGCGCCTCGTTCCGGGCCGCGATCGTCCGCGCGATGGCAGCGTGATACGGCTCGAAAATCGCCTCCCGCCGCGCATCCTTCTGCGCCGAAGTTAAACCCACATTGCCGGGAATGGGCGTCGACTCGCTCAGTTCGGGGAACGCGCTCGGCACATGCGGTGGCCGGTTGCAATCCACCACCAGCCGCGAATAGGTCTGCAGGATCGCCGTGGCATCCAGGGCCGCCGCCAGGCGCCGCGTCACCCCCTCAATGCCGATATCCCAGGCGATATGCCGGTCCATGTCCGCCGCGCTGACGCCAAGATCCCCCAGCGCCCGTGGAATCGCCCGCCCCGCATGGTCCGCGGTCAGCAGAAAACGGCTTTGTCCGCCCGGATTCAGCACTGTGAAAACCGGCTTTTCGTCCTCATCCAACAATCTCATGCAACCCCTTCCTTGGAGCGCGATCGTCTTAGGTCAGCGCATTCTCATCAAAAACCTAGAGCATGATCGCGTGAGACCCGATCGTGCTCTAGGGCCGCCAGACGATCTCCGACGGGGCCGGCGAATGCGGGTCATATTCGAGAATCTGGCCATTGCCGAGCGAAACCCCGGTGAGCGCCAAAATAAAAGCCCAATGACTTACCAGCAGCGTCGTCGCGCTATCCTCCCGGCCCCTCATCCGCTCCCGGAACGCATCCGCCCGCCGGGTGGTCTCGGCGGTGCTCTCGACCCCCTCATGCCACCAGCAGGCGGGCAGATGCGAAAAATCGTGGTGCGGGAAGCGCGCCGCCAGGCGGTCCGGCGGGCTGCCGATATCGCAGGCGAACGCGGCCCGCTCCCGCACCTCTTGCATCACCTGCACCGGCACATCATGTGACGCCTGGAACGCCTCGGCGGTCTGCAAGGCGCGCAGATAAGGCGAGACGACGATCCGCGTCAGCCGCGTTGCCCCAAGCCCCGCCGCCGCCGTTCGCGCCTGCTCGTGCCCCAGAGGTGTCAGCTCCGGATCCGCAATTCCCGGATCCACGCGTGTCTCACTATAATGCAGGTTGAAATAGCTTTGCCCGTGCCGCAGCAGAAACATGAAGTGTCCTTCAGACTGGATCAACATGTCTTCAGCTTGAACCGGCTCAAGCCAAAGACATGATATGGCTCGCCCAAATAAAGCCCGGAGTGTTCATTTTAAAGATGAACGCTCAAGGTGGGGTTGTGTTGCCGCAACGCGGGCATGGACGTATGTCCGATAAGAGTCATAATGGGATTAAGGCCTGTTCCCCGCGGGTTCAACCGCCGGCGCGGCGCCGCAGGTCACTATCATGAGGTTAGAGGTCGCTTTGCTGCCAAACATGTTTCAGGGTCTCGGCGATTTCCCGGTCGCGCTGGTCATTTTCGCCGGCATCGCGCTGTTTCTGGTGCTGCGCCTGCGCAGCGTGCTGGGCAAGCGCGTCGGTTTCGAGAAGCCGCCGGTCCCGCCCGGGCAGATGCCCGGCTATAATAATGGGAATAGGGAGTAACGGGAGTAATGGCAATAACGGGCCGGTCATCGAGGGCCGCGCCTTGCCGCCCGAGACCGGCCATGCCGTGCCCGACCCGCGCTCGCCCCTGGGCGAACAGCTGATGCAGATCGTCAAGCGCGACGCCCAGTTCGACCCGCCGAAATTCCTCGAACAGGCCGAAACCGCCTTCCGCATGATCGTCACCGCCTTCGCCGCCGGCGACCGCGCCACGCTGCAGAATTTGCTCACCGACAACGTGTTCCAGACCTTCGACGCCGCCATCGCCGCGCGCGAGGCGGCCAGCCAGCGCCAGCGCACGGACATCAAGGCGATCCTCTCCGCCACCATCGAAGACGCGCAACTCGTCGGCGATCAGGCGGCGGTGGTCGTCCGCTTCGCCTCCGACCAGATCAACGTCCCTCTGGACGCGAACGGCACGCCGCTCGGCTCCGATTCCGTCACCGAACTCACCGATCTTTGGACTTTCACGCGTAACCTCAAGGGGCGGGAACAGACCTGGCGCCTTGCCGCGGCACGCAACGGCTGATTCCCCCCATGCGCTATACTTGGCTCCTCCCCGCTTTGCTCCTGTCCGGCTGCGCCGTGCCCAATACCGGCAGCGTCAGCCCCCTCCCAGGCGGCACCACGCTCTCCCAGGTCGATCTTTCCCAGGCGCCCGGCTGGGCCTCGGGCGATCAGGCCACCGCCCTCGCCACCTTCGTGCAGAGCTGCCGCACCCTCAACCGGATGCCGGCCGACCAATCGCTCGGCGGCGCCGGAATTCTCGCCGCACAGGCCGGCCAGGCCGGGCTCTGGCAGAATGCCTGCAACGCCGCCGAAGATGTCACGCCGGGCGACGAGGCGGCGGCGCAGGCTTTCTTCCAGACCTATTTCACCGCCTATCGCATCGACGGCACGGCGCTGATCACCGGCTATTTCGAACCGGAATATCCCGGCTCGGAAAATGAAGCCCCCGGCTACACGGTGCCGCTCTATGCGCTACCCGGCGGTGCCCACGCTCGCCAACCTGCCGCGCGCCGCGATCGACCATGGCGCGCTCTACCGCAACAGCGCCTGTCACCGCCTATCTGCATAGCCCGGTCGACGCCTTCATGCTGCAGATCCAGGGCGCCGGCACGATCAGGTTTCCCGACGGCCACACGCTGCGCGTCGGCTTCGACGGGCAGAACGGCCAACCTTACACGCCGATCGGCCGCATCCTGGTGCAGGATGGCGACCTCGCCGCGAACAATGTCTCCTACCAGAGCATTTCCGCCTGGCTGAAGGCGCATCCCGACCAGGCGCAATCCATCATGGAGCAGAATGCGCGCTACGTGTTCCTGAAACCGCTCGGCGGCCTGCCGGCCGATGAAGGCGCGCCCGGCGCGCTCGGCGTGCCGCTCACCGCCGGCCGGTCCCTGGCCGTCGACCAGGCGCTCATCCCGCTCGGCATGCCGATCTACATCGCCACCACCGACCCGCTCACACACGCCCCGCTCGACCGCCTCACCATCTCCCAGGATACTGGCGGCGGCATCCATGGCGCGGCGGCGGATCTGTATTTCGGCTCCGGACCGGATGCCGAAGCCACGGCCGGACGCATGCAGCAAGCCGGCGACCTGTATCTCCTCCTGCCAAGGCAAGCACCCACAACATGACCGCAAAACCCCGCGTCGCCCTGTTCGTCACCTGCCTCGTCGATCTGCACCGCCCCAGCGTCGGCTTCGCCAGCATCGCCCTGCTGGAGGCGGCGGGGTGCACCGTGGAGGTTCCGCGCGCCCAGACCTGCTGCGGCCAGCCCGCTTATAATGCCGGCGACCGCGCCACCGCGCGCGATCTCGCCGCCGGCCTCATCACCGCCTTCTCTGCCTATGATTACATCGTGGTGCCCTCCGGCTCCTGCGGCGGCATGCTCGCCAAACACATGCCGCATCTGTTCGACGACGACCCGAACCTGCGCGCCAAGGCCGATCAGCTCGCCGCGAAAACCTACGAGCTGACCTCCTTCCTCGTCGACGTGATGAAATTCACCCCGACCCCGCCGCCGCTGCCGGTTACCGCCACCTACCACGATTCCTGTGCCGGCCTGCGCGAACTCGGCGTCAAAGCCCAGCCTCGCGCGCTGCTCGGTGCCGTCCCCGGCCTCACCCTCACCGAGATGAGCCGAGCCGGAAATCTGCTGCGGCTTCGGCGGCACGTTCTGCGTCAAATATCCTGACATCTCGACGCGGATGGTGGCGGAGAAGACCGCCGACATCGCCGCGACCGAGGCCGAGCTTCTGCTCGCCGGCGACATGGGCTGCCTGCTGAACATGGCCGGCCGCCTGTCGCGCGACGGCTCTGCGGTCGAAGTCCGCCATGTCGCCGAAGTCCTGGCCGGCATGACCCGCGACACGCCCGCGATCGGCAAGCCGGCCGCGTGACCTCCCTTGCGAGCGCAGCCGCAACCGAGCTAAAGCCTCGCCCCTATGGCGACAGTTTGGCCCGCGTGACCTTGCTTTCAGCGACACATAAAGGCCCGCAGGATCGCCTGCGTCTTGGCGCGCTGCTCGGCGTTCTGGGCGTGGTTTACGGCGATATCGGCACCAGCCCGCTCTACGCGCTGCAGGCCAGCCTCGCTTACTTCACCAAGAGCGGCCTGCAATATGCCGATATTTTCGGCGTGCTCTCGCTGATCTTCTGGGCGCTGATCATCACCGTCACGCTCAAATACGTCACCTTCGTGATGCGTGCCGACAATCACGGCGAGGGCGGGATCCTCGCCCTCATGGCCCTGGCGCAGCGCGTCGCCCGCTCCTCGTCCACCCATGCCCTGCTCGGCATCGTCGGCATCATCGGCGCCGGCCTGTTCTTCGGCGACGGCATGATCACCCCCGCTATCTCCGTGCTCTCGGCCGTCGCCGGGCTGGAAGTCGTCTCCCCCGCCTTCGGCGCGGCGGTCGATCCGATCGCGCTGGTGATCATCATTGCGCTGTTCCTCTCGCAGAGCCGCGGCACCGGGTCGATCGGCCGCGCCTTCGGCCCGATCATGACCGTCTGGTTCCTGGTCATCGGCATTCTCGGCCTGCTGCAGATCATCCGGCATCCCTTCGTGCTGCAGGCGCTGATCCCGGGCTACGGCATCCATTTCATCATGCGCCACAGCTATCTGGCCTTCATCGCGCTGGGCGCCGTGGTGCTGGCCGTCACCGGCGCCGAAGCCTTATATGCCGATATGAGCCATTTCGGCCGCCGCCCGATCCGCGTCGCCTGGACCTGGTTCGTCCTGCCCTGCCTGCTGCTGAACTATTTCGGCCAGGGCGCCCTGATCATCGCCAACCCGGCGGCGATCAGCAACCCGTTCTACAATCTCGCCCCGCACGCCATGCAGCTGCCGCTGGTCGTGCTCTCCACGCTCGCCACCATCATCGCCAGCCAGGCGGTCATCACCGGCGCCTTCTCGATCACGCGGCAATGCATCCAGCTCGGCCTGTTCCCGCGCATGGAAGTCCGCCACACCAGCCAGACCGAGGAAGGCCAGATCTACGTGCCGCAGGTCAACGCCCTGCTCGCGGTCGGCGTCGTGCTGCTGGTGCTGGCCTTCAGGACCAGCGACGCCCTGGCCTGGGCCTATGGCATCGCCGTCACCGGCACGTTCCTGTGCACGAACATCCTCGCCATGGCCGTGTTCCGCCGCCAGTTCGGCTGGTCGCGTGCCGCCACTTTCAGCGTGTTCGGCTTCTTCGGCTTCGTCGATTTCGCTTTCTTCGCCTCGAACACGCTGAAACTGTTCGATGGCGGCTGGGTGCCGCTGGCCATCGGCCTGTCGCTGGTGCTGGTCATGACCACCTGGCGGCGCGGCCGCGGCCTGATCATCGCGCGCTGGACCCAGGACAGCCTGCCGCTGGCCTCGTTCCTCACCCGCCTGCCGCAATCGCGCATCGTGCGCGTCCCCGGCACCGCCGTGTTCCTCACCGGCAATCTCGATTTCGTGCCGAACGCCCTGCTGCATAACCTCAAGCACAACAAGGTGCTGCATGAGCGGGTCTTCTTCGTCACCGTGCGCAATCTCGACGTGCCGCAGGCCGCACCGGACCAGCGCGCCCATGTCGAAGAAGCCGCCCCCGGCATCTATAAGATCACGCTCAATTACGGCTTCATGGAAAGCCCGAACGTGCCGCGCGGCCTGGAAAGCCTGACCGCCCAGGGCATCGATTTCAAGCCGATGCAGACCAGCTATTTCCTCGGCCGCGAAACCGTGGTCCCCGCCTCGGTGCCAAAACTGCGCTTCGTCCGCCGCGCTTTGTTTCTGTTCATGGCCCGCAACGCAGTCTCGGCCACGGAGTTCTTCCGTATTCCCAGCGACCGCGTGGTCGAACTCGGCGTGCGGATCGCGATTTAAGTAAGCGCTACTTTTTGTGAACAAAAAGTAGCAAAAAAACTTTACTAATTTGGGCCCGTGCCGCTCGAACGCCTCAGGCCCAGAATAGAGAAAGTTTTTGCGCCGCTTTTTTCAAAAAGCGGCCGCTTTCTTTCTCGCATAATCCCGGCACGCCGCCGCATCCGCCACGCAGCCGCCTTCCCGCCACCAATCCCGCACCTGCTTCAGCAGCGCCCCCATGGCCGGCCCCGGCAGCACGCCCAAAGCCTGCAGATCGCGCCCGTGGAGCGGGAAAACCGGCCGCTTCATCGCCGCAAGCCGCGCCCGTATGGCGGCCCAGCCTTCTCCAGGTGCCAGCCAGGTGCGCCCGGCGAGGATCTCGGCCGTTTCGGCCTCCAAGGCGCGGCGCAAATCATCATCCGTGGCATCCGGCGCCAACCCGTTCGGCACGCTCAACGCCGCCAGCTCCGCTTCTTCCGCCTTGCTCAGGCGCCAGCGCGCGGCAAATCGTTCGGCGCCTGCCCGGCAGCAAGGCGGCCAGCCTGAGGAGCACGGCTTCCGGCGCGCCACGCTGGAACAGAACGCTCGAAGCGCGCGAAATCGGCATCCGCCAGCACCAGCTCCAGCACCCCGGCCTGCCGCATCAGCCGCATTGCCACGCGCGGGTCCGGCGCCGCGAGGATCCGCTTCAGCTCGCTCCACACACGCTCGGCGGAGAGGCTGGTCAGCGCCGTCCCGCAGGCTGGTGATCGCCGCCACGGCGGCCGCGTCGGGCGCGCCGCGCCCATAGCGCGCGAAGAAGCGGAAGAAGCGGAAGATCCGTAAATAATCCTCCTCGATCCGCGCCGCCGCCGCGCCGACGAAGCGCACCCGCCCGGCCGCCAGATCCTCCCGCCCGCCGAAATAATCGAACACGGTGCCGTCCTGCGCCGCCGACATCGCGTTGATGGTGAAATCCCGCCGGCTCGCATCGAGCTTCCAGTCATCGACGAAGGCCACCACGGCATGGCGCCCGTCGGTCTCCACATCACAGCGCAGGCTGGTCACCTCGAAACTATGCGCCGGCGTCACCACGGTCACCGTGCCATGCGCGATCCCGGTCGGAATCACTTTCAACCCCGCCGCCCGAGCCCGCGCCATCACCCTCTCCGGCGGCAGCGGCACGGCGAAATCGACATCCGCCACGGCGCAGCCGGCCAGCATGTCGCGCACCGCGCCGCCGACCATCCGCGCTTCCGGCAAGGCCGCCCAAAGTGCTGCCATGCCCGGCAGCGCGATCATGACCCGCCCCGCAACCGCCGCGCCAAGCTCAGCAGAATCCGCGCCGTCGCCCCCCAGATCACATGCGCCTCATGTGGCCACACCAAGAATTGATAACCCGCCCCCCGCCGCATCGCGGATCGGCGCTGCGGTAAAGCCGGATCGAGCAGATCCGCGAAAGGCAGGCAGAACACCTCCTCTACTTCGTTTGGATCCGGGGTGAAGCGCACATTGCGTGGCACCAGCGCGACCACCGGCGAGATATGAAACCCCGTGCCGGTGATGAATTCATCCATCCGGCCGAGAATTTCCGCCTCGGCCGGGTCGAGCCCGATCTCTTCCGCCGCCTCGCGCAGGGCCGCGGCCTCCACCGAGGGGTCGCTCGCCTCGATCTTGCCGCCGGGAAAGGACACCTGGCCCGCATGGGCGCTCATCCGCGCGCTACGCCGCGTCAGCCACACGCCGCGCGCGGGCTCCAGCGCCACCAGCACCGCCGCCGGCCGGTTCGCCGCCGCCGCCAGCGCGTTATGCGCAAGGCCCGGCGGCAACAGGCGCCGCAACGCCGCCTCGTCCATCATCTCAACCATGCGGGAAAATTATTTCGCCTCGCAAGCCGGCAGATCGCCGAGCGAGAAGAACATCCCCTCGCTCCATACGCCCAGCACTTTGCGGCCACGCACCATGCCGGGCTCGGCCAATGCCACCAGCTCATAATAGGTCGCGCGGTTGATCCGCGCCTCGATCGGAAATCTGCCCTTGCCATCACGCACATGAAGATACGGCGTGGGCTCGCAATTCAACAAATCATGGCTGATGCGGATCGGATGCTCGGGCCCGGCGGTGATGCATTGATCGACATTGGTCCGGAAACACAGCGTCTGCTGGCGGCCATGGCCGCACCATTCCAGTTCCACCGCCACGAAGGGCACATCCTCGACCGCGATCCGCCCGCGCTCCGCCGGCGTCTCCAGCAGATAGGCGCCGTTTTCATCGCGCTGCAGCACGGTCGCGAACAGGCAGATCATCGGCTTACGCGCGATCGGGCTGCCACGATACAACCAGGAGCCGTCGCGCTTGATAATGAACGGCAGATCTCCGCAATCGACGGCGCTCTTGGCGGGGCCGGCCTTCGGGCTGTTCACCATCCCCCTTTCAGTCACAATCGCGCTTTTCCTTGCCACCGATGTTCTCAACCGCCCGAGATATAGGTAGCATCACAAGGCAATCAAATGGGCAAGATCAGTTCAAATGGCTGAAGCGACAATGATTGACGAAACACTGGACAAAACGATGCGGGCCGCCCAGGCCGCGCGTGACGCCGTCGGCCAGGTGATTATCGGCCAGCAGGAAGTGGTCGAGCAGACGCTGATCGCTCTGTTCAGCGGCGGCCATGCTCTGCTCACCGGCGTGCCCGGCCTCGGCAAGACCCGGCTCGTGGAAACTCTGGGTGTGGTGCTCGGCCTCGCCAGCCAGCGCATCCAATTCACGCCCGACCTCATGCCTTCGGACATTCTCGGCAGCGAAGTGCTGGACGATACGCCCGAAGGCCGCCGCTTCCGCTTCATTCCCGGCCCGGTCTTCACCGAGCTGCTGATGGCCGATGAAATCAACCGCGCCAGCCCGCGCACCCAGTCGGCCCTGCTGCAGGCCATGGCCGAGGGGCATGTCGCCGTCGCCGGCAGCAACCGCCTGGTCTCCACCCCCTTCCATGTGCTCGCCACGCAGAATCCGCTCGAGCAGGAAGGCACCTACCCGCTACCCGAAGCCCAGCTTGACCGCTTCCTGCTCGATATCCGCATCGACTATCCGAGTGCCGAGGATGAGCGGGCGATGCTGATCGCCACCACCGGCACGATCAGGGTGACGCCGGTTCCGGTGATGAGCGCCGCGGATCTGCTCGAAGCCCAGCGTCTGGTGCGCGCCATGCCGGTCGGCGCCTCGGTGGTGGATGCGATCCTGAGCCTGGTGCGCGGCGCCCGGCCGGAATTGCCCTCGCTGCCGGAGCTGCAAAACGAACTCTCCTGGGGGCCCGGCCCGCGCGCCGCGCAGGCGCTCATGCTGGCGGTGCGCGCCCGGGCTTTGCTCGATAACCGGCTGGCCCCGAGCATCGACGATGTCGCCGCCCTCGCCGGCCCGGCGTTGCGCCACCGCATGTCTCTCACCTTCACCGCCCGCGCCGCGGGCCAAGATCTCGACAGCCTGATCCAAAGGCTTGTCGCCCGGCTTTGAGCGCCCATAAAACGCTGCTGGACGCGCAGGCGCTCGCCGAGGGGCTGCCGAAACTCCTCCTCGCCGCCGAGCGGCTTGCCTTTGTCGCCGCCCCCGGCCTGCATGGCCGCCGCCGGGCCGGGCCCGGCGAAGCCTTCTGGCAGTTCCGCGATTTCCGCGACGGCGACGAAGCGCGGCGCATCGACTGGCGGCGCAGCGCCCGCGGCGACCGGCTCTATCTCAGGGAACGCGAATGGGAGGCGCAGGCCAGCGTCTCTTTGCAATTGCAGGACACGCCGAGCCTGGTTTTCTCCAGCGACAAGAGCCTGCCGACCAAGCGCGACCGTGCGGTCCTGCTGCTGCTGGCCCTCGGCGCGATCCTGCTGCGCAGCGGAGAACGCGTCGCACTTTATGGCCGCACCACGCCGCTCAGCGGGCCGCGCGCCTTGCCGACGATCGCCGCGGCGCTGATCGGCGGGCATGGCGGCGGCGAGGCCGACCCCGACCCGAAAGCGCGCCGCGTCGCGTTCGGCGATTTTCTCTTCGCCAATCCCCGCTTCGCGCACCAGCCCGGCGGCGCGGCGCTGCAGATCCTCGATCCCGCCGAATGCGATTTTCCCTATCGCGGCCGCATCCTGTTCGAAGGGTTTTCGCGCGAGCCGGCGCTTGAGGCGAGCCATGCCGAAAGCTGGGCGCAAACCTACCGGGCGCGCATCGCCGCACAGCGCGAAAACGTCGCCCATGCCGCCATGGAAGCCGGCCAGACGCCGCTCTTCCACCGCACCGACCATCCCCCCGCCCAGGCGCTGGCCGCCTTGTACAACGCGTTGCTGCGCCAATGATCTTTGCCGCCCCCCTGGCGCTCGCGGCGCTCGTCCTGCTCCCGGCTTTGTATTTCATTCTGCGCCTCACGCCGCCGGCGCCGCGCCGGCTGCGCTTCCCGCCGATCGCCCTGCTGCGCGACCTGCCGGACACCGAATCGACTCCCAACCGGCTGCCGCTCTGGATGCTGCTGCTCCGGATGTTCGCGGCCGCCCTGCTCATCATCGGCTTTGCCGGCCCCACGCTGCGCCCGCCGCCCGTTCTGCCCGGCAGCGGTCCGGTATTGCTGGTCATCGATAATGGCTGGGCCGCCGCCGCCGCCTGGCCGCAACTCACCGCCGCCGCGCAACGCATCATCGCCGCCGCCGAGGCGCAGAATTGCGGCGTCGCGCTGCTCCCCACCGCGCGGGATGTCACCAACGCGCCGCCGGCTTTGCCCGATGTGACCGACGCCGCCACCGCCTCCCGCCATCTCACCGATCTGCAGCCACAACCCTGGCCCAGCGACCGGCTGGCCGTCGCCGCTTTGTTGCGCAACGCACCGGAGCGCACACGCCTCTATCTCGCCGACGGCGTCGGCGGCGACGATTTCGCCACCTTCCTGCGGGCACTGCACCCGACGCGCAACCTTGAGCCCGTTCATCCTGCCGCCCTTGCTCGGCCCACCGACGCTCAGCGCCAGCGGCGCGCTTGTTGTCCACGCCATTTCCAATCCCGGCGATCAGCCTGTGCTCGCGCAAACCGCCACCGGCACCGTGCTCGCGCGGCAGGTTTTCAGCGGCTCCGGCGATGCCGTCTTCGCTTTGCCGCCCAGCCTGCAAAACCGCATCGCCCGTCTGGTCCTGGCCGGCGGCGCCGACCGCCGGCGGCACCGCCCTCGCCGATGCCTCCCTGCATACCACCCTGGCCGGGCTCGACACGCGCAGCGCCAATGCGGAAACGCCCTTTCTCGGCGCACTTTATTATCTGCGCCGCGCCCTGCCGGCCACCACCCGCATCACCACCGGCGCGCTGCCGCAGCTCATCGCCGCGCATCCGGGCCTGATCTTCCTGGCCGACACGCCGCTTTCCGCCGCCGACCAGGCTGCCGCCCGGCGTTATGTCGAGGCCGGCGGCGTGCTGGTCCGCTTCGCCGGGCCGCAGACCGCCGACATGCCGGACAGCCTGACCGCCGACCCGCTTCTGAGCGGCGACCGCCGGCTCGGCGGCGCGCTGAGCTGGACCACGCCGGAAACCCTCGCCTCCTTTCCCGCCGCCAGCCCCTTCGCCGGCCTCACGTCGGACCCCAAAATCACCGTGTCCCGCCAGATCCTGGCCGATCCTGGCAGCCTCGACCCCGCCACCGTCTGGGCCTCGCTCAATGACGGCACGCCGCTGATCCTCGGCCAGACCATCGGCCGCGGCACGCTGGTGAACATCCTCACCTCCGCCAATACCGACTGGTCGAATCTCGTGCTCTCCGGGCTCTATCCGGAGCTTCTGGTGCGGCTGACGGCGTTGAGCCAGAGCGCGCCGTCCGCCGGCACCACCGCCCAGCCGCTCAGCGCCATGCTGGGCGCGTTCGGCACGCTCACCGCCCCCCGGCCCCGGCGGCGCTGACGCCGACGCAGCGCGACACCGCCACCATCTCCGCCACGCAGCCGCCCGGCCTGTACGGCCCCGGCGACGGTGCGGTCGCGCTCAACCTCGCTTTGCATATTCCGCCGCTCGTCGCCGCCCGCGCTGCCGGACGCGCAGCCGCTCGGCGATGCCACCCCGCCGCAACGGCTCGGCCCCGACCTCATCGCCGCCGCGATGCTGCTCTTTGCCCTCGACCTGGTGATCTCGCTCGCTTTGCGCGGCGCATTTTCGCGCCGCCGCTGGGTTTTTCTCATTCCGTTGCTGCTCTGCTTTGGCCTGCCGCCGGCCGCGCATGCGCAGAATGCCACACAATGCCACGCAGAATGCCGCGCTGCAGACCGAGCTCGGCTATATCGTCACGAACGATCCGGCGACCGACAAGCTCTCCGCCGACGCGCTCGGCTATCTTTCAACCTCGGTCTCGGCCCATACGTCAGTGACGCTCGGGCCGCCCGCCGCACTCACCCCCGGCCGCGACGATCTCAGCCTCTACCCGCTGATCTATTGGCCGCTGCGGCCCGGCGCGCCGCCGCCCGCCGCCGCCGCCTGCACGGCCTTGAGCAATTATATAAGTCATGGCGGGCTGCTGATGATCGACACCCAGGGCGGCGATGCCGATGCCCTGGGCTCCGGCGCCGGCTTTGCCGACGGCGCCGCCGCCACCTTTGCTCACGACACTTCCTGCCTCAACCTGCCGCCTTTGGAGAAGCTCACCACCGCCAACGTGCTGGCGCATAGTTTCTACATCATTCCCGATTTCCCCGGCCGCTTCACCGGCGCGCCGGTGTTGATCGCCGCCGCTTCCGGGCGCGATGCCGACAATGTCACCCCCATCATCATCGGCCAGAACGACTGGGCCGGCGCCTGGGCGCGCGATGCCACCGGCAATGTGGAGGAAACGCCGATCCCCGGCGGCGAGGCGCAACGCATTATCGCCGACCGTTTCGGGATCAATCTGGTGATGTATGTCCTCACCGGCAGCTACAAGGCCGACCAGAATTCCGCGCCGGCCCTGCTGGACCAGCTGCAGCCATGAGCGCTTACGTGACCTTCAGCCCGCTGCTGCCCTGGCCGGTGGTCATCGCGCTCGCCGTGCTCACGCTGCTGCCCTGCCTGCTGGCCCTGGTCACGCGGCGGCGCGGCGGCCTGCTCCGCCTCGCCGGTTTCGCGCTGCTGGTCCTGATTCTGGCCGGCCCGCGCTGGACGGAAAATAGCACGCAGAAACTCCCCGACGTGGCGCTCGTGCTGATCGAC
The DNA here is from genome assembly GCA_963798115.1 of uncultured Pseudomonadota bacterium. Taxonomy (GTDB): domain Bacteria; phylum Pseudomonadota; class Alphaproteobacteria; order Acetobacterales; family Acetobacteraceae; genus Acidocella. Next base: position 157,617 of record CAWCRT010000006.1, read on the forward strand.
CACTCGCCCTCGATGGATATCGGCGCGCGCCACGAAATGGCCGCCCGCGCCCTTGCCGCCTTGCGCGCCAGTGCCGCGCGGACCGGCACGCATTTGATCGTCGCCGACATTCCGCCCGCCGAGAGCGGCGGCACGCAGATCCTCCCCGCGATCCATCAGGCCCTGGCCAACATTCAGCCCGACCAGTTGGCCGGCATCGTCGCCATCACCGATGGCGAGATCGCCGATGCCGCCGGCCTGCCGCATGACGCGCCGTTTTCCGCTTTGCTGACCGCCTCCGGCGAGGAGACCGACCGCGAGCTGCGGCTCGACAACGCCCCCTCCTTCGGCCTGGTCGGCCAGAGCGTGCCGTTGCGCCTGGCCGTGTACGATCACGGCGCGGACGATGCCGGCGCCGTGGTCCCCGTCACCGTGACCGAAGACGGCGTACCGGTCGCCACGACCTCGGCGGTCGTCGGCCAGCCTTTCAGCGTCAGCCTGCCGGTTCGCCATGCCGGCCCGGCGGTGATCGTCGCCTCCGCGCCGCCGCTCGCCGGGGCGGTCAGCGCGATCAACGATCAGGCCGCCTTCACCCTCACCGGCATTCATAAGCGCCTCAATGTGCTGCTGGTCTCCGGCAGCCCCAACCAGGGCGAACGCGCCTGGCGCCTGCTGCTCAAATCCGACCCGGCGGTGCAGCTCGTGCATTTCACCATCCTGCGCCTGCCCGGGGAACCGCTCGACGCCGACCCGCGCGACATCGCTCTGGTGCCCTTTCCGGTGCGCGAATTGTTCGAGACCGACATCGGCAAGTTCGACCTGATCATCCTCGACCAGTTCAACGCCAATGACCTGCTGCCAGCGGAATATCTCGCCAATATCGCCGCCTATGTGCAGAATGGCGGCGCGCTGCTGGCCGAGGTCGGGCCGGAATTCGCCGGGCCGGCGAGCCTCGCCGGCTCGCCGCTGGCGCCGGCTTCTGCCCGCCATCCCGGCCGCGCCCGGCACCATGACGCAGGATTTTGCCCCCGTGATCACCGCGCTCGGCGCGCGCGATCCCGTCACCGCCTCGTTCGCCCGCCAGCCCCTCGCCCCGTGGGGGCGCATGGAAGCCGCCACGCCCAATCAGGGCAGCCTGGTGCTGATGACCGGCGCCGAACAACCTGCCTTTGCTGGTGCTGGGCCATGCCGGCAAGGGGCGCACCGGCCTACTGCTATCCGACCAGCTCTGGCTCTGGACCCGCGGCGGCACGCATGCCGGGCCGGCACTGCCTTTGCTGCGCCGCCTGGTGCATTGGTTCCTGCACGAACCGGCGCTGGAGGCCGAGGCGCTCACCGCCACCGTCGCCCATGACCGGCTGATCATCGACCGCCGGACCCTCAGCCCCTCTTATCCGGGCGACGCCACCATCATCGATCCGGACGGGCAAAGCAAAAACCTGCCGCTCACGCAGACCGCACCGGGCCGCTACACGGCCACACTGCCTTTGCAGAAAAACACCGGCGTGTGGAAAGTCAGCGAAGGCGGCGACACCGCCTATGCCGTCGCGGCGCCGGAAAATCCGGCTGAATATCAGGACCTCGCCGCCACCGCGTCCAAACTCCGCGGCGTCGCGCGCAACATCGTCTGGCTCGGCCGCAACCCCGCCCCGGCTCTCGACCCGCTGCTCACCCACCAGCACGCTCTGCAGATCACCGGCACCTCCAGCCTGCCGCTTCTACCACCCTTGCCGGCCCTGCTGGTTGCCCTGGCCCTGATCACTGCGGCATGGTGGCGCGAAAACGGAGCTACCTGATGAACACCACTCACGCCGTCATCGCCGCCTATTACGCCGCCTTCAATGCCGGCGACATTCCCGCCTTTCTCGACCTGCTGACCGATGACGTGCGCCACGACATCAACCAGTCCGGCACGGAAACCGGCAAGGAGGCATTCGCCGCCTTCCTGCAGGAAATGAACCGTTGCTACAAAGAGACGATCACCGACATCGTGATCCTCACCGACGCGTCCAGCACCCGCGCCGCCGCCGAATTCGTGGTGCAGGGCGAATATCTGCAATCGCAGGAAGGTCTGCCGCCGGCCAAAAACCAGAAATACACCCTGCCCGCCGGCGCGTTCTTCACGCTGCGCGACGGCAAGATCTGCCGCATCTCGAATTACTACAATGTGCCGCGACTGGATGGCGCAGGTGTCTAAGTGTAAGAAAGCGGCCGCTTTTTGGAAAAAGCGGCGCAAAAACTTTTTTGACTTTGGGCCGGTGGCGTTGAAAGCGCCACGGGCCACAAAAAAGGCCGGGCATTTGCCCGGCCTTTCGTTTGTTAGAACAGGATGCCGGCTTCGAGCGTGCCGGTGAACTGGCTGCGGCCATTGCCGTTGCCGCCATAGCCATAGGTTGACGCCATCGAAGCCCCTTTGTTGTTCAGCAGGTAAAGGTAGCCGACGTTCGCGCGGGCGAAGAGGTCCTTATACTGCCAGGTCGGCGCCACCGCGAAGCCGATCGCCTCGGCATTCGGGCCCAGGAACCAGAAGTGTTGTTCGCGCGCTATTCTGCCGACGAACCGTGCGAGTCGAAATACTCAACCCAGCCGCCGAGCGAGTAAGGCGACTTGCCGAACGTGTAGGTTTCGAACAAAGCCGCGCCGAAATTGCTGGTCTCTTTGTAGAGGCCGAGCTTCGCATCCGCCTTGGCGACCTGATACTGCACTTCCGGCACCAGGTTCAGGTTGCCCGTCGTGTAGCTGTAATAAGCGCCGATCAGCTGCGAATTGGCGAATTGCGGGCCAAAGGTCCCGACCGTGCCGCAGCAGGCCGGATCTGCCATAGCCGCAGGTGCCGCCATAGGTCTTGGCGTTCAGGCCGGTCTGGCCGAGATTGCCGCCATAATAGACGTTCAAGACATTCGAGGAATTGAACGTGTAGGTGATCAGCGCCTGCAGGAAGTTGAACACGCCGGTATTATAGCCGTCGCCATAATTCACCGTGGCGCTGAGCGGGCCCTTGGTGTAGTTCAGGCTGACGCCGCGGCTGTTCTGATTCTGCACGAAGAAGAGCGCGGTGGTGAGCTGGACCGGGTTGTTCCAGTCAAGGCCGCCTTCATAGCCTTCGAGCGACGCCATCATGCCGGCCGAGACGGTGACCGGCGAGCCCTTCGGCGCCACGGTGACATAGGCCTGATAAAGCGGCCCCGTGGACAAATTGTTGATCGAGGTCTGGGTTACTTTTTCACCCAAAGTCGTCGTGCCGCCATTGGAGCCGACCTCGACGTTGAATTGCACCACGCCGGTGTTCTTCTGCAGACCGATGATGGCGCTGCCGATATTGAAGCCGTTAGAGCGGTTCGTGCCCGAGGACGTTGCCCGAGTTCGTGCTCGTGCCGGTCTGGTAGTAACCATAACCATCGAATCCGCCGGTGACTTCCAGCGGGCCGAGCGGGCCGCCATCGATCTGGATCGCCGTGGGACCATTCAAAGCGTGCGCTGCATTGATGGCGAAAAGAGAGGACGCGGCCATCACGCCCAATCCCAACAGCTGCCGACGCATATTAATCATTCTGCCTCCTGAATGCGCACTGCGTGCGCGAATGCTCAAAACTTACTCTCAGATACATCGCAAAACAGGCACAAAACCCGCTCTAACGTGGTCCGATGTTCATTAAAGCGCAATCTACGTGCCAAGATGCAGCGGAGCCAGATAAAACAGCAGAAGCCCCCCGCATTGCAGCAAGGCTGTTGCGCAAAGGACACAAGCGTTAGCGCCGCGGGAAAGCAGCGGCTTTTTCGCTCGCGCGACCACAAAAAAAGGCCGGGCAAATGCCCGGCCTTTCGTTAGCAAACCAAATAATGGTTTAGAACAGGATACCGGCTTCGAGCGTGCCGGTGAACTCGCTGCGGCCAGCGCCGCTGGCGCCGTAGCCATAGGTCTCGCCATGCGCCCTTGTTGTTCAGCAGGTAAATGTAACCGGCGTTCGCGCGGGCGAACAGGTCCTTATACTGCCAGGTCGGCGCCACCGCGAAGCCGATCGCCTCGCGCATCCGGGCCAAGGAACCAATCAGGGGTGCCGGCGGCATCGGTGTTCGCTCCGAGCTTGTGCGCGAATCGAAATACTCAACCCAGCCCGCGAGCGAGTAAGGCGACTTGCCGAACGTATAGGTGCTGAACAGAGCCGCGCCGAAATTGCTGGTCTCTTTCTTGAGGCCGAGGCTTGGCATCCGCCTTGGCCACCTGATACTGCACTTCCGGCACCAGGTTCAGGTTGCCGTTCGTGTAGCTGTAATAAGCGCCGATCAGCTGCGAGTTGTCGAATTGCGGACCATTATGTCCCGACGGTGGCGCCGCAATCCGCATCGCCATAGCCGCAAAGGGCACTGCCATAGGTCTTGGCGTTCACCCCGGTCTGGCCGAGATTGCCGCCATAATAAACGTTCAACGTATTCGAGGAGTTGATCGTGTAGGTGAACAGCGCCTGCAGGAAGTTGAACACGCCGGTATCGTAGCCGTCGCCATACATCACCGTGGCATCGATCGGACCCTTGGTGAAGTTCAGCTGGACGCCGCGGCTGTTCAGGTTCTCCACACCGAAGAGCGCGGTGGTAAGTTGGACCGGGTTGTTCCAATCAATGGCGCCCTCATAGCCTTCGAGCGAGGCAAACTGACCGGCGGAGATGGTAACCGGCGAGCCCTTCGGCGCGATGGTGACATAGCCTTGGTAAAGCGGGCCGGTGGAATAGGTATTGATCGAAGTCTGGGTGACCCGCTCGCCCAGGGTCGTCACGCCGCCAGTGGAGCCGACCTCGACGTTGAACTGCACCACACCGCTGGTCTTCTGCAGGTCGATCAACGCGCTGCCGACATTGAAGCCGTAAGAACGGTTCGTGCCGAGGGAGTTGGTCGCCCCGACGTTCCCGCCGATGTCCGCGCCGCTCTGGAAGTAACCATAGCCGTCTAAGCCGCCGCTCACTTCCAGCGGGCCGAGCGGTCCGCCATCGATCTGAATCGCCGTGGGGCCATTCAAGGCGTGCGCTGCATTGATGGCGAGGAGAGAAGACGCGGCCACCACGCCCAATCCCAACAATTGCCGACGCATATTAACCATTGTGCCTCCTGAATGCGCACTACGTGCGCGAATACTCAAAACATGCGTTCCGACGCATCATGTACCCGGCAAAGCCCGGATCCGACGCCATCGAACCTTCACGAAACGGCTAACTACCCTGCCCGGATGAGGCGGAGCCAGATGAGGCAGCACCGCTCTTCCGCTTTGCGGGAAAGCCGTGGCGAAAAAGCCACGCGCAATAAAAAATATATAAAATCCGCATTTTATGGCCCGCGCCCGAACGTTTCGCCCCTCGACTTGCTGCGTTGCAGCAGGCGCCAGAGAAAAACGCCAACCGGCTCCCGCCCGCCGAACGGGCACAAGCACGGCGCTCCCGCCTGAAAAACCGGCACGGTATAAAGCCGGTGTAAAACCGTCTCAGGCGCACATGGCAGCACAAAGCTGTGTGCGAATCGCTTCAGGCCGGCCTGACAATATTGCCGAAGGAAGAAAGGGCCGCTTTTTGAAAAAAGCGGCGCTGTCAGCGTGACGTAAAGAAGAAAGGAAGCGCTACTTTTTGTGAACAAAAAGTAGCAAAAAAACTTTGCTATTTTGGGCCCGTGGCGTTTCAACGCCCGGGCCCAAATTCAAGAAAGTTTTTGCGCCGCTTTTTTCAAAAAGCGGCTACTTTCTTATCTTCCTTAAAAACGCTGCGAAAAACCGACCAGAATTGTCCGACGCAGCCCGTATTGCGGCGCGTACACGCCCACACCTTGGCCGGTGCGCAGCTCATAGGTGCGGTCGAACAGGTTATACACATCCAGCCGCACCGAGGCGCCATGCCAGCCGGCGAAATTCAACTGCTGCACGATCGAGCCGTTCACCGTGTAATAGCCTGGAACTTCCGCGCCGTTAGGAACATAGCCGGCCTCGCCGGGGGTTCCGAGATCGGAGCGCAGGCCGCTGCCATAGACCAGATCGGCGGTGAACAGAGTTGGGTTCCGCGTCTTTCGGTTCAGCGTGTAGGCGACGCCGCCCGAGCCGGTTACGAGCTGGTCATGGTCGAGATGGATCCAGTGATCCGCACTATAGGCCAAGGTCGCCGCATCGAAATTATACTGCCCGCTTTCAATGCCTTTGCCGATGGCGCGTGACACGGAGAGATTCCCGTAAATCGACCACGGCCCGCGATCGTAGTTGCCAGTGAACTCGATGCCGCTATCCTGACCCTGCGCATAATTGAAGGCGGTGAGGATGATCGGCGCGCCGAACTGCCCCTCGTCGATCAGATCCGTGGCAGTCTTGAAATAAGCATCCACGCCCACCTGCAAATACGGCGAGAGCATCTGCTGAATGCCGGCATCGTAATAGTTATCGCGCTCCGCTTTCACCGTGCTGTCCTGCGTGGTCGGCGGCGCCCCTGACGTGCCGTTGAAGGCCGCGATTTGCGCCCCGCCGACCAGCTCGAAAGGCGGCGGCGTGAAGTAACGCGCGTAACCGATATGCAGTGTGGTCGTGTTGGTCGGGGTCCACACCACGTTCACGCGCGGGCTGAGCTGCGTTGCTGATGTGTACTCGTTCACACCGTCGAAACGCGCGCCGTAATTGATCGTCACGCGCGGCAGGATCCGCCATGCATCCTGCACATAAAATCCATAGAGCGAGCCGGTCTTCTGCTGGCCCTGATAGATCATCTCGGGCGTCTCGGAGGTCTGCTGGCCCGCGGCATTCACCGGCAGCACCGCGGAGGCGGTGGAGACATTCAGCTGATCCATCTCGACCTGAAAGCCGAAGCGCAGCGTGTGGGCATTGTTGATCCGCCAGCTGCCGTCGCTCTGCACGCCGTTCGACAGGATCGAGCGGTCCGCCGTCTGCGAAATGCCGGTGAACATCAGATCGCCGATCGGATCGGGCGTGTAGTTCAGGCTGCTATAGCGCGTATAGAGCGAGATCTGCTCATTGACGTTATCACCGAACTGCTTCTGCAACGAGAGAATGCCGAAATCGGTGATCTCGCGCTGATATTCGTTAAGATCGGCGCTGTTGAATTTGGTGATGCCGTCGACGCTATAAAGCGGCGTCTGCCCTGGATCGTTCGGGATTTGGAACTCCTCGTTGGAAATACCAACGATCAGGCTCACGCGCGTGGTCGGATTCAGGATCGTCGAGATGTTCCCGAGGAAATGATACTGGTCGCTGGTATCATGCAGCGCCGCATAGCTGCCGGTAGGGTTCTCGATGCCGACCGGATTGCGCAGCAGATCCCCGGTGAAGAAATAGTCGGTGTTTCCGGTCACGCCGCCATAGCTGAAGCTCGGTTGCAGATAGCCGCGCGAACCGCCTTCCATGGAAACCTCGCCGCCCGGATCGGTGGCGCCGGATTTCGCCTGAATATCCACCACGCCCGCCTGCAGGAACCCGTATTCAGCCGGCAGCGCGCCGGTGAGCAGCGACATCGAATGCGCGAAGCGCGTCTCCAGGATCTGGCCGAACACCGAGAGCCCCTCGGGAAGTTCCACGCCATTGATCCGGTACTGCACCTCGTCATGGTCGCCGCGCACATGGATCTGGCCATAACTATCCTGCGCCACGCCGGGTGCTTGCAGCAGCACCTGGTTGAACGGGGCGTTACCGTTCCCCGGGATATTCTTCAGCGCCTTGGGGCTGAAATTATAGCGCGTCGCGCCGAGATTGGTCTCGATCTCGCTGCGCGCGGCATCGAGTTTCTCAGCCACCTTCACGGTGTGGACCACCGTCGCATCGGCGGGATCGGTGTCCGTCGGCGTCACGGCGGTGGCGACCGGCGTGGCGGATGCGGTCTGCGCCGTCGCCGGCAGAACCCCGAACCCGCCTGCTGTTAGCACCAGAAAAGTCGATTGCAGCAACGTCTTACGCATCAGCCTCATAAACCTCTGTCGAACCCGAACGCCGACGTTCGAGTGATGTTATATTATATCATTATGCGTGTTATAATATAACATCCTCACGATACAAGCCGTGACAGGGCGCAAAAAAGCCGCCGGATGATCCGGCGGCTTTTTTAAGAAAGAGGCCGCTTTTTGAAAAAAGCGGCACCAAAAACTTTTTTGACTTTGGGCCTGAGGCTGTGAAACCAGCACGGCCCGAAGGACCAGAAAACTACTTTTTGTTCACAAAAAGTAGCCTTTCTTTCTTCCTTCCGTCTTCCTTCAGGCCCGTGCGCCGGCCATCTGCTGGTTGATCGCGCTCGCCGCCCAGACGCCGAACGCGCAGGCGGCCAGGCAGATGATCACTGACGCGGCGACATACAAAGCCGCCCGTCCCGCCTGGCCGTTGCGGGCCAGTTCCACGGTCTGCAGGCTGAAGGAGGAAAATGTGGTGAAGCCGCCGCACAGACCGACTGTGACAAAAATCCGCGCGTCGGAAGACATGGCGAAACGATGCCCGGCACCGGTCAGCCCGCTGAAGAAGCTGATGACGAACGAGCCCAGCACGTTGATCAACAGCGTCCCCCAGGGGAAGGCCGCGCCCAGAGTCGCGGCCGCCAAATTGCCGAACCAGAAGCGCGCGACGCTGCCAATGGCACCGCCGATGGCCACCCACAAATAGAGCATCAGCCCAGTTCAGCCAGCAGCGTTTTCTGCGGGTCGCCCGCCTCTGCGTCGGTCAGCGGAATCGGGTACTCGCCGGTGAAGCAGGCATCGCAGAAGGCCGGCGTCTTCGCGTCGCGGCCTGGCCGGCCGAGCGCCTGATACAGGCCGTCGATGGTGATGAAGGCCAGGCTGTCGACACCGATCAGCTTCGCCATCGCCGCCACATCGTTGCGCGCCGCCAGCAGCTTGCCGCGTTCCGGCGTGTCGATGCCGTAGAAGCAGGAATGGGTGGTCGGCGGGCCAGCGATGCGCATATGCACTTCGGTTGCCCCGGCCGCGCGCACCATCTCCACGATCTTCTGGCTGGTCGTGCCGCGCACGATCGAATCGTCCACCAGCACCACGCGCTTGCCCGCGAGTATCGCGCGATTGGCCGAGTGCTTCAGCCGCACGCCGAGATGGCGGATCTGGTCGGTCGGCTCGATGAAGGTGCGCCCGACATAATGGTTGCGGATGATGCCGAGTTCGAAGTCGATACCGCTCGCCTCGGAAAAGCCCATCGCCGCCGGCACGCCGGAATCGGGCACCGGCACCACGATGTCGGCCTCGGCCGGCGCTTCGAGCGCCAGCTGCGCGCCGATCTTCTTGCGCGCGGAATAGACGGAGGTACCCTCCATCACCGAATCCGGACGCGCGAAATAGATATATTCGAACACGCAGAAACGCGGGTTTTGCGCGCCGAACGGCTTGATGCTGTGCACCCCAGCATTGTCGATCACGACAATCTCGCCCGGCTCCACGTCACGCACGAATTCCGCGCCGACAATATCGAGCGCGCAGCTCTCGGAAGCCAGAACCCAGCCGGGCTTGCCATCGAGGCCATGGGTGCGCCCGAGAATCAGCGGCCGCACGCCGAGCGGATCGCGCACGCCCATCAGATGCTCGTTGGTCAGCACCACCAGCGAATAGGCGCCCACGACCTGCTTGATCGCATCGATCAGCCGGTCGATCACATTCGCGTAGAGGCTGATGGCGATCAGATGCACGAAGACTTCCGAATCCATCGTGCTCTGGAACAGGCAGCCGCGCCGCGTCAGCGCCTTGCGCAGCGTGGCGGCGTTGGTGAGGTTGCCGTTATGGCCGACCGCGAGGCCGCCAAATTCGAATTCCGCGAAGATAGGCTGCACGTTGCGCAGCACGGTCTCGCCGGTGGTGGCATAACGGTTATGGCCGATCGCCCGCATCCCGGGCAGGCCGGCCATCACTTTCGCGTCGCCGAAATTATCGCCCACCAGGCCGAGGCCTTTATGGGAGTGGAAGCGCACGCCATCATGCGTGACGATGCCGGTGGCCTCCTGGCCACGATGCTGCAGCGCGTGCAGGCCCAAGGCCGTGATCGCCGCCGCATCCGTCACATTCCAAGCACCGAAGACGCCGCATTCTTCATGCGGCTTGTCATCATCGATCAATATTAAGCCCTGCCTTTATCCGGTGACCGCCGCGCTCTCCCTAGACCGTGTGACAGTCCTGTGTCGAGCGCCGCCCGCTTATGGCACAATCGCGCCGTATTGTCGTCCCAATCCGGGCATGGCTCCGCCCCGCCTCGCTCAATGCGAGAGCGCGCTGCCGGTCACGGGCGTTTGCATCAGCGTGGCGGCACTCGGCGCCGGCGCCCCCGGCAGCGGCGCCACTTTCGGCCGGTATTGCGACGGCAAATACGAGACCAGCGTCACCGCCCCGTCATGGGCCCAGGGCAGGAAGCGCGCCGTCACCACCGGCGCCGGCCATTGCGCGGGATCGACCGCGACCGAAAGCGCGATATAGGCGAGGCAGATGATCACCGCGCCGCGCACCAGGCCGAACACCGCGCCGAGGCTGCGATCGAGCCCGGAGAGGGCCGAGTCACGCACAAACCCGCCGATCACCGCCGAGACGATGCTGAGCACGATCAGCGTGACCAGGAACACCACGCCCATCGAGGCGTAGACCACGAGATTTTTCATCGGCAGCACGCTGTCCACGTAAGGCTGCACGAGCGGATAGAAACGGAACGCCGCCAGCGCCGCGCCGAGCCAGGCGAACACGCCCAGCACCTCGCGCACGAAGCCGCGCACCATCGAGAACAAAGCCGAAAGGATTACGATCGCGAGCGCCGCGGCATCGATCCAGGTCATGGAGTCTCCTCGTTCTGCTCTGCCTGTTTTACACCGGAAGTCGCCACGCCAATTAGGTCAGTGAGATGTCCAATTTCAACGAGTTTCAAACTGTTCGGCACTGAAAGGCGCGCCGCGCCGCCGGCCACGCGCTTCGGGCTCGCGGCCTGGGAGAAGCCGAGCTTGGCCGCCTCCTTGAGCCGCAATTCCGCCTGCGCCACCTGGCGCAGCTCGCCGGAAAGGCCGATCTCGCCGAAAAACACCATCGTAGGGTCGGTCGGCACATCCGATGCGGCGGAAATCAGCGCCGCCGCCACCGCGAGATCCGCCGCCGGCTCGGTGATGCGCAAGCCCCCCGCGACGTTCAGATACACGTCGTTCATCGCCAGCTTCAGCCCGCAACGCGCATCCAGCACCGCGAGCAACATCGACAGCCGCCCGGAATCCCAGCCGATCACCGAGCGCCGGGGCGAGCCGCCGGGATTGGGCGAGAGCAGGACCTGAATCTCCATGAGCACCGGCCGCGAGCCTTCGAGCCCCGCGAACACCGCACTGCCCGAAACATTGCCCCGCCGCTCGGCGAGAAACAGCGCGGAAGGATTGGCGACCTCGGCCAGCCCCGCGCCGGTCATTTCGAACACGCCGATCTCGTCGGTGGCGCCGAAGCGGTTCTTGATGCCGCGCAGGATGCGGAACTGGTGGCCGCGATCGCCCTCGAAATGCAGCACCACATCGACCATGTGCTCGAGCACGCGCGGGCCGGCGATGTTGCCCTCCTTGGTCACGTGCCCCACCAGCATCAGCGCGAAGCCTTGCGTTTTCGCGGCGCGGATCAGTTCGAACGCCGCCGCCCGCACCTGCGTCACGCTGCCCGGCGCGGAATCAACGCCTTCGGTCCACATCGTCTGGATCGAGTCGATGACCACCAAAGCGGCGTCGGGAAACTGCGTCAGGCTGGCGAGAATGTCGCCGAGCTGGGTGGCCGCCGCCAGCGCCATCGGCGCCCCGGTCAGCCCCAGCCGCGCCGCGCGCATGCGGATCTGATCGACCGATTCTTCGCCGGAAATATACACCACCCGCCGGCCCGCCTGGCCGAGCGCGGTGCCCGCCTGCAGCAGCAACGTGGATTTACCGATGCCGGGATCGCCGCCGACCAGCACCACCGAGGCCGGCACCAGCCCGCCGCCCAGCACCCGGTCGAATTCCTCGATCGTGGTGGCCACGCGCGGCGGCGGCGGCGACATGCCGGCGAGGCCGACAAATTCGATTTTGCCCCGTGCCGGGTTCGGCTTCATGCCGCCGGGCAGAACCTGCAGCGGCGCCTGTTCCTCCAGCGTGTTCCATTCGCCGCAGCCCTCGCAGCGCCCCGCCCATTTCGGAAAGGCGCTGCCGCAGGCCGAACATAGGAAGCTTTTCGTCGGCTTGGCCAATCAGCTCGGCTGCCAGCCGAATTGTTTCGTAAGGAAGGTCTGCAAGGCCGCCTGCCCGGTGCCAAGCTGCGCCGACAAAGCGAGTGAGGCCTGCGCCACGGGTGCCGGCTGCAGCGTGATCGAGCTGGCGCTTGCCGCGGCCGCGAGGCCGGGGCTGGCGATCGCGGCTTTCGCGGCCTGCCCCCATTGCGCCACCCGGTTCGGGTCGCTGAGACGCGGCAGCACCAGCAGGAAATCCGTCCGCGCCGCCATCGCCGCCACGTGGAAGGCCGAATCCAGCTCCCCTGGTGCGCTGGCGCCGCTGAAGCCGGCCACATCCGGCAGGCCGGGGAACAGCGGATCGCCGGTGACCACGCCATCCGGCGTCATGCTGCCAAGGCAGAAGACCGGCACACCGCCGCCGGCGGTGAGCGGCGCCACGTCCTCCGGCACACCTTCGCCGGCCAGGAACACCGCATCCACCTCGCCGGAAAGAAACGCCCGGGTCTTGGCGTCATGGCCGCGCAGGCCGAATACCGGGGCCATCGGCACGCCCATCCGCGCCAGGGCCAGCAGCGCCGCGAGATCGTTGCTCTCGGGCTGATAGGCCGCCAGGCGCAACGGCGCCATGGCCCGCAGGCTTTGCAGATCCGGCGCCGCGCCCTTCGGCAGCCGCACCACGAGCACGCCGGAATTGCTGCCGATCATCAGCGGCACCCAGCGCGTCGGGTCGAAATGTACCCGGCTGTCGCCGGTCAACCACGCATTCAGGGCGGCACCGGGCAAGATCGCCGCGGTCCGGCCATCCGGCACGACCAGCGAATCCAACTGATTGGCGCCGGTCACGCCGTCCAGCCCGCCCACGGGCTGGGTGCGAATCACCGGGTCGCCCGGGAAGGTGCCCTGCATCGCGAGCGCGCAGGCATCGCCCCACCGGCTGATCCCGTCCCCCTCAGGTCCGGCCACCAGCAAGGTCAAAGCCGGGGCGCCGACCACGGTCTGCGCGGCGGCAAACCGGAACGGCACCAGCGCCGCGGCGAGCCCGCCGAGGATTTGCCGACGCTTCATCGACTGCACGCTCCCCTGGGACATGTCTGCACGAAGACAAGCATGCTAGGGTCTGTTTGCCGCGTGCGATCATCTGGCTCGACCGAACCGCCACACAATCCGGTTGCCGGCCCGATCGCCTGCAAGCGACCCGCCATCGCGCCCAAACGCTTCATTTTACGCGTCGTACTGAACCAGCGCCTCGAACGGCACATCGAGTTTCTTGCGGCCGTCCAGGAAAGTCAGCTCGATCAAAGCCGCGGCGGCCACCACTTCGGCGCCGACATTCTGCAGCAGCTTGATGCCGGCCGCCATGGTGCCGCCGGTTGCCAACAGATCGTCAACCACCACCACGCGCGCGCCTTTCTCGACGGCATCAGCCTGGATTTCGATCCGGTCCGTGCCGTATTCAAGGGCGTAATCATAGCCCACGGTCGCGCCGGGCAGCTTGCCGCGCTTGCGCAGCATCACGAAGCCGCAGCCCAGCTTGAGCGCCAACGGCGCCGCCAGCAGGAAGCCGCGGCTTTCAACCCCGGCCAGAACGGTCGGATGATAAGCGCGCACGCTGTTGGCCAGGCGGCCCATCGCCACCTGCCAGGCATCGGCGTGCCGCAACAAGGTGGAAATATCGTAGAAAAAAATCCCCGGCTTCGGAAAGTCGGGAATGCCGCGAATATGATCTTTCAGGTCCATGCCGCGTCTATAGCCGACCCGCTCGGCCGGGCAAACTCCGGCTTCACGCGTCCCAGGCGGCAGCGGCTTCGTCGTCGCTGGCGCGGGCCTCCACCCATTCGGTTTCGCCCGTCTCCAGCTCTTCCGCCTTCCAGAACGGCGCGCCGGTTTTCAGCCAGTCGATGAGAAAGGCGGTGGCCTGCAACGCAGCGGCGCGATGCGCGCTGGCGGCGGCGACGAAGACGATATTATCGCCCGGCAGCAGCCGGCCGACACGATGGATGATGGTGCAGCCGGTCAGCTCCCAGCGCGCCTCGGCCTCGGCGGCGATGCCGGCCAGCGCCTTTTCGGTCATGCCCGGATAATGTTCCAGCCGCAGCGCCGCGACCCGCCGCGCATCCTCGCGCTGAACCCGCACCGTGCCGATGAAGCTGGCGATGCCGCCTACCGTCCGTGCCGGAAAGCCGCGCGGTCTCGGCGGCAATGTCGAAATCCGCCTCCTGCACCACGATCCGCCGCATCGCTAACCCCCGGTCACCGGCGGGAAGAACGCGATTTCCCGCGCGCCGGCGATCGACGTCTCCGGCGTGCCGAATTCCTGGTCGACGGCGCAGCGCAGCAGCCGCGCATTCTCGAATGCGGTCTCATGGCGCGGGCTTTGCCGCTTCAGCCAGTCCACCAGCTCGGCCACCGTCTGCAACCCGTCAGGCACGGCCCGCTCTTCCTCGGCGACGCCAACCTTCTCACGCAGCCAGGCGAAATAAAGAATTTTCACCGTGCATCTCCCGGCACCGCCGGCGGCACGATCGTCCCGCCGCCGGGCGTGGTGGCGTAGAGCGAGGTGCCGAGTTGCTTCGCACTGCCGCCCGGCGCCGGCCCCTGGCCCGGCGGATAGGGCGAAGGCAGCGACGGCTGATACCCCGTGCCGAGCGGCATGTTGGCGTTCTGCTGCACCTGGCTCAGCGTCGGCATAGGCTGCACCGGGCCCGGCCAGACATCGCCCGCCTGCGGCTGGATCGGCGCCACGGTCGGTTGATGGCCCAGCGCCCGCTGCGCGGTCTCGCTGCTGGCCCCGGGCGCGTTGGGATTGCCGAACGGCCAGAGCGAATCACTGGCGAACTGTCGCTCACTGGCACAGCCGGACAGCAACAGGACCAAGCCGATGGTCAAATAGTGCCGCAAATCATCGCTCCTTCGTCTGCACCACCTCATTTAGACCAAGTGCGCCGATGAGGAAATCCGCGATGCCATGCGCGTCCTGAAGGTCAAGGACCGGCACCGGGCAATCCGGCAGCGTTTCGTCCGCCGCCACGGCGATCACATCCATCTCCGGCCAGAGCGGCGGCTTGCCGATGCTGGGCCGGTGCACTTCGAGTTTCGGGATCTCGTAGCCCTTGAAGCCTTCCACCAACACCAGATCCACCGGCCGCAACCGCGCCAGAAGCTCCGGCAAAGGCGGCTCCGGTTGATAAGAGAACAAGGCGTAGCCGCGGGCGGAAGCCAGGATCACCTCTTCCGCCCCGGCCTCGGCATGGCGCGCGCTATCCTTGCCCGGCTTGTCCAATGGCAGATCGTGATGCGCATGCTTGATGCTGGAAATTCTCAAACCGCGCGCGCGCAACGCCGGGATCAGCGCGGTCACCAGCGTGGTCTTGCCGCTGCCGGACCAGCCGACAATGCCGAGCGCCCGGACCAAAAGCCTCAGACCCGGCGTGGCGCGGTGACGTGGCGCAGCCCGGCATTGAGATAATCCCAACCGGTCACCAGGGTCAGGACCGCCGCGGACCAGAGCAGCGTGCCGCCGATCCAGGCCATCGGCAGCCCGCCGAGCCCGATAATATGCGCCCCGTTTTGTCCCAGCAGCAGCGCGCCGAGCGCCACCATCTGGACGCCGGTCTTCCATTTCGCAAGGCGCGTCACCGGTAGGCCGATGCGGATCTCGGCGAGATATTCGCGCAGGCCGCTGACCAGGATTTCGCGCAGCATGATGACGATGGCCGGGTAGATGCCGCCCGCCGGCAGATGGCCGAAGCCGACCAGCGCCATCAGCGTCGCGCCGATCAGCAGCTTGTCGGCGATCGGGTCGAGCATGCGGCCGAGATCGGAAAGCTGCAGACGCTCGCGCGCCAGCCTGCCATCGAAATAATCGGTGATCGCGGCGGCGGCAAAGAGCAACGCCGCCAGCAAATCCGCCCAGGGCCGGCCGATAGCGACCAGCAGCACCAGCAGGGGAATCGCGCCAATCCGGGACAAGGTCAGAATATTGGGGAGGTCACTGATCATGTAACCGTACCTTACGCGTCTTTGCGCCGGCGCGAAACCGCCAAAACGGCGCCAAGTTCGGCCAAAAATGGTGCACTTGCCCGGTTCGACTCCGCCTCCACCCCGCGATAGGCGCGGAGTACAGCTAAGCCGGTTTCGGTGAGCCGGGCGCCGCCGCCGCCGGCCCCGCCTTTAACCGCCTCCACCACCGGCGCGCGGAACTGCCGGTTCAGTCGCCTCCACCAGCGCCCAGGCGCGCTTATAGCTCATGCCCATGTCCCGGCCCGCCGCGGCGATCGAGCCGGTCGCCTGGATCCGCTCCAACAGATCGGCCCGGCCCGGCCCCATCACCAGCTCGCCGCCCGCGGCAAGCCGGATGCGCAAGGTGAAACCGCTTTCTTTCGTTGTTCCAGTCATGGCAGAAGCAGAAGCACGAAAGCCTCGCATTGACGATATATCCAGCCAGGGATATCGCTCCCTCAACATATCGGAGAGACCTTCAATGTCCAAACCACACCGGCAAACATCGCGCCGCTGGCTCATCGCTGCTGCCACCTCCCTGCTCGCCATGGGCGCTGGCGTCGGCGCAGCGCGGGCGCAGACCTCGACCGTCAACGTCGTTTTTGCCGGTTCGATGGGTGTGGTGATGGATCGCGGCATCGCCCCCGCCTTCACTGCCAAAACCGGCACGACCGTGCATGGCGTCGGCCAGGCGGCGATGGGGCTGGCGCATCTGATCACGGGCAAGAGCATCAATCCGGACGTGTTCGTCTCGGTCACCGCGCCGCCGGTCAAGGTCGTCGAGGCGGCCGGCCTGTCGGACGGCGCAGCGCCCATCGCCAGCTCCGCCATGGTTCTGGCCTATTCCCCGGCCTCGAAATTCGCCCCGCAATTCGCGAAACCGAATGCCAGCGTCGCGCAGCTCCTGGCCCTCCCCGGCCTGCGTATCGGCCGCACCGACCCGCGGGTCGACCCGCAAGGCCAGTATGTGCTGTTCGCCCTGCAGCTCGCCGAGGCATATTACAAAGAGCCCGGCCTGGCGAAGAAGGTT
Source organism: uncultured Pseudomonadota bacterium (assembly GCA_963798115.1). Lineage (GTDB taxonomy): Bacteria > Pseudomonadota > Alphaproteobacteria > Acetobacterales > Acetobacteraceae > Acidocella. Next base: position 174,795 of record CAWCRT010000006.1, read on the forward strand.
GCGAGCAAGATTATCGACCCGCAGGAAATCTTCACCGAACCCTCGCTGCTGGCACGCCTGCAGGAAGGCCAGATCGACTTCACGATCGGCTATGAAAGCGCCGTGATCTCGCAGCATCTGCCCTTCATCGCTTTGCCGCCCGAGATCAATTTCTCCGACCCGGCCTACGAGAAGGACTGGTATTCCAAGGCCACGCTGACGCTGCCGATCGCCGGCAAGGTCACAACCATCCATCCGACCCCGCTGGTTTATTACGCGACCGTTCTGAAAAACGCGAAGCATCCGCAAGCCGCCGAGGCCTACGTGAAATTCCTGAACAGCCCTGCAGGGCCAGGCATTGTTCGCGAAATACGGCTACAACCCGCCCAAGGGTCCCTCGGTCTGATTATCTGGACTTACGCCAGGCCAGCACTGCTTCTGCTTGTGCTGGCCTTTCTCTCGGCGCCGCTGTTCGGCCTGCTGACCGGCGGCGACTGGAATCCCGGCGGACCTATCGTCCACGGATGTCTGGGCCATCGTCACCTCGCTCTCCGGTGGCGCCGCCGCGGTGACGGCGGTCGCGCTGTTCGGCACGCCTCTGGCGCTTTATCTCGCCCGCACGCCCGGGCGGCTCAGTGCCGTCGCCGAGGCTTTGGTGCTGATCCCGATGCTGACGCCGGCTTTGGCGCTCGGCATCCTGCTCTCCTCCGTCTATGGCCCCGCCGCCCCGGCCGGGGAATTTTTCGCCCGCATCGGGCTGACGCTCACCAACACGCCCGCCGCCTTCGTGCTCGCGTCGCTCTATGGGGCGCTGCCGACCTATGTGCTGACGGCGCGCTCCGCCTTCGTCGAGGTGCCCACCGAATATGAGCGGGTCGCCCGCACGCTCGGCGATTCGCAGCCTGCGCGTGTTCTTCCGCGTCACTTTGCCGTTGGCGCAGCGCGGCCTCGCCGCTGCGCTGGCTTTGTGCTGGGTGCGGGCGCTGGGCGAATTCGGCGTGGTGCTGATCATCGCCTACTTCCCCGCCGGCATGCCGGTGCAGCTCTGGACCGATGTGCAGGATCTCGGCGTGCAGGCGGTGTTCCCGCTGGTCGCGACCTTCCTGCTCGCCACCCTGCCGGTGCCGCTCTGGCTCGGTTTGCGGGCCCGCCGGCTGCCGGCTTAGCAAAGGCGAAGAAAGGAAAGCGCTTCTTTTTGTGAACAAAAAGAAGCAAAAAAACTTTGTTAATTTGGGTCCGTGCGGTTTCAGCGCCTCAGGCCCAGCGTCAAAAAAGTTTTTGCGCCGCTTTTTCCAAAAAGCGGCTACTTTCTTTAAAGCTTACTTATGACTCCAGTCCCCGTCGATTACCGCCTGACCCATCCGGTCACCCTGCATGCCTGCTTCGAGATCCGCGGCTTCACCGCTCTGCTCGGCCGCTCCGGCGCCGGTAAATCCTCGCTGATCAAGGCGCTGGCCGGGCTCATCCCCGCCGCCGGCACGCCCTGGGCGGGACTTGCCCCGGAAGCAGCGCGGGATCGGCTATCTGCCGCAGAACGCCGCCTTGTTTCCGCATCTCACGGCGCTGGAAAACGTCGCTTATCCGCTGCGCGGCCGCGACCGGTTCGAGCGCGCCAAAGCGCTGCTCGAGGAGCTCGGCCTGCTGATTTCGCCCCGCGCCCGGCGACGCGGCTTTCCGGCGGTCAGGCGCAGCGCATCGCTCTGGCCCGCGCCCTCGCCCACCGGCCCAAATTACTGCTGCTGGACGAACCCTCGAGCGGGCTCGACGCCACCACCCGCGACGCCACCTTCACCTGGCTGATCGACACGCTGGCGGCGCGCGGCGTGCCGGCCTTGGCGGCCACGCACGATCCCGGCCTCGCCGGCTTCGCCGACTGGATGGTGCTGCTGCCGAGCAGAAAATCATCCGCCAGGGCACACCGCGCAGACCTCTTTGCCGACCCCGGCAGCGTCGCCGCCGCCGAACTGCTCGGTTTCGAAAACATCTGGCAGGAAGGGCAAAACTGGTTCGCCGCCCGCAGCAGGGATTTTCGCGCCGCCGCCAGCCGGCAGGGAGGCGCGCATCGTCCGGGTCCGGGCACACGGGGGCGGGCTGCGCCTGGATTGCGCCATGCCCCAGCCGGTGATCGTGGATACCGACAACACGCCCGAGGCTCTTTACGCCGGGCGCGAAACTGTTTCTCGACATCGCGCCGGAGAAACTGCGTCGGCTTACGAAAAGAATAAAGTAAGTAAGAGGCCGCTTTTTGGAAAAAGCGGCGCAAAAACTTTTTTATGACTTTGGGCCATGGGCGTGTCAGCGACACCCGCATGGCCCAAAGTAACAAAGTTTTTTTGCTACTTTTTGTTCACAAAAAGTAGCCTTTTCCTTTTTCCTTCCTTCAAGCAGCGCGGGTCAGGCGCTTGATGAAAGCCGACACGTGGTGGCGGCGCATTTCCGCTTTCGCCTTGGTGCTGGTGGTCATGTAGTTCATCTGCAGCACATAGCGCTGGCCGACGAACTGCTTATGGCCATGGAAAGTGGTCGGCCCGTTGGGGAAGACCAGCAGCGTGCCATCCACCGGCGGCACTTCCACCGCGTAATTGTCCAGATCGGTATTGTTGCGCAGCAGGCGCAGACAGCCTTTCTGCTGTGCCCAGGCCTCACCGTTGCCGGGGTTCAGATAGAGCAGGATGGTCACGCGCTTGGCCACCGAGTCGGTATGGATCTGCCCATCCTTCTCCCCGGAATTGCCGCGCAGCGTGGTCATGACCGGCGCACCCGCCAGATCCAGGCCGAACTTCTCGGCGATGATGCTACGGAAAATGGGGCCTTCCAGCCCCGCGACCATTTCCTTCGCGGCCGGCTTGAGACTCAGTGCCCCGGTCGGGAAGCTGCCGCGGGCGCGCATCGCCGGCAGCGCGCCGACCACATCGGCCAGCGCAGAAGCTTTGATGAAGCGGGGCAGAACGAGATGCTGATACGGGTCGTTCGAGACCGGCACGGCACGCAGGGCGTCGAAATCGAAAATGTCCATGATGAGTCAATCCGTATTGAAGTTGGTCAATCCGTCTTGCGTGACTCAAGACCTATTGGACGGCACGATAACCGTCAATCAAATCGCTCCAGGACGCAGCTGTTATTGCTCTGCATAACCCTCTGCGCTATCCGGGCTGCGCATGTCCAGCGTTTCCTCCCCGCAACCCGGGGTTATCCCGGAATACCGCGCCCGCATCGCCGCAGGCCTCATCGTCTCGGATCCAGCCCAGGCGAGCGCCGCGGAACGGCTGCAATCGCTTTGGGCCAAGCTGCGCGGCTACGACCCGCCCCCGAAATCGCCGCCGAATGGCTGGATGGCCCGGCTGCTCCGCCGCAAGCCGGTCGAAGACGTGCAGGACCGGCCGAACGGCCTGTATCTGGTCGGTGATGTCGGCCGCGGCAAATCGATGCTGATGGACCTGTTTTTCGACGCCGCCGAAGTGCCGCGCAAAAAGCGCATCCATTTCCACGAGTTCATGCAGGACACGCATCGCCGCTTCCATGAGCTCAAGCGCGAAAATCCCGGATATCGACGATCCGATTCCGCCACTTGCCGACCAGATCGCCGCGGAAGCCGCCCTGCTCTGCTTCGACGAATTCCAGGTGCATGACATCGTCGATGCGATGATCCTCGGCCGGCTGTTCGAAGCCTTGTTCGCCCGCGCCGTGGTGGTCGTCGCGACCTCTAACACGCTCCCGGGTGATCTCTACAAAGGCCGCCCCGGGCGCGACGCGTTCCTGCCCTTCATCGCGCTGCTGCAGGATAATCTCGACGTGCTGGTGTTCGATTCGCCCCGCGATTACCGGCGCGATCGGCTGCAAGGCCTGAAGGCCTGGTATGTGCCCGCCGATCAGCGCGCCGACGCCGCCATGGACGAGGTGTTCGCAGAGCTGGCCGGCGATGTGCCGCCAAAGCCCGAAAATCTGCTCGTCGCCGGGCGAACCCTCATTGTGCCGCTCAGCACCGAAGATGCCGCCCGCTTCGATTTTCACGAGCTGTGCGGCCGGCCGCTCGGCCCGGGCGACTATCTCGCCATCGCCACGCATTACAAAACGATCCTGATCGACGGCATCCCCCGCCTCTCGCCTGACAATTTCGACGAGGCGCGGCGCTTCGTGACGCTGATCGACGCGCTCTACGAACATCGGGTCAAGCTCTACGCCTCGGCCGCGGCGCTGCCCGACGAACTCTACCGCGCGGGCGAAGGCGCGGCGATTTTCGAACGCACCGCCTCGCGACTCGAGGAAATGCAGAGCGAAACCTATCTGCACCTGCAACATCTGACCTGACCGGCCGCGCCGACAGCGCATCCATGAACGCCCCGCCTTCCCGACGGAAGGCGGCATGCGCGCGCGCCATAGCTGCCCGGAGAAAATGCACTTCAGTGCATGTCCGCCGTTAAAAATGCTTACCGCACTGCAACACCGTTCTTGCCGCGCCAAAACGATTGGAGTAGCACGCCAGCGACGCCACGCTAACCTGCAACAACAAGGTAGGCTCAGTCCAAATGAATATACACGAGTATCAAGGCAAGGAACTTCTCAAGACCTACGGCGTCGCCGTGCTCGACGGCCATGTCGCCTGGACCCCGGAGGAAGCGGTCGAAGCCGCCAAAAAACTCCCCGGCCCGGTCTATGTCGTCAAATCGCAGATCCATGCTGGCGGCCGCGGCGCCGGCAAATTCAAGAATGACCCGAACGGCAAAGGCGGTGTGCGCCTCGCCAAATCGCTCGATGAGGTGCGCGACGCCGCCGCGGCGATGATCGGCCAGACGCTGATCACCAAGCAGACCGGCCCGGCCGGGCGCCTGGTCCGCCGCGTCTATGTCGAAGCCGGCTGCGACATCAAGCGCGAGCTTTATCTCTCGCTGCTGATCGACCGCTCGGTCTCCGAGGTGGTGATCGTCGCCTCCACCGAAGGCGGCATGGAAATCGAAGAAGTTGCAGCGCACAGCCCGGAGAAAATCCTGCGCGCGCCGGTCGACCCGGCTTCCGGCATTTCCGCCTTCCATGCCCGCAAGCTCGCTTTCGGCCTCGGCCTCGAAGGCAAGCAGATCGGCACGTTCACGAAATTCGTCACCGCCATGTATGAGGCGTTCGTGGCGCTCGATTGCGCGATCGTCGAGATCAACCCGCTGGTCGTGACCGGCGCGGGAGAGATTTTCGCGCTCGACGCCAAGGTGAGCTTCGACGACAACGCTCTGTACCGTCATCCGGACATCGAAAAACTCCGCGACGAATCCGAGGAAGATCCGAAGGAGCTGGAAGCCAACAAGCACTCCCTCTCCTACGTGGCGCTTGACGGCAATATCGGCTGCATGGTGAACGGCGCGGGCCTGGCCATGGCGACCATGGACATCATCAAGCTCTATGGCGCCGAACCCGCGAACTTCCTGGATGTCGGCGGCGGCGCCACCAAGGAGCGCGTGACCGCGGCCTTCAAGATCATCCTCTCCGATCCGAATGTCGAAGGCATTCTGGTCAATATTTTCGGCGGCATCATGCGCTGTGACGTGATCGCCGAAGGCGTGATCGCCGCCGCGCGCGAGATTTCGCTCTCGGTGCCGCTGGTGGTGCGCCTGGAAGGCACCAACGTGCAGCTCGGCAAGGACATCATGGCGAAATCCGGCCTGCCGATCATTCCGGCCGACAACCTGGCCGACGCCGCTGAGAAAATCGTCAAAGCCGTGAAGGAAGCCGCATAATGGCCATTCTCGTCAACAAGAATACCAAGGTCATCACCCAGGGCTTCACCGGCGCGCAAGGCACCTTCCACTCCGAACAGGCGCTGGCCTACGGCACCCAGGTCGTCGGCGGCGTCACCCCCGGCAAAGGCGGCCAGAAACATCTCGACCTGCCGGTGTTCAACACGGTCGGCGAGGCGGTGGAAGCCACCGGCGCCAATGCCTCGGCCATTTACGTGCCCCCGCCGTTCGCCGCGGACTCGATCCTGGAAGCCATCGATGCCGGCGTGGAGCTGATCGTCTGCATCACCGAAGGTATTCCGGTGCTGGACATGGTGCGCGTCAAGCGGGCTCTGGCCGGCTCGAAATCGCGCCTGGTCGGCCCGAACTGCCCGGGCGTCATCACCCCGGACGAATGCAAGATCGGCATCATGCCGGGCCATATCCACAAGCGCGGCTCGATCGGCATCGTCTCGCGCTCCGGCACCCTCACCTACGAGGCCGTTTCGCAGACCACGGCGGCCGGGCTCGGCCAGTCCACCTGTGTCGGCATCGGCGGCGACCCGGTGAAGGGGCTCGACTTCATCGAAGTGCTGGACCTGTTCCTGCATGACGATGAGACCCAGGCGATCATCATGATCGGCGAGATCGGCGGCCCGTCCGAGATCGATGCCGCGGAATTCCTCGCCCGGCACAAGATCAAGAAGCCCACGGTCGGTTTCATCGCCGGCGTCACCGCCCCGCCCGGCCGCCGCATGGGCCATGCCGGCGCCGTGATCTCCGGCGGCAAGGACACCGCCACGGCCAAGACCACCGCCATGCGGGAGGCTGGTATTCTGGTCGCCGACAGCCCGGCGGCCCTCGGCAGCACCATGGTGAAGGCGCTGCGCGGTTGAAAATGTCGAAGCATGATCGAACTTTTCGATCATGCTTCGGGCCTTTCATCCAATGAACCTAGGCAAGGGGGCAGGGATCTACGCAAATCATGAGCAACTCATGCAAGCGTAACAACCCTGCCCCCTTTCACTTGGGTCGCGATTGCCGCAACCTATTGGCTTATATGCGCGCATGGATGAAGCGCCCATCGCCATCTCAAGGCGGGTGCCTTGCCCACGCCGGCTGAACCGGCGGGTTTAAATGCTTCAACGGAGGATAAGTTTGCTATGGCCGGTGTAGACGTCATCGCAACTGCCATGAACGGCGCGAATGCACAGTTCATCGCCCAGCTTTACGCAAAATGGGTCACCGACCCGCATTCTGTGGATGGCGATTTCGCCGCTTTGTTCGCCGCCCTCGACGATGAGGCCAAAGCGGTCCTGACCGACGCTTCCGGCGCCTCCTGGGCGCCCCGCCCGGCGGCCTTCGAGGCGCCTGCCGCGCCCGTCGCCAAAGCCGCGCCCCAGACCACCGACAACCGCGCCGCGATCCTGGACTTCCATCCGCGCGCTGATGCTGATCCGCGTCTACCGGGTACGCGGCCATCTGCAGGCCCAGCTCGACCCGCTGGGGCTGAAGCAGCCTGCCTACCATGTCGAACTCGACCCCGCGACCTACGGCTTCACCGAAGCCGATATGGACCGGCCGATTTTCATCGACGGCGTGCTCGGCCACGAAACCGCGACCATGCGCGAGATCCTGGAAATCCTGCGCGCCAGCTATTGCGGCCCGATCGGCGTCGAATTCATGCACATCCAGGACCCGACGCAAAAGGCCTGGCTGCAGCAGCGCATCGAGGGCGCGCCCTGGCTCACCGCCTTCAATCCGCAGGCCAAGGAAAAGATCCTGCGCCAGCTGACCGAGGCGGATAGTTTCGAGACCTTCTGCCAGCGCCGCTATGTCGGCACCAAGCGCTTCGGCCTGGAAGGCGGCGAGAGCACCATTCCGGCGCTGCATGCCATCATCGAGACCGCCGCCGATCAGGGCGTTAAGGAAATCGCCATCGGCATGCCGCATCGCGGCCGCCTCAACACCCTGGTCAACATCGTCAAGAAGCCGCTGACCGCCTTGTTCAGCGAATTCGGCGGCGCCAGCGCCAAGCCGGAAGACGTGCAGGGCTCGGGCGACGTGAAGTACCATCTCGGGACCTCGACCGACATCGTCATCAACGGCAACCAGGTGCATCTGGCGCTGCAGCCCAACCCCTCGCATCTCGAGGCGGTGGACCCGGTGGTGGTCGGCAAGATCCGCGCCCGCCAGGACATGATGGGCGACACCAAGACCCGCCGCAAAGCCATGGGCGTCATCATGCATGGCGATGCCGCCTTCGCCGGCCAGGGCCTGGTCTATGAAACCCTGGCGATGAGCCAGCTGATCGGCTACCGCACCGGCGGCTCGATCCATGTGGTCGTGAACAACCAGATCGGCTTCACCACCATCCCGGCCCATGCTTTCTCCGGCCTGTACTGCACCGACGTGGCCAAATCCGTGCAATCGCCGATCCTGCATGTGAACGGCGACAATCCGGAAGCGGTGGTGTTCGCCGCCCGTATCGCCACCGAGTTCCGCATGGAGTTCGGCGTCGACGTGGTCATCGACCTGGTCTGCTATCGCCGCCACGGCCATAACGAGAATGACGAGCCGGCCTTCACCCAGCCGCTGATGTATAAATCGATCCGCGCGCTGAAAACCACGCGGGCGCTTTATGCCGAGCATCTCGCCGCCGAAGGCAGCGTGCCGGCCGAGACCGCGCAGAAGCTCGCCGACGATTACAACAAGACGCTGGAAGACGCCTATGAAGGGGCGAAATCCTACAAGGTGAACAAAGCCGACTGGCTGGAAGGCCATTGGGCCGGGCTGAACGAGGCCGGCGAGGAAGGCGAGCAGATCGAGGAGGCCACCGCGGCCCCGCTCGAACAGCTCCGCGAGGTCGGCGCCGCCCTCTCGAAACCGCCTGAGAATTTCGACATCAACCCGAAGATCCTGCGCCAGCTCGAAGCCAAGAAGCAGATGATCGATTCCGGCACCGGCATCGACTGGGCGACCGGCGAGGCGCTCGCCTTCGGCACGCTGATGCTCGACGGCCACCGCGTGCGGCTCTCCGGCGAGGACTGCCAGCGCGGCACCTTCAGCCAGCGCCATGCGGTGCTGATCGACCAGTCCAACCAGCATGAATATGTGCCGCTGAACAATGTCCGCGAAGGCCAGTCGCGCATCGAGATCTTCAACTCGCTGCTCTCGGAAGCCGGCGTGCTCGGCTTCGAATATGGCTATGCCATCGCCGACCCCGGCGTGCTCGTGCTGTGGGAAGCGCAGTTCGGCGATTTCGCCAACGGCGCGCAGGTGATCATCGATCAGTTCCTGGCCTCGGGCGAGACCAAATGGCTGCGCATGTGCGGCCTCACGCTGCTGCTGCCGCACGGCCAGGAAGGCCAGGGTCCGGAACACTCCTCCGCCCGGCTGGAGCGCTACCTGCAGCTCTGCGCCGAGCACAATATGACCGTGTGCAACCTCACCACCCCGGCCAATTACTTCCACGCTCTGCGCCGCCAGCTGAAGCGCAACTTCCGCAAGCCGCTGGTGCTGATGACGCCGAAATCGCTGCTGCGGCACAAGCTCGCGGTCTCGACGCTGGACGAAATGAGCCACGGCTCGAGCTTCAAGTTCGTGATCCCCGAGACCGACGAGCTGGTCGCGCCGGATCAGGTGAAGCGCGTCGTGCTCTGCTCGGGCAAGGTCTATTACGACCTGCTGGCCGAGCGTCGCGAGCGCGGCATCAAGGACATCGCCATCGTGCGGCTGGAACAATTCTATCCGTTCCCGGCCAAATCCCTGAAATCCGCGATCGAGGCCTACAACAAGGCCGAAATCGTGTGGTGCCAGGAGGAGCCGGAGAATAACGGCGGCTGGAACTTCGTGGACCGGCGGATCGAGGCGGTGCTTTCCTGCCTGGACGGCGTCGCCAAGCGCCCCCGCTATGTTGGGCGCAAGGCCGCGGCGAGCCCCGCCACCGGCCTTGCCAAGACCTATACCGCCGAACAGGCGGCGCTGGTCAACGCGGCGTTGACGGTCTGACCGTCTTCGCCGCGCAGCGGATTTTTCTTCGACGTGGCTAAAAATAACTGAGGAGCATTTATGGCTGCCGACATCACCGTCCCGACACTGGGCGAAAGCGTCACCAGCGCGACCATCGCGCGCTGGATCAAGAAAGCCGGCGAAACCGTTGCCGCCGATGAACCCGTGGTCGAGCTGGAAACGGACAAGGTCACCGTCGAGGTGAACGCGCCGCAAGCCGGCGTGATCGCCGAAATCATCGCTGCTGAAGGGGCCGAGGTCGAAGTCGGCGCGCTGCTCGGCCGCATCGGCGCCGCCGGCGCCGCCGCCAAGCCGGCCGCGGCACCCGCTGCAGCGAAAGAGCTGGCCCATGCCGCCGCCCCCGCCGTCGGCGTCAACCCGCCGCCGGCACCGTCCGGCCCGGTGCCCCGCCCCGGCCCGGCGGCCCTGCCCGCCGCCGCCAAGTTGATGGAGGAGCGTAACCTCTCCGCCACCGATATCGGTTCCGGCACCGCCAAGGATAACCGCATCTCCAAGGGCGATGTGCTGGCCTTCGTGAACCGGCCGGCCGCCGCTCCGGCCCCGGCCGCCAAGGCGCCGCCGCGCGCCCCGGATGTCCGCGAAGAGCGCGTGAAAATGACGCGCCTGCGCAAGACCATCGCTTCGCGCCTGAAAGACGCCCAGAACACCGCGGCCATGCTGACCACGTTCAACGAGGTCGATATGAGCGCCATCATGGCGCTGCGCAGCGAATATCGCGAAGCCTTCGAAAAGAAGCACAAGGGCGTGCGGCTCGGCTTCAACGGCTTCTTCGTGAAAGCCGTGTGCGCCGGTCTGGCCGAATTCCCGGCGGTGAACGCCGAGATCGACGGCGACGACATCGTCTATAAGAAGTTCGTCAACATGGGCATCGCCGTCGGCGGCGCGAACGGCCTGGTCGTGCCCGTGATCCGCGATGCCGACCGTAAATCCCTGGCCGAGATCGAGGCCGAGATCGCCGGCTTCGCCAAGCGCGCCAAGGACGGCACGCTGAAGCTGGAAGAACTTTCCGGCGGCACCTTCTCGATCACCAATGGCGGCGTGTACGGCTCGCTGATGAGCACGCCGATCCTCAACCCGCCGCAATCGGCGATCCTGGGCATGCACAAGATCCAGGAACGCCCGGTCGTGGTCGCCGGCAAGATCGAAATCCGGCCGATGATGTATCTGGCGGTCTCCTACGACCACCGCATCATCGACGGGCGCGAGGCCGTGTCCTTCCTGGTGCGCGTGAAGGAAAGCCTGGAAGACCCGCGCCGCCTGCTGCTGGAAATCTGATTTTCGGCATTCGTGAAAAAGGAGGCTTCGGCCTCCTTTTTTGTTGGCGAAAAGCAGGAAGAAAGCGCTTGAAGAAAGCGCCGAAAGAAAGCGGCGCTTTTTGAAAAAAGCGCGCAAAAACTTTTTGACGCTGGGCCGGTGATGCTGAAACCAGCACGGCCCAATTTTAAAAAAGTTTTTGCGCCGCTTTTTTCCAAAAAGCGGCTTCTTCCTTACTTACTTGTTTCCTTACCTTCCCTTCCCCTACGGCGTGATCACACGCGGCAGACCCGCGGGCAGGCCCGCATCGGCTGGATCGTTCATCGTATAGACATGGACTTCTTTGCCGCCGGCGTTTGCAGGATCACGAACGGGTCCAGCTCATCGGCGTCCAGCCCGCCCCCGGTGTTTGGCTGGCCATGCCACACCGCCAGCACGCGGCGTTCGTAGGGCAGGCCGAGATCCGGCGTGCCGGAATGATAATCGGCGACGGCGCTGTCCCAGGAGCCGGTGCGGCTCTGCAGGCGGCGCAGGAACCCGGCCGCGTAATCGGCGTTGCGCACCGGGTCGAACGCGTCGGCCAGGGTGGCGAAAGCGTCGGGGTGGTCAGCCAGGCTGATCTGGAAGCAGCCGACATCCACGTCCCGCGCGCCGGAGGCTTCCGCCAGCCGCACGAATTCGATTGCCGCCGCTTCATCGGGGAAAAACCGGCCGACGCCATCCGCATTCACGGTCCAGGGCCATGGGGCGACGCGCCTGGTGAGCGCATCGGGGCGGCCGCTTTCGACCTGGCCGATCGCGAGCAGCAGATTGGCGGGCAAGGCAGCTTCCAGCTCGGCGGCGCGGCCCGCCGCATCGCAGGCCTGGGTGGGCGGGATATCCGCCTGCGCACGGGCGCCAACGCCCAAGGCCAGCATCGCCGCCATTATGCTCCCAAACTTCACGCCGCCCCCGCGCCTGATTGCCCCATGCTCTACAGCGGCAGGCCCGGCCTGGGGAAGCTTTCCGCCCCTTTCGGCACCGACACGCGGAAGCTGTCATGACGAGTGTTTAATGCCGGATAGAGGCAAAAACAGCTTGCTCCTGCCCGCCCGTCTCCCACGTTGGTTTTGCTCCCTTTTGGCGCTTCACAAATAAGGAGATTTGGAAATGCGCTCCCTCTGGCTGGCTTCGGCCGCTTTCATTCTCATCAGCGGCACTGCTTTCGCTCAAACCACCCCGGCGCCGGGCATGGCGAATCCGGGCTCCCAATCCACCCAAGGCACGATGTCTCAACCGGGCACCATGGCGGCCCCTGCCCCCAACCAGGGCTCCATGAGCAACGAGGGCACCATGGGCAACCAAGGCACGATGGGTGAGCCCACCGCCGGTTACGACACGGCCGCGCAATATCTGCAACGGGCCCGCACGGCGATCCAGCAGCATCGCAGAGCGAAGGCCGACACGCTGCTGAGCAATGCCGAGACGATCATTCTGACACGCGCGGTGCCGCAAACCACCGGCCCCACCCCCGACAACTCCCCCCGCGTCACCGCGATCGAGAATGCCCGCTCCGCGCTGAAGCAGCGCAACTGGACCGAGGCGACGCAATATACCGATCAGGCGATCCAGCATCATGCCTCGATGAATCCCAACGGCACGGGCCAGGGCACGATGAGCCCCAACAGCAGCGGCTCGATGGCCCCGCCGAACCGCACCGTGCAATAAACCGCGCCCAAAATAACGATTTGATGAAAAAATGGGCGCCGCAGGGCGCCCATTCCCTTTTTGCCCTCGCTTTTGCGCCGCAATATCGCTATGCGGTGCGCGTAGAAATTTCGTCCAGGCAGTCCCATGGACCGGTTGTCCCGCGCCAGCGGGGCGGCAGGCCCATCATTGCTGTTAACAGTCAGGCGCTTTTATGTCCGTACCGAATATCCGCAACGTCGCCATCATCGCCCACGTTGACCATGGCAAGACCACGCTCACCGACCAGCTGCTGAAACAGTCCGGCGCTTTTGCGGCCCACCAGGCCGTGGCGGAGCGCGCGCTCGACCGCAACGACCTTGAAAAGGAACGTGGCATCACGATCCTGGCGAAGGTTGCCTCGGTGGTGTGGAACGACACGCGGATCAACATCGTCGACACCCCTGGCCACGCCGATTTCGGCGGCGAGGTGGAGCGTATTCTCAGCATGGTGGACGGCGCGGTCATTCTGGTGGACGCCGCCGAAGGCGTGCTGCCGCAGACCAAGTTCGTGCTCGGCAAGGCGCTGGCGCGCGGCCTGAAGCCGATTGTGGTGGTGAACAAGATCGACCGTGGCGATGCCCGCCCCGATGACGTGCATAACGAGATGTTCGACCTGTTCGCCTCGCTCGATGCCAATGAAGAGCAGCTCGACTTCCCCATGCTGTTCGCCTCCGGCCGCCAGGGCTGGGCTGTCGCCAACCTGGACGATCCGCGCGAGAGCCTGACCCCGCTTTTCGACCTGATCCTGAGCCATGTGCCGGCCCCGAAGCTGGACGTCGAAGCGCCCTTCGCCATGGTCGCCACCATCCTGGAATCCGACACCTTCCTCGGCCGCGTGCTGACGGGCCGCGTCGAGCAGGGCCGCGCCACGCTGAACATGCCGGTGAAGGTGCTGAACCTGGACGGTTCGGTGGTGGAGACCGGGCGCCTGACCAAGCTGCTCTCCTTCCGTGGCCTGGAGCGCGTGCCGGTCGATGAGGTGAGCGCGGGCGACATCGTCGCCGTGGCCGGCCTGTCCGACACGACCATCCCTTATACGATCTGCGCGCCGGAAGTGTCCGCCCCGCTGCCGGCCACGCCGATCGACCCGCCGACTCTGTCCATGACCTTCCGCATCAATGACGGCCCGCTCGGCGGCCGCGAGGGCAAGAAGGTCACCTCCCGCCAGATCCGCGACCGCCTGCTCGCCGAGACGGAGGGCAATGTCGCCATTCAGGTCGCCGTCTCCGCCGAGACGGACGCCTTCGAGGTCTCCGGCCGCGGCGAACTCCAGCTCGGCGTGCTGATCGAGACCATGCGCCGCGAGGGTTTTGAGCTCACCATCGGCCGCCCGCGCGTGCTCACCCGCATGAACACCGAGACCGGCGAACGCGAAGAGCCGTATGAGGACGTGCTGATCGACGTCGACGAGCCCTATGCCGGCGCGGTCGTGGAGAAGATGTCCCGCCGCAAGGGCGAGCTTTCCGACATCCGCCCCTCCGGCGGCGACAAGCAGCGCCTGACCTTCCGCATCCCCTCGCGCGGCCTGATCGGCTATCACGGCGAATTTCTCACCGACACCCGCGGCACCGGCGTGATGAACCGCCTGTTCGCCGGCTATGGCCCGTGGAAGGGCAAGATCGAGGGCCGCCGCAACGGCGCGCTGATCTCCTCTGAAGACGGCGAGGCCGTGCAGTACTCGCTGTTCTCCCTGCAGGACCGCGGCTCGCTGTTCGTCTCCCCGGGCGAGAAGGTCTATGTCGGCATGATCCTCGGCGAGCATAGCCGCGAGAACGACCTGGACGTGAACCCGGTGCGCGAAAAGAAGCTCACCAACATCCGCGCCGCCGGCAAGGACGAGGCGCTGCTGCTGGTGCCGCCCCGCAAGATGTCGCTGGAACAGGCGATCGCCTACATTGAGGATGACGAGCTGGTGGAAGTTACCCCCTCGGCCGTGCGCATCCGCAAGCGCTACCTCAACCCGAACGACCGCAAGAAAGCCGAGCGCCGCTCCGACGACGCCGCCTGATCAGCAAAAAGCCCGGCTTCGGCCGGGCTTTTTTATTACAGCAAGGTGAAATGGCCGCGTTTAAAAAGCGGCGCAAGAGAACTTCCGCTCCTTCAGGCCTGCGGCATTGAAACGGCAGCGGCCGCAAATGCTGCGCCGCAGAAAATCTGACACGCCGTTTGATTTCTCGACTAACAAGGCGTCGTCCCCTCTCCCGGTTCCTGTCAGAAAACCGTATGACGCGATACGGAAAGACAATTGACAGTAGCACAGGGAAAGATAGTGATAATCTGCGAATGGGATCCCCGAAACGGTCCCGCGACAATAATAACAAGCAGGAGCGAACCGCCGATGGCTAAAAGACCAATAACAAGCCAGCCCCATCTCCTCACCGCATGGCTGGCTCTGGGATTGAGCTTCGGCGCGCCTGCCGCCTATGCCTCCGACCCGCTCCCGGGCGACGCCATCGCGCCGCCGGCCAATGTCAACATCGCGCTCTTCTACAACTATTTCACCGATGCCGGCGCGTTCGGCAGCGCCGATGGCGGCGGCACCACCAGCGCGAATACGCATATCTCCACCGATATCGTGGTCGCCCGCTATATCCGCACCTTCAATGTCGCCGGGCTGCTCTCCGGCGTGGACGTGTATGACGATTATTACGGCTTTGTCGGCAGCCAGCGCGTCGGCATCGGCAATATTCCCCGCCGCCCCCGGTGGGCCGCCTCGGCTCCGGCTACGGCTCCCTCTCAGCGCAAAGCGGCTTCGGCCAGCCTAATATCGGCGTCTTCACCTTCCCCATCAATAACGCCGCCACCGGCACATACCTGCTTCTCCATCCCTGGATCGCGCCGCCGATCAGCAGCTTCAATAAGAATTACGCGCTGAATCCGGCCCAGAACACCTGGACTTACGAGATGGAAGTGGGCCTGTACAAAACGCTGATCGGCACGCCGACCACGCGCAATCTGGCGATCTCGCTCTGGGGTGAAGCCTATCTCTTCAGCCCGAACCACAATTCGGCCTATGTCACCCCCACCGTCTTCGCCAACAACATCCCGCCGGCCTATGCCGTGCACACACTGACCCGCTGATCCGGCGGACAGCAACCCGGTGGCGCCATCGAACGTCACGCCAGCGAGCTTCCATGAGCAACCCTCGGAGGAAATCCGCGTCTATCTGCCCTACACTTTCTATCCGGCCACCGACGCGGTGATCTCGCCGGGCCTGTATCAGAGCTTTGGCGGCAAGCAATATTACACGGAGAGCAATGGCGCGAAGGTGGATACCGGCAACCGCACCAACGAAACCCAGCTGCGCCTGGTCGCCAGCAGCTTCGTCTCGCCCACCATCAATATCGCGCTGATGGGCGAATACGACGTCGCCAACCGCGGCGGCCCGCTCCAGCGCGCGGTGGTGTTGCGCCTGGCGAAGTTCTTCTGAGAGCGAGAAGGAAAGAAGCAGCCGCTTTTTGAAAAAAGCGGCGCAAAAATTTTTTGACTCTGGGCCTGTGGCGTTGAAACGGCACGGGCCCAAATTAGCAAAGTTTTTTTGCTACTTTTTGTTCACAAAAAGTAGCCTTCTCTTCACTTTAAGCCTCCCACTTGAGGCGCGCCGCTTTTTTCAAAAAGCGGCTGCTTACTTATGTCTCGGGCCCGGTACGGCGCAGGCGTTTGATCTCGCCGCGATGGTGTTTGGCGTCCAGCCTTCTGGTTTTCGAGGCTTTGGTTGGCCGTGTGGGCTTGCGGTAGATGGGCGCGATGGCGGCAGCGCGGACCAGTTCGAACAGCCGCTCGCGGGCGTCCTCGCGATTCTGCAGCTGGGTACGGAAGCGGTTGGCGGTGATCACGATCACCCCGTCCTGGGTCAGCCGCCGCCCCGCCAGGGTACACAGCCGCGCCTTCACCGGCTCCGGCAGGGTCATGCAATTCGCCAGGTCGAAGCGCAGTTGCACCGCGGTTGCGACCTTGTTGACATTCTGTCCGCCAGGGCCCGAGGCGGCGATGAAGCTCTCGGAAAGCTCCGCCTCGTCGATCCCGAGGCGCGGCGTGATCTGGATCAGCATGCGCCCCTCCGCGCGATTGCGTCGCTTTGGAATAACGCGAAAAAGCCGGTGCAAGGCACCGGCTTTTGCGAAATCACCACCAGCACCGGCCCAGGCTGGCCGGTGGAAGTTCAGGCGGCGGCCTTGGCTTCCTTCTTGGCCATGGCGCGCTGCAGACGGCGCTTCAGGGCCAGGCCTTCGACGGTCAGCTTGCTGTCATTCTGGCCGAGCAGGAACGAGTCCAGCCCGCCATTATGCTCGATCGTACGAATCGCGCGGGTCGACAGGCGCATACGCACGTTGCCCAGCACGTCGGAGAGCAGCGAGGTCTCCTGCAGGTTCGGCAGGAACCGCCGGCGGGTCTTGTTGTTCGCATGGCTGACATTATTGCCAGCTTGCACGGTCTTTCCGGTCAGGTCACAACGGCGGGCCATAGCTCTATCCTCAAACGACGCAAAAAACGCAAAGCGGGCTGGCAGGGGCCAGCCCGAAATATTTCGGCCTTATGGGGCAGATTCGCCCTCCGGGTCAAGCCTCGCCGGCGTGATCCTTGCCGGCTTTCTCATGCATTTCGCCTGATTCCACGCTGGCGATGGCGTTATTGAGGATCTGCACGATCACATCGTCCGGAAGCGTGCGGCTGAGCAGGCCCATCGCGCCGCCCAGCAACGCCGAGGCAATCGCCAGCGAGCTGACATTCTGCCCCATCATATATTCGATCGCCTTATCGACCACCGATCCGGCCAGGTTGAGGTCACGTTCAGGCGGCGCTTGTCTTTCTTCCATAGTCAATTCCATTCAATGCAGGTCTTGTGTCTATCTGGTTGCTCGCGCGGCTCTTACCAGCCGGGGCGAAATTATTCCGCAACCTCGGAAACAGATTTCAGCAATTGCACGGCATCGGGCCCGGCAATGTCCGCCGCCTCGTCCAGCTCGACCTGGGCCGCCCACATGCCGGCATAGACCCCGCCTTTCTCCAGCAGCGCCGTATGGCTGCCGCGCTCGGCGATTTCGCCCCCGCGCAGGACGAGAATTTCATCCGCATCGGTGATGGTGGAGAGCCGGTGGGCGATGACCAATGTCGTGCGGTCATCGGCCACCCGGCGCAAGGCGGAGCCGATTTCCTGCTCTGTGGCGGTGTCGAGCGCACTGGTCGCTTCGTCCAGGATGAGGATTCGCGGATTCTTCAGGATCGTGCGGGCGATCGCCACGCGCTGCTTCTCGCCGCCCGAGAGCTTCAGCCCACGCTCGCCGACCTTGGTGTCGTAGCCCTGGGGCAACGAGACGATGAAATCATGGATCTGCGCGAATCGGGCCGCGCGCTCGATCTCTTCCACGCTCGCCCCGGGGCGGCCATAGGCGATGTTGTAGAAGATCGTGTCGTTGAACAGCACGGTATCCTGCGGCACCACGCCGATGGCGCCGCGCAGGGAATGCTGCGTGTAGCCGCGCACATCCACGCCATCCACCAGCACATGGCCCGACACCGTATCGTAGAAGCGGAACAGCAGACGGCTGATGGTGGATTTGCCCGAGCCGGTCGGCCCGACGATCGCCACCTTATGCCCGGCCGGCACGGTGAAGCTGACCCCTTTGAGGATCTCGCGGTCGGGATTGTAGCCGAAATGCACATTCTCGAAGCGCACTTCCGAAGGCGCGCCCTGCGGCGCCAGCGATTTCGCATCCGGCCGGTCGGTGATTTCCTGATTGACGCGCAGCAGCGAGAACATCTGCTCCATGTCCACCAGCCCTTGATTCACCTGCAGGTACACGAAGCCCAGGAAGTTGAGCGGCACGTAAAGCTGCATGAGATAGGTATTCACCAGCACGAACTGGCCGACCGTCATGGTGTGATGAACCACGCCACGCGCCGCCATCAGCATCATCACGCCGAGCGCGATCGAGATGATCGTGGCCTGGCCGATATTCAGCGCATTCAGGGAAACCTGGGCTTTTACCGAGGCTTTTTCATAACGCGCCAGGCTCTCGTCGAAGCGCGCCGCCTCGTGGGCTTCGTTGCCGAAATATTTGACCGTTTCGAAATTCAGCAGGCTGTCGATCGCCTTGGTCTGCGCCTCGTTATCGGTCTCGTTCATGGTCCGGCGGAATTTCGTGCGCCAGGCCGTGAAGGTGAAGGTGAACACCATATACAGGCCGACCGCGAGGAAGGTGATGATCGCGTACCAGGCATTGAACAAATGCCAGAGCACGCCCACGGTCAGCAGCAGCTCGATGATGGTGGGCAGCACGTTGAACGTCATCATGCGCAGCACGTTCTGGATGCCGAGCGTCCCGCGCAGGATGATGTTGGACAGCCCGCCGGTCTGCCGGTCCAGATGGAACCGCATCGCCAGCCCGTGCAGATGTTCGAAGGTCTGGCGGGCGACGACGCGCGAGGCGCGCATCTGCACCGCGGCGAAAATCGCGTCGCGCAATTCGCCGAACGCCGCCGCGGCGATGCGCACCAGCGCATAGGCCACGATGATCGCCGCCGGCACCATCAGCGGCCCGGCCTTCGGCGTCAGATGATCGATCGAATGGGCGTAGAGAATTGGCACATAAACCGTCGCCACCTTGGCCAGCAGCATGGCAACGCTGGCCAGCACCAGGCGCACCCGCAAACCTGACGCGTTTTTCGGCCACAGATAAGGGGCCAGCGACCAGATGGTGGACCAGGAGCCGCGCGACGACGGCTTGGCGGAAACATTTTTCGGCCCCGCATGGGGGTTGGCAGAGGGGGCGGAACGGGTCATGTCTGCGACATGGCATCAGACACGCCGCTTGCAAAGCTCCTTCATCACATCTCAGCCGTTCACAACGCAGTTCTGCCCGGCGAACGGTTGGTTTTCTGCGCTGGCCCGCACCATATCGGCTATCTGCGCCCCGACCTTGCGGCCGGATTGGCGGCGCTGGAGCACAGCGTCACCATCGCGGACGGACGCGTCACGCTGCCGCTTCAGATGCTGCCGAAGCTCAACGAGTTGGCCACCGCTTTGGGCATTCCGCCGCGTGCCGAGGATTTCGACATTCGGGAGACCGCCGACAGCCCGGTGCTCGGCGTGCTGGATCGTGGCGCTTTGCCCAGCTTCGGCGTGATCGGCGTGGGCGTGCATCTCAACGGCCTGGTCCGCCGCGCCGATGGCTGGCATGTCTGGATCGGCCGGCGCGCGGCCGACAAAAAGCTCGACCCCGGCAAGCTCGACAATCTCGTGGCGGGCGGCGTGCCGGCCGGGCTCACCCCGTTTGAAACCCTGCTCAAGGAAGGCGAGGAAGAAGCCGCCCTGCCCGAAGCGCTGACCGCCAAAGCCCGGCAGGTCGCCCGCTTCGCCTATAATATGGAGCGCCCTGAAGGGCTGCGGCGCGACGTGATCTATGCCTACGACCTGGAACTCCCGGAAGATTTCCAGCCGCACCCGAGCGATGGCGAAGTCGAGCATTTCGATCTTTGGTCCCTGCCCCGCGTGCTGGAAGTCCTCACCACCACCGACGAGTTCAAATTCAATGTCGCCCTCGTGCTGATCGATCTGCTGATCCGTTACGGCACGATCGAAGGCCAGGCCGCCGCGACCTTGCGCGCGGCGCTGGCGCGCTAAGAGAAGGAAGGAAGGCCTACTTTTTGTGAACAAAAAGTAGCAAAAAAACTTTGTTAATTTGGGCCCGTGGCGCTCGGGCGCCTCAGGCTCAAAGTCAAAAAAAATTTTTGGTGCCGCTTTTTTTAAAAAGCGGCCTCTTTCTTACGCCGCTCCTGAATAAGATCGACAAACGCCCGCAACCCGGCCGGGACATGGCGGCGGCCCGGATAATAGAGGCACAGGCCGGGGAATGGCGGGGTCCAGTCGGCCAATAGCTGAACCAGGCGGCCTTCGCGCAGGTCTTCAGTGACGTCCCAGTCGGACAGATAAGCGAGCCCGTACCCGGCCAGGGCTGCTTCGCGGATCAGGCTGGCCTCGTCGAGCGTGAGTCGGCCGGACACGTCGATCTGCAATTCTTTGCCCTCTTTCTCGAACTCCCACCGGTAAAGCGCGCCGCCGGACAGGCGCATGCGGATGCAATCATGCGCGGCGAGGTCGCCCGGCACGGTGGGAACCTCTCGCCCTGCCAGATAGGCGGGAGACCCCACCACGATCAGGCGCTCCTGCCGGCCGAGGGAAACAGCGATCATGTCCGCCGGCACCTGATCCGCGAAGCGGAAACCGGCGTCGAACCCTTCCCGCACGATGTCGATGAGCTTCCCTTCGGTGACGATTTCGACCGACATTTCCGGGTAGCGATTCAGAAATTCGAAAACCAGCGGCCGCAGGATCCGCTGCGCCGCCCCCACCGCGCTGTTCAGGCGCAGCAGGCCCGTCGGGGTCGCGCGATGGCGGTTCACCGCGTCGGCGGCGTCCCGGAGCGCGGCCAGCGCCGGCGCGATCTGCGCCACGAACTGCTCGCCGGCCGCGGTCGGTGAGACGCTGCGGGTCGTGCGGTTGAACAGCCGCACGCCCAGACGCGCCTCAAGCTCGGCGACGGCCTGGCTCAAAGCCGTGCTGGAGAGGCCAAGCTCGGCGGCGGCCGCGCGGAAACTCCGGCGCCGGGCGACCGCCACCGCAGCCTCGAACTCGATCAGACGGCCTCGATTCATTATCCCGTTTTCCAGATCAATTCATCCCGGATAATGCCACTACAGCGGATCATTCTCCAGGCTTACCTCCAGCCCTCCAAAGGCAGAGGTCCCCATGCGCACCATTGAACATATTTACATCGACGGCCGGTTCGTCGTGCCCCACGGCAGCGAGCTGTTCGATCTGCACAATCCCACGACCGGCACGGTGATCGGCCGGGTGCGCCTGGGCGACGCGCAGGACGCGGATGCGGCGATCGCGGCGGCGAAGCGCGCTTTGCCGCTGATGGCGCGCACGACGAAAGCCGAACGGCTGCAGATGCTCGAGGCGCTGTACGACGCCATGCGGGCGCGCGCCGGTGAGCTGAAAGAGGCGATGCTGGAGGAATACGGCGCCCCTATCGGCTTCTCCCACTGGATGTCGGAATACGCCGCCGAAGCCTTCCTCGGGGCCGCGAAAACACTTGCCGACTTCCCCCTCGAGCAGGAGATCGGTTCGGCCCGAATCGTCATGGAGCCGGTCGGCGTGGTGGGGCTGATCACGCCCTGGAACGCCAATGGCCTCTTCATCTGCGGCAAGCTCGCCTACGCCATCGCCGCCGGCTGCACCGCGGTGATCAAGCCCAGCGAAATGAGTGCGCTCCAGACCGACATTGTGCTGCGCGCCCTGCACGAGGCTGGCCTGCCGGCCGGGGTCTATAATCTGGTGAACGGGCGCGGCGCGGAGGTCGGCGCCGCCATCGCCGCCCATCCGGACGTGGCGAAAATCTCCTTCACCGGCTCCACCGCCGTCGGCAAATCCATCCTTCGCGCCAGCGCCGACACGCTGAAACGCGTCACGCTGGAACTCGGCGGCAAGTCCCCGACCATCGTCCTGGACGATGCGGATCTCGATACGGTCATTCCCGGCGTGATCGAGACCGGCTTCATGAATTCAGGCCAGGCCTGCATCGCCGGCACCCGCGTGCTGGTCTCCGAAGCCCGCCGCGATGCGTTCGAAGCGGCGCTGAAAGCGGCGATCGAAACGCGGGCGAAGGTCGGCGATCCGCGCGATCCCGCCACCACCATCGGCCCCATGGTCAGCCAGACCCAATGGGAACGCGTGCAACGCTATATCCGCTTGGGGCTAGAGGAAGGTGCGCGCCTGCTCACCGGGGGCGAAGGCCGGCCCGAGGGGCTGGCCGGCTGGTTCGTGCGCCCGACCGTCTTCACCGATGTCCGGAACGACATGCGGATCGCCCGCGAGGAAATATTCGGGCCGGTGCTGACAATCCTCACCTATCGCGACGAGGACGAGGCCGTCGCCATCGCCAACGACACCACCTACGGCCTCTCCGCCTATATCTTCGGCGACCAGGCAAGAGCCGAACGACTCGCCGCCCGCCTGGAAAGCGGCCGCGTCGTGATCAACGGCGCCGCCCACGAGCCTCTGGCCCCGTTCGGCGGCATGAAACAGTCCGGCCTCGGCCGCGAAAACGGCAGCTTCGGGTTGAATGCCTATCTGGAGCCGAAGACCGTGCTGGGTATGCGTTAAGA
The DNA here is from genome assembly GCA_963798115.1 of uncultured Pseudomonadota bacterium. Classification (GTDB taxonomy): domain Bacteria; phylum Pseudomonadota; class Alphaproteobacteria; order Acetobacterales; family Acetobacteraceae; genus Acidocella. The sequence goes on from CAWCRT010000006.1 coordinate 197,660, forward strand.
AGCAAGGAAGTAGCCGCTTTTTGGAAAAAAGCGGCGCAAAAACTTCTTTTATTCTGGGCCACGGGCGGCGAAACCAGCACGGCTTAAAGCAAAAACTTTATTGTTCTGGGCCGTGCTGGTGGAAACGCCGCCGGCCCAAAGTCCAAAAAAGTTTTTGCGCCGCTTTTTTCAAAAAGCGGCCACTTCCTTTACTTCCGCTTGACTTCCCCTCAACCACGGCGCAAGAGCGCCACTGGCTAAAACGTCGTGCTGCGAGGGTTCGCACCACGGCGCCTTTTGCGTTGTGGAGTATTTGGCACCATGTTCGACTCTCTGTCGGGCAAGCTTTCCGGGGTTTTCGACAGGCTGCGCCGCCGTGGCGCGCTGAACGAAGAGGACGTGTCCGAGGCGCTGCGGGAGATCCGCCTGGCGCTGCTGGATGCCGACGTGGCGCTGCCGGTGGTGAAGGATTTCATCGCCGAGGTACGCAGCAAGGCGGTGGGCGCGGAAGTTCTGCGCTCGGTCTCGCCTGGCCAGATGGTGGTGAAGATCGTCAATGACGCGCTGGTTGAAGCGCTCGGCGGCACCGCCTCTCCGATCAATCTGCTGGCTCCCGCCCCGCTGCCGATCCTGATGGTCGGCCTGCAGGGCTCCGGCAAGACCACCACCTCGGGCAAGCTGGCGCTGCGCCTGCGCACCCGTGAGCGGCGCAAGGTGCTGCTGGCCAGCCTGGACACGCAGCGCCCCGCTGCGCAGCTGCAGCTCGAGCAGCTGGGCCAGCGCGCCGAAGTGGCTTCGCTGCCGATCATCGCGGGCCAAACCCCGCTGCAGATCGCCAACCGCGCCATGGATACCGCGCGGCGCGAACTCTACGACGTGGTGATTCTCGACACCGCCGGCCGCCTCTCCATCGATTTCGCGCTGATGGAGGAGGTCAAATCCATTCGTCAGGCGGTCAACCCGGTGGAAACACTGCTGGTGGTCGACGCCATGACCGGCCAGGACGCGGTAACCACCGCCACCGCCTTCAATGACGCGCTCGGCATCACCGGCATTGTCATGACCCGGCTGGACGGCGATTCCCGTGGCGGCGCCGCACTTTCCATGCGCAAGGTCACCGGCGCGCCGATCAAGCTGGTGGGGCTTGGCGAAAAACTCGACGCGCTGGATCTGTTCGACCCCGAGCGCGTTGCCGGCCGCATTCTCGGCATGGGCGACATTGTCGGGCTGGTGGAACGCGCCGCCGAGACGATCGACCAGGACGAGGCCGAACGGCTCGCCAAGAAAATGGCGAAGGGCAAGTTCGACCTCGAGGATTACGCCTCTCAGCTCAAGCAGATTTCCAAAATGGGCTCGCTGTCGGGAATTCTCGGCATGCTGCCCGGCGTCGGCAAGCTCAAGCAGCAGATCGAGGACGCCAATCTCGACACCACCGTGTTCAAGCGCCAGGCCGCGATCATCGGCTCGATGACGATCAAGGAACGGCGCAATCCGGACATCCTCAAGGCCAGCCGCAAGAAGCGCATCGCGGCCGGCTCCGGCACCTCGGTGCAGGAGGTCAACAAGCTGCTGAAGCAGTTCGACGACATGTCGACCCTGATGAAGCGGATGAACAAGATGGGCGGCCAGCAGGCGATGATGCGCCAGATGCAGGCCGCCATGGCGCAACACAAGAGCGGCCGCCGGCCGTTCTGATCCTTTCACGTTTAAACCTCAGGAGTACCCATGCCTCTCAAGATTCGCCTTGCCCGCGCCGGCGCCAAGAAGCGTCCTTTCTATCACATCGTCATCGCCGATGCGAACAGCCCGCGCGACGGCCGCTTCATCGAGCGCGTCGGCACCTACAACCCGATGCTGCCGGCCGACCATGCCGAGCGCGTGACCCTGGTGACCGAGCGCCTGACCCACTGGATCGCCAACGGCGCGCAGGCGACCGACCGCGTCGCCCGCTTCCTGGGCAAGGCCGGGCTGATCAAGATGCCGGTCTATGCCGAGCAGCCGAAGAAGTCCGCGCCGAAGAAGAAGGCGCAGGAGCGTGCCGCTGAGCGCGCCAAAGCCGCCGCTTAAAGTCGGAGGATAGGTGACTGACCGGTTGATCCTGATGGGCGTGATCGGCAAGCCGCATGGCGTGCGCGGGCTCGTGCGCGTCAACAGCTTTGCCGAGGAGGCCGACTCGCTCGAAGCCTACCCGCTCGTGGACCGCACAGGGCGGCGCTTTGCGCTGACCTGGCTGCACGACAATGTCGCGCAGCTGAGCGAGATCACGCCCCAGGGCCACCGCCAGATCACCGACCGTAACGAGGCCGAGAAGCTCACCAACCTCGAACTGTTTGCGCCCCGCTCCGCCTTGCCGGAAACCGAAGCCGAAGAGTTTTATCTCTCCGACCTCATCGGGCTGAAGGCGCAAAGCGAAACCGGCGCGGCGCTCGGCACCATTGCCGCCGTGCATGATTATGGCGGCGGCTGCAGCCTGGAGATCATGCCGGGCGCGCTGCTGGTGCCCTTCACCCGCGCCGCCGTGCCGGTGGTGGATATCAGCGCCGGCCATGTCGTGGTGATCCCGCCCGTGGAAGTGACGGTCGAGTTCATGAGCTGGCGCGCCGACATTCTCACGCTCTTTCCCGCGATGTTCCCCGGTCCGCTCGGCGAGTCCCTGGCCGGCCGGGCGCTCGCGGAACAGACCTGGTCGTTGCAGGTCACCGACATCCGCGATTTCGGCCTCGGCCGGCACCGCAGCGTCGATGACACGCCGTTTGGCGGCGGGGCTGGGATGGTGATGCGGCCGGATGTGGTGGATGCGGCGATCGGCGCGGTCGCCGATGAACGGCCGTTGATCGTGCTCACCCCGCGCGGCGCGCCGCTCACGCAAAAGCGCGTGCGCGAACTCGCCGCGGGCCCAGGGGCGATCCTGCTCTGCGGCCGGTTCGAGGGCATCGACCAGCGTGTCATCGAGGCGCGCGCGGCCGAGGAGATCAGCATCGGCGACTATATCCTCTCGGGCGGCGAAATCGCCGCTCTGGTCCTGCTCGACGCGGTGATCCGCCTGCTCCCCGGCGTGATGGGAGCGGCGGAGAGCGCGGTGGAGGAAAGCTTCTCCACCCCGCTGCTGGAATACCCGCATTATACCCGCCCCGCGGTCTGGGCGGGGCGCGCCGTGCCCGAGACGCTGACCTCCGGCAACCATCAGGCGATCGCCGCCTGGCGGCACGCGGCCGCCGCGCAAACCACCAAAATCCGCAGACCGGACCTCTACGACCAATACATTGCATCCGGCGCGCCTGCGCCCTAAACCGCTACCAAAAGGATTTTTGTTATGAACACCATCCAGACTATCGACGCCGAACAGATCGCCAAGCTCACCGAGGGCAAGACCATTCCCGTTTTCGCTGCCGGCGACACTGTGCGCGTCAGCGTCAACGTCAAGGAAGGTGAGCGTGCGCGCGTGCAGGCTTTCGAGGGCGTGTGCATTGCCCGCTCCAACCGTGGCATCAATTCCAGCTTCACCGTGCGCAAGATCTCCTACGGCGAGGGTGTGGAGCGCGTGTTCCAGCTGTACGCGCCGACCATCGCGGAAATCCATGTGGTGCGCCGTGGCGATGTGCGCCGCGCCAAGCTCTATTACCTGCGCGGCCGCCGCGGCAAATCCGCCCGCATCGCCGAGAAGGCCCGCGAAGTCGAGACTGCTGCTGAGTAATTACGGTACGGAGGGGGCTCTGCCCCCTCCACCCCCGCTAAGGGCGTAGCCCTTAGAACCCTTGAGATGGATTTCGGAAAAGGGCGTGTTAGCGCCTTTTTCCAAAATCCTTTATCGCGGATCCAACGGCGCGGCCGTTGGCGGGGGTCCAGGGGGCAGCGCCCCCTGGGCCTTCTTTTTCATCAGGAGGCACATAAGCGATGGCACGAACTTTGTTCGACAAGATCTGGGATGCGCATGTGGTGGAGCGCATGGAGGACGGCACCTGCGTCCTTTATATCGACCGCCACCTCGTGCATGAGGTTACCAGCCCCCAGGCTTTCGAAGGTCTCCGCCTCTCCGGCCGCACGGTGCGCCGGGTGGATGCGACCATCGCCGTCGCCGACCATAACGTGCCGACCGAAGACCGCACCCAGGGCATCGCCGAGCCGGAAAGCCGGCTGCAGGTGGACACGCTGGTGGACAATGTCACCGCCTTCGGCGTGCCCTATTTCCCCGTGACCGATGCGCGCCAGGGCATCGTGCATATCGTCGGGCCGGAACAGGGCATCTCCCTGCCGGGCATGACCATCGTCTGCGGCGACAGCCATACCAGCACGCATGGCGCGCTGGGCGCGCTCGCCTTCGGCATCGGCACCTCCGAGGTGGAACATGTGCTCGCCACCCAGACCCTGCTGCAGAAGCCGGCGAAGAACATGCTGATCCGCGTCGACGGCACGCTGCCCCCGGGCTGCGTCGCGAAAGACATCATCCTCGCCATCATCGGCAAGATCGGCACCGCCGGCGGCAATGGCCATGTGATCGAATATGCCGGCGAGGCGATTCGCGCGCTCGACATGGCCGGCCGCATGACGATCTGCAACATGAGCATCGAAGCCGGCGCCCGCGCCGGGCTGGTGGCGCCGGACGAGACCACCTTCGCCTATGTGAAGGGCCGCCCCTACGCCCCGAAAGGCGAGGATTTCGACAGCGCGGTCGCGTACTGGAAGACGCTGCCGAGCGATGAGGGCGCGCATTACGACAAGGTCGTGGTGCTGAACGCCGCCGAGATCATCCCGCAAGTGAGCTGGGGCACCAACCCCGGGGCGATCGTGCCGATCAATGGCGTGGTGCCGGACCCGGCGGCCGAGCCCGACGAGGGCCGCCGCGCGCAGATGGTGCAGATGCTGAAATATATGGACCTCGCCCCCGGCCAGAAGCTGGCCGGCACCAAGATCGACGTGGTGTTCATCGGCTCCTGCACCAATTCGCGCATCGAGGATCTGCGCGCCGCCGCGAAAATTCTCGAAGGCCGCCACATCGCCGCGAATGTCCGCGGCATGGTCGTGCCGGGCTCGGGCCTGGTGAAGGCGCAGGCCGAACAGGAAGGTCTGGACCGGATTTTCCGCGCAGCCGGCTTTGACTGGCGCGAGGCGGGCTGCTCGATGTGCCTGGGCATGAACCCGGACAAGCTCAAGCCCGGCGAACGCTGCGCCAGCACCTCCAACCGCAATTTCGAAGGCCGTCAGGGGCCGGGTGGGCGCACCCACCTGCTCTCCCCCGCCATGGCCGCCGCCGCCGCCGTCACCGGCGCACTCATCGATGTCAGGGAGCTGGTCTGATGCAGAAATTCACCGAACTCACCGCGATCGCCGCGCCGCTTAACCTCGAGCATGTCGATACCGACAAGATCATCCCGGCGCGCTTCCTGAAAACCATCAAGCGCAGCGGACTCGGCGTCAGCCTGTTCTCCGACCTGCGCTATGACGAGAGCGGCGCGGAGAAGCCCGATTTCGTGCTGAACCAGCCGCAATACCGCAAGGCGGAGATCCTCATCGCCGGCGAGAATTTCGGCTGCGGCTCGTCGCGCGAGCACGCCCCCTGGGCGCTGCTCGATTTCGGCATACGCTGCGTGATCGCGCCGAGCTTCGCCGACATCTTTTTCAACAATTGCTTCAAGAACGGCGTTCTGCCCGTCATCCTGCCCAAGGAAATCTGCGAGCAGCTGATGGACGACGCCAAGCTCGGCACCAATGCCCGCCTCACCGTCGACCTGGAAAACCAGGTGGTGGTGCGCCCGGACGGCAGCAAGATCCCGTTCCAGGTCGAGCCGTTCCGCAAGCACTGCCTGCTCAACGGGCTCGACGATATCGGCCTCACCATGGCCCATGCCCCTGCCATCGAGCGTTACGAAACAAACCGCACCCAGGACCAGCCCTGGCAGCCGTCCATCCACGGAGTTTGATTGCATGACGACCAACAAGACCCTGCTCCTCCTGCCCGGCGACGGCATCGGCCCGGAGGTGATGGCGCAGGCCAAGCGCGTGCTGGACTGGGTGCAGACCAGCAGCGGCGTGACGTTCGACGTGACCGAGGATCTGGTCGGCGGTTCGGCGATTGACGCGCATGGCGTGCCGGTGACCGACGCCACCGTCGCCAAGGCCCTCGCCGCCGATGCCGTGCTGTTCGGCTCGGTGGGCGGCCCGAAATGGGATTCCGTGCCGTTCGAGATCCGCCCCGAGGCCGGGCTGCTGCGCCTGCGCAAGGATATGGCGGTGTTCGCCAATCTGCGCCCGGCGAAAGTGTTCGACGCCCTGGCCGGCGCCTCCTCGCTCAAGCCCGAATATGTGCGCGGGCTGGACATCATGATCGTCCGCGAGCTGATCGGCGGCATCTATTTCGGTGAGCCGCGCGGCATCGAGACACTGCCCGACGGCTCCAAGCGCGGCGTCAACACCGAGGTCTACACCACCGCGGAAATCGAGCGCGTCGGCCGCGTCGCCTTCGACCTCGCGCGCAAGCGCCAGAATCGCGTGTGCAGCGTGGAGAAGGGCAATGTGATGGAGAGCGGCCTGCTCTGGCGCCAGGTGATGACGGCGCTGCACAAGGCCGAATATCCGGACGTGCAGCTGAGCCACATGTATGCCGACAACTGTGCCATGCAGCTCGCGAAGAACCCCAAGCAGTTCGACGTGATCGTCACCGGCAATCTGTTCGGCGACATCCTCTCCGACCTCGCGGCGATGCTCACCGGCTCGCTCGGCATGCTGCCCTCGGCCACCCTGGGCGCGGTGCAGGCCGACGGCCGCCGTAACGCCTTCTACGAGCCGATCCACGGCTCCGCCCCGGACATTGCCGGCAAGGGCCTCGCCAACCCGCTGGCGCAGATCCTGAGCCTCGCTCTGCTGCTGCGCTATTCCTTCGACATGGAAGCGCAGGCCATGGCGATCGAGGCCGCCGTGGAGCGCGTGCTGGCCAAGGCCGGCCGCACCCCGGACATCGCCGAGCCCGGCCGCGCGCAGATTTCCACCGCGCAAATGGGCGATGCGCTGCTCGCGGAGCTCGCCGCAAAATAATTCGTCGGGTGGGGTTGCCTGATCACGACAGTTCAGTTACATCCCCGCCCACGACGCGCCCGTAGCTCAGCTGGATAGAGCATCAGACTACGAATCTGAGGGTCAGGAGTTCGAAATCTCTTCGGGCGCGCCACGAAATTCCTTGAAAACCAAGCACAAACGGGCCGGTCAGAAATGACCGGCCCGTTTGCGTTTTGGGGCGTTCCCCCGCGTTGGCCGCATTTCGCCGTTGATCGCCCGGTGCGAACACAGGACGCACAGTTCGCCGTGCACGGCTACAGCCGCTCCAGGTCCCCAGGATCCCCCGTGACCGCCACCTCGTCGATGTGGTCCCATTCGGCCAGGACCGCTGCTCGAAGGCCCTCGGCGGCCGAACACGTCCTGCTACCATCGCGTGGTCACCAGCAGTCTCAGCGACCTTGTCGTTTATCCCGTATGCGCCTCCCACAAGGCGTGGGTTAACTTTCACGCCCTTGTCCTGCCTGCCCGGTCTTTTCCTTCTCCCTGCGGGCAAGTGCAAAGGCGATTTCCTTGCTTACCCGGTGCTTCGAAACGCACTGTAACCGACTAACCTGCTTGGCGATCTTGAGGCCAAGCGGCCCGAACTCCCTAGGAAGCGCGCGTAACGTACGTCCAGAACGTCCAGTCCTTCTTAGACGACGACGCTTCGAAGCCCTCCACCCTGCCAAATTTTTTGACGAACTCCTCAAAGTTAAACAGGCGGCACAGTTCCGCGTACCCTTTGTTCGGGTAGCGCTTCACCGTCGCCACCGCTTGGCTGCGAGCTGCAAAGGCAACCTTGCGGTAGAGATTTGAGACGGTCGTGTTACGCAAGTACACGTCCTTACCGTAGCGGAAGCCGAGATATTCGAGACCGTGTGTTCGCCGTTGAGGGACAAGGTTCTCGACAACTTGTCGGTTGCCTTCGTTGGTGTGGCGCACCAGTGAGCCGGCGCAAGCGGCCCCGGCCCTGAAAGAGGACGAACACGTACAAGGCGCTTAGCGGTATTGCCAGGCCACCGCAATTCCGCGTTGGATGTGTTGCACAATACCTACCGTATTGATAACCGAAAGATTGATAGTGGAACACTCCTCTAACAAATTCCGCGCGGACATGACATAAAACAATACTAATTCTCGGTTAAATAACTTACCCGACATGGACGGCCTAAGCGCCCCAGGCGGCTGATTTTCCGGGTGGCCAGCCGCTCAGCCAAACAACCGCCTCAACACGAGGTCCATGCCCACCGCCTTGCAAAGGATATCACGTGCGTCCTCGCCAGAATAAAGCTTGCTCGTCCGCGGCCGGCATGCGCCGGGGCTCTTTGCGCCGCGCCCTACTGGGCGGGATTGCCGTGCTGCCTTTGGCCTCCGCTGTGGTTCTGCCGACCCGGGCGGCTTGGGCGGCGCCCGTGGGCCAAACGATTACGACAGATACCCCCGTCACGATCGGCACCGGCACCATTGTCTCCGGTAATACAACCGGCGTCTTGAACACGACGACCGGCGCCACGTTGACCAACAGCGGCACAATTACGAGCGGCACTACTAGCGGCCTCTATGAGCTGCCGTCTGGCATCTATAATCCGACCGGCAATTCCTTCACCACGCTGACCAACAATGCCGGCGGCGCCATCTTCGGGGACCTGAGCGGGATCAAGAACAACGGCAGCATCGGCGCGCTGACCAACAGCGGCACCATCTCGGGCAATCTTGGGATCGAGAGCTCCGCGACGATCGCCACGCTGACCAACAATGCCGGCGGCACCATTTCGGGAGCCGTTGGCGCGATCGCCAACAGAAGCACCGGTACCATCGGCGCGCTGACCAACAATGCCGGCGGCACCATCTCGGGGAGCGATACCGGGATCTCCAACGACGGCGCCATCACCACGTTGACCAACAGCGGCATCATCTCGGGGGGCTATGCCGGGATCATCAACAACGGCACCATCAGCGCGCTGCGCAACAGCGGCACCATCTCCACCGTCAACTCCGCCGTCAACTCCGCGATCCAGAGCACTCGTGGCGGCTTGGGCGTGATCATCAATACCGGGTTGATCTCGGGAAATATTGACATCTCGGGGCAGAGCGTCGTCAAGATCGACGGCGGCAGCGACGGCAGCTTCGGCACGATCGTCAGCAGCACCTTCAATGTCGGTAGTGGCGATGCCATCGATTTCGCCAACGGCAACCAGATCGTGGACGGCAATATCAATGGCAATGTTATGGTGGAGTCCGGCGCCAACTTGCGGCCGAACGGCACGGTCTCCGGGAACGTAACGGTTGATGGCGGGTACGAGGCGAGCCTCGCCGGTATCACCGCGTCCGCCGGGGGGACGATCACCTCCGGCTTTTATACCCATCTCGCTGTAACTGGTGGTTTCGAGATCAACCCCGGTGCGACTCTGGATGTCGGCGCGATCGATGGTTTCGGGACGAAGGTCGGCGAAACCTTCACGATCGTGACGACGGCCGGCGGGGGCACGGTCACGGGGAGCTTTACCAACGTGCAGACGACCGGGTTCGCCAACGGAACCGGTGTGGAAGTGCTCTCGGATACGCCCGATGAAATCGTGCTCGAAGTGATCGCGGTCGCCCCCTCCTTGTCGCGGTTCGATCGCGCGGCCAGAACGCTCGACGCGATGTCGGTGGCGCGCGTGCTCGACAGTCTCGACGCGAACGCCGATCCGACCGCCGCGCAGGCCAGCTTGCTCGATGCGGCCGTTAACCAGCCGGCGGCGCACCTGCCGCCTTTCCTCGCCAGCCTGGATGGGCAAATTCATGCCGCCATGGTGGCGGTGGCGCCACAGGCCGGCCAGGCCACGGCGGACGCAGTGTTCGGCCATCTCAGCGCGGCCTCGGGCGATCTCGCGACCGGCTCGCAATTCTGGGACACCGCTTCGACGCAGTTCGGCTCCCGGGGTGCGGATGATGTGGCCAGCGGCCTTTCCAGCAATGTCACCCAGAACGCGATCGGCCTCGACATCCTGGCCAACGGCGCCGACCGTCTGGGCGTCGGCTATGCCTATGCGTCGAGCTGGGTGGAATCCGGTGGCGGGAACGGCACCAGCAGCGAGAATGCCGGCTTCCTCTACGGGCAGGTGGCGGCGGGCCCCTATCTGCTCGACGGCATCGTCAGCTACGGCGCGAGTTCCAGCACCACGCAGCGGGCCAACCCGCTCGGCGGGGCACTGCTGAAGACCGGGCATGTCGGCGGCAGCGATACGCTGGTCAGCCTCGGGCTGAGCCGGCCGTTCGCGCTCTCCGGCATCAGGCTGGCGCCGTATGGCCGGGTAACCTTCCAGCAGGTCTCGCAGGCCAGCGCCAGCGAAGGCGCGTCGGCGGCGGCGCTGGATGTCGACGGCTTCACCGGCACCGGCGTGCGCAGCATGATCGGCTTGACCGCCGGGTCCAAAATCTCCGCACCGCTGGACGCGCCCTACACCTACCAGGTCGATGCCGGCGCGGGTGAGGATGCGGGCAATCTGCTCAATCCGAGCGAAACCGCCACGCTGGCCGGCGTGAACCTGGCGATCGCCGCGCCCAGAGTGTCGTCGACCTTCGGGCAGCTGAGCGTCTCAGGCACAGTGCGCCTGGATAAGTCCGCCTATGTCTATGCCAACCTCTTTGGCGAAGCCCGGGGGAATGCGACGCTGGCGGGCATTTCCGGCGGTCTCAGCTTGAAGTTCTAAGCGCCAAGTCCCCACCCCAACAGCCCGCGCCTCCAAAGCGCGGGCTGTTGGCGTTGATCGCCACGATCGCGATCAGCAAGCGCCACACGAACGCGGCGGCGATGCTCGTGCCCGCACGGCCAGCATCGGGGAGCCAACTTGCATCTCTTCGGGCGCGCCACGAAATTTCTTGAAACATCAAGCACAAACGGGCCGGTCGGCAACGACTGGCCCGTTTGGCGTTTTGGGGCGTCCCACCGCATTCCCCTGCGTTGGCCGGGAGCCAGAGGCGCTCGCGAATGCGATCTTGGGCCGATACGCCGCGCCTCGCCCGCGCTCCAGGCTACAAAAAAAACGACTTGGAGATGCGCGATGACATGTCTTGTGTGCCAAAATTAAATCAGCAACAGAGAGCCAAGTAACCTGCTAACGCCTGAAGGATGAAGTCCCATGCCCACCGCCCCTGGTTTTCGTAGCACCATCGCGGGCAGCCTGCCCAAGCCCGACTGGCTCGCCGAGAGCAAGAAGCTTTGGCCGGCCTGGAAGCAGGAGGGCGAGGCACTGGAGATCGCCAAGCAGGACGCCACCCTGCTGTGGCTGAAGCAGCAGGAGGATGCCGGCCTCGATATCGTCACCGATGGCGAGCAGTCGCGACAGCATTTCGTCCACGGTTTTCTGGAGTTCGTGGAGGGCATCGACTTCAACAAGAAAGTGAAGATGGGCATCCGCAACAACCGCTATGACGCGATGGTGCCGACTGTCACGGGCCCCTTGCGTCTCAAGGGGCGCGTCCATCAGACAGAAGCCCGGCTGTTGCGCGCCCATACCGGCCGCCAGATCAAGTTCACCCTGCCGGGGCCGATGACCATCATCGACACCCTGGCCGACGGCTATTACGGCGACAGGGTGAAGATGGCCTTCGCTTTCGCCGAGCTCCTGAACCAGGAAGCGCGAGGTCTGCAGGAGGATGGGATCGACATCATCCAGTTCGACGAGCCGGCCTTCAACGTTTACCCCAAGGAAGCCACAGAATGGGGCATCAACGCCCTGGACCGCGCGATCGAGGGCATCACCTGCACCACGGCCGTGCACATCTGCTACGGCTATGGCATTGAGGCCAACACGAACTGGAAGAACACGCTGGGCGAGGAGTGGCGGCAATACGAGGAAGTCTTCCCGGCTCTGGCGCGTAGCCGCATCGGCCAGGTGTCACTGGAATGCTTCCACAGCCATGTGCCGCCCTCGCTGATGGCCTTGTTGACGGGCAAGGAAGTCATGGTCGGCGTGATCGATGTCGCCTCTGACCAGGTCGAAACGCCTGAAGAGGTTGCGGCGACCATCCGCGCCGCTTTGCAATACGTGCCGGAAGACAAGCTGATCGCCTGCACCAATTGCGGCATGGCGCCGATGGACCGTGACATCGCGCTGGCCAAGCTGCGGGCGCTCGCCGCCGGCGCCAAACTGGCGGCGCAGCGCTAGGAGCCTGTCCAGATAGCTCTTGGGTTGAGTTGGTGGATGAAGGATCGGCCGCTCATGCCGCCCGGGAGCTTTCTGAGATTGTGTGCGGCACAAATCAGCGCCCACTCGGCCTTCCAGTTGTCGATGCCACGCATGTCAAACGGCGTTGAATTTTTCAGCGCCGTTTGACTGACATTCCGATTCTATAACTAGCGGGAACTTCCGAATGCGAACCCCAAGAGCTGCGTGAACCGCTTTGCGGCATCCCGCAGTTGCTCTGGAAGGAACCCGCCGAACCCCAGCATCAAACCTGGCCGGCCGGTTGGTTCAAGATACATCGATGAGATCGGACGCACGGCGAGGCCGATCGCCTGCGTCTGCGCCGCGATCTGCACATCGTTAGCGCCTTCAGGCAGCCACAGGAGAATGTGCATCCCTTGATCGCTCGGTTGGATGAGGCAGCCCGTCGGCAATGCCGGCCCAAGTGCCGCCAACAGCGCGGCGCGGCGTTCGGCGTAAAGGCCGCGAATGCGCCTGATATGAGCTTCCAAAAGCCCTTCGCGCATATACGCCGCCAACACGTGCTGATCGGCGGTTGGTGAATGGCGGTCAAGGATTGCACGGGCACCGGCAAACGCTTCGACGAGGAATCTGGGAGCAATAACATAGCCCAGCCGCAGCGAGGGAAACATCACCTTGCTGAACGTTCCCAGATAAACCACCCGTGACGGGCTGAGGCCCTGCATCGCCGGGAACGGGTGGCCTGCGTAACGCAGTTCGCTGTCGTAATCGTCTTCCACGATCCAGGCATTGTTGCCCTCGGCCCAGGCGATCAGGGCTTGGCGCCGGGCCATGCTCAGCGGCATACCGACCGGATATTGGTGCGACGGCGTGACGAAAGCGGCGCACGCCATCGGGCAGGTCGCCAGCCCGTGTTCGACGTTGAGACCCTGCTCATCCACCAGCACCGGGTGGGTGTGCATGCCGAGATCGTCGAGCACCGCCGTCAGGCCCGGATAGGCCGGATTTTCGGCCCATACCGTATCCCCGCGGGACAGCAGCACCCGGCAGGCCATGTAGAGGCCCTGCTGGGTGCCGGAAGTGACAATCACATTCTCCGGCTCGCAATGCACCCCGCGGGCACGCCGCGCATAATCGGAGATGGCGGCCCGCAGCTCGGCCAGCCCGCACGGATCGGTATAGCCGGAAGGTGCGGCACGGCCGGAGGCCCGGATGCGGTTACCGAGCCGGCGCCACGCATCGTCCGGGGCTATGCCCGCAGCGGGCACGGCGATTGCGAAAGGGATGGGAGACTGGGGCATTAGCGTTCGAGCGATGGCTGCCAGCCGGGCGGCTGCCGGCGGCAAAGGTATGTCAAACGCAGCTGGCCGCCCCTCCGGTGTTGCAGGCAGTTCGAGAATTCCGTCCTTGAGGGCCGGCGCAACGCGGGTGCCAGCCCCGATTTTCGCATCGAGATAGCCTTCCGCCGCCAGTTGATCGAATGCTTCAACGACGGTGCCCCTGGCGACCCTAAGGGAGGCAGCCAACGCGCGTGTCGATGGCAAACGCTCGCCAGGTTTCAGCTCGCCGGCCCCGATCGCGTCACGCAGGTGCTGGGCGAGCTGTCGGCCGACCTGGCCGCCATTGCGGTCGATCGCCTTCAGCGAGGGAATGGCAGTTGTGATGCTTCGCTTGGGCAAAAAATGGACCAGTGAATATCATCGAAAATGGAGCTTAAGCATGGGCCATTTTTGCGAGAATGAGAAGCATTCAAGGAGCCCCCGCAATGACTGCTCAACACCCCGCGAACTATTCAGCACTCCCCGCCGACCTGCCGCGTCCAGAGGACGATGGCGGGGCCGCCCATCTCACCGGCATGCACGTGCCCGGCGTGACGCTGCGTGCGACGTCCGGTGAACTCGTGGATTTATCCATCCTACCGGGCCGCACCATCGTCTACGCCTATCCGCGGACCGGCGTGCCCGGAGTCGAGCTTCCGCCCGGCTGGAATGACATCCCCGGCGCGCGTGGATGCACGCCGCAGACCCAGGCATTCCAGGACCAGAAAGACGTGATCGCCGCCCTTGGCGCCAGACTGTTCGGACTGAGCACGCAAACACCGGTCTATCAGAAGGAATTGTCCGATCGGCTCGGGCTTTCATTCGCAATTCTGAGTGACGCCGCGTTCGAGCTGACCGAGGCTCTGCGTCTTCCGACCATGACAGTGGAAGGGACGCTGTTACTCAAACGTCTGACACTCGTCATCAATGCCGGTACCATCGAGCATGTGTTCTATCCGGTGTTCCCGCCGAACCAGGCGGCTGCCGACGTCATCGCCTGGCTGAGGGATAAACCGGCGGAAAACATACCTGGCGTCCTGATCTACACCACCGCGAACTGCCCCTACTGCAAGGCCGCCAAGGAGCTGCTGAAGGAGAAGGGTATTGCGTTCACCGAGGTCGACGTGGGTCGCGATCCCGGTGCGACGAACACCATGGTCGCCCGCAGCGGCGGCCGTCATACCGTCCCGCAGATCTTCATCGGCCGGACGCATGTCGGGGGCGCTGACGAGCTGCAGGCGCTCTCTCAGTCCGAGCAACTTATCGCTCTTCTCTGCGAGCAAACGCTCTAAGATCATCCGCTTTGGCTGAGAGCCCGCTGAGATCGATGAAAAAGATCAAAAATTCCAGGCAGCTCGGCGGGGAGGGTCGCAAAATGATGCCGACCAGGGTAGTTGATGTCACAAACAGCAATCTGACGCCGCAGCAGTAAGGACCCAGTTATGCCAACCTATCGCTCCCGGACCTCTACCCATGGCCGCAACATGGCCGGCGCCCGCGCGCTGTGGCGTGCAACAGGCATGGGCGACGGCGACTTCGGCAAGCCGATCGTTGCCATCGCCAATTCCTTCACCCAGTTCGTGCCGGGCCATGTGCATCTGAAAGACCTCGGCCAGCTGGTCGCAGGCGAGATCGAGAAGGCCGGCGGCGTCGCCAAGGAATTCAACACCATCGCGGTCGATGACGGCATCGCCATGGGGCATTCCGGCATGCTCTACAGCCTGCCCTCGCGCGAGCTGATCGCCGATGCCGTGGAATACATGGTGCAGGCGCATTGCGCCGATGCGCTGGTCTGCATCTCGAACTGCGACAAGATCACGCCCGGCATGCTGATGGCCGCGATGCGGCTCAACATCCCCACCATCTTCGTCTCCGGCGGGCCCATGGAAGCCGGCAAGATCAAGGCGGACGGGACCGGCGGCGCGGCGATCGAGAAGCGCTCGGATCTCATCTCCGCCATGGTGGCCGCCGCCGACCCGAACGTCTCGGACGCCGAGGCCGCCGTGCAGGAACGTTCGGCCTGCCCGACCTGCGGGTCCTGCTCCGGCATGTTCACGGCCAATTCCATGAACTGCCTGACCGAGGCCCTCGGCCTCTCGCTGCCCGGCAATGGCAGCCTGCTCGCGACCCATGCCGATCGCCGCAAGCTGTTCGTCGAGGCCGGCTGGACCATCGTCGATCTCGCCCGCCGCTGGTACGAGCAGGATGATGCGAGCGCCCTGCCCCGCAACATCGCCGGCTTCAAGGCGTTCGAGAACGCCATGTCGCTCGACATCGCCATGGGCGGGTCGACCAACACGGTCCTGCATCTGCTCGCCGCCGCGCAGGAAGCGGAACTCGACTTCACCATGGCGGATATCGATCGCCTTTCCCGCCAGGTGCCGAATCTCTGCAAGGTCTCACCCTCGGTCATGAATGTTCACATGGAAGACGTGCACCGCGCGGGCGGCGTCATCGGGCTCCTCGCGGAACTCAACCGCGCCGGTCTTATCCATACGGAACTGCCGACCGTGCATAGCGCGACCCTGGGCGCGGCCCTCGCGCAATGGGACGTGGTCGGCACCGATCCGAACGGTACCGCCGGCACGCTCTATCGCGCCGCTCCCGGTGGCGTCCGCACCACCGAGGCTTTCAGCCAGGACCGCCGGTACGAAGAACTGGATACCGACCGTGTCGGCGGCGTGATCCACGACGTGGAACACGCCTTCAGCAAGGATGGCGGCCTTGCCGTGCTGTTCGGCAATATCGCGCTCGAAGGCGCCATCGTGAAGACGGCGGGCGTCGATCCCTCCAATCTGGTCTTTTCCGGCCCCGCCCATATTTTCGAGAGCCAGGATGATGCCGTCGCGGGCATTCTCGGGGACAAGGTGAAGGCAGGCGAAGTGGTGCTGATCCGCTACGAAGGCCCGAAGGGCGGCCCCGGCATGCAGGAGATGCTCTACCCGACGAGCTATCTGAAGTCGAAAGGCCTCGGCAAGCTCTGCGCGCTGGTCACTGACGGCCGCTTCTCGGGCGGCACCGCGGGCCTTTCCATCGGCCATATGTCGCCGGAAGCGGCCGAGGGCGGCGCCATCGGGCTGGTGCGGAACGGCGATATCATCGAGATCGACATCCCGAACCGCATCCTGCGCGTGGCACTGAGCGACCAGGAGCTCGATCAGCGCCGGGCCGAGATGGAAGGCCGTGGCACTGCCGCGTGGAAGCCGGAAAACCGCCAGCGCGTCGTCTCCCCCGCGCTGCGCGCCTATGCCGCGCTTACGACCAGCGCTTCGCGCGGCGCGGTGCGCGACGTCTCGCAGGTCGAGCGCCGCTAAAACGTCATCCGAAGCGCGGCTCGCGCGCTTCGGATTCGAGCTTCATGATGTCATGGGCTCCGATAGCTAGAACCCAGCCCTGGATGGGGCTGGGTTCTGAATGAGGGGATGCTGATCGCCTGAGCGATTGCTACGGCAGTGAGTGCTCCAGGAAGAAACGCAGCATTTCCCGCGTTGCGTCCGGTCCTTGCGGATCGGTATAGGAGCCTGCGGCGTTGCCGCCGGACCATGCGTGCCCAGCGCCGTGGATGTTCCAGTGCTCAACGATTCCGCCCCCTTTGGCGTCGGCATGAATCGTACGGGTGTAGCAATGCCCTCCCGGTACCTGCCCGCGAAGCACCTTCTTTGGCGTGCTCGCCGTCCGCAAAGACTGCTCAATGACTTGAGCGCCGTTATTCGGGTGCACCATCGTGTCGCGATCGCCGTGAAAAACGATGGTCGGAACAGATGGTCCGTCATTTAGGCTTGCTTTGTCACCGGCCCCACCGCCGTGCCGCATGGCCACGAACGCAGTGGGAAGATCAGTAGCGGCCCCACAGGCGAGGCCGGAATGTACGCCGATTGCCGCATACAGGTCGCTATAGGTCGCGCCCATGATCGCCGCCGCCGCCGCTCCAGCCGACAGCCCAGCAACATAGACGCGCTTTGAGTCCACCGAATAATCGCGCATGATTTGCTGCGTGATGCCTGCGATCAGCGAAGGTTCGCCTGTGCCCCGCTGCTGGTCGGCTGCGCGGAACCAGTTCCAGCATTTTGCCTGGTTGGCCTCGCTGCGCTGTTCGGGATAGGCCACGAAGCAAGATTGTTCTTCTGCGATGAAGTTCATCCTCGTACCGGCGGCAAAATCGTCGGGCGATTGGGTGGCGCCGTGCAGCATGACGATCAAAGGCAGCGGTTGCCCCTGGTAGCCGGAGGGTATGAAGAGCTTGTAGGCACGGCTTCCCGCCGCGTTTCCATAGGTACCTTCAATCAAGCTTGCACCCTCTGGCACGATGTCCGACATAGACAGCGGATGACGCGGGTCGCGTCGCATGAGCGCGCTGCGACCCGTCGTGCGCAACGTTGGGGCGGGAGCACTTTCGACCCGAAGCATGCGCTGAAGGAGGGCGGTGGCCTCGCTCTGGTATGCCGCCGCCGCAAAACCCATCGCGGTCACCAGCCCGGTCATTGCTTCAAGGACCGAGAAATTGTCATCGACAATTGAGATCGCAGAAATCGCTGACACGTTGAAATCCTTTCGACGATCTCCTCTAGTCCCGTGCCGCGGCTCAAACTATTGCGCATAAGGAAGGTTCCGGCACACATGTGAGAGCCTCTCATGCACGCCGATCGCAATGAGATCGACGGGCCGGACGAGGCCTCTAGTGCTTTGGTCTAGGTTACCACCTACGTTCTGGTAGATGCCCTGAACCCTTGCCGCCCCCGCCGACATTCGTTCCGACAAGAGAAAATCCACAGAGCTGGGGATAACCTTGTGGACTGGCCATGTATTCTGTTGCACGCGGCGCCATCCGCCTATGCCAATGTCGGTTTCAATGGCCAGGACGAAAAAGCCCTCGACCGGTGAAAAGCGATGCGGTGCTCATGCCCGAGCACCGCATCATTAGCGATATCCTGCGATGTCTCCGCGCGCTTGCAGGCCCGGTCGACGGTGACGCCGCCGCTCGTTTTTCGCGGGACGAGATGCTGAGGAACCATCCCAAGAATGATTCCTCCGCGTCCTCCCCAATTTCCCTAGAATGGTTTGGCGGGCAGGTACTTACCATCGAGCGTAATCACGGCACGCTTGCCGCCTTCGGGATCGTCGACCACTTGGAAGTCGAGCTTGAAATTAATGGCGCTGATGATGCCGTCGCCAAGTTTTTCGTGAACCAGCGCCTTCAGAGTCGAGCCGTAGACCTGAACGATCTCGTAGAAGCGGTAAATCGTCGGATCGGTCGGCACGCCACCTTGGATGCTGCCGCGCAGAGGGATCGTCTGCAGCTCGCGGACGGCGTCTTCGCCGAGCTCGAGCTTGTCCGCGACCACCTTCGCGGCGTTGGCCGGCAGCGGATGCTGGCCGAGCAATGCCGCCGTGACGAAGACGGCCGAGAGGCCCGTGCCCTCGGCAATGGCTTCGAACGTAAAATCCTTACGAATCTTCGCGTCCATTATGCGGTCGGTGAGCGCCACGCGCGAAGCCTGGCTGTGCTGAGATTGGGTCATGGGTACTTCCTTCAGAGGTTTCAGTGGGTAAAGCGTTGGGAGGAAATCTTTCGCGGGCTATTCAAGCTCGTCGACCATAGCTGGCTGATGTACGCGGCTGCGACAGAGAGAAAGAAAGGCTACTTTTTGTGAACAAAAAGTAGCAAAAAAACTTTGTTACTTTGGGCCTGTACGGTTTCAACGCCTCAAGCCCAAAATTTCAAAAAAGCGGCCCCTTCCTTACCGTGCTTTAAAAGCGCTCTTCGGCAGCATCATATGGATGCCCTTGTTGACGTCCACCAGCTGCGTGACCTTGAGGTCACCGGCCAGGCTGCACAGCATGTAGGCCTGGTTGCGGGTGAGATCGGTACGGACGCAAAGCTCGCGCACCATCTCGCGCACGGCCTGCTTCGCCGCATCGTCGAGATCCTCGTCGATGCCGATCGAGATCAGATGCGTCGGGCTTTCGGCGAACGGGCCAGCCAGCTTCAAATCCTTGCGCACGGTAAAGCGGAACGTGCCGGTCAGGCCGGTTTCCAGCGCGGTGATGCACACTTCACCATCGCCCTGCACGCCATGGCCGTCACCCACCGAGAACAGCGCGCCCTCATTGAACACCGGCAGATATAGCGTGGTGCCGGCGACGAGCGCCTTGTTGTCCATGTTTCCGCCGAAAGCGCGCGGCACGATCGTGCTCTGCCGCCCCCATGCGGCTGGCGGCGCCACCGCCAGGATGCCGAAGAACGGCTCCAGACTTCAGGCTGGTGCCCCAGGGCAGATGAGCGACATTCTGCGCGGCGTCGATATCGACAATCACCGTCTCGTAATCGGTGAATTCCTCCGGCAACGTGCCCAGCAGCGGCTGGATGGCAACGAACCCCCAATCCTGGTTCGGCTTGATGTCGAGAATATCGATCTGCAGCACGTCACCGGGCTCGGCGCCCTTCACATAGATCGGTCCATTCACCGGATGCGGGCCGTTGCCACGCACCGCCTTGTCGAGCAGCAGGCGATGGTCAGGGCGGATCCGGGAGGCATCGGCGGGCAGCTCCTTCACATCGCCCGCCGGCAGCGTGTCGACGGTGACCGTGTCGCCGGACTCGATGGTCAGCGCCGGAGTGTGCGCGGCATCAAAGAAGCCCCAGGCGACAGTGTCGACGGAGGTCGGCAGATTATGGTGTTTCGACATCGAAAACTTCCCTGTTGTGTCAGATCGAAGAGAAAGCGACTGAGTTCATCCTTGTCCATGCCCTTGCCCGCGGCAGCTGCCAGGAAAAGACATCGTCACGCCTGGTCTGGCTATGGTAAACTGGCATTCATTCGCCCACGAGATGGCGACAACCCGCTCGCCGGCGGAGTTCGGCAAATGAGCCTACTGTCTAGCTTTGTAGAGCGAGATGGCGGCCTCCAGGTCTTATGGGAGGAGGGTGAGTGCGTCTTCTGCAGAGCCTGGCATGAGGAAGATGGCGGCGAACGGCGCACCGTACTCGCCGTGGTGCCTGCCTCGGAACACCCCAGCCCGCGTTGCCTAGATCACTTGGCCCACGAATACGGCTTGAAAGATGTGCTGGATGAGGCATGGGCGGCGCGGCCCCTGGCGCTCGAGTGCAAAGGCGGGACGAGCATGCTCATGCTCGAGGACCCGGGCGGCGAACCCCTCGCACGGCGGCTCGGCACGCCCATGGCGATCGGCAGCTTCCTGCCTTTGGCCATGGGCATCGCCCAGGCACTCGGCAAACTCCACGCACGCGGCCTGGTACACAAGGATCTGAAGCCCTCCCATCTTCTGGTGGACTGCGCAGATGGACAAATCAGGCTGACAGGGTTCGGCCTTGCCTCGCGGCTGCCGCGCGAACGGCAGGCACCGGCGCCGCCGGAATTCATTGCCGGCACGCTCGCCTACATGGCGCCCGAACAGACCGGGCGGATGAACCATTCAATCGACTCCCGTAGCGACCTCTATGCCCTGGGGGTCGTGCTCTACCAGATGCTCACCGGCATGCTGCCCTTCATGGCCGCCGATCCCATGGGGTGGGTGCATTGTCACGTCGCCAGAAAGCCGGTGCCGCCTGCCGAGCGGTTGGAGCAGATCCCCGCCCAGCTCTCGCAGATCGTCATGAAACTGCTCGCCAAGACCGCCGAGGAGCGCTACCAGACTGCCGCCGCCGTGGAACGCGATCTGCGGCGCTGCCTGGCCGACTGGGAAGCTAGCGGCCGCATCGCCAACTTCCCGCTGGGCGAACAGGACATTCCGGACCGGCTGTTGATCCCCGAGCTTCTGTACGGGCGCGCGCACGAGGTGGAGTGCTTGATCGCCGCCTTCGATCGCCTTGTCGATAGCGGCACGCCGGAGCTGGTGCTGGTCTCGGGATATTCCGGCATCGGTAAGTCCGCCGTGGTGCATGAATTGCACAAGGCGCTGGTGCCGACGCGCGGGCTGTTCGCATATGGTAAATTCGACCAGTACAAGCGCGACATCCCCTACGCGACGCTGGCGCAGGCGTTTCAAGGCCTGATCCGCCCTTTGTTGGCCTTGAGCGACGCAGCGTTGGCCGGCTGGCGCGATGCGCTGCTCGAAGCGCTGGGCCCGAACGCGAAACTCATGGTTGATCTGGTTCCCGAACTGAAGCTGATCACCGGCGAACCACCGCCTGTCCCCGAGTTGCCGCCGCAGCAGACACAAAGCCGCTTCCAGCTGGTGTTCCGGCGGTTTCTCGGCGTTTTTGCCCGGCCTGAGCATCCGCTGGTGCTCTTCCTCGACGATTTGCAGTGGCTCGACCCGGCCACGCTCGATCTGGTGGAGGATGTGCTGGTCCAGCTTGAGGTCCGGCACCTGCTGCTGATCGGCGCCTATCGCAACAACGAGGTTACGGCCGGCCATCCGTTGATGCGAAAGCTGACGATGTTCCGCCAGGCCGGGGCCCGTTTGCAGGAAATCAGGCTGGCCCCACTGACGCGTGCCAACGTGCGGCAATTGATCGCGGACGCGCTGCGCTGCAGGCCGGCGGAAGCCGCACCTCTGGCACGGCTGGTACATGACAAGACCGGCGGCAATCCCTTCTTCACGATTCAGTTCCTGCACGCGCTCGACGATGAGGGCCTGCTCCGCTTCGACCATGAGGCGGCACGCTGGTGCTGGGATCTCGGCCGCATTCACGCCAAAGGCTACACGGACAATGTTGTGGAGCTGATGGTCGGCAAATTGACCCGCCTGCCCAAGGCCACCCAGACGGCGTTGCAGAATCTTGCCTGCCTCGGAAATGACGCGGAATTCGCCACGCTTTGCCTGATCCATGGCGGCCCGGAACCGGCACTCCATGCGGATCTATGGGAAGCGGTTCGGCAGGAGCTGATCCTGCGCCTGGAAAATACCTACAAGTTCGTTCATGACCGGGTGCAGGAAGCCGCCTATTCGCTGATCCCGGCAAACTCCCGCGCCGCGGCACATCTGCGGATCGGCCGGCTGCTGGCGGTGCACACACCGGCGGAGAAGCGGGATGAGGCGATTTTCGAGATCGTCAATCAGCTCAATCGCGGCCACGCGCTGATCACCGCGCAAGAGGAGCGCGACCAACTGGCGATGCTCAACCTGATGGCCGGACAGCGCGCGAAACGGTCGACCGCTTATGCGTCGGCACTCGCCTATCTCATCGCAGGTGCCTCTTTGTTGACGGACGATTGCTGGGAGCGTCGGCACGAGCTCATTTTTGCGCTGGAACTGGAACGGGCCGAATGTGAATTCCTCACCGGCGCTCTGACGGAAGCCGAACAGCGCCTGGCAGCACAGGCAAGCCGCGCGGCAACCACCCTGGAGCGCGCCACGGTCGCGTGCCTGCGCGTGGATTTATACACCACCCTCGACCAAGGCAGCCGCGCCATTGCGATCGGTCTCGACTATCTCCGGCACTTGAACATCGACTGGTCGCCGCATCCGACGAAAGCAGAAGCGCAAGGCGAATATGCGCGTATCTGGTCGCAACTCGGGGGCCGTACGATCGAGGCATTGATCGAGCTGCCGTTCATGAGCGACCCCGCCTCGCTCGCCACCATGAATGTTCTGACCAAAATCATCGTGCCCGCTTTGTATACCGATGCAAACCTGCATCTGCTCGTCACATGCCGCGCGGTGAATCTCAGCCTCGAACACGGCAACTGCGACGCTTCCTGCGCCGCCTATGCCTTCCTTGGTATTCTCGCAGGCCCCCGCTTCGGAGATTATCAGGAGGCCTACCGCTTCGGCCGGCTGGGCTATGACCTCGTCGAGGAACGCGGGCTGACCCGTTTCCAGGCCAGGGTCTATATGGAATTTGGCAACGTCGTTTTGCCTTGGATGAGACATGTCCGGCTCGGCCGCGATTTCTTGCGCCGGGCATTCGAGGCAGCCAACAAGATCGGCGACCTCATTTACGCCGCCTATTGCGGCAACGAATGGACCACGAACATGCTCGCGGCAGGAGACAATCTGGCCGAAGTGCAACGCGAAGCCGAGCATGGTCTTACCTTCGCGCAGAAGGCCCGGTTCGGGTTTGTTGTTGACTGCATCGCCACCCAGCTCGGGCTGATCCGAACCCTGCGTGGCCTGACGCCGGTATTCGGTTGCTTTGACGATGCCGAATTCAACGAGTGCCGGATCGAACGCCGCTTTTCAGAAAACCCTGATCTGGCCTTTGTCGAATGCTGGTACTGGGTGCGCAAGCTGCAGGCGCGCTTCCTGGCTGGCGACTATGAAGCGGCCATCGCGGCCGCGGCGCGGGCGGAACAACTTTTATGGACATCGCCATCCTATTTCGAAAGCGCCGAATATCAATTCTACAGCGCTTTGTCCTACGCC
Source organism: uncultured Pseudomonadota bacterium (assembly GCA_963798115.1). GTDB lineage: Bacteria > Pseudomonadota > Alphaproteobacteria > Acetobacterales > Acetobacteraceae > Acidocella. Next base: position 221,469 of record CAWCRT010000006.1, read on the forward strand.
GCCGCCTGCGACGAGGCGCGGCCGGCCGAGCGGCGCCAGCATCTTGAAACCTTGGCGGCCCTGCATCGGGAACTGCAAATCTGGGCGACGAATTGCCCCGAAAATTTCGAGAACCGTGCCGCCCTGGTTGGCGCCGAGATCGCACGCATCGAAGGCCATGTGCTCGATGCCGAGCAATTGTACGAACAAGCCATCCGCTCGGCCCGCGCCAACGGTTTCATCCATAATGAGGCGCTCGCCCACGAACTGGCCGCCCGCTTCTATGCGGCACGTGGCTTCGACACGTTTGCCCAGGCCTATCTGCGGAACGCCCGATACGGCTATCTGCGTTGGGGCGCCGAGGGCAAGGTGCAACAGCTCGATCGGCTCTATCCGCAGTTGCGGCAGGACGAACGTGCACCGGGACCGGCCGATACGATCGGGGCGCCGGTCGAACATCTCGACCTTGCCACCGTGATGAAAGTATCTCAGGCGGTCTCGGGCGAGATCGTTCTGGAAAAATTGCTCGACACGGTCATACGCACCGCCATCGAACAGGCCGGAGCAGAGCGTGGTTTGCTGATCATGGCCCACGGCCCGGAGCACCGCATCGAAGCGGAAGCCACGACCCGCGGCGACATCGTCGCCGTGCATCTGCACGACGCGCCAATAGCGGGAACCACTCTACCATTGTCCGTCCTCCATTATGTGTCACGCACACGGGAGGGCGTGATCCTCGATGACGCTGCCGCCGAGAGCGAATTTTCGACAGATCCTTACATCGGCCTGCATAGCGCCCGCTCCGTTCTCTGCCTGCCATTGCTGAACCGGGCCAAGCTCCTCGGCATGCTCTACCTGGAAAACAACCTGACCCCCCGCGTCTTCGCGCCGGCCCGGATCACGGCGCTGAAGCTGCTGGCGTCGCAGGCGGCCATCGCTTTGGAAAATACGCGTCTGTATCGCGATCTCGAGCAGCGCGAGGCAAAAATCCGCCGCCTGGTCGAGGCCAACATCATCGGAATTTTCATCTTCTCGCTCGACGGCCGTATCATCGAGGCCAATGACTTTTTCCTCCAGATGGTGGGCTATGACCGCGCGGACCTTGCCGCGGGCCGCATACGCTGGACGGACCTGACGCCACCGGAATGGCGCGCTCGTGATGCGCTGGCCGTGGCTGAGGTCAAGCTGACCGGGGCCGCGCAGCCTTACGAGAAAGGGTATATCCGCAAGGATGGCAGCCGCTTGCCCGTGCTGATCGGCGTCGCGATGTTCGAGGAAGGCGGCGACGAAGGTGTCGCCTTCGTGCTGGATCTATCCGAGCGCAAACGGGCGGAGGCCGAAGCCCGCGAGATGCAGACGGAAATGGCGCACGCGAACCGCATGGCGACAATGGGGCAATTAACCGCCTCCATCGCCCATGAAATCAACCAGCCCATAGGTGCGACCGTCACCAATGCCCAGGCCGCTCTGCGCTGGCTAAGAAGCGAACCGCCGGATCTCCAGGCGGCCGCGCGGGCGCTCGATCGCATCGTGCAAGACGGTAATCGCGCCGGCAACATCATTCATCGGCTTCGTGCCCTCATCAAAAAGGCGCCGCCGCGCATGGAGGGGCTGGCCATCAACGATGCGATTGTGGAGATCATGGCTCTCACGCGCAGCGAAGCCGCAAAGCAAGGCGTCACATTGCGGACGCAGCTCGCGGAGGGGTTGCCTTCGATCCAGGGCGACCGGGTGCAACTGCAACAGGTGGTTCTCAACCTGATCCTCAATGCCATTGAAGCGATGAGCCAAACGAGCGACGGCGCTCGCGACCTGCTTGTCAGCAGCGCCCTCGATGGGACGGACTGTGTGCAGATCGGCGTGCGTGATTCGGGGCCTGGTTTCGCCCCTGGCACGCTCGAACATGTCTTCGTCCCCTTCTACACCACCAAGGCCACGGGGCTCGGCATGGGCCTGGCGATCTGCCGCTCGATCATCAGCGTACATGGCGGACGATTATGGGCCGAGGCCAACGAACCACAGGGGGCGGTTTTTTGGTTCACAGTACCAACGAGAAACGATGCGCAATCGTTATGAAAATGTCAGATACAAGAAAGTAGCCGCTTTTTGAAAAAAGCGGCGCAAAAACTTTTGATATGCTGAAGCCTGTGGCGCCGGAATAGCGCGGCCAGATCAACTCAAAGGAGCGTGCCAGGGATGAAACTCGACCGCCGTTCATTTCTGACCACCGCAGCCGCCACACTGGTGGCACCTGCCGCATCCGCTCAGAGCACCGCGCCAAAACAGAAATTCACCTTGATCCTCGACTGGTTCGTGAACCCGGACCATGCACCTTTGTTCGCGGCCCGCTATATCGGCGCCTTCGATCGCGCCGGGCTGGACGTGACTTTCGTGCCGCCCACCGACCCCGACCTGCCGCCGCGCCTGCTCGCCGCCGGTAAGGCCGATGCCGCGCTCAGCTACCAGCCCCAGCTTTATCTGCTGGTTGACCGGGGCCTGCCTGTGCGCCGCACCGGCACGCTGATCAACAAGCCTTTGGACACGCTCACCGCTCTGCAGCGCAGCGGCATCACCCGGCTCACCGATCTCAAAGGCAAGAAGGTTGGCTATTCGATCGCCGGCATGGAAGAGGCGCTAATCGGCACGATGCTGCGCCATGTCGGCCTCAGCCTCGCGGATGTGACGCTGGTGAATGTCAATTTCGCACTGGTGACGGCGCTAATGTCGAACGAGGTGGATGCCGTGATCGGCACCTTCCGTACCTATGAAGACATCCAGCTCGCCCAGTCCGGGCAGCAGCCGGTGATCTTCGCGCCAGAAGATTATGGCGTGCCGCCCTCGGACGAGCTGATCCTGCTCTCCAACAATTCCGGTCTCGCCAACCCCGCTCTGCCGAAATTCCTGGTCGCGCTGCAGGAAGGTGCCAATTACCTCGTCCAGCACCCGGATGAAATGCTCGCACGCTTCCTGAAGGACAATCCGAGCCTGAACGATAAGCTCGACACCGCCTCCTGGAAGGCGCTGCCCGGTTATTTCGCACAGGATCCCGCCTATCTCGATATCGCGCGCTACACTACCTATCGCGATTTCATGCTGCGGGAAAAACTGATCAAACAGGCTCTGCCGCTCGACAATTACGCGGTCCAGATCAAAGTCTGAGCCCGCGCCGCCAGCGTTCAGGTGGATAAGCTTCAGGTCAGTCCGGTCCAGGCAGACGATTTCGGCCGCTCTTGGTGATGTGTGCAGCCGCCTGGCGCGCCTTCTCCTCAATGGCGGGCCAGTCTGATAGGCTAGTGCCCCAACTTCATCCAAGCGGCGCCGTCCACATGCACAAAACGCAGCAACTGCCGACGCCGGCGGAAGGCACGTTGTGACGCAGCTCTCTGGCTACTCCCTGCTACGGGAAGGGCCGCCCACCCTCTTTCGGTGCCTCAGCGACGGGCGGTCACCAGTCCTCTTGCTTACATCCCCCGGGGAACGCCCATCGCCTGGCGCGTTGGAGCGCCTCGAGCACGAATTTGCGTTGCGGGCCGAGCTCAGCGCCGATTGGGCGGTGCTGCCGGTCCATCTCCTCCGGCGCGGGAGCCAGCTCACGCTGGTGCTGGCTGATCCCGGCGGCGTACCACTCGACAGCATGCTGGGAAGGCCGATGGAATTGGCGGATTTCCTCCGCCTAGCCATCCCGCTCACAATGGCCATCGGCCAGATGCATGCGCAGGGGCTGATCCATAAAGACCTGAAGCCGGCCAACGTCCTCGTCGATGCGAAACGCTCCAGCGTCCGGCTGACCGGCTTTGGCATCACCTCACGGCTGCCGCGCGAACACCAGGCACCGACGCCACCCGAAATCATCGCCGGCACGCTGGCCTACATGGCGCCGGAACAGACCGGGCGCATGAACCGCTCGGTCAATTCCCGCAGCGACCTCTATGCCCTCGGCATTATTTTCTACGAGATGCTGACGGGCGCCCTGCCCTTTAACGCCGCCGACCCCATGGAATGGGTGCACTGCCATATCGCGCGGCGGCCGGTGCCCCCGGCCACCCGGCTGCCGGCGGTCCCCGGCCCGGTCTCGGCCATCATCATGAAGCTGCTCGCGAAGACTGCCGAGGAGCGCTACCAGACCGCCGCCGGCGTTGAGCGCGATTTGCGGCGTTGCCTGGCCGCGTGGGAAGCAAAAGCCCGTATCGAAGACTTCGCGCTGGGCCAGCAGGATGCCTCAGACCGTCTTCTGATCCCGGAACAACTCTATGGCCGCGACCACGAAATCGAGACCTTGCTCGCCGCCTTTGACCGCGTGGTCGCGGGCGACGCGCCGGAACTCGTGCTGGTGTCGGGCTATGCCGGCGTCGGCAAATCCTCGGTCGTCAACGAACTTCACAAGGTGCTGGTACCGCCGCGCGGCTTGTTTGCCGCCGGCAAGTTCGACCAGTACCAGCGCGACATCCCTTATGCGACGCTGGCCCAGGCGTTGCAGAGCTTGGTCCGCTCTCTGCTGGGCAAAAGCGACGCCGAGCTTGGCACGTGGCGCGACGCGCTGCGGGACGCGCTGGGGCCGAACGGTCAGCTCATGGTCGACCTCATCCCCGCGCTGGAGCCGCTGATCGGCCCGCAGCCCCCCGTGCCGGAGCTGCCACCGCAAGACGCGAAGTACCGTTTCCAATCGGTGTTCCGCCGTCTGCTCGGCGTGTTCGCCCGGCCAGATCATCCGCTGGCCCTCTTCCTCGATGATCTGCAATGGCTGGACGCCGCGACCCTGGATCTGCTCGGTGATCTGACGACCCAGTCGGACGTGGGATCGCTGCTGCTGCTGGGCGCCTATCGCGACAACGAGGTGATCCCGACCCATCCGTTGGCGCGCAGCCTGCAGGAAATCCGCCGGGCGGGCGGCCGAGTGAGCGAGATCGTGCTCTCGCCTTTGACTCGCGAGGATGTTGGGCGTTTCGTTGCGGATGCCCTGCATGCCACCGTTGGGAGCGCGGCTCCCCTGGCGGCGCTGGTCTACGACAAGACCGGCGGCAATCCGTTCTTCACGATCCAGTTTTTGACGGCCCTGGCCGAGGAGAAGCTGCTCACCTTCAGCCTCGGCACCGGACGCTGGAGCTGGAGCCTGAAGCGCATCCGCGCCAAAGGCTATAGCGAAAACGTGGTGGAGCTGATGGTAAGCAAGCTCGGCCGCCTGCCGCCGGAGACGCAGGAAGCCCTGCAATGGCTGGCGGCACTCGGCCATAATGCGGATTTCGCCGTGCTCGCGCTCATTCAGGGGCGATCTGCCGAAGCCATCCACGAAGCGCTTTGGGAGGCTGTGCAAGCGGGCCTGGTGCTGCGGCGGGACGAGACCTACTCTTTCCTGCACGACCGGGTTCAGGAGGCGGCCTATTCGTTGATCCCCGAGGCGGCACGGCCCGAACTTCATTTGCGCATTGGCCGCATCCTCGTATCCAGCCTGCCGCCCACGCAGCTCGCGGAACGGATTTTCGAGATCGTCAGCCAGCTCAACCGCGGCATCGCCCTGCTCACCTCAATGGTGGAACGCGAATGGCTGGCCGGGCTCAACCTCCTGGCCACCAAACGCGCCAAGGCGACGACAGCCTATAGCGCGGCGCTCGCCTACTGCGCCACGGGCCAAACGCTGCTGGCCGAAATTGGCTGGGAGCGCTGCCCGGAACTCAGCTTCGGGCTCGCCTTCCACCGTGCCACCTGCGAATTCCTCACCGGCGACACGGCTTCGGCCGACGCCCGTCTGGCGGAGCTGTCGCAGCGCGCCGCAAACCTCACCGATCTTGCCGCCGTGGCCTGCTTGCGCGTGGAACTCTACACCACCCTGGACCGCAGCGATCGCAGCGTCGAGGTGGCGCTCGATTACCTGCGACGCGTCGGCATCGCGTGGTCGGCACATCCGACGCAGGATGAGGTCCGGGACGAATATGCGCGTATGTGGCAGCTACTTGCTGGCCGCCCGATCGAGGCGCTGCTCGACCTGCCACGCATGGCCGATCCGGTCTGGAACGCGACCATGGACGTCCTCTGCGCGGCCATGCCGCCTGCTTTGTATACCGACCAGAACCTCCACGCTCTCGTCACCTGCCGCATCGCGAATCTCAGCCTTGAACATGGCAATAATGACGCGTCGAGCTATGCCTATGCCATTATCGGCACCGTGCTGGGCCCGCAATTCGGCGATTACAAATCAGCCTTCCACTTTGGGCAGCTCGGCTTCAATCTGGCACAACGCGGGCTGGATCGCTTCAAGGCGCGCATCTACCTGCTCTTCGGCCACATGGTCATGCCCTGGTCAAAGCCCATCCGCACCGGCCGCAGCCTGATACGCCTTGCCTTTGACGCGGCGCAGGAGCCTGGCGACCTCACCTACGGGGCCTTTGGCCACACCCATCTCATCACGCATTTGCTGGCGTGCGCCGATCCTCTCGACGAAGTGCAGCACGAGGCTGAGACCGGGCTCGATTTGGCGCGTCAGGCACGCTTTGGCCTCGTCGTGCATAGGATCACCACGCAGTTGCAGCTGATCCGGACCTTGCGCGCGCTAACCCCACAGTTCGGTCGCTTCGACGAAGCCGGCTTTAACGAGGAACAATTCGAGCAGCATCTGGCCGATCCGCGCATGACGCTCGCCGCCTTCCTGTACTGGGTCCGCAAGCTGCAGGCGCGCTTTTTCGCCAGGGACCATGCAGCGGCGTTCGCGGCAGCAGCACGGGTGGAGGGCCTGCTCTGGGCATCGCCCGGCTGCTTCTTCGAGCAGGCGGAATATCATTTCTACGCCGCACTGACGCGGGCGGCGATCTGCGACGCGGCACCGGATGCGGAGCGGATGATGCATCTGGCAGCGTTGGCCGCACATCACCGCCAGCTTCAGCTCTGGGCCGAGAACTGTCCGGAGAACTTCGCAAATCGCGCTGCGTTGGTCGGCGCCGAGATCGCGCGCCTTGAGGGCCGTGAGCGCGATGCGATGGATCTTTACGAACAGGCGATCCGCTCCGCGCGCGACAATGGCTTCATTCACAACGAGGCGATCGCCAACGAACGGGCTGCAGATTTCTACGTGGCGCTTGGCTTCGAAACGATCTCTCATGCGTATCTTCGAAATGCCCGCTACGGCTACGCGCGCTGGGGCGCCGACGCCAAGGTCAGGCAACTCGACGAACTTTATCCCGCGCTCTGGCCCGAAGAGCCGACAAGCGCGCCGACCGGTACGATCGGCGCGCCCGCCGCGCATTTCGACCTCGCCACCGTGATCAAGGCGTCGCAGGCGGTTTCAGGGGAAATCATGCTCGATCGGCTGATGGAAACCCTGATGACGATCGCGCTCGAACATGCCGGCGCCGAGCGCGGCCTGCTGCTGCTGATGCGCGACGGCGTACCGCAGATCGAAGCGGAGGCAAAAACCGCAGGCGCTGCCATCGAGGTCACTCTCAAGCCAACGCCAGTGGTGCCGACCGCCTTGCCCGAAACGGTTCTGCACACCGCGATCCGAACGCAGCACAACGTCATTCTTGATAACGCCACAACGCAATACCCGTTTGCGGCGGATGCCTATATCCGGCAGACGCAAGCGCGGTCCGTCCTATGCCTGCCTTTGGTCAAGCAGGGCGGGCTGATCGGTGCGCTTTATCTCGAGAACCGGCTGACATCGCACATGTTCACCCCGGCGCGGATCGCGGTGCTGGAACTGCTGGCCTCGCAAGCGGCAATCTCGCTGGAGAATTCCCGGCTTTATGCCGATTTACAGACCAGCGAGGAACGCTGGCGCAATCTATTCGAAAGCGTACCGGTCGGCGTGAATTTGACAGACCCTGACGGGCGTTATGTCGCCGCCAACCCGGCCTTTCAGAAAATGACCGGCTATTCCGAAGCCGAACTGCGCAACCTCTCGCCTGTGGACATCGCCCATGAGGATGAGCGCGCCGGCACCGCAGCGCGCATGGCGGCGCGCGCGGCAGCTGCCCCTTATCCGCAACATGTCGAGAAACGCATCCGCCGCAAGGATGGCAGCGTGATCTGGGTGGATGGCAGTGCCTTCGTCGCCCCGGTCATCGCCGGCATACCGCTTTTTGCCGGGGCCGCGATCGACATCACCGAGCGCAAGCGTGTCGAGGAAGAGTTGCGGCGCAGCGAGGCCTCGCTCGCCCAGGCGCAGCAGATCAGCCGCACCGGCAGCTGGCGCTGGAACGTTGCCACGGGCGCGATCTCCTGGTCCGCCGAACATTTTCACATTTTTGACTTCAATCCGGGGACAACGCAGCCAACCTATGATGTCTACCTGTCGCGGGTTCATCCCGAAGACCGCGCCGCGCTTGAACATGCTTTGGACCGGGCCGTGCGCAACAAAAGCCAGTTCCAATGTGAGTACCGGATCATTTTACCCGATGGATCGATCAAAATCCTGCAAAGCGTCGGTCAGCCCGACAGCACCGAGGGGCGCGACCTGCAATTCGTCGGGACGGTCATGGACATTACCGAGCGCAAGCGCGCCGAGCTGGCGCTGCAGAACGCCCAGGCGGACCTCATCCGCGCCGCGCGGCTGACAACGATGGGAGAACTGCTCGCCTCCATTGCCCATGAGATCAACCAGCCTTTGGCGGCCGTCGTGACCAGCGGCGACGCCTGTCTGCGTTGGCTGGATCGGGACCAGCCTGACATCGCCGCCGCGCGGAATGCGGTCTCCCGTGCCGTGCGGGAGGCGCACCGGGTCGTGAGGCGACGTCATCCGCAGCCTGCGGACATTGGCCCAGAAAGCCGGGCCCCAACTGACCCCGCTCGACATTCGCCACGCCATTGAGGATGTGCTGGTGCTCACCCGCGGCGAAATGCAGCAGCACGGCGTCGTATTGCACACCGATCTATCTGCCCGCGCGCAGCCCGTGTTAGGCGACAAGGTCCAACTGCAGCAGGTGCTGCTGAACCTCGTGATGAATGGCATTCAGGCCATGGCCACAAGCCCAGACCGCCGACGGGAGCTGACGATCTCCATCGCCCGCGCCAGGCAGGATTATGCAGAGATCACTGTCGAGGACACTGGGCCGGGGCTTGATCCGGCCATCGCAAAGCGAATTTTCGATCCTTTCTTCACCACCAAGCCCGACGGTCTCGGCATGGGGCTTTCGATCTGCCGGTCGATCATCGAAGCGCATGGCGGACAGTTATGGGCCTCATCCCGCGCGCCGCACGGCACCGAATTCCACTTCACCATTCCCTTCGCCAGCGAGCCTCCTTGCTGAAGGCCTGTTAGCGCATCGACTGCCCCGCGCGAGAGGATTCGGTTTCGTCACGACGGCATTCGATCGAGGAATACGTAAAGCACGGCGATCTTGCCGTCGCGAACGATGATCACGTCCAATCCGGTATAGTCGGGCTTCTCCCCATGCGGACCGGAACCCCATGCCAGACGGCCGGCATTATGGAGCGCCTGCGGCGCCCCGTGAGGCGTGTAGGTGAAGTCGGGGTAAGTCGCACGCAGGTCTCCAGCGAACTTGTCCAGTGCGTCATGCCCAACGAAAATGCCGGGCGGCGCGTAGAGCACGCAGTCATCGGTATAGAGCGCCTCGATCGCCGCCCGCCGTCGTAGGGCATCGCCTTCACCGAAAACCTCCTGGAGGTTGCGGTTCAGCAATTCATGAATCTTGTCTGACATAGCGCATCTCCTTGCTCCTTGGTGGGACACGCCTTGAAGAGCGGTTCGGAGCGCGCCAATTCTTGGCTTGACCGTTCTTCCTGCTGGAGTCTGCGTCATGGCTGCACAATTCAATCACACCATCGTCTGGTGCGCGAACCAGGGCGTTTCCGCCAAGTTCCTGGCCGATATGCTGGGCAGGCCTGCACCGACACGCTTCGGACATTTTGACGTCGTTGCGCTGGACAACGGCGTTTCGCTTGACTTCGCAAACGCTGAGAGCCCGATCCGGCCTCAGCATTACGCGTTCCTGATCACCGAGGCCGAGTTCGACGCCGTTCTCGGTCGCCTCACGGAGCGCGGCCTCGACTACTGGGCTGACCCGATGCGCAGCCGGCCAGGAGAGATCAACCATAATGATGGCGGGCGCGGCGTCTATTTCCCAGATCCGGATGGAAATTTTCTCGAGGTGATTACCCGCCCCTACGGCAGCGGCGGTTGAACGCGGCTCAGGAGGCCAACATCTCGCCGAATTAATCGTCCGTTTCGGTCAGGACACTAGCCCTGGTGTGCGCGGTCATGTTCACGGCGGATGCCGTCATATTCGCGACATCCAGCGGTGGCAAAATGCGGCCTCAGATTTCGGTGCAACACCGAAATCTCGAATTTCCACCAGGAACGTTAAAATGGCACGCCTCTTTGCCGATTTTCGCCCGGCGGTCCTGCTTGCCGCGATCCCGCTCGCCGCCTGCGCCAGCGCGCCGCCCTACGCCCCGACCGTGCTCGCCTGGCCGCACGCCGGGGAGTCCGTCAGCCAGTACCAGGCAGACGATTTCGCCTGCCGTGACTATATCCGGACCCACACGGCGCAGCCCGGAGAGAGCCAGGCTGTGGCCGGCAGCGGCACGGGCAACACCGGCGCCATCGCCGAAGGCGCGCAGTCTCCAGCGGATGTCGCCTATGCCCAATGCATGAAGCGTAAGGACTACGTCGTCGAGACCACAAATTGGCTGGCCGATGTCACGGCGCCCCCTGTCTACGGCTCAGGCTCCGCCTATCCGGACGGCGCTGCAGATGACACCGACGTCCATCCCGGCGGCGCTCCGTATTACGTCACGTACCCATACGCCGTCGGCACCTTGCCGTTCTTTTTCTTTGCCAGGCATCACCATGACGGCTTCCACCGTGAGGATTGAGGAGTTCCGTCATGAGGGCTTGGGCCATGAGGACGGCCGTTTCGGCCATTAGAGCATTTGCCGACCACATTGGCTCGTAGTCCGCGGTGATCAAACAGTGCAGCCGGCGTCCGGCGGCAGGCTCCAGCGCCGAACCGCGTCGCCCAGAAAAAGCGCATCAACACGAAAACAAAAAAACCAAGTCAAACACGACACTTTTTCTAATCGTGTTGTTTCCACTATGCAGGCGCCGCGCACATCTCGCCGAATTAATCGTTAGTTTTTGTCACGATACCAGCCCTGGTGTCCGCGGCAATGTTCGCGGCGGATTCAGTCATATTTGCGACACCATGCGGTGGCAAACTACGTCCCAGCTTTCGGTGCAACACCGACTCATCCAATCCGACCAGGAATACCAAGATGACTCCCCTCTGTGCCGCCCTTCGCGCGGCAACCCTGCTTGCCGCTGTCCCGCTCACCGCATGCGCCACCGCACCGCCCTCCGGCCCGACCGTGTTTGCGCTACCGCGCGCCGGTGAGTCCCTCGCCCAGCTCCAGACAGACGACCTCGCCTGCCGCAACTATGTCCAGACCCGCACGGCGCCGCCCGGAGCGGTCCAGGAGGCTGCCAACAGCTCGGCGGTCGGCAGCGCCGCCGTGGGAACCGCCGTGGGCGCCTCCGCCGGAGCTCTGCTGGGGGCGGCAGGTGGCAATGCCGGTCTCGGGGCCGCGGCCGGTGCGGGCGCCGGGCTGCTGACCGGCGCGGCAGTCGGCACGAGCAACGCCAACGCCATCGCCGGAGACGCGCAGGCGCAATACGACGTCGCCTATACCCAGTGCATGACGAGTAAGGGCAACGTCGTCGCCGCGCCCCCTGACTATGGCTATGCCTATCCGGGCGGCTACCCAAATTACGCCTACGCCTATCCGGGCGGCTATCCGTATTACGGCGCGTACCCATACTTCATCGGCACCGCGCCGTTCATTTTCTTCCATGGCGGTTTCCACCATGACCACTTCCACCATGAGGGCTTCTTCCACCATGGAGGTTTCCACCATGAGGGGTTCCACCATGGAGGCTTCGGCCATGGGGGCTGGGGCGGCCATTTCGGCCACTAGGGCTTTTCCCGATCACATTGGCCCGTAACCCGCTACGGTCGAAACCTGCATGCGCAGTGCGGCGGCGCGCTCCGATGCGCCGCAATGCAGCGGTTACTTACGATTGGAAATCCAGACACCGACCGCGGCGAGCCCTATGCCGGCCCACGCGACGGCAGGCATGGTTTCGTGCACGAGGATGTTCGCCGCGATTGCCGCGCACGGCGGCACGAGGAAAAAGAGCGCTGAGACCCTGGCCGCTTGCCGGTTCCGGACGAGAAAGAGGAGCAGCATGATCGCGACAAGCGAGTTGCCTATGACCAGGTAGGCGAGAGAGAAGAACATGCCGCTGGTCCATTCGACATGTCCGTGTTCGAGCGCGAGCGCTAACGGACCGACAAGGAACAAGCCGACGGCGGACTGAATGAGCGTCGCGGCGATGGCATGTGTCGACGAGCCGGTTTTCTTCTCGTACAGCACGCCGCATGTCATGCCGATGAGCGCAGCGATGGCAAACGCGATCCCCGTGACCGAGGTGATCCCGACAGCGGTTTTCGTGGCGATGACGATCGCAGCACCGGCAAAGCCGAGGGCGAGACCGATCCACTGCTTTCCCGAGACCCGTTCCTTCAACCATAATGGCGCGACAAGGCCCACAAGAATCGGTTGCAACGATACGATGAGCGCAAGCGCACCGGCGGACAGCCCAGCCCAGAGCGCGAGATAGTTGCTGACAAAATAGACGAATTGAATCAGGAAGCCGATCAGGCATAGATCGGCCCAGTGACGCGCCGTCCGTGGCAGCGGCAATGTTAGGCCGATCTGTACTGGCAGCAGGATCGCGACCACGCATGCATATCGTATCGTCAAAAAAGTCAGGGGATCGGCATAGCGCAAGCCGATTTTCACAACCGAGAAGCCGGAGGCCCATAGCAGGAGAAAGAGGGCGGGAACGCCAACGTCCAGCGTCAGCCGGTGCTCCAGCAAGGTCGTGAAGTGATGACGCGTCTCCAATCGCAGGGACATTGCTGTTTTATCCTCCCCCTAGATGTCCAGTTCTGGCGTCATATTGGCCTCCAAATCATTCTGACAGCAACACGGCAGAACAAATTGAGCACGGAAGGGGCGCAACCGCACCCTTCCCTCACGCCGCCCCCACATGGCGGGCCTGACCGAGCCGCGCATATTGCGCCGCCGCAGGACGTGGGTTAGCCTCAATCATTCGCTTTGGACCCGGTGAAAATCCGGGTGGCTCTTCCGGCCGCCGATCCGCCGGACAACGCATACGTCACCAACACCGCACGCCGCTGAATGCCGTGCTGAGTTCATGCGCTTACTGCGGATATCTTGATGAACGCACAATCTTTGTCTCGTTACCGCGCGGAGTGGTTCACCAGCTTCGGCGATCTTCGGCGCGAGGTGCTCGCCGGCATGGTCGGCACTTTTGCCCTGATTCCCGAAGTCATCGCTTTCTCGTTCGTCGCGGGCGTCGCCCCTGAGGTCGGCCTCTTCGCCTCCTTCGTCATCGGCATCGTCATCTCTTTCACGGGCGGTCGTCCCGCGATGATTTCCGGCGCGGCAGGTTCCGTCGCACTGGTCGCTGCAGCGCTCGTCCGGGCGCACGGCGTGGACTATCTCCTCGCCGCCACCCTCATGGCCGGTGTGTTCCAACTCGTGTTCGGCCTGCTGCGGCTGGACGTGCTGATGCGCTTTGTCTCCCGCTCGGTGCGGACAGGTTTCGTCAACGCCTTGGCCATCCTTATCTTCTCGGCCCAGTTGCCGCAAATGGTTGGCGTGAGTTGGCAGACCTATGCGATGATCGGGATCGGCCTCGCCATCATCTACCTTGTACCGCGCCTCACGGCGGCAGTGCCTTCGCCACTCATCTGCATCGTCATCCTCACCGGCATCAGCTTCATCGTGCCCATGCCGCTCCATACTGTGGCGGACCTCGGAAAGCTGCCGTCATCGCTGCCCAGCCTCGTGCTGCCGCATGTACCCCTGAATTGGGAAACGCTCGCCATCGTCAGCCCTTACGCCCTGGCGATGGCGGTCGTCGGGCTGCTGGAATCCATGATGACCGCGACCGTCGTCGATGACCTGACCGACAGCTTCAGTTCAAAGCAGCGGGAATGCACCGGGCTTGGCCTCGCCAATATCGCCGCCGGACTGTTCGGCGGCATTGCCGGCTGCGGGATGATCGGCCAGACGGTCGGCAATGTCCGCTATGGCGGTCGTGGCAGGCTTTCGACCCTCGTGGCCGGGCTGTTCCTGCTGATTTTGATGGTGCTGCTACGGCCTTGGGTGGCCCGCGTGCCGGTCGCCGCCCTGGTTGCCATCATGATCATGGTGTCGGTCAGCACCTTCAACTGGACCTCGCTCCGTGACCTCGTTCACCACCCAAAGATGTCCAGCCTTGTGATGCTGGCCACGGTCGCGGTCACCGTCGCCACGCACGATCTCGCGGCGGGTGTGATTGTGGGCGTGCTGCTGAGCGGCGTGTTCTTCGCCTTCAAGGTCATGAATCTGATGGTCGTGACAAGCACCTATGAAGAGGAAGCGGACACCCGCCTGTATGTCGTGACCGGGCAGATCTTCTTCGCCAGCGCCGACATGTTCATCGACAAGTTCGATCTTCGCGATCGCGCGCGCTCGTGGTGATCGACCTCAAGGCCGCGCATCTGTGGGATATCACCTCTGTCGGCGCGTTGGAGCATGTGGTCACCAGGATGCGTCGCCATGGCATGCGCGTCGAATTGATCGGCTTGAACCCAGCCAGCGCGAGGCTGATTGAGCGCCATGGCCCGCTGATTCAGGCCAACGGCTGAACGCGCACAGGGGGCGGCAAGCCTCAGGCCAGCGCCAGCCGTGCGATGGCGTCGGCATGGATGCCGGCGCAGTCGATCAGCGGGAAAGGTGCGTCGCCGTTCGTTGAAGGCCAATGCGAGGTCCGTGCCGCCCAACATGATCGCCTGAGCGCCCTCGGCAAGCAGCTTCCGGCTGGCGGCATTGAAGACCGCGCGCTGTTCCTCCGTCACGCTGCCCGACGCTGCCATCGTCACATAGGCATGATGCACGTCGTCCAGCTCCCTGGGGCGGGACGATGGTCGCAGTGGCAACGCCGCCATAGAAGCGCGTCTCCATGACTGTACGGGTGCCGAGAATGCCGATGCGCTCGAGGCCACGCTGGGCGATGGCCTGGTTCACTTCGGCAATCATATCGACAACCGGCAGCGGGGACACAGCCTTGAACGCCTCGATGCAGAAATGCCCGGCGATGGAGGTGACGACCACGCACGCAGCGCCTGCCGCCGCCAGCCGCCTGGTCAGCCGCATATAGATGGCCACCTGCGCCGCGACATCATGGCTTGCGAGGTGCCCCAGCAGCGTCGGCGTGTCAGCATGCACGATGGTGAGATCAAGCGGCGCTTTCCGGCTGGCGAATGTCGAAATCAGGCGCCGGTAGTAAAAATCCGTCGCGGCGGGCCCGATCCCGCCGATAAGGCCGATATGCATGGCTTTACCTCCTACGCCGCAAATGCGTGACCTCTGGCTAACCTGATGATAGCGTCCAGCCGCAGGCCGAACTCAAGCGAAGCCCGGCAGCGCAGAGCCTTAACAGCAGGACCACGCCGATTCCAACTTGGCTTTGCCGCCGCCCGCTTGGCCGGCGAAAGCGTTTTCGATATCGCTGAACATACCGATCATCCGGAGGAAACCGTCACCGTGACAGAAGACCAGATCGCAACAGCCGCCGCCCTGCTCGCCGAAGCCGAACGCAAAGGCGCGCAAATCGAGACCCTGCCCTTCGTCCCCGAAACGGTCGACGAGGCGCATCGCATCCAGGACCGTGCCGCTGCCCTGCTCGGCACGCCAATCGGTGCCTTCAAGGCGACGGCTTTGCCCGATGCGGAGCCGACCCGCGGCCTGATCTACCGGCACATGATTCGCCAAAGCCCCGCTTCGTTTGCGCCTGCGGAGGTGCCGCAGCTCGGCGTCGAGGCCGAGGTCGCATTCCGCTTCATGCGCGCTTTGCCGGCGCGGAGCGCGCCCTATAGCCGCGACGAGGTCAGCGACGCCGTCATCGCGCTGCCCGCGATCGAGATCGTCTCCGGCCGCTATCGTGACGCGCAGAGCCTTCCCCGGCTCGTCCAGCTCGCCGACCGGGTTGCGAACGGCGCGCTGGTGATCGGCGCGGAGGTCGCGGACTGGGCGCGGCTCGACATGAAGACCTTGCCCGTGGCGCTGACCGTGAACGGCGAGACCGTGGTGGCGCGGGAGGGCGGCCATCCGACCGGCGATCCGCTTGGGGTTGCGGTCGCTTTGGTCAATCTGATGCGCGACCGCTCCGGCGTCGAGGCCGGGCAGATCGTGACGACCGGGAGCTGGACCGGGCTTCGTTACTTCAATCCCGGCGATCGCTTCACGGTCGCCTTCGCGGGTCTCGGCGGGGTCGAGCTCGTTTTCGCGGGCTGAGCCGCGAAAGCTGGCCCGCTTTGCTGGCTTCAGACCGACTTCACCTCCCCGCCATCCATACGGAGCGTTGAGCCGGTCATCCAGCGGGCGGCCGGCGACACCAGGAACGCCATCAGCTCGGCAATCTCCTCCGGCTCGCCATAACGGGCGATGCCGGCCTCCTTCGGGAAACTGGCCGTCGCCTCCTCCATTGTCATGTTGTGAAGCGGCGCCCAGTGCTGGAGATATGAGCGGCGGCGGCCCGTCATGACCGGCCCCGGCAGGACGCTGTTGACCTGCACGCCGTCGATGATGCCACGGTCTGAAAAGGCCTTCGCCAGTGCGACGATGGCGGCATTGATCGTGCCGACGGCGGCATAGGGCGCCTTCGGGAACAAGGCCGAATTGCCGGACATCAGCACCACGGCGCCCTTGGCCTCTTTCAGCGCCGGCCAGGCCGCGATCGTCAGCCGCCGCGCGCCATGCAGCTTCAGCGCGAGACCGCTTTCCCACTGCGCATCGGTCATCTCGAACAGGTCGATCTGCGGCACCGCGCCGGCAATGTTGAGCAGCGCATCGATGCGGCCGAAAGCTGCCAGGGTCTGATCGACCACATTCTGCGCCGCATCGGGCTCGCTCAGATCGGCGTCGATAACCAGCGTTTCCGCGCCGGCGGACTGCACGTCTTGCGCCGTGTGCTCCAGATTGGCGCGACTGCGCGCCACCAGGGCCAAAGCTGAGAAATCGCGTGCAAGACGGATCGCGGTCGCCGCACCGATGCCCTGGCTGGCGCCGGTAACAATCGCAACTGACTTGGACATTTGCGCTCTCCGTGATTGTGACTGGTTGGTTGGCGACGCTCTGATGCGGTCGCGGGGTCAGTGAACAAGAAAATCGCGGATCGTCGCGGCGATTTCCGCGGCATGGGTCTCCAGCGCGAAATGCCCGGTATCGAAGAAGCGGATGACGGCGTTCGGAATGTCGCGCTTGAACGCCTCCGCGCCCGCCGGCAGGAAAAACGGGTCATTGCTGCCCCACGCCGCGAGGAAGGGCGGCTGATGGGTCCGGAAATAATTCTGGAAAGTCGGGTAGAGCGCGACATTGCTCTTATAATCACCGAACAAATCAAGCTGGATCTCGTCCGCCCCCGGCCGGGCCAGATAGAAATCATCGAGCGAATATCCGTCCGGCGAGATCATGGCCGGGTCCGCGACGCCATGCGTGTACTGCCAAAGGGTCGCCTCCGGCTTGAGGAAGGCCCGCAGCTTTGCGCGATTGGCCGGCGACGGGTCCTGCCAGTAGGCCCGGATCGGATTCCAGCCGTCGCTTAAGCCCTCCTCATAGGCATTGCCGTTCTGCGAGATGATCGCGGTGATCCGCTCCGGATGCTTGACCGCGAGCCGGAAACCGGTGGGCGCGCCATAGTCGAACACATAGACCGCGTAGTGCTCGAAACCGATGATTTCGGTGAAGCGGTCGATGGCCGTCGCGATCCGTTCGAAACTATGGCCGCGCTCCGGCAGGCTCGAGTTGCCGAAACCCGGCAGGTCAGGGGCGACGAGGTGGAAGCGATCGGCCAGGAGCGGAATGAGGTCGCGGAACATATGGCTGGCACTAGGGAAACCATGCAGCAGCAGCAGTTTCGGGGCGTCGGCCGGACCGGCCTCGCGATAGAAAATTCTGCAACCGTCAATGTCGACGGTTCGATAGGTGATGGCGACCATGGGGACATCTCCTTCGAGCGAGTTGTAACCTGTTTTAATATTTAAAGCGGTTATTTCACGCCTGATAAACCGCGTCCAAACGATCCGTCTGCATGCGCGATCTAAGCGGCTTCGATCGCCTCGCGGAGCACGTCCAAAACGACGGAAGGTGCGGTCACCATCGGCGTGTGATCGACGTCATGCCGGCGCAGCCGCGCCTCCATGCGCCCGGCCATGAAAGACTGGGTTTCCGCGGCGATCATGCGGTCCTGCTCGGCCATCAGGAACCAGGCCGGGCGGTCTTTCCAGAGCGGCCGCGGCACGGCGAAGGTGATACAGGCCAGGGAGATCGGCCGCTGCACCGCTTCCAGAACGGCCAGCTCTGCCGCCGTGGCATTTGCGCAAAGGCGGCGGCGAAGGCGGCTTCGGGCAGATAGACCAACCCATGATTATCAGGCTCGAGCTTGGGGGCTTGCGGGTGGGGCGGGGCGCGGAAGAACATTTCCATGACCGTCTCGCCTTCATCCGGCGCCAAGGCGGCGACATAAACAAGCGCCCTCACTTTATCGCTGCGCGTGGCCCCGATCACGGCACCGGCATAAGCGTGGCCAGCGAGCACGACCGGACCCTGCACCCGCGCCAAAGCGTGATCGAGCGCCGCCACATCATCCTGGAAAGAGGTCAATGGCAGCGGTGCCGCCACGGCCCTGATGCCGTCGGCCGCCAGAGATTTGATGATTTTCGACCAGCTCGATCCATCGGCCCACGCGCCATGGACGAGAACGACACTCACATCCTTCGCGGACATTTCTTCCTCCTTCAACCTGGCTTTGCGAATAACCGCGTTGAAGATACAAGGCGGTTATCTCTTCCTGAGCTAACTTGTCAAGAACTTTTGGAGAGGTTATCCGGGCAGACATCACGATGATGTGGCCCGAGCCGGAAGAGGAGTTAATGATGGACCGCCGCCCGCCCGCGATTCTGGTCGGCGATGCGCCGGGGCTGGATTTCCTCAATTCGATCGCAAAGCCGGTCGAGACCACCATCGATTGGATCTCTGACGGCGAAGCCTATCTGAACTGGCTCGCGCAAACTCATCTGGTGCCAGGCGATGTGCTCCAGGACATGAAAGCGCGCGCTTTGCCCGGCGAACTGGACAAGGTCGCGGATCAGGCGCGGCGCTTACGGGAATGGTTCAGGGGGTTCGTGTACCGGCATAAGGGCGCCCCGCTGACGGAACAGGCGTTCGCCGCGCTTGAACCGCTGAACCGTCTGCTTGAGCGCGACGAGCGTTTTACCCGGATCAGCCTGCGACCGATTGGTGAAAGCCCTTTCGAGCTCCAGGCCATGCGCCGGTGGCGTACGCCTGACGCGCTGCTTCTCCCCGTCGGCGAGGCGCTGGCGCGGCTCGTCTGCACGGAGGATTTTTCGCATGTGAAAGCCTGCGAGGGGCCGGCCTGCACGCTGCTGTTCGCCGACCATACGCGGGGCCGCGCGCGGCGCTGGTGCAGCATGGCGATTTGTGGAAACCGCGCGAAGCAAGCCGCGCACCGCCATCGGCGCCGGCTTCTGTCAGACGGCTCGCCGGCAGAGACGTCTCAAGGCTGACGCTAGATTCCGTTGACATTCAGGATTCCGGCTCGGCCACAAATGTGTTTCACACTCCTTGTTCGTGAGGAGTTTGTATGACTGGGGTTCGGTTGATCTTGAAAGATCACCAGTGGGCGCGGATTGAGCCTCATTTGCCGGGCAAGAGTAGCGACCCCGGGCGGACCGGTGCGGATAATCGTCTGTTTATTGAAGCGGTGCTCTGGTTGGCCCGCACGGGCGCGCCGTGGCGCGATCTGCCAGCTTTTTTTGGCAACTGGAACAGCGTCTTCGTGCGCTTTTCGCGCTGGTCGAAGGACGGGGTCTGGGACCGGCTTTTTGCCGCCATGGCGGATGCCCCTGACTTTGAATACGTCATGATCGATTCCACCATCGTCCGTACGCATCAACATGCGGCGGGCAAAAAAGGGGGCCTGAAGCTCGTGCGATCGGACGCTCGCGCGGTGGAATGAGCACCAAAATCCATGCCCTCGTCGATGCTTTGGGCAATCCGCTGCGCCTCATCCTCACGCCCGGCCAAGTCAACGACATTACCCAGGCCGAGCAACTGATCGCCGAGCTGCCCGCGGATCATATCCTGGCCGACAAGGGATATGATTTAAAGGCACTGCGTGAAACCATCGTGAACCAGGGGGCTGTGCCAGTGATCCCGCCCAGAATAACATCACCACAGGTGCCCTGCGATTTCGCCCTTTACTGCGAACGAAACCTCGTCGAACGCTTCTTCCTGAAAATCAAGCACTTCAGGCGGATCGCAACACGCTACGACCAAACACCAAGGGCATTCCTGTCCATCCTATGCCTCGTCAGCGCATTTATCTGGACCAAGTGAATGTCAACGCAATCTAGCGCGACGTTAGAATTTCTCTTCGTTTTTGATCGCCGGCGGCTGCGGCGTAGCACGGCGCGGCAAAACGATGACCTTGCCCCCAAAACCCGGCTTTGCGGCCCGCTTCTGCATCTTGCGGGGCGTGGCGTTGGCCTCCGGGCCGGCCGCGACCTCGCCGAGCTTGAACTGGCCGACCAGGCGCGCGAGTTCATGGGCTTCGCCCGCGAGGCCATGGCTGGCCGCGGTCGATTGCTCGACCATGGCCGCGTTCTGCTGGGTCACCTGGTCCATCTGGTTGACCGTGATGTTCACCTCGTTCAGCCCGGTCGCCTGCTCCTGCGCCGAGGCGGCGATGTCAGACCACCAGGCTGTTCAGCTGCGCGACCCGTGCCACGATCCGCTCCAGCGCCTGGCCGGTTTCGCCGACCAGCTTCACGCCGCTGGCAACCTGCATGCCGGACGCCGAAATCAGCGCCTTGATTTCCTTCGCGGCATTGGCGGAACGCTGCGCCAGTGCCCGCACCTCGGCCGCCACCACGGCGAAGCCGCGTCCCGCATCGCCGGCGCGCGCCGCTTCCACCCCGGCATTGAGCGCCAGCAGGTTGGTCTGGAAGGCGATCTCGTCGATCACGCCGATAATGTTGCCGATCTGTTTGGACGAGGTTTCGATCCCGCTCATCGCCTGGACCGTGTCGCGCACCACCGCGCCGGACCGTTCCGCATCCGTCTTGGCGGCCGAAACATTGTTGCGGGCTTCGCTGGCATTTGCCGCGGTGCGGCGCACCGTCGCGGTGATCTGATCGAGCGCCGCGGCGGTTTCTTCCAGGCTCGCCGCCTGACGCTCGGTGCGGCGGGACAGGTCATCGGAGGCGTGGGTGATTTCATCGGCTCCCGCCCTCACGCCCCTCGCCACAATCGTGATCGCCTGCATCGTGTCCTGCATGGTCGTGATGGCGGCGTTGAAATCCGCCCGCAGCCCCTCATATTCGGCGGCCAGCGCCGCGCTCAGCCGAAATGCCAGATCCCCGGAAGCCAGATGCTCCAGCCCCTGGTTGAGCGCCGCGATGGCGAGCTTTTGCTGGCCTGCCGCCTTCTGGCGCTCGGCATCGAGGCGCCGCCTGGCATCATCGGCGAGCTGGCGCTGCGTGATCGCCTGCGATGCCGCGTCCGACTGCTCCTGGATGATCCCTTGTAGCGCCGCGATCGAGGAGCCGATCGCCGCCAGCCCGCTTGTTCGGTGCGCAGCTGCCGGTTCGGCCTCCGCCATTGCCGACGCCTTGCGGATCCCGGCGAACAGCAAGCCGATCACCGCGCCGTCGCAGCTGATCGGCTCGTACAGCGCCAGGTAGGCCTCGCCGAAAATCTCCGTCTGACCACGATAGCTCAGCCCTTGCCGCAGCACGCGGTCATAGGCTGGCCCCGGCGCCAGCCTGGTGCCAAGCGCGCGCGACCCGTCTTTATTCTGCACATTCGTGGCGATCCGCTGATCGCCCAGAAAGATCGTCGCGGCACCGCCGAACTTCGCCTTCACGGCATCGACCAAGGCAGCATCCCCATTGACCCGGTGTGTTCCGAACCATAGCGCCCCGCCCTCGACCCGCGGCTCCCCCAAGCCGTAAAGCGACATACGCAGCATATCGAGATTCTGCTCGAGCCCGTTCTGAGCGACCATCTCTCGCCCCTGCCGCCGCGCTGCCGCCGCCGCCTCAACCGCCTGCCGGCGCAGCCGCTCCACGCGCCGCGAAACGCGCCAGGTCAGCACGCCCAGCAGCACTGCAATCAGTGTCGCCCCGAGCCCCGCCAGTATCGCAACCATTTTGCCCCCGCGCCGATCGGCGCCCGTGTTCATTTTGTTAGTTTCACGATCGTGACTATGCGAGGCATTGTCATTCTGGGCAAGTTCGCAGTTCCAACGCCCCAACGTTTGCTGATCTTGACAATCGATGCACGGCTCAGGGAGGATCGTAAATCCGTGCCAGACCCGATGAGGGTTTCAACTTACAGTAGATCTTACAACCGAAACGATCAACCCAGGGGATATTGATGACGCTGAACATCGGTTTCCTGTTGTTTCCAAAGGTCCAACAGCTTGATCTGACCGGCCCGTTCGAAGTTTTTGCCGCCCTTCCGGACGTTCAGATTCATCTGGTGGCGGCCGGGATGGATCCGGTCACGACCGCCAGCGGCCTATGCCTGTCGCCCACCACGACATTCGCTTCCTGCCCCCGCCTTGATGTTTTGTGCATTCCCGGCGGCGCCGGGGTGAATGGGCTGCTGACGGATGAGGCGATTTTGACGTTCGTGCGCCAACAGGCGGCGGACGTGCGATACCTCACTTCGGTCTGCACGGGCGCGCTTGTGCTGGGGGCGGCCGGGCTGCTGCGCGGCAAGCGCGCGACGACCCATTGGAACGCGCGCGATCTTCTGCCGGCTTTCGGCGCCATTCCTGTGCATGAGCGTGTCGTGAGAGACGGCAATCTTCTGACCGGTGGAGGTGTTACGGCCGGCATCGATTTCGCGCTGACGCTGGTCGCGGAAATGGCCGGGCGGGAAACCGCTGAAGCGATCCAGCTCCATCTGGAATATGCGCCGGCACCGCCTTTTGACGCCGGGACACCAGATCGGGCACCGCCCGGTATCGTAACCGCCGTGCGGGCGCGGAGTGCCCAGATCCGCAAAGAACGCGAAACCCTGATTGCCGCACTCAAGACATCATTCGAGGACAGCGAGTAAGGCAATCAGCGGCGGCCCGGCACGGATGCCGCTTCGCCTTCTCGCATGGGGGCGGCATTTCGACTTCCAACCACCAGCCCAACAACCGCGAGACAGGTGATCACAATCGCAAAGACGATATGGGCAGTGCCAGGGCCGGCTTTGGCCGACAGCAACCCGACGCCGATCACCGGCAATGAATTTCCCGCGAAGCAAACAAGAAAATAGCTTGAGACGATCTCACCACGCCGGTCGGAAGGGGCGATGATGTTCACCAGCTGGAGACTCCCTCGATAGCCCAGAGATGCGGCGACGCCACCAGCAACCGCCGCCATCAATAAAAGCAGCATGGTCCGTGACAGCTCCGCCCAGACCAGGAAAGCGAGACATGCGGGAAACAAAGCGAGGCCGCCAAGCATCGCGGCACGGCTTTCAATGTTCCTCGCCAGCATGGTGGCAAAAGCTGCCACCATGAACAAGGCAAAGACGATCGCGCCTGAAACGAGCGTGCTCTTTTCGTGAAGCCGCTCGGCAAGCAGGCTCGGGATCAGAGCGGCATAGAACCCGATCAGCGCGAAAGTCACGAAAGCGGCGACCGCCGCCGGCACGAAGTGAAGGCGAAGGGCGCTCGGCACGCCGAAACGGGGACGAAGCGACAGCTCCCGCCAATGACGCACCGGTTTTGGAACCATTTCAGGCATGCGCCAGATGGCCCAAGCAATGGCCACCAACATCAATACATACACAAAGAACGGAAGTCTCAGAGGCCAAGGGGCGAAGCAAGCAAGCACACCGGAAATAAGCGCTCCCATGGCAAGGCCGATGAAATTTGCCGTGGCGGCGATGACCGCCCCCCTTCCCTTATCCTTCTGCGGTTGGAGTTCAGAGATCCATGCTGTCGCCGTGCCGGATGCGAGTCCGGTCGAGAATCCGCTCAGGGCACGTGCCACAAACAGCCACACAGAATTTTGAGCCAGAATGAAAATAATGGCGCTGATGGCGCCGACGGCGATTGCCGGAAGGATCACGCGCCGCCGACCGACCTGATCCGAGAGCCGTCCGAAAAAGAACAGCGCGGCAAGATTGCCGAGCACATACACGGCGTAGATCAGCGTCAGTGTGATCCCGTCAAATCTGAACGCCTCGCGGTAAATTGGATAAAGCGGCGTGGGCAGCGTCGCGCCGACGAACATGAAGGCAAGTACGGCCGCGACTCTCTGGAGAGCGCCGTGCGGCAACTTCCTCTCCAATGCCGGCGCGTCGCATGATGTCATGTCATGCTCCTTTTTGGTGCAGGCGCGAATTGGCCACGGCAGATAACGGATACTACCGCCTTGGGATGAAACTGTGATGTGGAAAATGTCAGGAAAGATCGCACAGCAGGTTGCCCCGGCCGCTTTCTCATGGGTTCCAAACGCAAAGAAGCCAGCCTTTGGCAAGGCTGGCTTCGGATTGGCGAGACGTGATCGCCTTAACTGCGTCTGAAGGGACGGCTTATTGCGCCTGATGCAGGC
Organism: uncultured Pseudomonadota bacterium; assembly: GCA_963798115.1. GTDB lineage: Bacteria > Pseudomonadota > Alphaproteobacteria > Acetobacterales > Acetobacteraceae > Acidocella. Next base: position 246,170 of record CAWCRT010000006.1, read on the forward strand.
GGGCTGGCGGCACCCGACTGGCGCGCAATTTCAGTGCCCCAGATGCCGGTCCAGGAAAGCGCTGATTTCCGTGAAAGCCTGCCGATCCTCGGGAATGAGGTCATCGATGGTGAACTGGAAGTGGGATTCACCCTCGAACACCAGGAGGTCGGCATGCACCCCGGACTGCAGCAGCTTCTGATGCGTGCGAACCGTATTGCTCAGCAGCAGGTCACGCGTGCCGGTGGTCAGGATGGTCGGCGGAAAACCGTGGAAATCGCCATTGAGCGGTGAGATCATCGGGTCGGCCATGTCGTGACCGTGGGCATAGAAAACGGCCGCGGCCTCGCAGAAGCCGGTCGGCGACACCAGAACATTGTCGACCAGGGCATTGGTCCGCGAGGAATCGCCCCAATCCACATCATCCGCCATCGGGGTGTTCACGTCGATGGCGCCCGGCATCGGCAGATGATCCTGCTTCGCCTCCAGCATCATTTCCAGCGTGAGCGCGCCGCCGGCGGAACCGCCGAACACGCCAATATCCTGCGGCTTCTCCATCTTCAGGGCGGCCTTGTAGACCGTCATCGCGTCATCGAGCGCGGCCGGGAAATAAGCCGTGGGCGGCATCCGATAATCGACGGAGATGACGGGGATATGGCTGAAGCCCGCCATCAGCACCGCCTCGGGCAACGCGGCCTCGCCGGGATTCAGCACGTAGCAGCCGCCATGGACATGGATGAGCAGGCGGTTGGCGTCGCGCGCCGGGATGTTTTCCGGGGTCACGCGATAAACCTTCACGCCATCAATCGTGCCCTGCTCGATCTTGACGTGCAGCCTTTTCGCCATCGGCTCGACCACGGATTTGGCCGCTACGGCCTCGGCATTTGCCATCTGCTGCCAGCCCTGGGGCGTCGTCGGCGGCGTGTTCCACCCGCTGCGCAGCGGCTGAGCAATAACAGCCTGCAGTTGGGGGCTGACATCGGTGGGGACCGGAATGGTCTTCGCCGGCACATCGCGTGGCGCCAGGGTCGTCTGGGCTATGGCGGCAGGGGCAGTCAGCATGAAAGCGGCCGCGGCGAAGGCGCGGGCTGCATCTCGTTTGTGCATCAAACTCTCTCTTGTCTATCTTGGTCTATGCGCAACGCCGTGTGGAACGCCGCGCCCGACAATAACATAAATCGATTGATAAATAATGCCGATCGCACGGGATGGCAGTTATGCGTTGCTCTTACGCAAACGGCCTCGCCTGTCCCCCTCGCATGCGCACACCTACGGAAGGCCCGTCAGAGCGCGGGCCAAATCCAGAAGGCGACACCGATGAGCGCGATGAAGGCGCCGCTGAAGACCTCGCCATAGCGCTCGAACGCGCCAAGGCGGACACGCTGAAGGCCGGCGGTCGAGGAAACGCACAGGAGCATGTAGGTCGTGATGGTGCTGATCGCGAAAACGACGGACATCGCAATGATGAGGCCGGTCCCGAAGCGGCTCGCGGCAAAGAAGGCGGGAATGCCTTCCACCATCGGCGACGAGCCGAGGATCAGCAGCAGAGCGGTGCGCGATGTCGTCTTGTGCCGCTGCTCATGCCGATGCGGCGCCGATTTCGCCCCCTCACCGCCGGCATTCACTATCTTGGCGCGCGTGGCGAGCGCCGTGTCGCCCGTGGATGCCAGTTCATGCCCGTGATCGTCATCATGCTCATGGCCATGATGATGACCATGCTCATGGCCATGGCCATGATCATGTTCGGCGAAGGCGGTGCGGTAGTCGTGCGCATGGCCGCCATGATCGATGATGATCGTGACATCGAAACCGTGCGGCTCGGGGATCTGATCGACGGATTCCCAATAGGTTCCACGATTGGCGCAGCGAAAGATCTGGCGTGCGCCATCGGGGCGCAGGGTCTCGAGCTGCACGGATGCAGCATGGGCGCCGGTCAGGCGAAAGCGCGGCGGAACGCCGGTCTCGTAAATTGAGAGGAACAGATCTCCATGGCCGGTCGGGACCTGTTGCAGCTCAGGACCATGGATTCCGCCGGCATGGAGGTGCGCGAAATCATGGGCGTGACTATGTCCGTGACCATGACCGTGGCTGTGGCCATGACTGTGTCCATGTCCGTGACCGTGGCTGTGTCCGTGGCCCCCTCCCGACAAATCGCGCCAGGCCGAGAGCGCAATCCAACCGCCGAACGCGATCAAAGCGATGCTCGCCATGACATCGACAATATGCCCGAAACGGCTCGCCACTTCCACGCCGGCGATCCAGACCAGAGCGGCGATCACCAGAGTGGACACCACGTGGCCAATGCCCGCCTGGAACGCGGCGCGTGCCGTTTCCGCTTTCGACCAGCCCCTTTGGCGCGCGATCAGCGTGATCGGCACCCAATGATCCGGAACGATCGTGTGCAGCACGCCAACGGCGGCGACCGCGGCGATCAACAGCCATTGCGGGCCGAGCGTCATTCTTTTTCTCCGTGATGATGCCGATGATCGGGATCGTCGTGGCTGTGCGGGTGGGTGTGCCGGGTGCATCCGCATGCACATGTTCATGTTCGTGGAACAGGATCTCCAGCCGGCGTTCAAACGCATCGGCGATGCGGCACAAGGTAGCGAGGCTCGGCACGTGATCGCCGCGCTCCAGGCGGGAGACCATGGATTCGGTCATCGCCAGCCGCTTCGCGAGCTGCTTCTGCGTCTCGCCGGTGCGGGTCCGAAGCGCGAACAGGCGATGGGCGCATTGCGCGGCGATGGCGGTGCTGTCGTTGAATGTCCCCTTCCGGCGGCGGCGGGAGGGCTGTGTCATGCCCGGAACTTAGCAAAATTGCGAAGTCTGGAGCAAGCGCGAGGTTTGCCAGAGCTCAGTGGCGACATCTCGGGCAGAACCAGCTCGGCATGCTCGGCGACTTGATGATCGGAATCTTTGCCGCCGCCCGGTTGATTTCATTCATCGTCTATCGGGCCAAGAAACTTGATGACGTCCAAATTGCCGAAATCAAAGAAGCGGGAGACGCCGCCCAACATCGGCCAAGAGATCGGAAATACCATGATTTGACCAACATCAATCAAAAACGGCGTCATGATCGCGGGAGGCTTTCGTGCCTCCCCACAGATCAGCGGGCTGAACGCGCCTTTCCCCAAGCGCACCGGCCAGTGCAGCGCGCAAATCAGTTCACGCTCACATCAGAGCGACAATAGGGGATTGTCTTTTCGGCATGGATGCGCAACCGTTACAAAAGAAACCTTTTCAGAAAATAACGCTAAAAATAGGTGTTCAGATGAAACGAGGCCGTTATATCAGCGCCGCTGTCGCGCTATGCGTCAGCTTTGCTGCCCCCTTATTACCCGCTTGCGCGGCTTGTCCTCCAGGCGGCATCTACACGCCGGCAGAGGCCAGCGCCGGCCAGGCTGACTACAACGCCCATTGCGCCTCATGCCATAATGCGGATTTGTCGGGAAATTCAGGACCGGCGCTCGCGGGACCCAAATTCGTGTCATATCTGAGCTTCACCAAAATCACGCCCACGCAGCTTCAGGCCTTCATCGCATCGCAAATGCCCGCCGATGCGCCGGGCAGCCTGACAGGGACGCAATATAACGACATTTTCGCCTATATGCTGTCCTTCAACCATTATCCCGCGGGCAAAGATCCGATCAGCCCCGCGGGGTTGAACTGTCTGCAGATGCTTCCCTATCCGGGGAACAAATAGCAGCACGCCCGCTGGTTCCATGCCTTGTTTGAAAAAAAGAAATATAATCGAGGAAACAATGCAAAGATTAAAGCCGAGGACAACGCACGCAGGCAACATCACATTTCTGGCAGGCACCCTATTCGCCATGGGCCTGGGCATGGCACAGGCGGCTGAGCCGCCTGCGCTCGGCGCCGAGACCGGCGGCGCCAAAGGCGGCCCTGCGACCGCGGCGGTGACGGGAACGCTCAATGTCACCGACGCAATGACCGCGAATGCTGCGAAAACCGGCACCAACTGGCTGGCGACCGGCCAGGGTTATGCCAATCAGCGTTTCTCGCCGCTGACCAGGATCAATGACCGGAACATCAGCCGGCTGGCGCCGGTCGCCATCGCGCAAACAGGGTATACGGCGAGCTTCGAGACCACCCCGATCGTGGTGAACGGCACCATGTTCATCACCACGCCGATGGTCAACGGCAAGCAGGCGGTCATCGCCATGAATGCCGTGACCGGCGAGACCATCTGGACCTATACCTACACCGACGGGCTCACGCAGATCTGCTGCGGCCCGGTGAATCGCGGCGTCACCGTCTCAAACGGTCAGATCTATTTTCTCTCACTCGACAATAACCTGATCGACCTGGACGCCAAGACCGGCCAGCAGGTCTGGAAGACGAATGTCGCGGATGCGCAGGCCGGTTATTCAGAGACGATGGCACCGCAGGTTTATGACGGCCAGGTGATTATCGGCAGCGCCGGCGGCGAATGGCCTCTGCGCGGCTTCATCGCCTCTTACGATGCCAAGAGCGGCCAGCAAAGCTGGCGCTGGAACACGACCGACAGCGCGAAAAGCTGGCAGGGCGATTCCTGGAAAACCGGCGGCGGCACGGTCTGGACGACCCCGGCGATCGATCCCAGGCTTGGCCTGGTGATCTTCTCGACCGGCAATCCGAACCCCGATCTCGACGGTTCCAAGCGCGCCGGGGATAATCTCTACACCGACTCAATTGTCGCACTGCATCTCAAGGATGGCTCCCTCGCCTGGTACTATCAGGAGGTGAAGCATGATGTGTGGGACTATGACGCGGTCAGCAATGTCGTGCTGTTCAACGCGATGGAGGACGGCAAGATGGTGCCGGCCGCCGGCGAGGCCGGCAAGACTGCCTTCTTCTACATCGTCAACCGCGAAACCGGAAAACTGATCCGCCGCTCCGAACCGTTCGACCTGCAGCAGAACATGTTCGCGCAGCCGACCAAGGAAGGCGTGCAGAGCCTGCCCGGCGCCAATGGCGGCACCGAATGGTCGCCACCCGCCTACTCGCCGCTCACGCACGATGTGTACGTGATGGGCATGAACCAGCTGATGACCTTTACGACCGACAACGCAGCCGGCGATATTCCCGGTCAGATCCGGCTCGGCAGCACCTTCAAAAATGTCCCGCACGGGCTGCAGAACGGCACGCTCACGGCGATCGACGTCAATACCGGCAAGATCGTCTGGAACCAGACCGTGCCGCAGCCAACCATGGGCGGCGCGCTGGTGACGGCCGGCAACCTGGCTTTCATGGGTGAAGGCAATGGCTGGTTCGACGCGTTCAACGCCAGGACCGGCCAGAAACTATGGCATTTTTTCCTCGGTGCCGGGGTGAATGCGCCGCCGGTGGCCTATCAGGTCAATGGTAGGGAATATATCGCCGTGGCGGCGGGCGGAAATTTTCAGATGACCTATCCGCTGGGTGACGCCGTCGCCATTTTCGCTCTGCCGCAGGCCCATTAAGCAGGCGGCGCTTCGCCAGCGGCAAGGGACTTCAGGCAAAGCGCCGTTTCCAGACAGAACAGGACCAGCCCCCGGTGCTGGTCCTGTTTCAGTGCAGGTCAACAAACCAGGCTGCGCGCCATCCATCTCCATTTTCATTCCGATCAAAAAACATCCACAGAACTGGGGATAATCTTGTGGACTCGCCATGTATTCCGCTGCGCAAGCCGCTGCCCGCCTAGACCTGTCTCGGTTTCAATGCCCACGGCGAAGCGCGGCAGCGATCAGGGAACCGCCCTCTTTGAGCGGACATACAACGCGCCAACTTGGTGCCGGCGGCGACATCTGTCAGCGGACGTAACTGCGGCTCCCAGATAACGCGCTTCTGGGTCATATTTACTGACTATTTGGCCGAAAATGACGGGTTTTTGGCTCAAATCGACGGGGTAGCGTTGTTGAAACTGGCCTTTCCTCGGCCCCAAAGTCAACCTAAAGATGTATATTCTTGCGTAGCTCTTACCAGAGGTCGCGCGGCTTCCATCTTTACTGAGATGCTCTCGAAGCATCTTTGAGCCGCAGGGGTCGTGTATGAGAAGTCTGTCCATTTCCCTCAAATTTACGCTCATTCTCGCGTTATTTGGCATATTTACGCTGGCCACGGGAATTTATGTCAGCAGCGCCATGAAGCAAATCGACGAGAACGCGCAGAACATCACCACGACCGTCGCCCAGGCGGAAGTGAGACTGGTGCTCGCCAATCGAGCTCTCCAGACCTACATGGTCGACCTTGAAACGCAGGTGCTTGCCCCAGATGCCGCAACCTATGCATAGGCAGGCGCCGGCATGAGCCAGTCTCTGGGGTTCTTCAACAATATGCTGGACGGCGCCATCGCAGCCTTGCCTGCCGAGGAACCGGCACTGAGCAGCTTCAAGGCACGTGGTGACGCCTTGGTCGCCAGCCAGGCTTGCACCGCCGCCGCGCCACCTGCCGCGGGCAGCACCAATATCCTCGCCAGCCCGGCCGCACGGCAGCAATTCCTCTCCCAGTGCCTCGCCCCTCTGCCGCCACTGACTACCGACCTGATCAACGAACGCGTGGTGATGGACAAAGTCACCGCATCCGATCTGCAGGCGATGTCTACGCAAACGAACGAGACGATCCTCTTTACCTCGCTGGGGGGACTGGGCGCTTTCGCACTGGTTCTGGTCGTGGCGCAGCTCGTGATCCGCCGCGGCATCACCGGTCCTCTGCTCGAGCTTGGGCGCACGATGCAGCGTCTGGCGCAGGGGGATCTGCATCTGCGGGTGGATACCGAACGCCGCGATGAAATTGGCGGGATGGCGCGCACGGTGCAGGTCTTCAAGGAGGCCGGCATCGAGAAGCTGCGGCTGGAAGCGGAGACCGCGGCGCAGCTCCAGGCCGCCGAGACGGAGCGCCAGCGCCAGGAAGCCGAGCGCGCGGCTGCGGCCAAACAGCAGGAATTCGTGGTGCATTCCGTCGCCACGGGGCTCGAGAAACTCTCCGCCGGCGATCTGCTGTTCCGCCTGACCACAGTATTCGGCGACGATTACGAGAAGCTGCGCCACGATTTCAACGCGGCGATGGGCAAGCTGCAGGAGACCATGCAGGCGATCGCCACCAACACCCAGGGCGTGCGCTCGGGCGCCGAAGAAATCACCCAGGCCTCGGATGATTTGTCGCGCCGTACCGAGCAGCAGGCGGCGAGCCTGGAGGAAACCGCGGCGGCGCTCGATGAGATCACCGCGACGGTGCGCCGCACCTCCGAGGTGGCGAACGAGGCGCGGGCGCTGGTCTCGACCTCGCAGGAAGATGCCGAGCGCTCCGGCGCGGTGGTGCGCCAGACGGTCGGCGCCATGGACGGCATCGAAAGCTCGTCCAAGCAGATCGCCAACATCATCGGCGTGATCGACGAGATCGCCTTCCAGACCAATCTTCTGGCACTCAATGCTGGCGTGGAAGCGGCGCGCGCGGGCGATGCCGGGCGCGGCTTCGCGGTGGTGGCGACCGAAGTGCGGGCACTCGCGCAACGCTCGGCCGATGCCGCCAAGGAGATCAAGGCGCTGATCTCCGCCTCGACGCAGCAGGTCGATACCGGGGTGCGACTGGTCAGCGAGACCGGCCAGGCGCTGGGGCGCATCGTCACGCAAGGTCGCCATGCTGCCGCGCCAGGATGGGGCCGTTATGGCGGATGAGTGGAGCGAGTTCTGATCATGAGCGCTCAGAAGCAAATTCTGTGCGTGCGCCTCGGCAATATCGAGGCCACGCTTGAGGCGGCATGGAACGTCAGAAGAGCGATGTGGAAAGCGTCCAGGTGGATCGATGTTCGATACTAACCAGAGCGATCACGGCGATCATTGGAACACGCCGCAAGAGATCTCTGTCGCAGGATCAAAATCCTGGGTCCGGAACCTGCTCGATGAGGGCGCGCTTCGCGTTCATTATCAACCGCTCATTGACATAACGAGCGGTAGGGTGATTGCGATGGAGGCTTTGGCGCGTCTCCAGAACGGCGACAAGATCATGAGCCCCGCTGGCTTTTTGCGGAATCTTACCCTCGATGACCGAAAGCTTCTGCTCAGGCTCGTCGCACAGCAGGGTCTGAAAGATTTGAGAAAATTCGAGCAGGAAGGTTTCCTGCTCGACCTCACCGTCAATGCCGACGCTGCGGTATTGAAGCATGAAGACACTCTGACCGACCTCGATCAGAGTCTTGCCGCATCGCAGATATCACCATCCCGTCTCATCATCGAAGTGCTCGAGAGCCATGAGTTCCGTTCGATGGAAGACGCAAAAAACCTGCTCCTCGCGCTCAAGAAGGATGGAATTCGCGTTGCGCTTGACGATCTCGGGGCCGGTCATTCGAGCCTTCACCGCATGCGTGAATTGCCGGTCGATATCGTCAAACTCGATATGGGATTTGTCGCCGGCTTGGATAAAAGGCCCGACGACCTGATCTATATTTCCGCCTTTCAGTCTCTCGCCGAATGGATGGGCCTCAAGCTCGTCATTGAAGGCGTGGAGACACCGGAAGTTCTCGACGCGCTGAAGGTCATCGGTTCCAGCTGGGTGCAGGGCTTCGGCATTGCACGGCCGATGACGGCTGATTGCATGCTCTCCTGGTTAAAGGCGTTTCGACCGGAAGAGACAGTTCGTGAACCGACCACGCTGCTGGGCGCTTATGCCGCGCATATGGCATGGTACAACGCCCTTAGTAAGGTGACCAAACAAGAGCCTTACATTGCCGATGTACGACTCCCATGGCCATCCTCATTGGATTCGTTTTTCCAGAAGACAAACCTTAAGGGAACGCAGCTCTGCTCGCGCTTATGAGGAGCTGCACAGAGCCGTGGAGAACAGAGTGTCCCTCGCCGAAATCGGTCATTCCTCGCAAAAGCTGCGCATCGCGTTTTCCCAGGCATTGCAGAAAAATTCGCAATGTCTGCACGACACGCTGTGAACTGACCAAGCTGGATCGTGGCTCCAACCTCAGGGCCAGCCGTCACGCTTCCTGGGGTCGACCTCGCCGGACTCCCTTTGGGCCGAAAAATCGTTTTTATTTCGTTTCAAATTCTGCCAGAAAGGCATCTCCGGGGCAGGTGGAGAACATGCCATGGCTGGAGCAGAATGGCTGAGCGGGGCTGAAGCCGAGATCGATGTTCTCGTCGTCGGTGCCGGCCCTGTGGGGCTCCTTCTGGCGACGGAGTTGTCACGTGACGGTGTCCGCGTGCTGCTGATCGACCGCATGAAAGAACGTTCCTTCTTCTGCAAGGCGCTCGGGGTGACAGCGCGCACGCTGGAAATTTTCGCGGATCTCGGCATCGCGCAGGATGCGATCGACGCGGGAACCTGGATTGCCGGTGTCTCATCCTTCGATGATGGCGTGGCCGGAGCCGCGATGGACATTCCGGCCGGCCTGCCCTTCGGCAACCTGTCGCTCGCCCAGTTCGAGACGGAGCGCCTGCTGGAAGCCTGCCTGCATCGGCACGGGGGCACTGTCTCCTACGGCGCAACGCTCGCCAGCTTCGTGGCGGCGGAAAATTGCGTCCGAGCGCGGATCCTGGGACCAAGTGAGACAGAGCGGACGATCCATTGCCGCTGGCTGGTTGGCTGCGATGGGGCGCATAGCATCGTAAGGTCCGGGCTGGGCCTTGCGTTCGAGGGCGGGCACTATCCACAAACCTTCATCCTCGCGGATCTCGAACTGACATGGGACCTGCCTCGCGGGCGCCTCTACCGCTTCAACCACGCTTCCGGCGATGGCAAGGGCACGAGCCTGGTCGCGGTTCCGGTGGCCGGTTCCGCCCGGCGCTATCGCCTGTCGACAATCCTGCCGGATGCCCCTTCAGCCGGAACCGGCGGCGAGACGCCGGCGCCGCCGTCGCTGGAGCAGATCTCCGGCCTGATGCTGCCTTTGCTCCCCGAGGGCACGAAATTTTTGGCGCTGCACTGGTCGTCCATTTATCGCGTGAGCCATCGCATCGTGCCGCGCTATGCGCAGGGGCGCGTGTTCCTTGCGGGAGATGCGGCCCATCTCCATCCGCCCGTCGGCGGCCAGGGCATGAATACCGGCCTACAGGACGCTCATAACCTCGCCTGGAAACTGGCGCTGGCCAGTCGCGGGCTGGCCGCGCCAGGATTGCTGGACAGCTATTCGGAAGAACGCCGCGCCGTGGGCCTGGATGTGGTCGAAAACACCAGCCGGGCGCTGAATGAGGCCCTGGCGCGGCGCTCACCCTTGCCCGGCATGCGGGAGACGCAGCTTCTGATCAGTTACCAAGGAAGTTCCATCCTCCATGACGGGCAGCCGGTTCTCACCAAGAACGGCCTCGCCGCGGGGGATCGGGTGCCCGATGCGGGGCCGTTGCGGCGCCGCTATGTCGCCCAGCCTTTTCGGCTGCATGAGCGGCTCGGCCGCGGCCGCCACATTCTCATGGCCTATCTCGACGATGATGCGCTGATCGAGAGATTTGCGGAGATGTTGGCTCTGCTGCGCGCGTGCCTGGGCCATGCGGGCGCGGGCTTCGTCATCGCGCCGCAGGGGGCGGCGCTGGCCGATCATGAAACTGTGCCGGTTCTGAGTGATGCCGACGGCGCGTTCGCCACCGAGCTGGGCGCGGCACCTTGCATGACCTGGCTGGTGCGGCCTGACGGCTATTTTGGCTGGATCAGCGCGTCGCCGTCCGTCGCCGAACTGCAGCAGGCCCTTTCTCTCGTGACGAAGATTGGCGCCAAAGCCGGCGGCGAGCTGCTAAGGCCCTCTTAGCCCGTTGCCGGCCGGCGGAACGCCGCCCGGGCGCGCTCGGCCTCGGCGCGGATCGCGCAATCTTCCGCATGGTCGTTGACCAGCCCCATGGCCTGCATGAAGGCATAGACAGTGGTGGGGCCGACAAACGCCCAGCCGCGTTTTTTCAGGGCCTTGGACAAAGCGATCGCGGCCGGGGGAACGGAACCCTGCTCGGTGTCTCAGGCGCGCCTGCTTGGGGCGCGAAGCGCCACACGAAGGCGGCCAGCGAGCCCGCCTCAGCCACCAGTTCCCGCACCCGTTGCGCGTTATTGATCACCGCCTCGATCTTGCCGCGATGGCGCACGATGCCACGATCCTGCAGCAGGCGTTCGATGTCGGCCTCGCCGAAACGCGCCACCGCATCGAAGTCGAAGCGCCTGAAGGCAGCGCGGAAATTCTCACGCTTGGTCAGGATCGTGCGCCAGCTCAAGCCGGCCTGGAAACCTTCCAGGCAGAGTTTTTCAAACAGCCTGCGATCGTCATCCACCGGAAACCCCCACTCAGTATCATGGTAGTGGAGATAGTCAGGCGCTCCCGACACACCAGCTGCAGCGTGGCCTGCCGTCCGGACCGGGCATTGTCTGGCTCATTGCGTCACTCGTCAAAATGAAAGGCGGGCCCGTGCCGTGTCACGCCACAGGCCCAAAAAGCAAAAGTTTTTGCGCCGCTTTTTTCCAAAAAGCGGCCCTTCCCTTCCTTACTTTCTTTCCTCTCTCAACGCGATGCCGGAAACTGATCCTCCCATCCGCCGCCGAGCGCCGTGTAGATCTGCGCGAGCCCGATATCGGTCTCGGTGGTCGCCGCGACCAAAGCGGATTGGCTCGCGAGCAAGGCATCGTCGGCGTTCAACACGTCGAGAAAGGTCGTCGAACCCTGGGCATATTGTTGCTGGGCGGTTGCCACCGCGACCTTGTTCTCTGCCACCGCCGCGGCGAGACGGGCGCGCGCGGTCTGGTCGGTGTTATAGGCGGTGAGCGCGTCGTCGATCTCCTGCCAGGCCTTGAGCACGGTGCGCCGGTAATCGATCGCCGCCTGCTTTTGCTGCGCACGGCGCAGGCGGAGCTGGCCGCGCAATTGGCCGCCTTCGAACAGAGGCAGGCTGATCGTCGGGCCGACCGCATATTGCCTCGAGTTCCAGAAGCCGAGCCCGGTTGCATCCAGCGCCTGGATGTCGAAGCTGCCGGAGAGGCTGACATCGGGATAGAAATCGGCCTCGGCGACGCCGATATTCGCGGTCGCCTCATGCAGCGCGTCGGCCGCCTGGCGGATGTCGGGCCGGCGTTCGGCGAGCTGCGAGGGCAGCCCGATCGGCACGCTGGGCGGCAGCGGCGGCAACGGCTTCGCGGTCTCGAGTTCGGCCGAGAGCGTGCGGGGCGGTGCGCCGATCATGTAGCTGAGCGCGTTGATCAGCTGGTCCTGCTGATTTTCCAGAACGGGCAGGCGCGATTCGATCGTGTCGACCGCCGCCTTGGCATTGGCGACGTCGAGATTGGTGGTCGCGCCATTGGCCAGGCGCAGCTCGCTCAAGCTGAGGCTCTGCTGGGCGGTGTCGAGATTTTCCTTGGTGATCTCGATCTGCGCCTGCACGCCGCGCAGGTTGATATAGTCCCGCGCGGTTTCGGCGAGCGCGCCGATCAGCACACCGCGCCGCTCATCTTCCGTGACCTCGATCGCCGCGCGCGAGGCCTCGACCGCACGGCGGATACGGCCGAACAGATCGAGCTCCCAGGAGGAGCCGACGCCATATTGCCAGAGGCTATAAGCGGGCGAGCCTTCGCTGCCCGGCAGGCCGGCGGGGCCGAAGCCCTGGGTACCATCGGCGACCGTGGCCGGGTCGTTCGGCGTGGTCGTGCCCAACAGACCGAGAATGCCATTCGGGCTCGCGCGCTCGCGCGCATAAGAGGCGTTGGCCGTGGCGTTCGGATAGAGTTGCGAACTCACCTCACTGCTTTCCGCGAGGCTTTCCATCACGCGCTGGGTGGCATCGGCGACGTCGAGATTCTCGGCGGCGACCCGGCGCTCCAGGCTGGCGAGTTCGGGATCACCGAAAATCGTCCACCAGGACGGGTTGACCGGTGCCTCGCTGGCCTGGCTCGGCGCCGGCTTCCCCTGCCCTGGCAGGAAGGCGGCGGGATGCGGATGCGGTCGGCGCGTGCCAGTTCGGCCCCACGGTGGTGCAGGAGCTGAGCAGCGCCGCCAGCAGGGGCGCGCCAGCCAGGAAGGCCGCCCGGCTCGGGCGGCGCGGCAGGCTTCGGTTCGGCATGGTCATTGGCGGGCGATATGGTCGAGGATATGGGCCGGGTTGGCGCCGTCCAGCGGCGGCGCGCTGTCGGTGTCGATGGTCGCCTCGACCGACATGCCGTCGCGCAGGCGCTCGAGCATCGGCTGGCCGGGGTCGAACAGGATCTTCACCGGGATGCGCTGCACGATCTTGGTGAAATTGCCGGTCGCATTGTCCGGCGGGATCGGCGAGAAGGTAATGCCGCTGGCCGGCGCCAGGCTGTCCACCGTGCCGGTGAAGACATGGCCGGGCAGCGCGTCGACCGTGACGCGCGCACGCTCGCCACGCACGACATTGGCGAGCTGGTCTTCCTCGAAATTCGCCACGACATAGGCACGCTGCACCGGCACGACCGCGAGCAGCGGGGTGCCGGGGGCGACATAATTGCCGACGCGGGCGCTAAGCGCACCGACCACGCCGTCAAACGGCGCCTGGATGATGGTGTAGGAAAGGTTCAGCTGAGCCTGGTGGAGGGCAGCAGCGGCGCTGTCGACATTCGCCTGGGCGCGCGCCTGTTCGGCCTCGAGCACCGCGATCTGACGTTCGGCGGCAAGCTCGGCAGCCACATCGCGCGCTTTGGCGGCGACGGCCTGCTGCAGGTCCGTATTCGTTTGCTGGCGCTGCTCCACCGTGCCGGCGCCGCCGGCGGCCAGGTTGCGATAGCGCACGGCGTTCGCCTGGGCGAAGGTGAGCGCCGCGTCATCGGCCTGGACGGTCGCCTTGGCCTGGGTGATGGTCGCCATCTGCTGCTCAATCTGCGCCGCAAGAATGGCGAGATCCGCCTTGGCGCCCGCCAGCGTCGCGGTCGCGTTCGCCAACGCGGTGCGGTAGTCGCGATCGTCAATATGCGCGAGCTCCTGCCCGGCATGGACATATTGGTTGTCGTTCACATCGACACGGTCGAGCAGGCCGGAAACGTCCTGCGGTGCTACGACCGCATAATGCGTGGTGACGTAAGCGTCATCGGTCTCGATCGATGAGCTGCTGCCGGCGAGCGCGCGGTCGGCGATCACGGCAAGGAGAACCCAGACGGCAATGCCGCCGGCGATATAGATGCGTTTCTTAGATGTCATGATGAAATTGCCTGAAAATCAGCGCTTCGGGGGAGCGGCCGGCGCCACCGCGGAGGGTGGATAGACCCGCTTGGGGACCACAAGGATAAGGAGAAGCAGGGCGGCGATCACGCCCAGCATGGTGACGTAAATATCGGCAGAGGTCAGCACCATCGCCTGGGCATGCACGGCATCGGCGAAACCGCCTGCTCCGCCATAGTTGAAATGGAAATTGTCGAGCATGAAGCCCGAATTGCCATACTGGTCGAGCAGCACCTGCGAATGGGCATTGTCGCGCCAGGTCATCATGATGTCGATGAACCCCATCGCGAGCGCGCTCGCAAACCCCTTCACCATGTTGAACATGCCGGAGACAAAGGGCGCTTCGGCCGGCGTGATGCTCAGCGTGGTCAGCATCAGGATGGGGATGACGACCATCGGTTCGCCGAACGTCATCAGAGCCTGCAGCGGATAGAAGCTCGCGCCGTACCAGTCCGACGTGATGAACGTGCCCGCATAGAAGGAGAGGCCCATCAGCATCAGGCCCGCGGCCATCACGTAACGGCAATCGACGCGGGGCAGGTTACAGAACGCGCCGACCAGCGGCAGCACGATGAGCTGCGGCAGCGCGACCACGAGCGCGAGCGGCGCGATCTGCTCCGGGCGGTAGTCCCACACCGCGACGAGGAAAGCCGAAGGCACGGCGAGGTCGACCGCGGCAAACACCAGGACCAGTGCGACCGCACCGATCGCAAAGCTGATATTGCGCCTGGCCAGCATCTGGATGCGAAAGAAAGGCACCGGGTGATACCATTCATTGACCAGAAACAGGCCGAGCAGGAAGACGCCGCCCACCAGCAGATTGCGGATCAGCGGGGAGTCGAACCAGTTCAGCCAGTCGCCCTGGATCAGCGCGACCACGATCATGCAGATCGCCGGCATGCCGAGCAGCAGGCCGCGCCAGTTGAACTGGCGGAAGCGCTCGAGCCGCAGCGGATCCTGCGGCAGGCCATAGGCAATGGCCGCGATGCTGATCAGGCTGAAGGGGATCACCTCCCAGAACACCGAATGCCAGCCGAGATATTCGAAGCACCAGGCGCCGAGCGGCGTGCCCATGTTGGGCCCGAAAGTCGCGGTGAGGGTATAGGCGCCGAGGCCGTGAATTTTGATCTTGGGCGGCAGATAGCGGAGCGCCACGGTCATCAGCAGCGGCGGCAAGGTGCCGCCGGCAAAGCCCTGCACGGCGCGCAGCACATACAGCATCGGCAGGTCGGTCGCGTAGGGCGCCACCGCACCGATGAACGCGAAGAGCGCGATCATGGCGATGGCGAAGCGCCGGATCGAGAAGGTGATGCCGCACCAGGGCGCGAACGCCATGGCGGACACCTCGGTCGCCTCGTAGATGGCAGTAACCCATGAGCCCTGGTCGTGGCTGAAGCCCATCGCCCCCTGGATGTCGCCGAGCTCGACTTCGATCACGTGCTCGTTGAAGCCTGAGACCAGCACGGCGAGCAGCACGCCAACCAGCCCGATCACGATTTGCGCGCTGAAAGGGGGCAATGCCGGCGGGGCCGCCGGCACCGGAGGCGCAGCCACCACCGCGGCAGCGCCCGAAATCCGCGGCTCGGCCGTCTGCGGGCGCCCGGCCAGGCCGGAGCCGGTCGGGGCAAAACTCTGGACTTCGGACATGGGAACTCTGGCGTCAGACAATTAGACGCGACAAGTAATCCTCGATCCCGAGAGATCAAGCCATTCCAGAGCATAGCTGTCAGTATCAATGGCACGCCGATACAGACCGCCGCGTTTTTTCCGCCTGGAACAAAGGGATTTCGGGCCGCGACCCCGCCCAACCGTATAGATTTCCTGCCTTTTGGTTAACCCGTTTAACGACCGTCCGCGAATGTACCGTCGAGCCGTCTTAATGTGCCTATCCAGCCGCAGATAATTGTGGATAAGCAACTGTTACCCAACCACAATAGACGGAAACCAAAGCAGAGGCCGACCACGAGGAAGCACAAGCCTCACATGTCAGAGCAATCGCTACATCCCAAACTGGCGCGCCATCTCCCGGGTCCAAAGAGCCCCCTCCCTCTTGCCACGCCAGCGGCGGCTACCCCCATGAGCTACCGCCCGGACATTGACGGGCTGCGCGCCGTCGCCGTGCTGGCGGTGATGATCTACCACGCTCTTCCCACGGTGCTGCGCGGCGGGTTCATCGGTGTGGACGTGTTTTTCGTCATTTCGGGTTTTCTGATCTCAGGCCAAATTTTTGACGAGCTTGAGGCCGGGCGGTTCAGCTTCACTTCGTTTTATGGCCGCCGGATCAGGCGCATCTTTCCCGCACTCGCGCTGGTTCTGCTCGCGACGTTAAGCTACGGCTTCGTCGTCCTGCTGCCCAAGGAGTTCGCCGGGCTCGGTGCGGATGTCGCCGGCGGCGCCGCATTCATCTCCAACCTTATGCTATGGAACGAGGCCGGCTATTTCGACCGCGCCGCCATTTACAAGCCGCTCCTGCATCTGTGGTCGCTGGGCGTCGAGGAACAATATTACATCCTCTGGCCCGTGGCGCTCTGGCTGTTATCCAAAACCCGGTTGAACCGCCTGTGGTTCATGGCGGTGATTGCCGCCGGCTCGTTCCTGTTAAGCGCGGCCATCGCCGCCAACGACCCGATCACGGATTTTTACTCACCGGCGACACGTTTCTGGGAACTGACAGCCGGTGCGTTGCTCGCCTGCCGACCGGCCGGACGGGCCCTGGGCAGCTTCGGCGAAAGGCTGCACTCCCCCCTCTCGGTTCTCGGCTTCGCGCTGATTCTGGGCAGCATTGCTTTCTTCAACGCGCGCATGGTGTTTCCCGGCTGGCTGGGATTGGCGCCGGTGGCCGGCGCGGTGCTGCTGATCGCGGCGGGACCGAACGCGCTGATCAATCGCACCCTGCTTTCGAGCCGCGCCGCAATCTTCATCGGCACCATCAGCTATCCGCTCTATCTATGGCACTGGCCATTGATCTCCTATGCGTATTTTCTCGATCATGGCCGGGAACTGAAAACCTTTCCGGCGCTGTGCATCATAGCGGCGAGTTTCGTGCTCGCCTGGGCGACCTACCGCCTGCTTGAGCGGAGGCTGCGTTTCGGCGGGCAACGCCGCGCCAAGACGCTGGGGCTCGCTTTGGCCATGCTGCTGGTCGGCGGCCTCGGCGCGGGCATTTGGGCGGCGCATGGCATGCCCAGCCGCTTCCGCAGCCTGCCCCAGATCGATGCGGGCAAAATCAACCTCGCGGTCCGCGATGGCATCTTCACGCCGACGGCGCATATGCGCGTCACCCACATAGACGGCATCACGATCGCCGAGATTGGCCAAGGCAGCCCGATCCTGTTCACCGGCGACAGCGTGCTCTTTCAGTACGGCCCGCGCGTCGAGGCGCTCTATGACGAAGGCCGGCTGCGCCACATGGTCGAGTTCGTCGTGGGACCAAGCTGTGCCCCTTTTCCCGGCGTGGTGAAGACCGGGGCGTTCAAAGATTGCAACGACATGCCGGAGGTCCTGGCACAGGTGATCGCGCAAAAGCCGGTCAGCACCATCGTGCTAGGGGCATACTGGCCGGGCTATTTCAATGACAGCCAGGCGGCGAACGCGGCCCTTTATACCGGGCTTGAGAAAGAGATGGCCGGGTGGCGCGCGGCCGGGCACAAGCTGTATCTGGTCATGCCGGCACCGGCGAGCCCGCGCTTCGATCCGCAGCAGATGGTCAGCCGTTCCTTCACCGGCGTCAAAGTCGACCCGGATGTTCTGCAGGGCGTACCGGTTGCCGTTCTCGAGGCCGACAGAGCGGATATAAGCCAAAATCTCGATGCCATCGCACGGCGCACCGGCGCGAAAATGCTGGACCCGCTGCCCGATGTCTGCGGCACCGGCCCCATCTGCTCGGCCTTCTTCGCCGACGGCGAGCCGAAATTTGCCGATACCCTCCATCTGCGCCCGGTCTTCGTCCGCGCGCACATCACAATGCTGGATCCGCTCCTGACGAGGTGACCGGCGGCGTGGATGCGCGGCCGAGCAGGAAGGCCAGCGCCTCGTCGCAGCGCTGCTCCAGCTTGAATGAGAGCCATTCATCGGCACGTGTCCGGCCGATATTGATGGCGCCGATCGGCTTGCCGGCGCGCGCGGCGGCCTGGACGAAGCGAAAGCCCGAATAAACCATGAGGGAAGAGCCCACGATCAGCATGGCGTCAGCCTGGGCGAGATGCCGTGAAGCGGTATCGACGCGCGCGCGCGGCACGTTCTCGCCGAAAAACACGATTTCGGGCTTCAGGACCTCGCCGCAATGAAGGCAAGGCGGGACGAGGAACGAGGAGAAGACAGCATTGTCGATATCCGCATCGCCATCCGGGGCTTGTCTCCCCTCCAGGCCGAGCCATGACGGGTTGAGCCGGCTGAGTTCATCCTGAAACGCGGCGCGCGGCAAAAGCCGCTCGCATCCTACGCAGCGGACCAGATCGAGCCTCCCATGCAGGTCGATCACGCTTGTGCTGCCCGCCGCCTGATGAAGCCGGTCGACATTCTGGGTCAGCAGCAGCTCGCTCCGGCCCATCGCCTCCAGGCAAGCCAGCGCGCGATGAGCGCCGTTCGGCCGGGCGTGGATGAAGCGGCTCCAGCCGATCAGGCTGCGCGCCCAATAACGCCGGCGCGCCGCCGGATCGCCCATGAAGGCCTGGTAACTCATCGGCTGCGCGCGCTTCCACCGCCCCTCGGCATCGCGATAGTCGGGTATGCCCGAGTTCGTGCTGCAGCCGGCACCGGTCAGAATGAAGAGCCGCCGGTGGCAATCGATAAAATCCTCCAGTCCCAGGAACCGCGTCATGCAGGCAGCCTAGCGCCGCCAAATCCCGGCTGCCAGGGAGCGGCCGCGCGAACCGCAAGTTGTGGGATCGGAGGCACCGTGTAGTCTGGTATCGTCAGGAACGCCCGCGTTCCATCATCAGATAGTGAGGATTGAACGATGCCTGAAGAACTGCGCCAGACCGAAGCCGCCACCGTCCGCCTCGCCGCGCGGGCCGGGCAGAATTGCGGCTCGACCAGCGGCGCCGCGCCCGGATTTCGTGCAGGCCAACATCGCCATCCTGCCGGCCGAGCAGGCCAAGCTCTTTGCCGAATTCTGCGCGCTGAACGACCAGGCCTGCCCGGTGCTGGCGATGAGCGAACCGGGCGACCCGTCTTTGCCAACGCTCGGCCAGGGCATCGACATCCGCCGCGATCTGCCGCTCTATCGTGTCTACCGCGACGGCGTTTTCACCGATGAACCGACCGATGTGGCCAGCCTATGGCGCGACGATCTGGTGACGTTTGCCATCGGCTGCTCTTTCACCTTCGAGCACGCGCTCATGGAGGAAGGGCTGGAGCTGCGCCATGTCCGCCTCGGACGCAATGTGGCCATGTATCGCACCGCGCTGCAAACCAAGCCGGTCGGACCGTTCGGCGGACCGCTGGTGGTCTCGATGCGGCCGTTTTCGGCCGGGAACGCAGCGCGTGCGGCCGCGATCTCTGGCCGTTTCGTGCAGATGCATGGCGCGCCGGTGCATGCCGGCGATCCCGCCGCGATCGGCATCAGCGATCTGTCCCGGCCCGATTACGGCGATGCGGTGCCGGTCGAACCGGAGGAGGTGCCGCTGTTCTGGGCCTGCGGCGTGACGAGCCAGGCGGCACTTCAGCATGCCCGCCTCCCCTTCTTCCTGGCCCATGCGCCGGGCTGCATGCTGGTGACGGATCTGCCGCACCGGGCTTATGACGCATCCACCGCCGCCGGCTGACCCAAATAAGCCCGGCGCGCGACACCCAATAACCTAAGGTTGCAATTTATGCGGCGGCCTTATAGGCGCGGGGCGGCATAAGCAGAAGTTGCTCCTGATTACGATCATGAATTGGCGGTTTTCCACAGAACGATCATATGCCGCGCTCGCACGGTTTTTCCGCGCCAGCCCCGATCTGCCTGGGCGCCTTCTTATCCGTCTTCAGCCGCCTGCCCGGCCGCTTTCCATCCCCCATGAAATCCAGACGGCGCTCAGCGAAACGCTGGCCAGGCTCGCAGACATGGAAACCCAGCGGGACCGGTGGCGGGACCTCGCGCGATCCGGCCAGACACGCAGTGCCGAAATGCAGGCAGAGATCGACGCGCTGAAGGCGGCAACAGCCGCCCTCGACCGCGAACTGGAGGATCGGCGCGCTTTGAACGAGCCCCCGCCTCCGCCCCATGAGGCGCATTATCGGCGCAGATTCACGCGGCTGCGCAATATCGTCGTGAAAGCCCTCCACCCCGATTACGGCGAAGGCTCTCATGAGGAGCGGCTAATGCGGGGTGAAATATTCAAACGCGTCTGGCCGGAGATCGAGCGGATCGAAAATGACGCCTGATCCGCGCCTTGGCCCAGGCGGTAACGCCTGCTTCAAACGACGATGTCACGATAACGGAATTCCGTCATCATGCCTGTCATCATGTGGTAGAGATTATGACAATGGAAGGCCCACCGCCCCGGATTATCGGCATTGAACGCGATCCGCACGCTGCCCATACTCGGGACGATCACCGTATCGCGAACCGCTCCGTTGATCGGGGCGCCGTTCACCGCGATCACCTGGAAAACGTGCCCGTGCAGATGCATCGGATGCGCCATCATTGTGTGATTGCCGAGTTCGATCTCCACGCGCTGGCCCTTCGTTAGCATCAATGGCGTGATGTTTGGCCATTCATCGCCGTTCAGCGACCAGCGGTAAGGCGTCATGCTTCCCGACAGGACGATCCGGCGCACGAGATCGGGCTGACGCTGCACCAGGGGTTCGACCGCCGAGAGCCGGGTTTCGAGAGAATTGCCGACCGGCGGTGCCTGATCCAAGCCGGTCTCCGCAATGCGCGCAATCGGCGCGCCTTGGGTTGCCAGCACAATGCCCGTGCGGCGCCGTGAACCTTCCAGACGGGCGAAGATCGGGAACGCACCGGGGCCGGGCAGATCGAGCAGAATATCCATCCGCTGGGCCATCGAGATCGGAAACACGGAACCGCCAACCGGATGGACCCCATGGCCGTCCACCGCCACCACGCGCCCGTTCAGCGCGCCGAGATCGAGCCAGAACTGGCTCGAGGACGCGCCATTGATCACCCGCAGCCGCACGCGCCCGCTGCGCGCCACCCGCACCATTTCCGGGTCTGCAAGGGTGCGGTCATTGGCAAGGAACGCGTCATAATCGATGTCGTTCAGATCCATCCCCATGCCGCCCGACATCATCCCCGCCATTCCGCCCATAGCGCCCTGTGCCATGCCGGCCATGCCTGGCATACTGCCGGAAGCGGATGCGGGCATCCGGCCGCCGACCGGCGCGCTCACATTCTCTGTTTCGTGCACCATCGCGTTAACGGCGGGCACGGTCTGCCCCGTCAGCCGCGCCAGCAACTCATCCGGCGCCGTGAAGCTGAAATCATGGAGCAGCAGCACGACTTCCTGACGATCCTCGCGCAGATCGTCCGCGCTATGAACGATCAAAGGCGCCGTCATCAGGCTCTGCTCCTGCAGGCCTTCATGCGAGTGCATCCAATAGGTGCCGGCGATGGGGCTGAAATCATAGATCTGGGTTGCCCCGGGAAGAACCTCAGGGATTTGCGACCATGGGAACCCATCCTGCTGCCATGGCGGAAGTTGTCCGTGCCAGTGAATGATCGTGGGCCCGGCAATTTGATTGGCGAGGGCGACGTGAAAACGCTCGCCGGGTGCCAGCGTGAGGCCCGGCTGCCCGGTCTCGTTCGTGATGCCGAATATTTTCGCGGCACGGCCGTTCACTTCGAGGATACGCGTGCCGGCGGTAAGCCGGCGGGCCGGGGACGTTGCGGGAGCCGCGCTGGCCGCCTGAACCGGCAGCAGAGGCAAAGCGCTCGCCATGGCGCCGCCGGCCAGCAGGGAACGGCGGGAAAGATGAAGAGGCATATCAGTTATTCCAGCAGAAGGCTCGCAAATCGGAGTGCTTGTTGTGCTAGAGGTTCCCACCATAGGAACGTCAATAGCATCCCCTGCCCTTGTGTACGCCAGACGAAACGTTCATGTGCCGGACCATGGGCCACGCCAATCTCCCCACGGATATGAAACAGCGCATCGCGGCATCATTTTCCGCGGGCGCGACGGGATATGATCATGTGGCCGGCGTGCAGCGGCAGGTTGCGCAGCTTCTGGCCCTGCGCATCGCCGCCCGACCCTGCGCGCCAAAACGCATCCTGGAAATCGGCTGCGGCACCGGGCTGCTTAGCGCGCATCTGGCGGAACTTTATCCCGAGGCGGAGTTGGTCCTCACGGATATTTCTCCTGTCATGCTGGAACGCGCCAGACTGCGCCTTGGCACCCGCGCCAGTTACCGGCGCATGGATGGCGAAAGCCCTGATGCTGCGCTCGGCAAATTCGAGCTCATCGCCTCCTCGCTGGCCCTCCAATGGTTCACCGATCTGCGCAGAGGTATCGCCCGGCTGGCAGATCTGCTCGTCCCCGACGGAAGATTTGCCTTCGCCACGCTCGGCGCCGAGAGTTTTGCCGAATGGCGCGCCGCCCATGAGATATTGGGGCTTCGGTCCGGGCTCCATGCCTACCCGTCGGCGGATCGCTTCACCTGGCCGTCTTGCCATGCCGGCACGATCGAGGTCGAAACTATCCGGGATCGCCACGCCAATGGCCTGGCCTTTCTCCGCTCTGTGAAAACGCTCGGCGCTGGCCTGCCGGCGCCGGGCCACAGACCGCTCAGCCCTGCACAGCTCCGCCTTGTGCTGAGGCAGTTTGAATCCGGCTGCACTGCCAGCTATCAGGTGATTTTTGGCACGCTGCACGGCCAATAGGCCGGCCAGGATCGGCCGCAAGCGCGGCGTCTATGCTGGATGAGGTGGGGTGGATGAAATCCACCCCTGATTTCGCGAATGGCCCGAATATTCAAAGCCATTCGCGCTGATTGTCATTGCGAAATCAGAATTCGCTCCACTCATCCGCCGCGACCGGCTCATCCTGGCGCGGCAGCAGGGCGACCTTGCGGGATGAAGCATTCACGACGCGCTTCTTCGGCGCGGCCTTGGGCGCGGCGCGCTTGAGCACCGGTGCGGCCACGCCTTCGCCGATGCGGAACCCGCCGACCAGGCGGGCGAGTTCCTGGGCTTCGCCGGAAAGCCCGTGGCTCGCCGCCGTCGCCTGCTCGACCATCGCCGCGTTCTGCTGCGTCACCTGGTCCATCTGGTTCACCGCCGTGTTCACCTCGCCGAGGCCGGTGGATTGTTCCTTGGCCGAAGCCGCGAGCTCCGTCACCAGGCTGTTGAGCTGGCCGACTTGCGTGACGATGCGCCCGAGCGCCTGGCCGGTCTCGCTCACCAGTTTCACGCCGGTATCGACCTGCTGCGTCGAGGCCGAGATCAGCGCCTTGATCTCTTTCGCGGCATCGGCCGAGCGTTGCGCGAGTGCCCGCACTTCGGTCGCCACCACCGCGAAGCCGCGTCCGGCATCGCCCGCGCGCGCCGCTTCCACGCCGGCGTTGAGCGCCAGCAGGTTGGTCTGGAAGGCGATCTCGTCGATCACGCCGATGATGTTGGCGATCTGCTTGGACGAGCTTTCGATGCCGTCCATGGCGCCGACCGTCTGGCGTACCACTTCGCCGGAACGCTCGGCATCGCTCTGCGAGGTCGAAACCAGCGCGCGCGCCTCGTTCGCCACCTCGGCGGTGCGGCGCACCGTTGCGGTGATCTCATCGAGCGCCGCCGCGGTTTCTTCCAGGCTCGCCGCCTGCTGCTCGGTACGGCGCGACAAATCATCCGAGGCCTGGGTGATTTCTTCGGCGCCCGAGCGCACGCCCTGGGTATTGGTGGCGATCGCCTGCATCGTCTCCTGCAGCTTGCCCATCGCCGCGTTGAAATCGTTGCGCAGCTTCTCGTAATCGTCGCCGAATACCGTGGTCAGGCGGAACAGCAGATCGCCGGAGGAGAGTTTCTCCAGCCCCGTGGCGACGGAATGCACCACGAATTCCTGCTGTTTGGCGGCGGCCGCGCGCTCGGCTTCCTGGCGCTGGCGCTCGGCCTCGACGACCTGGCGCTGCGCCGCGGTCTCCGCTTCCAGCTGCTGCTTCTCGATGCCGGCATCCTTGAAGACCTGCACTGCGCGCGCCATGCCGCCGATTTCGTCCTTGCGGTCGGCGCCGATGACCTTAGCGTGCAGATCGCCGCCGGACAGCCGATCCATGACCCCCTGCAGCCCGCTCACCGGCGAGGTGATCCAGCTCCGGATGGCAAAGAAGGCGGCAATCGCAATCACGATCAGACCGCCGAGAATGGCGGCAAATGTCACCCAGATGGTGCGGGACGTGGCCGCGGTCAGCGAGGACACGCCGGCGGTCTCGGCACTGGCAATATGGCCGTTCACGGTCATGATGTCGGTCCGGAGGTCACCGAAATGCGCTGCGCATTGCTGGGTAAACAAAGCCTGATCGCTGAGTGCATCCGCAGAATTGGCGTTCCTGGCAAGGCTAATGGCGGGTCCGCAATCGTCATCGACAACCTGGGACAGGTCAGTTTTAAGCGAGCCCAGCTCGGCACTTTCAGCAGGATCATCACTGATGGCCTCATCGATAAACTCATTGAAGCGCGAGCGGTAATCGGTAACACGCCCCAGCTGCAACTGCTCGCCGGCCGGTGTTGCCTCGATCATGAGCTGGGCAATGTCCGCGTGAATGACCTCGGCATCGACATCGGCCCTGGTGATCTGTCTCAGTGCATCCGTCGCGCCGTTTCTCAGGCCTACATAGCCATTATTGATGTCGCGCATCTGGCTGGTCGCGTAGAAGGCCGTAAAGACAACGAAAATACCAAAGACGGCAAGTATCGACGCTATCTTACCAAAGATCGGAATATGTTTCATATTTAGGCTAGTCCTGCAGAAAGCGCTCGTGCTCATCATTGAGCCGAGCCGGTGGGCGATGGCGGACAGCCCCTTGATACGAAAAAGACGGCACGCGCGCTTTCGTGCATGCCGCCTTCCCCGCCTCGAACATATTCCGCCAGCTTAGGAGTTGCGTTGCGGCGCGCTAGCCAGGAAGGCGGCCAGTTGCGCGGCATAGAAATGGGCGTAGAGCATCGTATTATGACCATGCGTCTGCGTGCTCGCCGGAATCAGCAGGAAATGCGCCTCACGCACATGACGCAGACCTGCCGCCATCAAACCGGTTTCCGTCGGATTGCGTTCATCATCCGCGGAATTGATCGTTAGAACCGGCGCGGAAATCTTCGCGAGGCCAGGCATCGGGTCATAGTCGCGCGCCGCGCCGACCTGAAAAACCTCATCATCAGCGTCGATATGAAACGGCGCGGCCAATTCCTTGGCCAGCAGAGCATCGCCCAGCGCGCTGGTCGGCGCCTGCGCCTGATCGGCCAGGGTGCCGCCATTCGTCGCTGTGGCGAACATCAACGTGTCGACATGCAGGGCCTTCGGCTCGGTCTTGTAATCGCCGTTATCCCAGGACGGATCCGACTCGATCGCGTCGATCAGCACCCGGCGCATCATCCAGTTCCGCCCGCTGATCGCCCCGGGCGTAGCCGCCATCGGTACCAGCGTATCCATGTAGGCTGGATAGTCCTCACCCATGAGCCAGGTTTCCATCCCGCCCATCGAATGCCCCATGACCAGCCGCAGATGCTTGATGCCCAACCCGTCATGCACGAGCGCGTATTCGGCATTCACGACGTCGGTATAATCATATTTGGGAAATTTCATGCGCAGCCCATCGGATGGCTTGGTGGAACCGCCGCCGCCAAGTACATCGGGGATGATGATGAAATATTTGCGCGCATCGAGCGGCTCGCCAGGACCGAACAGCGCACCGGCAAAATTCGGGGTCAGCAGGCTCTGGCTGGTCTGGAATGTGCCGTGCAGGATCAGCACGGGCGCGCCCGACGGGTTGCCGATCGTAATGTAATGGAGTTTCACCGTCGGCAGCACCTCGCCGTCGTGAAATCTGAAATCATGGGCGATCCAGTCCCCCGCTTTCGGTGACGGATAGTCAGCCGCCATGACGGGCGATGAAATCGCAATCGCAGCGGTCAAGCCGATCGCTAGATTCGACATCAAAAACAAAGCGCGCGCCAATAGTTTCATTCTACTAAAATCTCCTACACGTGTAACCATGTCAATAATTCAACCAAAGGTTGCTCCCTTTCGGGCCTTGGCTGGCTGACTTGAGGTTAGACGGCGCAAAAACAAGCCCGCGACAGGGCTCAGAAGCGGATTGACGAGAAGAGCATCCCAAAGAGCCCGGCGGACAGCGGCACACAATATGAGGGCCGTAACATTCCACCGCCTGGATAATGCATCGGCGGGGACTGCCATGGAGCTATGTTATGTTCAGGAAATTCACACGCTCATGGCCTGCGCCAGCGGGGCAACGGCTTGACGGTCCGCCGGGATCGGCCCGGCGAGGCAGCCTGTTCGCTGGCTTTCGTCGCGTGGAAGCGCCGATAATCGATCACGCGCCGCCCGTCATTCGTGTAGCCGACGATATTGGCGAAGCGGCGATGCCACAGGATCGTCTCCGGCCCATAGGTCGCACTGGCATGCACGATTTGCGACGTGACGTTATCAAGGCCGGTCACGGTAATGATGATCTCCGCCTCTTCCGCCTCCGCACGCACACAGCGGCGGGGCCGCGCAACAAGTAAGAAAGGCTTCTTTTTGTGAACAAAAAGAAGCAAAAAAACTTTATTAATTTGGGCCGTGCTGGTTTCGCCGCCACCGCCCCAGAGTCTAACAAAGTTTTTGCGCCGCTTTTTTCAAAAAGCGGCTCTCTTTCTTCTTCCCCTTACTCCACTTCGTCGCGCACGTCGCTCAACAGCGGAACCGATGGATAGGCCTCCTCCTCATCCCCGTGCTGGGCGGAGGGAGGATGGATCAGCGCTTCCAGCCGCGCTTTCGTGGCTGCAAATTCCGCGCCGGAGAGTTGTTCAGAGCGGCGCGGGCGCTCGATGGGCACTTCGATCAGTTCCTGAAGCCGGCCCGGATGCGCGGAGAGGACAAGGATCCGGTCCGCGAGGAACACGGCCTCGTCCAGGTCATGCGTGATGAATACCACGGTGATGTCCACCTTCTTCCAGATTTCAAGAAGATAGGACTGCATCCGCGCGCGCGTCTGGGCATCGAGCGCCGAAAAAGGCTCATCCATCAGCAGGATGCGCGGCCGGTTGACGAGGGCGCGAATGATGGCGACGCGCTGTTTCATGCCGCCCGAAAGCTGGTGCGGGTAGGCATCGGCGAATTTCTCGAGGCCGATCAGGCTCAGCCATTCATCCGCCTGCTTCCTGGCATCGGCGCGACTGACATTGTTCATCAGCAGCCCGAACATCACGTTGCGGCGCACGGTAAGCCAGGGGAAAAGCGTATAGCCCTGAAAGACCATGCCGCGCTCGCGCCCCGGCCCTTTCACCGGATGGCCATCGAGTAGCACCTGGCCGCCGCTGGCCTCTTCCAGCCCCGCGAGAATCCGCACCAGCGTGGATTTGCCGCAGCCCGAGGGGCCGACAATGCAGAGGAATTCGCGCCGGTGGGTCTTGAAGGAGACGCGATCCAGCGCCGTCACCTCACTCTTGCCTGTCTGGAATTTCTTCGTCAGCCCCTCGACCTGAAGAATGACGTCACGCGCCTTCATCCGGTCCAGGCGCGCTTTCACCGCCTCGGATTGGTCAAGATAGGAGATGCTATTCTGTGGCTTTCCAGGATCGGAAATGAAATCGGGCATTCAGTTAGTCCTTTTGGCAGCGCATCAGGCGCCACGGTCCCAGGGAAAGAGCTTGCGGCCGAGGGCAGCGAGAATGAGATCGGTTCCCAGACCGAGAATGCCGATCATGGCGATCGCGGCATAGACATTGGCATAATGCTGATAGCGCGCTTGCTGGGTGATGAAGAGCGAAATGCCCGTGGTGGCGCCGACCAGTTCCGCGACGATCAGATAGGTCCAGGCCCAGCCGAGCAAAATCCGCTGATCGCGGTACAGATCCGGCAACATGCTCGGGATGATGACCCGGGTGAGCAGGCGGAGATTTTTCGTGCCCAGCGTGAGGGCAGCCTCCACCAGGGAAAAATCGGCCTTGCGCGTGGTGTTGGCGATAATGAGAATCTGCTGGAACAGCGTGCCTATGACGATGATGGCGATCTTCGGCCCGGCATAAATACCGAGCACCGCCACGGCCAACGTGCCGAAGGCCGGAGCCGGGAGATAGCGGAAGAATTCCACGATCGGCTCGACCAGCCGCGCGACACCGCTATGCGCGCCGCAAAGAATGCCGAGCGGCACACCGATGATCGAGGAGATGACGAACCCCCAGAAAATGGTCTGGATGCTTTGCCAAAGGCTCTGATGCAGCCACAGACCATCCTGATCGGCCGGCGGCGTGGTGAAGGAGGTGTAAAAGGCCGCAATCACGGCGCCAGGCGCCGGCAGATAGACCGGATTGCACGGCGTGCCCTGCGGCGCCATGGTATGGTTGACCTTGGCGTTTTCGAGCTCTTGCGCGAAGGTGGCTTTGCTGACCCGCATGCCCGGCAGGAAATAATCCACATCGCCAGGGTCTGAAATCAGAACATCAGGATGCCAGATCGAAGGCACGTAGCTGACCGCGGACCAGAGGGCGAGCGGCAGTAGGAACGAGCAGACGGCAAGGATCAACCTCAAACGACGCGAAAGCGGCGCACGCACCCGGAACCATTGTCCGGGTGCGGCCTCGACAGTTGCGACATCGGAGGCCGAAGACAGGGCGGCTTCCGAAACAGTCAACACTCAGTGATTTCCCTTATACGCGACCATCAACGAAGGATTGATAAAATCGTTAACGTCCTGGTGAGTTTTGTAAACGCCGTTGGCGACATCGAAGGCATCCGCATTCACGTCCGAACCATAGATGGAGGAGAGCGCGCTGGCCTTCACGAACGCCGCCTTATCTTCCGTGACGCTGAGCAGATGCGTCCCCTTGACGTAGCGGACATAGAGTTGCGGCGACACGCCATCGCGCGCGGCCATGATCCGCAATGCATCAGCACGCGTCTTCGGGTTGTTCAGATAATCGAGCACGCGGTACCAGACCTGGATGACCTTGGCCCAATCCTGCGGGCGCTCCGCCAGGCTCTGCGGCGAGACCGCCAAACCGTCGAAGATCAGCCCCGGCGCCTGAGCCGAAGTATAGATCGCCCGCGAGCCGGGCAGAGCCATGCGCGCCTGGTCGGCGACGGGCTGCCACATGCCGACGGCCGCCACCGAACCGGAGCCCAGGACCTGCGGCGTGTTATTGGTAACCGTGTTCACCAAAGTGATCGAGTTCGGCGACATGCCGTTGACCTCAAGCGCATGCTCGAGCAGCAGATGGTCGACCAGCCCGACCTCGATACCGACTTTTTGCCCGGCCAGCTGCTTGATGCTGGTGATGCCCGGCTTGGCAACGATCTGATCATTACCGCTCGAATAGTCGGTAAGCATGATCAAGACATTCTTGGCGCCATTGGCACCCAAAGCGAGGCCGTCGCCCGTGGCGATCAAATCGCCATCCAGCTTGCCGGCGGCGAAGGCATCCAAAGAGGCGGAGTAGTCGAACCATTGCATATCAACATCGACACCAGCCTGCTTGAACCAGCCTTTATCGACGGCGATCTGCCACGGCGTCCAGCCCGGCCAGTCGGAGAAGCCGATCCTGAGCGGTGTTTCCGCCTTGGCCTGGGCAAAGGCTGAGCCGAGCATCAAAGCTGCAGCCGTGAACATGGTCGCCAATTTAAAAGACCGCTTCATGAAGACCTCGAAGTTGAAGATTATGATTTGAAAAATAGGCCCTTTAGATCAAGCAAGAACGACGCCAGCAGCGCCAGAATTCTCGAGGATTGCCTCGCCGCAGCAGAGAGCTTTTATTCCGAACATTTGAAGCCACGCCGTTGCGCAGGCGTAAATGCTGACAGGTCCAGCACTTCGCCACAGGTGGAAATCATGAACCAGTCGAGACGGCATTTCATCCGCACCACGTTGCCAAACCCTTCACGCTAGCCAAGAGCTTTTCATTTTCATCCAGGAAACAATCCTGAACGATCTCATTAAACGGTTGTTTAACAAAACTCGTCAAGACAATGTGACGTTAAAACGTCCAGACATTTCACCTGAATGTTTAGAATTAAACCATGGTGAGCGATATTTGAGCAGCGCCGTGCAAACAAAACGCTCACACATGGTTTCGCGTGTGAAACGCCGCTTAGCATCATAAAGAAAGCGGCCGCTTTTTAAAAAAAGCGGCGCAAAAATTTTTGTTAGTTTGGGCCGGTGGCAGCGAAACCAGCACGGCCCAAATTCATAAAGTTTTTTTGCTACTTTTTGTTCACAAAAAGTAGCCTTTCCCTACTTCCTACCCCAAAGCCGCACGGTAGGCGCGCCAACCGCCATAGGCGGTGATGTCGGCGGCATTTTCCAGCGCGCAGGCTTCACACAGAAACCCGGGATGCACGCTGCCATCGGCGAGCCGGACCTTGCCGATGCCCATCGGCTCCGGCAGTGCGGCGACGAATTTCCCGAACGCCTCAGGCGTTAGCGACCAGAGCTCCACATCGATCCCCTGCCCGGCGAAATCCGGCGCGCGCGCCAGGCCAGGCTTGGGCGGCGTGGTGGCCAGGGCAAACAGCCTGTAGCCGGGCGCTGTTTTGGCGGCAGAAATCAGGCGCGCCCCGAGTGCCGTCAGCTCATGATTGAGCGCCATGCCGGAGAGATGCGCACCGGCGACGACGAGCGTGACCTCTTCCGGTTTCGGCGCCACCACGCGCGAGGAGGGAACAATCTTGCCCGGCCCGGAGCCCGCGCCAAGTGCTGCATGCAGCCTATCCGCAAAGGCGCTGAGCGAGCTTTCAGAAAATGCCGGCCCAACGAGCGAGACACTGAAAGCCAGGCCGTCCGGCGTGAAACCGGCCGGCAAAGCGATGGCGGCGAGATCGAGAATATTCACGAAATTCGTGTACAGCCCCAGCGTGGCATTGGCCTTGATCGGCTCCGCCAGCATCTGTTCGACCGTGAAACTTGTCGGCGCGGTCGGCAGCAACAGAGCATCAAGCTTTTCCAGTTCGCGCTGCGCGACACGGCGAAGCGCCTGGATCCGGTAGATTTCGGCAAAGAGATCAGCCGCCGTGAATTTCTGCGCACCGCCGATGATGCTCCGCACCGTGGGATCGAACGCATCCGGCGAAGCTTCAAAAAATGCCCGCACCGCCGCCAGGCGCTCGGCAACGAACGGCCCGCCATAAAGTGCGGCGGCAATGTCCTTGAACGGCGCATAGTCGAAAAACTGCACGTCCCACCCCAAGGACCGCGCCTTGGCGATGGCTGCGTCATACAAGGCCGCGTTGGCCGCATCGCCGGCAAAATCGCGCGCGTCCGGCGCAAGAACCCCAATGCGCGGCACGGTGGGCAGGGTTTTTTCCGCCGGTGCGCGGGAATAGGCATCGCCCTCATCCGCCCCTTCCGCCGCCTGCAGCACGCGCATGGAATCCGCCGCGCTGTTGGCGAACACACTGACACAGTCGAGTGTTTTGCATGCCGGCAGCACACCCGTGGCGGGAATGCGGCCAATGCTGGGCTTCAGGCCGATGAGGTTATTGAACATGGCCGGAACGCGGCCCGAACCTGCCGTGTCCGTTCCCAGCGAAAACACCGCCAGCCCCGCGCCAACCGCAACGGCGGAACCGGAGGAGGAGCCGCCGGAAACATAATCCGCATTGAGCACCGAGCGCGGCGCGCCATAGGGCGAACGCGTTCCGTTCAGCCCCGTCGCGAACTGGTCGAGATTGGTCTTGCCGAGCAGAATTGCCCCGGCCGCGCGCAAGCGCGCGACCACCACCGCATCCGCATCGGGCGTAAAAGCAAAGTCCGGGCAGGCCGCCGTGGTCGGCAGGCCGGCAACATCGATATTGTCCTTCACCACGAAAGGAATGCCGAACAGCGGCATCCGCTCCATCGCCGCCATGTCCAGCGCGTCCGCCTGCGCCAGCACATCGCCCACGGGCACACGCGTGATGAACACGGCCTTGTCCGGATAATCGTCAATCCGGCGAAGCAACGCCTCCATCAGCGCGCGGGGTGTCAGCGTGCCGGCACGGTAGGCGGCGTGGATGGTCGAAATTTCAAGCAAAGTAGGGATCATATGGCAATGACTCCGAGACGCTGGCCGGCGCGGACCGCTTGGCCCGGCTCGGCATTGATGGATTGGATCGTGCCGGAGGCAGCGGCGATCACCCGCACCTCCATTTTCATGGATTCCAGCAGCATCAGCGTGTCGCCCGCCTGCACCTGGTCACCTTGGCCGACGAGGATCTGCCATACGCTGCCGGGAACGGGTGCGGCGATGGCGCGCGCACCGGCCCCGAGCGGCGTTTCCTCCTGCGGTGGCGGCGCCTCTTTCTCCTCGAAGCGGTTCAGCCCCTTGGCGGCCCAGTCCGCACGCTCAGCGGCAAAGGCCGCACGCTGCACAGATTGGAACGAGTCGATGGACCCGACATTCTCCGTACAGAACGCCTTGTAGGCGCCGAGCGAGAATTCCGTCTCCTCGATGCGGATTTCGTATTTGCCGTGCAGGAATTGCTCGCGCGCCTGCGCCAGCTCTTCGGTCGAGACTTCGAAGAACCTGATTTGGTCGAAATGGCGCAGCAGCCACGGATGGCCCGGCGCGAAAGGCGGCGTTTCGCGATGCGTGTTCCAGACCTGGATCGTACGCCCGAACAGCTGATAACCGCCCGGCCCTTCCATGCCATAGATGCACATATACGCGCCGCCAATGCCGACGGCATTTTGCGGCGTCCAAGGCCGGGCCGGGTTATATTTCGTGGTCACCAGACGGTGGCGCGGATCGTAAGGTGTTGCCACCGGCGCGCCAAGATAGACGTCGCCCAGCCCCAGAACGACATAGGAAGCATCGAAAACGATACGCTTCACGTCATCGAGACTATCCAGCCCGTTAACCCGGCGGATGAACTCGATATTGTCCGGGCACCAGGGGGCGTCCGGCCGTGTCGTCTCCTGATATTTCCGCATCGCGAGCTGAATCTGCGGATCGTTCCAGGAGAGCGGCAGATACAGAATACGGCTTTTCACCACCATCTCTTCCGGTGCCGGCAACGTGGGAAGGACGCGCCCCACCACCGCCATCACCGCGGCACGCGAGATCAGAGCGACATCGAAATGGATCTGCAGACTGCGAATGCCCGGCGTGAGATCGATGATGCCGGGAACGGCTTCCCGTGCCAGCGCTTCGCGCAGC
Organism: uncultured Pseudomonadota bacterium; assembly: GCA_963798115.1. Lineage (GTDB taxonomy): Bacteria > Pseudomonadota > Alphaproteobacteria > Acetobacterales > Acetobacteraceae > Acidocella. The sequence goes on from CAWCRT010000006.1 coordinate 279,547, forward strand.
GCCTGAACCCGCAGACGCAGCTCGAAATCCAGCACCATTTCGCCGAATTCGATGAGGATATCCTCATCTCCCGCCTGACGGATGACCACGTCGCCATGCGTGGCGATGATCGCGGGGGAATTATCCGCCGCGACGAAACGCACCTTGTCGCCGGGTTTCAACTGGCCGAGCTTCCAAAGATCATCCTTGGTAACAACGGCCGGGCACACGAACCCGCCGAGCGAAGGCCCGTCCGGCCCCAGCAGAATCGGCATGTCGCCGGTAAAATCGATGGCGCCGACCGCATAAGCATTGTCGTGGATGTTCGACGGGTGCAGCCCCGCCTCACCACCATCCGCGCGCGCCCATTCCGGCTTGGGGCCGATCAGGCGGATGCCGGTGCGCGCCGAGTTATGGTGAACCTCGTAGGTTGAAGAGAACAGGGTTTCTATATCGGACGGCTTGAAGAAATCCGGCGCCTGATGCGGACCGTTTCGTACCTGCAAGATCCATTCATGGGTCAGCACGGCCAGTTCCGGCGTACCGGAGCGAGTAGCCGTCTCAGGCGCCTTCAGCCGCAGCGTATCGCCCGCGCGCAAAGCCGCACCCGAATGGCCGCCGAAACCGCCGAGCGTGAAGGTGGCGGTGGAGCCCAGATAGTCCGGCGCCGCGAAGCCGCCCGCCACGGCCAGATAAGTGCGCTGACCGGCACCGGCAATGGCCCCAAGCGCCAGCACCTGCCCCGCGCGCGCAAGCACCGCCCGATTGTAAGGAACGGCAACATCGTCGAGCAGCGCTTCCATCTCCGCGCCGGTCAGCGCGATCGTCACATCATGCGCGAATTTCAACGTCGGACCGATCAAAGTGAGTTCCAGCGCCGTCTCGCCGGGCGCGTTGCCGAGCAGGAGGTTAGCGGCGACAAAACTCTTATCATCCATGGGCCCGCTAGGCGGAATGCCGACTTCCCAGAAGCCGAGACGCCCCGGCAAACTCTGCAACGATGACTGCGCGCCGCCATCGAGCACGGCAACCGTGTTCGGCACATAATCGAAGCGGCTGAGCGTACGGGTGGTCATCTCGCCCGACTCGAATTCGGGCAAAGCCAGAATTTCACGGCAATAATCGGCATTCGTCTCGATGCCGCTGATCTCCGCCTGGCCGAGCCCCGCACGCAAGGCAGCGACTGCCTCCGCGCGCGTGGCGCCGGTGGCGATGAACTTGGCCAGCATCGGGTCGTAATAAGGCGAAACCTCAGTGCCGGTTTCCACCCAATCATCCACACGCAGCCCTTGCGGCGGTGTGTACTGGATGATCGTGCCTGAGGCGGGGCGGAAATTTTCCGACGGGATTTCCGCATAAATCCGTGCTTCAACCGCAGCGCCCTCCGCCACCAGGCTTTCCTGCGCCGGCAGCACGAATTCGCCGGCCGCCTGGCGGATCATCCATTCGACCAGATCGACACCGTAGACCGCCTCGGTCACGCCATGCTCCACCTGCAGGCGCGTGTTCACCTCCAGGAAGTAGAATTTTTGCGTGTCGGAATCATAAACGAATTCCACCGTGCCGGCGGATTCATAAGCCACGGATTTGGCCAGCGCCACCGCGGCCTCTTCCAGGGCGGCCAGCGTTTGCTGCGGAATTCCCGGAGCAGGCGTTTCCTCGACCACTTTCTGGTTGCGGCGTTGGAGCGAGCAATCCCGCGTGCCGAGGGAAACGACATCGCCCTTGCCGTCACCGAAAATCTGCACCTCGACATGGCGCGCGCGGGCCACGTATTTTTCGAGGAACAACGCCGCATTGCCGAAATTATTGACCGCGAGGCGGGCGACGGAGGCAAATTTCTCCGCCAGCTCCGCCGCATCATGGCACAGCACCATGCCAATGCCGCCGCCGCCTGCCGAGCTTTTCAGCATCACCGGATAGGTGATCCGCTCCGCCTCCTGCAGCGCCGCCGCTTCGTCCGGCAGCAGGCCGGAGCCGGGCAGCATCGGCACGCCGGCTTTGGCCGCCAAGGCGCGCGCCGTGTGCTTCAACCCGAAATCGCGCAAATGCGCAGGCGCCGGGCCGATGAATTTGATCCCGGCCGCCTCCAGCCTTTCTGCGAATTCGACGCGCTCGGAAAGGAATCCATAACCCGGATGCACAGCCTCGGCGCCGGTCTTTTTACAGGCCGCGATGATGGCATCGATGTTGAGATAGCTTTCCGCCGCTGGCGCGGGGCCGATGGCAACCGATTCACCGCCGCCAGCACGGCGGGCGCGAATTTGTCAGCTTCCGAATAGACCGCCACAGCGGCAATGCCCATTCCATCGAGCGTGCGGCAGACACGCCGCAGAATCTCGCCGCGATTGGCGATCAGTATTTTCGAGAACATCAATCTTCCGAGACGATGATGCGAATGGGGCTGGGGCGGAATCCGTTGCACGGATTGTTCACCTGCGGACAATTGGAAATGAGCACGAGCACATCCATCTCCGCGCGCAGTTCGACATAGCCGCCCGGCTGCGAAACGCCGTCATCCACGGTCAATTCCCCATTGGGACGAATCGGCACGTTCATGAAAAAATTGACGTTGGAAACAAGATCGCGCTTGCCGAGCCCGTATTTGCCCAGCTCGGTGAGAAAATTCTCCCGGCATGCATGCATGAAGCGCGTTTCATGCCCGAAGCGCACTGTGTTGCTTTCACAGGAACAGGCGCCGGCGCAACTATCGTGGAACCCACAAGTATCGGCAATGATGCTCATCAGCGCATTGCCTTCGTTGGAGAGCAGAACCGAGCCCGTCTCCAGATAGAACTTGCCGCCCTGCACGGCCTGAGCAGCGAGCGTATCCTGAACCGAATAGCGCTCGGAAAGATCATGCGCGTTGTAGAACAGCGCATCCACCGCCTGCTGGCTTTCCAGGTCGATGATCTTCATCACCTGCCCTTTTTTCAGGGTTGCCGAATAAGGCGCGCGGGCCGGCACGACCATGTCGGAAATAATGTTCATCGCGCGAACTCCCGATCGGTATTTTCAAAGCCGCGCACGGCTTCCTCGGTGAAATTTCGGCATAAATCATCCGCCGCGGGGGCATGCTGGCCGATCTCGATCTCAATCGCTCCGGAACTCTCTTGCACCGGGCTCAGAGCATGCGGGGTGTTGGACACAGCGATCAGCAAATTCTGCTCGGCACGCAGCTCCACCATGGCGCCCTTCGGCGGCAGCCCGGCATAATGAAACCTGCCCTCTTCATCCGTTCTGATCTGCGAAAACAGGCTGATCGCGGCCCCGACATCGCGCCGCGTCATCCCGAACTTCGCAGCAGCCAGGCGCAGATTATCGCGGCCGTTGCGCGCCCCCTTGGCCTGCACGGGACCGTTGGGCCCGATGATGCTGTCATGCCCCGCGCCAGTATCCGCGGTGATGGAGGCGAGCACGCGCCCCATGTCGGAGAAGAGAACGCGCCCGGTGGTCAGCACGGAGGTCCATTGCAGCTTGACCGTATCTCCGGCGTTGTAACGTTCGGAGACATCATCCGCATTCCACAGAAAAACTGCTGCACCCGGTGTCGCTTCCGGATTACGGATTCGGATCACATCGAAGCGCTTCAGCCTCTGCGCGATATAATTGCCCGGCGGAATGGATTCGGTCTTCCAGACCCCAGGCAGCGCGCCGATCTGCGCCTAAATCGCCGGCGCTGCCGCCCGGGCGCGGGCTCTGGCCTGCAGTGCCTCATAACGGGCTCGGTATTGCTCCGGGGTGAGCTTATCGAGGTTCAATAATTCCGCATTTTGGGTCATTCATGCACCTCCCGCCTGGTGGCTGCGCCAACAGATCGCCAAGCGGCGCAAAGCCTCTGACGATCTTCAAAAAACCAGCAATGATATGGAGAATTCAAAACGGCAACTCCTCAAAGAAAGTTGCCAGGCCGTCCCGGACTTTGAACCCGTATGGGCGAGGGCGTGGCCTCGCTATCTTTATCTTAGCAAAGGGCGGAGAGTGTCAATATGTTAGAGTGCAAGCCGCGCCGCCCGCTGCTCCGCCAACATCAAAATTTCACGACTGCCTCGAGACAGGTCGCAGCGTCTCCCTCCGCCTCGGCAATGTCCCAGCTGCGCCACACGGCCCGGCCGGTTTCATCCAGATCGCACAGCGCCACCCGGCTTGCCGCTTCCGCGCGCGCGGCCAAGAAACGGCCGACTTTATATGGCAGGCTGGAGCGGGTGATCTTCCATCCCTGGGCGCCGACCTCTCCGAGCGAGATTTCACAATCGACCAGTTCCTGCATGCGCCGCAACGAATCGGCGCCGCTCACCAGCCCAAGCAACACCTCGCCGGCAATCGCCTCGCTCCGGCCGCGCACATAGGCGAACCAGCCTCCCACACGCAGCAGACAGCCGGATGCGCCCTGCGCCGGATCATGCAGCCACAAGCCGGCACAGACTGCGTCCGGCATGGCGGCATCGAGATGCCAATGTTCCGTATAAGGCGTCTCCACCCCTTCCTCGATCATGATCTGATCGCGCCAGAACAGGCGGCCAATATCCCGCACCGGCTGCGGCGGCTGATAATCAACGCGCCTGACCCATTCATAGGCATCATCCCGCGACTCGAAACGCCCTGCAAATCCCTCCTGGGCGGCGAGCGCCAGGCAATCCTCCGGCGTCAGCTCGGCATGACAGCTTACGCCGGAGAGCCGGGATGTTAGAGCCAGCGGCTGGCGCAAATCGGCAAACAGGCAAGGCCCCTGCAGCCAGGCGACTTGAGTGGAAGTGTCGCGCCTGCCATCTGGCCAGGCGATCAGCGAACGGCGCCACAGGCCATGAAATTCATCGGCACGCATCTTGCCGCCAAGGTTCAATCACGTTGCCGCTTTGTTTCCACGCGCAAGGACAAGGTGCAAGCGCACGCCCGAAGAGCGCCACCAAGGGACCGCGATGATTTTATGGAAAAGGAGAACTGTCGAAAAAGCGATGCACAATTTTTGCTTCTGTTCTAGATATCTACATTATCTCTTCGGCGTCAAGATCGGCCAACGGGCGATAGGCCCAGTCGTAGAACCGCTCTCCCTTGGTGCCGAGACCCGCGGACAGGCGTTGCCATGCTTCCGTAGGCAAGTCCTTGGCGATATCCTTTGCTTCACCTGCAATCAGCGGCGTTGTGTTCCAGGCGCCAAACCGGTGATTGGCATGCACCCCCAGCACGTAGCCACGACCGGTTCGACGCAGGGTTTTCTCCACGTCGCCCACGCCATAAACGCTATCGGCGGCGACCCAGGCAAAGGGGACCCCGGCGGCGATCGCCCGGTCAATCATCATCGCAGCCAGCGCAGGCTTGGTTGCAAACGCGACAGTGTCAGGCACATGGGCGGCCTGCATCCGCACGGGATCGACTGTCCATGCCTTCGGCAGATACAGCGCCCGGTCGATGAAGGCATGGCCTTGTGCGAGACATAGGCCGCAAACACGCCAATCTGGCAGTTCGTGATCTTGCCGGCAGAACCGTGTATGCCTAGGTCACCTAGCGCTAAATCACCTCGCTGCGATGCCGACCGCAGCATGCATCGATAGCGTTTTTCAATCGCTATATTTTAACACCACCGCATAGGTTCGATGCCTGCTCCTCACGGCGGACATCTTCACGTTTTCGTTATCAATCCAGCTGTGATGAAATTTTAAGCACCCGCCGCGTGCCGTTTCGAACAGCAAAAACACAAAACTCCCCTGAAAAAACACGATCTTTCACAAAGACCACCCTTTCAGGGCCATTGCCACGGCGCCTGCGCAATTAACATTCACAAATATTCCATTCATCCGAAAAAAATGTGACAGACGGGCGGACAAAACATCCCCAGTAGGGGAGAAGATCCAGGACACGAGTTGAAGAGAGGAACTTGTCGGATGACTTCAGGAGTACCGGCGAAGCGTTGGCGCTACGTCATTCCCATGGCCGTGGTGATCTACATCATGGCCTATGTCGACCGCATCAACGTGGCGATGATCTTGCCTTACGTCGATAAAAGTTTCGGCCTCACCGCCGCCGCTTCCGGCTTCGCCGCCGGCATTTTCTTTGTCGGCTACATGCTCCTGCAAGTGGCGGGCGGTTATCTCGCCAGCCGCTGGAGCGCGCGCAAAACCATCGCCATTCTGATGGTGCTGTGGGGCTGCACGGCCGTGCTCACCGGCTTTGTCGAGAACCGCACCCAGCTCTATATCGCCCGCTTCGTGCTCGGCGTGTTCGAGGGCGGCGTGTGGCCGGCGATCCTGGCACTGCTCGCCACCTGGTTTCCGCAGAATGAGCGCGCGCGCGCCAACAGCCTGTGGATCACCTGCCTGCCGATTTCCGCCGTCCTCATGGCGCCGCTCACCGGTTGGCTGCTCACCTTCCTGCCCTGGCGCACGGTGTTCATCCTCCAGGGCCTGCCGCCGCTGGTCGGCGTCATCGTGTGGTGGTTCGTCATGGCCGACAAGCCGAGCGAGGCGAAATGGATTTCGCCGGAAGAACGCGCCTATATCGAACAGCGTCTTGCCGTCGAGAACGCCGCCAAGGGCCCGTCCTCCGGGTTCCTCTCAGCGATTTCAGACCGCACCGTGCTGTCTCTAACCGTCGCTTATTTTTTCTGGATGGCTGGGTTCTACGGCTTCACCATGTGGGTGCCGGCGGTGGTGAAAAGCTTCAGCCACGGCGCCAGCCCATTGCAGGTCGGGATGATCAGCGCGATTCCCTTCATCTGCGCACTGGTCGGCATGGTGATCAACGCCAACTGGTCGGACCGCGTGATGAAGCGCCAGCCTTTCATCGCCATTCCGGTGCTCATCGGCGCGTTCGGATTGATCGCCGGGCAGATGGTTCATGCCCCCGGGCTCCAGCTGCTCTTCCTCGCGGTCGCCGCGGTCGGCGTCTATTCCCCCTATGGCCCGTTCTGGGCGGTGCCGAGCGCGATCCTGCGTTCGGAAATTTCCGGCGCGGCCATGGGCTTCATCAACATGGGCAATCTCGGCGGCTTTCTCGGGCCGTTCGCGGTGGGCTATGTGCGCAGCCAGACGGGCAACGGCTTTGCCGGGTTCCTTCTGCTCAGCGTGTCCCTGTTCATCGTCGCCGGCGTGATCCTGATGATCGGCGGCGACCGCCGCGCGGCGCAGCTGCGGGCTAAAGAGAACAAGCCGACCTTCGTGCCGGCCGAAGCGCTGGCATCTTCCGGCGACTGACCGGAGACAAAGACAAAACAGCCGCCGTGCGGGAGACCGCCGGCGGCTGTTTTCGTTTGCAAGGCAAGGAAGAAGCCGCTTTTTGAAAAAAGCGGCGCAAAAACTTTTTCGACCTTAGACCTGAGGCGCTCGAGCCGCACGGGCCCAAATGAGCAAAGTTTTTTTGCTACTTTTTGTTCACAAAAAGTAGTGCTTCCTTTCTCTCTCGCTCTCAAGAGAGCGCCTCGCGCAGCCGTCGCAGCATCGCGCTACGGTCGCGCCGGGCCGCCAACGCCTGCCCCATATCGACCCGGACAAAGCGGGTCGGCGCGTGCGGCTGCATCTGGCCGACAAAATCCATGTCGGCCGAGATCACCGTCCCGAGCATGAAATAGCCGCCGCCCGAGACGGCATCGCGATGCAGCACGATCGGCTCAGTGCCGCCCGGCACCTGGATCGAGCCGTAAGGGTAGCAGCTATCGACGATATTGCTGGGATCGGAGCCGGCGCCGAAAGGCTGTTTGCGTTCGACCAAAGCCAACGGCCGGCCGCCGCGGAACCGGTAGCCGACGCGGTCCGCCTCGGGCGCGACTTTCCAAAGATCCTCGAAAAAATGCCGGCCTGATTCCTCAGTGATGCGCTCCCAATAAAGCCCGGTCAGCACGCGCAGTTCGGGGGCGCCACCCGGAGCACGGCGTAAGGCGGCGGGCACGGCCTTCAGCGCCTTTACCAGCCGCTTCGCCCCCCCGACCCGCAGTTTGTCGCCCGCCTGCAGCGCGCGCCCTTTGAAGCCGCCAAGCGCGCAGAGCACATAAGTCGATCGGCTGCCGAGAATGAGCGGCACGTCGATCCCGCCCGAGACGGCGAGATAAAGCCGCGCCCCCTGGCGCAGCGTGCCGAATGAAAGCGTCTGCCCAGCCTTCACCCGGAACGCGGCCCAGCGCGGGCATGGCGCATCGTCGAGCATCGGCGGCAATTCGGCGCCGGTCACCGCGACTGTGGCGCCTTCCGTAAAACGCAACGCCGGGCCGATGAAAACGGCTTCGAGCCCCGCCGCGCCTTCATCATTGCCGACCAGAAGATTGGCGGCACGAAGCGCATAGCGGTCCATCGCGCCCGAAAGCGGAATGCCGAGATGGTAATAGCCGGGGCGGCCAAGATCCTGCACCGTGGTGGCGAAGCCCGGCCTGATAACCTCAATCGCCATTGAGCGCATCCTTGAGCTCCTGCGCGTAGCCGGCCGGATCCTTGTTGAAGGCATCGAGCACAAAAGTGACGGGCCGGATGCGGGGCGCGAAGCGGCCCCGCACGACATCCGCTTCGATCTGCTCGTAGCCAGCGCGGTCGATCGGCGTGAACTGCACCATGTCGCCCGGCTTGAAGAGGATCATGAAATCCCGAAGATAGCTGATCTTCTGCTGCGGATCGTAAATCGGCATAGGCGTGATGCCGAACATCTGATAGCCGCCGGCGCCGCGCACCGAATAAATGCAGCCGAAACAGCCACCATGCCCGATCGTCAGCTTCGGCGTGTCAGTGCGAGGCTTAAGATATTTCGGCACCTGGATCTGTTTCCCGCGCCCAACCATCTGGTAGAGCCACGGCACACCGGCGACGAAGCCGACCATCGGCACGAACCATGGCGTGCCGGCATGCGCGGCGATGAACGCGTCAATACTCTCGTAACCGTTGCTGCGCGCGCCATATTCGAGATCGGTCGAAGACGGATCCTGGTGGCGCTCGCGGAAACGCATCAGTGTCTCGCGCGTCCAGGGATCGTTGTAGAAAACCGGGACTTCGATGATCCGCGTGTTCAGGCTTGCTTCGGCCTTGTCGGCCTGCGCTTCAAGCCCCTTGAGTTCGGCGAGCAGATCGTCCGGCGCGACCATGTCGGGATCGAACCTGACCAGTAACGAAGCATTGGCCGGGCAGATCTCCGTCACGCCCTTGATGCGGCTCTCACGCACCGCCTTCGTCATGGCGAAACTCTTGAAGAAGGCGGCGAGAGACATGTCCTCATCAATCTCAGCGAGAAGATGCTCGTCACCGCCGAACGAGTAGCGCGTCTGCATGGCGCCTCCGCAGGAAAGGATAAGAGAAGGAAGGCCTACTTTTTGTGAACAAAAAGTAGCAAAAAAACTTTGCTAACTTGAGTCCGTGCTGGTTTCGCTGCCACGGGCCCATAGTCAGAAAAGTTTTTGCGCCGCTTTTTTCAAAAAGCGGCCACTTTCCTTCTCACGAATGCGTTTCAGTGATCGAGCTCATAAAGCGGCTGGCCCGCCATGACGGCGTCTTCATCCTCGACCAGGAACTTCACCAGGCGCCCCGCCTCCTCGGCGAGCACGGGGATGAAAGTCTTCATCACCTCGATGAGCCCGACCGTGTCGCCGGCCGCCACCATGTCGCCGGGATATTTGAAGGGCGGCTTGCCGGGCGCCGAGGCGCGATAAAAGGTTCCCGGCAGCGGGCTGAGGAACGCCTTCATGGCCGTGAATCCTCCTGCGCCAGACGATTACGCAATCGGCACTATAACCGTTCCGGCGAGTCGACGGAAACGGATATTTGCAGTAGCCTCCTGGCTCAAGCGCAAGCATGCGCGCCATGGCGGAGGCCGGCCTTGAACCCATCTTCCCGGCTCTCGGTCGAGGGGGATAGCAGCTTGCAGGTCTTGTGGGAGGACGGCGAGTGCGTCCTCTGCCGCACTTGGCGCCAGGGCGCCAATGGCGGCCGGGACACGGTGCTCGCCGTGTCGCCCGCTGGCGAACATCCGATCCCGGCTACCCTTGATCGCCTAACCCACGAATATGGCTTACGAGATGAGCTGGACGGGGCATGGGCCGCACGGCCGCTGGAACTTGCCCGCCACCGGGGCCGGGCCATGCTGGTGCTTGAGGACCCGGGTGGCGAGCCGCTCGACCGGCTGCTCGGCACGCCGCTCGAATTGGGGCGCTTCCTGCGCCTCGCCATCGCCATCTCTGCCGCCCTCAGCCAGATGCACCGGCGCGGCCTGGTCCATAAGGACATCAAGCCGGCGAACATTCTCGTGAACCAGACCAATGATGAAATCCGACTCACCGGCTTCGGCATCACCTCACGCCTGTCGCGCGAACGGCAATCGCCCGCCCCTCCCGAGACCATCGCCGGCACACTCGCTTACATGGCGCCCGAACAGACCGGGCGCATGAACCGGTCGATCAATTCCCGCAGCGATCTCTATGCCCTGGGCGTCACTTTCTACAAGATGCTCACAGGCACCCTGCCCTTCACCGCGACCGACCCGATGGAATGGGTGCATTGCCATGTCGCGCGGCAGCCGGAGCCGCCAGCCAGCCGGCTGAAGGAGGTCCCCGCCCCGGTCTCGGCGATCGTCATGAAGCTGCTCGCCAAGACCGCGGAAGACCGTTACCAGACCGCCGCCGGCGTCGAGCGCGATTTGCGGCGCAGCCTGGCCGATTGGCAAGCGCACGCGCGCGTCGCGGAATTCACGCTGGGCCAGCATGACGCGTCGGACCGTCTGCTGATCCCGGAGCGGCTCTATGGGCGCGAACATGAAATCGCGACCCTGCTCGCCGCCTTCGACCGCGTCGTCCAAAACGGCGCGCCCGAGCTCGTGTTGGTCTCGGGCTATTCGGGCATCGGCAAATCCTCCGTGGTCCATGAGTTGCACCGAGCGCTGGTGCCACCGCGCGGCCTGTTCGCCGCTGGCAAATTCGAGCAATACCAGCGCGACATTCCCTACGCGACGCTGGCCCAGGCGTTTCAGGGGCTGGTGCGGTCTCTGCTCAGCCGCAGCGAAACCGAGCTTGAGCGCGCGCGCGAAGGGTTGGTGGAGGCGCTGGGCCCGAATGCGCGGCTGATGATCGACATCGTCCCGGACCTGAAGCTCATCCTCGGCGACCAGCCGCCGGTCCCGGAACTCCCCCCGCGGGACGCTCAGCGCCGCTTCCAGCTCGTCTTCCGGCGCTTTCTGGGCGTGTTCGCCCGGCCGGACCAGCCTTTGGCGCTGTTCCTCGACGATCTACAATGGCTCGATGCGGCAACCCTCGATTTGTTCGAACATGTGCTGACTCACCCGGATGTGCATCATTTGCTCCTGGTCGGCGCCTATCGCGACAACGAGGTCACGGAAGCGCACCCGCTGATGCAGCGTCTGACCGCCATCCGCCAGGCCGGCACGAAGGTTCAGGAGCTTTTGCTGGCGCCACTGAAATTCACCGATTTGCGCCAGCTGATTGCCGATGCCCTCCATTGCGCGCCGGAGCGCGCCGCACCGCTGGCCCGACTGGTCTACGACAAAACCGCCGGCAATCCGTTTTTCACCATCCAGTTCCTTACCACATTGGGCGAGGAAGGGCTGCTCGCCTTCGATCACGGCAAGGCGTGCTGGTTCTGGGACCTCGACCGCATCCGGGCCAAGGGCTTCACCGACAATGTGGTGGCCCTGATGCTGCGCAAGCTCAACCGCCTGCCGCCCGAGACAAGAGCGGCGTTGCGGCTGCTGGCCTGTCTCGGCAACGCCACGACCGCAACGGTCACTTTGGCCTATGACGGCGACGAAGAGGCGCTGCACGCAGCCCTTTGGGCGGCGGTGCGGGCCGGGCTCGTGTTCCGCCATGCGGGCGCCTACCGCTTTCTGCACGACCGTGTTCAGGAGGCCGCCTACGCACTGCTCCCCACTTCTGAGCAACAAGCCGAGCATTTGCGGATCGGCCGGTTACTGGCTGCGCGCACGGCGCCTGAGGCGCTCGAGGCCAATGTGTTCGAGATTGTCCGCCAATTGAATCGCGGCATTGCCCTGCTCAGCTCGGACGAGGAACGAGCCTGGCTCGCCGGGCTCAATCTGCTGGCCGCCAAGCGCGCCAAGGCGACAACGGCCTACCGCGCGGCTTTGGCCTATTGCACCACCGGCGAGGCGCTGCTGGCCGAAGATGATTGGATGCGCCGCCCGGATCTCAGCTTCGCACTCTCCCTCCACCGCGCCGCATGCGAGTTCCTCACCGGTGATATGGCAGCTTCCGAGGCGCGTCTGGCGGCGTTGTCGCAGCGCGCCGCGAACCTCACCGACCTTGCTGCCGTCACCTGCCTGCAAGAAGACCTCTACACGACCCTCGATCGGAGTGACCGCAGCATTGAGGTGGCCCTCTTCTATCTGCGGCGCGTCGGCATCATTTGGTCGGCGCACCCAACGCCGGAAGAGGTCCGGCGCGAATACGAGCTTATGTGGCAGCAGATCGGAAGCCGTCCCATCGAGACGCTCCTCGACCTGCCGCGAATGGTTGACCCGGTCTGCCACGCAACCCTGGACGTGCTCAGCGCGGCCATGGCGCCGGCCATGTACACCGACCGGCATCTATACGCCGTCCTCATTGGCCACATGGTGAATCTGAGTCTGGAGCACGGCAATGGCGACGCATCAAGCTATGCCTACACGCTCGTCGGCGCCGTGTTGGGCGGGCTTTTCGGTGACTACAAGGCCGGCTTCCGCTTTGGTCAACTTGGCTTCAACCTCGTTGAGACGCACGGGCTGGATCGCTTCAAAGCCAATGTCTACCTGTATTTCGGGCACCACATTCTGCCCTGGACGAAGCCCATCCGTACGAGCCGCACTCTGCTGCGGCTCGCGCTCGATGCGGCACAGGAGGCCGGCGACCTCCTTTATGGCGCCTTCATCCGGACTCACATCGTCACGCACCTGCTTGCCTGCGGCGATCCGCTCGACGAAGTGCAGAAGGAGGCCGAGGCCGGGCTCGACTTCGCGCGTCAAGCGCGGTTCGGCCTCGTCGCCGACAGGATCACCGGGCAGCTCCAGCTGATCCGGATGTTGCGCGGCCTGACCCTGCATTTCGGCTGCTTCGACGAGGCAGGCTTCGCCGAGGAACGCTTCGAGCAGCGCCTGCAGGCCGATCCCCGCCTGGCACTCGCCGCCTGCTGGTACTGGATCCGCAAGCTGCAGGCGTGCGTCTTCGCCGGCGACCATGCCTGCGCGATCGCGGCAGCGGCGCAGGCCGAGGGGCTGCTTTGGACGACGCCACTCTTCTTCGAGCGGGCGGAGTACCATTTCTACGCCGCGCTGGCGCGGGCCGCACTTTGCGACATGGCCACGGATGCGGAACAGACCGGGCACCGCGAGGCCCTGGCGGCGCATCACCGCCAGCTCCAAACATGGGCAGAGAACTGCCCGGAAAATTTCGCCGATCGTGCTGCTTTGGTCGGCGCGGAAATGGCCCGCCTCGATGGGCGGGAGCTCGATGCCGAGCGCCTCTATGAACAGGCGATCGCCTCGGCCCAGGCCAACGGCTTCATACAGGCTGAGGCCCTCAGCCTCGAGCGTGCGGCAAAATTCTACGCGGCGCGCGGCTTCGGGAAGATCGCCCGCCTCTATTTGCAGGACGCAAGCTACGCCTATAGGCGGTGGGGTGCTACGGGCAAGGTTCGGCAGCTCGATGAGCTCTATCCCACGTTCAGGCCGGAAGATCCTGCGCCCGCGCCGACCGGCACGATCGGGGCGCCGCTCGCGCATCTCGACCTCACGACCGTCATCAAGGCCTCGCAGGCACTTTCAGGGGAAATCGTGCTCGACCGGCTGATGGAAACCCTGATGACCATCGCGCTCGAACATGCCGGCGCCGAGCGCGGCCTGCTGCTGCTCCTGCGCGAAGGCGTGCCACAGATCGAAGCGGAGGCAAAAACCGTACATTCTGCCGTCGAAGTTTCCCTCGAGCAGAGGCCCGCTTCAGCTTCGGCCTTGCCGGAAACGGTGCTGCACACCGCGATCAGAACGCATCAAAACGTCATTTTAAATAACGCCACGACAGAATACCCTTTCGCGGCGGATGGCTATATCCGGCACGCCCAGGCACGCTCGGTCCTGTGCCTGCCTTTGCTCAAGCAGAGCCGGCTGGTCGGGGCGCTCTATCTCGAGAACCGGCTGACATCGCATCTGTTCACGCCGGCACGGATCGCGCTGCTCGAGCTGCTCGCCTCGCAGGCGGCGATCTCGCTGGAAAACGCCCGGCTTTATGCCGATTTGCAAAGCGGCGAGGAGCGTTGGCGCAATCTGTTCGAAAGCGTTCCGGTCGGCGTGAGCCTGACCGGGCCTGACGGGCTCTATGTCGCCGCCAACCCGGCCTTTCAAAGAATGACCGGCTATTCCGAGGCCGAGCTGCGCCGCCTCTCGCCGCCCGCGATCGCCCATGAGGATGACCGCGCCGGCACCGCAGCCCGCCTCGCGGCGCGTGCGGCGGGCACCTATTATCCGCAACATGTCGAGAAGCGCATCCGCCGCAAGGACGGCAGCGTGATCTGGGTGGATGCCAGTGCTTTCATCGCCCCGATCATGGCCGGTGCTCCGCATTTTGCCGGGGCCGCCATCGACATCACCGACCGCAAGCGGGCCGAGGAAGAGCTGCGGCGCAGCGAGGCCTCGCTCGCCCAGGCACAGCAGATCAGCCGCACCGGCAGCTGGCGCTGGCATGTCGCCACCGGCGCGGTCACCTGGTCCGCCGAGCATTTCCATATTTTCGGCTTAGATCCAGCAACAACCAGACCGAGCTATGAGGCCTTCCTGTCGCGGAGCCTGCCCGAAGACCGCGCAGCACTCGAACATGCCCTCGACCAGGCCGTGCGCAACCGCAGCCGCTTTCAGCATGAATACCGGATCATCCTGCCCGACGGTTCGGTCAAATATCTACAAAGCGTGGGCCAGCCCAACAGCGCCGAAGGACATGATCTGGAATTCGTCGGCACCGTCATGGACATCACCGAGCGCAAGCGCGCCGAGGAGGCGCTGCAAAGCGCCCAGTCGGACCTCCTCCGCGCCGCACGGCTGACGACAATGGGGGAACTGCTCGCCTCCATCGCCCATGAGGTCAACCAGCCTTTGGCCGCGGTGGCGACCAGTGGGGGCGCCTGCCTGCGTTGGCTGGATCGGGACCAGCCCGACCTGCCCGCGGCGCGCAACGCCGTGGCGCGCGTGGTGCGCGACGCGCACCGCGCCGGCGACGTGATCCGCAGCCTGCGCGCTCTGGCCCGCAAAACCGGCCCCCAACTGACGCGGCTCAACCTGAACGACGCTATTGAGGAAGTGCTGGTGCTCACCCGCGGCGAAGTGCAGCAACACGGCATCGTGCTGCACAACGCCGTCTCCGCCGGCGTGCCGCCCGTGCTGGGCGACAAGATACAGCTGCAACAAGTGCTGCTGAACCTTGTCTTGAACGGCATCCAGGCGATGGCCGCAATCTCTGGCAAGCGGGAACTCGCCATCTCCATCGCCCGCGCCGCACCGGACGCGGTTCAAGTCACGGTTACGGATGCCGGCCCGGGGCTCGATCCGGATATCACGCAACGCATCTTCGACCCCTTCTTCACCACCAAGCCCGAAGGTCTTGGCATGGGGCTCTCAATCTCCCGCTCGATCATCGAAGCCCATGGCGGGCATTTATGGACCACGCCGCACGCTCCGCACGGTACGGAATTCCATTTCACCATTCCGGTTGTGGGAGAAGCGTAACGAAGGAAGGCTAGTTTTTGTGAACAAAAAGCAGCAAAAAAACTTTGTTAGTTTGGGCCCGTGCCACTCGAGCGCCTCAGGCCCAAAATCGAAAAAATTTTTGCGCCGCTTTTTTTAAAAGCGGCCCTTTTCTTCCTACCTACTCATAACGCCCGATCGCATCGCCCGCATTCAGGAACGCCCCCGGCTTGGCCGCGAGCCGGACGATGCCGGCGCGGGTAGCGGTGATCTGCACCTCCATCTTCATCGCCTCCATGACCGCGAGCAGATCGCCTGCTTTGACCTCGGCCTTGTCCTCGACCTTCCAGGCTTGGATGCTACCCGCGATAGGGGCGTGGATGGCGGCGTCATCAGCGCCCGGCACCTGGGCCTGATCTTGCGGCCTGACATTCGACAAGCCGGAAAGCAGGCTGCGCGGCAGGCCGACCTGATGGCGCTTGCCGTCGATTTCCAGGGCCAGGCGCACCAGCTCCGCCCCCTCCACCGGTTCAGGACGCGCCATCGGTTCGAAATCGGCCTTGAACTCCGTCTCGATCCAGCGCGTGTGCACGGCAAAGCCATTCTCCGCGGTGAAATCCGGGTGTTCGAGCACCGCCTTATGGAAGGGCAGCACGGTCGCCAGCCCCTCGATCTTGAACTCCTTGAGGGCGCGGCGTGCGCGGCTCAGCGCCTCTTCACGGGTCCTGCCGGTGACGATGAGCTTGGCGATGAGCGAATCGTACTGGCCGGGAATGACCGAGCCGTTCACCACGCCGCTATCCAGCCGCACGCCGGGGCCAGAAGGCGGCTCGAAGGCGGTGATGCGGCCCGGCGTGGGCAGAAAGCCTTTCGCGGGGTCCTCGGCATTGATGCGGAATTCAAACGCGTGGCCGTTGGCGCGGGGCGTGTCCGAAATCGACAAAGGCTTACCCTCGGCGACGCGGAACTGCTCGATGACCAGATCCACGCCGGTCGTCTCCTCGGTGACCGGATGCTCCACCTGCAACCTTGTATTCACCTCAAGGAAGGAGATCGTGCCATCCTGCCCGAGCAGAAATTCCACCGTGCCGGCATTCGAATAGCCCGCCGCCGCGCAAATTTTCTTGGCAGACTCTTCGATAATCTGCCGTTGCGCGTCGGTGATGAAGGGTGCCGGCGCCTCTTCCACCAGCTTCTGGTTACGGCGCTGAAGCGAGCAATCGCGCGTGCCCAGCACCACGACCTTGCCATGCTTGTCGGCGATCACCTGCGCCTCGATATGGCGCGGCCGGTCCAGGAAGCGCTCCAGGAAACATTCGCCGCGGCCGAAGGCCGTCACCGCCTCGCGCACCGCCGATTCGTAAAGTTCCTTGACCTCGCCAAGCTCGCGGGCAACCTTCATGCCGCGGCCGCCGCCGCCATAAGCGGCCTTGATGGCCATCGGCAGGCCGTGACGTTTGGCGAAGGCCAGCGCCTCGTCGGCCGTGGCCACCGGGCCATCGCTGCCCGCCACCAGAGGTGCGCCGACCGATTGCGCGATCCGCCGCGCCGACACCTTGTCGCCCAGCGCATCGATCACATCCGCATCCGGACCGATCCAGATCAGCCCGGCATCGGCCACCGCGCGGGCGAATTCCGCGCGCTCGGAGAGAAACCCGTAGCCAGGATGCACCGCATCCGCCCCCGCGCGGCGCGCGATGTCCAACAGCTTCTGGATGTCGAGATAGGTCTCCGCCGGTTTCACGCCGGACAAGGCATAGGCCTCATCCGCGAGCTGCACGAACGGCGCCTCGGCGTCCGGGTCCGCATAGACAGCGACGGACCGCACACCGTAATCCCGGCAAGCCCGGATGATGCGGATGGCAATTTCCCCGCGATTTGCGATCAGGATCTTCTTCATGATGTTCCTAGGCTAGCGTAAGGAAAGTGGCCGCTTTTTGGAAAAAGCGGCGCAAAAACTTTTGGATATTTGGGCCTGGGGCGGCGAAAGCGCCATAGGCTCAGGGCGGCGCGGGGATGATCTCAGAGAAGGGTGCTACGGGCCGGAAACGGATTTTCGCGCCCACCGGCACCTGCCCCGCCAGATCCAGATGATATTCCGCCACCGCACCGATGACGGGATAGCCGCCGGTCAACGGATGATCGGCCAGAAACAGCAGCGGCTTGCCGTTTGCCGGCACCTCGACCGCGCCGGTCACCGTGCCTTCGCTGGGCAGCTCGTCGGACCGGCTGCGCACCAGAACCCCCTCGCCATCGAGCCGGATGCCGACGCGGTTGGATTGCGGCGTCACCACCCAGTCCGTGTTGCTCAGCGTTTCCAGGGCTTCGGCCGAGAACCAGTCGGGGCGCGGCCCCAGGATCAGGTCGAGCATGACGACCTCACCTGCTTTGGGCAGGGTGAAGGCCGGGTTTTCCTCGAGCGACACGCTGGCGGAAACGGTCTCGGGCGCATTGAGGGTCAACCGGCTTCCTGCCTGCACCGGGGCCGGGCCGACCATAGCGAGCGTATCGGTGGCCGCACTGCCAAGAATCCTCGTCACCTTGAAGCCGCCGCGCACGGCCAGATAGCTGCGCACCCCGCTTGCCGGCGCGGAAAAGCTCACCTCATCCCCGGCCTCCAGCGCCAGCGGGCGGCCGATCTCAGCCGTTAAAACCTTGCCGTCCGCCGTACGGATCCTGATGGCGCAGGGGGCGCCGGCAACGCCGATCACCGCGCGCGCATGGCTGCGGAAGGAGAAGCCGCCGCCCATCAGCTCCAGGCAGGGCTCGGTTTCGCCATTGCCGGCCAGCCGGTTGGCCGCCTTGAAGGCGCCACGATCCAGCGCACCGGAGGCGGACACGCCCTGCCCGGTCTGGCCGAAGCGCCCGAGATCCTGAAACAAGGCGGGTAGCGGCGCCGCCGTGACGGTGAATTGCGCGGATTTTTCATCGGCCGGCACGTTTTGCGGCGCCGCCTCCTGCGCCGCCGGCATCGCCACGGGAAGCTGCGTCTTCATCGTGGCGAGATCGACGAACCGCACCCGGTAGCCCGGCTGGAAATAAGCCGGCGGGGTGCGGGCGATATCCCACATCTTGACCGGCGTGGTGCCGATCAGCTGCCAGCCGCCGGGGCTGACCTGCGGATAAACGCCGGAGAAATTCCCCGCCAGACCGACCGAGCCCGCCGGAATGCGCGTGCGCGGCGTTTTGCGGCGCGGCACATGCAGGGCCGGATCGCCGCCGACCAGATAGCCGAAGCCGGGCGCGAAACCACAGAACGCCACCATATACTCACGCGCAGAATGGCGCCGGATCACCTCCGCCACGCTGAGGCCGGTGAGCGCGGCCACTTCCGCGAGATCCTCGCCGTTATAATCGACCGGAACCTCGACGATCCTGTCATCCCGGCTGATCGGCGCGACCAGATCCAGTTTCGACAAAAGCGCCACCAGTTCCCCGGCATTCGTCGTCTCGGGGGCGAAGCTGATCATCAAGGTCCGCGCCGCCGGCACCATTTCCTTGATGCCGGGCGGAGGATTCGCCTGCAAGGCGGCGAGCAAGGCGAGCGTCTCGTCGAGATCGTTCAGCTCGACCAGAAAGCTCGTTGAATTCAGGGGCAGGAAGCGCATGAAAGCCTGACTTTGCTTACGCTGAGGCCGGCAGGAAAGACTTCACCGTCACCCCATTGCCCTCGAAAATGCGCCGGATGGTCTGCGCCATCGTCACCGCGCCGGGGCTGTCGCCATGCACGCAAATCGATTCCGCTTCGATCCGGATTTCCGTGCCGTCAACCGCCGCCACCGTTCCACTGCGGACGAATTTGAGCATGCGCTCGGCCACTTCATTCGCATCATGCAACACCGCATTCGGTTCACGACGCGAGACGAGCAGCCCCTCCGGCGTGTAGCCGCGATCGGCGAACACCTCACCCACGACCTTCAGCCCTTCCGCGCGGGCAAGTTCAAGGATCGGCGTGCCGGCCAGGCCCATCAGCACCAGATCGGGATCGATCATCTTGATCGCCTTGATGACCGCGAGCCCCTGGCGTTCGTTCTTGGCGATATGATTGTACAGCGCGCCATGCGGCTTCACGTAGCGTACCTTGGCCCCCATCGCCCTGGCGATGCCTTGCAGCGCGCCGATCTGATAGATGACATCGCCGATCAGCTCTTCACTGGTCACATCCATGTCGCGCCGGCCGAAGCCGACACGGTCGGGATAGGACACATGCGCGCCGATCGCGACACCGCGTTCGACCGCTTGGCCGACGGTTTTCAGCAGCCCGGCCGGATCGCCCGCGTGAAAGCCGCAAGCGACATTGGCGCTGGAGACGACGTCGAGCAACGCGGCGTCATCACCCATTTTCCAGGCGCCAAAGCTTTCACCAAGGTCACTGTTCAGATCGATACTAACCATGAGCCTGGAGTTCCTTACATATTCAAGAAAGCGAAAATCGGCCCGACGGATTTATACGCCATGTACCAGGTCAGCAAGCACACCAGCACACCCGAGACCAGCAGCCAGCGCGGATAGTTGTACCCGCCCATGAGATGCTTGCAGGCATAGGCGGCATACAGGAAGATCGACAGACCGATCGGCAGCACCAGCCCGTTAAGGCCACCCACGAACACCAGCATGGCGGCGGGCGTGGTCTTCATAAGAATGAAGCAGATGAGCGAAAAAGCGATGAACCCGACCGTCGCAATATTGCGGTTGCGCTCGGTGATATCCTTCTTGAAGGCAGTCAGAAAGGAGACCGAAGTGTAGCCCGCGCCGATGATGCTGGTCATCGCCGAAGCCAGGAACACCGCGCCGAAAATGCGGTAGCCGATGGCGCCGCAGGAGGCGAGGAAGGCCTGGCCGGCGGGGTTGGCGGTCTTGCCGGAAAGATCCAGCACCGTACCGGTGGCAACGACACCGAGAATGCCGAGAAAGAGAACATAACGCATCACGCCGGTGACGATGATGCCGGTGAGAGCGGCGCGGTTCGCCGCCGGCATGTTCTCGATGCCCACCGCGCCCTTATCCAGCAGGCGATGTGCGCCGGCATAGGTGATGTAGCCGCCGACCGTGCCGCCGACGATGGTGGTGATGGTGGCGAAATTAATTTTGGAGGGGGCAAAAGTCTGGTGGACCGCCTCGGCGACCGGCGGTGCGGCCGCGATGCAGGCATAGACAACCAGGATCAGCTTGATGATGCCGGCGCCGAGCACGACGCGGTCCATCGCGATGCCGGCACGCTTGGAGAGGAAGATGCCGATCGCCACCAGCGCCGCGAGGGCGCCGCCGATTTTCGGATCGACATTCAGCAGCGCATTCAGGCCCAGCCCCGCACCGGCAATGTTGCCGATATTGAAGAACAGGCCGCCGACCATCACCAGCACCGCAAGCAGATAACCCGAGCCGGGGATCGCGGCATTGGCAATTTCCGAAGCACGCATCTTGGTGATCGTGACGACGCGCCAGATGTTCAGCTGCACGACGCAGTCGATGATCACCGAGGCCAGAATGGCGAAAGCGAACGCCGCGCCGAGCTTGGCCGTGAAGGTCGCGGTTTGCGTGATGAAGCCGGGTCCGACGGCGGACATGGCCATGATCATGATCGCCGCCAGAAAACCCTTGCGCCGTGCAGACGGCGACATTGCGCCCACCGAAACCGTTGTTGCCTGCTCCATCAACCCTCTCCAGTTTGTGGCCGCCGCCCCGCAAACGCGACGGCTGATTTCAGCTGCGACACAAACTACCTCCCGTCAATATTGTTGAACAATATTATTTGCCGACACCAACAATTCGGCTGAATTTATAATCAACACTCGATTAGCAGCCGATCAAATGACTTTTTTTTATGCGCTTCTGTCGCGTTTTTTCCGGCCCACCCCGCATATCGGCCCGCGCCAGGGGGTAGCCGCGGCTACGGGCTTCGGATAATGAGCAGCCGCAAAGGGCTGCCGGCGCACAGGCACCCGGCAGGACAAACGCACAGAATGCAACAAGCCCCAGCACTTCCGCTCCCGCAGAAGTTGGCCGATACGCTCCGCGACTGTTTGATTGCCGGCGATTTCGCGCCGGGGCAGCGCCTCTCGGAACAGACGCTCTGCACGCGCCTCGGCGTCTCGCGCAACACACTGCGCGAAGCCTTTCGCCTGCTAACCAAGGAAGGACTGCTGGAACACAAAGCCAATCGCGGCGTGTTCGTCATGACACCGACGATTGCCTCGGTGATCGATATCTATCGCGTGCGGCGGATGATCGAATACCGCGCGCTGGCCCAATCATACCCCAAGCACCCGGCAACGTCCCGCATGCAGGAAGCCGTGGATCGCGCGCGCGCGGCCCGCGACCGCCAGGACTGGCACGATGTTGGCAGCGCCAACATGCGCTTCCACGCCGCCATCGTGGCGCTGGCCGACAGCACGCGCCTTAGCGAGTTCTACGCCCAGGTCGCGGCGGAGCTGCGCCTCAGCTTTTTCCTGCTCGACGATCCGGAGCTGCTGCACGCGCCTTATGTCGACATGAACGCCGACATCGCCACGCTGCTGGTGCACGGCCGTCCACGGGATGCCGCCGCGGCGCTGGCGGATTATCTCAACCAGTCCGAACGCACCGTGCTAGCCGCCTTTGCCCGCAGGGCCGGCGACGGGCCTCGAACTGCACGCGATGATTTAAAAGACTCCTCTGTTTTGCACGCTAAAGTAGAGAAGAGCACGGACGTCTGTTAGAAATCATCTCTAACGTTACACGGCCCGGCAGCGCCCGGCCTGGAACCTTGTCACGCCGTGCCCCCTGGAGCGGCCGGGCGAAGGGCGGTAGAAAAGCTTCCATGTCACCGCTCATCCATCTGACCCGCTTCGGCTATCATCCCGCCTATGCCGGCTACACGCATTACGGCTATGGCTACGGTTATTCGCATGCCGTCGGCGGCGGCTGGCTCACGCACATGATCGTCTCCTCGATGATCCATGCGATGATCTATTCGGTGATCTTCCGCCTGCTCGACCATCTCTCGCTCGGCCAGGCGGTGTTACTGGTCGTGATCGTCATCGCCGTGCTGTACGGCCTGAACCGGAATAATGCCCGGCGCTGGTGATCCCAGCGCCCTTGCCTTTACCCCGGCAGCCAGCCAGAACCTGCGATATGCATCGCCGCCCCCGCTTCAGCCGGATCGACCGCTATATATTCAGCCAGCTGCTGATGGCGCTGCTCCTGGTGACGACCGGACTGGTCGCGCTGATCTGGCTCACCCAGTCTTTGCGCTTCATCCAGATCATTGTCAGCCACGGGCTGTCGCCGTTTGTGTTCCTGCGGCTGACCATGCTGCTGGTCCCCAGTTTCATCGCCACCATCCTGCCGATCACCTGCTTCATCGTCGTGCTCTTCGTCTATACGCGGCTGGCTGGCGACCGCGAGCTGACCGTCATGCGCGCCGCCGGCATGTCGGACCACACGCTGGCCCGGCCGGCGCTGCTGATCGCGACCGGGACGATGCTGATCTGTTATCTGCTGAACGTCGTGCTGGTGCCGGCCTCGCTCGCCGCCTTCCGCGCCTATGAATTCGAGATCCGCAACCAGATCGCCGCCTTCCTGCTGCAGCCAGGCGTGTTCACGCCGGTGGCGGGCAATGTCACGGTCTATGTGCAGGCGCGCAATCCTGATGACAGCCTGCGCGGCATCCTGATCCAGGACGGCCGCGATCCGACCAGGCCGGCCACCATTCTGGCGCAGAACGGGCAATTGGAAGTGACCGCGCAGGGGCCGGAAGTGTTGCTCGAACATGGCTCGCGCGAGGAGATCGATCCGCGGACCGGCCGCCTCGATGTGCTCGATTTCCGCAGCTACACCGTCTCGCTCGCCCAGGCGTCCCAGACCGACACGCCGGAACTGACGGATTCCGCCGAAGCGCCGCTCGCGGACTTGCTGCACCCGCCACATAACGTCACCGGGGCGGACCGCGCCAAATGGCTGGTGGAGGCGCAACGGCGCCTGTCCGCGCCGCTGGCGGTGCTGAGCTTCACGCTGATCGGCCTGTTCGCCTCCCTGCGCGGGATGTTCCGCCGCCATGGCGGCATCGTGCGCCCGGTCACCGCGGTCCTGACCGTCACCCTGCTGGTGGCGCTGGGGCTTGGCGTGAATAATCTCGCGGCCCGCAATCTCGCTTTGGTGCCGCTGATCTGGGTGACGAGCCTGGCGCCGGGCCTGATCGCCGCCATTCTCCTGTTCACGCGTCAGATCGTGCGCTCATGACGATACCTCTCACCCTCTCCTTCTATATCGGGCGGATTTTCGCCTTCGCCGTCCTGGCCATGCTGGCCGCCCTGACGGCCCTGGTGTCGCTGTTCGACTTTCTTGAATTGCTGCGCGAATCCGCCACCGCGCCACATGCGGGATTCGGCATCGTCGTCGAGATCGAATTTCTACGCGTGCCGTGGCTGATGCTGCAGATCGTGCCGTTCGCCGTGCTGCTGGGCGGTATCTTTGCCTTCTGGCGGCTGTCGCGCTCATCGGAGCTGGTGGTGGCGCGCGCCGCCGGCATTTCCGCCTGGCAGTTCCTGGCCATGCCGGTCCTGCTCGCGATTCTGCTCGGCATGTTCAGCACCGGTGCGGTCAGCCCGCTTTCCGCCCTCATGTTTGGCCGCGCCGAAAGCCTATACAACGCCTATCTCCAGTCCGGCGGCGGGCCGCTTTCGCTCAATGGCGGCCAGCTCTGGCTGCGCCAGACCGATTCCGGCCTGACCCCCAACGGGATCGCGATCCTGCACGCCGACGACGTCACTTTGCACAAAAATATACTGAGTGCGGACCGCCTCAGCGTGCTCCGGCTCAACAACCAGACCATGCTGCTGCAGCGGCTGGAGGCCTCGCATGCCACGCTCAGCGCCGGCACCTGGGACCTTAACCAGGTCAACGTGCTGGCGCCGGATACGACGCCGCAGCATCTCGCCGTGCTGCACTTTCCGACCGACCTGACCGTGAACCGCGTGCAAGAGAGTTTCGCCTCCCCCAACGCCCTTTCCTTCTGGGCGCTGCCCGGCTTCATCGCGTTGTTAAAGCGCTCCGGCTTCTCGACAACCCAGCATGAACTCGCCTTTCAGGCCCTGGCGGCTCTGCCCCTGCTCTGCGCGACCATGGCGCTGGTGGCGGCCGGGTTTTCCATGCGCCCGTCACGGCGCGGCGGCGCCACGCGCATGCTCGCAAGCGGCGTCGGCTGCGGCTTTGCGCTGTTCATGGTGTCCGAAGTGGCCAACCAATTCGGCACGTCCGGCGCGATTCCGGTGGAACTCGCCGCCTGGGCGCCGGCCGCCGCCGGATTATGCCTTGCGCTTGCCTTGTTGCTGCATCTGGAAGATGGCTGACTCATGAACCGTACCAGGAAATTCCTGCTCCGCCTTGCCGCCACCACCTGCCTCGCCGGCCCGGCCTATGGCCAGCTTTCCGACTTGGGCAGCACCGGATCATCCCCCGGTGCGAACGGGCATACGCCGGTGAGTTTCACCGCTGACAAACTCACTTATGACCGTTCCGGCAATATCGTCACCGCCACCGGCCATGTGCGGGCGGTGCAGAACGGGCAGATCCTGTATGCCGACAAGGTGGTGCTCAACCGCACCACCAATGTCGCCACCGCCACCGGCCATGTGATCCTGGTGCAGCCCGACGGTAACACCGTGTTCGCCAATCAGGCGACACTGAGCAATGGCATGAAGAACGCGGTGATGCAGGGCGTCTCCGCCCGGCTCGCGATGAATGTGCGCTTCATCGCCAATGGCGGCGAGCGCTATAACGGCAACATCGAACAGCTGACCAAGGTCGTGTATTCGGCCTGCGACCTGTGCAAGACCGACCCCACCGCCCCGCCGCTCTGGCAGCTCGTCGCCAGCGGCGTGACCCGCGACCTCCAGCACAAGATGGTCGAATTCCATGACGCGCGCATGGAATTCGACGGCTTCCCGATCTTCTATTTCCCCTATCTGACCGAGCCCGACCCCTCGGTGAAGCGCCGGAGCGGGCTGCTGATCCCCGCCGCCGGCGTGAACTCCCGGCTCGGCATGTTTGCGGAAATCCCTTATTATTTCACGCTCGGCCCCTCCGCGGACATCACGCTGGCGCCGATTTTGGCCACGAAACAAGGGCCGGACCTGCGCTTCGATTACCGCGAGGCCTTCAATGACGGCGAGCTGATGGCGACCGGCTCGTTCGGCCGTTACAACAGCACGTTCGGCTACTCGCTCTTCTCCAGTGGCCAGTTCGACCTGAACCAGGACTGGCGCGCCGGCTTCAACCTCAATCGCGCCTCCGACGAGAATTATCTCGACGACCTACAGCCTCTCGCCGGTCTACGCGTTCCTCACCAGCGACGCCTATCTGGAAGGCTTCACCTCGTCCTCCTATGCGCGGCTCGACGCCGATACCTATCAGGGCCTGGTCACGACCATCACCAATGACGACCTGCCGCTGGTTCTGCCGCATGGCGAGTATGATTTCCTCTCCAACCAGGATTCGCTGGGCGGCCAGGTCTCGCTGCATGCCGACATGTTCAACGTGGTCCGCAATGTCGGCACCGACACGCGGCGCATCTCCGCGATCCCCGGCTACTCGGTGCCGTTCAGCCTACCCAACGGCATTGTCGGCACCGCGCGGGTGGAAGTGGTCACCGCCGCCTATGACGCCAGCGACCTCAACGAGCAGCCGAATTACAGCGACATCAACAGCGCCCAGACCGTCCGCGCCCAGCCTTATGGCGCGGTCTTCATGCGGATGCCGCTGATCCGCCAGACCAGCCATTGGGGTAACCAGCTGATCGAGCCGGAAGCGCAGCTGGTGGTCTCGCCGAATGTCGGCACTTCGGAGAATAACCGCATCCCCAATGAGGACAGCCTCGACCTCGAATTCTCCGACGCCAACCTGTTCTCCCTCAACCGCTATCCCGGCATCGACCGGCTGGAAGGCGGCTCACGCGTCGATTACGCGATGCACGCCGCCTGGTACCTGCCGAGCGGCATGACGCTGGACGGGCTGCTCGGCCAATCCTACCGTTTCCATAAGGACGACGATTACCTCCCCGAATCCGGCCTGAACGACAATGTCTCTGACATTGTCGGCCGCTTCATCGTCGCCCCCACGCCCTGGCTCAACCTGACCTACCGCACCCGCCTCAGCCATGAGGATCTCGGCGCGCGCATGATCGACGCCACGCTCAATGCCGGCACCCATCGGCTCAGCGGCTCCGTCGGCTATTTCTACGAAAACACCAACCCTTACGTGCTGTATGATACGCCCGGTTTTGGCGGCCCGCCGCTCACGCCGCCGCCCGGCTATTTCGTACCGCGGCACGAGATCACGGCCAGCGCGACCACCAATATCGGCAAATGGTCGTTCACCGCGGGGGCCGCGCGCAACCTGCAAACCGGTATGTTCGACGACGCGAATTTCAATCTCGGCTGGCAAAACGATTGCTTCGGCGTCAACCTGCTCTACTACCAGTACTTTACCACCTACTATACTGCGGGTACTGGCGGCGGCACGACCGTCCTCGTCCAGTTTACTTTCAAGACCCTGGGAACAATCGGAATGAGCGCCCTATGAAGCAGATGCAGATCCTATGCGCCGCCCTCGCGCTTGGCGCGCTCGAAATGGCGCCTGCCATGGCACAGACGGCGATGCCGGGCGCTGCGCTCGGCGCCGGAAACCAGGACAGCGCCAACATCGCCGCCGTGGTCAACGGCCAGGTGATCACCGATCAGGATGTCACCAACCGCGCCGGCCTGCTGGCACTCTCCATCGGCATCCCGCCCAACCCGCAAGTGCTGACGCGGCTGCGGCCGCAAGTCACCTCGCAGCTGATCGACCAGACGTTGGAATTGCAGGAGATCAACCAGCGCAACGTGACGGTGGCCGATCCCGACGTGGTAGCGGCCATCGCGCATATCGAGCAGAGCAACGGCCTGCCCCCCGGCGGGCTGCGCGCACGTCTCGCCAATGCCGGCATTCCGTTCAGCACGCTGGTCGCGCAAATCCGCACCGAAATCGGCTGGCAGGCCGTGCTGCACGAGGTTCTCGGGCCGGGACTGCAACCGACCCTGGGCGATATGAACGCTGAAAAAACCGCGTTGAAGGCCGAACTCGGCAGCACCGAATATCACATCTCGGAAATCTTCGTGCCGGTGACCAATCCGGCGAACGATGCCAGCGCCCGCAACTTCGCCAACACGGTGATCGCCCAGCTGCGCACCGGCGCCCCCTTCCCGATCGTCGCCGCGCAGTTCAGCCAGGCACCTTCGGCGCTGCAGGGCGGCGATCTCGGCTTTGTGCAGACCAGCCAGCTCGACCCCGCGGTGGCGGCCCTTGTCTCCAGCATGCCCACCGGCGCCATCAGCAACCCGATTCGCGTGCCGGGCGGTTATGACATCGTTGAGTTGCAGGGCACCCACAAACTCGGCGCCGATCAGCAGACCATCCTGTCGGTCCGCCAGGCCTTCGCCCGATTCCCCGTCCCGATCAGCAACGGTCAGGTCAGCCCGGACCAGGCCGCGATCGTCGAGAAGCTGGTGCAAAACGCTAACGCCGCGCATTCCTGCCCCGCCATCGAAGCGCTCAACGCCACGCTCGGCAATGTGCACCCCGCCGATCCGGGCCCGGTGAACCTCGCCACCGTCACCCCGCCGGCCTTCCAGATGCTGCTCGCCCAGCTGCAGGTCGGCCAGGCCAGCCGGCCGCTGATCGAGAGCGATGGCGTCTCGGTGGTGATGGTCTGCGGCCGCACCACCGAAGCCGAGCCCCTGCCTTCGGATGAGCAGATCAGCAACATCATCATCGAACGCCGCGTCGAGCTGGAATTGCAGCAGCTGCTGGATGAGCTGCGGCACCGTTCGATCATCACGCAGAGCTAAGGCAAGGGAAAGAAAGAAGCCGCTTTTTGAAAAAAGCGGCGCAAAAACTTCTGCTAATCTGGGCCATGCTGGTTTCACCGCCCCCGCCCAGATTAACAAAATTTTTTTGCTACTTTTTGTTCACAAAAAGTAGGCCTTCCCTTGCTTGCTTCAACCTACCTCTTCCAGCGCCGCTTCGGCCGCCTCGGTTTCGCGTTTGATTGCCGCGAAAGAAAGAAGCCGCTTTTTGAAATAAGCGGCGCAAAAACTTCTGCTAATCTGGGCCATGCTGGTTTCACCGCCACCGGCCCAGATTAACAAAGTTTTTTTGCTACTTTTTGTTCACAAAAAGTAGCCTTCCCTTGCTTGCTTCAGCCTGCCTCTTCCAGCGCCGCTTCAGCCTCCAGCCATTCCTGCTCGACCGCCTCGGTTTCGCGTTTGATCGCCGCGAGGCGCTTGTTGATCTCGGCGAGCTCCTTGGCCTTGGCCTGGGTGTAAATGGCTGGATCGGCCAGGCGCGTTTCCAGCTGCGCCTGCTCGGCGGCCAGCTTTGCCAGCTTCTGCTCCGCCGCCTTCACCGCCTGGCGCAGCGGCGCCATCCGGCTCCGTGCCTCGGCCCGCGCCGCCCGGCTGTTGCCGTTGGCGCTGCTATCATTGCGCTCGACCTTGCGCGAACTGCCATTGCCCGAACTGCCTTCGGTCACGCTCAAGGCATAGCTCGCCAGATCGCCCTCGAGCGTGGTCACCTTGCCGCCCGCCACCAGCAGCAACCGGTCGGCCACCAGATCCACCAGATACGGGTCGTGGGAGATCAGCACCACCGCCCCCTCGAATTCCGCCAGCGCCTTCACCAGCGCGTCTCGCGCGTCGATATCGAGATGGTTGGTCGGCTCGTCGAGGATCAGCAGATGCGGTGCATCCCGCGTGGCCAGCGCCAGCAGAAGCCGCGCCTTCTCGCCGCCGGACATGGCGCCCACTTTCGTATTCACCCGGTCAGCATCCAGCCCGAACCGCGCCGCCTGCGCCCGCACCTGGGGCGGCGTCGCTTTCGGCAGCGCGCGGGCGAGATGGTCGTAGGGCGTGTCGTCCATCACCAGATCATCTTCCTGGTGCTGGGCGAAATAGCCAACGCGCAGATTGCCGGTGCGGAATTCCCGCCCGCGCAACGCCGTCAGACGCCCGGCCAGGAGCTTCGCCAGGGTCGATTTGCCGTTGCCGTTGGTGCCGAGCAGCGCGATGCGGTCTTCCATATCCAGCCGCACCGACACGCCGGTTAGCACCGGCTTGCCGTCATAGCCGATATCCACGCCGTCCAGGCTAAGCATCGGCGGCGCCACGGGCTCGGCGGACGGAAAGGAGAAATGCGTCGCCCTGTCCTCCACCACCGCCTCGATCTGCGGCATCCGTTCCAGCGCCTTGATCCGGCTCTGCGCCTGCTTGGCCTTGGAGGCCTTGGCGCGGAAACGGTCGACGAATTTCTGCATATGAGCGCGCTGTTCCGCAGCCTTTTCCGCCGCCCGGCTCTGCTGCAAGGCCCGTTCCGTCCTGATGCGGATGAATTCCGCGAAGCCGCCAGGGGTAAGGGTGAGTTTGCCGCCATCGAGATGCGCGATCGCCTCCACCGCACGGTCGAGCAGCTGGCGGTCATGGCTCACCAGCAGCACCGCGCCGGGGAATTTCTGCAAATAGTTTTCCAGCCAGAGCGTGGCTTCGAGGTCGAGATGGTTGGTCGGCTCATCGAGCAGGAGCAGGTCGGGTTCCGAAAACAGCACCGAAGCCAGCGCCACACGCATCCGCCAGCCGCCGGAGAAGCTGCTCATCGGCCGGCCCTGCCACTCACTGGAAAAGCCGAGGCCCGAGAGGATCGACGCGGCGCGGGATGGCGCCGCCTCGGCGCCGATCGCCAGCAGCCGCTCATGGATTTCCGCCAGCCGCTCCGGCGCCACCGCCGGATCCTCCAGCGCGGCCAGCAGGGCGGTGCGCTCGAGATCCGCGGCCAGCACCACCTCGAGCGGCGTGATCTCCCCGGCCGGCGCTTCCTGCGCCACATAGCCCAGCCGCACCCGGTTGCCTAAACGGATCGTGCCGCCATCCGGCTGGAGCGCCCCCCCGATCAGCTTCAGCAGCGTGGATTTGCCCGCGCCATTGCGGCCGATCAGCCCGATCCGCCGCCCGGGATCGACCATCAGGCTCGCCTGATTCAACAAAACACGGCCGGCAATGCTGTAGGAGAGATTATCGAGGATCAAAACGCTCATGCGCCGACCCTTAAAGCAATCCGCGTGTCGCTGGAAATTCCCGGAAAGACCATGAGCACTTGCCGCGTCAAGCGCACCCCGCTATTGCCCGCGCAGATCAATCCCTGATTTCACCAAAGAGCGAGACAATCATGGCAACCGAACGCACCCTTTCCATCATCAAGCCCGACGCCACCCGCCGCAACCTGACCGGCAAGATCAACGCCAAGTTCGAAGAAGCCGGCCTGACCGTCGTCGCTTCGCGCCGCGTGCAGCTGAGCCGCGCCCAGGCCGAGGCGTTCTACGCCGTGCACGCCGCCCGCCCCTTCTTCAAGGACCTGGTCGATTTCATGATCTCCGGCCCGGTCGTTGCCCAGGTTCTGCAGGGCGAGAACGCCGTGCTGAAGAACCGCGACATCATGGGCGCCACCGACCCGAAGAAGGCCGCCGCCGGCACCATCCGCGCCGAATTCGCTGAGTTGATCGAAGCCAACTCGGTGCACGGCTCCGACGCCCCGGAAGCCGCGGTGCAGGAAATCGCCTTCTTCTTCGCTGGCATTGATATCGTCGGCTAAAAAAGAAAGTGGCGCTTTTTGAAAAAAGCGCCGCAAAAACTTCCGCTAACTTGGGCCGTGCTGGTTTCACCGCCACAGCCCCAAGTTAGCAAAGTTTTTTTGCTATTTTTTGTTCACAAAAAGTAGTGCTTACTTAACCCTTACGCTTGTCTTTCGCCGTCTGCCGCGCCCGCCCGATGGCCAGGCTGCCCGGCGCGACATCCTTGGTAATGACCGAGCCGGCGGCGATCAACGCGCCATCCCCGACATTCACCGGCGCCACCAGGGCGGTATTCGAGCCGACGAACACTTTCGCGCCGATCACGGTGCGGTGCTTGTGCTTGCCATCGTAATTGCAGGTGATGGTTCCGGCACCGATATTCGTGCCCGGCCCGATCTCCGCATCGCCGATATAGGTCAGATGGTTGGCCTTGGCTCCCGCCCCCAGTTTCGCCGCTTTGACCTCGACGAAATTGCCGACATGCGCCTGCGGCCCGATGTCCGCCCCCGGACGCAACCGTGCGTAAGGGCCGAGCACCGCGCCTTCGCCGACCACGCAATCCTCGAGATGCGAGAACGCCTTGATCTCGGCGCCGGCCGCGACTTTCACGCCCGGGCCAAACACCACGTAAGGACCGACACTGACATCCGGCCCCAACTCGGTGTCAGCTGAGAAGAACACGGTTTCCGGGGCGAGCATCGCCACACCGGCCTCGAGCGCGGCGCGGCGCAGACGGCGTTGCAGCGCCGCTTCGGCATCGGCCAGCTCGGCGCGCGAATTCACGCCCATGCATTCCTCATAGGGCGCGTCATAGGCCGCCACCTTCACGCCCTCGGCGCGGGCGATGGCGACGATGTCGGTGAGGTAGAATTCCCCTTTGGCATTGTCCGGCCGCACCGCGCCAAGCCAGCGGCGCATGTCGTCGGAAGCAGCGATCAGCCCACCGGCATTGCACAGGCGGATGGCGCGTTCTTCCTGCGTGGCATCGGCATATTCGACGATGCGCGACACATAGCCGTCGGCGATCACCAGCCGGCCATATTTGCCGGGCTCAGGCGGGGTCATCCCCAGCAGCACCAGCCCGGCATCGCCCGCCTGCAGGCGCTGCACCAGGGCGCGCATCGTCTCCGGCGAGACCAGCGGATTGTCGGCGTAGAACACCGCCACCGCGCCCGCGCCGAATTTATCCGCCGGCCTGCTGCGCCGCATGGGCAGTGCCCAGGCGCTCGGCCTGCACCACGGTTTCATGCGGTGCTGCGAGAGCTTCCAGGGCCTGCATATCGGGCCCCACCACCACCACGCTGCGGTCGAACACTTGCGTGGTCGCGGCCAGCAGATGGCCCAGCATCGGCCGGCCCGCGAGCTTGTGCGCGGCTTTCGGCAACGCGGATTTCATCCGCGTGCCGAGCCCCGCCGCAATGATGACAGCGGTGGTCTGCATCAGCCCTGCTTGAAGAAGGCGGTCGGCGCCATGATGGAATTTTCCTGCGCCATGTAGGGATCCATTTCCTTCACCTTGGCCACGAAGCCCTTCCAGGCCGGGTCCTGCGCCATGGCAGCGCGGCGCGCCTCACGGTCCGCCTGGCTCTCATACTGCCACACATGCACCACAGTGTGCAGCTTGCCTTCGACGCTGGTGAACCAGCCGAGGCAGGTGCCGAGATATTTCTTCTGGATCGGCCAGGCTTCCTTCTCATACAGGGCGACCCAATCGGCCATCATGCCCGGGCGGAAGGTGTAAGTGCGCACATCGACGATCATGAGACTCTCTCCTTACTGGTTGTTAGTCGGCTATGTGACTTGTGACGCGTGCCGTTTCAACGCCACTGACCCAAAGGACAAAAAGTTTTTGCGCCGCTTTTTTCCAAAAAGCGGCCACTTTCTTCATCCTTCAGACCTGCTTCAGATCGATCAGGCTGCGCCGGATTTTCCGGCTGCGATTGATCTTGTCTTCGATATAGCCGGTATCGCCCCAGCGCACCGCGCGCGCCATGGCCTGCGCATCCTCGGAGAAGCGCGCCAGCATCTCCAGCAGCGCTTCCTTATTGTTGAGGAAAATGTCGCGCCACATCACCGGGTCGGAAGCGGCGATGCGGGTGAAATCGCGGAAGCCGGAGGCGGAGAATTGCAGCACTTCCTGCTTGGTCTCATCGGCCAGATCGTCCGCCGTGCCGCAAATGGTGAAGGCCAGCAGATGCGGCAGATGGCTGACGATCGCCAGCACCCGGTCATGATGCGGCGCGTCCATCCGCGCGGTGCGCGCGCCGAGCGCGTGCCACAGCGCCTCGATCTTTTGCACCGCGGCCTCATCGGTGTCGGCTTGCGGGGTGAGCAGGCACCAGCGCCCCTGGAACAGGTCCGCCTTGCCGGCATCGGGGCCGGAAAATTCCGTGCCGGCGATCGGATGGGCCGGCACGAAGGCGACGTCTTCCGGCACCAGCGGCGCGACATCGCGCATCACCGACTGTTTGGTGGAGCCGACATCGGAGAGGATCGTGCCCGGCCGAAGCGCCGGGGCGATGGCAGCGGCGACGGAAGCCAGCGTGCCGACCGGCGTGCACAGGATCACGCATCGGCCTCTGCCACCGCGCGCGCCGGATCGCTCTCATACGCATCGCCCAGCTCCAGCTCGGCGGCGCGGGCCAGCGCCTGCGGACTGGCATCGCAAATCACGATCTGCCGCGCGAGGCCCAGCGCCTTCGCGCCCCGGGCGATGGAGCTGCCGATCAGCCCGATGCCGATCAGCGTCAGGCGCTGGAAAAGCGGCTCAGCCATGGACGAAGGCGTTCAGGCTCTCGGCCACCAGGTCGCATTCCGCATCGGTGCCGATGGTGATGCGCAGGCATGAGGGCAAGCCGTAGGATTTCACGTGGCGCACGATGATGCCGCGGGCCCGCAATGAACTGGTCGGCGGCGGCGGCGCGTTCGGTGCTGCCGAAATCCACGAGCAGAAAATTCGCCTCCGACGGATAGACTTTGAGCCCCGCCTGGGTCAGCCGCGCGGCCAGGCGCCGCTTCGCCTGCGTGTTATGCGCGCGGCTTTGTTCCAGCCAGGCCGGATCGGCGAGCACGGCCATCGCCGCGGCGGCCGTGATGTTGCTGACATTGAAAGGCGGGCGCACGCGGTTCAGCACGTCGATGATGGCGGGCGGCGCATAGGCCCAGCCGAGCCGCGCCCCGCCCAGGCCGAAAATCTTCGAGAAGGTGCGGGTCATCACCGTGTTTTCGCCGGCATCGACCAGCTTCACGCCGGGATCGAAATCCTCGCGCTCGACATATTCGCAATAGGCGGCGTCGATCACCAGCAGCACATCTTCCGGCAGCCCGTCGCGCAGGCGCTGCATCTCGCTCTGCGTCAGCATCGTGCCGGTGGGGTTGCTCGGGTTGGTGACGAACACCATCCGCGTCGCCGGCGTGACCAGCGCCAGCAGGGCGTCGACATCGATGGTCAGATCCGTCTCCGGCGCCTTGAGCACGGTACAGCCGGTCACCTTGCCGGCGATCTCGTACATCAGGAAGCCATGCTCGCTCATGATCAGCTCGGTGCCCGGCCCGCCATAGGCCTGGATCAGCAGCACCAGCAGCTCGTCGGAGCCGTTGCCGCAGATGATCTGCGCCGGGTTCAGGCCGAACGCGTCGCCCAGGGCGGCGCGCAGCTGCGCCATGCCGCCATCGGGGTAGCGATGCATGGTCAGCGCCGCATTCGGCGATCGCCTTGATGGAAGCGGGCGACGGGCCGAACGCGCCTTCATTGGAGGAGAGTTTGATGACCTTCTCGAAGCCCGGGAGCTTCAACTCGCCACCGACATAGGATGCGACCGAAAAGACTTCGGGACGCGGCTGCGGGGCGCTCACGCGGCTTCGCCCAGCGGCACGGCATAGCCGCCGATCACCACGGGCGGCGCTTCCAGCCCCAACGATCGCCGCCAGACGCGGATCGTCATCCGCGATCAGCCCTTCGACTTCCACCAGGGCGCGCAGATGCTGCTCGTCCGGCCGCGCGCCGCACCCACATCGCCCCCGGCTTGAAACCGGCCTGGCCTGACCAGGGTCGGCGATCCGCGTGCGCGAGGTTTCGGCCGTGAACTCGCAGACGATCAGGCCGCGGTCATCGCCGCTCGGGTCCGGGCGGACCGCCGCAACCACATAGGCCTCGCCGAGCGGCGCGCCCTCGAAACGCTGGCTCAAGAAGGGCAGCTTGGCGATCACGAACAGGCGATGCGCGCCGGTGGCGGTGAGCAGCGGCCACCAGCCGCCCGGCTCGTCATCCTCGGAAGGCGGCGGCAGTACGGCGAGCTGCGCGGCTTCACGCAGATCCGCCAGCGTCTGCACCGGATTATGGTGGCGTCCGGCTGGGGGTGTAGGGGCCGAAATGCTCGCGCGCCAGCGCCAGCCGGTCGTCGCCGTCGCACACCGCCATCACCTGGCCACCCTCGATGATCAGCGCGGCGCCGAACATCTCCCGCCAGAAGCGGATGATCGCCTGCCGGGGCAGCGCGCCCTCATGCCGCGCCAGCAGCCGGCGCAGAATGATCGCCTCGCGCCCCGGGCGGATTTTCGTGCCGGTCTTGCCACCGTCACGCGCGACACTCTCCACAACCTCGGCGCGGCGCATCAGCAGGTCGTGGATCTGGTCGTCGAGTGCATCCAATTGCGCCCGCAACCGGCTCAACGCATCAGTGGCGGGGGAAGCAGCAGAGGTCAGGGAAACGTTCATTGCACGGTTTGATACCCCAGTTTCCGCACGCCCGCCAAGCAGGGCGCCGCCATAATCCGGTCGCCCGCCGCCGGCGATAAACTCGCGGCATGGCTGGTCTCTCGCGCGCCGGTCCGTCCGGAGGATTGCATGACCCACGCCCCCGGCGCATATCGGCCCTCAATGGACCAGAGTTCCGCCCTGACCGAGCCGCAGCACGACAGCGTCACCTTCCCCGAAGGCCTGACGCTCGATTGCGGCCGCCATCTGGAAACCCTGACCGTCGCCTATCGCTGCTATGGCACGCTGAACGCGGCGCGCGCGCAACGCTATCATGATCTGCCACGCTCTAACCGGCGATCAGTATGTCGCCGAGCCGAATCCGGTGACCGGCAAGCCCGGCTGGTGGGAGCGTGTGGTCGGGCCGGGCGGCCGGTCGATACCGACAAATTCTTCGTCATCTGCGCCAATGTGCTGGGCGGCTGCATGGGCAGCACCGGGCCGCGCAGCCCGCGCGACGGCAACCCGGCCGAGCCCTGGGGCACCGATTTCCCGCCGGTGACGATCCACGACATGGTGCGCGCGCAAAAACGGCTCGTCGACCATCTCGGCATCGAAAAACTGTTCGCCGTGGTCGGCGGCTCGATGGGCGGCATGCAGGCGCTCTCCTGGGCGGCGCAATATCCCGCAGTCGGTGTTCGCCTGCGTGCCGGTGGCGACCGCGCCCTATCATTCCGCGCAAAACATCGCCTTCCATGAAATCGGCCGGCAGGCGATCGCCGCCGACCCGAATTTCCATGCCGGCCGCTACGCGGCCCAGGGCGTGACGCCGGAGCGCGGCCTGGCGGTGGCGCGCATGACCGCGCATATCACTTACGTGTCGGAAGCCGCCCTCACCCGCAAATTCGGCCGCAAGCTGCAGGATGCGGCGGAACTTTCCTCGCTCGGCGACCGTTTCGAGGTGGAAAGCTACCTGCAATATCAGGGCTCCAGCTTCGTCCGCCGCTTCGATGCGAATTCCTACCTCACCATCACCCGCGCCATGGATCTGTTCGACCTCGCGGCCGACCATGGCGGCGTGCTGGCCAATGCCTTTGCCGGCAGCAGAACCCGCTTCCTGCTGGTTTCCTTCAGTTCGGACTGGCTGTTCCCCACCGCGCAGTCGCGCCTTATGGCGCGCGCGCTCAACCATGTCGCCGCCAATGTCTCGTTCCTCGAAGTCATCTCCGACAAGGGCCATGACGCCTTCCTGCTCGATGAGCCGGATTTTCACCGCAGCCTCACCGGCTTCGTCACCGGTTGCGCGGAGCATGCCGGACTGAAATGACCGTTACGAAGAAAATGCGCGTCGATCTGGCGCTGATCGCCGGCATGATCGCGCCGAAGGCCCGGGTGCTGGACATTGGCTGTTCCGACGGCACGCTGATCGAACATCTGTTCCGCACCAAGCAGTGCGACGCGCGCGGGCTGGACATCGACATGGGTGCCGTGACCCAGGCGGTGACGCTCGGCCTGCCGGTGATGCAAGGCGATGCGGATACCGACCTCACCGCCTACCCGGACAATGCCTTCGACTATGTGGTGCTGTCCCGGACCCTGCAAGCCGTGGAAAAGCCCCGCGAAGTGCTGCGCCAGATGCTGCGCATCAGCACGCATGCCATCGTCAGCTTTCCGAATTTCGGCCACTGGACCCTGCGCATGCAATTGCTGCTGACCGGTCGCGCGCCGATGACCTCGACCTGGAACCGTCCCTGGTACGAGACGCCGAACATCCATCCCTGCTCGATCAGCGATTTCTTCGCGCTGTGCGAGACGGACGGCTATATTGTCGAGGAATGGCTGGCGGCCGACGAGGAAGGCGCGCGCACGCCCTGGCGGCGCTCGCAGACGCTGGCCAATCTGTTCGGCGAACAAGGGTTGTTCCTGCTGCGGAAGGCTTGAGCGGGATTTACGCTGATCAAGCCATTGATTGGTCAGAATTTTTCGATCGTTGCATTTTCTGCGCATTGGCCCGGTTCAGTCAAGGGCGCGAAGCGCAGGCGAAGCCTGGTAAACCCCTTGACTGAACCGGGCCATGCGCGGACGCTGGGATCGAAGCAATGCTTGCATGTAGGCTGGTCCGGGATCGAAACGCTATGGCGTACCCTGTTCAGATTTCATACGAATAGCGCCAGCGAATCGTTTTGCTTATGAACCGGCAGGAAGACCCTGAACGCGGCCTTCCTGCGCCCCTTTTGGCAATACCCGCAGGTGAGACATGCGGCCATGAAGCTGAGGACCTCTCCACCCCGTAGGCGGGCCATTGCGGCGTTGAGCGGCGGCGCGTCGGCCGTGACGGTGTCGCTCTGGATCGCGATCTGCGCGGCCGCGCCGGAAATCATCTGGCAGGGCTTCCAAGCCAGCCGCGTCGAACTCAGCTGGACCGAGCTGGGCGCGGCGCTGCTGGCCGGCATGATCCTAGCTTTCTTCGTGGAGCCGCTGATCGAGCTGTTCCGCGAGTTCGTGGAACGCGCCCAGCACCGGCCCGTCCATCGCCGTTCAAGCAATGTCCTGTTCGCGGCGAGCCTCGCTTTGGCCTTCGCGATGGCCTCGGTCTTCCTGCATAAGGCGATGATCACCTACATTTCCGGTGACGAAGGCGGCGCGCACGCAAGCGATGCGCTGGCCAACGGGCTCGGGCTCACGGCCGCCTGGGCGATCGGGCCGTTCACCATCACGCTCGCCTGGCTGAGCCGGGAGCGGCGCGCCTTTGCGGGGCCGCTCTGCGCCCTCGCCATGCTCTCGCCGCTGATCGCCGGCTGGCTGTTCTCCTGGGATGCGATCTCCGTCATCAGCACCGCCATTCCGGCGCTCACGATTCTCGGCCTCGGCTATTGGCAGGGCGACTCGCCCAGGCTCCGCCACCATGCAGGCATGGTCCTGTGGGTGGCGGCCGCCTGGCTGCTGGCCGCGCTCGGCATCGATGAAATTCTCGGCCGGCTCGGACTCGCAAGGTTCGATCTCTACGACCCGCCAAGCTTCTGGGTGGATGCGCGCTTCTATCTCGGCTGGGCGCTCGGCCTGCTAATCGCGCCGCCGCCGCATGAAGCGGCAAGCAAACACCCCGCTTATGCCGAGGAAACCGGGGTCGCGGAACCTGATCGCGGCGCCAGCCCAACCGTTCAGTCAGCGCCTTCCGCGATGCCGCCCAGCAAGGCCCGAAAAATATTCCGGTAGCGATCCCGTAGGCTCGTGGCCGGTTGAGGCGGCAGCGTCTGGTTCACCCCGCGCGCCGCATCCGAAAAATGCTGCGCGAGCTGCGCGGCCGAATAGCCGTCGCGCCAGCGTACCAGCCCGGCTTCCTGTAGGTCCGCCAATATGTCGGCCAGCTGTTCCTGGCCCTCTCGTGCCGCGGCGATCATGATGTCGCGGCAACGCCGGAAGGCCTGATCGTTGATCTCCAGAGCATGCGGCGAGGCGCTCAGCTCACGGCGCGTCACGCCATAACGCGCATCGGCATAGGCGACGAGGATCTCCAGCGCGTCCGCGCCCCCTGCTTTGGCTTCCACCACCGCCGCCTGACCGAAGGTGATGTCACGGGCATTGCTCCAGCGCACACAGGCGCGAAACGCCTCTTCCTTGCAGGAGAAATAATTATAGAGCGAGCGCCGCGAAATATCCGCCGCCTTGGCCAGGCCGATCATGGTGATCTGCTCGTAACCATGCGCGAAAAACGCCAGCTGCAGCTTTCGCAGCGCGACGTCTTGCGGATCCAACGGGTTCATCACGACCATCTAGCGCTCTTTTTCCGGCGTCTCTTGCGCCCCGCTTCTCATTTTTATCAAAAATGCGCAACAGCGCCTTGCGCATAACACGTTAGTATGTGCAACATCATCTACAACACAACTAAAGCGTGCGAGTGGCCAACGGACCCGTGCCGAGGCTCGTGTAGGGATCATGAGTTCTAAATATGCAGAACGCGTATTTCCTCTCTCAGAATGAAAGCGCGCCGTGGCAGGCAGCCTTACAAGCGACCACGACGCTTCTGCAAATCCGCTCCTTCCCCGAGTTTTTCAACGCAGCAGCACAGACTCTGGCGCAGCTTCTGGAGGCTGACGGCGCGGCCCTGATCGTCACCGACGGGCCGGCTCGCCTCAGATACAGGCTGTTCTATGGGCTCGAACGCCTCAACCAGACGCCCATCGTGAAATTCAGCTTCCCGGCGGACCAGGGAACGGTTGGCCAGGTGCTGGCCACCGGCCAGTTTCTCTTCACCCCAGACTATCCCAACTGCCCCAACGCAATGCCGGAATTCGTCGCGGCGGGCCTGCGCGCCAATCTGGTCCTGCCTTTGCCGGGCCCGAACGGCTTTGTCGGGGCGATCACCGTCGACTGGCTGCACCGGGCCCCTCTGTCCCTGACCCCGGCCATGCTGAGCATTGCCGAACTGTTCGCAGCCCTGATTGGCTCGGCCGTGTACCGCGAAGGGTTGGAGCGCCAGTTGCATGAGCATTCCCTGACGGACCCTCTCACGGGTCTGCCCAACCGGCGGATGCTCATGACCAGGCTGGAAGAGGCCCAGAAGCGGGCCTGCGACAATCAGACTCTCATGGCGATTGCAGTGCTCGATCTCGACGGCTTCAAGGCGGTCAATGACCGCTTCGGGCACTCGGTCGGCGACCAAAGCCTGTTGCTGGCCGCCAGCGCCATTCGCGGCGTGATCCGCGAAAGCGATCTGGCTGCCCGGATGGGGGGCGATGAGTTCGTCATCATTCTCGAGGGCCTGCGCTCGGTCCAGAAAATTGCCGACATTTTGAGGCTGGTCGTGGATGCGGTCGCCGAACAGGCGCGCAAGACCCCCTATGGACGGACGATCACGGCAAGCCTCGGCGCCACCATCTACCCGCTGGATTTTGCCGCGCCGGAGATTTTGCTCAAGAACGCCGACCAGGCGATGTATGTCGCCAAGCGCGCCGGCGGGAATCGGCTGCAGCTTCGGGCCTGAAGGAAGGAAGTAGCCGCTTTTTGGAAAAAGCGGCGCAAAAACTTTTTTGACGCTGGGCCTCGGGCGTTCGAGCGGCACGGGCCCAAATTAACAAAGTTTTTTTGCTACTTTTTGTTCACAAAAAGTAGCCCTTCCTTTTTCTTCCTTCCCTCACCCGCCCTGATTATTCGTGGCAATGCCAACACTGGTGATGCCCGCTTTGCGCGTCAGATCCATCACGTTCATCAGCTCCTGCAGGCTGGTGCCTTTGTCGCCGGCGATGATCACGTCGGTAGCGTTGCCGGCCTTCACGCCCTGCAGATAGCTCTCCAGCGCATCGGGGCTCATCACCTTGTCCTGCACATGCAGAAGGCCTTGGCGGTCGATGACGATCACCACCTGGGTATGCGGCAGGCGCTGCGCGGTGGCGGCCCCCGGCAGCGACAAGGTCACGCCTGAATCGGGAATCATGCGCAGCACGATCATCACGAAGAACACCAGCAGGAACATCATGATGTCGATCATCGGCACGATTTCGAGGCGGGGCCGCTCCCGCTCCAGCATGTCGCGACGTCTGCGCATCACTCAGTCTCCGTTGCCGACGCGTGAGACGACCGGGCGCTGCGCCGCCGCGCCGATGCCCTTGCCGTGCACGCGATTGATCAGGATCAGCTTGATCAGTTCCAGCTGATGCACGATCTGCCGGGTCAGATTGTTAAAATAGTTCACAAAATACACAGCGATGATGGCGATCAGCAGGCCGGCGCCGGTGGAGACCAGCGCGTCGGCGATGCCGCCGGTCACCTTCGCAGCACCTCCATTCACCGAAAGCACGTTGAACGCCTGGACCATGCCGATGATGGTGCCGAACAGGCCAAGCAGCGGGGCGATGGTGACGGCGGTATCGAGCACCCAGAGCAGGCGGCCGATCTTCGGCATCGCCGTCATGATCTCCTCCTCGAG
This sequence comes from uncultured Pseudomonadota bacterium, assembly GCA_963798115.1. GTDB lineage: Bacteria > Pseudomonadota > Alphaproteobacteria > Acetobacterales > Acetobacteraceae > Acidocella. The sequence goes on from CAWCRT010000006.1 coordinate 321,418, forward strand.
ATGCATTTCCATCGCCTCGGCCGTCTCGCCGCGCGACGCGATCGCCGTGCTGATCAGATGGCCTTGCAGCGTGTCAGTCGAACTCATCGGCCACTTTCTGCAGGCCGGGAATGTTCTGATACGCCACCTGGCGCAGGCGGTTGTGAATGTCGCGGCCCTGGCGCAGGATCTTCTTCAGCAGATACAGCCGCTCGATGGCCACCGCGAGCGTGACGACCAGCAGCAACGGCATGACCGCGAGCAGCCCTCCGGTGAGAATGACCAGCCTGCCGAATTCCTCCATGAACCTCAACTCCTAACATATTGCGGCCGCAGCTGGGGCGCCGCTTCGATCAGTGCCGCAGTGTAGCGATGCTGCGGAGCGGCGATCAACCGGGCCGTCTCGTTCATCTCGACGATGCGCCCCGCCTGCAGCACCGCGATCCGATCCGCCATGTAGCTCACCACGGCGAAATCGTGGCTGATGAGAATGTAGGACAGCGCCTCGCGCCGCGCGAGGTCCTTCAGCAAATTCAGCAACATCGCCTGCGTCGAGACATCGAGCGCGGAGGTCGGCTCGTCGAGCACGATCACCTCCGGCGCCGCCGCCAAAGCGCGGGCGATGGCGACGCGCTGCGCCTGGCCGCCTGAGACGGCACCCGGCAGGCGCGGCGCCAGCTCCGGGCTCAACCCCACCCGGCCAAGCAGCGCCGCCACCTGGTGGCGTATGTCGGCCGTACCGACCCCACCTTGCAGCCGCAGCGGCTCGGCGATGATGTCGCCAATCGTCAAACGCGGATTCATCGATTCGCGCGGATCCTGGAACACCAGCTGGAGGCGCCGGCGCTGCGCCCGGCGCTCAGGGCCGCGCAGCGGCGCCAGATCATGCCCGTCGAGCAGCACCTGGCCCTCATAATCGATCATCTGCAGCACGGCACGGCCGAGCGTCGATTTGCCCGAGCCGCTCTCGCCCACCACGCCCAGGCACTCGCCCCGTCCGAGCGAGAAACGCGCCTCGAACAAGGAAGGTAACGGCTTGGCCCTGGCGCCGAACCAGCCGCCCGCGCCGGCATAACGCACCGTGAGATCCCTGGCCTCCAGCTGCGGCAGGAATGTCCGCTCCACCGCCCTGGCGGGCGGCGCGGCCTCGGCGATGTTGCCGGGCGGCAGCGGAAACAAACAGGCCGCCTCGGTGCCGCCATTGCCGGTCAAAGGCGGATAGGCGGTCTCGCAAAGCGGCTGGCGATAGGCGCAGCGCGGGGCGAAACGGCAGCCGGCCGGCCGCTCTTCCGGCTCCGGCAACTGGCCCGGAATATTCTGCAACCGGCTTTGCCCGAGCCGCGCCACCGCGCCCAGCAACGAGGCGCTGTAAGGGTGGCGCTGATGGGCGAAAAACGCCCCGGCCGCGCCAAACTCCACGCTGCGCCCGGCATAAAGCACATGGATCGCATCGGCATGTTCCTCCACCAGGGACAGATCATGGGCCACGAACAGCACGCCCATCGCATGCTCGCGCCGCAGCCGGGCGATGAGCTGCATGATCTGCCGGGCGATCAGCGGATCGAGGCCGGTGGTCGGCTCGTCGGCGATCAGCAATTTCGGCGCGCAGGCCAGCGCCATGGCGATCATCACGCGCTGGCGCATGCCGCCGGAGAACTGGTGCGGGTAATCATCCAGACGCTGCGCCGGGTTAGGAATGCCAACCTCGCCGAGCAGGTCGAGGGCGCGCGCCCGCGCCGCCCGCGCGCTGCCGCCCTGATGCACGCGCCAGGCCTCCGCGATCTGCGCGGCGACGGTGCGCGACGGGTTGAGCGCCGCCAGCGGGTTCTGGAACACCATGCCGACATCGCGGCCGCGCACGGCGCGCATCGCCTGCTCGTCCAAAGCGGTCAGCTCGGTGCCGGCGAGCCTGACGCTGCCGGTCATCGCAGCGCCCGGCGGCAGCAGCCGCATCACCGCAAGTGCGGCGATGGTCTTGCCCGAACCGCTCTCCCCGACCAGCGCCAGCATCTCCCCGGCGCCAACGGTGAGGTTCAGCGCGTCGAGAACCGGGATATTTCCGGTCCCACCACGCGGCAGCGACACCGACAGATTTTCGAGCTTCAGCGCCGCGCTCATCTGCGCGCGCCCCAGCGAAGCAGCAGCCCCTGGCCGGTGAGCGAGGCTGCGAGCAGCGCGCCGAACACCAGCAGACCGGGCGGCAGGATCAGCCACCACGGGTCGAGCGCGATGAGGTTCAGCGCGGATTCCAGGAGGCTGCCCCAGCTCACCTGCGGCGGCTGCACGCCGAGCCCGAGAAAGCTCAAGGCGGACAAAGCAAAAATCGCATCGCCGATCATGAAGGTGCCGTTCACCACCAGCACCGGCGCCATCACCCGCAACAGATGCACCCGCGCTATATAAAACCGTCCGGCGCCCATCTGCTCGGCGGCCAGCACGAAATCGCGCCCGCGCTGCGCGCGCACCTCGTTGCGCACCAGCCGCGCCAAGGCCGGGCCAGGAGATGAGGCCAAGCAGCAGGATCAGGCTGGTATCGTTCAGCGTCACCAGTGCAGCGAAAAAGATCAGCACGATCAGGCTGGGCAGCGCCAGAACCGCATCCAGCAGGCGCATCATCAGCCGGTCCACCCAGGCCGGGCCGAGGCCGGCGGCAAGCCCGTAGGCAAGGCCGACCAGAAAAGCGAGCACGGCCGCCGGCAGCGCCACCACCAACGTCGCGAAACCGCCGGAGAGCAGCAGCGCCAGCTCATCGCGGCCGAGCTCGTCCGTGCCGAGCGGAAAAGCCAGCGACGGCGGCTGCAACGCATGGTCGGGATGGATCGCGAACGGATCGGGCGGATAGAGAAACGGCGCGACAAAGCCGAGGAAGAGGATCACCAAGGCCAAGCCAAGCCCGGCGGCAAGCGTGGGGCGCCCGCCCAGCCATGCGATCCAGCGCGCGAGGGGTGCGGCCGGCAGCCCGCGTGCCGCGATGCTGCGTTCACTCATAGCTGGCCCTGGGGTCGAGCAGGCCATTGACCAGATCAGCGAGCAGATTGCCGATCACGGTGAGCAGGCCGATGATCAGCACGATGGCGATCAGCACCGGATAATCCTGCGACAGCGCCGAGCGCCACATCAGCCAGCCGAGACCGGGATAGTTGAACACCAATTCGACGATCACGCCGCCGGTGAAAATATAAGGAAAAGACAGGCCGAGCATCGTCACCAGCGGGCGCAGCGCGTTGCGCAGCACATGGCGGAACAGGATGGCGGCGAAACTGACACCCTTCGCCCGCGCGGTGCGCACATAATCCCGCCCCAACTCCTCGCGCACCGCCTCGCCGAAATAGCGCGACAAAGCGGCGACCGTGAGCAGCGTGACGGTGGTAACCGGCAAGACCAGATGCGCGGCATAGCTGCCGATGCCGGGATAAGCCAGGCGCAGATTGCTGATGCCGCTGGCCGGCAGCAGGCGGAGCTGCACGGCGAACCAGAGCACGAGCATGGCGGCGACAAAGAACGGCGGCAAAGCGTAAAAACCGAGCTGCAGCGCGCCGATCAGCCGCGCCGGCCAGCGCCCGTCATAAACGCCCTGCAACAGGCCGATGCCGATCGAAAGTGCTGTGCTGATGACGATCGAGACGCTGTAGAAGACCAGCGTGTTCAGCTCGTAGCGCCAGAGCAACTGCCCGACCGGACGGTTGAGCAGATAGGAATAGCCAAGCTCGCCATGCAGCAAGATGCCACCACCACACCGCATATTGCCACCATAACGGCGCGTTAAGCCCGAGCCGGGCATTGAGCTGGGCGACGGAAGAGGCGGTCGCCTTCATGCCCAGGATCGAATAGGCCGGGCCGCCCGGCGTGAGATGCGCCATGGCGAACACCAGCGTCACCAGAATGACGATGGAGAGCGACGAGGAAGCCAGCCGCGCGGCGATCATGCGGATCATGATGCGGCACCTCTGGCGCTGCAATAAAGCTGGTCGGGATAATAATTGCCGCTGGGATCGACGAAGTTTCTCACCCCATGGATCGTCTCGCGCGACAGCACCGAGGGCAATCCAGCGGCCTGGAAAATCACCGGCTGCTGGGCGCTGGCATAATTCTCATAGGCATAGAGCCCGGACAGGCCGGGCGCCTCGGTGCTCGCCGTGATCAGCCGGTCCATTTCAGCATCTGAATAGCCGCCCGCATTCTGCCCCGCACCGGTGGCAAACACTTCCTCGCCGGAGGGATAAACGCCGGTGGTTTCGCCCAGCCCGGCCGCCTGCCAATCGGCTTTCGGGTTCACGAGCATCGCCACCAGCTGGTTGAACTCGATTTCCCGCACCTTCATCCGGATGCCGATTTTCAACAGATCCGCCTGCGTCAGTTCCGCGACCTGCTGGTTCGCCGCATCGCCGCTCACCATCAGATAGACGAAGGAAAGTTCACGACTGTCCTTGCGCATGATGCCATCCGCGCCAAGGCTGTAACCCGCCGCCCGCAACAAAGCCCGCGCCTTGGCCGGATCATAGCCCACGGGATAATGCCCCGCTTTCATCTCCGGCGACAGGAAGGTCGGCGGCTCGGGCACGACCGGGCCGTAAATCTCCACACCCTGGCCGTGATCGACCAGCCTGATCATCGTCGCCTGGTCGATCGCATCCGCCATCGCCTCGCGCACCCGCACGTCGCGGAAGAACGAAACGGCCGGATTGCGGAAATTCAGCGCGATCTCGCCATAGGCCGCGACCGGCGGCAGCGTGGTCAGTTTCAGCCCGGGCAGATGTTGCACCGCGCGCCAGAGCGGCTGCGGCGCATTCGCCATATCGAGATCGCCCGCCTCCACGCCCTGCAGCGCCGCCCCGTCACTATCGAGAAATTTGAAGATCAGACGCTGAAAATGCAGTTTCGGTCCGGCATAATCCGGGTTCGGCACCAGCACGAGATCGAGCCCGATATCGAGACGCGCAGCTTTCAACGGCCCGTCGACGACGCTGAAGAAGGCAGGCGAACTCTGCCCCTGGAAAATCTGATCGACCGTGTATTTTCCCCAGGAATGTTCCGGCAAGGGGGTAAACTGGCTGAGGCCGTTATAGATAAACCAGGTCGGATTGACCCGATGTGTTAGCTCCACGTGGAACTGCGTCGGGCTGACAATGTCCAGCGCCTTCACGATGCCCGGCATGCCGCCGGCACCATACGCCGCATAGGTCGTGCCGAATTCTTTGATCAGCTTGAAGGTATAAGCCACATCCGCCGTGGTGACGGGCACGCCGTCCGACCAGCGCCAGGGCCTTAAGCTGACGTCGTAGCTGATGCCGTTATCGGGCGTCGTGATGCTGCTGGCGATGCTGCGTGACCAGTCAATCTTCCCGGTGCCGGCATTCAGCCAGATCAGGCCTTGATACAGCAGGTTCGCCGCCTGCTGATTATATAAAGATGAGACCAGAAGCGGATTCATCGAGGTGATGTCAGCGCCATTCCCTACGCCCACACCGGTCGGCACGACGATGGTGCCGCAATCCTGCGGCGGCGCGGCGTAGGCGGGGGCGGCGGGGGCGGCGGCGCACAGAAACATAAAAGAAAGGAGCCGCTTTTTGGAAAAAGCGGCGCAAAAACTTTTTGTCCTTTGGGCCTGCGGCGTTGCAGCGGTATGGCCCAAAGATGTGTCAGTCATTGGCGGGCTGGATCTGGATTGGTACCAGGAAAGCGTGCGGCTGGTTCGGCATGTCGCTGTTGAAGGGCGGCAATTGCGCGTCCCTTGCATGTTGCAGGGCGGTCGAATCGATGACCGGCACGCCGCTCGATTTGTACACGCGCGCCGACAGGATTTTGCCGTCCGGCGCCACCACGATCTCGATCACCGCCGTGCCGGAAAACCCCATCTCCGACAGAACCGCGGGCACATTCTGATTGGCCTGGATAATCTCATAAACCCGCTGACCATAGATCGGGATGCCTCTGGTCGGCACCGCGGCCGCGCTAGGGGCGGCACGCGGCGCGGCCGGCGCCGCCGGTGGCGAAGCGGGCGCGGCGGGCGCGGGCACAGAGCGTGGCGCCGGCCGCGCAACCGGCAGCGGCCGATGGAACGGGTGCGGCGCCGGTCGAACGACATGCCGGACCGGCGGCGGTGGTGGTGGCGGCGGCAATTCCTGCTGGGTTGCCACCGGAATCTGGCTCGGCACCGGCGGCGGCTTCGCAATCACGGCCGGCAGGGGTTTGGGCGGTACCGGCGGCGGCATCACTTGCTTGGGCGGCGCGACCGGTTGCGGCGGCACGGGTGGCGGCGGCGGGAGCGGTTTCGACACGGGCGCCGGCGGGGCCGGTTGCGGCAGTTGCGCCAGCGTCACCTGCATCGACCTGGATCGCCTGCGACGCGGATTTGGGCACGAAAGCGGTGGAAATCCACACGCCTATCGCCGCGATCGCGGCAACCAGGAAAATGGCGATGAGCAGGGCCCGCGGGAAACCCAGCTCGCGCGGCTCCCAGGAAGGAAATGCATCTCCGGCCGACATTGATCTCACGTCTCAAGCTCCATCGGCACGGTCTATGCGCCGCGCCGTTTCTTCAGGCAGACACCGTGCCGGGCTGTTTGGCACGCCATTGCAGCGTGCCGGGACGCTGACAGCTCGGGCAAACCGGTGCCCAGTCGGCGCAGCGCATCTGGCAGGCGTCGCAGACCCAGCCGGACTCGCTGCCGGCATGCGCTGGCCTGCCCTCAAGACGCGCCAGAATATCCGCGGCTCGGCCGTCATCAACATGCGTGGCCAGCGCCGCTTCCGCATGGCGGCGCGCTTCGCCGGTCAGCCGCGCTTCTAGAGCGGTTTCGCCCAGAATCAGCTCGCTCTCGGCATGGCCGGGGCGCGCGGCCGCGAGCTCAGAGGCCGCCTGTGCGCGTTCCAGAGGTGTCGCCAGTGGCGCCAGATAGGCGGCGGCGATCAGCGGATGCGGCGCCTCCTTCCAGCCGGCCAGCAAAGCCTTTTTCGCGGCCCGCGCCTTGCCCGCCTGGCGCAGCGCGGCGGCATAGGCGACCACGGCCGGCGCCAGGTCGGGGGCGGCTTTCACAGCCTTTTTGGCATAGGCCAACGCATGTTGCGGCACGCCGCTGTCACGCGCGGCGGCGATGGCGAAGGCGGCAATTTCCGCCGGGCTGCGGGCCAGGCTCAGCGCCGTGCCCCAATCCTGCCGGCGCACCGCCAGCTCCTTTTTCTGCTCCTGCAGCCAGGTGCTGCCCGGATAAGCGCGCTCCGCGGCCACCACATGGTCGCGCGCCGCCTCATGATCCTGAACAGCGAGGCTGTGGCGCAACAGGCCGCGGTGGCCAAGGAAGCCCATTTCCTTGTCCTCGGCCAACAGGCGGAAAGCCTGCTGCGCCTGCTCCGCCATGCCGCTCAAGCGTGCGGTTTCCGCCGTCAGCAGCAGCGCCAGCGGCGTGTCGCCAAGCAGCTTGCGCGCCCGCCCGGCTTCCGAGCGGGCCGCGACGATATCACCCGCCGCCAGCGCGACCAGGCCGCGCTGCGTGGCCAGCTCCCCCAGCCGCTGCCGCCGCCCGCCGCGCCAAGCCACCACCCCGCCCGGCGCGCGGCGGATGCCGCCCAGCAGGCGCAGCAGAATGGTGAACAGCACAGCGATCACGAACAAAATCAGCAGCGCCGCCGGCACCGAGGTTTCGACCCGGTAAGGGCCGGACGTGGCCGTGACATTGCCCGGCAGGCCGCCGATCCACCAGGCCAGAACCAGCAGGACCGCCGCGATGACGATGAATTTGACCGCGCGCCACATGGGTCAGGACTGCCTTGCCATGTTCGCCAGCGCGGCGCGCGCCGCGAGCAGCGCCCGCGCCTGGGTCAGCCAGCCATCCATCGCCGTCTGCGTGCTTGCACTGAGCTTGTCCAGTTCCGCCACCGCGCCGGCCAGATCGCCCGCATCGAGCAGCGTGCCGGCCTGGTCGATCACCGCCGCGGCGGGCGCGCCGATCAGCACATGCGAGCCGGCGCTGATGGTGACGAAATTCTCCAGCCGTGCCAGCGCATGCGCCCAGGCGCCGCCTTTCGTGTCGCCGGCGATGCTCGCCGCCTCAGCGGCACGGGCAGCGGCGGGGAAGCCGAGCCGCAACGCGGCTTCCGTCGGCGGCGGCTGGGTGGCGAAAAGGCTGAGGCTCGGCGGCGCGTTGGAGATGAGGCCGAGCGGCTGGCCGGCATCGAGCGCCATGCGCGCGGCCGCCAGCTGGTTCAACAGCCCGATGCGCTGCGGTAAGCTTGGTGAGGTCCACCGAATTGCTCTGCAGCGTGCTCAAAGCCCCATGATCGGCGGCCACCTGGCCCTGCACCGCATTCACCTGCGCCGTGACGTCGGCCAGCTTCACCGCAAGGTCCGCCTGGGTGGCGATGCTGCCCGAGTTCGGCTGGGTACGGATCGCCAGCGCGCGCAGATCGGCGACCTGCGTCTGCAGCACCGCAAGCTGCGTGGCGTTCGCCGCCTCCGCCTGCAGCCGCACCCATAAATACGCTTCGCCGCCGGCCACCAGCAAAATCAGCACCAGCAGCGGATAGGGCCAGACTGAGCGCCGCGCGGCACGCGCTGGCGGCGCCACTTCCGGCGCCGGCACGGGGGCTTCGGTCACGGCCGGAACCGGCTGGGAAGACGGCGCCGGCTCGGGAGGGGGAAATGTTTCGCTGTCGCTCATCACAATAACGCCATCAGATCTGCTTCGGTGGGGGCTACAGCGACACGAATTGCCGCCCAGGGCAAGCCATTAAGCCCCGCCGCGACCGTCTGGCTCAGCGCATAGGCGGTGATCGCGACGGTATTGCGCGGCCGCAGCCGCACGAAAGCACGGGCCGTCTCCGCCGAATAGAACAAAGCCGCTTGAATCCTTTCCGCCGCGAGGTCGGCGGCAACATCCGGCGGCAGAACGCGCACCGGACGCGCCGCATAGACTTTCCGCCGCAGTACCGAAAAACCTGCCTCGCGCAATTGGCTGGCCAGTGCCATCCCCTGCCGCTCGCCCGACGCCAGCAGATGCGTGCCGGGCAGGCGCCGCGCCGCGATCAGCCGGAACAGATCCCCGGCATCGCCGCCCGCACTTTCCACACGGGTGAAACCCGCGGCGCGAGCGCGGTTGGCCGTGGCATCGCCGACACAGAACATCGGCACGCCGTGCCATCGCGCCGGCAAAGGCGCGATCGCCTGGCCGCTGGTCACGATCAGCGCGCCGACTTGGTCCGGTAGGCGCAAAGGGAGCGAGACGATCTCGAGGCACGGCGCCAGCGCCGGCTCATGCCCTAACGTCACCAGCCGGCGGGCCGTGGCGCTTGCCCCCGGCTCCGGCCTGGTCACGAGAATTCTCACGGGGCGAAAATATCGTCCGGACTGTCGGCCTTCAAAGACAGGCCCAGTTCCCGGCCCATGCGTTCGGCATCGGCGACGCGGCCAGTGGCGCTGCGCTTGAGCAGAAAACTGCCATCCGCACGGGCGACGAGCCCGGTCAGATGCAGGATTCCATCCTCCAGCAGCCGCGCATAGCCGCCGATCGGCGTCCGGCAGGAGCCATCCAGCGCGCCGAGCAGCGCGCGCTCGGCGGTCGACACCGCCTTCGCCTCCGGATCCTCGATCGCGGTGAGCAGTTGGAGCAATTCCACATCATCGCTGCGCACGGTGATGCCGACAATGCCCTGACAGGCGGAAGGCACCATCTGCTCCGGGCTCAGCACCACGCTGGCTTTGTCCGCCAGCCCCAGACGGCGCAGCCCGGCATAAGCGAGCAACGTGGCGTCCAGCTCATGCGCCGCGATCTTGGCGAGGCGGGTGCCGACATTGCCGCGCAGCAGCGTGAATTCCAGGTCGGGCCGCGCATATTTCAACTGCGCCTGACGGCGCACCGAGGACGAGCCGATCTTGGCACCCTTCGGCAGCGCGGCGAACGGGGCCGCGGGATCGACCGGCGCATGGCCCGGCGGCAGCACCAGAACATCGCGCGCGTCCTCGCGCTTGAGCGTGCAGGCGAGCGTGATGCCGGGCGGCAGCACGGTTTCGAGATCCTTGAGGCTGTGCACGGCGAAGTCGATTCGCCCCGCCGCCAGCGATTCATGGATTTCCTTGGCGAACAGCCCTTTACCGCCGATTTCGGCGAGCGCGCGGTTCTGCACAGCATCGCCCGTGGTGACGATGATATGCTCCTCGAACACTGGCGGCATGTCGCGCAGCACCGGGCAGAACTTCTCGAGCAGCCCAAGGAAAGTTGCAGTCTGGGCGCGTGCGAGCGGCGAACCGCGCGTACCGACCTTGAGGGGAAGCGCGCGATGATGCGGCTTGATCGGGGGTATTACAGTACTCACAAGCATGCTCTAGAGCGACCGACATGGAAAGAAAAGCAGCACTTATTACAAGGCCGGTATTAGGCATCGAAAGTTCGTGCGATGAAACCGCCGCCGCGGTGCTGGCGCCGGACGGCCGGATTTTGGCCGAGCTGGTCTTAAGCCAGATCGCCGACCATGCCGCCTTTGGCGGCGTCGTGCCTGAAATCGCCGCGCGCGCGCATCTTTCCGCTTTGCCCTCTCTGGTGCGGGACGCGCTGCGCCAGGCCGGGCTTGGTTTCTCCGACCTTGCCGCCATCGCCGCCACCGCCGGGCCTGGGCTGATCGGCGGGCTGCTGGTGGGCTCGGGCTATGCGCGTGGCGCTGCGATCGCCGCCAACCTGCCTTATCTCGCCATCAACCACCTGGAAGCGCATGCGCTGACCGCGCGCCTGCCTTGTCTGAGTGAAAGCCAGCCGGAATTCCCCTATCTGCTGCTGCTGCTCTCCGGCGGCCATTGCCAGTGCGTGGCGGTGGAAGGTGTCGGCCGCCACCGCCTGCTCGGCGCCACGTTGGACGACGCGGTGGGCGAGGCGTTCGACAAGACCGCGAAACTGCTCGGCCTGCCCTATCCCGGCGGCCCCGCGCTGGAAGCTGCGGCACGGACCGGCGATCCGGCGCGCCATCCATTGCCCCGGCCGATGCTGCACCGGCCGGGTTGCGATTTCTCCTTCTCCGGCCTCAAGACCGCCGTGGCGCAGCTGGTCGCGGCACAGCCCGCCGGCCCGTTGCCGCAATCCTTGGCCGCCGACATCGCCGCCAGCTTCCAGGCGGCGGTGACGGATATCCTCGCCGACCGGCTGGAAAATGCCCTCGCTTTGCTGCCGGAGGCGACCTGCATCATCGTCGCCGGCGGTGTCGCCGCCAATGGCGCGATCCGCGCCCGCCTCAGCGCGGTCGCCGCCCGGCGGGACAAAACCCTCATCGCCCCGCCGCTGCGTTTGTGCACCGACAATGCGGTGATGGTCGCCTGGGCCGGCATCGAACGGCTGCGCGCCGGGCTGGTGGACGAGATTTCCGCGCCCTGCCGCCCGCGCTGGCCGCTGGAGGCGCTATGAACTACCGCCACGCCTTCCATGCCGGCAATTTCGCCGACGTGGTGAAGCACGCTCTGCTGCTGGATCTGCTGCGCGCGATGCAGCGCAAGGACAAGCCGTTCCTGGTGCTCGATACCCATTCCGGCATCGGCCGCTACGATCTCTCCACCGGCCCCGCGGAAAAGACCGGCGAATGGCGCGACGGGATCGGCAAAATTTCCGCCGCACGGCCCGAGCCCCTCGCGGATTATCTCGCCATGGTCGAAAGCCTCGGCCTGTATCCGGGCTCGCCCGCATTCACCGCAGCACTGCTGCGCCCCGGCGACCGGCTGGTCGCCTGCGAGCTGCATCCCGAGGACGCCGCCACGCTGAAACGGAATTTCCGTGGCGCCTTCGGCGTCGCCGTGCATGAGCGCGACGGCTACGAGGCGTTGCGGGCCTTCCTGCCGCCGCCCGAACGGCGCGGCCTGATCCTGATCGACCCGCCTTTCGAACGTCCCGACGAGTTCGCCGCGCTGGCGAAACATTTAAGCGGCGCCTTCGAGAAATTCCGCACCGGGGTGTTCGCGGTCTGGTATCCGATCAAGCATCGCGCGCCGACGCGGGAATTTTTCGAACGCCTCAAAGCCACCAGGCTGCGCGACGTCATCGCCGCGGAATTCCTGCTTCGCCCGCCGACCGACCCGACCCGGCTGAACGGGTGCGGCCTGCTGGTGGTCAATCCGCCTTACGGCTTCGTGCCCGCCGCGGAAGCCATGCTGCAAGCGATACAGGATGTGCTCGGCGAGCCGGGGGCCAGCAGCGCGGTGGAGAGGCTGATCGATGAGTAGAAACGAGACAATCGGCGTGATCGGCGCGGGCGCCTGGGGCACCGCGCTCGCGGTGCTGCACGCGCAGGCCGGACGCGACGTGACACTCTGGGCACGCGATGCGCAGCGCGCCTCCACCATGCTGATTTCGCGGCGCAACGAGCGGCTGCCCGGCGTGGCCCTGCCCGACCGGCTGCGCATCAGCCACCGCATCCCCGACGCGGATATTTTTCTCCTCGCGGTGCCGATGCAGCATCTGCGCGCCACGCTGGCGCTGCTGCCGGAAAATGGCGCGCCCGTGGTGCTGTGCTGCAAGGGGCTGGAAGCCGGCACCGCTTTGCTGCCGCCGGAAATCGTGCAGAACCGCCCCACTTCAATGCTGACCGGGCCGAATTTCGCCCATGAGATCGCCGCCCTCCTGCCCGCCGCCGCGGTGCTGGCCGCGCCCGACACGGCCTTGCGCACAAGGCTGATGGCGACGCTGCGGACCGACACGCTGCGCCTCTATGGCAGCGCCGACATCATGGGCGCGGCTCTGGGCGGGGCGGCCAAGAACGTCATCGCCATCGCCGCCGGGGTGGTGATCGGCGCCGGGCTCGGCGAGAATGCCCGCGCCGCGCTGATGACCCGCGGCATCGCCGAAATCGCCCGACTCGCCGCCGCTCTGGGCGGGCGGGCCGAAACCGTGTCCGGCCTGTCCGGCCTCGGCGACCTGCTGCTCACCTGCACCGGTCTCAGCAGCCGCAATTATTCGCTCGGCCTGGCCCTCGGCAAAGGCGAGCCCCTCGCCGATATTCTCGGCCGCCGCTCGAACGTCACCGAAGGAGTCGCCACCGCCCCTTCTTTGCTGGCGCGCGCCGCAGCCCTTGGCGTCGACATGCCGCTCACCGCCGCCGTCACGAAATTGCTGGCGGAGGAGCAAAGCATCGCGGAGACGATGGCGGCGCTGATGGGGCGCGAATTGCGGGACGAGTGAGGGAGGAAAGGAAGCGCTACTTTTTTGAAAAAAAGTAGCAAAAAACTTTTTTTAAACTGGGCCGTGCTGGTTTCGCTGCCATGGGCTCAAAGTCCAAAAAGTTTTTGCGCCGCTTTTTCCAAAAAGCGGCTACTTTCTTTACGCCTTCTGCGGCGCTACTTATCGTTGCATGAAAGCAACAATATTTCTGGTCTTCGCAGCTTTGCTCCTGAGCCTGGCCGCTTATGTGCGGACACCGGAATATGACGAGGCTTATTCGCTGTTTCTCACCGCCGGCCATGCCCGCCCCGCCTGGCCTGTCAGGCATTTTCACGGCCGGTTCGGTGCGCGGCCTGTTCTCCGGCCAGGCAGGCTTTGCCGCCATCGCCACGAACCTGAAAACCGGCGACGTGCATCCGCCGCTTTATTTCTGGGTGCTGGAATTATGGCGGCGCTGGGCCGGGCCCAGCCTGGTTCGCGGCACGGATGCTTTCGGTGGCATTTTCGGTGGCGGCGCTGGGTCTGGTCGGGCGGATCGCGGCGCTCACGGCGCGGCCCGTCCTGCCTGCCATGGCGCTCACTTTGCTCAGCTACGGCTTCGCCTATACCGGAATTCTGGCCCGCAATTTCGCCTTCGCGCAATGCCTGTCCCTGCTCGGCATATCCCTGCTGCTCGCCGCCACGCAACGCGGAACCCGGGATCACGCCTGGGCGGGCGGGCTCGCTCTGGGGGCGGCGAGCTTCACCAATTACCTCGCCTCATTCATCGGAGCCGCCATGCTGCTCTGGCTGGCGCTGCGCCGCGACCGGCGCCGCTTCTGCCGCCCGCCGCCGCCGGGTTCGGGCTGTTTGTGCTTCTCGACCTGCCCTTTTTTCTCGCGCAACGCGCCTCAAGGCCCGGGCAATTCGCGCCTTTCTCCTGGCCGCACGCGCTCAGCCTGCTGCTCCGGGACGGCGGCGCCGCCTTGTTCGGCGCGCTGCCGCTTTATGCCGGAGCGGCCGCCCCGCTGGTCGCGCTGCTCCTGCTCCTGCTCTTCACGGCCTGTCTGATGGCGGCATGGGCACCGGAGGCAGGCCTGTTTGCGCTCCTTGCGGCGGCACCACCGGCCGGGCTGCTGCTGCTCGGGCTGGTCTTCGGCAACACGCCGATCGAACTCCGTTATCTCGCCTTCTCGCTGCCCTATCTCGCGCTGTTTCTGGCGCGGCTGCCGGACCGGTATCTCGCGCCATTGCTGGCGATGCAGGCCCTGGCGGTGGCCGGGCTGATCGGCGCGCCCGCCACCATGCAGCCCCAGGCTTTGGCCGCGCGCATGGCGGCGCAAACACCCGGCGCGCTGGCGCTGGTGCCCTTCGGCAATGACGGGGTCGGCGTACCCGGCCCGTTCATCGCCGCCGCCCCAGATCGTCAGCGGATCGAGCTGTTGCGTGGCGCACCCCCCGCAATCGGGGCGAAAGAACAGAAAATCATTCTCGCCACGCCGGATGCCGACGCGGCAAGCCGCGCCAGCGCCGCAATGGCGCTGGCGAAACTCCGGGAAAACCCATGTTTCGTGGAACAGGCGGCGACACGCGCCGCCTTGTTATTTGCGAATCGCTGTGCGGATCAGCACCGCGAGGGCAATGATCAATTGTCCGCCGTTGATCCAGACTGATTCTGTGTGCCCTGCATTGAACCCGGCATTGTTGCCGGCCACGCGCAGCGCGTCCAGATGCGGAATGAACCACAGCCAGAGCCAGACGGTCGCCACCAGGATGACCAGCAGCGCCAGGCTCGATCCAAGTTCCCGCTTGAGCCAATAGCCGATCACCCCGACCAGCGAGGCGATGATCATATAGCCGTAATAGAAGGGGAAAGCGGAGCGGATGAATGGCCCGGCGATGTTCAACGGCAAATGCGTGAACACCAGCGGGGCCATCACCGCACCGAAAAACAACATCCCGCCAACCAGGGCGGCAAGGCCCAGGCTGGCGAGAATATTGCCGGTACGCGCCATTAGTAGCGGTACAGCTCGTGCTTGAACGGACCGCTCTGCGGCAGGCCGAGATATTCCGCCTGCTTGGTCGACAGCTTGGTCAGCGTGGCGCCGACCTTGGCGAGGTGCAGGGCGGCGACCTTCTCGTCGAGATGGCGCGGCAGCACATAGACCTGGCGCTCATACTTGCCCGCCGGCGCGGTCCACAGCTCGATCTGCGCCAGCACCTGGTTGGTGAAGCTGGCCGACATCACGAAGCTCGGATGACCGGTGGCGTTGCCGAGATTTACCAGGCGGCCTTCGGAGAGCACGATCAGGCGCTTGCCGTCGGGGAACGTGACCTCATCCACCTGCGGCTTCACGTTGTCCCACTTGTAGTTGCGCAGGGACTCGATTTGAATTTCCGAGTCGAAATGCCCGATATTGCAGACGATGGCGCGGTGCTTCATCGCGCGCATATGGTCGAGGGTGATGACGTCGACATTGCCGGTGGCGGTGACGAAGATGTCGCCACGCGTGGCGGCCTCTTCCATGGTCACGACCTCATAGCCTTCCATCGCCGCCTGCAGCGCGCAGATCGGGTCGATTTCGGTGACCAGCACGCGGCAGCCGGCATTGCGCAGGCTGGCGGCCGAGCCCTTGCCAACATCGCCAAAGCCGGCGACCACGGCGACCTTGCCGGACATCATCACGTCCGTGCCACGGCGGATGCCATCCACCAGGCTCTCGCGGCAGCCATACAGGTTGTCGAACTTCGACTTGGTGACGGAGTCGTTCACGTTGATCGCGGGCACCAGCAGCGTGCCGGCCTTCGCCATCTCCCAGAGCCGGTGCACGCCGGTCGTGGTCTCTTCGGAAATGCCGCGAATATCCTTCAGCATCTCGGGATATTTGTCGTGCATCAGCTTGGTGACGTCGCCGCCATCATCGAGGATCATGTTCGGGGTCCAGCCGTCCGGACCGCGCAGGGTCTGCTCGATGCACCACCAGAATTCCTCTTCCGACATGCCCTTCCAGGCGAACACCGGCACGCCAGCCGCGGCGATCGCGGCGGCGGCCTGGTCCTGCGTCGAGAAGATGTTGCAGGAGGACCAGCGCACCGAAGCGCCAAGCGCGGTCAGCGTCTCGATCAGCACCGCGGTCTGGATCGTCATGTGCAGGCAGCCGACGATGCGGGCGCCAGCCAGCGGCTTGCTCTTGCCGAACTCGGCGCGCAGCGCCATCAGGCCCGGCATCTCGTCCTGGGCCATCTCGATCTCCTTGCGGCCCCAGCCGGCCAGCGAGATGTCCTTGACCCTAAAATCCTGGCTCATACCCAATTCCCTTATACGGTAAATGCTGACGTTCCCTTATTCGTTTGCCCGGTTCCTGCCAACTGTCAGGCGTGGGCGGCGCCTTGGTCGCGCCATAGACCGGCGCCATCAGCAGCAGCACCGCTCCGTCCTTGAAATGCAGGGCGAACGGTATCCGTCCGCCCACTGCAGCTTCGGCTGCTTGCACATCAGATCGTACCCTCCGACGGCGAAAACGACACTGCCATGCGCCGGCACGGTGATGTCGGCGACCAGCTCATGCTCGACATGCCGCTCTCTCCTGGCCCTGGTGCAGCACCAGGGACCCGCAATCAGGCGAGCTGGCGCCGGTCAGGATCGCGGTACCCGTGCCGGTATTTTGCAGCACCATGATAGCCGGCGGCGGGCAGGTTCGGCTGCAAATAGCGGAACCAGGGATTTTGCGCGTGCATCTCGGGCAAAGGCGGCTGGCCGACGGGCGAGGAGCCGCTATCCGCCAAGGCCGCCGCCGGCAGCGCGGCCAGTGCAAAAGCAAAAACGAGATGACGAAGCTGGCGCAAAATAACCTCTCCACGGTCGGTCCGCCGCCACCATAAACGCCGCCTCGGCGCCGGCCAAACCGGCCCCGCCTTGCGCCGGCTGGGAGCAGGATTGCTTGCAGTACGGCTTGAACCGCGGGCGCGCCCGGCGCAGATACGGCCCATGGAACACCCACGCTACGCCGACGCGGCGCGCGCCACGCGCCACATGTTCATCCGCGACCTGGTGCTGATCGCCTCGATCGGCGTGTACGCGCATGAGCATGATTCGCCGCAGCGCGTGCGCATCAATGTCGATCTGGCCGTGACCGAGGATGATCAGCGGCTGTCGCGCCCCTCGATCGGCCAGGACGATCTCGGCCGGGTGGTGGATTACGAAGGCATCGTCAACCGCGTGCGCGCGATCGTCACCGCCGGGCATGTCCAGCTGGTGGAAACGCTGGCGGAACGGCTGTGCGAGGCCTGCCTGGCCGATCCGCGTGTCCACACGGCCCGCGTGCGTGTGGAAAAGCTCGATATTTTCCCCGATGCCGCCGCCGCCGGTGTGGAAGTGGAACGTCGGAACCGGCAGTTGTCCACGCCCTGAATTCACGGCCGATTTCAAGGCGACTTCAGGCCAGAACCGTGACTCGATGGTTACAGAAACGCCATATTATTATCGAATAAAAGCAGAGGCTTAACTGACAATAATCAGAAACTGTCCCCAATCCTTGCTCTTTTCGCTGAATCCCTGAGGAACAGCTTGGCAACGCCGCTCTGTCCACATACTTATCCACAGACCTGACATGACCGATTTCAGTGTAAATTCCGGGCAAACGGGGGTCGAGATCATCGAGCGGGCGCTCGCAACCATGCCGGGAAACCCCGGCGTGTACCGCATGCTCGATGCCAAGGGCGACGCGCTCTATGTCGGCAAGGCACGCAATCTCAAAAAACGCGTGACATCCTACACGCAGCTCGCGCGCCTGCCGGAGCGGCTGCGCCGCATGGTCGCCGACACCGCCACCATGGAGATCGTCACCACCCATACCGAGGCCGAGGCCCTGCTGCTCGAGGCCAATCTGATCAAGCGGTTAAAGCCGCGCTTCAACATTCTGCTCCGGGACGACAAATCCTATCCCTGGCTGATGCTGACGGAGGATCACCCCTTCCCGCAGATCGCCAAGCATCGCGGCGCGCAGACCCGCCAGGGCAGCTATTGGGGTCCGTTCGCCTCGGCCTGGGCGGTCAGCCAGACCGTGCAGGCCCTGCAGCGCGTGTTTCTGCTCCGCACCTGCGCCGACACGGTCTTCGCCAACCGCACCCGGCCCTGCCTGCTTTTCCAGATCAAGCGTTGTTCCGCCCCCTGCGTCGAGCGGATTTCCGCGTCGGATTACAAACTCCTGGTTGACCAGGCGAAGGCGTTCCTGTCCGGAAAATCCGGCGCCGTGCAGAAAGAGCTGGCCGCCGCCATGGAGGAGGCGTCGCACAATCTGGAGTTCGAGCGCGCCGCGGCGATCCGCGACCGCATCCGCGGCCTCAGCCATGTCCAGGGCAGCGACGTCATCAACCCGGCCAGCCTCACCGACGCCGATGTCATCGCGCTGCATCAGGAAGCCGGGCAAAGCTGCGTGCAGGTGTTCTTCATCCGCGGCGGGCGCAATAACGGCAATCGCAGCTTCTACCCGGCCCAGGCCAAGGGCGACGAGGCCCCCGCGGTGCTGGCCGCCTTCATCGCGCAGTTCTACGACGACAAGCCGCCGCCGCCGCTGATCCTGCTGAATCACGAGCCCGAGGAAATGGCGCTGCTCGGCGAGGCGCTCTCGCTGAAGGCGGAACGCAAGGTCACGCTGCTGGTGCCGCAACGGGGCGAGAAGCACGAGGTGGTGCGCCACGCCGAGACCAACGCGCGCGAGGCGCTGGAGCGCCAGCTGGCGGAGAGCGCCGGCCAGGGCAAGCTGCTCGCCGCCGTGGGCGAATTGTTCGGCCTGGCCGAGACCCCGGCGCGGATCGAAACCTACGACAACTCGCATATCATGGGCAGCTCAGCCTATGGCGTGATGGTGGTGGCCGGCCCTGAAGGCTTCAACAAATCCGCCTACCGCAAATTCGCCATCAAATCCGCGCTCACCCCGGGCGACGATTTCGCGATGATGCGCGAGGTGCTGCAGCGCCGCTTCGGCCGGGCGCTGGCGGAAAACCCCGACCGCGACGATGCGAACTGGCCGGACCTCGTGCTGATCGACGGCGGCGCCGGGCAGCTTTCCGCCACGCAGGCGGTGATGGAAGAACTCGGCGTCGCCGACATTCCGCTCGTCGCCATCGCCAAGGGGCCGGACCGCGATGCCGGGCGGGAATGGTTCTTCACGCCCGGCCGCGAGCCGTTCCAGCTGCCGCCGCGCGACCCGGTGCTGTATTTCCTGCAGCGCCTGCGCGACGAGGCGCACCGTTTCGCCATCACCACCCATCGCAATGCGCGCAGCAAGAAACTCACCACTTCGGAACTGGACGAAGTGCCCGGCATCGGCGCCGCGCGCAAAAAGGCGCTGCTGATGCATTTCGGCTCGGCGCGCGGGGTGAAAGGGGCCGGTCTGAAGGACCTGGAGGCGGTCGACGGCATCAACCGCGCCACGGCCCGGGCGGTCTATGCGCATTTCCACCCGGGCGTGCGGATGGAGGAGGCCTAGGAAAAGGAAGAAAGCGCTTCTTTTTTGGAAAAAAGAAGCAAAAAACTTTTGTAAACTGGGCCCGCGCTGCTCGAGCGCCCGAGGCCCAACGTCGAAAAAAGTTTTTGCGCCGCTTTTTTCAAAAAGTGGCCACTTTCTTCCCGTCATTTGGCCACCGCCCCAAATCACCGTAAAGTCACGCATACGGCGCAACAGCGGCAGGACAAAAACGCATGGAAGTCTGGACGGAACTGGCCGAATTGGCCCAACGCAACGCCGACATCAAGGCATTGTTCGCGCAACATCCCGGCCGGTTCGCGACATTCTCCGCCCGGTTCGACGACCTACTTCTGGATTTTTCCAAGACCAGCCTCGACGCCCGCGCCCTCGGCCTGCTGCTGGACATCGCCACGCAGGCCGATGTCGCGGCCAAGCGCGATGCGATGTTCGCCGGTGCGGCCATCAACGTCACGGAAAACCGCCCGGTCCTGCACACCGCCCTGCGCAATCTCGACAACCTGCCGGTGCTGGTGAACGGCCAGGATGTGATGCCCGCCGTGAACGAGACCTTCGCGCGCCTGTTCGCCTTCGCCGAGGGCGTGCGGACGGGCAGGATCGCCGCCGCCGACGGCAAGCCCTTCACCGATGTGGTCAATATCGGCATCGGCGGCTCGGATCTCGGACCCGTGATGGTGACCGGGGCGCTTGCCCCCTATCATGACGGGCCGCGCACCCATTTCGTCGCCAATGTCGACGGCGCCCATCTGGCCGACATGCTGCGGCCGCTCGATCCCGCGCGCACTTTGATCATCGTCGCCTCGAAAACCTTCACGACCATCGAGACCATGACCAATGCCGCCTCGGCGCGGCGCTGGATCGTCGCCGCACTCGGCGAGGCGGCGGTGCCGGCGCATTTCGCCGCGGTCTCCACCGCGCTCGACAAGGTCGCCGCCTTCGGCATCGCGCCCGAGCGGATGTTCGGCTTCTGGGACTGGGTGGGCGGCCGTTATTCGGTCTGGTCGGCGATCGGGCTGCCGGTGATGCTGGCCATCGGCGAGGCGCGCTTCAAGGAATTCCTCGCCGGGGCGCAGGCCATGGACCGGCATTTCCGCACCGCGCCCTTCGCGCAGAACCTGCCGGTGCTGCTGGCCCTGGTGGGCATCTGGCACCGCGATGTCTGCGGTTACCCGGCCCGCGCCATCCTGCCCTATGACCAGCGCCTGGCCCGCCTGCCCGCCTATCTGCAGCAGCTGGACATGGAGTCCAACGGCAAGAGCGTGCAGCAGGACGGCACCCCCGTCGCGCGCCCGACCGGCCCGCTGGTGTTCGGCGAGCCCGGCACCAACGGCCAGCACGCTTTCTACCAGCTGCTGCACCAGGGCACGAACATCATCCCCTGCGAGTTCCTGATCGCCGCCGAGGGCCACGAGCCGGAGATGCGCGACCATCATCGCCTGCTGATCGCCAACTGCCTGGCCCAGGCCCAGGCGCTGATGCAGGGCCGCTCGCTGGAGGAGGCAACCCGCCAGACCCTGGCGGCCGGCCGCCCGGCACAGCTGGCGCCGCACCGCGTGTTTCCCGGCAACCGCCCGTCTCTGACGCTGGCTTACAAAAAGCTCACGCCGGAGACGCTCGGCCGGATCATCGCTTTGTATGAGCACCGCATTTTCGTCGAAGCGGCGATCTGGAACATCAATGCCTTCGACCAATGGGGCGTGGAACTCGGCAAGGAGCTGGCGACCGCCCTGCTGCCCTCCGTGGCGGGCACCGGCACCGCCGCCAATGATGAATCCACCGCCGGGCTGGTGACGTTTTTGCGATCCATGCGTGAGGACGGAGAAGTAAGCGGCCGCTTTTTGGAAAAAGCGGCGCAAAAACTTTTTTAAATTTGGGCCTGTGGCGTTGCGGCGCCACGGGCAAACTTACAGGCGGGAGGCGCCCTCGCCGTTCTCGTCCTGCTGCCATAGCGCTTCGCAATGGCTGAGCAGCTCGGTGAAGGCGAAAGGTTTGACGATATAATCGTCGCCACCGGCATCGAGCCCCTTCATCCAGTTCTTCAGCCCGCCATGACCGGAGAGGAAGACCACCGGCGTCTCAATGCCCCGGCCGCGCAGATCCTTCAGCAGATTGGCACTGTCGATCCCGCCCGGCAGCTGCCGGTCGAAAATCATGACATCGAAACCGCCGGCCAGGGCTTGGCGCATCCCCTCCGGTCCGGTCGCGGCGGACGTGACCTGATGGCCGGCCTCGCCCATGCCGGTGGTGATCAGCCGGGCGACCTGTTCGTCATCCTCGATGAGCAAGATACGCATGGCTCGCCTTCCCTCACACTTCGCCTATGATGATACCCCAAGTTTAGCTATAAAAGCTTTGTGAAATCATCTGCATTTTTCTTCGCCTTTACGGAGTTTAATGTAGCAGTGACGAGAGTTTCACGGGGAGTTCAATGACCGACACCGCGCCTGACGCATCCGCCGGGAGTTCTTCTGTCGAGCTGTTTGCAGCGCAAACGGCGCATGATCTCAACAATCTGCTCACGGGTATTCTCGGCAATCTGGAGCTGATGCAAAACCGCGCGCGGCGCAGCAATGTTACGACGTTCGACGAATATCTCGCCGGCGCGCGCCATGCCGCCGGCCGCGCCGCGCGCTTCACCCAGCGCCTCACCGCCTTCTCTGGCCGCGACGCGCAGGCCCCGGCACCGGTCGCGCTCGACGCCCTCATCCCCGAAATCATCGCGCCGCTGCGCGCCGACGGCCTGGCGATCGACACCAGGCTGGACGCGGCCACGGAAATCTTCTGCGCCGCCGCGCAGCTCGAACTGGCCTTGCGGGAATTGCTGGACAATGCCGCCGAGGCGGCGGGACCTACGGGCCGCATCGCGCTGCACACGGAAATCGCCGGGGCCTTCGCCGTCATCAGCGTGACGGATAACGGGCCGGGCATGGCGCCGGATATCCTTGCCCGCGCCAGCGAACCTTTTTTCAGCACCCGCATCAGCGGCGCCGGCAAGGGGCTCGGCCTCGCCATCGTCGAGCGCTTCGCGCGGCGGAGCGGCGGCGTGCTGGAACTTTCCAGCACCGAAGGCCAAGGCACCACAGCCCGGCTGCGCCTGCCGGTCAGCGCCTCCTCAGGGTGAAGTGCGGCGGGTGCGGCGGCGCAGATAGATATTATTGAGGACGAGAGCCGTCCCGGTGATGCAGGCGCCCGCGATCTGCGCGCCGGCCGGCACAATCCCTTCAAGAGCCGAAACGATAAAGGCCGTGATCGGCACGACATCCATGAACAGAACGCCATTGAGCGGCGTGAGCATCCTGTTGCCGAGATTCCAGCACAGCACGCCGATAAACCCGGCGACCGGTCCCATGTATAAAAGCTGCGGCACGATCGCGATCAGGTCGGACGCTGTGGGAACGGCGATGGCGTGCGTTGCCAACAGCACAATATTGATGGTGACGATGCTCGTCAGACCGAGCCAGGTGGTGACGGTGGTGTATTTCAGAGCCGACCAGCTTGTGAAGAATGTCGCGCCGAACGTGTAGATGACCCAGCACAGCGCGCCGAGAACGATCAACCCATTGGCGGCGTAATGTTGCGGTTCGCTGAAAAGGCCGGCGATATTGCCTTTCGTGACCACCAGCGCCACGCCGCTGAAGGACATCAGGATAAACAGGAAGGAATAGAGCGGCGGCAAAACCCGGCGCACGATGGAATTCACCAGCAAACCGAGCATTGGCTGTGTCGCCATCATGATCGAGGCCGTGAGTGCGCCATCTCGCCCGGCGATCTTCTGGCCGAGAAAGACCAGGAAGCCGAAGCCGGCAAAGCCGATCGATCCCAGGAACCAGGCCAGGAAAACCGGTTCCCCCTTGAGGCGGAGTGCGGCGCGGCCTTCCCTGGCGATGAGCAGCAGCAGAAACGCCAGCCCGGCTGTCAGATAGCGCAGCGATGTGAAGGTGAACGGATCGATATGCGTCAGCGCGCTGGTCATGACCGGGAACATGATCCCGAAGGACAAAGTCGCGATGAGGCAAAAAAGCACAGCTTTCGGATAGTCGGTGTGGGCGATCTTGGCAGGCTGGCTTTGCGGCGCGGCCGCGCGTTTCGCCATGGAGTCAGCGTTCATTCGTTCCCGGTCGCGCGTCAGTGAGGGGATTAATGAGGACCAAAAGTTTTTGCGCCGCTTTTTCCAAAAAGCGGCCACTTTCTGACCTGGCTTGTCGTGAACTGGCTGGGACGGGAGGATTCGAACCTCCGCATGGCGGAATCAAAATCCGCTGCCTTACCGCTTGGCGACGTCCCAATGCGTCCCGCTCATAAGGCGGCCGGGGGTGGCTCGTAAAGCCCCCCGCCCCAACTCCACCACCCTGGGCGCGAAATTTTTTCAGCAGCGGCGGCGGCTTCCTCGGGATTTGCGAAAATGGCGAAGCAGGTTGCGCCGGAGCCGCTCATGCGCGCGAGCAGCGCGCCGGGCAGGTTTTCGAGCTCGTGCAGCACCTCGCCGATCACCGGCTGCAACGCCACAGCCGGGGCTTGCAGGTCGTTGGTGAGGCGGCCCAGCGCTGCCGCCATCTCGCTTGCGTCATGCCATGCCGCCGGCAACTCTGCCGGGGCGGAGAACCCTCCCTGCCTGGCCTTGAAGACCGCAGGTGTCGCCACCGCCACGCCGGGATTGACCAGCACGATGCCAAAGCGCGGCAGGCGCGGCGCGGGGCTTAAAGCCTCCCCGATGCCCTCCATCCGGGCCGGCACCGAATCGAGGCAGACCGGGACGTCGGCGCCCAGGGCCAGGGCCGCCTCTTGCAGGGGCGTGGAGATATCCCAGTGCCGCGCCAGCAGGCGCAGCGCCGCGGCGGCGTCGGCGGACCCGCCGCCGATGCCCGAGGCCACCGGCAGGTTCTTCTCCAGCGTCAGCGCGACGCCCGCGCCGGGGCGCAAGCAGCGCGCGGCACGCAGCAATAGATTGTCAGACTCTGCCTGCAGCACCGCACCGAAACGGCCGGAAATGCGTAAGGCCAGCTCTTCGGCGGGCTCTACACCCACCAGGTCGCCCACGGCGGGAAACACCGCCAGGCTGTCGAGCAGATGGTAGCCGTCGGCGCGCCGGCCGGTGACGTGCAGATACAGATTGACCTTGGCCGGGGCGAAGCTGGTACGCATCATTATTTAGCCGGGAAATAATTGTGCAGCTTGGCCTCGACCTCGGCCTGCAATTTCGCGTCGGGCTTCAGGGTCAGCGCACGCTGCCACTGGTAGTTGGCCTGCAGCTTCTGGCCCGCTTGCCAGAACGCATCGCCGAGATGCGCGTTGACCTCGGCATCATCGGGATCGAGTTCCACCGCCTTGGTGAGCTCCGCCACGGCCGCGCTCGTGCGATGCAGATGAAGATCGACAAAACCGAGCGAATCGAGCACCGCGCCATCATTCGGGTCGAGGCTCACCGCCCGCTCGAGCATCGCCTCTGCCTGGTCGAGATGCTCGCCGCGCAGCGCCCAGCTATAGCCGAGATAGTTCAGCACATAAGGCTGGTCGGGCGAGAGGGCGAGCGCCCTGGTGATGTCCGGCTCGGCGGCGGCCCAATCGCCCAGCTCATCCTCGGAGATGCCGCGATCGAAATAGAGCGGCCAGGCGGCGGCCGGCGCCGGGGTGCCGACCATGGCCAGAGCGCGGTTGTAATAAGGCAGCGCCTTGGTGGGCTGGTTGGCGTTGCGCCAGATGTCGCCGGCATCGGCCAGTAGGCCGGGATCGTTCGGCGCCGCGGCGATGAGCTTGTCGAGCAGGGCGGCCGCCTCGGCCGGCCGGTTCAGCGCCGCCAGAAGGTGCGCCTGCTGCATCGCCACCGGGCCGTAGAGCGGATCGTCTGGCGTCACGGGCTGCAGCGTCGCCAGCGCGTTCCGCAGCTGGGCCGGGGTCGGTGTGGCGTCGGGATTGCCGAGCTGCGCGCTCGCCAGCAGGAGCCGTGCCGGGGTGAGGTCCGGCCGCAGCGCCAGCGCGAAATGCAGCAGCGTGATGCGCAGGAAGGATTGCGACGGCTCGTTGAGCGAACCGGCCAGGGTCAGATAAGCCTCGGCGAGTCCTTGCGTGGCGGTGTCGATCACCGGCTGGTCGAGCTTTGCCTCCAATTGCGGCAAAGCGATCCGCAAATTGGGATGGGCGGCGATCAGGGTGCCGAGATCCTGCCCCGCCAGCTCCGGCTGTCCGTGCCGCGCATGCCAGCTGCCGAGGATCTCGGCGAGGCGCAGATTGGTCGGGCCGCCGGCGGCCTGGGCGTAGAGCGGCGCCGCCAGCGTATCCTCATGCGCGGCATCGGCCATCAATGCGCCATTCAGGACGTAAACAGGGCCGAACGCGCCCTTATTGTAATAAGGCTCCAGCGCGGCCAGGGCCGCAGCGTGGTCGCCCTGCCCGAACATGCTCCAGCTCAGCAGCAGCGGCCGGATCAGGCCGAGCATCTGGTCCTGCGGGATCTGCGCGAAGATCCGCCTGGCCGCCCCGTAATCGCCGTTCTGCGCCGCCTGGTTGCCGCGCAGCAGGGCGGCAAGCGCGTTGGCCGGCACCTGCGAGGCAAGCATCTCGGCTTCCGGGCTGCCCGCCAGCAGGGCCGCGAGGAAGCCTTCATCGATCAGTTCCGGGTTGCCGGGCTCAAGGCGCAGCGCCTGGGTGTAATATTGGCTGGCGAGCCCTGGATCGTGCTGCGCCTCGGCATAGCGCGCCGACAGGAAGGCGCCATAGGCCCGGTCGCTGGGCGGATCACCGGCCACGCCACCCGGCCCGGCCGCGCAGGCCGACAACAAGATGCAGACAGCGACCGCGCCACGACGGCTCAAGACAGAAAACATATCCATTGCTCCCGATGTAGCAGCGCACTTCTCTCCGGGCAAAACCAGCCATGCCATTGTTCAGACGCGGTAAACACCCGGCCGGATCAATGACGGTCCGCCCATACAGGCCAGCCATACTGCCCTTGTTCGGCCCTTCCGGCTGGATTAGGTTCGCTCCACCCGGACCGGGTAGAATACAGGTCAGGAAGGCAACGTACATGACCCCAGGCTTTCAAGCCACGACGGAGGGTATTACCGTCACTGTTCAGGTTTTTTTTCTGGCCGACAAATCGGAGCCGGAGAACGGGCATTACGTCTGGGCCTATCATGTCAGCATCGCCAATCACAGCCCGCAAATCGTGCAGCTGATGGCGCGCAGCTGGACCATCACCAATGCTCATGGCCGCGTGCAGCATGTGCATGGCGAAGGCGTGGTCGGCGAGACGCCGCGACTGGAGCCGGGCGAAGTGTTCGAATACACGTCCGGCACGCCGCTTGCCACGGCTTCGGGCTTTATGACCGGCAAATACCATATGTTGGCGGTGACCGACGGCACCGAGTTCGATATCGATATCCCGACCTTCAGCCTCGACAGCCCGCACCAGAACACGCTGCGGCACTGAGAAGAGAAATAAGGACAAGGAAGGCAAGCAAGCGCTTCTTTTTGTGAACAAAAAGAAGCAAAAAAACTTTGCCACTTTGGGCCCGTGCCGCTCGAACGCCTCAGGCCTAAAGTCAAAAAAGTTTTTGCGCCGCTTTTTCCAAAAAGCGGCCACTTTCTTCCTTCCCTTCCCCTCCCGGCAATCAACAATGTGAGTTGCCCGCCCCACCAGCTTGCCCACATCAGCGCCAAGGCTCACAAGGGGGCGATCTGATTTCAAGCCGCATACGGAGACCGCTTTGAACGTTGATACGCCCGCCCCGAAACTGGCGGAGGCCACGAAACCGAGCCGCCATGAGGCCGAAGAAGCGGTGCGCACGCTGCTGCGCTGGGCCGGCGAAAATCCCGAACGCGAAGGGCTGCTGGACACGCCGGCCCGCGTGGTCCGCTCCTATGAGGAATTCTTCGCGGGCTATGAGGAAGATCCGGTGGCGCTGCTCACCCGCACCTTCGAGGAAATCGAAGGCTATGACGAGATGGTGGTGCTGCGCGACATCCGCATCGAAAGCCATTGCGAACATCATATGGTGCCGATCATCGGCCGCGCCCATGTGGCCTATCTGCCGGGCAACCGCGTGGTGGGCATCAGCAAGCTCGCCCGCGTGGTCGATGCCTATGCGCGGCGCTTCCAGATCCAGGAAAAACTGACGGCGCAGATCGCTAACACCATTGCCGACGTGCTCCAGCCGCGCGGCGTGGCGGTGGTGATCGAGGCCGGGCACCAGTGCATGTCCACCCGCGGCGTGCATAAGCCGGGTGCGAGCATGGTCACCAGCCGCATGCTCGGCGCCTTCCGCGACGATCCTTCGACCCGCCGGGAGTTCCTGGCGATGATCTCGCCGCGCAGCTGCCAGGGCCTGGAGGCCTGATCGGCCGCCATAACAGAAAGGAAGGCTACTTTTTGTGAACAAAAAGTAGCAAAAAAACTTTGTTAATTTGGGCCGTGCTGGTTTCGCTGACACCGGCCCAAAGTCGAAGACGTTTTTGCGCCGCTTTTTCCAAAAAGCGGCCTCTTTCTTCCTTATACCGTGGCCAAAGTTGCCGCCCCCGCATTTCACGGTTAAGCACCCCAACGCAGTTCCGCATTGTTCCAATCCGAGGACGACTGATTTTGCATAGCCATATTTTCCGCCCCGCGGCGGCGCTCGCGGCCCTGGGAATTCTTTCCGGCTGCGGCATTGGCCACCAGGCGCTAGGTCTTGGAAACAACGAAAACGCCGCCCTCGGTGAAACCAGCGTGGCCCCGGCCGTGTTCGGCTATGCGGTTGCCGACGAGCCACAGGCCGCCTTGGTGGGACGGCAGATTTTGAACAATGGCGGCAATGCGGCCGATGCCGCGGCGGCGGAAGGCTTTGCCCTCGCCGTCACCCTGCCCTCGCGCACCGGGCTTGGCGGCGGCGCCGCCTGCATCGTGAAAATGCCGAATGCCCAGGGCCAAATGCAGCCCCCGGTGGCACTGCTCTTTCCCGCCGGCACCCCGGCCGGAAATAATGGCAGCCGCCCGGCCGCGGTGCCGACCCTGGCGCGCGGGCTGCTGGCGCTGCAGGCGCGTTACGGCGACTTGCCCTATGCCAGCGTGATCGAGCCGGCCGAGCAGCTGGCCGACGGCTCCCCGGTTTCGCCGGTGCTGGAAGCGGACCTGCAGGTGGTAGGGCCGGCGCTGCTCGACGACCCGGCCGCAGCCTCCGTGTTCGGGCAGAACGGCAAAGTGCTGCCGGCCGGCGCCAATCTCGTGCAGCCCGACCTCGCGGCCACGTTCGAGATGCTGCGCACCGAGGGGCTGCAAGGCTTTTACAGCGGGTCGTACGCCCAGCAATTCGTCAGCGCCGCCGATCAGGCCGGCGCCGGGCTGACAGTGGCCGATCTGGCCGATTCCGCGCCGATCTTCACCCACCCGGCGACCTCTGAGGCTGGCGGGCTGGATCTCGCGATGCTCCCGACCACGGCCCCCGGCGGTAAAACTCTCCCCGCCTCCGCCGCCTTCATGGCGTTGGACAAAAATGGCGGCATCGTCGCCTGCGCGACCAGCATGAACAATCTGTTCGGCACCGGGCGTATCGCGCCGGGCACCGGCGTGCTGCTGGCCGCCTCGCCGCGCAACGTGCCGGCACCGCAACTGGCGGCGGGCGTCGCCTATACCGACGCGCTCAGTTTCCGCGCTGCCGCCACCGGCACCGGCCAGGCGGGGGCCGCCGAGGCGGCGCGCCTGGCGCTGACCGATGCCGTCGCCGGCGGCCGCCGCGCGAACGCGCTTGTGCCGGCACCCGGCCGCGCCGACGTGATCTCCTGCCGCGGCGGCGTGCCGGGCGACGAGGCCTCCTGCACCGCCAGCGCCGACCCGCGCGGCCAGGGCCTGGCCATCGGCGGGCGCTGATCCCGTGGCGCTGAAAATCGGCATTGGCCGCGACGTGCCGTCCTTCCGGGTGATGGATGTCATCAACCGGGCCAACGCGCGCCAGCTTGCCCTGCCCGCCGGTGCGCCGCGCATTTTGCGCATGGAGGTCGGGCAGCCGGGCACCGGCCTGCCCGAGGGCGCACGCCGCGCCGTGGCCGAGGCGCTGCTGCAAGGCGAGGTTATGGGGTATACCGAGGCGCTCGGCCGCCGCACCCTGCGCGAGCGGATCAGCGCGCATATCCATGACTGGTACGGCACGGTCATCGCGCCCGAGCGGATCGCCGTCACCTTCGGCGCCTCCGGCGCATTTTCCCTGGCCTATCTGGCGGCGTTCGACCCCGGCGACACGATCGCCCTCGCCGCCCCCTATTATCCGCCTTACGTGAACATCGCGACCGCCCTGGGACTGAAGCCGCTGATCCTGCCCTGCGGCATCGAAACCGCCTTCCAGCCGACCGTCGCCATGCTCGAGGCGCTGCCCGAGAAGCCCGACGGGCTGCTGATCGCGAGCCCGGCCAATCCGACCGGCTCGATGCTGCCGCCCGAGACCATCGCCGCCCTCGCCCGCTATTGCCACGCGAACGGCATCCGGCTGATCTCGGATGAGATCTACCACGGCCTCACCTACGGCAAGCCGGTCGCCTCCGCCGCGACGTTCAGCCCGAGCGCCATCGTCATCAACTCCTTCTCGAAATATTTCTCCATGACCGGCTGGCGCGTCGGCTGGATGGTGCTGCCGGAGGAGCTGGTTCGCCCCGTGGAGCGGCTGGCACAGAATTTCTTCATCTCCGTGCCGCACATCTCGCAGATCGCGGCCGAAGCCGCGTTCGATTGCCATGAGGAGCTGGAAGCCAACCGCGCCCTCTACGTGCAGGCCCGCGAGATCATGGCTGAGGGGCTGAACGCTGCCGGGTTCAAGAAATTCTCATCCCCCGACGGCGCGTTCTATTTCTATGCCGACATTGCCGGGCGCGCCGCCGACAGCGCCGCTTTGTGCGACCGGCTGCTCGAGGAGGCCGGCATCGCCGCCACGCCGGGCTATGATTTCGATGCCGTGCGCGGCGGGGATTTTTTCCGGCTCAGCTATTGCGCCCGGCTGGATGAAATCGAAGACGCCGTCGAACGGCTATGCCGTATGCGGTAACTGGGGTAAGTATAGGTCAATGGCCGCCCTTTCCCCGGCGGCGAAGAACCCATATCTTCCAACGCCCCGAGCCACAAAATTCAACACAGGTAAATAACACCATGAAATTATTGGTCGCTGTGAAGCGCGTGGTCGATTTCAACGTCAAGGTCCGGGTCAAGGCCGACCAGAGCGCGGTCGAAACCAATGGCGTGAAAATGTCGATGAACCCGTTCGACGAAATCGCCGTCGAAGAGGCGGTGCGCCTGAAGGAAAAAGGGATCGCCAAGGAGGTGATCGCCGTTTCCATGGGTGTCGCGCAGTGCCAGGACACGATCCGCACCGCTCTGGCCATGGGGGCCGACCGCGGCATCCTGGTCGAAACCGATGCCCAGCTCGAACCGCTCGCGGTCGCGAAAATGCTCAAGGCGCTAGTCGCCAAGGAAGGCATCGACCTGGTGGTGATGGGCAAGCAGGCGATCGATGACGACATGAACGCCACCGGCCAGATGCTGGCGGCCCTGCTCGGCTGGCCGCAAGGCACGTTCGCCAGCAAGGTGGACATCGCCGACGGCGTGGCGACCGTGACCCGCGAAGTCGATGGCGGGCTGGAGACCGTCGCGCTGACCCTGCCGGCGGTGGTCACCGCCGATCTGCGCCTGAACGAGCCGCGCTATGCCTCGCTGCCGAACATCATGAAGGCCCGCAAGAAACCGATCGAAACGCTCAAGCCGGCGGATCTCGGCGTCGATCCGGCGCCGCGCCTGACGACGATTAAAGTGACCGAGCCGGCGCCGCGCAAAGCCGGCGTCAAAGTGGCCGACGTCGCGGCCCTGGTCGATAAACTGCGTAACGAAGCGAAGGTGATCTGAACATGACCTCTCTCGTGATTCTCGATTGCGACGCCAACGGCGTGAAGCAGCCGGCCCGCTCGGCCATCGCCGCCGCCTTGAAACTGGGCGAAGTGCATGGGCTGATCGCCGGCAAGAATGTCGGCGCGCTGGCCGAAGCCGCCGCCAAACTGCCGGGCCTGAGCAAAATCCTCGTCGCCGACGAGGAAGCGCTGGAACATGGGCTGGCCGAGCCGCTGGCCGCCCTGCTGGCCACGCTCAGCGCCGATTATACCCATGTCTTCGCCGCCGCGACCGCCATGGGCAAGAACGTGCTGCCGCGCGTTGCCGCTTTGCTTGACGTGCAGCCGATCAGCGATGTGTCCGAGGTGATCGATGCCGATACCTTTGTCCGCCCGATCTATGCCGGCAATGCCCTGGCGACTGTGAAATCCGCCGATGCCAAGAAGGTCATCACCGTGCGCGCCGCGAGCTTCGACCCAGTCGCCGCCGAGGGTGGCGCGGCCAGCATTGAGCGCGTGACCGTGCCGGCAGCCGCCGCACCGGCCTCGCGCTATGTCGGCGCCGAGCTGTCACAGAGCGAGCGCCCGGAACTGACCGCGGCGCGGGTGATCATTTCCGGCGGCCGCGGCATGCAGAGCGGCGAGAATTTCACCGCTTTGATCGAGCCGATCGCCGACAAGCTTGGTGCCGCCGTGGGCGCCTCCCGCGCCGCCGTGGATGCCGGTTACGTGCCCAACGACTATCAGGTCGGCCAGACCGGCAAGGTCGTCGCACCGGACCTGTACATCGCCGTCGGCATTTCCGGGGCGATCCAGCATCTGGCCGGCATGAAGGACAGCAAGGTCATCGTCGCCATCAACAAGGACGAGGAAGCGCCGATCTTCCAGGTGGCCGATTACGGCCTGGTGGGCGATCTGTTCACCGTCCTGCCAGCGTTGAAAGACGCACTGTGACGAAGCGCCGGCCGCTCCTGGGCGGCTGGACAGTTAAGTAAGGGCTACTTTTTGTGAACAAAAAGTAGCAAAAAAACTTTGCTACTTTGGGCCCGTGCCGCCCGAGCGCCTCAGGCCCAAAGTCAAAAAAGTTTTTGCGCCGCTTTTTTCAAAAAGCGGCCCCCTTTCTTCCCTTCCCTTGCCTAACGTAAGGTCTGCCCGTGCCCGTGGCGCCATGTTCCCGAGGCCAAACTCGTTCCAGTCCGTTATTCATTTTTATTTTGCATCGTTCATCCGGCGCGCGGCGCGTCAGACGTCATCAAAATGACATGCCGCCGGGCGAAAAAATCAAGCAAAAACCTGATGATTGCGGCTGCTTGGCTGGCACTGGGAAAAAAGCCTGCCGCTTGACTTGGGGTGGGGTCAACTTTAGATATTTAGCACTCTCTTCCTGAGAGTGCTAGCAGCCGCGGTGCCGCGTGCCGGGCCGGACAGGCTGCCAGTCTTGCAAGACTATTCGTTTTAGGAGCGATCCAGATGGCAAAATTCCGCCCCCTGCACGACCGCGTCGTCGTTCGCCGGCTGAACGCCGAAGAAAAGACCGCCGGTGGTATCATCATCCCCGACACCGCCAAGGAAAAGCCGATGGAAGGTGAAGTGGTCGCCGCCGGTCCGGGCGCGCGCAACGAAGCCGGCGCGCTTGTCGCCCTCGACGTCAAGGCGGGTGACCGCGT
The DNA here is from genome assembly GCA_963798115.1 of uncultured Pseudomonadota bacterium. Lineage (GTDB taxonomy): Bacteria > Pseudomonadota > Alphaproteobacteria > Acetobacterales > Acetobacteraceae > Acidocella. Next base: position 354,493 of record CAWCRT010000006.1, read on the forward strand.
GCTGTTCGGCAAATGGTCGGGTACCGAGGTCAAGATCGACGGTGAAGACCTGCTGATCATGAAGGAATCGGACATTCTCGGCATCGTCGAGAAGGCCTAAAACCCTGCGCCGCATTTGGCCGCGCTGATCCTCAGGCGGCAAGCGGTGATACAGGTTCATTTTCCCCTATAATTCAGGAGTCATAACATGGCTGCCAAAGACGTACGTTTTGGGTCTGACGCGCGCGACCGCATGCTGCGCGGCGTCGACACCCTCGCCAATGCCGTCAAGGTCACGCTCGGCCCGAAAGGCCGCAACGTGGTCATCGAGAAGTCCTTCGGCGCGCCGCGCATCACCAAGGATGGCGTGACCGTTGCCAAGGAAATCGAACTGGCTGACAAGTTCGAGAATCTGGGCGCGCAGCTGATGCGCGAAGTCGCTTCCAAGACCAACGACCTGGCTGGCGACGGCACCACCACCGCCACCGTTCTGGGCCAGGCCATCGTCCGCGAGGGCGTGAAGGCGGTTGCCGCCGGCCTGAACCCGATGGACCTGCGCCGCGGCATCGACAAGGCGGTTGCCACCGTCGTGGAAGAGCTGAAGAGCCGCAGCAAGAAGATCACCACCCCGGCCGAGACCGCCCAGGTCGGCACCATCTCCGCCAACGGCGAGTCCGAAATCGGCGAGATGATCTCCCAGGCCATGCAGAAGGTCGGCAATGAGGGCGTGATCACGGTTGAGGAAGCCAAGGGCATCCAGACCGAGCTCGACGTCGTCGAAGGCATGCAGTTCGACCGCGGCTATGTCTCGCCGTACTTCATCACCAATCCGGAAAAGATGGTTGCGGACCTCGACAGCCCGTACATCCTGATCTTCGAGAAGAAGCTCTCCGGCCTGCAGCCGATGCTGCCGCTGCTCGAAGCCATCGTGCAGACCGGCAAGCCGCTGCTGATCATCGCTGAAGACGTCGAAGGCGAGGCTCTGGCCACGCTGGTCGTCAACAAGCTGCGTGGTGGCCTGAAGATCGCCGCCGTGAAGGCCCCGGGCTTCGGCGACCGCCGCAAGGCCATCCTGGAAGACATCGCCATCCTCACCGGTGGCCAGGTGATCTCCGAGGATCTGGGCATCAAGCTCGAGACCGTCACCCTGCCGATGCTGGGTCGCGCCAAGCGCGTGGTCATCGAGAAGGAAAACACCACGATCATCGAAGGCGTCGGCAAGAAGGACGACATCACCGGCCGCGTCAACCAGATCCGCGCGCAGATCGAGGAAACCACCTCGGACTACGACCGTGAGAAGCTCCAGGAGCGCCTGGCCAAGCTCGCGGGCGGCGTTGCGGTGATCCGCGTCGGCGGTGCGTCCGAAGTCGAGGTGAAGGAGCGCAAGGACCGCGTCGACGACGCGCTGCATGCGACCCGCGCCGCGGTTGAGGAAGGCATTGTTCCGGGTGGTGGTGTGGCCCTGGCCCGCGCCTCGCTCGTGCTCGCCAAGCTCAAGGCTGACAACGAAGACCAGCGCGTCGGCATCGACATCATCCGCCGCGCGATCCAGGTGCCGCTGCGCCAGATCGCCGAGAACGCTGGTGAAGACGGTGCGGTCATCGCCGGCAAGGTGCTCGACAAGGACGAGTACACCTTCGGCTTCGACGCCCAGTCCGGCGAGTTCAAGGACATGGTCAAGGCCGGCATCATCGACCCCACCAAGGTCGTGCGCACCGCGCTGCAGGACGCCGCTTCCGTGGCTGCTCTGATCATCACCACCGAAGCCGGTGTGACCGAGCGCCCTGAGAAGAAGGCTCCGGCCGGCGGCCCGGGCGGCATGGGCGGCATGGGCGGCATGGGCGATATGGATTTCTAATCCACCCAGCCCTATCTGCGACAAAGAGAGCCCCGGAAGACGTTCCGGGGCTTTTTTGTTGGCTGGCAGGTAAGGAAGAAGCCGCTTTTTGGAAAAAAGCGGCGCAAAAACTTTCGTTAGCTTGGGCTGGTGGCGTGGCGCGCAGCTCGGCATACTACCTGCATGATAAAAATTCGCGTGGCGGTGGCTGGCGATCTGGCGGCAGTGCAGGCGCTGGTGGATGCGGCCTACGCGCCTTACATCCCACGCCTCGGCCGCGCGCCGGGACCGATGAGCGACGATTATGCCGCCGCGATCGCGCAAAGGCAGGTTCATCTGCTGGAAATTGACGTCATGTTGGCGGGGCTGCTGGTGCTGATCGCCGAGCCGGAGGCGCTGCTGATCGACAACATCGCGGTCGCGCCGGCGTTCCAGGGGCAGGATCTCGGCCGCCGGCTGATGGCGTTCGCCGAACAAACCGCCAAACAGCGTGGCCTTGACCGCCTCAGGCTCTATACTAACGAGTTGATGACCGAGAATATCGGCTGGTACACGCGGCTCGGCTTCCACGAGACGCATCGCGCCGTGCAAGCGGGATTTCGGCGGGTCTATATGAGCCGGGAGTTGGGCTAATCTTAAGAAAGCGGCCGCTTTTTGAAAAAAGCGGCGCAAAAACTTTTATGAGTTTGGGCCTGCGGCGGCGAAACCAGCACGGCCTGAAGGACCAGAAAACTACTTTTTGTTCACAAAAAGTAGCCTTCACTTCTTCTTACTTACTCCAGCTCCTCGACGACTTTCAGCCCCACCTCATATTCCGAGAGCCAACAGACAAAAAAACGTTGCCGCGTCTTGTCCGTATGTTCGAAGAGCAGCTCGCGGCCGATCTCGAGCTTCGGCATCGGCCTCACCGAGAGGCGGTAGCCCCGGTCGGAAGCGTCGAGGATTTTGCAAGGATAAACATCCTGCTCGCCATCCCCGAGAATGATGGATGTGCGCTGCGCCATCCGCGCAAGGCCCGTGACGGGACGGCGCGCCTCGCGCCGCTGCTCCTCCCATTGCGCGGGTGATTTGATAGCCAAGGCCTACAGCCCGCCGGCGACGTTGTTGCGCTCGACTGCGCGGCAGGCAATCAGCAGGTCCTTGAGCATTGAAAACACTCTCTATTAATCAAATTAAGCGTTTTACAATGCTTACTAACAACCGGTCGAAGGTCAATATCAACCTCTAAATTTAACGAAAGCCCCAGGCGCCAGGGCCATCGCTGCCCCGCTGACGCTGCTCCGCGGGGGACAAGACGGGCCTGTGCGGAAGCGTCAGTTTCCACACAGGCCCGTAAAACGGCTACCTGGTTTAAGCCGCGCAGCTTTCAAAGCCGCGCCGCAGCGCCGGGCGGTTCAGGTCGCGGCCGATGAACACAAGGCGGCTCGTGCGCTTCTCGTCGGCCTTCCAGGGGGCGAGAAAATCGCCGTCGGCGATCATGTGCACGGCCTGGAAGGCGAAACGGCGATCCTCATTCTTGTAGGAGAGGATGCCTTTCGTGCGCAGCAGGTCCTGCCCCTGGGTCTGCAGGATATGGCCGATCCAGGTGTTGAATTTCTCCGCATCGAGCGGCTGGTCGGTGGAGAGGCTGATGCTGGTCAGGTGCTCGTTATGGGTGTGCGAATCCTCCTCGAGAAAATCCGGCACGGAGGCGAGCACGCGCTGCAGGTCGAAGGCGTTGAGGCCGAGCAGCTTGTCGGCCGGGACATCGCCGCGGGTGGCCCGGTGGATGTCGGCGAAGCGGTTGATCTGGCGGATGCGCGCCTCGACGGACTCCAGCTCCTCCGGCGTGACCAGATCGAGCTTGTTCAGCACGATCACATCGGCGAAAGCGATCTGATCCGCCGCTTCCGGGGAATCCTCGAGGCGCGTCAGCAGATGCTTGGCATCCACCACGGTGACGATCGCATCCAGCCGGGTCTTGGCCTTCACATCCTCGTCGACGAAAAAGGTCTGCGCCACCGGGGCCGGATTGGCGAGGCCGGTGGTCTCGACGATGATGCCGTCGAATTTCTGCGCACGCTTCATCAGCCCGCCGACGATGCGGATCAGATCCCCGCGCACGGTGCAGCAGATGCAGCCATTGTTCATTTCGAACACTTCCTCGTCGGAATCGACGACGAGGTCGTTATCGACGCCCAGCTCGCCGAATTCGTTGATCACCACGGCGTATTTCTTGCCGTGATTCTCGCTGAGCAGGCGGTTGAGCAAAGTGGTCTTGCCGGCCCCGAGATAGCCGGTGAGCACGGTGACGGGGGTGAGCGTGTCAGACATGATTTTGAGCCCCATTTGGAAATCTAAACATCGGCGCCGCTCGAAAAAGCGTCCGGGATCTTACGTGTGCTCCTGCCGCATGGCATTCCAGCGTGCGGCGACGGCGGCGCTTTCGAGCTGCTGAACCCGCGCCCAGCCTAGTTGCGTCTGCCGGTCGCGCGCAAGAGGATCCGCGGCAAGCTTGAACATGGCCTCGGCAAGGGCCTCGTCATCGCCCATCCCGACATAGGAAGCAGCCTCTCCCGCCGCCTCCGGAAGCCCCCCTGCCGGGTGGCCACCAGCGCCAGGCCGCAGGCCATCCCTTCGATCGCGGTCAACGGAAAGCCTTCGATCATCCGGCTGGGCATCGCGAGAATGGCCGCTTCCGCCATGGCCTGCAGCACCTCGGACTGAGGAATATAGCCGGTATACAGCACCCCCGCCTGCGCCGCTTCGCGCCTCATCTCGGTCGCGAACTGCGCTTCCTGCTGGTGCAGGCCATAGCGTTCGCCGCCGATGATGCGGGCCGACCAGCCCGGCAGGCGCGGCAGAATTTTCGCGCAGGCGCGCACGAACACATCGACGCCCTTTTCAGGGGTGATCCGCCCGACAAACAGGAATTCCTGCCGCCGGGACGCGGCCGGCGCCGGCAGGCGGCTGAAATCGACCGGGTTATAGAGGGTGACCGGCTGTCTGGCCCCGGCCTCCAGACCGGTCATATAGCGCAGCCGCAGGGCATCGGAGACGGTGACGACACGGTGCAGGATGCGCAAGGCGGAACGGCGCTGCCGCACGGACGTCAACCCATGCATGGTCAGCGGGTTGTTGTGCAGCACCAAAATGACTTTGATCCTGGGAAACAGGCGGGCCAGGACGCACGCCAAATTCGGGTGCTGATGCACGTCGATACTGGCCGGCCGCAATTGCCGCACCGCGCGTATCATGGCCCAGATATAGCCGAACTGCGTTCCTTTAGACGGTGCTACGGCGCGAAACGCCACATCGCCAAACGCGCCGGGGCCCACGTCGCGGCCGAGCACCACGGCATGCTCCGTCGCCCGCGCCAGGCAATGCACCACGATGGAAATGGCGCCCGCATGATCCGGCGAAAATTTTTCGCGCGGCGGCAGCACCATCAGGACCGGCGCCGTCATGCGGCGCCTGCGATTTTACGGGCCGGCGGACGCAGCGCCAGGCCAAAGCCCATGATGAGGAACATCCAGCCCAGCATGTACAAGGTCGGGAATTCATCCGTGGAGCCAAGCGGCCAGGTGAAGGTCAGCACGCTGACAAACAGCGCCACCCGCAGCGGCTCCGGCGACCGGAACAGATCCCGCGCCATAGCCACCATCCAGGAGAGCGCCATCAGCGAGAACAGGATCAGGCCGGGCAGCCCGGCATCGACAAAGGCCTGGACGTAATAATTATGCGGATGGAGATTGCAGGCGCCGAGGGAAAGCTTGGTCGGCGCAATGCCGAGCGCGGGCAGCCCCCCAGCGAATCGCGGCGCCGGGCAGAGCTCGCGAAACCCGTTATAGCCCCAACCATGCCAGAGCGATTGCAGCCCCATCACGGTCGCGCGGGTATAAAGCTCGCCATACGGGCTCAAGGAGAAATGGCCGAGATTGCGGCTCGTCTCGTCGACCAGCTTGGCATAGGTCGGCGGGGAGATCACCGGTGTGGCGACGACCACCACAGCCGCCACGGCGACGATGGCGATGGCGATGCCGCGCAGCTGGCGGATGAACAAAGCCGTCACCACGACGCCAAGCCCGGTCAGGGCCACCGCCATGCGCTGCCCGATCAGCACCGACGTCACCACGCCGATCACCGCCAGCAGCGCGCCCGCACTGCGCCAGCTGGTGCGGCCGCGCAACAGCATGCCCATCGCCACCGGCAGCATCGCCGGGAACAGCAGATGCATATAGACCGCGCCGGCGCGCGGCTTCGAAGAACGGCCCGGTCAGCGAGCCGTCCCCCAGCGATGGTCACCGAAAATATTGGTGCCGGTGAGATATTGCTGCCAGCTCTCAAGGCCGACCCAGGCGCAGGCAGACGGCCAGGGTCAACCATAGCCGCCTTTTGCGCGCGGGGCGTCACCAGCAGCCAGGTTTGCAGCGCCACCGTGAAGACCAGCAGACGCAGGATCACGAGCGCCTGGGTAAAGCCCATGCCCCAACCAGCCGAGCCGAACGAGGCAAAAGGCAGCGGCGTCGAACAGAACAGCAGCCAGACCCACCAGACCAGGGAGATCACGAACCAGGGCTGCCGCGCCCAGCCCAGCTCACGGCGCTGCGCCATGCATGGCCAGGAACAGCACATCGACGATACCGATGCAGATTTCCGCCAGGACAAAGGCATGCAGCAATCCAAGGGGCACCAGGAGCGCAGCTGCCAGTGCGATCCTCCTCAGCATGTCAGGTCGCATCTTGTCTTCTTGTCATCCCTTGGCGTGGAGAATGGTCCGATAGCAATCGATCATGCGGCGCGTCACCACCTCACGCGTGAAATCCGCGTGATATTCGGCAAGGCCGCCGGCTTCGATTCGCGCCTTGATGGCCGGATCGTCCAGCACATGGCGGATCGCCGCGGCCAGCGCCGCCGGTGCGTCGGCGGGCACGATCATGCCGTTTTCGCCGTTGCGGATATAGGCGCGCGGGCCGTCGCTCTCGCAGGCGATGAAGGCCGTGCCCGTCGACCAGGCATCGAGGATCACCGTGCCGAACGGTTCATAACGCGACGGCAGCAGGCAGATATCCGCCGCCTGCAGCAGCGCGCCGCGATCGGTCCGCCAGCCGAGGAAACGCACCCGCTCCAGCACGTTCAAGCGGCGGGCGAGCTGCTCCAACTCCTGGCGCAGCGGCCCCTCGCCGGCGATCCATAAATAGCAGTCCGGCAGCGCGGGCCAGCGCCTGCAGCATCGTGTCCAGCCCCTTGGTCGGGTGCAGGCGCGAGAGCGTGAGCAGAACCTTGGCCTCGGCAGGGGTGTTCAGCGTCGCGCGGTCGAGCGGCGCGCCGGGTTCGACCGAAGGGAAAGTCGGAACATAGAAAGCCCGATCGGCGGCGACGCCGGAATCGCGCATATGCCGCACCAGATCCCGGGTCACGCCGATGAAGGAGGAGCAATGGGAGAAATGCTCATATTCCTCATAGTCGCCATACCAGCCGACCACCGCCGCCCGGCTCCGCGCGTCTTTCGGCACCAGGCTTGCGGCCCGGCGCATCCAGCAATGGATCAGATCGGGCTTTTCCCGCTCGATCAGCTGGCGCAAGCGGCGTTTCTGCCAAAGGCGGAATGCGGGTCTCCAGCGGCGCTGTCTCAACGCGCAAGCCCGGCGCCGCTGAGCTCACCGCGCCGCAAGGCGGCCGGATGCAGCACAACGCATTGCTCCACCCCCGCCTCATGCAGGCTCAACATGATGTCGGTCGAGTACAGCTCGGCGCCGCCATTGCCCCGCGCCGCCATGATCTGAAGAATACGCATCGAGGCGGGTGCTTAAACCGCTCGCACCGGGCTGGCAATCGAAGGCGGGAGAAAGGGAGTAAGGCTACTTTTTGTGAACAAAAAGTAGCAAAAAAACTTTGTTACTCTGGGCCCATGCCGCTTGAGCGCCTCAGGCCCAGAGTAGAAGAAGTTTTTGCGCCGCTTTTTTCAAAAAGCGGCTACTTCCTTTCCTTCTTCAGGACCTGACCTTCACATACGTCCCCGGCGCCGGCTCGATCGCCTCCAGCCCCTCCCCCGGGCGCCGTGCCGGAGCCGTATTGTGGTTCAGGCCGGTCACCCAATGCTGCCAGTCCGGCCACCAGGAGCCGGCCACTTCGCTCGCCCCTTCGAACCAGGCATCGGCGGTGTCGGGCAGCGTGTCATTGATGAAATGGTTGTACTTGCCGCCTTCCGGCGGGTTGACCACGCCGGCGATATGGCCGGAGCCGGCGAGCACGAAGCGCGCCTTGCCGCTGAACAGCAGCGCGCCGCGATAGGTGCTGGTCCAGGGGGCGATATGGTCCTCGCGGCAGGAGAGGAAATAGACCGGGATATCGACCTTGCGCAGGTCGACCGGCACGCCTTTCATCGCGAGCTCCCCCGGCTGGGACAGCAGGTTCTTCTGGTACATGTTGCGCAGGTAGAATGAGTGCATCGCCGGTGGCATGCGCGTCGCGTCGGAGTTCCAATAAAGCAGGTCGAAGGGGAACGGCTCCTTGCCGAGCAGATAATTGTTCACCACGAAGGACCAGATCAGGTCGTTGGCGCGCAGCATGTTGAAGGTGGTCGCCATCTCGTTGCCCTCGAGATAGCCGCGGCGCTGCATGCGCTCCTCCAGCGTGCTCAACTGCTCCTCGTCAATGAAGACGCCGAGCTCCCCGGCATCGGAGAAATCCGTCAGGGTCACGAGGAAAGTGGCGGATTTGATCCGGTCATCGCCGCGCGTCTGCATATAGCCGAGCGTCGCCGCCAGCAGCGTACCACCCAGGCAGTAGCCGATGGCGTTCACCTCGCGCATCTGCGTGGCCTTCTCGATCGCGTCCAGCGCGGCGAACACGCCCTCGACCATGTAATCGTCGAAATTCTTGGCGGCGAGGCGGGCATCGGGGTTCACCCAGCTGACCATGAACACGGTATGGCCCTGGGAGACGAGGTAGCGCACGAAGGAATTCTTCGGCCGCAAGTCGAGAATATAGAATTTATTGATCCAGGGCGGGAAGATCACCAGCGGCCGGGCCAGGACCGTTTCAGTGGACGGTGAATACTGGATCAGCTGCATCAGGTCGTTCTGGAAGACCACCTTGCCTTCCGAAACGGCGATGTTGTCGCCGACCTTGAAGGCCTCGTTGTCGGTCATCTTGATGCGCAGATTGCCCCGCCCGTGCTCCAGATCGTTGAGCAGGTTGTTGAGGCCGCGCACCAGATTCTCGCCCCCCAATTCACGGGTGCGGCGCAGCACTTCCGGGTTGGTGAGCAGGAAATTCGACGGGCTCAGCGCGTTGACGAACTGGCGCGCGTAGAAATCGATCTTTTGCGCGGTTTTCGGCGGCAACCCGTCGACCCTGGCGACCACGTCGTTGATGTAGCGGGCGGAGAGCAGATAGGATTGCTTGATGAAGTCGAAAATCTCGTTCTGCTGCCAGGCCGGGTCGACGAAGCGCTTGTCCTTGGGGTCGCTGCGGATCACCGGCTCGGCCGGCTCGCCCAGCATGCGCCGCGTGGTGTTCTGCCACAGCGTCATATAATCCCGCCACAGCCCCATCTGCGCCTGCATCAGCACCGTCGGGTTGGCGAGCAGCTTGGCGGTCATTTCCAGAAAGGCGCCGCCAACATTCAGCGGGTCGAGGCTAACCCCCTCCTGAGCCTGGCGCTTCAGCCAGTCATTGACCAGACGCTGCGAGCGGACCGCGATATCGGCCATCGTGCGGCCCACAAATTCCGCATCGGGGAGCTTGATGTCCGATTCTTCCGGTTCTTTGGTCTCAGGCATTGGACGATCCTTTCCGTGGCGGCGGTTCTCGGGCAAACAAGCCCCGGACGGGTTTCCGCCAGAAGCGGTCCGCCGCATATTTTTGCTTACGGGGAAGAGATTAATGGCCGGTCGTGGTCTGGGTGCAGGTTGGCTGGCATTGTTATTGGCAGGCTGTTCTGGTCCCGTGGGTTTGTACCACAGCATCGAAGGTGGCGCGATTGCCCAGAAGCGGCAACCCCCGCCGGGCTACAATCTGCCATACCCGAATCTCGCGAATGTGCCGCCCGCACCAGCGCCGGCAGCGCCGGATCTGCAGGCGAAAATCGCCGCCAAGGCCGCCAGCCAGGCAACCGGCGTTTCCGCCCCCTCGCCTCTTGCTTTGGCCGGGCTTGAGCTGCCCGGCGCGCCGCCGCCGGTGCCCGACATTCCCGGCCTGTACGTGCCGCCTTTACCGCCGCCGCCATCGCAACCGGTGGCGCCGAAGCCGCAAATAACCCCGGTCAACCCGCCGCCTGTGCTGCTGGCGTTCCATCGCGGCTCGGCGGTCCTGCCCTCTGAGGATGTGAAGCCGCTCAGCGCCGTGGCTGCTGCGCGCGGCCAGGCGCATGTGCTGGTCGGCGGCTTCGGCGACGGCACGTCCCTCACCCTCGCTCTGGCGCGGGCGCGGCGGCTGGCCGCCCAGCTCACCGCCCACGGCGTGCCGCCCAACATGATAAATCTTGTCGCAAGCCGGGACGGTTCTGGCGGCTTCGTGCAATTGGTATATTAGACAACCGGCTTAGCCTTCTTACCCAACCAAAGGACCCTCGAGCGCCTCATGTCCGAAGAATTCCACCGCATCCGCCGCCTGCCCCCTTATGTTTTCGCCGAGGTGAACGCCGCCAAGGCCAAGGCGCGCGCCGCGGCCGAGGACATTATCGATCTTGGCATGGGCAATCCTGATAGCGCGACCCCGCCGCATATCGTCGCCAAGCTGGTCGAGACTGTGCAGGACCCGCGCAGCCACCGCTATTCGATGAGCAAGGGCATCCCCGGCCTGCGCCGGGCGCTGGCCGCCTATTATGCGCGCCGTTTCGGCGTGAAGCTCGACCCGGAAACGGAAGCGATCGCCACGCTCGGCTCCAAGGAGGGGCTGGCCAATCTCGCCGCCGCCATCACCAGCCCGGGCGACACGATCCTGGTGCCCAACCCGTCCTACCCGATCCATCAGTTCGGCTTCATCATCGCCGGCGCCTCGGTGCGCTCGATCCCGGCCGAGCCGGGCGAGGAGATGCTGCGCGCCATCGACCGCGCGGTGCGCCATTCCGTGCCCAAGCCGACTGCTCTGATCGTGAATTTCCCGTCCAACCCGACCGCCTACATGGCGGATCTGGATTTCTACAAGGAACTCGTGGCGCTGGCGCGGAAGACCGAGCTCTTCATCATCTCCGACCTCGCCTACGGGGAGATTTATTTCGACGGCAACCCGCCGCCATCGGTGCTGCAGGTCGAGGGGGCGAAGGACATCACGGTGGAATTCACCTCGATGTCGAAGACCTATTCGATGCCGGGCTGGCGCATGGGCTTTGCCGCCGGCAATCCGCGGCTGATCGCGGCCCTGGCGCGGATGAAATCCTATCTCGACTATGGCGCGTTCACGCCGATCCAGGTCGCGGCCACCGCGGCACTGAACGGACCGCAGGACTGCGTCGAGGAAATGCGCCTGCTGTATCGCGAGCGCCGCGACATCCTCATCAAGGGGCTGCATGCCGCCGGCTGGGATGTCCCCTCGCCGGCCGGCTCGATGTTCGCCTGGGCGCCGATCCCGCCGCGCTACGCGCATCTGGGCAGCGTGGAATTCTCCAAGCTGCTGCTGGCCAAGGCCAAGGTGGCGGTGGCGCCGGGCATCGGCTTCGGCGAATACGGCGACACCCACGTGCGCATCGCGCTGGTGGAAAACCAGCACCGGCTGCGCCAGGCCCTGCGCAACATCCGCCATTTCATGGCAACCGATAATGGCGGTCCCGTGGAAGCCGCTTCCGAGGCAGAAATCTGATATGGATTCCGGAAAACGCGAGGCGATGCGGCCTTTGAAAGTCGGCATCGCCGGTCTCGGCACGGTGGGCGGCGGCGTGATGCGCCTGCTGCGCGACAATGCCGAGCTGATCACTGCCCGGGCGGGACGGCCGATCGTCGTCACCGCCGTTTCGGCGCGCGACCGCACGCGCGATCGCGGCGTGGCGCTGGACGGGGTGCGCTGGCACGAGAGCCCGGCCGCGCTCGCCAATGACGACGCGGTGGACGTGGTGGTGGAGCTGATCGGCGGTTCCGAGGGTCCGGCCAAGGTGCTGGTCGAGAAGGCGCTGGCGGCCAAACGCCCGGTGGTCACCGCCAACAAGGCGCTGCTCGCTTTGCATGGCGCGGCACTGGCGCAGGCAGCCGCCGAGGCGGGCGTGACCCTGGCCTATGAGGCGGCCGTCGCGGGCGGCATTCCGGTGATCAAGGCGCTGCGCGAGGGCCTCGCCGGCAACAGGATCGACCGCGTCGCCGGCATCCTCAACGGCACCTGCAACTACATCCTCACCACCATGCGCGAGGAAGGCCGCGACTTCGCCGAGGTGCTCGCCGACGCGCAGGCGCTGGGCTATGCCGAGGCCGACCCGGCATTCGACATTGACGGCGTGGACGCCGCGCACAAGCTGGCGATCCTGGCGGCGCTCGCCTTCGGCCGGCAGGTCGATTTCTCTTCCGTGCATGTCGAGGGCATCCGCCGCGTCAGCGCGCTGGACATCAAATTCGCCGAAGAGCTCGGCTACCGGATCAAATTGCTCGGCATCGCCCACCGCACCGCCGAAGGTGTGGCGATGCGCGTGCATCCCTCCATGGTGCCGCAGCAAAGCCTGCTGGCCTCGGTCGAAGGCGTGTATAATGCCGTTCTGCTCGAGAGCGATTTCGCCGGCACGGTGTTCCTGCAGGGGCGCGGCGCCGGGGCCGGTCCGACCGCGAGCGCGGTGGTGGCCGACCTGATCGACATCGCCCGCGGCACCAGCGTGCCGGTCTGGGGCACTGATGGCGCAAGGCTTGAAGCCAACGCGGCCGTGCCCATCGCGCACCATAGCGGCGCTTATTTCCTGCGCCTGATGGTGGTGGACCAGCCCGGCGTGCTGGCCGATGTCACCGCGATCCTGCGCGAGCACCATATCTCGCTGGCCTCGATGCTGCAGCACGGGCGCAAGCCCGGCGAGGCCGTACCGATCGTGCTCGTCACCCATGACACGCACGAAGCCGCGGTCGCCGCGGCGCTGGCACGCATCGCCGATCTCGAATTCGGTGCTGGAAGTGCCGACCCTGATCCGTATTGAGCCGAAATAAAGGAGTCTTCCCTATGACCACACGCCGCTTGGAAGACGTTTCGGATCGTAACCTTGCCCTCGAACTGGTCCGCGTGACCGAGGCCGCGGCAATCGCCGCCTCGCGCTGGATCGGTCGCGGCAAAAAGAACGAGGCCGACGGCGCCGCCGTGGAAGCCATGCGCAAAGCCTTCGACACCGTGGCCATCGACGGCACGGTGGTGATCGGCGAAGGCGAGATGGACGAAGCGCCGATGCTCTATATCGGCGAGAAGGTCGGCCAGGGCGGCCCGGCCATGGACATCGCCGTCGACCCGCTGGAAGGCACCTCGATCACCGCCAAGGGCGGGCCCAACGCCATCGCCACTGTGGCCCTGGCCGAGCAGGGAAATTTCCTGCACGCGCCGGATATCTACATGGACAAAATCGCGGTGGGCGGAGGGTTGCCCGACGATGTCGTGGCACTCGGTGCGCCGATCGCGGAAAACCTGAAGAACCTGGCCCGGGCGAAGCGCGTGGACATCGCCGAGCTGATGGTCTGCATGCTCGACCGTGACCGCCATGCCGAAATGATCGCGAAAATCCGCGAGGCGGGCGCGCGCATCATGCTGATCGGCGATGGCGACGTGGCGGGCGTGATCGCCGCTTCGCAGCCCACCGCCGGCATCGACATGTATCTCGGCTCCGGCGGCGCGCCGGAAGGCGTGCTCGCCGCCGCCGCTTTGCGCTGCATCGGCGGCCAGATGCAGGGCAAATTGCTGTTCGAGAACCAGGAGCAGATCGACCGCGCCCGCACCATGGGCATCACCGATCCGAACCGCATCTACACCATCACCGAAATGGCCAAGGGCGACGTGATGTTCGCCGCCACTGGCGTGACCGGCGGCCCGATGCTGCGCGGCGTCCACCGCGCCGGCCATAGCGCGGTGACCCACTCCATCGTCATGCGCAGCAAATCCGGCACGGTGCGCTATGTCGAGGCGCATCATAATTTTGCGAAGAAGAAGAATCTTCGGAGTGAAGTAAGGGGGCGGGCTCTGCCCGCGCCCGCCGGGGCCGAAAGGCCCCGGACCCCATAAATTGGGCCCGTGCCGCTCGAGCGCCCGAGGCCCAAAGTAAAAAAAGTTTTTGCGCCGCTTTTTTCAAAAAGCGGCCCTTCCTTTCTTATTCAGGCCGCAGTCCACACCTCTCGCGCCGCGTCAGCATTCAACGCCGCAATACCAAGCCCGACCACAAGGTCAGGCCAGGCGCTATGCCAGATAAAGGCTGTGATCATCGCGGCGGCGATAATCGCCACATTCGCCAGCACGTCATTACGTGCGGACAGGAACGCCGCCTTGGTCAGGCCGCCGGCATGGTCGCGGTAGCGGGCCAGGAGCAGAGCCGCCACAAAATTGACCAGGAGCGCGCCGAAGGCGGTAATGGAGAGCGGCTCCGGGGCCGGCGGGAGGGGGACAAAAAATTTCTGCCCGGCGGTCCAGAGTGTGGCGAGGCCGGGAACGAGCAAAATCCCCGCCAGGATGCGCGCCACGACCGCGCGGCTGGGCGCGGACCAGCCCAGCGCCAGCAGGACCAGAAAATTGAGCGCCGCGTCTTCGAGAAAATCGACGCTGTCGGCGAACAGGGAGACCGAGCCGATCGCCCGCGCCACCGCGAATTCGACGCAGAAATAAACGAGATTGAGCAGCAGCACCCACCGCATGACACGGCGCAAGGCGGGCGCGGAAAAATCCGGATCGGGTGCTGCTTGCGACATAAAAAAAGCGGAGCCGAAGCTCCGCTTTTCGATTAGCGACGCAGGTTAAGGCGGCCAATCAGATCCTGATAGCGCTTGACGCTCTTGCGCTTCAGGTAATCCAGCAGCGAACGGCGCTGGCCGACCAGCACGAGCAGGCCGCGACGCGAATGGAAGTCCTTCGCATGCGTCTTCAGATGCTCGGTGAGGTTGGAGATGCGCTCGGAGAGCAGAGCGACCTGCACTTCCGGGCTGCCGGTGTCATTGGCGGCGGTGGCGTATTCGGCAATCAGCGCCGTGCGGCGCTCAGGCGTAATCGACATCGTGAGATCCTTCACGAAAATTGTTGAAGCAAGCGTTCCGGTTTCAGCCAGCCTTCGGAAAGGCGAGCCAGCGCCAGAACACGCCCCACCGCCAGAACCCGGACCAGCCCCTCATCGGGATTGGCCTCATCTGGAATCCGCCCCATCAGATCGACCAGGCTGATCGCCTGGCCCTGAGAAAGGGCATGAGCCTCGCTTGCCGTCAGGGCCAGTGCCGGGATGTCGTCCAGCGCGGTCTCGAGCGGCCGAACGAGTTCGGCAAGAGTGTGCGGCGTATGCGCCGGATCGAGCAGACTGTCCAGTGAAACCGCCATGTTTTCAAGGAACGGGCCGACCCGCAGCCGGCGCAGGACGGTGATATGCCCGACCGTGCCGCAGGCCCGGGCGAGATCGCGGGCGAGCGAGCGCATATACACGCCCTTGCCGGATTGCACTTCGAACTCGGCGATGTCGGGGCTCGGCCGGCCGATCAGCTCGAACCGGTCCACCTGGGCCGGGCGCGGCGGCAGGTCCGGCGGGGCGCCGGCGCGGGCAAGGTCATAGGCGCGCTCGCCATCGACCTTGATGGCCGAGAAAGCGGGCGGGATCTGCATGATGTTGCCGCGGAAGGCAGGCAGTGCGGCGCGGATTTCATCATCGGTCGGCCGCACATCGCTGGTGGCGATGACGGCACCCTCGGCATCGTCGGTGTCACGCGCCTCACCGAACGTGATGGTGAAATGGTAGCGCTTGGTGCCGTCCATCACATAGGGGACGGTTTTCGTGGCATTGCCCAGCGCGATCGGCAGGATGCCGGTCGCCAGAGGGTCCAGCGTACCGCCATGCCCGGCCTTCTGCGCATCCAGCGCGCGTTTCACCTTGTTGACCGCCTGCGTGCTGGTGATCCCCGGTGGTTTGTCGAGAATCAGCCAGCCATCGATTTTGCGGCCTCGCTTTTGCCGAGCCATATCCAGTCCATTCAAAATTGAAGGCCGGCTGATAGCGAAAGCCGCGGGGGAACGAAAGCCACGCCGTGCGGGAAGCAGGCCAGATAAGAAAGTAACCGCTTTTTAGAAAAAGCGGCGCAAAAACTTTTTGATCGCTTCATGGCGTGGCGGTGAGACGGTCCGGCCAACCCTGCGCCCTGCGAGGCGGCGGATCCGATTAGGTTTTTGCGCATAGTTCAGCTATAAAAAGCGCTATTGCTGACGATTCTGGAGCCTCTGCTTTTATGTCCGAGTCCACCCCGACGAACCCGTCCGACCCCATCAATCACGAGGCCTATGATGCCGCCTCGATCAGCGTTCTGAAGGGGCTCGACGCGGTCCGCAAACGACCGGGCATGTATATCGGCGACACCGATGACGGCTCGGGCCTGCACCATATGGGCTTCGAGATCATCGACAACGCGGTGGACGAAGCCCAGGCCGGCTATGCCACGACGGTGGAAGCGGTGTTGAATGGCGATGGCAGCATGACCGTGCGCGACGATGGCCGCGGCATCCCCACCGACATTCACGCCGAGGAAGGCATTTCCGCCGCCGAAGTGGTGCTGACCAAGCTGCATGCCGGCGGCAAGTTCAACCAGAATTCCTACAAGGTCTCGGGCGGTCTGCACGGCGTGGGTGCTGCCGTGGTGAACGCGCTGTCGGAATGGATGGAAGTGCGGATCTGGCGCAATGGCGCCGAACATTTCATCCGCTTCGAGCATGGCGAGGCCAAGGCGCCGCTGGTGCTGATCGGTCCGTCGGACCATCCGAACGGCACCGAAGTGACCTTCAAGCCTTCCGCCGGCACCTTCACCCATGTGGATTTCGATTACGGCGTGTTCGAACGCCGCCTGCGCGAACTGGCCTTCCTCAATTCCGGCCTCTCCATCATTCTGCGCGACGAGCGGCACGAGCCGTTCCAGGAAGCCAAGTTCTGCTACCAGGGCGGCGTGAAGGAATTCGCGATCTGGCTCGACCGCGCCAAGACCGGGCTCCTGCCGACGCCGATCACCGCCATGACGGACTCGCAGGAAGCCGGCATCAAGGTGGAATTCGCCCTGACCTGGAACGATTCCTACCATGAGACGATGCTCTGCTTCACCAACAACATTCCGCAGCGCGACGGCGGCACGCATCTGGCCGGGTTTCGCGCCGCGCTGACCCGCGTCGTCTCGCGCTACGCGCAGGGCCAGAGCAAAAAGGAGAATACGGATTTCTCCGGCGAGGATATGCGCGAAGGGCTGACCGCCGTGCTCTCGGTGAAAGTGCCGGATCCGAAATTCTCCTCGCAGACCAAGGATAAATTGATCAGCTCCGAGGTGCAGCCGGTGGTGCAGGCGGCGGTGGCGGATGCGCTCAGCCATTGGTTCGAGACGCACCCCAAGGAAGCCAAGAACATCGTGCAAAAGGTGATGGACGCCGCGGCCGCGCGCGAGGCGGCACGCCGGGCGCGCGAGCTGACGCGCCGCAAGGGCGTGCTCGACATCTCCTCCCTGCCCGGCAAGCTTGCCGACTGCCAGGAGCGCGATCGCGGCCAAGTGCGAACTGTTCCTGGTCGAGGGTGACTCCGCAGGCGGCTCGGCGAAACAGGGGCGCGACCGGAAATTCCAGGCGATCCTGCCGCTGAAGGGCAAGATTTTGAACGTGGAGCGGGCGCGCTTCGACAAGATGCTGAGCAGCCAGGAAATCGGCACGCTGATCACCGCGCTCGGCACCGGCATCGGCCAGGGCGAGCCGGAGCAAGGCGGGTTCGACGTGAGCAAGCTGCGCTATCACCGCATCGTCATCATGACGGACGCGGACGTGGACGGCTCGCATATCCGCACGCTGCTGCTCACCTTCTTCTACCGGCAGATGCCCAAACTGATCGAACATGGCTATCTCTATATCGCGCAGCCGCCGCTCTATCGCGCCAAACGCGGCAATGACGAGCGTTACCTCAAGGATGACGAGGCGCTGGAAGCCTATCTGCTCGAGCGCGCGCTGAGCGAAGCCTCACTGAAGGCAGCCAACGGGCGGATTTTCGCCAGTGACGAGCTGCGCGGCGAAATGACCTGGCTAGGCCAGGTGGTGCACCGGCTCCAGGCCCTCTCACGCCTGCTGCCGGTGATGTATCTGGAACAGATGGCGATCGCCGGCATGCTGACGCCGGAAGCCTTGGGCCAGCCGGAACGCGACCAGGCGCTGGCGGCGCGGCTGAACGCCAACGCGCCGGTCTCGGAGCGCGGCTGGGTGGTGACCTCGGACGCTGCGGGCGTGACGCTGGGGCGCATGGTGCGCGGGGTGGCCGAGCGCTACACGGTGGATGCGGCGGTGCTCCGCACCACCGAGGCGCGCTATCTGGCCGAGCGCGCGGAGCATCTGGCCAACCTGTTCGACTCCGAACCACCCTGACCCTGGACACCACGACCAAGCCGGTGCACGGCCCGGCAGCCTTGTGGGACGTGATGATGGCGCATGGCCGCAAAGGCCTCGTCATCAACCGCTTCAAAGGGCTGGGCGAAATGAACCCGGAACAGCTCTGGAAAACCACGCTGGACCCCCAGGCGCGCCGCCTGCTGCAGGTGAAAATCGCCGACGCCGAAGACACCGACCAGATTTTCACGACGCTGATGGGCGACATCGTCGAACCGCGGCGCGAGTTCATCGTCAGCAACGCACTGAAAGTGGCGAATCTGGATACGTGAGGAAGTAGGCAAGAGCCGCTTTTTGAAAAAAGCGGCGCAAAAACTTCTGCGAATTGGGCCTGTGCTGGTGAAACGGCATGGGCCCAAAATGTTTGGGGCAGGTCGAAGAAACGATAAAGAGAATAGATTTGTCTATTCAAAATAATCAAATAGACCAAACGATCTGTCGGGCCTTATTTCTTTCCTATCGAAGGACAAAACAGTCTCACCCGTCCCTCGGAAAGGAACAGACCTATGATTCGCTTCACGAAAATGCTTGCTGCCGCAGCGCTTATGAGTGGCCTGGCGCCTATTGCGGCGAACGCCGCGATTGCCACCCCGCTGGACCATTTGCAGGTCGCAGCACACAAGGCCATGTCTGGCCCGCTGCCGGAAGTCCAGCATGTCAGCGCCTATGCCGCCCACAAACTGGCAGGCCAGACCATCGTGCGCAGCGGTGCTGTCGCCCAGCGCTACCCTGAATCCGTTGGCGGCTGATGGCGCGTGAGGAAGCAAGTAAGGCTACTTTTTGTGAACAAAAAGTAGCAAAAAACTTTGCTAATCCGGGGCCGTGCTGGTTTCGCTGCCCCCGGCCCAAAGTCGAAGAAAGTTTTTGCGCCGCTTTTTTCAAAAAGCGGCCGCTTTCTTATCTTTCTACCCGTGCAGCCCCGGCGCTTCCTGCCCGGTGCGTGCGACATATTCGGTGTAGCCACCGTCATAATAATGCAGCCCGTCTGGGGTGAGTTCGAGCACCCGGTTGGACAGGGCCGAGAGGAAGTGGCGGTCATGGGAGACGAACAGCATCGTGCCCTCATAGGAGGAGAGCGCGGTGATGAGCATTTCTTTCGTCGCCAGGTCGAGATGGTTCGTCGGCTCATCCAGGACCAGAAAATTCGGCGGGTCGAACAGCATCATCGCCATCACCAGTCGCGCCTTCTCGCCGCCGGACAGCACGCGGCAGCGCTTCTCCACCTCGTCGCCCGAGAAGCCGAACGCCCCAGCCAGCGTGCGCAGCGCGCCCTGGCCGGCATGGGGAAAAGCGGCGTCCAGCGTTTCGAACACCGTGTCGTCGCCCTCGAGCAGATCCATGGCGTGCTGGGCGAAATAGCCCATTTTCACGCTGCCGCCGAGCGTCACCGTGCCGGAATCCGGCGCCGTGCCGCCCGTCACCAGCTTCAGCAGCGTGGATTTACCAGCACCGTTCACGCCCAGCACGCAGCAGCGTTCCTTACGGCGGATGAGCAGGTCCAGCGTGTCATAAATGACTTTTGTGCCGTAACGCTTAGAGACGCCGCGCAGATTCGCGACATCCTCGCCTGAGCGCGGCGCCGGGCGGAAGTCGAAGGCGACGGTCTGGCGGCGCTTCGGCGGCTCCACGCGGTCGATCTTCTCCAGCTTCTTCACCCGGCTCTGCACCTGCGCCGCATGAGAGGCGCGGGCCTTGAAGCGGTCGATGAAAGCGATCTCCTTGGCGAGCATCGCCTGCTGGCGCTCGAACTGCGCCTGCTGCTGCTTTTCGTTCAGCGCGCTCTGGCGGGCGTAGAATTCATAGTCGCCGGAGAAGCTGGTGAGGCTGCCGCCGTCGATTTCGATGATCTTGTTGATGATGCGATTCATGAATTCGCGGTCGTGCGAGGTCATCAGCAGCGCGCCGTCATAACCGGCGAGAAACTGTTCCAGCCAGATCAGGCTTTCGAGGTCGAGATGGTTGCTGGGCTCGTCGAGCAGCATCACGTCCGGACGCATGAGCAGGATGCGGGCCAGGGCGACGCGCATCTTCCAGCCGCCGGAGAGGCGGCCGACATCGCCATCCATCATCTCCTGGGCGAAGCCGAGGCCGTGCAGCACCTCACGTGCCTTACCTTCGAGCGCGTAGCCACCGAGTTCCTCGAAGCGCGCCTGCACCTCGCCGAAGCGCTCCAGAATCGCATCGAGCTGATCGGCCTGGTCGGGATCGGCCAAGGCGGCTTCCAGCTGCGCCAGTTCCGCCCCGACCTCGCTGACCGGCCCGGCGCCGGCCATCACCTCGGCCACGGCGCTGCGCCCGGCCATCTCGCCCACATCCTGGCTGAACAGGCCGATGCTCACCCCGCGCTCGATGAGGATATTGCCCTCGTCAGGCTCCTCCTGGCCGGTGATGAGGCGGAACAGCGTGGATTTGCCAGCACCGTTGGGGCCGACCAGGCCGATCTTCTCGCCCTTCTGCAAGGCCGCTGAGGCCTCGACGAAGATCAGGCGTGTGCCGTTCTGCTTGCTGATATTGTCCAGGCGAATCATGGGTCCTCGGCGGCCGAAATTGGTCGGGCGCTCTTAGCCCAACTCGCGGGTGCCTTGAACAGGGGCGATGCCGAAAACGGGGCGCCCTTCGGTCAATAAGGGATGATTTCAGCCCGGGACCATTTATGGTAATTATCACGCAACCCAGAGGAGCTGAGGGATGACAAGCTTTCTGGTCCTGACATTCATGGGCCACGACAAGCCGGGTCTCGCAAACGCCATTTCGCAAACCATCGCCACCGCGGGGGGAAGCTGGATGGAGAGCCGTGTGGCTCGCCTCGCGGACAAATTTGCCGGGATTGTGCTGGTCAGCGTGCCCGAACCGAACTTGGCCGACCTCAGCGCAGCCTTACGCAGCCTTGACGGTGCCGGCCTGCGGATCACGATCGAGCTTGGCGGTGTCGTCCCGCCGGAGACGGGCTCCAAGATCCTTGAATTGAATCTCGTCGCCCAGGATCGGCCAGGGATCGTGCGGGACGTGACCCAGACCCTTCACCAGCTCGGCGCCAACATCGAAGCCTTCAGCAGCGACATTGAAAGCGCCCCCTTCACCGGCGAAATCATGTTCCGGGCCACGGCGCGGATTCGCGTCGCCGAAAACACCAGCCCCGACGAGGTGCAAATGCAGCTCGAACAACTCCCGGATGAGGTCATTGTGGATTTCACGCCGGTTGGCGACGCGCCGCTCTGATCACGCTTGGCAAATCGGATTGATGTTCGCTGGGATGCCAGACGCCGCCCCAGACATATCGGCCGGCGACGGGCAGAAATGCCTTCGGCGCCATCCCGTCTGAATAATATCCCCACATGGCCGCCTCCCCGGCCGGCAGCAGGATCAGGCCGGCCAGTATCATCCCGGCGATCGGCTTTCGCTTCCACGCGATAACGCACCCGGCTACCGAGGCGACGGCTGTCATGATGGCGATGAGGCTCCATAAGGGGCTCGTGATCCACGACCATGACCCATGCGCAAACCCCGCCAGCTGAAGCGCAAGAAACCCCAGAAACAAAGACCAGACAAAGAACATTACCCCTCCCCGCACCGCGCCTTCGCGCGTGGCCGTTGCGGCCAAAAGCGTTATTTTGCCGTAACATAGCAGGGAGATCGGACGCTTACCATGGCGTAACGTCGCGCGCAGGTTGTTCCACAAATTCTGGGTCCCCTCCCCGCCGCCCGGGAGGGACCAATAAACGAGGCGTTGGACGGAAATCAGAACGTGATATTCGTCCGCACACCAACCACGACGTCATCATGCAGAGGCTGGGACATGTCATCGGGATTCACGAGGCCGCCCCCGGGATTCACGACGAATTGCGCATCCGGCTGCGCCTGCAGCCAGGGTGTGAGCTGCGCCTGATAGGTCAGTTCGATCACGGTCTCCGTCCCGCGCACCGGAACGAAGCTCCCGGTGAAGAACGCTTCCTCACGATCCAATAAAGCGGCTTGCCGGACTCACCTGGGCGATGCCGATCTCAATCCCCGCATTATCATTGTCACGACCTGGGAACGGCGCGGCAAGGGTCATCCCGCCAATGACACTGAAGCCGATCAGGTTGCGATCAGCGGGTGCGCCCATGATCCTCAGGATGCCATTCAGTGTCCTGACGCCGCCCGCGTTCCGCCAGAGGGTTTGGTCAATGACGCCATAGAGGCTGTAATCGCCCTTGTGCCCGGCCGGCACGCCGTCGCTCGCCGGGCTTGCGAGCGACAAACCATGATCATCGAATGCCTGATCAGGGAAGCTGGCGGTATCATACCAGAAACCGAGCTTGTAGCTTCCCGGCATGGCGGCAATCATCGGCAGCTCGAACTGCATCTCCGCGATAAACAAGGCGCCGGTGTTTAGATTGAACCGCACACCTCCTTCATCCGCTGATTGCGGGTCGTCCGCGAAAGCGCCCCCCGGCGCGTTGTCATCGAACACGCCGCCCAGAAAGACGATGTCGGGGCTCAGCGTGCCTCGCACGCGCGCGGCCAGGGAGGAGAGCGGATAGGCCGGGCTGCCGCCATAGAGGTCCGCGCTTGGCAGAATCGGCCAGCCAGCCATCATGTTGACGAACAAGGCCGAATGGTCGCTGACCATGAATTCCTGGTCGATGCTCTGTTGACCGAGTTTGATATCGAAGGCGCCGTTCAGGAACGCCTGATCGTACCAGAGCTCCCAGAGCCGGGTTGAATCCTCCGCCTCGGTGCCGCTCACGCTCTGCAGATTGTCTAGATAACCAGGGCTCAGGCTCTGCCCATGGATTTGCAGCGCGCTCAGATCGAACGTACCGCCCGGCAGACTGAAGGCTTTTCCCGTGTCGAGCTGCAAGGTTGCGGTGGCGACCCCTTGCATCGTCGCCCCCTGCTTCACGCCACCCGCGATATTCCCGAGCAGCGTCTCTGTATCCTGCGCGTCGAGCGTGATGCCGTCAGCGCCCAACCAGGTCCGCAGCCCGCCAAAATCGCCAAGCAGATTGCTGCGTGCCCAGAAACCATCCTCGGATTGGGCATAAGCGGGCCGCGCCGGCACCAGAGCGCAAACCATCAGCGCCGGAGCGGCGATGCGCGCCCCGGCCAACCACAAATATATCATCGGAGAAATCCCTGCGGCCGCTAGATCTGCGGCGCGGCGGATTTAAAATTGTCGGCGCGCGGGGCGCAGAGACCGCCGAAGAGATTTGGAATGTTCGCAGGCATCGTTATTTCCCACTCCCGGTGCACCCCGCCCGGCAGTCGCTGTGAGCGCGACATCGGCAGGTCTCCTGGCTCGCGGGTCAACATCCCTGGCCCTGTCTTCCCGTGCCCTCGCGGGCTCAGTGACTCCACCCAACTCAAACCAGAGCGAGGCAGGCGGGCCAGCGATTCACCGCTGACAGTTGCGGGGGCAGCCGCCGACTTGCCCCCGGACCTGTGGTCCAGCCAGAGCGCACGGCGTTCCCTTTTCACCCGCTCGCGCGGGACCGATGACGCCTCCCCATACCGTCAGGGCCCCATGCGCCGCAAGCAGCCTGAACCGGCGCTTGCTCGTCCAGGCAAAGCTGCATAACGTTTGCCGTAGCTGGATAGGCGACCGCACACGACGCCGGAAGATCCCTGTCAGCACGGCCGCCTCCCCGCGCAACAACAAAAACAAACAGGAGGAAAGACTATGCGCCGCTTTATGCTCCCAGGGCTCGTTGCATGCGCTTTTGCCGCAGGATTCGCTGCCTCCCACCTGAATATGGACGCTTTCGCCCAGTCCGCGCCCCCCGCGCTCACGCCGCAAATCATCGATCTCACTGCCATGACCGACGCTCAGATCGGCCCACAGGTTCCGAACATGGGAACCTTGCGGACCAGGATCCTGGTGAACACGGCCTATGGGACAGTTGCCGTTCAGTCGGGCAATGTTCCCAAACACATGCATCTCGGCTCTAACGAAATCCAGTACATCATCTCAGGAAGCGGCACATTCTGGCTGGGAAACCAGGTGCACAGCATCCATGCGGGCGATCTGATCATTATTCCGAAAGGTGTCGCCCACGCCGGATCAGAGGCGACCAGCGGCGAATTCAAGGCCGTGGCCATCAAACTTCCGCCGCAAGCCCCGGGTGACACGCATATGCTGCCGTAACCCGTTTCGCCATTGCGGCGGCGCCGCCGGCAACCGCGTCCGTCCTTGATCGTCAAGGGGCGCGAAAAGCTGGACTGGTGTGCCCTCGACAAGCTCCCGATGAAGGGGTCAAGACAGCAACACGGACCCAATCTCAACGGGCGCGGCTCTCAGCCGCGTCCAAAGGCGGCTATGTCATGCAAGTTTCAATCACCGCTGATGGCGCGGCCCGGTCTTTGCCCATGATGGCAGGACTGGCATCCGCACCCTCGGCGCCGGGCTTTCCCTCCTGGCACTCGTCCATTTCATCCTGCACAGCATGGGAGCCCATAAATGCCTAGCCTAATCCCGCTCGATGGCCTGCCGCCCGGGCGCCGCGGCTGGGCCGCCACCGCCCAGCTGCTCGGGGTGGCCATGTCCACGTTGGACCTCGCCATCGCCAATACCGCTTTGCCCACCATTGCCGGGAACCTGCACACCAACCCCGAAGCCTCGATCTGGATCATCAACGCCTACCAGCTGGCCCTCATCGCCACCGCGCTCCCGTTCGCGACCCTTGGCGACATTGTTGGCCATAAGCGCGTCTTCCTCTACGGGCTGGTTGTGTTTACCGTGGCCTCGCTGGCTTGCGCCTGCTCCGGTTCTCTCACCACCCTGACCATTGCCCGCGCATTCCAGGGGCTCGGCGGCAGCGCCATGATGAGCGTCAATTCCGCCCTCATCCGCTTCATCTATCCAAGGAGCGAATTGGGCCGCGGCATGGGCATGAACGTGCTGGTCGTCGCCACTTCTTTCGCCGTTGGCCCCACCGCCGCCTCGTTGATCTTGTCCGTTGGCACCTGGCCGCTGCTGTTCGCCATCAACGTTCCCCTGGGCATTTTCGCCTTCGCGCTGGGCATCCGCATGCTGCCCGGCCACACCGCGCGGCAAATACCGTTTCGATTTCATTCTGGCCGCACTCAATGCCGGCGCCTTCGGTTTTCTGGTGCTTGGCCTGAGCGGCGCGGCGCATGGCGATTCATTGAAAATCGCCATCTCCGAAATCATTCTCGGGCTCATCTTCGGCGCCCTGCTGCTGCGCCGGCAGGCGCGGCACGCCGCCCCGATGCTGCCGGTCGATCTGTTCAAGATCCCCATCTTCACCCTCTCGGCCATCACCGCGGTCTGCTCCTTCGCCACGCAGGGCCTCGCCTTCGTCGCCTTGCCGTTCTACCTGGAGCAGGTTCTGGGCCGCAGCCAGATCGAAACCGGCTTCCTCATCACCCCCTGGCCCATCATGGTCGCGCTGATGGCCAATGTGGCCGGCCGGCTCTCGGACCGCTACTCCGCCGGCATGCTGGGCGGCGCGGGCCTTGCCACGTTGAGCCTGGGCATGGTCCTTGCTGGCATTGCTGCCGGCCCATCCCAGCAGTTTTGACATCGTCTGGCGCATGGCCATCTGCGGCATCGGCTTCGGCTTCTTCCAATCCCCCAACCTGAAGCTGCTCATGGCAAGCGCCCCGCCCAACCGCGCCGGCGGGGCCAGCGGCATCGTCACCGTCGCGCGGCTGATGGGCCAAACCCTCGGCGCCGCCTTGGTCGCCCTTTGCTTCTCCTTGGCCGTCGGTCACGCCCCGATCCTGGCTCTTGGCCCTCGGCGCCGCCTTCGCCGGAGCCGCCAGCGCCGCCAGCTTCGCCCGCGTTCTGGTGCCGCTCAGGGCCGAGGGCATCGCCGAGTAGGGAGCAGATCTTTGCATGAGGCTCGCGAAGCGCGGTGCTCGCCGCGAGCCTCATATTCCCGTTGTGGCACCGGGCTGTTTTCGCGCCTACATCATGTTGCGCGTGCGCGCGCTCATCGAACAAAACGACCAGCGTGCCGATGACGATCCGCATTATGATCACCATAGAAAATAGCAGCAGTTGAGACGCCAGCCACCAAATATGCCAGACGAGACCGAAAAAGCTCGCTGTGGTGCGAGGGCAACCAGCACGCCACACATACTGTGCTTTGGCATCTCGATATCGTCGTAGCGCTCAGCTTGCTTGTAAGCGCGGTTTATCTGCTTGCGCCAATAAAACATGTCGCGGCCGGCCATCTGGGGCAGCACCGCAAAATTATATTCAGGCAGCGGCGCGGGAATGGACCATTCGAGCCCCCATGCGTCCCACGGATCGCCGACTGGAACGCTGTTGGCATGGCGGTTTTTTATGCTGAGGCTCGCAAATCCCGCGGCAATCAGGAGGGCGCCGAACAGCGCAATGATCAACCACGGACGGAAAGCGGGAAGCCAAACATTCCATGGCAACGGGCTATCGTTTTGATCGACGGGATCGGTTTCTCGTCGTGATGCCGGCTTCTTAATCCAGCGTTGATTTTCAAGATCACGCCACTTTCAAATCATCCCCCTTGCGCTTGCAGAGACGTACCCCGCCGCAATGCCTGGGGCCGCGCGCAGGGGCGATAAGTCGGTTACCATTAGTTACTTATCCTAATCAAATGATAGTATATGCCTACCGAACCAATAACCACTCGCTAACAGGGCTTTAAAATGAAGAATTTTGTTGCTGCCGTTGCCGTTGCGTTGGCCATTCCTTTCGCCGCCGTTGCGGCTCCGCAGACCACCGCCCCGCATCAGGGTGTCGCCGTCGCAATCGCTGTTCCTCATGCCGCTCTTGCGGTTCCGCAGACCGCCTCCGTTTCCACGCCAGCTTCTCCGCACGCATCCGCGAACGGCGACGTCGTGTACGGTGGCGCCGACAATACCGACGTCGTATACGGTGGCGCTGACAATACCAATGTCGTCTACGGACAGTAATATTCCCGCGCCTGCGCCGACCCAATATCTCGGCGGCTAAACTCGGCTGGTGCCCTTCGAGGCACCAGCGTTTATCTTTTTGAAGCTGTTTTAAGATAACGTAGCATCGGCAGGTAGCGCCCAAGGCGCCAAACTCGGGCTACCGCAGCATGTGAGCACGCAATTTCTCTACCTCCCGGAAACCAACAGAAACCCTAGCGTTTTCGAGCCGATCAGCAGGATCAGCAACTGCATTGATTTAGCTGGCGGGCCCGGCGCTCAATGTTGAGCCGCGTCGCGCAAGAGCATCATCGACCTTGGGCCGCACGACGGCTGACAAACCTGGCGCGAGCAAGTAGCAGGCACCATTATAAGTCGAAACGTACCTACCATCATCGCTACAGGCTTTAATTCACGATTCCTGTTAATCCATCTGCGATACGAATACACCCTCAATGCGATTCGCGTTGTTTTTATTTTTCGACGATTTTATATGGATGTTTTAATTCCTCGATCGATCATAAAATTTTTTAAGGCATTCGGATTCCTGTCACGAGACGGCCGATTTTCGCGGGCAAAAACGCGCCTTCCGCGCTTGCCGCACCAGGCTTGGAAGAGCATGTTGCGGCCACAGACGATCCGGTCTGTCTATCATACACAGGATCATTACCGTGAAATTATCTATGAAGCTTGTGCCAGCGATGGCTCTGGCGATCGCTTTGTCACCATTCGCCGCGCAGGCTCAGGCCGCATCGCAGCCGGCCCCGCTGCAGCACACGCAAACCTACACTCGTCACGTCGACAAAGTGATGGTTGGTTCTTCGACCATCGATAGCCCGACGCATGTTTACAGCAACAATTTCTTCCCCAACTCCTTTGGCGGCTAACGCCACGTTACCGACCGCACTTGCGTTCTGACCCAGAAACTCATCTGGGCCAAAATCCAGAAAGGTTCCCAAAATGTCTATCGTTTCGAAACTTTTGCCGGCCCTCGCTTTGGCCGTTGCCCTGTCGCCAGTGGCGGCTCAGGCGCGACCTACGCCGCAGCCCGGCCCGGCCCAGTATTATCTCGCCCCGCTGCATCATCAGGACGCGAAAAAATCCTCTCACACCGACAAGGTGATGGTCGGCTCCGCCACGATTGATCGCCCGTCAACTTACTACAGCAACGCCTCGACCGGCACTTGATCGCTGCTTCATGCCGCTTCTGCGTTCACATTTGCCGCTGATTGATTAAAGGGTTTTTAAATGTCTTGCGTGATCAAACGACTGTCTGTGCTGGCATTCTTTGTGTGCATGATGCCACTCGCTGCCCAAGCGCACAGTCATGTGCCGCACGCCGTGGCCCAAAGCGCCACTCTGCAACCGGCGTCGGATACCTGGGTAACGAATTTTGGCTTCTTGCCCATCTACAATAAATCTTCTGCTTGCCGCGTCGTGCAAAAGGGGTTTTGGCCACGTCCAGAGGGATGCGTCCGCTAGGATTTCAAGAAACACCTGCCTGTTAAGCCCAACGATAGCTGCCGTCATTCCCAGAGTATTTCTGGAAATAACGACAGCTGCCGTGGTAGCGGGCTGACGCGGTGGGACGCCCCGCTGACGCCATAGAACAACTCCTGTTCCATCTTAATCACTGGTCCCAAAATCCCTGGATCATCTCGAAGATCGCTCCACCGCCGGCGGATCGATTTCGACCGTTGCCGTCATGCAATACGCGCCGTGGTATGCCATGGCGCCGCGGCGGTGATGCCAGGGCCGAGGCGGGATAAAGCCGCGCGGGCCGGTACCCGGCCCCCTCCTCAATGATGGGCCGTCATGGCGGAAATGCGGTGGCGGAAGACCCAGATCTGATAGGCGTTGTACGTGATCATCACCGGGAAGAAGCCGCCCATCGCGAGGGTAAAGGTGAACAGTGAGACCGCCGGGCTGGCGCCTGAATAGATCGTCCAGGTGCCGGGCACCATCCAGGGATAGATGGTCGCCATGAAGGCGATGGACATGATCGCCAGTGCCACCACGAACCAGATCAACGCCTTCAGATCCTGGTCGCGGTTGGCGGCAGCGCGCATCTTCACCGCCGCGCCGATCACGAGGAGGAGGACAATGCCCCAAACCCAGAAATGCGGCCCCAGCCACTTATCCGCTGCCCAGGGGAAGAGCGCGATGCTGAGGAGAACCGTGATGACGGCAGAGGCAAGCGCCAGGTAGAACACAACATTGCTCCACCGCGCCGCCTGACGACGGATCGGCTCACCATGATGGAAGCGGGCGCGCACGAACAAGACGCCGCCGAGCGTCACCGCGATCACCGAGGCGATGCCGGTCCAGATGCTGAAGGGCGAGATGAAGCGCAGCGCGCCGCCCACATAAGTCGGCACGGTGCCGGGATCATGCGTCAGCGGAAATCCCAGCATCACCGCGCCAAACGCCATGCCGCCGAAAAAGGCGACCGCCAGGCTGGAGAACCCGAAGGCAAAATCGGAGAAACGCTGCCAACGAGCGTCAGCCAGATGCCGGAATTCCAGCGCCACGGCCCGCGTGATCATCCCCCAAAGGGCGACGGCCAGGGGCACCATGAGATAGCTGAAAGCCGAGCCGTAGACGAAGGGGAAGGTCGCGAACAACACACCGCCGGCGACGATCAGCCAGGTTTCGTTGGCATCCCACGTGCCCGCCATCGCCGACATGATCGCCCCGCGCTCATGCTCGTTACGAACGAACAGCGAGAACACGCCGGCGCCAAGGTCAGCACCATCCAGGACGACATAGAGCACCACGCTTAGCGCGAACGCCATCCACCAAGCGAAGATAATAATGTTTTGGACCTGAGTTAAATCGTTCATGATTGCATGTCCTGTCGCTGGGCCGGCTGCGGCGTCGCTGGCCCGTAATGGCTGGAGCTATTTGACGTAGAAGCGATCGGCCTGCGGGTCGCGCGGCAAAGGGTCCATATGGCCGAGTGGCTCGTGACCTTCCTGCACGACGGGGCTGTCCATGTCGGGCCCCTGGCGCATCACTTTGGCGAAGAAATACCAGGTACCGCCCCAGACCATGAGCTCGAAGCCCCCATAACCAATCAGCCAGAAAACTGCCTGGGCGACGCTCATGCGGCTGGTGCCCTGCGCGGTGGTCATCATGCCATAGACCACCCAGGGCTGACGGCCGATTTCACGCGTCCACCAACCGGTCCAAATCGCGATATAGGGCAGGAACCCGCATAGGATCGTGAAGCGCAGGAACCATTTGTGGTCGACGATGTTTTGCGCCGTCATCTTCCCGCGAAACGCGAGCCAGAGGCCCCAGAAAGCGAGCAGCATAAGCACCGCACCGGCGCCAGCCATGATGCGGAACGAATAGAACGGAATCAGCATCGGCGGACGGTCCTGCGGGGTGAAGGAATCCAAACCTTCGACCGGATCGTTCCAGCTATGCGTCTCAAGAATGCTCAGGAAGTGCGGAATGGTGATGGCCCAGGCCGTGCCATCACCCTTGGCGTTCGGCCAGGCCACGACATGCCAACCGGTATTGACCGTGCCGTCCGGATTAAGCGTGTGGTAATGGCCTTCCAGCGCCGCCAGGGCGGTTGGCTGATCTCTCGCCACGATCTGCCCAAGACCATCCCCCAGATAGACCTGCAGCGGCGCAATGACGACCAGCGCCAGAACCGACCATTTCAGCGCGCGCAGGAACATCGGCACGTGACGCTTCTCCAGCAGCATCCAGGCCGCGACCGCGGCGACGAAGCACAAAGAGAGCTCGATCGTCGCCACTTCCATATGCGGGAAGCCGAGGATCACATCCGGATTGAAGATGGCCCTACGCCAGCTCACGACGTGGAAAAAACCGTCTCTGTACACCACGCCGCTGGGCGTCTGCATCCAGGAATTCGCAACCAATATCCACATGGCCGAGAGGCTGGAGGCGAACGCCACGTTGGCGGTCGCGAACAGATGCATTTTCTTGCTGATCCTGCCCCAGCCGAAGACCATCAGCCCGACGAAGCCGGCCTCGTACATGAAGGCCGTGATCGTCTCGTAACCGAGAATCTGGCCGAGAAAAGGGCCAGCCGCCTGCGAGAAGGGACCGTAGAGAATCCCGAATGCCATCTCCATGGTGATGCCGGTCGCGACGCCGGCACCGAAATTGATAATGAACAGCTTCTCAAAGAAACGGGTCAGGCGGTACCATTGCTCATCATCGGTACTCACCCAGCGCCATTCTGAAATGAAGAGGAGAAGGGATAGCCCGATGGTCAGTGGCGGATACAGGATATGCATGGTCGTGATCCAGGCAAAATCCAGCCGCGATAAAAGCAACGAAAGCGCGGTGTTTTGCATCATGAGTACTCCAGTATCTGGGCCCCGCCCAAACCAATAAACGATGCCAAACATTAATGATTGCAAAAAACGATCAATCCACCAGTTATGGCATCGATCTCTGCTTTTCGCTCCTTCGGGCCATCAAAACCGCGTCAATAGGGCCACTTCGCTGGTGCCGAACCGCCATATCCGGGACCGGCTTGTAAGAGGGCGTGCCGCTCTCCTTGTCGCAGCAATCCAGCGGCACCAGCACGTTCGCCTCCGGATCATAGGCGCCGATCGAGCCCTTGGGGATATTATAGGCGATGGCCGCCTCAAAAAAGCTCGGACCAGGCCCAGAAAGACACGGGACCGGAGGATCGTGACAAACCTCTAATAGCTGACCGAGCAAATCGCGCCTGTAAAATTTTTGGAACCGGAGGGAACGGTATCCGCCTAGCCAAGCTTCGGCGCCATCGTGAGCACGCGGCTGGCGACAGTCAAAAAATAACGGAATCGGAATTAATTATTGACAGTCCTTGAAGCCCGGCGGCATATTTTGTCCTGCCAGTCCAAAGCCTCAGCAAAAAACAATAAAAGGGGGGCGTTGTGGGAACTCGAGAACGTAAAAGCCGTGCTCGCGTGTGGAGAAATCTGCCGGTCGGTCTCGTCCTGGCAGGGCTGATAGGGCTGCCCACCAGCGCCCTGCAAACGAAGCCCGCTGATGGCAAAATCTTGATCGGGCTGGTCACCAAGACCGAGGTCAATCCTTATTTCGTGAAGCTTCGTCAGGCCTCGGCTGCGGAAGCCACGAAAGACGGTGCAACGCTGATCGCGCGCGCCGGCAAATTCGACGGCGATAACGAAGGCCAAGTCGATGCGATCGAGGATCTGATCAGCCTCGGGGTGAAGGGCATCCTGATCACGCCAAGCAACTCGACGGGCATCCTCAAGGTGATTGCCGAGGCGCGTGCGAAAGGAATTCTGGTGATCGCGCTCGATACCGCGACCGATCCTGCCAGCGCCGTCGACGCAACGCTCGCGACCAATAATTTTACCGCCGGCGTCCTTCAGGGTGAATATGCGAAGTTGGCATTCAAGCAGGAATTCGGCAACGCGACGCCCCAACTTGCCCTGCTCGACGGCACGCCGGGTGGCACAGTCGATACATACCGTCACCAAGGATATCTTAAGGGCTTCGGCTTGACCGAGAGCAGCCCCAATATCGTCGGGCGGACCAATACGGATGGGGCACTTGATCTCGCCCAGACCGGTATGGAGAACCTGCTGATCGCCCATCCCGGCATCGATGTTGTCTACAGTATAAATGAACCTGCAGCTGAAGGCGGCTACGCAGCTATCAAGGCGGCCGGCAAGAAGGGTGAGATCTTGCTCACCGCGATCGATGGAGGGTGCCTGGGCGTCAAATATGTGGCCGGGGGTGAGATCGCGGCGACGGTGATGCAGTTTCCGAACAAGATGGCGACGATGGGGGTCGACGATGTCGTGACCTATGCCAAGACCGGCAAGAAGCCGAGCGGCTTTGTCGACACTGGCGCGATGATCATCACCAATCACCCCTTCCCCGGCCTACCGTCCAAGGACGCAGCCTGGGGCGCCAAAGCGTGCTGGGGCTGAACAGCTCGATCTCATCCACCGCCGGTGGCGCGCGGCGCCGGCTCGCCTGGCCCGGCGGGGCGATGGGGACGCAGGTCTTCGGGCCGGTGCTTGTACTTCTCGGTTTCGGCGTGGTGTTCAGCCTCGCCACCAACACGTTCCTGGCGGCCGGCAACTTCTCGATCATCGCCCAGCAATGCGTGATTGAAGGGACGTTGGCGATCGGCCAAACTCTCGTCATGCTGACCGCGGGCATCGACCTCGCCAATGGCAGCATCGCTGTTTTAGGTACAATCATCGCCGCACGGCTCGTGAGCGAGAACCATTTGGCACTACCTGCCTTGCTGCTGGCGGTGGCGGCGTGCACCGCTTCCGGCTACGTCTCCGGCGCGCTGATCAGCCGTTTGCGGCTGCCGCCGTTCATCGTCACGCTCGGCATGCTCGGCATCATAACCGCCGCGGAGCGCCTCTATTCGGGTGGCGAGAGCTATCCAGTGACCGACCCGCTGCTCGGCTGGACCGGCAATGGTATGCGTTTCGGCGGGGCGACGATCACCAACGGCATCCTGCTCGTTCTCGTGCTCTATGCCGTTGCCTGGTACATGCTGACGCAAACAGCATGGGGGCGGCATGTCTATGCGATCGGCAACAATCGGGAGGCGGCGAGGCTGGTCGGCATAAAGGTCGGCCGCACGGTTCTGTCCGTTTATGTGATCGCCGGCTTCCTCTCTGGCATAGGCGCCTGGCTTGCCCTCGGACGCATTCCGAACGCTGATCCCAATGCGCTGCAGAGCGCCAATCTCGACACCATCACGGCAGTCGTCATTGGCGGCACCAGCCTGTTCGGCGGCCGCGGCGGCGTGGTCGGCACGCTGGTCGGCACGCTCATCGTGGCCGTGCTGCGGAACGGCCTCACGCTCATGGAAATTGATCCGCTCTGGCAGGACATGGTGACCGGTGTGCTCGTCATCCTCGCAGTCGCGGCCGACCAGCTCTCGCGCGAGGCCCGGCTGTCATGAGCGGAACAGCCAATAAGGTCATCTTCGAGGCGCGCGGCCTGATCAAGCGCTACGGCCACGTCGTCGCTCTCGACGGCGCTGATTTCGAGCTCAGAGCGGGGGAAGTTCTCGCGGTCATCGGCGACAACGGTGCTGGGAAGAGTACGCTGACGAAAATTTTGTCCGGTGCCGTCATCCCAGACGAAGGGGAATTGCGGCTCGACGGTGCGCTGGTCCGGTTCGCGAGCCCCATTGACGCACGACGGCGCGGTATCGAGACGGTATATCAAGATCTTGCGGTCGCCCCAGCACTGGACATTGCCAGCAATCTCTTTCTCGGGCGCGAGTACCGGCGGCCGGGCGTGCTGGGCCGCGTCTTCCGCCAACTCGACAAGCGGCGCATGCGCGAGGAGGCCGCACGTTACCTTTCTGAGCTGAAATTCCGCATCCCATCGATCGGCTGCGCAGTGGAAGGCCTGTCCGGCGGCCAGCGTCAGGGGGTCGCGGTCGCGCGCGCCGGTATGTTCGCCAGTCGGTTGGTCATCATGGACGAGCCAACCGCGGCACTCGGTGTACGGGAGTCGGGCCAGGTTCTGGATCTCATCCGTACGATCCGGACGCGCGGGCTACCGGTGATCCTGATCAGCCATAACATGCCGCAGGTCTTCGAGATCGCCGATCGCATCCATATCATGCGGCTTGGCCGGCGTGTCGCGCTGACCTCGCCGTCCCGGCATACGATGGCCGAAGCGGTGGCGATCATGACCGGCGCTGCGCCTGGTGAATTCGCGTCAACAGACCAACAGGAGAAACCATGACGCGCCTGGACACGAAGCTTGCTCGCATTCGCGCCGGGCAATATCGTCCCGGGGACTTCATCATCGCCGACGCCAAGGACGGTGACATGGGGCCAAGCATCACATCGACCGGACCTAAACGCGAGAACGACGGCAGCTGGGCGCGCTATCGCACGCGTGCTGAATTCCTCGATCAGATCCGCGCAATTGTCGCCCAGGATATCGTCGACATCATGCTGCTCTCCGCATCCAATCTCGAGCGTCTTGCTGAGAGGGGGGTGTTTCGCGAGAGCGCGGTGAAGCCGGCAATCCGCGCTAACGATACAACCGATGTCTGGAGGATGCGCGGTGCCACCTACCACCATGTACCATCACGTCCGTTCCGTACCGCCAACCTGTCCCGGGTGATGTACGGTACGCCCACCCCCACGCCGCAGGGGGTGATCACCGGTACAGATCTCGGCCTGTATTCAATCACATTTTGCAACGACATCGATGCCGACATGGCCTCGCTCGAAGCCTTTGCGGCGTTTCGTGCCGATGCGGCAGCCATTGGCTTCTCCTATTTCCTGGAGGTGTTCAACCCGAACGTCGCATGCGGCATTGCCGCCGATGTCGTGCCCCATTACGTCAATGACTGCATTCACCGCTGTCTCGCCGGCGTGATGCAGGCGGACCGGCCCCGCTTTCTCAAGATCGCCTATAACGGCCCGAAAG
The DNA here is from genome assembly GCA_963798115.1 of uncultured Pseudomonadota bacterium. GTDB lineage: Bacteria > Pseudomonadota > Alphaproteobacteria > Acetobacterales > Acetobacteraceae > Acidocella. Next base: position 390,134 of record CAWCRT010000006.1, read on the forward strand.
CACTGGAGGAGCTGGCGTCCTATGATCCGACCCTGATTATCGGTGTGCTTGGTGGCAGCGCGGGGACGACGCGTGATACTTTCGAGTTGCTGCGCCAGGCCGAGCGCTACGGGGCGCGGGTCGCTTTGTTCGGGCGCAAGATCAATCTTGCCGAGGATCCGCTGGCCGTGGTGTCGCTGATGCGCGAGGTGGCGAACGGTACGATTTGGCCTGAGGAGGCCGTGCGAGCCTATCACGGCGCGCTGGAGAACCAGCACATCCGTCCGGCGCGCGCCCTTGCCGAGGATATTTTGATCACCGAAGCGCCGCTCAAGCACGGCTGAGCCGACGCGATGGCGGAAACGGCACGGTGCGGCTTTGTGACGGGCGGGACGTGGTGCGTGGACCGCAACAAGCTCGTCGATTTCTGGCCGATGGAGGATGGGCTTACCGAGATTTTAGAGGAGGAAGTCCGCGGCGGCGGCTCGGCCTGCAATCTCGCCTTTGATATCCGCAAGCTCGATCCAGAAATGTTTGTCGAGACAATCGGCCTGATCGGCGGTGACGAAAACGGCGGTCTCCTCCTCTCGGCGGCCGATGCGCATGGCGTGGAACATTCGCAACTGGCGGTCGTCGAGAACGTGCCGACCCATCACACCGAGGCCTACACCTCGCGTGAAACGGGGCGGCGGACACATATATTCCGCGGTGGCGCCGGAGATCTGCTGACACCTGATCATTTTGACTTCGCAAGAACAAGGGGCCGCATCCTCCATCTCGGCTTGCCGGGCGTCCATGCGCGAATGGACGGCGTATGGGGAGAGGCGGCAAATGGCTGGGTGGCGACGCTCCGCAAGGCGCGTGCGGCCGGACTGATGACCAATCTCGAACTCTGCAGCATTCCAGAAAACCGCTTGGCCGTACTCGTGCGCCCCTGCCTGTCGGAGCTCGACCTGCTGATCGTCAATGACACGGAAATCGGCGCGATCGCGGGCGAGACATGTATTATCGATGGGCAAACCGATGTCGCTGCCTGTGTCCGTTCGGCCCGGCATGTCCTGGCGGAGGGATCGATGGTCCTGGTCGTGGTGCATTTCCCGGCTGGCGCGGTTGCAGTATCGCGTGATGGCACAGTGACGGCGAAGCCCTCGGTGCGTGTGCCGTCAGCAGCCATCGCAGGCACTAACGGCGCTGGTGACGCCTTTGCCGCCGGGTTTCTATATGGCGTGCATGAAGGCTGGCATGTTGAGCAATCGCTTACGCTCGCTCATGCTGCGGCGGCCGCGTCGCTGCGTGGGATCGGTACCACCGATGCTGTGGAGTCCTGGAGGCACTGCTTAGCACTCGCCGAAAATTGGAGCTGGCGAGAGGCACTCGCGGGCGTAATCTGACCGGGTGTTCTTCAGGCTCATCGCCTAGAAAACTCTGCTCGGCCCTTCTCTGGATAGCCCCTTGAAAATGCTGGCGGACCCGGCGCGATTCGAACGCGCGACCTTTGCCTTCGGAGGGCAATACCCGGGGTTTGCGCCGGTTTGCAGCAAGCAGCTGCGGTATTGATATATCAATTGTTTTTCTTGTGTTTATTGTTGTCGACCTTTGCCTTTATTTGCCGGGATCTGCGTGATCCTGCTAGCTAGATCGAATGGCCAGCAACCGGGAGGCAAAATCATGCCAGCGCCAAAGAAAGAGCGGAAGAGGATCAGCCTGAGCGCGGTGCGGGCGCTGCAACCGGCGACAGACCATCTGGGATTCGGCCGTGCCGGGGTTCGGCGCACGCCGCCAGCAGGGCGACGCGGTGACCTACATGGTGGTCTATCGGACCAGCGAGCGGCCGCCAGCGGTGGCAGACGATCGGCCGGCATGGCGCGCCGTGGACTCCCGAGACCGCCCGTGAGGAAGCCAAGCGCCATTCTCGGCAAAGTCGTCCGCGGCGCGGATCCGGCCGCCGATAAGCAGGCGAAGCGCAAGGCCGAGACGGTGCGCGAGCTGTGCGATCTGTATTGGGCCGACGTCGAAGTCGGGCCGGCTGCTGACGCGGCGGCAAGGTCCCCAAGAAGGCCAGCACCCTGGTGACGGACAAGGGCCGGATCGAGAAGCACATCAAGCCTTTGCTGGGGCCGATGAAGGTGGCGGCGGTCACCCGGGAAGACGTGGAAGATTTCATGCACAAGGTGGCACGGGGCAAAACGGCGGGGCGCGCCAGGACCGGCAAGACCCGCGGCCTCTCCAATGTCCGGGGCGGCACCGGGACGGCCAGTCGCACCGTGGGCTTGCTCGGGGCGATTTTCTCCTATGCCGTAAAATATCGCATGCGCACGGACAATCCCGTGTGGGGCGTCATGCGCCCCGCGGACGGGAAGCGTGAACGACGCCTGTCTGATGACGAATATCCCGCCCTGGGGACGGCGCATCCGACTGGCCGTCGGCGGAGAACGTCTGGCCACCGGCGGTCGCCGATGGCGCGCTTCCTCGCCCTGACCGGCTGGCGGAGCGGCGAGGCGCAGGAACTGCGCTGGGAGGACGTCGACCTGAGCCGCCGCGCGGCTCGGCTCGCCGACACGAAAACCGGGTTTTCGATGCGCCCGCTGTCGCATGCCGCGTGTGACATACTGCGTGGCCTGGACCGCAGCGGGGATCTGGTGTTTCCCGCCACCCGGGGCGGCGGGCCCCATGACGGGCTTCCGCAAGATCTGGAATCGCATCGCCGCCAAGGGCGACTTGCCCGCTGATATCACCCCCCATGTCCTCCGCCATTCGTTCATCTCGCTCGCCGCCGACCTCGGATATTCTGAGCCCACGATCGCCGCCCTGGTCGGGCACAAGGGCCAGAGCATCACCAGCCGCTACGTCCATGCGGCGGACGCGGTGTTGTTGGCCGCGGCGGACAGGATGGCACAACGCACGGCGGAACTGATGGGGGAACCGGCGCCCGCGGGCGACGTGGTGTCACTGCGGCACATCGGCTGACCGCCCCTCCCCCACCATCGCCGCCAACTCCCGACGGAAAAGCCCAACACAAATTTGTGATGCGTTGTCGCAAATTTGTCATATGCGAAACCCACCAACATTCCTTCCTGGCGCCGTTAAACAGCGCCATACGCTCGAACAACATAAAATTTTTAGAATTTTTCTAGCATTTTCTGAATGCGCTACACGAACAGAATACGTTCATGCAGCGTATATTTCAAGACATCCCCGGATTCGCCTGGACTATCTTCTGGATTCTTCTGGCTTCGCCATGACTATATACTGGATTCTTTAGGAATATTCTGGACTTTTTAATTTTATACCGCTTTCAATCCGGCATAATCATGATATACCTTGATCAATGAAACTAACTTGGTGTTACCAACAATTCATGAAAGACCATGATGACCAGTCTGGCACCTCACACTCTTCTCTGCCGCGAACAAGCCGCGCGCGCGCTGACCGAGGCCGGGTATCCCACGTCTCCCGCGACGCTTGCCACAAAAGCCAGTCGTGGCGGTGGCCCCATCTACCGCCGCTTCGGCAATCGCGTCCTATACACATGGGCCGAGCTCCTGGCCTGGGCGGAAAGCCAGACCAGCTCCCCCCGTCGCAGCACGAGCGAAGCTGAAGGCTGGCGTGCGGGCCAGAACTTTCCGCAAGCTGAAGGAATGGCGCAATGAAACATCAAATCACGCTCAGGTGTGTCAGGGTGTCAGCCACCCTGCCAGTGAGCAGTATTTTGTCGGCCCACCCGCCTGACGGACTGACGGACTCTGATGCATTTTCCATAGAACGCTGAGAATATTTATAGAGACTCTATGGGAAAGTGCGCAATCTGTGTCAGGCCGTCAGACAAACCGCGCATATGGGGTTCATTTCCGCGTTTCTTCCTACAGATTATCGGCTCGGACTCTAGTTTGAAAAATTCAAAATTCCCCAGAAGAGGTCTGGCCTATGTCGGAGGCCGTTTTTAGGCCTCGCCGCATCCCCGGCCGGGTAGCCTGGAATTTCCAGGCCCCGGCATCTCTCAGCCTGCCGCGCGGTTCAGGGGCTCAGGCGCTAGGGCAATGACCTACGGCGTATAGGGAAGCCATATAGCGCTTTTGTCGCAATCAAAGGCCCAACTGTGCCTAGATCTCTTAGCGACCTGGCAATTCTGCGCTGCACAAAGTCTAATTGTGAGAGGACCGTGGAGCCGCCTATACAATCCTTCGACAGGATGAGTTTCTCTCCTGTCTTTCTTGGACGTTTCCTCCCTAAACTTGGCGGCGCTTTGTGCGCCGTCTTTTTTTGCCCAAAGCGCGGCGCGCGTCTACTGACCACGCGGCGTTATGATGCGCTTGGATGCCGGCTCTGAGGCGATCTGGAGCAGGCTGGAGCGGCTTCCCGGCAGCCTTCGCCAAAATAGACCGGCCTCCAGGGCGCTTAAAATGGCTCCTGATGGTATGGCCGCCGCCCCGCCTTTCTACCCGAGCTCCGCCAGCAATCGGGGCGCGCCTTTAGGTAGCTCGCTGAGATCTCTACCGGGGATCGAATCCGGCGGCGGCGAGAGCATCGCGCAAAAGTAGCAAGGCGTCTTCCGCTTCGGCCTCCTCGGCCGTGACCAAGTTTAGATCGTCTGTGCCGAGCCCCCGCCGTGCCAGGCGCTTGACGAGCCAGGCGAAGTCGGCCGCTTAAGTCTTGGTCAATATCAGCTTGATTTCAACGTCGCTCATGTCGTCCCCCTCGGGCCTGCGGCATCTTTACGCTTTTAGCATGTTTTGCGCGGCGTATTCAGTACGCGAGTTATCGGCATTGCAAACAGGCCGCCGCCCGCCTTTAAAAATGGCGGCTTTACAGCGAAAATTTTCCGCCTTGACGGGCGTATGACGCCACAGGCAGCGTGCCAAACGTGAAGTTTTTTCCTATGCACGTCGGGCTCGTAACAATCATTTTTAAGTCATAACGAAACGGTTTCAAATTTCTTGCTCGGCCCGATCGGGGTCAGGCCTTTCCCCATGCGCACTTCAATCCCGGCCCCGCATCCCCGGCCGCCGGGGGCTGGAATTTCCAAGCCCCGGCATCTCTCAGCCTGCCGCGCGATTTAGAATGGCGCGTTGTTAGCCCCCGAAAAAGTCGGGAAAGGCATGCACGCCGCCGCTGTAAATCGTGGTGGGCTGATCGATGGTCGCCGAGCTCGGGGCGATTGGGTCAACGCGAACGGTCTGCGGTGCGGCCTGAGCAGCCAGCGGTGCCAGAGCAACGACCAGGGCCAGGGCAGGAAGAATTTTGCGAGTGAACGACATGGGATAAATCCCTTCTGAATTTACGTTGGGGAATTGGGGGGATGAGCGGCCTGTGATCAGCCGCCAAAGGAAGCAGGATACTTTTGGTTTGATGTTGGACTGCCGCTCTGCACGATGACCTGGCCGGCCTGATGCCCGACGATCTGCATCTGGTGAGGCGGCGTCATGGTGGTGGCATTCGCAGCGATCGGCAGCAAAGTCGTCGCCAGGGCTACCGCAGCAAGAATGTTCATAAATCCTGTCATTGATTTGTTCCTAGAGAGGGTGAGACCGGTGACGTCCTCTGCAAGGGCGTCAATCCATAAACTCGGCGTTGAGCTGATTTATTCTGGTCTCGGATTTTTTTCTTCGCCCGAAGGAGTCTGGGCAGGCCATCACGCTTTTAACGCTTGCAGTCCAGAGGACGCGGCCAGAATCCCATCTGCACGTGAGTGCAGCTCGAGGAGTTGAAAGGCAAGAAGCCGAAATTTGTGGCCCAGGATTGCGCCGTGGGGGGCATGACGTTGGCCTGCGAAACGGTGTGCGCCTGGGCGGAAATCGCGACGCGCTGAACGTCCGGCATCGGACCGGAGAGCGCCTGATGCGCGACAATCTGGACCTGGTGCAGCGGCGTCATGGTGGTGGCGTTCGCGGCGATCGGTAGAAAAGCCGTTGCCAGGGCGACCGCAGCGAGAATGTTCGTGAAGCGTGTCATCGTTCTATTCCTCTTCCGAAGGACTGGGATAAGAACGGTGACCGCCAATCGGTCGCTGTTGTGTCCTTCGATAAGGTTGGAATAGACTTCGATATATCGTTCTGTATATTCGATAGTTTTTTACAAACTAATCGATTTTTTCAATGATTTCTCGCGGTGCGGTTGGGCAGGCGGACCAGGCCATTGCCCAAGCCCCAAAAACTTACCTCGGCCTGATTTGTGATTTGTGCGGTGCAGGTGGGTTTGCAGCAGCCGCGTACACGTGCCGTGCCATAGATATACCCCGCTCTGTAATGATGAGTTCTCCCCGTTCCAGGCGGGCAAACCCGGCAAAAATCAAGGCGTCAGCACAGGTTGGTTCAAACGATCTGAGATGACCGTGGTGACGAAGTGCGGCTAGCGTCCCGCAAGCTTCAGGTGACAACTTGTCCAAAAATGGCACTCCGTAACAGCTACCTCTGGCAGACCCTGAGTGTGAGGAGGCACGTGGTTTGCCGGGGGCAGGGCTTCAAGACCCTACCGTTTGAACCAAACTGGGCTGACGCCTTGGCCTTTGCGGGGCCAGATCACCAGCCTCTATGCTGCCCGCGCCCGTGCCGCGATCTTCGCGACCGTGGCACGCCAGCATCGCGCCGCCCTTAAGAATTCTTTAGATGTAATTGTCGGATACTGATGCATTCAGTGGCTCCTTGGTCCCACCCGGAAGGAGAACATTTCATGCCGACCCATACGCATGCGGAGCATCCACATCATCATGATGCGAATTGCGGTCACCTCGGGGTGAAGCACGGCGATCATGTCGACTATTTGCATGATGGATATCTGCACCACCAAGAAGGCGACGAGGTCGAGGAGCATGTCATTGAAGTGACAACCCAAAACCCGGACCGCTGCACGCCGGAGAACGGCCATAAAGGGCACGAACAGGGGCATGTCCATGGCCCCGGCTGCGGGCATGAGGCGGTGCCGCATGGCGACCATGTGGATTATCTCGTCGATGGCCGGCTGCATCATCACCATGGCGACCATTGCGACGATCACGGGCCCGTCGAGATCGTCCAGGGCAAAGCCTGAGACGAGTTACGCTGCCGCCCGCATCCGCGCCGCGACCTTCGCCACAGTGGCGCGACCACATCCCGAAGTGGTTTGGATGTCAGTCCAGCTCATGCCGCGCTCCAGCATCCGGCCGATCATTGTGTTGAGTTCCAGGTTCTCGACGCGGCCCTGATACTTGCCCGCCGCCTGGGCCTTTGCCCGCCCTTCGGCCTGCCGGCGCCGGCGATCTTTATAGTGCGGCGCGACCTACGACCGGAAAAGTGCAGGCCGGTATTTCGTGGGCATGGTATTGTCGCAGGCGACTACCCGGACCGAATTTGATGCTGGCTGATGAATGATCGTGATTTAGGTCATAACTTATTGAAAATGCTGCGATGACGCAGAAAACGGAGATGATCGCCCGCTATATTTATAACGGGAGAGATCTCTCATTTTTTGCTCTAATAATTAGAATTAGAAGAAACAGATGTCATCGCAGCATTTTCAAAGACTTAAGCCGCATTTCACCGACATTGAGGCAGCACTCTCGCGGCATTGCCCTAAACTAAGCCGGTCGCCAGCGCGATAGTCGACAGTCCGGCAAGCAGACATCGACCGTGGCGTCATCGCCCTGGCTCCGCGCCCATCGCGGACATATTCAGAACAGAAACCCGACCTCGAGCGCGCTCTGCACAACGTTGGGGCTGGTGCCGTCACTCCCGAAGGCAGGATCGCCGCTATTGAACAGGTGCACATAGCCCACGGACAGGCGGGCGAACAGATGCTTGTCCTGCCACGTCGGCGTCAGCTCCAGACCGATACCCTCGGCGCGCGGCGCGATATACCAGTTGGCCTGCCCGCCGATATTGTCGAAATACGACACCATGCCGCCGAGCGAGTAGTCCGAATTGCCGAACTGGTAGTCGCTGAACAGGGCAGCGCTGAAATTACTGGTATATTTATCGATCATCACCTGATGGTCGGTCGGCGCGTAAATATACTGAATTTCCGGCACCAGACTGAGCTTGCCCCGCGTGTAGCTGTCATAGGCTCCGAACATTTTCGAGTTGACAAAATACGGTGCAGCGCCGACAGGCTCGCCCAAATAGGTGGTCGCGTTTACCCCGGTGCGCCCGACATTCCCGCCGTAAAACAGCGTGAGCGCGTTGACGTTGCTGGTATTATACGTCGCGGCGGCCTGGAGGAAATCGAACACGCGCGTGTCCGAGCCGTCGCCATAAGCGACACTGAGCGAAAATGGGCCATGCGTATAAGTGCCCGAGACGCCCAGGCTGTTCTGATTGGAAATATACCACATGGAGGAGGCGAAAATATTGGCGTTCTGCCAATCGATGCCGCCTTCGTAGCCTTCGAGCGAATTGATTTGCCCGATGGAAATCGTGAAAGGCGAGCCTTTCGGCGCGATGGTCACATAGCCGAGATAAAGCGGGCTGAAGCGATAGACATGCAGGCTGGCTTTCGGCGGCGCGGTGCCCAGCACCGGTAGCCCGTCCACCGGGCCAAGCTCCAGGGTGAACTGCAGCACGCCCGAGGATTTCTGCATGCTGATCAGCGCATTGGTGAGGGTGGCCCCATACGCGCTGTCGCCCACCGCGCTGGCGCCGGGCTCGCCCTTGGGCGCGGTGCCGCTCTGGCCATAGACGTAACCGTCAATCCCGCCGGAAATTTGCAAGCTGTTGCCGGCGATCGGGATTTCAGCCGGGGCATCGAGGGCATGCGCGACCGGCACGGCGAAAAGCTGCGATCCGACGATGCCAAGGAAAAAAGGTAGGCGCATCTTTTAGGCAAATTCCTCAGGCGTCGACGTTGGTACATAATGTAGCTGCGGCTACATTTTACACCATAGGAAACATAGGGGCGCACGTCTAGAGCCACTTCGGGACGCAATCGAGCGGTCCGGCGTTTGATCTCAAACAGGGGAAGTGATCCACGCCACGTAGTCCTGCCGCAGTAAGAATGCAGACAGCGCAGGATGGCTTGGTGGGTACAAATTTTGATTTTCAGTCCGTATGGCATGCGCAGGAATGTCAGCGCCCAAAGGAAATTAAGCGAATGTCCATTCTCAGGAACGCCGAAGGTTCCATCGAGTGACCGTGATGGACGCTAACCGGAAGGGCGGAATTTGACCGAGGTGGGCCGAAAGGAGGCCGGCAGCTTTCGGGCGAACAACCTGGAAAAGCGGACGCAGACTTTCTTCGAACATGGCAGCGACCAGCAGCCTCTATACCACCTGAGGGAGCGCTTTTACGTGGTGTCGCAGAACGTATGAGTAGCCGACGTTTTGGGATCGTGCCTCTCGGGCCGAATCAGACGGCCATAGATTGATTACTGCTCCTTCTTGAACAGATCCTGGAATATCAGGGGGCCCCAGATGCGGTCGCGTGCGTGGACCAGTAGGCCACCCTCGTTGAGCTTTCCCAGCTTAACCGGTGCGAACCCGAGTTGTCTGGCCAGGGCCGTCACGAGAGCGGTTGCCTCCTCGTCATCGCTCGACAGAAAGACGACCCGGTGCCCGCCCTCAACGATCGGGTCGGTAGCCAGAGTGGCCGCAACCAGGTGATTGAAAGCTTTCACGAGCCTGGAGCCAGTGAACGCCTTCGCGACGAAGGCGGAGGACGGGAGGCCGTCCAGCTCTTCAGGGGGAACGCCAAATGTGTTCATCGCGTCGATGATTGTCTTGCTCTTCCAGTTCGGCAGGGCCTTCGCAACCTCGCGATGCTCTCCGAACGGGACCGCCAAAATGATTGTGTCGGCCTCAAGCGCGTCGTGCAGCGACTTGGCGACGACCGTGGGGCCGATCGCCCGAGCCTGCGGCGCCAGTGCCTCAGGCGGCCGGCGGTTCGCGACGGTGACGTCGATGTTCCTACGGGCGAAGGCGTGGGCCAGGGCCTGACCGATCTTGCCGAATCCTATAATCGCATAGCTCATGATGCTTGTCCGATCTGTTTCGATATTGATGTTCTGGCGTCAGGAAAGCCGGGTTTCCGTTTCGTCGTGTGGCAATCGTCGCGGTAACGTCCTGTTGTGAACGACGTCTCCGGCCCCAGGGCTGGTCTCGCGCCTGCACGAGCGAAACAACTGGCTGGTCGACAGCCATCATCCTTTGCGGGAGACGATCATGCAGCAGACCGGCACCGATATCGAAACCCGGGCGTCCTTTTTGCGTTCTCGGCAGAGGATCGCTCTTGACGCCCTGGTGCACCAGTGGGAACCCCAGCGCTCCGACATTGATGGTTGAGCCCATGGAGCGTTCGATCGCCTACTATGACCAAAATGCGGAGCGGTTTGCGGCCGACACGGCAGAGGTCGACATGGGCGCGGCGTATGAGCGATTTCTCCGCTGGCTCCCGCCGGGCGGGAGGATCCTGGACGCAGGCTGCGGGGTTGGACGTGACGCGCTCGCCTTCGCCCAGAGGGGGTTCTCGGTCGAGGCATTCGACGGTTCCAGTGAGATGGTGCGCCTCGCGCGTGAGCGCACAGCCGGGCTGGTAAATGTCCAGCAGATGCGTTTCGAAGACGTGGACCGACAGCAGGAGTTCGACGGTATCTGGGCCTGTGCTTCTCTCCTGCACGTCCCGCTCGCTCGCTTTCCGGGTGTGGCCGACCGGCTTGTGACCGCGCTTCGGAGCGGCGGCGCTTGGTACATGTCGTTCAAGTTGGGGGTGGGGGAGCGCCATACCGGTGGACGCTATTTTACGGACCACACCGAAGAGACGCTCCTTCCGTTGCTGGCGAAAGCGCACAGCAATTTGGCCGAATCATGGGTGTCGGCGGACTTGCGCCCAACGCGAAAGGCCGAGCGGTGGCTCAATGTGGTGGCGATCAGGAGCCAGGGCGCATTCTGATGGCCCGATCGGACGGCTGGGACGAAGCACCTGCACGTGGCGGCGCCTCAGTGGCCGCGTTGCTGCACGGGCGTGCCGTGCGCCGCGTCAATGGCCGGAGATCAAAAAAACCGGAACGGACCCTCTGGGACACGAATGCAGCCCCTTCGCCGCCTGCCCCGCCGGGGTACGACCGCCACGCGATTCGTCGTACCCCAAAAAGTGGCGGCTCGCCTTGAATGGCTGGTGCTAGCTATCTGCTAGCTAGGCAAAACGGGCCTCGAGCGAATGTGGCCGTAACTCGTTGAAAATGCTGGCGGACCCGGCGCGATTCGAACGCGCGACCTTTGCCTTCGGAGGGCAACACTCTATCCAGCTGAGCTACGGGTCCGTGCGCTCCCCTTTACCCATAAATTTCGCCGACGGCAACGCCGCAAATGCGGCGTTGTGGCCTCTTCAGGCCACGCGCCCGTGGCAATATTTGAATTTCTTGCCCGAACCGCAGGGGCACGGGGCGTTGCGGGGGGTTGCCGCCCAGGTTTCCGGGCTTGCCGGGTCCATCTGGCTGGCGGCCGGGGCCTGATCGAGGGCGGCCGCCTGCACCACCGGCTCGGCCAGCGCCAGACCGCCGGCCATGCCGGGCGGCTGGTTGTGGCTCTCCACCATCGGCACCGGCTGCGGCTGCGCCGGCGGGGCTTCGGCCACGGTCACATGCGCGAGCACATGCGTCACGCGCTGGCGCAGCTCGTCCAGCAGCCCGTTGAACAGCGCGAACGCCTCGCGCTTATATTCGTTGAGCGGGTCACGCTGCCCGTAGGAGCGCAGGCCGATGCCCTGGCGCAGATAATCCAGCGCCAGCAGATGCTCCTTCCAGACATGGTCCAGCGTCTGCAGCAGCACCGATTTCTCGATATAATTGGTCAACTCCGGCCCGAACTGCGCGGCCTTGGCCGCCGCTGCTGCTGCTGCCGCTTCGGTGATGCGCTCACGCACGCCGGTCTCGTCCATCCCCTCCTCGGCGGCCCAATCGACGACCGGCAGATCCAGTCCCAACAGGCGCTTGATGTCCTCGGCCAGCTCCGCGCTCTGCCATTGCTCGGCGAATGCCTTCTCGGGGATGCGCATCGCGACCAGATGGGAGATCATGTCCTCGCGCATCTCCGTCACCACGCCGGCGACCGAATTCTGCGGCCATGAACTCGCGGCGCTGGGCATACACCTCCTTGCGCTGGTCGTTCATCACGTCGTCATATTTCAACACGTTCTTGCGCATGTCGAAATTGCGCGTCTCGACCTTCTTCTGTGCCTTCTCCAGCGCCTTGTTGATCCAGGGATGGACGATCGCCTCGCCCTCCTGCAGGCCCAGGCGCTGCAGCATGCCGCCCATCCGGCCGGAGCCGAAAATGCGCATCAGATCGTCTTCCAGCGACAGGAAGAAGCGCGAACCGCCCGGATCGCCCTGGCGGCCGGAGCGGCCGCGCAGCTGGTTGTCGATGCGCCGGCTCTCATGCCGCTCGGTGCCGATCACGAACAGCCCGCCCGCCCCCTTCACGGCGTCATGGTTGACCCCGATCTCGGCGCTGATCCGCTCCGGATCAGCGTCCGGCTCCAGCTGCACCCGCATCTCATAATTGCCGCCGAGTTTGATGTCGGTGCCGCGGCCCGCCATGTTGGTGGCGATGGTGATCGCCCCCGGCGCGCCGGCCTGGGCGACGATTTTCGCCTCCTGCTCGTGGAAGCGCGCGTTCAGCACGTTGTGGTGAATGTTCTTGCGGGTCAGCAGCGCGGAGATGATCTCGCTCTTCTCGATGCTGGTGGTGCCGACCAGCACCGGCTGGCCGCGCTCGCGGCATTCCTCGATCAGCTTCGCCACCGCCTCATATTTTTCCGCCGCGGTGCGGTAGACCTCGTCGTCCTGGTCGTTGCGCGCCACCGGCACGTTGGTGGGAATTTCCACCACTTCGAGCTTGTAGATCTGCTCGAACTCGTCGGCCTCGGTCATCGCCGTGCCGGTCATGCCGGCGAGCTTGGGGAACAGGCGGAAATAATTCTGGAAGGTGATCGAAGCGAGCGTCTGGTTCTCGCGCTCCACCGTCACCTGCTCCTTGGCCTCGAGCGCCTGGTGCAGACCGTCCGAATAGCGGCGGCCTTCCATCATGCGGCCGGTGAACTCGTCGATGATCACCACCTTGCCGTCGCGCACGATGTAGTCGACATCGCGCGTGTACAGCACCCGCGCCCGCAGGCTCTGCTGCACATGGTGCACCAGAGAGATGTTGAAAATATCGTACAGATTGCCTTCGGTCAGCATCCCGGCATCGCGCAGCATCTGCTCCACGGTCTCGGAGCCAAGATCGGTGAGGATCGAGGTGCGGGCCTTTTCGTCCTTGTCGTAGAACTGGTTCGACCCATCCTCGACCCGGCCGCGCGCCACCAGCGCCGCCACCACGGTATCCACCCCGGCATAAAGGTCGGTCGGCTCGTCGGAGGGGCCGGAAATGATCAGCGGGGTGCGCGCCTCGTCGACCAGAATGCTGTCCACCTCGTCGACGATCGCGAAGTTGAACGGCCGCTGGACCATGTCGTCCAGCCGGTACTTCATATTGTCGCGCAGATAATCGAAGCCGAATTCGTTGTTCGTGCCGTAGGTGATGTCCGCCGCATAGGCGGCGCGGCGCTGCACGTCATCCAGCCCATGCACGATGATCCCGGTGCTGAGGCCGAGGAAGCCGTAAAGCCGGCTCATCCATTCCGCGTCGCGCCGGGCCAGGTAATCGTTCACCGTGACCACATGCACGCCTTTACCGGTGAGCGCGTTGAGATACACGGCCAGCGTCGCCACCAGGGTCTTGCCCTCGCCGGTCTTCATTTCGGCGATCCGGCCGGAATGCAGCACCATGCCGCCAATCATCTGCACATCGAAATGGCGCATGCCAAGCGCCCGCTTGGCCCCCTCGCGCACCGTGGCGAAGGCTTCCTCCAGCAGATCGTCCAGCGTCTCGCCGGCCTCCAGGCGCGCTTTGAAGGTCGCGGTCTGGCCGCGCAACGCCTCGTCGTCCAGCGCCTCCAGCTTCGGCTCCCAGGCGGCAATCGCGCTGACCTTGCGCCGGAAACCCTTGAGGGCGCGATCGTTACTGGTACCAAAAACGGCTCGGGCGAGGCTTGCGAACATTCTCTCTTCCTGGTGCAGCGGGCGGATACCGCGTACCTTACTATAAGGACCGATTAGTCGTCGTCTCTGGCTCACATAAGCGCCGCCCTCCGGGTGGTCAAACCCTTGCCCAGCTTCACCAGTTAGCTCATAGGATCGACAAAACACAGGAAGGGTTCCGCCTCTATGCGTCTTACCTCGCTTTCCGTTCTCGCCCTCGCCGCCGGCCTGATGGCTCCGGCCGCGTTCGCCGATGCACCGGCTGCGGCTCAACCCGCCGCCGACCCGGTGGTCGCCACCGTCAACGGCATGCAGATCCATCTCAGCGACATCCAGAAAGCCGCGCAGAATGCCCCCCAGCAGCTGCAGCAAATGCCGCCGAACCAGCTCTTCCCCCTGCTGCTGAACCAGGAGATCGACCGCGCCGCCCTGCTGGTGGCCGCGCATGCCGAAAATCTGCAACAGCAGCCCGCCGTCGCCGCCGCCATGACGCAGGCCGCCAATGTCAGCCTGGAAAATGCCTATGTGCAGCAGGAGGTCACCGGCGCCGTGACCAACGCCGCCGTGCAGGCCGAATATAATAAGGACTATGCCAACAAGCCCGGCCCCGAACAGGTGGACGCCCGCCACATTCTGGTGAAGACCAAGGCCGAAGCCGAGGCGATCATCACCCAGCTCAACCATGGCGCGAATTTCGCCGCCCTGGCGGAAAAAGACAGCATCGACCCCGGCGCGAAGAATGGCGGCGAACTCGGCTGGTTCACCAAGGATGAGATGGTTCCGGCCTTCGCCAATGCGGCCTTCGCGCTGCAGCCCGGCCAGTACACCAAGACCCCGGTGCAGTCGCAGTTCGGCTGGCATGTGATCCTGGTCGAAGGCCGGCGCACGGCACCCGCCCCGGCTCTGGCCGATGTCCAGGACCAGATCCGTCAGAGCCTGGCCGATAACGCCATCCAGGCCACCCTGGCCGCGGCCCGTTCCAAAGTGAAAATCACCATCAGCAATCCGGACGGCACCCAGGCCGCCCCAACCGCACCGGCTTCCAACTAATGTCTAAGATACCTGTCTCGCCGCTGGCGCTGCCGCTACCCGAACTTCCCCCGGTCGCCGGGGTGCGCCTTGCCACGGCCGAGGCGGGTATCCGCTATAAAGGCCGCACGGACGTGCTGCTCGCGGAATTCGCCGAGGGCACGACCGTCGCCGGTGTGTTCACCAAAAATCTCTGCCCCGGCGCGCCGGTGACCTGGTGCCGTGAAGCGCTGGAAGGCGGGATTGCCCGCGGCCTCGTCGTGAATGCCGGCAACGCCAATGTGTTCAACGGCATCGTCGGCGTCCGCGCGGTCGAGACCACGGCCCAAGCCGCTTCCGCCACGCTGAAGACCGAGCCCGGACAGATTTTCCTCGCCTCCACCGGCGTGATCGGCGAGCCCCTGCCCGCGCAGAAAATCGTCGCCGTGATGGATCAGCTGAACGCCGACCTTGCCGCCGACCGCTTCGCCGAGGCGGCGGGGGCGATCATGACCACCGACACCTTCCCCAAAGGCTCGACCCGCGTGGCACGCCTGGGCGGCGTGGACGTGCGCATCACCGGCATCGCCAAAGGCAGCGGCATGATCGCGCCGGACATGGCGACCATGCTGGCCTTCATTTTCACCGACGCCGCCATCCCTGCCCCGGCGCTGCAGGCCATGCTGAGCAAAGGCGTCGAGCACAGCTTCAACTGCATCACCGTCGATTCCGACACCTCGACCTCGGACACGCTGCTGCTGTTCGCCACCGGCCAGGCCGGCAACGCCCCCACCGACGATCCCGGCCACCTCGCCGATTTCCGCCGCGCTTTGCACGAGGTGCTGCATGAGCTGGCGATGATGGTGGTGCGCGACGGCGAAGGCGCACAGAAACTGATGCAGATCACCGTGGAAGGCGCGGTTTCCAACGCTTCCGCCCGGCGCATCGCCATGTCCATCGCCAACTCCCCGCTGGTGAAAACCGCCATCGCCGGCGAGGACGCGAATTGGGGCCGCATCGTCATGGCGGTCGGCAAGGCCGGCGAGCCGGCGGACCGCGACAAGCTCGGCGTCGCCGTGGGCGGCACCTGGATGGCGCAGAATGGCGGCGTCGTCCCCGGCTATGACGAAACCCCGGTGGTCGCGCATATGAAGGGGCGGGAAATCGACATCCAGGTGGATATCGGCCTCGGCCATGGCCGCGCCACGGTTTGGACCTGCGACCTCACGCATGGCTATATCGATATTAATGGGTCTTATCGCAGCTAAAAAGCGGCACCAAAAACTTCTTCAACTTTGGGCCTGAGGCGCACGAGCGGCACGGGCCCAAAGTAACAAAGTTTTTTTGCTACTTTTTGTTCACAAAAAGTAGCGCTTCCTTCCTAATCGGTGATCACGCCTCGCAAATCAGCCGTGATCCCTTTGAAATCCGGCTGCGCGCTCTCCAGCCCCGCGATCATGAATTGCGCTTTCCCGTCCGCATCGAACACATACACCGCCGCGGAATGCGTAACCTCGTAAGTCGGCGTCTTCACCACCGAGAACACCACGCGGTAGCGCCTGGCCAGCGTGTCGAGCTGATCCGCTGTGCCGCGCAGCCCGATAATGTTGGGCCCGAACAGCTTCGTATATTGGCTGAGCACTGAAAGTGTGTCGCGGTCGGGATCGACCGTGACGAAAAGCAGCTGGATGTTCCCGCCGTCGCTGCCCAGCATCTGCGTGATCCGCGCGACATTATACAAAGTCGCAGGGCACACGTCCGGGCAGTTTGTATAGCCGAAATAAAGCAGCGTTACCTTGCCGCGAAAATCCGCCGCGGTGACCGGCTTGCCGGTCTCCGCATCCATCATCGAAAGCTCAAGCGGCGGCAGCATCCCGGCGATGTTCACATCCTGCGCCGACAGAGCGCGATGATGACACGCGGTTAGAGCCAGGCAGGAGAGCAGAAGTGCACGCCGCAGCATGGGGCTTTTGTGCCCCACATGGCAGCTCCTGGCAATGTCCTTACGCGTCCAGAACCAGCGCCGCCTCGGCCACCGCTTGGGCGAGCGCGCCTTCCCGGAAGGGCGAGATCAGCCCTGCCCCGGCTACCAACGCCTGGAACGGCGCCGCTCCGCCGCGCGCGCACAGCGCAACATAATCCTGGAGCGCCTGCGCATAATCGGCGCGCGACTTCACCCAGAACTGCAGCGCGCAACATTCCGCCAGCGTATAGTCGATGTAATAGAACGGCATGCCGTAAATATGCAGCTGCGCCTGCCAGCGCGCGCCGCGGGCGAAATAGGCGATATCGCCATAGTCCCGCCATGGCAGATAGATCGCTTCCAGCCGCTTCCACATCGCATGCCGCTCCGCCGGGCTCGCTTGCGGGTTCGCATAGACCTCATGCTGGAAATGATCGACGCAGACGCCGTAAGGCAGAAATGCCAGAGACTGGATCAGATGCATGCGCCGGTAGCGCTCCGCCGCGTCCTCGCCCACCATCAGCCCGATATGCGGATAAGCGAGATGCTCGAGGCTCATCGAATGGATCTCGCAGGACTCGAAAGTCGGCCAGAGATAATCGAAACCTTGCAGATCCCGGCTCTGATAATTCTGGAACGCATGGCCCATCTCATGGGTGAACACGTCGATATCGTGATGCGTGCCGTTGAAATTGGCGAAAATGAACGGCAGGCCCACGGTCGGGAACGAGGTGCAGAACCCGCCCGGCGCCTTGGCCGGGCGATTGTCGAGGTCCAGGAACCCGTTTTCGTTCATCATGCGGTAGAAGGCGGCGAGGCGCGCATCCATGGCGTCGAACATTTTTTGCGCGCTCGCACGCATGAACGCCTCGTCGCCCGCCGGCTCCACATTGCCCTTGGCGTCGGTCAGCGGCTCATCCCAGGCATAAAGCCGGTCCCAGCCATGCTCCCGCCGGCGCGCCTCGAGGATCCTGCCGACCAGCGGCACCACATGTCTGGCGACCTCCTCGCGGTAGCGCGCCACATCGGCGGCATCGTAATCCACCCGGCGCATCCGCCGGTAGCCGAGCTCGGTGTAGGTCTCAAAACCCAGCTTGCGCGCCATGCCGTGACGCAATTTCACAAGATCATCATAAATCTCATCGAAGGCGGCGGCGTTTTTCTCGAAAAACCCCGCGCGCGCGGCCTCGGCGCGGTGCCGCACGTCGCGGTTCGGGTTCTGCAGGAACGGCGCCAGGCCGGAGAGATTCACCGTATGGCCTTCGATCCTGATCTTCGCCGAGGCCATCAGCGCGGTGTAGCGCGAATAGAGCTTCGCCTCCGCCTGCAGATCCGCCTCGATCGCCGGTGTGAAGGTGGTGATGTCGGTCTCCCACAGGCGCAGCGCATGCGCGCCGGTGATCGCCGCCACCGCGTCGCGGTCGGGATGGCCGAGCAAACGCCGCTTCAGCGCCACCTCATGGCTGGTCGCGGTCGGTGCCAGCTCGTCGCGATATTCCTTCGCCGCCTTCGCCGCCTCGTTCGCCGTGTCCTGCTCGAAGCGCAGATGCACAAGCGAACTCCAGCTTTCCACCTCGCGGCGCAGGCTTTCCCAGGCGGCGATGCCGCCGGCAAGATCGCCCGCATCGAGCTGCCGGTTGATGGCGGCATAGGCGCTGGCCAGACTGTCCTTGCTGGGCGTTTCGGCTGTGATATCGGCAAACATCATGTCGGCTGTCCCCGCGTCCGGATGGAAGTTTAAAGTAAGAAAGCAGCCGCTTTTTTGAAAAAAAGCGGCGCAAAAAACGTCTTCGACTTTGGGCCTGAGGCGCTCGAGCGGCACGGGCCTAAATTAGCAAAGTTTTTTTGCTTCTTTTTGTTCACAAAAAGAAGCGCTCTTACTCAGCCGCATCATCCGCTTCCAGGCCGAGCAGGCCACGCGCGGTATCGGCCTCGACCATCTCCACCGTGCGCAGCACCCGCCCCATCGCCCGCGTGCGCACCCGCGCCTTTTCGATATTGCTCGACATCGCCGAGGCGTTCGCCGCCAGCTTATTCAGCACGTCGTCCATCTTGGTCATTTCCGTGCGTGTCGCGCCAAGCAGCTTGCCGATCTCGCCGGCCCGCTTCTCCAGATCAAGCGTGACATGGCCGAGATGAATCGTCTGCAGCAACGCCGGCAACAAGGTCGGCCCGAGGATGATCACCCTCTCCCGCGCCCGGATATCGTCGATCAGGTTGGGAATGCGCGCCACTTCGGCAAACAGCCCGTCGGAGGGAAGATACATCACGCCGAACTCGACCGTTTCCGGCGGGCAGATATATTTCTCCGCGATCTTCCTTGCCTCGAGCCGGATGCGCACGGCAATGCCGTCGCGCGCGGCGCGCTCGGCCTCGAGGTCCGCGCTCTCGGCCGCCAGCAGCAGCCGGTCATAATCCTCGGTGGGGAATTTCGCATCCACCGGCAGCCAGAGCAGCTCGCGCGAGGGCATGCGGATCGCGAAATCCACGCGTTCACGGGCTCCGTCTCGCAGCGCGAAATTGCGCTCGAACGCGCCGGGCGGCAGCACCTGCTCCAGCATCGCGCCGAGCTGCGCCTCGCCCCAGCCGCCGCGCGTCTTCACGTTGGAGAAAATCCGCTTGAGATCGCCGATCTGTGCCGCGGCGGACTGCACCTCGCCCATCGCCTGCTGCACCTGCGCGAACTGTTCCAGCACACGGGCGAAACTGTTGGTCATCTGCTGTTCGACCGCCTCGTGCAGCTTCTCATTCACCGAGGTCTGGATGGCGCCAAGCCTTGTCTCCAGCAGCCCCAGCGTCTTTTGCGCATCTTCGGCGGCCTGGCGGCGCAGCGCGTCCACCGTGTTGGCAACACTTTGCGTCGCGGCACTCATCTGCGCGAAGGCGGCGGTGAGCGCCTCGGTCGTGCCTACCTGGATCGACGTGGTCAGCCGCCCCTCGGCCGCGGCCAAAGCCGAGCGCGTGATCTCGGCTTCGGTCCGCGTGCCGTCCTGCATCTTTTCCAGAAGCCGCTGCAGCCGCGCAGGCGCCTCCTGCGCCGCCCGCCAGGCCAACAGGCCAGCCGCGAGGGCGCCGAGCGCCAATAAAACCGTGATCAGGGAGAGAAAATCGCTTTGCATGGCAAGAGTTTAGAGCATGAGGCACTTAGATCAATGAGCCCTAAAAAGCTGAAGGAAGCGCTACTTTTTGTGAACAAAAAGTAGCAAAAAAACTTTGCTACTTTGGGCCCGCGCCGTTCGAGCGCCTCGGGCCCAGCGTGAATAAAAGTTTTTGCGCCGCTTTTTTCAAAAAGCGGCTACTTTCCTTTCCTTCCCCTGCTCGTCAGCCCTGCTATCATCGGCGCAACCAACGGAGAAAAAGATGCGTCCCGCCAACAGCGCTGTCACGGTCATCGCCGTCCTTGTCCTCCTTGCCGGCGCCGCCATCGCCTGGTTCCTCGACCAACCGGTCATCGGCGGCATCATTATGGTCATCGGGGTGATCCTCGCCCTCACGCTGCGCACCGCCGCGGAATGGGAGCGTGCCGTGGTGCTGCGCCTCGGCCGCTTCGCCGGCGTGCGCGGCCCGGGCCTGTATTTCCTCATCCCCGCTTTCGAGCTCGTCTATACCGTGGTCGATACGAGACGGCAGAGCACGCGCATCTCGGCGGAAGACACTCTGACATCGGACGCGGTGTCGGTGACGATCAATTCGATCCTGTTCTGGCGCGTCTCCGACGTGAAGCGCGCCGCCACGGAGCTCGCCGATTACCGCAGCATGGTCGCGCAGATCGCGCAGACTTCGTTACGCGAGGTGGTCAGCGCCACCACGCTGAACGACATCCTCGCCAACCGCGAAGCGATGGATGAGCGGCTGAAATCCTATATCCTGAAAAAGACCGAAGGCTGGGGCATCGGCGACATCACGGTGGAAATCCGCGACGTGAAAATCCCCCGCGAGCTGAATGACGCGATGAGCCGCAATGCCCAGGCGGAAAAAGAGAAGCAGGCGCGCGTCACGCTGGCGAGCGCGGAAGTCGCCATCGCGCAGCAGATCGCCGAAGCCTCGCATATTTACGCGCATAATCCGGTGGCGTTGCAGATCCGGCAAATGGGGCTGATCTACGACATGAACAAGGATCGCGGCGTCACCATTCTGGTGCCGACCGACATGGCCAACGCGCTCGGCGCCAGCATCGCGCTCAACCTCAACAATCCGGACGCCCCGCCGCCCACACCGCCTATCGTCGCGTTCACCCCATCAGGCTCTGTTCCTCAAGCGTAGAAAGGGCCGCTTTTTGGAAAAAGCGGCGCAAAAACTTTTTGGACTTTTGGCCGGTGGCGTTGAAACCGATCCGGCCCAAAGGAACTCTCAGGCTTATTGGGTGTGGCAAGGGTTGCCGTTCTGATCAACACAGGTCACCGTCGAGCCCGGCGGCGCCACGACCGTGGTGGAATGCTCCGGCGGGGAACCGCCGCCTCCCAACGAGAAAATACATCCGTTCAACGCACCCAGGATGATTAGACAAAACAATGCCCGCATGTTCAGCACCCCCCTTTGAGAGAAAGGTAGGAAGAACGGCGATGAAAACGAACTAATTTTACGTAATTTTCACGGTCGGGTAACGGCCGCGCGGATCAGGAGAACGCGTAAGCGTCCATGCGCCATCCGCCCGGCTCGGTGGAGTGATGCAGCCGCGTCGAGGCAAACGCCATGCCTGCCCCGCCCAGAGCGACATAAAGCGGCAGCAAATGTTCCTCGGTCGGATGCTCTTCGCGCGCATAGGGCGCCTGCCGCCGGTAGGCCATCAGCGACTTCAGATCCAGCGCCATGATCTTCTCATCCATCCAGGACGCAAAGGCGTAGTTGGCGGCAATATCGTCCGGTTCCTGCCCCTGCCCATGCAGGCGGAACCGCCGCGTGTCATGGACGAAGCTGCCGCAGCCGATGATCAACACCCCCTCTTCGCGCAAATCGGACAAGGCAGCACCGAGCGCCAGATGATGATGCGCCCCGCGATGCGGTTGCAGGGACAGTTGCAGCATCGGGAGATTGGCCTCCGGGAACGCCAGCAGCAAGGGAAACCAGGCATCCTGGTCCAACCCCCGCCCCCGGTCGATCCCGCAGGAAAAGCCAGACCGGGCCATGCTGTCGGAAAGTTTGGCCGCCAGCTCCGGTGCCCCGGGCGCATTGTAGTGCAGGCCGTAAAGCGCCGCCGGGAACCCATTGGCGTCTGGCTCCACCTGATTGTCGGGCGGGGCGCACATCATCGGCAGGTCCGTCTCCCAATGCGAGGAGACCACCAGCACGGCGCGCGGGCGGGGAAAGAAGGTGCCAAGCGATTCCAGGAAATACCGGGCGGGACCTTCCTGCAAAGCCGCCATCGGCGAACCATGGCTGATATAGACGGTGGGCAGCACGGGCCGATTGTGGCCTGCGGGCGGCTTATACGCAAGCACGGGTAAGAAAATGGCCGCTTTTTGGAAAAAAGCGGCGGGCCGCCGGCGCCGAAACCAGCACGGCCCAGTTTAAAAAAGTTTTTTGCTTCTTTTTTCCAAAAAAGAAGCGCTTCCTTGCTTTAGTGTTCCCTCTGCGCCAGCCGGAACGGATCAGCCGGGTAAGTCCCAAGAATTTTGATCTCGGTGGAGAAGAATTCCAACTCCTCCAGCGCCAGCCGTAGCGGCCGCTCCTCGGGATGGCCCTCCACCTCGGCCAGGAACTGCGTGGCGGTGAAGGTGCCGTTGACCATATAGCTTTCCAGCTTGGTCATATTCACGCCATTGGTCGCAAACCCGCCCAGTGCCTTGTACAAAGCCGCCGGCACGTTGCGGACGCGGAAAAGGAAGGTCGTCATCAGATGCGGCGTGCCCGGCGCTGGGGTGTCTGGCGTCTTCGCCATCACATAGAAGCGGGTGGTGTTATGCGCTGCGTCTTCCACATTGCGGCGCAGGATCTGCAGCCCGTGCAGTTCCGCCGCGAGCGACGAGGCCACCGCCGCATCGCCGACATTGTTCAGCTTCGCGACGATCTCGGCCGAGCCCGCCGTGTCATATTCGACCACCGGCGTCGCGCCCAGCTCGCTGAGCAGGTTACGCACCTGGCCCAGCGCCACGGGATGCGAATGGATGCGCTTGATCGTGGCGAGGCTCGCCCCCGGCGGCGCCAGCAGGCAATGCTCCACGCGCAGGAATTTCTCGGCGATGATCGAGAGGCCGCTTTTGGGCAGCAGATGATGCATGTCCGGCACGCGCCCGGCCAGGGAATTCTCCGGCGGCAGCATGGCGAGCGCGGCGCGCCCCTCATGCACGGCGGCAATCGCCGCCTCGAAGCTTTCGCACGGGAGCGTGGTCATGGCGGGAAAGGCCTTGCGGCAGGCAAGGTCGGAATAGGCGCCGGGCTGGCCCTGGAATGCGATGCTGGTCATGCCCTTGCTTCCAAAATTTTCCGGGCCTGGACAAGGTCCTCCGGCGTATCGACCCCGAACGGCGCCACCGCCACGCGCGCGGCACCTATGCGCATGCCGGCCTCGAGCGCGCGCAATTGCTCGAGTTTCTCCCGCCGCTCCAGCGCCGAGGGCGGCAAAGCCACGAACCGCGCCAGCGCCGCGCGGCGATAGGCGTAAATGCCGATATGGTGCCAAAGCGGCCCCTCGCCGGACGGCACCGGGTTGCGCGAAAAATACAAAGCCGGCGCCACATCCTGGCCTTCGTCAAAAGCGCAGACGCATTTCACCACCGACGGCGCCGCCGCTTCCGCCGCGCTGGTGATCGGCGCCACCAGGGTCGCTATGTCGCATCGCGGGTCCTGCAAGGGACGCAGCACCGCCTGCAGATAGGCCGGGTCGATGCTCGGCAGGTCGCCCTGCAGGTTGATCACCGTGTCAAAACGCTCCTGCGGGTCCAAAAGCTGCAAGGCAGCAAAGATACGGTCCGAGCCGGAGGGCAGATCCGGGTCGGTCATCACCGCTTCGCCGCCCGCCGCCTGCACCGCCTCGGCGATCTCCGCCTCGCCGCACGCCACCGCCACCGGCCCCAGCCCCGCCTCGCGGGCCCGTTGCAGCACATGGGTGATCATCGGTTGTCCGGCGATGTCGGCCAGCACCTTGTTCGGCAGACGAGTCGAACCCAGGCGGGCAGGAATCAGAATAATCGGCGTCACTTATGGCGTCTCATTTCGCGGCTGCTTGTGGCCTCTGCCTAATTCGCTCTAGGGTTCAGCGCAAATCCACGAATAAAAATAGGGGAAACACCGATGAGTGGAAAAAGCCGGGACCGCTTGCTGGGCAACAAGATCGCCGCCGCGCTGCTGACCGCAGGGCTGATCTTCTGGGGCGCGAACCGCATCGCCAGCGTTCTGGTCCCGCACGAGGCGCCTAAAACCCCCGCGATCAAGCTGGCCGGCCTGCCGGCGATCGGCTCTGCCACGCCCCCGGCCGCACCCGCAGCCGCTACCCCCGCGGGGCCGGCTTCGGTGATTCCGCTTCTCGCCAGCGCCGATGTGTCAAAGGGCCAGACCTTCGTGCAGGAGCAATGCGCCGCCTGCCACACGCTAACGAACGGCGGCGCCAACGGCGTCGGCCCGAACCTCTACGGCGTGCTCGGCGGGCCAATGTTCGCCAAGGCCGGCTTCGCCTATTCCAGCGCGGCCAAGGGCAAGGCCAAAGGCAACTGGGACTACGCGAAGATGAATGACTGGCTGACGGCCCCAGCCACCTATGTCCCCGGCACTGCCATGCCCTATGCCGGGATCAAGAACACGCAGACCCGCGCCGATGTGATCGCCTATCTGCGCACGCTCGCCGCCACGCCTTTGCCCTTGCCGAGTGCTGCGCAAGTGAAAGCCGCCAGCGCCGCGGCACCCGCCGCCGCCGCCGCCGGTGGCGCCCCATCAGGCGGCATCGCCCCGTTCTTCGCCCATGTCGACCTCGCGAAGGGCCAGGCTTTGGTGCAGGAGCAATGCGCCACCTGCCATAGCTTTACCAAAGGCGGCGCCACCATCGTCGGCCCCAATCTTTATGGCGTCGTCGGCGCCAAAATGTTCTCCACGCCCGGCTTCAACTATTCCGCCGCCGTCAAGGCCAAGGCCGGCGGCACCTGGACCGCACAGGAGCTGAGCAACTGGCTGCAAAGCCCGATGACCTTTGCGCCCGGCACGATGATGGCCTATCCGGGCATCAAGAACGACCAGACGAGGGCCGATGTGATCGCTTACCTGAACAAGAATTCCGACACCCCGATCAAACTCACCAGCCAATGAGCGACGTCTGGCTTGCAGGGGTCGCCGCGGCGCTGGACGAAGCCGGCGCGGTGATCCGCCCTTATTTCCGTGCCGGCGTGGCCGCCGAGCAGAAAACCGACGAAAGCCCGGTTACCATCGCCGACCGGCTGGCCGAGGAGACCTTGCGGAAAGTCCTCGCCGCGCACTTCCCCGATGACGGCATCGTCGGCGAGGAATTGCCGCCGCATAATGAGGGCGCCCGCCGCGTCTGGGTGATCGACCCGATCGACGGCACCCGCGCCTTCATCACCGGTCGTCCGAGCTTTTGCACCCTGGTCGGGCTCCTTGAAGACGGCGTGCCGGTGTTCGGCGCCATCGACCAGCCGGTGACCGGCGAACGCTGGATCGGCGGCGGCGGCATCGCCCGCTTCACCGGCCCGTTCGGCGGCAAGATGGGCACCCGCGCGATTACCGACATCGGCCAGGCGGAACTCTCTTCCACCTCGCCGGAAATGTTCGGCGCGCATCTGCCGCGCATCGACAGGCTGAAATCCCTCTGCCGGCGCATCTATTGGGGCGGCGACGCCTATGGCTACGGGCTGCTGGCGCTGGGCCAGGTCGACATCGTCGTCGAATGCAACCTCAAGCCCTGGGACTGGGCGGCGATCGGCCCCGTGGTCGAGGCCGCGGGCGGCATGGTCACCGACTGGGCCGGCGCCCCGCTCCGCCTGGGCAGCGACGGCTCGGTGCTGGCGGCCGCTACCCCGGCGCTGCATGCGTCTGCTCTCGCGGCGCTGGGCTGAGTTAAGTAAGTGGCCGCTTTTTGGAAAAAGCGGCGCAAAAACTTTTTCGACTCTGGGCCCGAGGCGCTGAAACCGCACGGGCCCAGAGTAAACAAAGTTTTTTTGCTACTTTTTGTTCACAAAAAGTAGCCTTTTCCTTCGCTTATCAACGAGGATCGCATGTCCGATATCAACAACGCTGAAGAAACCCGCCAATTCGGGACCGAAGTTGGCCGCCTGCTCGATCTGGTGGTGCATTCGCTCTATTCCGACCGCGAGATTTTTCTCCGCGAACTGGTCGCGAACGCCGCGGACGCCACCGACAAGCGCCGCTTCCTGGCTCTGTCCGACGAAGCGCCGGCCCTGCCGGAAAACGCCTCCGTGCGCATCGCCGCGGACAAGCAGGCCCGCATTATCACCATCACCGATCACGGCATCGGCATGAACAAGGAGGAGCTGGCGGAGAATCTCGGCACCATCGCCCGCTCCGGCACCTCCGCCTTCACCGCCAATCTCGCCGCGCAAAAGCCTGAGGACCGGCCCAGCCTGATCGGCCAGTTCGGCGTCGGCTTCTACTCCGCCTTCATGATCGCGGATAAGGTCGAAGTGATCTCCCGCAAGGCCGGCGGCGCCGATGCCTGGGCCTGGCTGTCCGAGGGGCGCGGCCTCTATACGCTCAAGCCCGCCAGCCGGGAGGAAGCCGGCACCACCATCATCCTCCACGTGAAGCAGGATGCCGATGAGTTCCTCGAACCGCTGCGACTGAAGACCATCATCCGCAAATGGGCTGACCATGTGGCCCTGCCCATCGAGCTGGAAGAGGACGACAAGTTCGAAACCGTCACCGAAGGCACGGCGCTCTGGCGCCGGGCGCGGACGGAGATTTCCGAACAGGATTATGCGAGCTTCTACCGCCATCTCGGCCATAATTTCGACGATCCGTGGGCGACGATCCATTGGCGCGCCGAGGGCACGCTGGAATTCTCAGCATTGCTGTTCATCCCCTCCTCCAAGCCCTTCATGCCGGTCGAGGAGCAGCACGAGTCCAAGGTGCGGCTGCATGTGAAGCGCATGTTCATCACCGATGGCGCCAAGCTGCTGCCTTCCTGGCTCTCCTTCGTCGCCGGCGTGGTGGATACCGAGGACCTGCCGCTCAACGTCTCGCGCGAAATCCTGCAGAGCACCCCGGTGCTGGAGCGCATCCGCAAGGCGCTGGTCAACCGCATGCTCTCCGAGCTGAAATCCAAGGCCAAGGACGCCGAGGCCTTCAAACCGTTCCTGCCAGAATTTCGGCAATGTGCTGAAAGAGGGGCTGTATGAGGATACCGGCCACGCCGCCGAGATCGCCGGGCTGCTGCGCTTCGCCTCCACCAAGGAAGAAGCAACGACGCTCGACGACTATATCGCCCGGATGCCGGAAGGGCAGAACGAGATCTACTATCTCGCCGGCGATGACGCGGCGGCGATGAAGGCCTCGCCGCAGCTCGAAGGCTTCGCCGAAAAGGGCTACGAGGTGCTGCTGCTCTCCGACCCGATCGACGCTTTCTGGCCGACCCGGACCGACAGCTATAAAGACAAAAAATTCAAGAGCGTGTCACAATCGGGCGCCCTCTTCGCGCCGGCCGAGGCTTCAGAGGACGTCAACGCCATCTGCAAGGCGCTTCAAGAGGCCCTGGGCGACAAGGTCTCCGAAGTCACCGTCTCCACCCGTCTGAAGGACAGCCCGGCAATGCTGGTGGCGAACGACATGGGGCCGGA
This sequence comes from uncultured Pseudomonadota bacterium, assembly GCA_963798115.1. Lineage (GTDB taxonomy): Bacteria > Pseudomonadota > Alphaproteobacteria > Acetobacterales > Acetobacteraceae > Acidocella. Next base: position 417,800 of record CAWCRT010000006.1, read on the forward strand.
TCTGGCGATGCAGCGCCTGCTGCGCCGCGCCGGCCGCCCCGTCTTCGGCCTGCCGCCGAAACTGGAAATCAACCCCGAGCACAAGCTCATCCAGGCCTTGGCCGGGCAGGAAACGCCGACGGAAGCGGCGGCGCTGCTGTTCGACCTGGCGAAGCTGCAGGAGGGCGACCTGCCGGACAACCCGGCCGCCTTCGTGCGCCAGATCGCGGCCAAGCTCGCCAGGCTAAGAGGCAAAAAACAAGGCGGCCCGAAAGTCGGGCCGCCTGAGGGAAGAAAGCAAGTAGCCGCTTTTTGAAAAAAGCGGCGCAAAAACTTGTGGTCTTAATGATGGGCCGTCGCGGCGCCTGTCAGAGCGCCCGCACCGGCGCCGATCAACGCGCCCGTGCCGGCGCCAAGGCCGGTTGCCCCGCCGACAATCGCGCCGCCGCCGGCCCCGATGGCGCCGCCGCTCAAAGCCCGGCCTCCCGTACGTATTGCCGCATCCGGCCACTGCGGCGAGCGACGCTGCCAGCGCCACCCAAATGCCTAGCTTACGCAACATCACGTTTGACCCCCGTTTTATCAGTCGTTGAGCCTGTCCCTTTATGTTTCGTTGACGCGCCGGCAATTCAACCCGATCCCATCCGGAAAGCCTCAGCAATGGCGATTCGTTAACCCCGCCCTAACCCCGTCTTTAGCCCGGCGTCATCGCCGCAGCCCCGTCCCCGCACTGCGCCGCCAAGGCCTGCAGCCAGCGCTGGGCTTGCCCCTTGCCCCTGCTTGGCTGTAAGCCCTGGCCGTGGCGGCGCGGGCCGTCTTCCGTCTTCATCCCGGCGGGACACGGCACAACGGAAAGGTTTTTGATGTTTTCCAAGGTTCTCGGTCTGATGTCGGCCGACATGGCAATCGATCTCGGCACGGCCAACACGCTCGTCTATGTCAAAGGCCGCGGCATCGTGCTGGCCGAGCCCTCTGTGGTGGCGATTGCCGACGCCAAGGGCCGCAAGCAGGTTCTGGCGGTCGGCGAGGAAGCCAAGCAGATGCTGGGCCGTACGCCCGGTAATATTTCCGCCATCCGCCCGCTGCGCGACGGCGTCATCGCCGATTTCGAGGTCGCGGAGGAAATGATCAAGCATTTCATCCGCAAGGTGCATAACCGCCGCGGCTACGCCTCGCCGCTGATCATCATCTGCGTGCCCTCCGGCTCCACCGCCGTCGAGCGCCGCGCCATCCAGGAATCCGCGGAATCCGCCGGCGCCCGCAAAGTGCTGCTGATCGAAGAGCCGATGGCCGCCGCGATCGGCGCCAACCTGCCGGTCACCGAACCCTCCGGCTCCATGGTCGTCGATATCGGCGGCGGCACCACCGAAGTGGCGGTGATCTCGCTCGGCGGCATCGTCTATTCCCGCTCGGTCCGCGTCGGCGGCGACAAGATGGACGAGGCGATCATTTCCTACATCCGCCGCACCTTCAACCTGCTGATCGGCGAAAGCTCGGCCGAGCGCATCAAGATGGATATCGGCGCCGCCTGGATGGACCGCGCCGAGGAAGGCCCGTCGCGCTTCGTGAAAGGCCGCGACCTGATCAACGGCGTGCCGCGCGAGGTCACCGTGACGCAGCGCCAGATCGCCGAGAGCCTGTCCGAACCGGTCGGGCAGATCGTCGAGGCGGTGAAGGTGGCGCTGGAAAATTGCCCGCCGGAACTGGCCGCCGACATCGTCGATAAAGGCATCATGCTGACCGGCGGCGGTGCGCTGCTGTACCGGCTGGACGAGGTGCTGCGCGTCTCCACCGGCCTGCCGGTGATGATCGCCGAGAACCCGCTGCAATGCGTGGCCATGGGCACCGGCCGCGCGCTTGAGGAAATGAAGCGCCTGCGGACCGTGCTCTCATCAATGTACTAAAGGAAGAAAGGCTACTTTTTGTGAACAAAAAGTAGCAAAAAAACTTTGCTAATTTGGGCCGTGCTGTTTCGAGCGCCTCAGGCCCAAAGTCAGAAAAGTTTTTGCGCCGCTTTTTCCAAAAAGCGGCTTCTTTCTTAAAAAAAGCCGGGCCCAAGCCCGGCTTTTTCATGTCAGACGCCTTACTGGTGCCCGGCGATCGCGTGCGGCACGTAGGCCGCTTCGAGCTGGGCGATTTCTTCGGCCGTCAGGTTCAGCTTCAGCGCGGCCACCGCATCGGTCAGATGGGCCGGCTTGGAAGCACCGACGATCGGCGAGGTGATGCCCGGCTTCTGGGCGACCCAGGCCAGCGCCACCTGCGCCCGCGGCACGCCGCGCGCCTTCGCCACCTCGGCGACCCGCTCCACGATCTTGCGGTCGGCGTCGCCGGTGCCGGCATAGAGCGTCTTGCCGTACTCGTCGGTCTCGGTGCGGGCCGTGCTCTCGTCCCAGTCGCGGGTCAGGCGGCCACGCGCCATCGGGCTCCAGGGGATCACCGCCACGCCCATATCCTGGCAGAGCGGGATCATCTCGCGCTCTTCCTCGCGATAGAGCAGGTTCACGTAGTTCTGCATGGAGACGAACTCGGTCCAGCCATTCAGCCGGGCGGTGTAATTGGCCTTGGCGAACTGCCAGGCATACATCGAGGAGGCGCCGATATAGCGGGCCTTGCCGGCCTTCACCACGTCATGCAGCGCTTCCATCGTCTCTTCGATCGGGGTTGCGTAGTCCCAGCGATGGATCTGATAGAGATCGACATAGTCGGTGCCGAGGCGGCGCAGGCTGTGGTCGATTTCCGTGAAGATCGCGCGGCGCGACAGGCCGGCGCCGTTCGGGCCGGGACGCATGCGGTTGAACACCTTGGTCGCGATCACGACCTCGTCGCGGGTCGAGAAATCCTTCAGCGCGCGGCCGACGATCTCTTCCGAGGTACCATCGGAATAGACATTCGCCGTGTCAAAAAAATTGATGCCCAGTTCGAGCGCCTGCTTGATGAGCGGCCGCGAGGCCTCTTCCGGCATGGTCCAGGCATGGCCACCGCGGTCGGGCGTGCCATAGGTCATGCAGCCGAGCGTGATGCGCGACACCTGCAGGCCGGTGCGGCCGAGTCTTACATATTCCATGAAACGATCTCCTTGATGACCCGGAAAAAATGGGGCTGAGGCGGATAAAAACCAAGACGTCCAGTCAAACTAACGAGCCCAAAGAAAATAAGGGGCCGCTTTTTGAAAAAAGCGGCGCAAAAACTTTTTTGACGCTGGGCCTGAGGCGCTCGAGCGGCACGGGCCCAGACTAACAAAGTTTTTTTGCTACTTTTTGTTCACAAAAAGTAGCCTTTCTTTACTTCCTTAAGGTTGCGCCAGCGGGTGCTCGGCGGCGTAGTTCAGCTCCTCGGGCGTCATTTCGAACCCGATCAGCACCTGCACGTCCTCGCTGCCGCCCACATTGCCCAGCTCCAACGTCACTGGCTTGCTGGTCGCCGTCGCGGTGCTGGCATTGCCGTTGAAATGCATCGCGATCGTATAATCCTGTTTCTGGAGAATATGGTCGCCGCGGGTCAGAGCCACGAAATAAGGCAGCTCCACCGTCCCGTCATGATTCGCCGGGCCGTTGCTGGCGACGAAACCGGCGCGGAAGGTCACGCGCAGGACATTGTCATGATGGGCCGTCACACAGGCGCCGGCGACGCCGGTGATCTGCGCCGTGGTGATCTGCGCCGCCACATCGGTGCGTCCGGGCAGGAATTGCGTCACCGTCTGCGGCCTGCTGCAGCACCGCCACTTGGGGGCAGAACATTGTCGGCGGCGGGGTATCGGCGCATGAGGCCAGGCCAGCCAGAAGGAACGGAGCGGTGCAAGCGGTTATCTGACGTTTCATGCCGGCTCACTTGCCAGAATTTTCCAGCGCGGTCATCTACCCGCATGGCGGTTTATACTGAAGTCACGGACGAGGCCCTCGCGGCGTTTCTGGCCGATTACGATATTGGTGGGATGGTCGCGTTCCGCGGCATTGCCGAGGGCGTGGAGAACAGCAATTACGCGCTGAAGACCACGCAGGGCGATTTCATTCTCACCTTGTATGAGAAGCGGGTGAACACCGCCGATCTGCCCTGGTTCCTCGGGCTGATGGAGCATCTGGCGGCAAGCGGCCTTTCCTGCCCGCTGCCAGTGCGCGCCCGGGATGGCAAGAACCTGAACCCGCTGGCCGGGCGCGTCGCCGCGATCACCACTTTCCTGCCCGGCGTGTGGCCGCGCCGTGTGACCGTCGAGCATTGCGAGCCGTTGGGGGCGGCGCTGGCGAAGCTGCATCTGGCCGGCCAGGATTTCGCGCCGCGGCGGCCCAACGCGCTGGGGCCGGAGGCTTGGGCGCCGCTGCTGGAAAAATCCCTCGCCCATGCCGACGACGTGCAGGCCGGGCTCGGCGCCGAACTTACGCAAAGCCTGGAGCGCATCACCGCGGCCTGGCCGCGCGACCTGCCGGTCGGGCATATCCATGCCGATTTGTTCCCAGACAATGTGTTCTTCCTCGACGGCAAGATCTCCGGGCTGATCGATTTCTATTTCGCCGCCACTGACATCTATGCCTATGACCTCGCGATCTGCCTGAATGCCTGGTGTTTCGAGCGGGATTTCAGCTTCAACATCACCAAGTCCCGCGCCCTGCTGCGCGGCTATCAGGCCCACCGACCGCTGAGCGAGGCCGAGCGCGCGGCGCTGCCGGTGCTGGCCCAGGGTGCCGCCATGCGCTTTCTGCTAACCCGGCTTTATGATTGGCTGCACACGCCGGCCGGCGCGCTGGTGACTCCGAAAGACCCGATGGATTATTACCGCCGCCTGCGCTTCCACAACACCGTCCAGGATGCTGCCTCGTATGGACTCTGAAACCACCGAAAGCATCGTCGAAATCTGGACCGATGGCGGCTGCAAGCCCAATCCCGGCCCTGGCGGCTGGGCGGCGATCCTGAAATTCCGCGGCACCCTCAAGGAACTCTCCGGCGCCGAGGCAGAGACCACCAATAACCGCATGGAGCTGACCGCCGCCGCCGAGGCGCTGACGGCGCTCACCCGCCCCTGCACCATCATTCTGCACACCGACAGCGAATATCTGCGCAACGGCATCACGCGCTGGCATACCGGCTGGGTGCGCAAGAACTGGCGCAACGCCGCCGGCGACCCGGTGAAAAACATGGATCTGTGGAAGCGCATCCTGGAGGCCGCCGCCATGCATAAGATCGACTGGCGCTGGGTTCGGGGCCATTCGGGCAATGCGATGAACGAACGGGCCGATCAGCTCGCGACACAGGCCAGGGATGAGATGCTAAAAGGGTCCGCTAAACCATAACGCGTCCCCGCTTTAAAACTCGTCGTCTCTAAGCCTGAGAACGCGGGAGAGGAGAAACCCATGAACCTCGTCACCTTTCGAAACTCACTTGCGCACGCCGAACCGCCTCCAACCCTCCACCTCGCGCTACGCGCCCTTTGGTTCGACGCGAAAGGGGATTGGGACGCAGCGCATGCCGCCGCGCAGGCCGATGACGGGGGCGCCGGGGACTGGGTGCATGCCTATCTTCATCGCAAGGAAGGTGACGCGGGCAACGCCGCCTATTGGTATCGCCGGGCGCGCAAGCCATTCTTCAGTGCGTCGTTCGACGCGGAATGGCAGGAAATCGCAGCCGCGCTGTTGGCTGAGTGTGAATAGGTACCCAAGCCGGCCCGGCCAACTCCGTGTCAAAAAAGCGGGTCGGCGGCGGCGAAACCAGCACTGCCCAAATTAGCAAAGTTTTTTTGCTACTTTTTGTTCACAAAAAGTAGCACTTTTTCCCTTACTTACCTTTCGCTTTTCCCGATCGGCCGCAGCAGGGCGCTGAGCGCCTCCGCCGTGGTCACCGGCAGCGCGCAGACGCCGCCTTGGCAGACGAACGCCGCCGCCTGGTCCGTTGGTTTCTGGGCTGCCGGATGGAAGGCGGGCAGCTCGCCACCGGAGATTTGCAGCACCACCACCGCCGGGTCGGGTGCGGCAAGCGCGGCCTGGGCCAGCGACTTGATCGCCCCCGGTCACCACCACGCAAGGCGGCGTTTTCCAGCAGATCGGCCGCGGCGAGCAGCACCGGCGAGCCCCCCAGCATCTCCGCCCGGCCACCGAACGCGGCCAGCAGCGCCTCCGCCTTGGCGCGGTAGGCGGCATCGCCGGTGAGATGGAACAGCCGCGCGTAATTTTCCGCCATCAGCCCGATGCCGGACGGGGTAGGACCATCGGTGACATTCCGCACCTTCGGGCCCGGAACATCCGCCGCATCGTCCGCCACCATGAAGAACGCGCCGGCGCCGTCGGCAAAATGCTCTTCGGCGCCGCGCAGGATCTGCAGAGCCTGCTCGAGGCGGGCTTCGTCGCCGCTGTGCTCATAAAGGGTCAGTGCGGCGCGGATCATCGTCGCCTGATCGTCCAGCAGCCCGACGGCGGAGATCTTTCCGGCGCGATAGGCATGGGCAATCCGGCCATCCGCCTGGCCGAGCCGGGTCCGCAGAAAATCGAAATTCTGTGCCGCCAGTTCCAGCCAGGACGGTTCCCCGAACACCGCGGCGGCGCGCGCCAGAGCGGCGATGGTCAGGGCGTTCCAGTCGGCGAGGATTTTGTCGTCGCGCGCGGGCCGGATGCGCGTGCTGCGCCGCTGCAACAGCAAGGCCCGCGCCGTCTCCAGCCGTGCCTCGGTGGCGGCATCGGAAAAAGTACTCTTGCGCTCGAGGATGATGCGCTCTTCCCAATTGCCATGCGCCGGCAGGTCGTAATGTCGGCCGAAGAACGCCGCCTCTTCCGCGCCTAGAACTTCAGCAATTTCGCTGGCTTCCCAGACATAGAACTTGCCTTCCACGCCCTCGCTGTCGGCATCCTCCGAGGCGGCGAAGGCGCCTTCCTCGCGCATGTCGCGCAACAGCCAGCCCACCGTCTCGCGCGCCCGCGCGGCGTAAAGCGGGTTTCCGGTCCGCGCATGGACCAAGGCCAGCAGTTCGAGGATCAGCGCGTTATCGTAGAGCATCTTCTCGAAATGCGGGACCAGCCAATTGGCGTCAGTGGCGTAGCGGGCATAGCCGCCGCCGAGATGGTCATAGATGCCACCCAGGCTCATCGCGTTCAGCAGCAAATCCGCCGCATCGGCCGCCTTGATGTCACCGGTACGGAACGATTCCTGCCACAGGAAGCGGAACGTGGGCGCGTTGGGGAATTTCGGCGCCCCGCCGAGGCCGCCGCGTGTCCAATCCACGCCATGCAGCAGCCGCGCGCGGATGTCGTCCAGCACTTGCGGCCCCGGCGCGTCACCGGGCCGGGCCGCGGCGCTGGCCGTCAGGGCCCTGGTCATTGCGACCACCGTCTCCTCGATCCGCGCCTGGTCGGTCTTCCACGCCGTGTTCAGCGCCTGCAGTACCTGCGTGAAGCTCGGCCTGCCGAAGCGCGGCGTGGGCGGAAAATAGGTGCCGCCCCAGAAGGGGGAGCCGTCCGGCGTGAGGAACATGGTCATCGGCCAGCCGCCCTGCTCGCCCATCGCATGCAGGGCCGTCATATAGATCTGGTCGATATCCGGCCGTTCCTCACGGTCGACCTTGATGTTCACGTAATGCTCGTTCATCAGCGCCGCGACCTGCGGGTCCTCGAAGCTCTCATGCGCCATCACATGGCACCAATGGCAGGCGGCATAGCCGATAGAGAGCAGGATCGGCACGTTGCGGGTCCGCGCCTCGGCCAGGGCCTCAGGCCCCCACACCTTCCAATGCACCGGATTGTCTTTGTGCTGCAGTAGATAGGGCGAGGACGCCTCGCTCAACATGTTCGGCATTCTCTGGCTTCCCGCTGATGATGATCGCCCTTAGATAGGGGCAAGTTTTCGGAGTAACAGCTTTGGGCGAAAGACGACAGACGGACCCTGCGCCGTATTTCTCCACCCATATTTTCGTGTGCGGCAACCGCCGCCCGGACGGGCATGAGCGCGGCTGCTGCGCCTCCAAAGGCTCGGAGAAAATCCGCGACTATATGAAGGCGCGGGTAAAGGAGCTTGGCATCAAGAACGTGCGGGTGAACCAGGCCGGCTGCCTCGACCGCTGCGAACTCGGCCCCTGCGCCGTGTTCTATCCCGAAGGGGTGTGGTACCGGCTCGACTCCTTCGCCGCCGTGGACGAGGTGCTGGAGAAGCACCTTCGCGAAGGCGGACGCGCGGCGGAGCTGATGTTGCCTTAAGGAAGGAAGAACTGCTTTTTGTGAACAAAAAGTAGCAAAAAAACTTTGTTAATTTGGGCCCATGCCGTTCGAGCGCCTCAGGCCCAAAGTTACAGAAGTTTTTTGCGCCGCTTTTTTTCAAAAAAGCGGCCCCTTACTTCCCTCTCCTTGCCTCTGCGCTAAACTGCCGCCATGGCCCAGAAATTCCGCTTCGCCCAGGTCGATGTGTTCAGCGCAGTCCCTTACAAGGGCAATCCGCTCGCCGTGGTGCATGGCGCCGATGCGCTGAGTTCTGCGCAGATGGCGGCTTTCGCCAACTGGACCAATCTCAGCGAAACCGCGTTCCTGCTGCAGCCGACTGACGCCAGGGCCGATTACCGGATACGGATTTTCACGCCCACTGAAGAATTTCCTTTCGCCGGCCACCCCACTCTGGGCGCCTGCCATGCCTGGCTCGCCGCCGGCGGCACGCCGAAGAGCGCGGAAATCGTGCAGCAATGCGAGATCGGGCTGATCCGCATCCGCCGCAAAGACGACCGCCTGTCCTTCGCCGCACCGCCGGCTGCGCTGGAAGAGATAGACGAGGAAACCCGCGCACAGATCGCCGCCAGCCTGCGCGTGAGCCCCACCGCCATTCTCGCCACCCAGCGCCTGACGAAAAGCCCTGGCTGGACCGCCGCTTTGTTCGCAAGCCGCGAGGAAGTTCTGGCGCTGCAGCCCGATTTCACCGCCATGGGCCGCTTGAAAATCGGCGTGGTGGCGCCGGCGCCGGGGAGCGAGGCGGATTTCGAGGTGCGCGGCTTTGTGCCCGGCATTGGCGAAGACCCGGTGACCGGCAGCCTGAATGCCGGCTTGGCCCGGTGGCTGATCGGCACCGGCCGCGCGCCATCGCGCTACGTTGCCGCGCAGGGCACGGCGATCGGCCGCGCCGGACGCCTCTATCTCGAACAGGAGGGCGCGGATATCTGGGTGGGCGGGGATTGTGTGACCTGCATCACCGGCGATGTAGTGATTTGACGCCGGACCTCTTCCCGCAAGAATTCGAAGGGCTGACGCGCCTGCCCGGCTTCGCCGCCGGCACCGCCACGGAATTATGGGCCGCAGTGCAGAGCATCGCGGCGGCGGCGCCGTTCCGGCAGATGGTCACGCCCTGGGGCCAACCGATGTCGGTCGGCATGACCAATTGCGGCGTCGCCGGGTGGATCACCGACCGGAGCGGTTACCGCTACACGGCGACCGACCCGGAAACCGGCCAGGCTTGGCCTTCCATGCCAGAGATTTTCCTACAGTTGGCGCAGGAGGCCGCGGCGCAGGGCGGGTTCAACAACTTCACGCCCGATGCCTGCCTGATCAACCGCTACGCCCCCGGCGCGCGAATGAGCCTGCACCAGGACCGCAACGAGCGGGATTTCGCCGCCCCCATTGTCTCGGTCTCGCTCGGCCTGCCCGCCATTTTTCTCTGGGGCGGCGCCGCACGCACCGACAAGGCCAGCCGCATCACCCTGGAAAGCGGCGACGTGCTGGTCTGGGGCGGCTCCGCACGGCTGTATTTTCACGGAATTCAGCCCCTGAAAGACGGCGACCATCCCCTCACCGGCCGGGCGCGGATCAATTTGACGTTTAGGAAGGCCCTTTAAAGTAAGGCCAGGGCTCTGCCCTGGACTCGCTGGGGCCGGGAGGCCCCAGACCCCTCTTAGCCGTGCCTCAGTGCTTTTTTGATCTTCTTATCGGTCTTGTACTGGCTAAGGGCATAGGCAGACCAAATGGCGGCTGGAATCCATCCGATGAGGGTGATTTGAAGAAGAAGGCAGATCACCCCGGCGAAGGGCCTTCCGATGGTGAAGAACTGAAGCCAAGGGAGAAAGATCGCGAGAAAAAGACGCATTGAAATTCCTTTTAGCGTAAAACCTTAAGTTGAATACCCCAAAGCCTCTGGTCCCATAACTTATTGGGGTCTGGGGCCTTCGGCCCCAGCGGGTCCAGGGCAGAGCCCTGGCCTTCAAACCTATTGAGGACGGCACCCTAGCCTTTTCCCTTCGCGGCTGCTGCTGCGTGATGCAATGAATATTCCCCCCGCCGAGCAATATCTCGCGGGCCGGAAGCATGATGGTCTGCCGGTCGGGGAACAGGCGTCGCAGCACGGCTCTCGCCTCGGCATCGGTCGGCACACCGAAGCGGGGGGCGATGATCGCGCCGTTGGCGATGTAGAAATTCACATAGGAGGCGGCGAGGCGTTCGCCCGCCGCCCGGTTCATGCCATGAGCGCCGCGCTCGATCCCGGCCGCCTCGGCTTGTGAGAGGAACATCGGCGTGGGCATGGGGATATGTTCGACCGCAAGGCGGCGGCCTTGAGCGTCTTTGGCCGCCAACAGCCGTGCCTCGGCATCGCGCGAGACCTGGTAATGCGGGTCATTCAGATCATCGCACCAGCTCAGCAGCATGATGCCGGGGCGCACGAAACAGGCGAGATTGTCCACATGGCCGCCGGTTTCGTCATGCGGCACGCCCGCGGCGAGCCAGATGATCTTGCGTACCCCGAGATAGTCACGGAGCAATTCTTCCATGCCGCCGCGCGTGACGCCGGGATTGCGGTTCTCATCCAGCAGGCAGGCTTCCGTGACCAGCACGGTGCCCTCGCCATCAACATGCAGGGCCCCGCCTTCGAGTATTTTCGGCGCGCGGAAGCGCGGCACCCGCTCGATTTCCAGCATTTTCGCGGCGATCTGGTCGTCCAGATCCCACGGCGAATACAGCCCGCCGGCAAGCCCGCCCCAGGCGTTAAAGGCCCAATCGACCCCGGCGAGGTCCCCGGCCGGATTCATGAGAAAGGTGGCGCCGGTATCGCGGGCCCAGGCATCGTTGCTGCTCGCCTCGACCAGGCGCACGGAAGCAGGGAGCATGGCGCGGGCATTGGCGAATTGGCTTGCACTCACCAGCATGGTGACCGGCTCGAACCGGGCGATGGCGCAAGCGACCTCGGCGAAGGCTGCCTGCGCCGGCTTGGCGCCGAGCCGCCAATTGTCCGGGCGCTCGGGCCAGATCATCCAGCAGCCTTCATGTGGCGCCCATTCCGCCGGCATCGCGAAATTCAGCGCCCGCGGCGTCGCAACATCGGTCATGGCTTAATCGCCGGCCGTGCCGGCCATCAAGTGAGCAGCGGCGCGTAGAGGTCCGGCCGGCGGTCACGGAACACGCCCCATGAGGCGCGCTGCTGCGCGACGGCGTCGAGGTCAAAGCCGGCAGTCAGCACCGCCTCTTCCGTGCGCCCGGCTTCGGCGATTTTCGCCCCGGTCGGATCGGCGATGAAGGAGGAACCATAGAAAGTGAGCGCCGTGCCATGCGCCCCCTGCTCGGTGCCGATGCGGTTGGAGGCGATCAGCGGCATCACGTTGCAGGCGGCATGGCCCTGCATCGCCCTCTGCCAATGGTCGCGTGAATCGAGCGTGGGGTTCTGCGGCTCTGAGCCAATGGCGGTGGGGTAGAATAAAATTTCCGCCCCCATGAGCGCCATCGCCCGCGCGGATTCCGGGAACCACTGGTCCCAGCAGATCGCCTACGCCGATGCGGCCGAACGCCGTATCCCATGCGCGAAAGCCAGTGTCGCCCGGCGCGAAATAGAATTTCTCCGTATAGCCCGGCCCGTCCGGGATATGCGATTTGCGGTAGGAGCCGAGCTGTTTGCCATCGGCATCGATGATCACCACGGTGTTGAAAAAACTCTGCCCGGCGCGCTCGAACACCGAGACCGGCAGCACCAGGCCAAGCTCCCGCGCCAACGCCGTGAAACGCGCAACCGCCTTATTCTCCGCCAGCGGCACCGCCAGATGAAAATTCGCGTGGATCTGGTCCTGGCAGAAATAGGGCGTCTCGAACAATTCCTGGACCAGAACGATATTCGCCCCCTGCCCCGCCGCCTGACGGACCAGCCGCTCGGCGGTGGCAATGTTGGCTTGTCGATCGGTGCCACATTCCATCTGCGTGGCGGCAACGGTGACGTGTCTCATGGCTAAGAAAGTAGCCGCTTTTTGAAAAAAGCGGCGCAAAAACTTCTCTGACTTTGGGCCTGAGGCGTTGAAACGGCACGGGCCCAGTTTAAAAAAGTTTTTTGCTACTTTTTTTCAAAAAAGTAGCGCTTCCTTCCCTTCCTTCCCTTTGCTCCTTCCGCCGCCTTGCCCTGACCGGCGGAGTTCGGCACAGAGGCGGTCATGGCTGATCTCGATGAACTCCTGAAATCCCGTGGCACCGTAGCGGAGCTTGGCGCCCATATCGTCGCCGCCCGCTTCAATCGCACCGGCTCCCATGCCGCCTTCGCCCTCGGCGATGGCAGCCTGCATCTGTTCGACGCTCAGGCCTGGAACAAGGTTACGGTGCATGACGGCGCAGTGCTGAGCCTGGCTGCGCATCCGGTCTCCGGGGGCTTCTGCTCCGGCGGCGATGACGGGCGGCTGATGGCTGTCACGCCGGAGGGGCAGGTCAGCGAGATCGTGAAATTCGGCTCGAAATGGGTCGAGCAGGTGGCCGGCTTTGCCGGCAAAACGCCGCTGATCGCCGCCGCGGCGGGGAAAAACCTGTATCTGCTGAACGGGAAAGGCGAGGTTCTGAGGACGCTCGCCCATCCCTCCACGGTCACCGGCATTGCCTTCGATACCAAGGGCAAGCGGGTCGCCACTTCGCATTATGGCGGCGCCTCGCTCTGGTTCACCAGTTCCAACACCGACGCGCGCAAGCTGGACTGGAAGGGCAGCCATATCGGCATCGCCCTGCATCCGGCCGGCGAGGCGCTGGTGACGGCGATGCAGGAGAATTCGTTGCATGGCTGGACCCTGCCCGAGGGCAAGCATATGCGCATGGCCGGCTATCCCTCGAAAACCGAGGCGCTCGGCTTCACCCGCTCCGGCCGCTGGCTGGCTTCGGCCGGCGCGGAGTCGGTGGTGCTCTGGCCGTTTTTCGGCGGCGGGCCGATGGGCAAGGCGCCGATGGAACTCGGCACCGGCGACGGCATTGTCAAACGCGTCGCCACGCATCCTGAGCATGAGGTGGTGGCCGCCGGGTTCGATACCGGCATGGTGATCATCGCCGACGTGCAGAAGGAACAGATTTTGCCGGTCTGCGGGCCGGGCCGCGGCGCCATCACCGCCCTGGACTGGGATGCCTCGGGCGCGCGCCTGGCCATCGGCACCGAGACCGGATTCGCCGCCGTGGTGAATTTCGCCCGCTAACTGAACTATAAATAAAGGAAAGTAAGTGGCCGCTTTTTGGAAAAAAGCGGCGCAAAAACTTCTTTTATTTTGGGTTCCTGGCGCCCGAGCGGCGAGTCTAACGGCCGGTGAGCATCAGGGTGACGGCCAGGGCGATCGCGATACCCTGCAGGATCACACGCAAGCGCATCAGCCGGTTGGAGGTGCGCGGGCTGCGGTTGACATTGGCCATGCCGATGGCGCCGATCAGCATCACCACGACCACCGCAACCATGTCGATCGCCAGCAGGATGAAAAGGATCGTTCTCATAACGGTCATATAAGCAGGCCCTGGGCATTTTGCCTACGCCGTACGGGTTGACTAACAGAACAACATCCTTTGTGCATGGGCCATGCGTTTTGCCCTTTTCGCCTGCCTCTTCGCCCTCATCCTCGGTTGCGGCAACGCCACGGCGCAGACAACCGCCCCCCATCCGGCGAGCCATCACGAGGCGCCGGCCCATGCCAGCACGATCATTCCCGGCTCCCCGCTGGCGGCCCTGACCGGTGCCGGGAGCTCCCCCTCCTCGGCTGAGGCCAATACGCCGACCCCGTTCGGCACCAGCGCGATCGGCCTGTCGATCTCCAACGCGATCGACGAGCGGACTTCCCGCCTGTACGGCGATGTCACCACCGCCGTACACCAATCCACCCGGCTTGGCCCGGTGCTGGACTGGCTGCGCGGCTTTGTCAGAGAAGCCTACCGCCGCGAACATCTTCTGCATATTTGCGAAGCCTTGCTGCTCACCATTCTGCCGGCCCTGGTGGTTGAGCGGCTGCTGTCTTTCGCCCTGGCGCGCCCGCGCGCCGGGCTGATCAAGCGCGCCGAAACGCGGCTTCCGGCCAATACCGGCGCGGTGACACCGGCGACCTGCGAGGAAGAGGAAGAAGACGAGGCGCAAGGGTTGGCCGATGCCGAAGCCGGCGAGACGGAAAGGCGGCCGGGTCGCAAACTCACCTTCCTGAACTGGGGATGGCGCCTGGCGCTCGACCTGCTGCATTTCGGCCTGCGACTGGTGCCGCTGATCGGCTTCGTGATCGCCGTGCAGGTGTTGATCTCAACCTCACTGGTCACCACCCGGTTGGGGGAATTCGCGGTGATCGGCGTCGCCAACGCCTATCTGCTGTGCCGGGTGGCGCTGGAAGTGCTGCGTTTCGTCCTGTCGCCGCAGACGCCCAGCCTACGGCTGGTCCGGCTCAGCTGCGCCCATGCCGAGCAGGTGATGCGCTGGGTGCGTCAGCCCGTGGCGACCGGCTTTATCGGCTATGCGCTGATCTCGATCGGCGTGTTGCTCGGCCTCGACCATCTCGGCGCCCTCGTGCTGCTCCGGCTGGTCATGCTGGTTGTGCATGTGCAAATCGCCCTGGGCATTTGGAAGAGCCGGCGCATCGTCGGTGCCTGGATCAGCGGGCCGCCGGACGCCACCAGCTTCACCGCCGGAATCCGGCAAAGGCTGGGCGGGATCTGGCATTACCCGGCGCTGTTCTATGTGCTGGCGCTGTGGATCGCCTGGGCCGCCGGGGTCCATAATGCCCTGGGCGTGCTCCTGAGGATCGTGGCCGTGGTCGTCGGCGCCTTGATCATCGGCCGGCTGGCCTGGAAAGGCAGTGCCCATCTTCTCGAGCGCGTCCTGCCCAATATCGAGGCCTCGAAGAGCGGCACCCGTTTTTTGTCCGCATCCATGCCTATCATCCGCTGCTGCGTGGCTTCGTTCGCACCATCATCGGCATTCTGATCTTTCTGCTGATCCTGCAAGGCTGGGGGATCGACGCCTTCGGCTGGCTGCTGAACGACCCGATCAGCCGCGCGCTGATCGGCGCCTTTGTCTCCATCCTCATCACCATCGCCGTGGCGCTGGCCCTGTGGGAATGGGCCAATATGTTCCTGAACGAGCGGATCGACCGGCTCGCCGCCACCGGCCGCACGCGCCAGGCGGCGCGGCTGCGCACGCTGCTGCCGATGATCCGTGCCACGCTCGGTATCTGCATCGGCCTGGTCGCGGGGCTGATCTGCCTGTCGAAAATCGGCGTCAACGCGGCGCCGCTGCTGGCCGGCGCCGGCGTGCTGGGCATTGCCATCGGCTTCGGCAGCCAGAAGCTGGTGCAGGACGTCATCACCGGCCTGTTCCTCCTGCTCGAGGATGCGATGCAGGTGGGCGACTATATTTCCCTTGCGGGCATGAGCGGCACGGTGGAGCGGCTCTCGATCCGCACCATCCGCCTGCGCGGCGGCGATGGCTCGGTCAATATCATCCCCTTCTCCGCGGTGACCACGGTCACCAACATGACCCGGGATTTCGGCTATGCGCAGATTTCCATCGGCGTCGGCTATGAGGAAGACCTGCCGCATGTCTTTTCCGTGCTGGCGGAGCTCGCCCGCACCATGCGCTCGGAACCGGCCTGGGCGATCATGATGCGCGATGATCTGCAGATTTTCGGCCTCGACCAGTTCGGCGCCTCCGCCCTGACGATCACCGGCCAGATCCGCACCGGGCCGGGCCAGCACTGGGCTGTGCGGCGCGAATTCTATGCCCGGGTCAAGCAGCGTTTCGAGGCCGAGGGGATCGACCTGCCTTATCTCTATCTGGCGCCGGCGCCGGAGAAGCCCGCCCACGTCGAAGCATCCCCTGGCCCCCCTCGAACAGCAGGTCGTCAAAAGCCCGTAATATCGGCCAGCACGCGCCGGCCCGACAGGCTGCGCCGCAGCGGGACCACGCCATGCACATCCTTGCTGGCCTCGGTGATGGTCACGCCCGGGAATTGCGGAATGACCGCGCCGCCGGCCCGCTCCCACCAGTCGAAGGCCCAGCGCGGCCAGGGCAGCGGCGGCGCGAACAAAGCTGGGATCTTGGCCTCGACCTTGAAAAACAGCCCGCTCAGCACGCGCGCCAGCTGCCGCTCGGAATAAGGCTGGCCATGGCCGAACGGCGTGCTTTCGGCATAGGCCCAGAGCCCGCGCCGGTTCGGCACGACGATGATCAGCCGCCCGTCATCCTTCAGAAGCCGCCAGACATCGCGCAGCAGGCGCCTGGCATTGTCGGCCTGCTCGAAACCATGCACCAGCAGGATCCGGTCGAACACCAGATCGGGGAAAGGCAGCGCATCTTCTTCCGACAGGCAGGCCAGGCTGGCACGGCCGAGCGGCCAGGGGGCCAGGCCCATCTGCTGCGGCGACACGGCAATGCACCGCGCCGCCTGTTCGCGCCAAAGCTGTAGATACGGGCCGGTATAGCCGAGGCCCAGCACCGACAGGCCGGCGCAATTCGGCCAGATCTCGCGCAGCTTCTGGCGCAGCAGAGTCGTCGTCAGGCGGCCCAGCCCTGTGGCATAAAATTCCGCCGCATCTCGTGCGTCGATCCCCATTGGCCCTATATACACGCCTCAATACGAAGGAGCGACAGACGTGACCGTAACCGCAAGCCTCATCCCCATGCTCAGCGACAACTACTCCTGGTTGCTGCAAGAATTGGTCTCCGGCAAGGTGGCGATTGTCGATCCCGCCGAGGCCGCGCCCGCGATCGCGGCAATCGAAGCGGCCGGCGGCAAGCTCGACATGATCCTGCTGACCCATCACCATGCCGACCATGTCGATGGCGTGCCGGCGCTGGTGGCCAAATACCGTCCAATTGTGGTCGGCAATGCCGCGGACTCGCACCGCCTGCCGAAACTCGACATCGCCGTGCATGAAGGCGATGGGGTTGATTTCGGCGCCGCCAAGGCACGGGTGATCGACACGCCCGGCCACACGCTCGGCCACATCTCCTATTATATCGCCGATGGCGGCATCCTGCTGCCGGGCGATACCATGTTCAGCATGGGCTGCGGCCGGCTGTTCGAAGGCACGGCCGAGGACATGTTCCGCTCCATGGCCAAATATGAGGACCTGCCGGACAGCACGCTGGTCTGCGCCGGACACGAATATACCAGTTCGAACGCGAAATTCGCCCTGGCCATGGATCCGGACAACAAGGCGGTGCAGGAGCGCGCGGCCGAGGTGGCGGCCCTGCGCGCCGCCGGCAAGCCGACCCTGCCGGTGACGCTGGGGATGGAACGCGCCACCAACCCGTTCCTGCGCGCCCCCGATGCCGAGAGCTTCCGCAAACTGCGCACCGCGAAGGACAGTTTCTGAACCGAAAAAAGTAAGGCTACTTTTTGTGAACAAAAAGTAGCAAAAAAACTTTGCTAATTTGGGCCGGTGCCGCTCGAACGCCCCAGGCCCAAAGTCCAAAAAGTTTTTGCGCCGCTTTTTTCCAAAAAGCGGCCACTTTCTTCTTGAGGGGCCCATGACTCAGACGAATTTGGTCGACTGGTTCGAAGAGCACCGGATCACGGAAGTCGAATGCCTGGTGCCGGACATTACCGGCATTCCGCGCGGCAAGATCATGCCGGCGCAGAAATTCCTGCACGGCAGCGCGCCACGTCTGCCCGAAGCGATTTTCATCCAGTCCGTGACCGGCGAATATCCCGACGACCCTCAGGACACGCTGACCAATCCGGCGATCATCGATATCCGCCTGGTCCCGGACGCAAAGACCGTGCGGCTGGTGCCCTGGGCGCATGAGCCGACCGCGCAGATCATTCATGACTGCCAATATGCGGACGGAACGCCCGTGCCGATGGCGCCGCGCCAGGTGCTGCAGCGCGTGCTGAACCTCTACGCGGCGAAAGGCTGGAAGCCGGTCGCTGGCGCCGGAACTGGAATTCTATCTGGTCGGCCGCAATACCGATCCGGACTATCCGCTGGCCCCGCCGGTAGGGCGCTCCGGGCGGCAGGAGACCGGGCGGCAATCCTATTCGATCGACGCGGTCAATGAGTTCGACCCGCTCTTCGAGGAAATGTACGATTTCTGCGACATGCAGAATCTCGACCTCGAGACGCTCATCCATGAGCAGGGCGCGGCGCAGGTGGAGATCAATTTCCTGCACGGCGACCCGCTCGACCTCGCCGACCAGGTGTTTCTGTTCAAGCGCACGGTGCGCGAAGTGGCGCTGCGGCATAATATCTACGCCACCTTCATGGCCAAGCCGATGGGCAACGAGCCGGGCAGCGCCATGCATGTGCACCAGAACATCGTCGACCCGGCCACCGGCGCGAACCTGTTCGCCGGGCCGGACGGCAAGGCGAGCCCGCTGTTTCGCGCCTATATCGGCGGGTTGCAGAAATATATCCCGGCGGTGATGCCGATTTTCGCCCCCAACGTGAATTCCTATCGCCGGCTCACGCGCTTCTCCGACGCGCCGATCAATCTGCAATGGGGCTACGACAACCGCACCTGCGGGCTGCGCGTGCCGGTCGGCGAAGCCGCGGCGATGCGCGTGGAAAACCGCGTGCCGGGCGCCGACGCCAACCCTTACCTCGCTTTCGCCGCCACGCTCGCCTGCGGCTATCTCGGCATGGTCGAGCAACTGGAGGCCACACCCGAACAGGTCGGCTCGGCCTATTCCGGCGAATATACCCTGCCACGGGAACTCGCCCAGGCGCTCGACGTGATGGACGCTTCCACCGCCATGCGTGAAATCCTGGGCGAGAAGCTCGTCGACGTGCTGGTGGCGGTCAAACGGTTGGAATACGAAACCTATCTGCGCGTCATCAGTTCCTGGGAACGGGAGCATCTGTTGTTGAACGTATAAAACAAGGATGCAGGGCTCTGCCCTGCAACCCGCTGGGGCCGGGAGGCCCCAGACCCCAGAACCTCTGCGGCGTGATCGATGGCCCACCTTCATACCAACAACTACTATCAGGCGACGCGGCGGGTTGAGCTCACAGTGCCGGCGCTGGAGCAGGATCTGAACGTTGACGTCGCCATTATAGGCGGCGGCATCACCGGCGTTTCCGCCGCCCTGCATCTGGCCGAACGCGGCTATCAGGTGGCGCTGCTGGAAGCGCAGGACATTGGCTGGGGCGCGTCGGGGCGCAATGGCGGCCAGATCCTCGCCGGCTTCGGCGCCAGCCAGGTGAAAATGAAAAAGCTGCTCGGACCTGAGCCGGCACAGCGGCTCTGGGACATGTCGATCGAGGCCGTGAACCTGCTGCACGACTTGATCCGGCGCTTCGACATTCCCTGCGATCCGGTGCAGGGCTATCTGCACGCGGCGCTTAAAGCCGCGCCAGGTGCGCGACCTGGAGGAGACCCAGGAGGAATACGCGCAGCTCGGCGCCCCGGTAGGGCGGATTCTGCGCGGCGAGGAATTACGCGCGCGGTTGGCCAGCCCGCGCTATCTGGCCGCCTTCGAGGACTCGCTCGCCGGGCATATCCATCCGCTCAACTACACGCTCGGCCTCGCCGCCGCGGCGCAGCGCGCCGGCGCGAAATTATTTGCCCATACCAAGGTGACGCAGGTGACGCCGGGGCGGCAGCATCAAAATCCAGGCGGGCGGGCTCGAGGTGCGCGCCGCCTTCATGCTGACCGCCGGCGGCGCCTATCTGGGCGACCTGATGCAGCCGCTCACCGGCTATATCATGCCGGTCGGCACCTATATCATCGCCACCGAATCCCGCGCCGATATGCGCCGGCTGATCCCCGGCAACGAGGCCGTGGCGGACCTGAATTTCGTGCTCGATTATTTCCGCCGCGCCCCCGATGACCGGCTGCTGTTCGGCGGCCGGGTCTCCTACTCCACCCTGCCCCCACCCGCGCTGAAAACAGCCATGCTGGCCCGGGCTGCCCGCGTCTTCCCGCAACTGCGCGATGCGCGGGCGGAATATGTGTGGGGCGGGAATGTCGACATCACCCGCAACCGCGCCCCGCATTTCGGCCGCCTCACCGACAATATCCTGTTCTGCCACGGGTTTTCCGGCCATGGCGTGGCGCTGACCGGGCTCGCCGGCAAGCTCGCGGCCGAGGCGATCGCAGGGCAGGCCGAACGATTCGATGCTTTCGCCCACATTCCGCATGCGCGCTTTCCGGGCGGCCGGGCGTTCCGCATGCCGGCGCTGCTGCTGGCGACATCTTATTACCGGCTGCGGGATATGCTTTAGGCGAAGAGAAGGCAAGAAGAGGCCGCTTTTTGAAAAAAGCGGCGCAAAAACTTTCTGGATGCTGGGCCGTGTGGCGTCGGCGAAACCGCACGGCCCAAAGTAACAAAGTTTTTTTGCTACTTTTTGTTCACAAAAAGTAGCGCTTCCCTTTGCTCTGGCTAGCCGCCAGCGCGGTCAATATATCGGAGCCATGAATCCGATCCTGATCACCGGCGGCGCCAAGCGCCTGGGCGCCGCCATGGCCCGCAAGCTCGTGGCGGCCGGCTATCCCGTCATCATCCATACCAACCGCTCGCTGGCGGAAGCCCAGGCTTTGGCCGGCGAGCTCGGCGCCCGCGTCGTGCAGGGCGATCTCGCCGACCCTGACGTACCGGCCCGGCTGATCGAGGAATGCGGCCCGCTGCACGGGCTGATCAATAATGCCTCGCATTTCGTGTTCGATGCGCCGGGTTCGGTGGACGCAGCATCTCTGACCGCGCATCTCGGCCCGAACCTCGTGGCGCCGGTGCTGCTGGCCCGGGCTTTCGCCGCGCAGAAGCCGACGCAAGGCGTGATCATCAACATGCTCGACCAGAAACTGAGCAATCTGAACCCGGATTTTTTCGCCTACACGCTGAGCAAGGCGGCCCTGGCCGCGGCGACGGAAATGATGGCCCAGGCTTTCGCCCCGGCGATCCGGGTGTGCGGCATCGCCCCCGGCCTGACCCTGCCGGGCATCAAGCAGACGCCGGAACGTTTCGCGCAGGCCTGGCGGGCCAACCCGCTCCGCCGTGGGGCCGCCCCCGAAGATATCGCCGCCGCTTGCCTGTTCATCATGCAGACGCCCTCGCTCACCGGCACCACCATCACCGTCGATAGCGGCGAGCATCTGCTGCATCGCGGCAGGGACGTTGCATTTTTATCCCCGGAATGACCTAGTATAATCAACAATGTAATGGCTTCATTCCGGAGGGTTGATGTCGGTCCGAAAATTCCTGCTCCCGGTCAGCAGTTCCCGCTTCGGCTGACGCCGCCCTCCGCGTCGCGCTGATGCTGACGAAAATGTGGAACGCCCATCTGCAGGTGCTGCATATCCGCGTCGACGCCCGCGACCTCGCCCCTTTGGCCGGCGAAGGCCTGTCCGGGGCGATGATCGAGGAGATGATCAACGCCACCGAAAAGGAGAGCGGCGCGCGCGCCTTCGATCTGCGGGAGATGTTCGGCCTGGCCACCGAGGCGGAGGCGGTGCCTGTGGGCGATGCGCAGCGCGGCCGCAACGAGCCCAGCGCCAGCTTCACCACCATGATCGGCCGCGAGGACGAGATCATTGCCCATCAGGCGCGGCTCGCGGATCTGACCATCGTGCCGCACCCGCTGGCGGGCGAGGACGTGGCCACGGCGGACGCGCTCCACGCTGTGCTGTTCGATTCCGGCCGCCCGGTGCTGTTGGCGCCGGTGCGCCCGCCCGAGACCATCGGCAAGCGTATCGCCATCGCCTGGAACGGCACCGCCTATGCCGCATCGGCCCTGGCCTCGGTGATGCCCTTCGTCCGCCAGGCCGAGGCTGTGCGGGTTCTGACTTCGGAAGAGTATTTCCGGCGCGGGCCGAGTGCTGCCGAGGTGGTGGAATATATCTCGCATCACGGCGTGGCCGCGGAAATGGGGATATTCCGCCCGATCGACCGCGCCGTCGGCGCCGGCCTGCTCGCGGCGGCCACGGATTGGGGCGCGGATCTTATGTCGATGGGCGCTTATTGCTCGTCCTCGCGCCTGCGCCAGCTGATCCTGGGCGGCACCACCCGCCACGTGCTGGAACATGCCGCCCTGCCGGTGCTGATGAACCGCTAGGAGAAGGAAAAAGCTACTTTTTGTGAACAAAAAGTAGCAAAAAAACTTTGCTAATTTGGGCCCGTGCGGTTCGAACGTCTCAGGCCCAAAGTCAAAGACGTTTTTGCGCCGCTTTTTTCAAAAAGCGGCCGCTTTCTTGCTGATCGATTGTACGAACTGATTTGAAGCGCCCATCATAAATATGTGATCGAGGCGCCAGTCTCCTGAAAAACCCACGGAATTCCTTTGGGTGTGGTATTTCGGTAACTATTGTTTCATACCGTCACTTAAGCGCCGTATACAAGACTTATCTAAGGCACGGTGCCAACATCCCACCACCATGCGACCTGGAGAACCTGTATTTATGCGCAAGACATTCAAACGTAGCACGGCGATCACATTGGCACTGCTGGGCGCCACGGCGATCAGCACCCTGACCGCCAGCGCCGCGTTCGCCGACACCCCTGACAATTTAAACGCGACGGCCGCCGTCGAAAGCCAGGTCAAACCGGTCGGCGACTTCACCAACCTGGTCAAGCGCGTGACGCCCGCCGTGGTGTCGATCACCGTGCATCTGAAACTCGACCAGACCGCCGACGACAGCGACGGCAACGCCGCTTCCGGCAACGGCATGCCGCCCGGTTTCCCGCAAATCCCCGGCTTCCCGCCCGGCTTCCCCTTCGGCGCGCAGCCCCAGCAGCCGCAGGCGGTCGAGGCCAAAGGCTCCGGTTTCATCATTAATTCGAACGGCACCATCGTCACCAACAACCATGTGGTGAAGGACGCCGATACCGTCAGCGTGACCATGTCCGACGGCACGAGCTATCCGGCGAAGATCATCGGCACCGATCCGAAGACCGATCTCGCGGTGCTGAAGATCAATGTCGGCCATCCGCTGCCTTATGTCGAACTCGGCCAGTCCAAGGATGTGGAGCCGGGCGAATGGGTGGTTGCCATGGGCAATCCGTTCGGCCTGGGCGGCACCGTGACCGCGGGCATCGTCTCGGCGCTCGGCCGCAATATCGGCGATGGACCGTATGACCGCTTCATCCAGATCGACGCGCCGATCAATGAAGGCAATTCCGGCGGCCCGCTGTTCAACCAGCGCGGCCAGGTGATCGGCATCAACACCGCCATCCTCACGCCCACGGGCGGCTCGGTCGGCATCGGCTTCGCCATCCCCTCGGACATGGTCCAGCGCGTGGTCTCGCAGCTGATCGCCAGCGGCAAGGTGACGCGCGGCTATCTCGGCGTGGCGGCACAGCAGATTTCGCCGCAAATGGCGCAGGCGATGGGCCTGCCGACCGCAGACCCGACCGATGACGGGGCGCTGATCGCCGCGGTCGCCGGTGGCGGCCCCGCCGCCCGCGCCGGGCTGAAGCCGGGCGATGTCATCACCTCCGTGAATGGCGTGAAGGTTACCGGCCCGAGCGATCTCGCCGCCGACATCGCCAATATCGACCCCGACCACGATGCCGCCATCACCTATCATGGAGGACGGCAAGCCGCATACGATGTCGGTGTCGGTCACGGCGATGCCGACCGACCCGAATGCCGGCTTCGAGATGGGCAGCAGCAGTGCGGCCACCCCGACGAGCCATGCCTCTCTGGGCCTGTCTCTCGCCCCCCTGACCTTCGATAGCCGCAGCCAGCTCAACCTGCCGACCAGCGCCTCCGGCGCCCTGGTCATCAACGTGACCCCGAACTCACTCGCCGACCAGGCCGGGCTGCAGCCGGGCGATCTGATCGTCGGTGTGGGTTCGACGAAGATCACCGCACCGGACCAGGCGGTGACGGCGATCGATGCGGCGCGCAAATCCGGGGCGAAAGCCCTCGCTCTGCGCATCATCCGTCAGGGTGAGTCGCTGTTCGTCGGCATCGACCTGACGAAGGGCTCCTCCCCGGGCTAACTAGGCGTTATCCGGCGCGGCGCATCGCCGCCGCGCCGGAAGCGGCTTGACGGCTCTTTCAATCCGAGGTTTCCGCCCCATTTGGATCGGGTCTTAACTTCGGAGTCAGCCATGAAAATCGGATTTTTGGGTCTCGGCCAGATGGGCAGCGCAATCGCCGCCAACCTGCTGAAGGCCGGTCATGAACTCACCGTCTATAACCGTTCGGTCAACAAGACCGAGGCGCTGGTGGCGCAAGGTGCCAAGCTGGCGAAGACGCCTGCGGAAGCCTGCCAGGGCGATGTGGTGTTCAGCATGTTGGCCGACGACACGGCCGTCGAAGCCGCTGTGTTCGGCGAGAACGGTGTGCTCGGCGCGCTGAAGAAAGGCGCGATCCACGTCTCCGTCACCACGATCAGCGTGAAATTTTCCGAGCGTCTGGCAGAGGCGCACGCCAAGGCCGGGCAGCGTTATGTCGCCACCCCGGTGTTCGGCCGCCCCGATGCCGCCGCCGCCGCCAAGCTGTTCATCGCCGCCGCCGGCGAGGCCGAGGCGCTGAAGGAAGTGGCCCCGCTGCTGGACGTGATCGGCCAGCGCACCTACGTGCGTCGGCGACAAGCCCTCCGCCGCCAATCTGGTGAAGCTGAGCGGCAATTTCCTGCTCGCTTCGGTGATCGAGTTGCTCGGCGAGGCCATGGCGCTGGTGAGCAAGGCCGGCATCGACCGGCACACCTACCTGGACATGCTGACCTCCTCGCTGTTCACCGCCCCGGTCTACAAGACCTATGGCACGCTGATCGCCGACATGAATTTCTCGCCTGCCCGCTTCGCCGCCCCGCTCGGCCAGAAGGATATCCGCCTGGCCCTGACCGCCGCCGACGATCTGCGCGTGCCGATGCCGCTCGCCAGCCTGCTGCGCGACCGATTTTTGACGCTGGCGGCCAATGGCGGGGACAATCTCGACTGGGCCGCGATCGGCGGCCTGGCGACCAAGGATTCCGGCCAGTAAGCCAAGAAAAAGGCTACTTTTTGTGAACAAAAAGTAGCAAAAAAACTTTGCTCATTTGGGCCCGTGCCGTCTCGACGCCACGGGCCCAATTTCAAAAAAGTTTTTGCGCCGCTTTTTTCAAAAAGCGGCCACTTTCCCTTTCTTTCCACTTGCGAAAATTTTTACACCGCCCTGCTTGGAAAGAGGTTATTTTTCTCGATCCACGCCTGCGGACGCCTCCATCGCGACATGAATGGGAGGCATGCGCAAATTTTTTCTATAAACCGGCATTTTTTACCCCCGTTTTAGTTTGATTTTTTCTTCGGTCGCGGTAGTTGGCGCATGATCAGCGCCGTCGGCGCTATGTTTTGCGTCTGGGAGTTTTCTACATGTCCGCCTCGACCCATGCCGTTGCGCCGCCGCGCGCAACCCCAGTTGGCATCAACAGCCGCGCCACCCTTATTGGCTGCTGCCTGTTGCTGGTCGGTTTTGGCCTGATCGACCAGGTCGCCGGCCTGCGCCAATCGGCGCTCTATGTGCTCGGCGCCGTGGCGGGGCTGGTTCTGTACCATGCCGCTTTCGGCTTCACCTCCTCCTGGCGGGTGTTCATCAGCGACCGGCGCGGCGAAGGGCTGCGGGCACAAATGTTTATGCTCGCGATTGCCGTGCTGCTGTTCTTCCCTGCCCTCTCTTCGGGCAGCGTTCTGGGCCAGCCGGTGCAGGGCTATGTCTTTCCCATCGGCATCTCTCTGCTCGTCGGTTCCTTCATTTTCGGCATTGGCATGCAGATGGGCGGCGGGTGCGCCTCCGGCACGCTCTATACGGTCGGCGGCGGCTCCGTGCGCATGCTGGTGACGCTGGCGGGCTTCATTATCGGCTCGGCCCTGGGCGCGCTGAATCTGCCCTGGTGGGCCAGCCTGCCGCATTTGCAGCCGGTCTCCCTGGTGAAGGATTGGGGCCTGGTTCCGGCGCTGCTGGTCAATCTCCTGGTCTTCGCGGCGATCGCCGCGGGCACTGTAGTGTTGGAGCGCCGCCGTCACGGCCAGCTGGCTCGCACGGGCGCCTCACCTCATAAAGGCAGCGCGCGCTTGTTTCGCGGCCCCTGGCCGATGTTTGCCGGCGCGGCGGCCCTGGCGGTGGTCAACTTCGCCACGCTGGTCCTGTCGGGCAAGCCTTGGGGCGTGACCGCGGCTTTTGCCCTCTGGGGTTCCAAGGCTGCGCTGGCGCTGGGCGTGCCTGTGGCGAGCTGGCATTACTGGTCGGCGCCTGCGGCGCAGGCCGCTTTGCATGGCAGCGTGCTGAAGGACGTGACCACGGTGATGGATTTCGGCATCATCGTCGGCGCCTTTCTGGCCGCGGCGCTGGCCGGCCGTTTCTCGCCCGGTTTCCGCATCCCGCTGCGCTCCGCCATCGCCGCGATCGTGGGCGGACTGCTGCTCGGCTATGGCGCCCGGCTGGCCTTTGGCTGCAATATCGGCTCCTATTTCTCCGGCATCGCCTCGGGCAGCCTCCATGGCTGGGTGTGGATGATCACCGCCTTTATCGGCAACGTCGTCGGCACCCGCCTGCGCCCCCTGTTCGGCCTGGAAGTGGAACGCACGCCGCGGCTGACCAGCTGCTAGAACCAATAACGGCGTGGAATTGTGAGGTTCCACGCCGTTATTGCATACGAAAAAGAGAAGGCTTCTTTTTTGAAAAAAAGAAGCAAAAAACTTCTTTTAAATTAGGCCGTGGTGGTTTCAGCGCCACGCGGCCCAAAGTCACAAAAGTTTTTGCGCCGCTTTTTTCAAAAAGCGGCCACTTCCTTAACAATCCGCTCCAAAAACGCAGCTTCGCTCACGGGTTGTCCGAACAGGTAACCTTGGGCGTATTGGCAGCCGAGTTTGCGGATCCGCTCGAACTGTTCCTCGGTTTCCACGCCTTCCGCCGTGACTGGCAATTTCAAAGCCGTGGTGATGCCGATGATCGCCTCCAGGAG
Organism: uncultured Pseudomonadota bacterium; assembly: GCA_963798115.1. Lineage (GTDB taxonomy): Bacteria > Pseudomonadota > Alphaproteobacteria > Acetobacterales > Acetobacteraceae > Acidocella. The sequence goes on from CAWCRT010000006.1 coordinate 444,804, forward strand.
CGGTTGCGTTTCCTCCGCATCGGTCGATTTCGCAATGAAGGAGCGGTCGATCTTCACCAGATCGAAGCGGAACGTGTCGAGATAAGAGAGCGATGAATAGCCCGTTCCGAAATCATCCAGGACCAGGCTGAGCCCGAGAGACTGCAGCTCGTTCATCATGTACAGATTCGACGATTCCTTGGAGATGAAGACGGATTCGGTGATTTCCAGCTTCAGCCTAGCGGGCGCCAGACCGGAGCGGCGCAGGGCGTCGGCAACCGTCTGCACGATATCGCGAAGTTCGAATTGCCGTGGCGAGACATTGACCGAGAGGCTCATCTCCGGTGGCCATCCTTGCGCGGCATGGCAGGCCCGATCCAGCAACCAGGCGCCGATCTCGCAAATCAGCCCGCTATCCTCCGCGATGGGGATGAATTCAGCGGGAGAGATGAAACCCTGTGTCGGATGCTGCCAGCGCAGCAATGCCTCGGCGCCGATGATCGCTCCATCCGAAGTACGGACGATCGGCTGGAATTCGAGATACAGCTCGTCATTTTCCAGAGCAGTCGCCAAATCGAGCCGCAGCCGATGCACCCGATCGAACTTCTCCTGCATCTCGGGATGGAAAAGACGGAAAGTGCCCTTCGCATGCGTCTTGCTCTGATAGAGCGCGATATCGGCCCGTTTATAGACGACTTCGACATCCGCGACGTCTTCCGTGGTCATCGCGACACCGACCGATGTGCTGGCGGCAATAACCTGCTCGTTGATGGCAAAGCCGCCACCCATGGTGCGCAGAATTTGCGCCGCCAGGGCCATCGCCTCCTCCTCGGTCGCGATGCCGGTCTGCGCCAGCAGAAACTCGTCGCCTCCGGCCCGCGCGAGCAGATCGTTCGGTCCGATCAGGGCGGAGAGGCGCGTGACGATCTGCTGCAAAAGCCGGTCGCCGACCGGGTGGCCGTGGACGTCGTTAATATCCTTGAAATTGTCCACGTCCAGGCAGAACAGGGCACTGTGCCGGCCGGGTACCTGCTGGGTGATGATATCCTGAAGGCGCGCGAAAAATTCGCCGCGATTGAGAATGCCCGTCAGAGAATCATGGCGGGCCGCGTAGTTCAGCTGCTCCTCGGCGCGCTTCTTATCCGAGATGTCGCGCAGGAACAGCGAAACATTTTCGGCATCGGCGTAGATATTCGCCTCCACCCAAATGTTCAAAAGATCGAAAAAGAGCGTGAAGCTCGAGCTTCCGCCGAACTCCACGCCGCGATTGAGGGCCTGTATTAGAGGCGCTTTCGACGCGGAATAGAAAATCTCGTCGATGCAGAGATTGTTCAAAGGCGCGCCGGACCCGAACAGGCCGGTCGCCTGCGCGTTCGCATATTTCACGTGCCCGGTTCGGTCGAACACGATCACCGCATCTTTCGTCGCTTCCAGAACGCGGAAGGCCAGAGCCTCGGAGGCGCGGCGGGCGGCCTCCGCCATGTGCCGGTCGGTGACATCTTCCAGCGTGCCGTACCAGCGCACGATCTGGCCCTGATGGTTGAGCCGCGGCGCGGCGCGGGTGCGAAACCAGCCGGTCCGGCCGTCTTGCAAAAAGATCCGACATTCGCAGTCCAGAGGGCGGCCGGTCGCCACGCATTGCTCCCTCAGCGCGATAATCCGGGCGACATCATCCGGATGGACCCGCGTCATCCAACCGTAACGCAGCGTTTCTTCCTGCGTCATGCCGCTCAACTGGTACCATTTCGGTCCGACCTCCAGAACGCCGCCATCCGGTCCGGCCGTCCAGGGAATTTGCGGGTGGAGCTCCACCATATGACGATAGTGATCTTCGCTATCGCGTAGAGCTGCTTCGATGTTCCGATAGGCGGTGATGTTCTGGCTGGTCCCGCGCAGCTGCGTCACACGTCCATCCGGCTGCACGATCGGCTCGACATGGGTAAGGACATGGCAGATCGTCCCACCGGGCTGAACAATCCGGCATTCGAGCGTCACCGGCGCCTTCATACGCACCGCCTTGGAATAAGAGGCAAATGCATCATGATAATCATCGGGATGATGCAACAGCTTGACCTGTTCATAAGTGACCGGCACTTGCGCGAACGGCAGACCGATCAACCTCCAGAGGTCACGCGAGAAATGAATCGAGCGGCTTTGCAAGTCCCAGTGCCATGAACCGATCTTTGCCTGGCGGTGAGCGGCCTCAAGTTCAGCGGTTCGCTCGGCAAGCTGAGCCGCCGCCGCGCGCGCCTCGTCCTCCAGCTGGCGCTTTTTCAGGCCGGCATTCTTGAACACCTGGACGGCGCGCGCCATGCCGCCGATTTCGTCATCGCGCTCGGTGCCATCGACCCGCGCGCGCAACTCACCGCCGGCCAGTTCACCCATCGTGCGCTGCAGCCCGTTGATCGGTTTCACGATCCAGGAGCGCACGGCAAAAAACCCGCCGATCATCACCAATGCGAGCCCGCCCAGGATCAAACCGAAGGTGGTCTCGATCGCACGGCGCGTCGTCCGTTCCAATGCGGCGGCGGTGCTGATGTCCGCTTGCCGGACGCGGGTAATGATCGGCTGAATATCCTCGTCCAGGGCGATAAATTGCGGCACGCATTGCTCGGCAAACAGACTTTGCACCACCTGCGTGTTGGCATTGCGGCCTGCGGCGGCGCGCAGCGCGGCGGGATTGGTGCACATCCCGGCCGTGAACCGCAACACGTTCGACTGGATGGCGGCAATCGCCGGCGCTTCCGCTGGATCATCCGCCTCAGCGAGGCCCGTGAACATGCCAAAGCGCGCCCGGTAATTCTGCATCCTCGTCAACTCATGCTGCCGAATCTGCGGCGCCGGATTTATGATCAGATCGTTCGCCGCATCTCTGATGAACTGAATGTCGATATGGCTGCGGATCAGCTGCAGCAGCGCGTCGGTCTGTCCGTTCCGCAAAGCGACATAGCTGGCCGTGAGAAACCGCATCTCGCTGGTTGAATAAATGGCGGCGCCGATGGAGAACATGCCGAATACCGCAAGGATCGCGCCAAACTTCCCGATAATCGGAATGTTTTTCATCGCCTGCTATCCTTCCGAAAATCGGCACTGCCCAGGCAGACGGATGCTTTGGATCACAGTAACCACAAGTAGTAGAATGCCCGCCATAATTTAACCCAACGTTAGGGTCAATGAAATGGTTATAGACGAAACTTTGTCCATAGATCCTACCTCCGAATTGCGCATGCCAGAATCGTTATAAAAACAACGAAGTTTATGGTTGCAGTTTTTTAAAATCACGGCGGCGCGCCAAATACAAACTTCCGGCTTCGGAAAGAAGCCTGCACCCCTGGTCAATCGACGATAAAAAACATACGATTGCCGGAAACTAACGAATAAGGGCCGCCCCCATCCCTCGGAACGGGAAGTGCTGCACCACGGCAAGTCGCTCCGCTAACAGAACGCCAAAGATGGTTTTCACCCGAGAGGAGAGTTGCATGACCGCCAACGCTTCCATGCCCGGTGCCGAAATCGAACCGCTTCGCCGTTTCCTGCTGCTCGCGCCGTTGCTCACCGCATTGCCGCTCACCCTGCGCAGCACAAGCGCGGATGCCTCGCAGCTCAATCCAAAATGGACTGAGATCACCATGCCCGACCAGTTCGACTGGAAACCGCTGAACGCCCACCGCCTCGGCATCAGCGACATGGTGACGCTGCACGGCAATATAAATGAACCAGGCCCCTATGTGGTGATGATCCGCTGGCACCCCGGCTATATGAGTGCGCCGCATAGCTACCGCACCGACCGACTCTCGATCGTGCTTTCCGGCACCTGGCATGTGAATAGCGGCACGGATTTCGACCCCGCCAACACAGTCCCCGTGCCGGTGGGCAGCTTCGTCCGGCGTGTCGCCCATACGCCCCATTATGACGGCGTGCCGGCGAACGGCAGCGAGCCGGCAATCATTGCGCTGTTCGGCATGGGCCCGGTCGATATGAAGCTGGTCGACCCGAGCCGTCCCGCCTGGCGCCACGTTTAAACGCATGCAAGGCCGGAGAGCGGTGCGTCGCTCCCGGCCGCGGCGAAAGCAGCTTCGTCCCTCGCGCTGATCCGCGTCGATCTCGGCCTCCCTCCATTATCCTGATTTCCGGATCAATCCATCCCGGATCGCGCCACTAATCCCATCATTTTTCGTGCCCAGATCCAGGCATGGAATGATGAAGGCCCCTGATGCGCATCCGTGAACACCGCGACGACGGCCTGGCGACTGGACCGACTATCTTATCAACCGCTACCAGGACGACTTCACGATCTCCGGCCTGGAGCGCCTGTTCACACTCCCCCTGCAAACCGCCACGCGCGAGCGCAACGCTCAGTTCAAGGCTATGCTGCAGCAGGCGATCCGGCCCGGTATAAGCATTGCCTCGGTCCCCTGCGGCATGATGCGCAACGTGCTCTCTCGAATTCCCGAAAGACGACCTCTTGAATTCCCGAAAGACGACGCCGTGCGGCTCGACGGCTACGATCTCGACGATGAAGCGCTCACGGCAGCACAGGCTTTGGCCGAGACATACGGGCTTTCCGCGCATTGCCGCTTCGCGCGCGCTGATGCCTGGGACGTCGGCACGGCAATGCCGGAAGCTTACGATGTCTGCGTGAGCAACGGCCTCAACATCTACGTGCCCGGACGTGAGCACCGCGTCGCCCTCTATCGCTCCTTGCATGCGATGCTCAAGCCTGGAGGCTTCCTCGTCATCAGCGCCCTGACGCCCCCGCCGGGCGGGACCACCGCGTCGGAATGGATCATGCCGGCGATCGACCTGGCTGGACTCCAGCTGACGCAACGGATCTATGGGCTCATCGAACCGCGCTGGGGTACGTTCTGCGGCACGGCGGAGATGCGCGCGCAGTTGGAGGAAGCGGGGTTCTGCCGTATCGCCGTCAGGCCCGACAGCGCGAACATGATGCCAACCTTCATCGCGCACCGCACCTAGCCGTAAGCGGCCCGCAGCTTTTTGGGCGGGATCTCGTTGCGCGGAAGGCAACGGCAATGCTTTCATAAGCAACCAAATAAATCAGGCTGGTTGGGGGAAGAGATGAGTGCCAAGGAGCGTGTCCTGATCACGGGTGGCGCCGCGGGCATAGGCCGGGCGAGTGCGGAGCGTTGCCGGGCTGACGGCTACGAGGTGGTCGTGATCGATCGCGAAGGCCTTGGCATCCGCGCCGACCTGTCCAGTCCCGCGGCGACGGCAGCAGCACTTGAGGAGGCTCTGCGCGGCGGGCCGATCACCAGGCTCGTCAATAATGTAGGGGTCGTCCGGCCGGGGCCGGTGGAAGAGCAGACACAAGCCGATCTCGACCTCGCGGTATCGCTGAATCTCCGCTGCAGCCTGCAATGTCTGCAAGCCCTTCTGCCCGGCATGAAGACTGCCGGCTTCGGGCGCGTGGTCAACGTGTCCTCCCGCGCCGCGCTGGGCAAGGAGTTGCGTACCGTCTATGCGGCGACCAAGGCGGCTTTGATCGGCATGGCGAAGGTTTGGGCGCTGGAACTCGGCGCGCACGGCATTACCGTAAATGCCGTCGGGCCCGGCCCGATCCGCACTGAATTGTTCGACCGGGCCAATCCACCGGACAGCCCGCGCACAAAAGCAATCATCGAAGCTATTCCCGTGCGGCGGGTCGGGACGCCTGAGGATGTGGCGAATGCCATCGCCTTTCTCCTCGACCGGCGCACCGGCTTCGTCACCGGCCAGACGCTTTATGTCTGCGGCGGCATGACCGTCGGCATCGCGGGGGCTGGTTAACGCGTTGAAGACTGGTGCCGACACCCGGGATTGAACCGGGGGCCTACTGATTACGAATCAGTTGCTCTACCGCTGAGCTATGTCGGCTAACCTATTGTAATGCCTAGTTTTTCAAGAAAAACCGGCGCAATGCCGCCCGTTGAAAGCACTTTTTGCGGAAGAACTCAAGAGCGTATCGCTGGAATAAAACGCGGCGCCGGGAGCGCATTGGATCGACATCGAAACTTAACGTGCATGCAGGCTCGTTCTGTGGCCAGTCTGGCGGCCGACAAGAAGGCAGAAGCGCCGGGCGGACTGCGGCCGGCGCTGCCGCGCCTCGTGCGGCATAAAGGGGAGAAAACGGCGATGGACGAGATCAGGACCACGACCCGGCCCCCACAAGGCAACGCCAGAACCGTCCAGGAATATATCGACGAATTGCCGGTCTGGGCGGATGGCACCAAGCTGAAATCGGCGCCGATGACGGGCATGCAGTGGCGCATCTGGTCGCTCGCCGCCGCCGGCAAGTTTTTCGAGGGCTTCGTGGTGTTCATGGGCGGCGTGACCGTGCCGCTGATCACGCTGCAATTCCACATTCCCGCGGCCGAGAAAGGGCTCGTCACCTCGGCCAGCCTCGCCGGCATCCTGGTCGGCACGATGCTGCTCGGCGGCATGTCCGACTATTTCGGCCGCAAGCGCATGTTCATCGCGGAAATGATCATTTTCTGCGCCTTTCTGGCGCTGCTCATCCTCTGCGGCAATTTCCTCTCTCTGGTGATCTGCCTGTTCGGCGTCGGCATGGCGCTCGGCTGCGACTATCCGACCGCGCATATGATCATTTCCGAGAGCATCCCCAGCACCTCGCGCGGCCGGCTGGTGCTCGGCGCCTTTGCCTTCCAGGCCGTGGGCGCGATGTGCGGCATCGGCATCGGCGCCCTGGTCCTGATCATCGACCCGAGCCTGAATGCCTGGCGCTGGATGTATGCGACCGCCCTGGTGCCGGCGGTGGCGATCACGCTGGCCCGCTTCTACATTACCGAGAGCGCCAACTGGCTGATCGTGCGCGGCGCGCATGATGAAGCCGAGACCGCGCTCTCCCGGCTGCTGCACCGCACGCCGCGCTACCCTCATACGGTCGCACTGGCCCGGCCCCTGGCCGATGAGCCGCGGGTTGCGAAGCAATCCCTCCTTTCCCTGTTCGACCGCCGGAACCTGCGCGCCACGATCTTCTCCTCCGCCCCCTGGTTCATCCAGGATCTCGGCACTTATGGCATTGGCGTGTTCACGCCGACAATTCTGGCCACCGCGTTGGGCGGCGGCCCGGACAAGGTGCGCAGCCTCACCGACATGATCACCAACGGCATTCGCTCGGCGGAGGGCTCGGCGCTGATTACCGCGCTGCTGATCGTCGGCATATTGGTGGCAATCGCGCTGGCTGACAGCCTCGGCCGCATCCGGCTGCAGATTTTCGGCTTCCTCGGCTGCGCGGTGGGGCTCGCGATCGCCTCGCTGTCGATCGATGCGACCGGCACCAGCAAGATCGCTTTGATCTTCGCCGGCTTCATGCTGTTCAATTTCATGACCAATCTCGGCCCGAACGCGCAGACTTATCTGCTCGCGGGCGAGGTCTTCCCGACCGAGGTACGCGGCATGGGGGCGGGTTTCGCCGCGATGATCGCCAAGGTCGGCGCGGTCGCCACGACCTTCGGCTTCCCCATCCTGCTCGCCGGCATCGGCATCCGGACGCTGCTTTACGGCCTGATCGTCACATCAGTTCTGGGCGCGATCGTCACCTGGCTGTTCCGCATCGAGACGACCGGCGTGAATCTCGACCGCATCGGCCGCTCATAAGCCGTGCTGGCGCCACGGTCCCAAACCCGAAAAAGTTTTTGCGCCGCTTTTTCCAAAAAGCGGCCACTTCCCTTCATTTGAAACCCTCAGGAACATATGAAATGAAGCGCAAGTCCCCCCGCGGCCGCCTGATCGCCGCGCCCTTGCTCGCGGCGGCGTTTTCACTCCTTCAGTTCGACGCCTCCGGCCGGGCCGCGGCGGCGGCGAATATCGCCCTGCACGAGACCGGCTCGACCCTGATCTACCCGCTGTTCGAACTCTGGATCCCCGACTACCAGGCGCAGCACCCGGATATCGCCTTTACCGCCGGCGCCACCGGCTCGGGCGATGGCATCGCCAAGGCGATCGCGGGCGCGGTGCAGATCGGCGCGTCCGATGCCTACATGTCCGAGACCGACATCGAACAGACCCCGCAAATCCTCAACATCCCGCTCGCCATCTCCGCGCAGACCGTGAATTACAACCTCCCCGGCCTCGCCGCGCCGCTGAAACTCGACGGGCCGACCCTGGCCGGCATCTATAATGGCCAGATCACGATGTGGAACGCGCCCGAGATTGCCGCCCTCAATCCCGGCCTTGCTTTGCCGCCGCACCGGATCGTCCCGATGCATCGCGCCGATGCAGCGGGTGACACGTTCATCTTCACGCAGTTCCTCGATTTCTCGACCGAAAGCTGGGACGATGCGATCGGCTATGGCACCAGCATCAACTGGCCGTTCGTCCCCGGGGCGGCGGCCTTCACCGGCAATGCCGGCATGGTGCAGGCCCTGGCGCAGACGCCCTATTCCATCGGCTATGTCGGCATCAGCTTTCGCACCGCGATCGCCAAGGCCGGGCTGGGGACGGCGATGCTGAAGAACCAGAACGGCAAATTCCTGCTGCCCACCCCTGACACGATCAGCGCCGCGGCTGCCGAGCTCGACCCGCGCACCCCGGCGGATGAGCGCCTCACTTTGGTCTATGCTTCAGGCGATGCGTCTTATCCGCTCATCAATTACGAATATGCCATCGTGTCCAAAAAGCAGGCCGATCCCCAGACGGCGGCCGCCATCCGCCAGTTCCTGCTCTGGGCGGTCTCCGCCCAAGGCGGCAATGCACCGCAATATCTGAACAAAGTCGGCTTCATCCCGCTCCCGGACTTTATTCGCGGGCTCAGCGAGGCGCAGATTGGTTTGATCAAGTAAGGAAGTGGCCGCTTTTTGAAAAAAGCGGCGCAAAAACTTTTTTGAAACTGGGCCTGAGGCGCGTCGAAACCGCACGGGCCCAAATTAACAAAGTTTTTTTGCTACTTTTTGTTCACAAAAAGTAGCCTTCCTTTCTACCCTTCCGCTGTCGCGAATGCCGCGCGAAGGTCGCCGCCCGCGCCCCTGCGACAAGGAATTTCTTGTCCCGCGCGGTGGTCCCCGCTTCCTGCGTGACCAAAGCCGGTTTCACGCCCAGCCAGTCAGCCAGGGCCTGGATGATGGCTGCATTGGCCTTGCCATCCTCCGGCGCCGCGGCGACGGCGATTTTCAACCGGGAAGCTGGCCAGCCGGGGGACGAAGCGGCCGGCAGAACCGGCCCTATTTTCACGCGCCGCGCGCCTGGTTGCGCCTTCACCGCCAGAACCAGGCCCGCCGCCGTCTCGATCCAGAATTCTTCTCCGGATCTCAGCCTGGCGCCTTGGCTCTCAGAGAGAGCGCTCGCCATTCACGTCATGAGCCTGCTGCATCTCACGCTTCTGTTCAGCGCGGTGCTTGGCAATCTCATGCCCGGCGATGCAGCCGGCAATGGCCCCCATCACCGCATGATGGCCGGCATAATGCCCCGCCACAGCCCCTGCCGCGCCACCGGAAACGCAGCCAACCGCCTGGGCCTGGCTGGTGCCGAAAACCGCAAGGCCAATCCCCACCGCGGCGGTTAGAGAGAGAAATTTCAGTGTCATAAGGCCATCCGTATTCTTGAGAGGGCCACGCTATAGCAGGATCGGTGTCCCAAGACCAAGGGGGCTGGCCGCAGCCCTGACAGGCATGCCCCCGCATGGCGCGATGACGCACGCGCCTGCAAGCTTAACGCGCGAAGAAGGCTACTTTTTGTGAACAAAAAGTAGCAAAAAGACTTTGTTAGTTTGGGCCATGCTTGTTGCACGGCCACCGCCCAGATCAGCAAGCCTGAAATTGCTCTAAACTCATTCTCTCCCCGGACGTTCACATCTTTCCGAGAAGTGCCATGGAGCCATTGCCGCCACGTCTCCAGACCATCGCCGGCGCCATCCTCATCGCCGTCCTCCTTGCCGGCGCCGGCTACACGATCCGTGATTTCCTGCCTGCTTTGGCCTGGGCCATCGTGCTCACGATCGGCCTCTGGCCGATCCATCTCGCCCTCCAAAACCGGCTTAAATGCCGCCCCGCACTGTCCGCCCTGCTGCTCACCGCTGCCGTGGCGCTGGTTTTCATTCTGCCCATCACCCTGCTCTCGATCAAAGCCGCGGCCGATATCCGACCGCTCGTGCAATGGCTCAGCGATACAAGCCAGAACGGCCTGCCCGCGCCCGCCTGGCTGAACTTCCTTCCCGTCGGCCGGAACGAGGTGATCACCTGGTGGAACAATCATCTCGCCACCGGCGGTGCGTTGAAGCAAACCTATACGTCGCTGCGGCATAGCCCTTCGCTGCAGCACGGCCAGGTTCTGGCGCTGCATGCCGCGCATCATGTGACGCTCATCCTTTTCACCATCGTGACCTTGTTCTTTCTGCTCAAGGACGGCGCCGAACTGGCTGCGCGGGCGCAGCAACTCTCCATGCAGTTGATCGGCCCCACCGGCGAGGCGATTTTTGTGCAGATCATCAATTCCATTCGCGGGACGATTTCCGGCCTGGTCCTGGTCGGCCTTGGCGAGGGCATCGTCATTGGCATTTCTTACTTCGTGGTCGGCCTCATCTATGCCCCTTTGCTGACCATCGTCACGGCGGTGGCGGCCATGCTGCCATTCGGTGCGGTCATCGTGGTGGGCATCGCCGCCCTCATGGCCCTGGAACAAAGCCGGATCGCCGCACTCGGCATCCTCGCCTTCGGCCTCACCGTGATTTTCATCGCCGACCATTTCGTCCGGCCGAAGCTGATCGGCGGCGCCACAAAAATCCCCTTTCTTCTGGTGCTGTTCGGCATCCTCGGCGGGCTCGAAAGCTGGGGGCTGATCGGCCTGTTCGTCGGTCCGGCCCTCATGGCGGTGGTCACGATGTTCTGGCAGCAACCCAACACCGCCCTTCCCCCTACCGTCCAGGAGGATCACACAAAGAAAAACAACTAAAAACTAGGCCAGCCTTTCTGTTGCACGCCTTTTAAGTTGCAATTAAGAAACACTTCGCAATAATCATCTTACCAATAACTTGCGAGGGCCTACCGCGTGACCAACATGATCCGCAAAGATGCCTTGCGACAGGACGCAACATTGCACCTGGACAAGTATTGCCTCCCCATGGCAGCGCCTCTTGCCGCTCCGACCATCTTCCATGAACCCTGGTGGCTGGATGTCACAACCAAGGGCAGAATCGAAATGGTCGAGAGCCGGGAACACGGCAAAGTCGTAGGCCGTTTGTATTTTCTGCGCAAAAATCGCTGCGGCATCATCAGCAGCAATATGCCGCCTTTCACCCATTTTCTTGGCCCGGCGATCGATCCCGGCCCCGGGAGCCCGCTCACGCGCCATTCCAAGAGCTCTGTCGATCACTGCGGACCTCATCGAAAAACTGCCACACAACGCCGCATTCCGGCAGAAGATGCATCGCGGCATCACCGACGTCCTCGCCTTCCAGGCCGCCAATTTCGACAGTTCCGTGCAGTTCACCTATGAAATTGCGCCGGAAGCTGAAGCCGCGATCTGGTCGAGAATGCGCGACAAGACACGCAACGCGATCCGCAACGGCGAGAAATTGCATGACATCGCCGAGGCGCTTGATCCTGATGGTTTCATCGATTTCTACCGCAGGAATGTCAAAAGCACCGGCATGACGGAAAATGTCGATCTCGAGATCGCCCGTCTCCTGACCAGGCGTTGTCTCGAACAAGGTTGCGGCAAATTCCTCTTGGCCCGGGACAAAAACGGGGTCGATCAAGCCGCCATCTTTATCGTCTGGGACCACCATTCCTGCTATTATCTGATGTCCACGCGCGCGCCGGAGAGCAGTTATGGCGCCATCCCCGCCTTGCTCTGGGCGCCATCAAATTCGCCGTTTCCCGCGGCCTGATTTTTGATTTCGACGGCGCCATAAGTGAAGGCTCCGTTAAACTTTTCCTCGGTTTTGGCAGCGTGATCACGCCGCGCTACATTGTCGAGCGCTCGACGACCGCCTACAAATTGCTGCGGGTGATGCGCCGGGGCCTGTCGGATACCAGCAACCCGTATTGCTGAACGCTTCAGGCCATGCGCGTTGATTTTTAACAGGAAGTTTTCTGGCTTTATCTTTAGGCTTCCGCAGCCGGTCTGAATGCTCGACGCTCCGTTGCGATGGCCCGCCGTTTGACCCGTACTGTTCAGCAGCAAAATCTCTTGCACCGCTTCCATGCGGTCGCCCTGGTTGACTGCGCCTTTAAATTGCTAAAATATCGTCAGGATAATTTTCATCCTCTCCAGCGCACCGCCTATGCCGCCTGCCACCTCATGTTAGCAATTATTTCAAATTAGCAGAACTCGCTTAAGAACGCCTCTCCGTTGGGAGGAAGCTCATGTTTACGCATCTGTTGGAGGCAGCTCTTCCATGTCCTGACAATCGACCCAGCAATGCGCCAGACCAGAAAATCAACGTTTACGTGCATCTCGCTTACGGCTTCGATGCACAAAAATGGCAGCAGGACTGGAAGAGCGGAACAAAGATCGGCCTGAACGAGGAATTTCCTTACGGCTATCATCATGCGGCCGCTTTCGGGGCACAGCGTCATCTATTCCACCGATCACCGGGAAAGCGCGCCGCAAAAATCCCTGCGCTATGCGCTCCGGCTGATCTGCGGTTTTGACCTCGTCCATGCCTGGCGAAACCGTCAAAAAATCCATGCGGCAGACATCGTCTGGACCCATACGGAATCGCAATCACTCGCGGTGCTGTGCGTCATGCGCCTGGTCAAAGCCGCCAAAAGCCGAAAATCATCGCGCAGAGCGTGTGGCTCTATGATGAATGGCCGCGGTTCAACAGGCTGAAACGCGCATTTTATCGCAGCCTGCTTACAGCGCGCCGACATCCTCTCCGTGCTGTCCCCCCTGAACCGCGACATGGCGGCCCGGCTATTCCCCATGCAGCGGGTCGAATTCGTCAAATTCGGCATCAAGGCCGACTTCGACCCGTTGCCAAAATCCAGCCTTCAGGGCCGGGCCGGTCCGGATACTTTCGCCTCGGCAATGACCGCCACCGCGATTGGGACACGTTGATCGACGCGACCCGCAATCAGCCCGATATCGAGGTCAAGCTCGCCACGGCCAGCCTCAAGCGCATGGCGGACAGCCGGCAACATCTCGGTTGTCCAGGCCGCAGACAATGAAGAGCTGTTCGCCTTGTTCGACTGGGCGGATCTGGTCGTGGTGCCGCTTAAACCCAATCTGCACGCCTCCGGCATCACCGTGATCGAGGAAGCCGTGATTTTAGGATTGCCGGTGATCTGCAGCCACGCCGGCGGGCTGGAAGCCTATTTCAGCGCCGAGGAAGTCTTCTACGTGGAGGGCGGAGGATCCCGCGCAATTGCGTATGGCCATCCAACTTCTGGCGCGTGACGAGGCACGCCGGCAGGCGCTGGCTCGCAAGGCCCGCCAGCGCTTGTATGAGGATGAGCTGACCTCGACCGGATATGCGCGGCGCCATGTCGAACTCTCACGGCAATTGCTCGGGCCTTGCCCCGCAGATGGCGGAGCCGCCGAAAGCGCGGGAGAATATCAGGGTTTTTTGAGCAGAAGCTGCCGCAGCAACGTGAAATCCTGCGTCAGCCGCGCCCGGTCGACCAGAAGAATTGCCGCGAAATAAGTGAGCGCCCCCAGGAGCGCCGCCAGCACGATCCGCGCCAGGCTCGGCGCCTCATGGCGCAAAAACAACCAGCAAATCGCTCCCGTCACCAGGCTGGCGACGAAGGGACCGGCGAGGTTGCGCAGCACCGGGAGCGGGCGGCAGCCGGTGATGCCTGCCGGGATAATCAGCATGAAAAGCGCATAAATCGCGGTGACGATGGCAATCCCGCACGCAATGCCGGTGACGCCGACCCATGGACCGAGACTGACCGCCATAATCCGCCCGGCCGTGGCGCCAAGCTGGGCGTAAAATTGGATGTCAAACCTTCCTTGAGCCAATAAAACGGCGCCGCTCAACCCGGAAACCAGCCCCATGGCGTAAGATGGGATCATGATTTGCAGCAGCGGGATGGCCATGAGCCATTTCGATCCAAGGAAGACCGGCACCGCCATCGGCGCCGCCACCACCACGAAGGCCGTGATGGGAAACAGGAGAAACCCGAGAATCCGGCTGAACTGCAGTTGCAGCGCCGCCATCTCGCCCAGCTCGGCACGCAGCGCACGGATATAGAGCGTCATCCACAGCGGATTAGCGACCATTTCCGTCACATAGCGCGTGATCTGGCTGGAAAAGGAGTAACGGCCCAGCGTCGCGGTCCCCAGCGTCTGACCGACCACAAGATTTTCCATCATGCGGCCGAAATAATCCGCCATCCTCGTGCCCACGACCAGGCCGCCGGCAGTCAGATGCGTGAGCAGCAGATGCGGATGGAACTCCAATTTCGGTTTCACAAAGGCCACGGAATTAATGATCGCGGCGCGCACGACAAACAGTGAAACATACTGCGCCACGAGGCTCCACGCCCCGGCGCCACGGAATGCCAGCGTGATGCCGACGCAAATGCCGAATAGATTCGCTGCCAGATCGGCAAACCCACCGACGGCGATGCGCCCTTGCCGATCGAGCCGCGCCAGGGACGGCACGGTGATCGTCATGAACACGACCGTGACCGACAAAGCCGCCATCAGGCCGGGCACACGCGGCTGGTGAATGAGATAGCCTTCGGCGAAGCCGATCGCCGTGAGCAGCAAACCCAGCGCGATCCCGGTGAACAGCAAGACCCAGAACGCCGTCGACCAGACGCGCGAGCTTTCCGGCTCACGCGTGAGTGAAATGCCAAGCCCGCCATCGGCCAGCATCGTCACAAAAGCCACAACCGGTATGGCCAGAGCGTAAAGGCCGACTTCCGAAGGGCCGAGCAGCCGTGCCATCAACGGCAGGCTCGCCGCCTGCAAACCAAGTTTAATGATGCTGATCACGCCCAATGCACCGGCACCGAACGCCAGACGGCGTCCGCTGGGAGGCGCATCCGCTGACTCAACCCGCTCCGTCATCTATCTCCATCCTCTATCCGGCACGGGTTCTGACCCAAAGCATGCTCATTTCATGGTGGCCGCTACATATCACGTACTCCAGACATGCCGGTGTTAGTCATTCTGGGCAAGCTTTGGTGGATGGATGCCGCGCTATGGCCTCAGCAGACTTTAAAAAACTTGACAGCCTATTAAGGCAGTTTCTTTATGACCGCAGCGCCGGTTATGCCTGCCCTGCCATCGTCTTTTCGACTCTTCTCCTTCTCTTCTTTTATTTGTTTTCCGTCATCTTTTCAGCCAGGTCCATTTTCAGCTTTGGAAACATAGAGGCGGCCGTGCCGGAACGCACGTAAAGAAAACGTTAACCATATGTTATCATCATCCGCGTTGTGCCGCGCACGGTTACGCAGCTGAAACATGATCCCGGAGAGCGTCCCATGCCCATCAGCCTCATGCGCCATAAATTCGCCTGGACGGCCTTGTTCCTGGCGGCTGCGTCATGGAGCGCATTGCTGGCGACGAACAAGGCCAAGGCGGACAGTCTGGATCTCAGCCATTACCGCATGACCTTCAACGAGACATTTCATAATTTGAACGCCAGCGCCTATGGGCCGGATGGCGAATGGATCGCTCATACGCCATGGAACGGCGATTTCGGTAACGATACGTTCGACAATCCCGGCCCCCTCGGGCCGTTCAAGACGTCCCCTCAGGGCCTCACGATCACCGCCTACAAGGACCCACAGGGAAATTGGCATACCGGCCTGCTCTGTTCCCTGGTCCCCACCACGAAAAACCCGCGCGGCTTCAGCCAGCGTTTCGGCTATTTTGAAATGAAGGCAAAATTGCCGGATGGGCCGGGCGTATGGCCGGCTTTCTGGCTGGTCGGCGACAGCAAAATCAACGCGCCTGAAATAGATGTCATGGAATATTATGGCGCCTTCCGCGGCGCATACCGGATCACCGAGCATGTCTGGAACCATGGCCAGGACGTCTTGGGCCGTTCCGTCCCGATCGACGTGCCGACGGGCAGCCTATCAGCCGGTTACAACACGTTCGGCGTTCTGGTTGAACCCAAGACAACCCGTTTTTATTTGAACCGGAAGGAAGTCTGGTCCACGCCTACGCCGGTCGCCTATACTCAGCCTCTCTATCTTCTGATCGATCTTGCGATCGGCGGTGGCTGGCCTTACGACAAGTTGGCTTCGCCGCAGCGCATGGAGGTGGAATATGTCCGTGTCTACCAGGCGATGAACCCTTGAAGCATAATGGTTCTGGATTAGAGAACGTCAGTAAAGAAAGGAGCCGCTTTTTAAAAAAAGCGACGCAAAAACTTTTTTGACTTTTGGCCTGAGGCGTCGAAACGCCGGAGGCCCAAATTAACAAAGTTTTTTTGCTACTTTTTGTTCACAAAAAGTAGCCTTACTTTCTTCTCCCACGTCACAACTCTTAACGACAACGTAACATTGATCATATATTCGCTCTCTGATAGCATCAGCGCGATTATTTTTTTGGATTGACGAGATGATTACAGGCCTCGGCGCAATCATTCTTCCGCTTTGCATTTTCTTTTGGCGGACGCCTCTCCGCCTGCTGCAGCTCGTCTTCATCGGCGCCGCCTTCGCTGCCGCCGCAGTCTTTGTTGTCGGCGGGTACGGCGTCGCGCCGGGATTGCTGCCCGCCTTGCTGTTTATCTGTTATTTCCTGCTGCGGATCGCCCTCGGGGCGAGCTATCCGACCGGGAACGGCGTTTTGCGGGTGCTGACGCCCTTCATTCTCGTGGTCATCGGCGCCCTGCTCAGCTCGCTCCTCATGCCGCGCTTTTTTGAGAACGAAATTTTCGTCTGGCCGCAAAAAATGAGCGGCTTCGGCGTGCTGACACCGCTCAGCCCCAATGCCGGCAATTATACCCAGGATATGTATCTCATCATCAATGCCGCGCTGGCGATTACCGCCTCCTTCTATCTGGTGACGATCGGCCGGAAGATGGAGATTTTGTTCAATACCTATCTCTATACCGGGCTGATGGTGGTGTTCATTTCGGTTTGGCAATTCGCTTCAAACCTCACCCATATCTGGTTTCCGACCACTTTTTTCCTGTCCAATCCCGGCTGGGCGCTGCTCTCGGGAGAGAGCATCGGCTCGCTGCTTCGCATCACCGGCCCTTTCAGCGAACCGGCAGCTCTGGCCGGCTATCTGTGCAGTATCATCGGCGCCTCTGGCTGGATGGTCTTCAACGGCGACAGGCGCCTGGTGCCCCACCTCACTTTGTTCCTGAGCTTGGGCGCCCTGCTGCTCTCCACCTCCACCACCGGATACGCGGCTCTGGCCATCATGACCGTGGGCCTGGCGCTCTACACCGTGCTGATGGGCTCCGCTTCCGTGAAAAAGCGCGTTCTGATAGGGCTGGCGGCGGCTGGAGCGATGGTGGCGGTCACCATCACCGTCGTGCCGGCGGTCGCCCCAGGCGTGGCCTATGAGGCCGCGGGCATCGCCGAAGCGACGCTGAACAAGCAGCAATCCTCCTCCTATATGGACCGAACCTCGACCGATTTCGACAGCCTGAAAGCGGCGGCCGCAAGTTATGGGCTGGGCGTCGGCTGGGGTAGCAATCGCTCCTCGAGCCTGTTCCCCGGCCTCGCTGCCAGCATCGGCCTTTGGGGCATCGCCGGGCTGCTCTGGTTCGTCACGCGCATCCTTTCCCACGTGCGGCTCACGCGGCATCGCGCGACCATCCCAGAGCTGCAAAGGGTCATTCACGGCTGTACCGGCGCTCTGATCGGCACGCTGGTCCCGGCATCGCTCTCCGCCCCAGGCCTCACCTCCCCGGATTTTTACCTGCTTCTGGCGCTGCTGATCGCCGCGGCCGGTCGGCTGCGCTGGGAGGCCGGCGCCGCCCAGGCGCCACTGCCGCGTTTCACAGCCTTCGCCCGCCCCCAGGTACTGGCCGAACACACCACCCTTCCCGGGCAATAAAAGTCACCGGCGCCTGTGGCGCACCAAGTAGGCGGTTTCGAGGCCTGCCGCTCTGCAGCGCGCGGATCTCAAGGCAAAGAAAGTGGCCGCTTTTTGAAAAAGCGGCGCAAAAACTTTTGCTCACTGGCGCCCTGGGCGTTGCGGTAGCGCGGCTCCTTCGTACCAAGCGGCGGTTTCGAACTCTGCCGCTCCACAGCGCACGGATATCAAGACAAAAGAAAGCAGCCGCTTTTTGGAAAGGCTCTAGACCATGAATACGGGTGCATCATGGTCAAATGCTGAACAAAAAGAACGGCTTATCTTCATATAGGCAGAGAAAAATCATGTGGGCGTTTGCGGTGGACTTGACCGCCACCCAAACGGCTCTTTTGCTGGGCCTCGATCGCAAAACAGTCAACCGCTACTACGGCCTGTTCCGGGCCGCGATCCATGCTCATCAGAGCCGGCAGATTGCCGCTCTGGTTGGTGTGATTGAGTGTGATGAGAGATGGTCCGAGCGCCCGCGCGGCGTCCTGGGGCCACGCAAGCGCGGGCGCGGCACCAAAAAGCAGCCTGTGTTCGGCATTTTCGAACGTGGCGGACGCGTCTTCACCGAGATCGTGCCAGACGTAAAAGCCAAGACTTTACAGGATGTGATCCGAGGCAAGATCAGCCTTGAGAGCGTCGTGATGACCGATGGCTGGAAAGCTTATGACGGGCTGGTCGATGTCGGTTATGACAAGCATCTGCGGATCAAGAAATACCGCAAGGAGGGCAGTCCGTTCACTGACGGCCACGTCCACGTCAATGGCATTGAGAGCTTCTGGTCGTACACCAAACGCCGTCTCGCCCGCTTCAATGGCGTCAAGGCAAACTTCGAACTCCACCTCAAGGAATGCGAGTGGAGGTGGGGCAAGGATCCGGAGACGATCCTTGCCGAACTACGCAAATTACTGGTCTAGAGCCTTGAAAAAAGAAGCAAAAAACTTTTTCTCACCGGCGCCCATGGCGTTGCGAAGCGCGGCTCCTTCACACAAAGCGGCGATTTCGAACTCTGCCGCTCCACAGCGCGTGGATCTCAGGACAAAGAAAGCGGCCGCCTTTTAAAAAAAGCGGCCGCAACGGCTTTTACTCGCCAGCGCACTTGGCGTTGCGATCGCGCGACTTTTTCGTACCACGCGCCATTTGAGGCTTTAGGATCGCTTCAGCCAGCCGGAAATTTTTCCGCTGCGTGTCGTCTCTGTCATGAAATAAGCATCCCCCTCACCCATCATCTGGCCTTCAACCTCGTTGATGATGATGCCATGCGGCCGATCCAGCGTTTCGATCAGCTCGTTATGAACATTCAAGGTTCGCTTCGGCGTATGCGCCACGCTCACCACCGTCAGGATCAAATCCGCGAAATTGCCGAAAATCATGCCGTCTGACACGGTCGGCAGCGGCGGGCTGTCGACGATGACATAGTCGAATTTTCCGGACAGGTTCGCAAATACCGGCGCCAGCGTCTTTTCATTGAAATGCTGCTTGCCATGCAGCGGCGCCGAGCCGGATGCCAGAACCTTGAAATTTTCGTCGGGGCATTCCTGAATCGGCAATTCACCGTTCGTCTCCAAGCAATCCGTCAGCCCGACCGTGGATTTCAGCTTCAGCAGCTCGTGCAGGCGGCTCAGATGCAGATCGGCATCCATCAGCATGACATTCTTGCCGTCATCCGCCAGGGATTTCGCCAGATTGACCGCGACGGTCGTCTTGCCGTCATCCTTGCTGGCAGAG
>CAWCRT010000007.1:0-269049 GCA_963798115.1 uncultured Pseudomonadota bacterium
CCATCTTAGATGCCTTGACGTGGTGTCAATGACGGAACCGGACGTGGCTTCCGGGGGAGGCGGGCAGATGGCGCGACACATCACCGGCGGGCGTGAACCAGGCGCCAGCCCTTTGGAAAGCTGTGTTCGGAAGATTCTGAACATTCCCGACATACCGTTCTAGCCAGGACCACGGCCGCAGACCTGCCAATGGGTGACCAGCGAGGGTGCGCCCTGGACGTTTTGCGAGGCGCCTGTGGTGCATGCCGGCAGCTCGTTCTGCGCGCCATCACCATGCGCGCGCCTGGTACATTCCGCCGCCGCCAAAACCGCGGCGAGGCGGATGAGCGGAAGGGCTGAAAGGAATTTTCATGGCAGGCTCGGTCAACAAGGCGATCATCGTCGGGTGCCTCGGTAAAGATCCGCAAGTCCGCCATACGCAACGCAGCGGCATCAAGGTGGTGACGCTGAACGTCGCCACGCGCGAAAGCTGGCAGGATAAGAAATCCGGCCTGTGGCGGGAACATACCGAATGGCACCGCGTGGTGATCATGAACGAGGCGCTGGGCGAGATGGCGCAAAGAGTTTGCGCAAGGGCGCGAAAATTTACGTCGAAGGCAAGCTGATGACGCGAAAATGGATCGACCAGGACGGCGTCGTCCGCGTCACGACCGAAATCAATCTCGGCCGTTACCATGGCGCGCTCACGCTGCTGGAGCCTGATGAGGAGGACAGGCTTGTTGCGATGGGGGCGATGCGTGGCGTGAACAGGAAAGAAGCAGAAAAACTTTCTTAGATCTGGGCCATAAGAATGTGGCACGCGTCTTGGCCAAAGCGGCGCAAAAAGTTTTTGCGCGCTTTTTAAAAAGGGCCCTTGTCGGCTCTGAAACTGCATCGGGGGATGAGAATGGCGGACAAAGATGCGGGCGGACAACATGAAGCTGCAGCTGACTGCGGATTATATCGGCCGCCGGATCGAGCATGCCGGCGCCGTCATGCGCTGCCTGTGCGTGAAACATCCGAGCACGTTGCTGGCGCAAGGGCGCGCGCATGATGATCAGCGAGGCGCTGGAGGGATATGTGCCGGGGGGCGAGGGCGCGCTACCCGATGCCAGGCCCGCGTGACGTGTCGCTGATGGATGAGGCGCTGTCCTGGGTTTTGCTGATTCCCAACCAGACGAAGCGCCGCGTGGTGTCGCTGCGCTCGCAATATCACCCGCTGCGCGAACGCCATGTGATGAGCTGGCGGGCCTGCGGCACCAGCTTGCGGATCTCAGATAAAAGCGCGCAGCGTTGGCACGCCGAGGCGTTGGCATTTTTGGAAATGGCGTTGGCCGGCTGGGAGGTAAAAATCCCGCCGGCTGCCGCGTGCTGGCAGGGCATATCAGCTTGGCCTGGTTGGCGGAGAAAGCGGCCGCTTTTTGAAAAAAGCGGCGCAAAAACTTTTTTAACTCTGGCCCGAGGCGTTGAAACCGCACGGGCCTAAAGTCATAAAGTTTTTTTGCTACTTTTTGTTCACAAAAAGTAGTCCTCTTCTTTCTCTATAACGTAGCTTTATCCCCGCTTTCCAGGGATGACTTAGCATATCAATAAAATATTCTTTTGGTATTGCGTCGTCGTAACTAAATCGTGATATAATTTATGTCGCAAAATGCGAATGATTGAGCTAAAGAATGGTTATTCTGAAATTTTCTGCGAACGCGTAGTCAAGAAAAAATACTTTATAAACTATCAACCCAGATTTCTGGTCTGCGCAGAGATAATGGCGAGCGAAAACCAGTCTGGATTTTGAAGAGGCACAGGCGCACGCTCCATGCCGATAGAAAGATCCGCCAAAGGCTCGCCATCGGGCCGCGTTCGCATGCCAAAGGGGCAAATGGAGGTGCCGGCACCGAGCGTCGTGGTGGCGCGGGCCGGGCGGCCGGAATGGCTCGGACTGTTGGCGCAGGTAGCGCCGGATGTTGCCCGGCTGCTGGTCCCACCGGAGCCGCCGGCGCAGGATCAGAAAACGTTAAGAGAGCGGTGTACCGACGAGCTGATCGCGTTGCTGGATGATGGGTGGTTCCTCGCGGATATTGCGCGTCTATGGGGATGCGGCCGGAGCGGGCTGAGCGCCTGGATTGCGCGGGATAGTGAACGCGCGGCGCGTGCGCGGCTTTCGCGCAAGCAGGTTTCGGATCTGTGGGCGAAAGCGGGCATGCAAATGCTGGTTTGGGCGGCGCCTGACCAGAATGAGCTGAAGCGCGCGAAGGAGATCGCCAATTACTGCAAATGGATGGCGAGTAAGTTCGACCCTGACTCCTATGGCACGCGGGTGGCGGTGGAGAGTGAAGACCAGCGCACAGCCCGCGAACTGACCACGGCGGAGCTGATGATTATTGCCAATGGCGGGACGCTCAAGACCGAGCTGTGACGTGAGGTTCGAGTGTTGCCGGCTTTTCGTTAGAAAAAGGTTTTGCGCCGCTTTTTCCAAAAAGCGGCTTCTTTCTTTAATCTGCGCGGGGATTGGTCGGTGGTGGTCTCTCGCGAGGAAGCGGCGCGCCTGGTGTTGGAGCGCAAGGCCGCCGGTGAGACGTTTGAAAATTATTGCCGGGCGGTTTTGAAGGAGCTTGGGCAGGCGCCGGCGACACATCATTTGCGGCTGATCGCCGCGCTTGACGATGTGGTGACGGGGCGGACGGATCGGCTGCTGGTGACGATGCCGCCTGGCTCCGCGAAGTCCACCTATGGCTCGGTGTTGTTGCCCGGATATTTTTTCATGAAGCGGCCGGGGACGATGATGATCGGGGCAGCGCATACGGCCTCGCTGGCGGAATTGTTCTCGCGGCGCGTGATGGCGATGATCCGGGAACAGCGGTTGCTGCTCGGCTATGGGTTGCGCAGCGAGGCGGCCGCGGGATGGGCGACCGCCAACGGGTGTGAATATCTGGCGGCGGGTGTGCGCGGCCCGATCATGGGGCGGCGCGCGGACCTGGCGGTGATCGATGACCCGGTGAAGTCGGCCGAGGAGGCTGAGAGCCTCACCATCCGGAACAAGGTGTGGGATTGGTATTGGTTTGATTTGCTGACGCGTCTGCGGCCCGGCGGGCGTGTGGTGTTGATCATGACGCGCTGGCACGAGGACGATCTGGCCGGGCGGCTGTTAACGCAGGAGGCGGGCTGGAAGGTGCTGCGCATCCCGGCCGAGGCTGAGGAAAACGATCCTGTCGGGCGCGCGCCTGGAGAGTTTTTGTGGGGCGACCAGGCGGGATTTGATTATGCCGGCGATTTGCGGCGCAAGAAAGCGGCATATGCGGGGGCGGGGCAGATGCAGGTATGGCACGCTTTGTTCCAGGGCAAACCGCGGGCGCCGGAGGGAAATATTTTCAAGGTCGCGAACATGGCCACGATTGCGGCATGTCCGGCCGGGTGCAAATGGGTGCGCGCCTGGGATTTGGCCGCGACGGCCAAAGGCGGGGACTATACCGTGGGCGCGCTGCTCGGACGCGCTCCTGACGGCAGGTACTGTATTGGTGACATTGTGCGTCTACAGGGCGGGCCTGAAGAGGTGGAGCGCGTGCTGCTGGCCACGGCCTCGCGCGACCGCGCCGAGTTTGGCAGCGTGACGATTTCGTTGCCGCAGGATCCCGGGCAGGCCGGGAAAACGCAAGTGGCGTATCTGACGCGGTTGCTCGCTGGTTTTCATGTCGTGGCGTCACCGGAAACTGGCGACAAAACACAGCGCGCCATGCCGTTGGCAAGTCAGGTGAATGCCGGGAATGTTTCGATGGTGGCGGCGGTTGTGGAATCGGGCGCTGCTGGATGAGTTGGGCGGATTTCCGAGCGCCAAGCATGATGACTGCGTGGATGCGCTGAGCCGTGGCGCTTCCGAGCTGATGGCGCCGCGAGCCGCGGCAAGACGTGTGCCGACATCCTATATGATGAGGTGAGCCTTGGACGTAATTTCGCTCCGTGCCGGGATGAATCTGGCCGATCCCGATTATCCGGCCCGTGTCGAACGGCTGGCATTTCTCGGCCGGGTCCGCGATGGCCAGCAATATGACCATATCGCCATTCCGTTTTCCTGCGAACGCACGCCGGGCGGTGCGTATATCAAGCTCAGCGACCGGCGCCCGAGTGTGCGCACCGGGCTATGCCGCACGGTGGTGGATGATTCCGTGTCGCTGCTGTTCAGTGAGGCGCGCTTTCCGGCGATTTATTCCAAGAATGAGAAATTACGCCGTGCGGTGCAGGCTCTGGTGATGGAAAGCGCGCTATGCGAGCTGATGAATGAGGCGGCGGTGAAGGGCAGTGTCGGCTCTGTTGCGATCTTGATGCGCGTGCTCGGCGGGCGCGTGTTTTTCGAGGTGATGGACAGCGTCTATCTGACGCCGATCTGGAACCAGCGGTGCCGGATGTGCTGCTGCGCGTGACCGAGCGCTACAAGGTGAAGGGCGCCGAGCTTGCTTTGCTCGGCTATGATGTGGATGTGGCCGAAACTTATTGGTTTCAGCGCGTCTGGGATGCAGATGCGGAAATTTGGTTTCGGCCGCTTTCACTGGCTGATGCGGCGAATGGCAAGCCAGCGTGCGGTGGATGAGAGCCGCAGCGGTGACGCACAGGCTCGGCTTCGTGCCGATGGTGTGGATTCGCAATCTGCCAGGCGGCGACAAGATCGATGGCGTTTGCACGTTCGAGGCTGCGATCTCCACGGTGATGGAGATGGATTATCAATTTTCGCAGGCGGGCAGGGGGTTGAAATACGCCGCCGATCCCACGTTGCTGATCAAGGAGCCGGCGGCGGCGAGGGTGATACGTTGATCCGCTCTGCCTCCGAGGCGCTGGTGGTCTCGGAAAAAGGCGATGCCAAGCTGTTGGAAATTAGCGGCACGGCGGCGGCCGCGGTGATCGAGTATGTGCGCCAGTGCCGCGAAATCGCGCTGGAATCCATGCATGGTAACCGCACCAATGTGGACAAGCTGAACGGCGCGCAATCCGGCCGGGCTTTGGAGATGATAAATCAGGGGCTGATCTGGCTGGCCGATAAATTGCGCATCAGCTATGGCCAGCGCGGGTTTCTGGGCCTGGTGAAAATGGTGTTTTCGCGGCGCGCCAAGCGGCGCGAGATCAAGATCGCGGGTGCGACTTTGCCGGCGTTCGACATGTCGGATTTATCGTTGATCTGGCCACGCTATTTTCCGCCGACTTATAACGAGAAATTTCAGGAGGCGCAGGCTTATCGAACGTTGTTCGAGGGCGGGTTGATCTCGCGGCAGCGCGCGGTCGCGAAGATGGCATCGGATCAATGACGTTGAGGACGTGGCCGAGGAAGAAAAACTGATCGATGCCGATATTGCCGCTCGCATGGCCCGCGAGAAAGCACAAAGTGCGCGCGTGGAGGCAAGCGAGGCGGGGTGAGTTTAAGAAAGAGGCCGCTTTTTGAAAAAAGCGGCGCAAAAACTTTTGGTCTCTTGGGCTGGGGCGTTGAAACGGCACGGCGCCGGATCTGCCGTTAATTTTTATGAGGGAATTCCATGTCTGAACAGGAGTTGAAGAAGGTCGGGCGGAGCTTGATCGGTTTGGCCGCGAAGCTGAGCCGCGAGCGCGGATGCCGAGACCAAAGATTTCTGGCTTCCGTATTGAAGGCATCTGAGAGCGCAGGCGGCCGAACTCGCCGCCGTGCGGAAAAGCCTGGAAGCCAGTGAAACGAACGCAAGAACGCCGAGGGGAAAGCCCGCGATAAAATGTTGCGCTCGGACCTGCGTGCGACGGCGAAAGAGGCCGGTGCGATGAACGCCGCGGATATTCTGGCGTTCGTGGATTTCCGAAGGTGACGTTTGGTGCCGATGGTGCGCCGAACAACCTCGCCGGTCTTGTCAAAGGTGTGAAGGAAGCCAAGCCGTATCTGTTCGCGCGACGAATACTTCCGCGACCTACATGCCGCCGCCGGCGAAGGCGGCTGAGGCCAGGCACGCCAGCGAACTGAAGCAGGCAGAATATAATGCGCGTTTGCGCGAACTTGGCGTCGACGCCAGCAAGATCCGTCGCCGGTAAAGAAAAGTAGGCTACTTTTTCTGAACAAAAAGTAGCAAAAAAACTTTTGTTACTGCTGGGCCCATGGGCGTTTCAGCGCCAACGGCCAGACAAGCAAAAAAGTTTTTGCGCCGCTTTTTTCAAAAAGCGGCTTCCTTCTTCCATCTGCTCGCCCTCATTCTGCCAAAAAAAGGAAGCCAAATGGGTATTCAGAATTTTCCCCCTTCGTTGCAGCCGATCATCCAGCAGGGCTTTCTCGAACGTGAATTCGAGCAGGCGCTGCGGTCGCAACTTGCTTATCGCGAAGTCGCGGATCGTGAGGACATTGCCGTGGGCATCGGTGAGACCGTCACCAAGACCCGTGCCGGCCTGATGCCCACCGTGACCACGCCGCTTGCGCCTGCCACCAACACCAATCTGGATAACGGTCTGACGAGCGGGAATTGGTCGGTGGAGCAGTATACGCTCAGCATGAATTTCTACGCGGCCACCATCGATCTCAACATGGTCACCAGCGGCGTGGGCATCGCCAGCCAGTTTCTGCAAAATGCCTATGCGAATGGCGAGCAGGCCAAGCGCTCTCTGGATGAGCTGGCCCGCAACGCGCTGTTTGCTTCATATTTCAACGGCAACACGCGCGTGCGCACGACCTTGGCCAGCGCTGGGCCGACGATTGCCGTGGACGATATTCGCGGTTTCACGCAGGCGCCGAGCGTAGCGGGCTTTACCTCTGCTGCAGCGGCCATTGCTGCAGGCGTGCAGCCGACCTGGGCGCCGATTTCGAGCGGTAATACGATCAGCGTGGTGGTTGGCAGCGATACTTACACGTTGATCGGCGCGACCGCGGATGGAACCAATGTGTCAACCGTGCCGAATGGTGTGTCCGGTACACTGACATTCTCGGGCAATGTCACGGTGGCGGATGGAACCGCCGGCAATAGCGTGATTGCGGCGAATGCGTCGGCCATCAAACGCCCCAGCGGGCGCAGCAATACCAGCCTGCTGCAGGCTACCGACACGCTGACCATGAGCGTGTTGCTCGATGGTGTGGCGGCGATGCGCGCGAACGCCGTGCCGGGAGTCGGCGGCGGCCCGATGTATAATTGCTATCTCGACCCTGTCTCTTCCCGGCAGTTGTTTGCGGACCCGGATTTCAAACAGCTGTTCCAGGGCGTAGGCCTGACCACGGAGTTTGCCGCGGGCACGCTGGGATCGCCGTTTCTGGGCTTGCGCTTCCGCCCGACCACCGAGGCCTATGTGCAGCCGCATCCGAGCCTTCCCAACCTTTATGTGCGCCGCCCGATCATTTGCGGCCAGGGTGCACTGATCGAGGGCGATTTCGCCGGTATGGCGGCCTCCGACGTGGCGCCGAAGGATTCCATCGTCAACATCGTCGATGGCGTGGCGATGGTCACCCGCGAACCGATCGACCGCTTGCAGCAGATCATCGCGCAAAGCTGGTATTGGATCGGCGGCTTTTGCACGCCTTCCGATGTGACCACCACGCCGACCACTGTGCCGACCGCGACCAGCGCTTTGTACAAGCGCGCGGTCATGATCGAGCATATCGGTTGATGGCGGGCGCGGGGCAGAAACGCGCGGCGCCGGCGGCCCTGAAGCCCGCGCCGGTGCCGACAGGCCTGCATGCCTTCGTTGTGTCGGAATTTTTCAGTGTGGCGCTGAACGGGCAGACTCTCTCATTCCAGCGGAACCAGCGTTATGTGGTCGATGAAGCAACCAGAACTGTTATCGCCGCCACCAGCGCGGACGTGACGTGGGAAAGTTAAAGGGAGATTCTCAATGAGCGAAACGACGACGGTTGAACCGTCCGACCAGCTTCCGCTGGTCTCTGTGGATGTGGGGAAGGGCGGTCTGGCCAACGTGCCTTTGGCGCAGGCTGAAGCATTGCTGCCGGCGGGTTCGGCACCGCTTTATCAGTTTGCCGCGGAATGGCATGGGCCCTTCAACGGCCAGCTGCTCTCTTTCCGTGCCGGTTACAGTTATCAGCTCGACCCGGCGCTTCGGACCTTCCTCACCGCGCAAGGCGCAAACATAACGGAGCTTTAGCATGGCCACGGGCAGTATTTCGCCTTTTTCTCCCATCAGCACCACGACGATTGCCGCCTCCGATGTGGCTGCCAGTGGCAGTGTTTCGGCTGGTGAGGCCTTGCTGGTTTACAATGCTGCGGCGGCGACAGTGTTCGTCTCGCTCGGCGGCGGCGCCAGCACGGCATCGACGCCGGTTCCGCCTGGTGGGCGGCAACTCTTCGCGTCGAATCCGTTTATCAAGACGGTGTCTGTGGTGCTCGCGAGTGGCAGCGGCAATGTTTATGTCACGGCGGGCAGTGGGACTGCTTATTAGATTTAGGAAGTAAGTAAGCGCTACTTTTTGTGAACAAAAAGTAGCAAAAAAACTTTGTTAGCTTGAGCCCGTGGTGCTCAAGCGCCTCAGGCCCAAACTCAAAGAAGTTTTTGTGCCGCTTTTTTCAAAAAGCGGCTGCTTTCCTTTATTAATGAGGGCGCCATGAGCGGCAGCAATCCTGTAACGCCGGTATCTCCCAGCGACCAATATAGCACGGCGGCTTTTTCCGACGATGAGAAGACGCAGATTCGTCGGTTCTGCGGTTATCCCGCTTATGGCGCCGGTCCGGCAGGATTTCAGGGCTGGCGGTTCTTTCAGGCTTATGGGCTGATGGAATTTCGCCTGAATAATTTGTCGCCGCCGGAATTCGCGGTGGTGCGGCAATATCTGGCGACGCTTTATGCGCTGGAGATGGCGATCCCGGCGGCCGGCGCCAATCTCGGCCTCGGATGCGGCGGCGGCGTGGCAGCATAACAGGGAAGAGGTGGCACAGCGCGTGGCGCTCTACGATGCGTGGCGGCGGCGGCTGTGCGGGTTTTTGGGCCTGCCGCCTGGCCCTGATCTCGATGCTGGCGGCAATAATATCGCGATGGTGGTGTGAATGTCGGAAAGCGCGATCCAGGCTGCCATCAATCTGGGGCTGGCGCGGACCGCGCAGGTGCTTGGTGTTCCGCATTACTGGTATCGCCCGTTAGGGGCGGGACCGGTGATCCAGCCCGGCAATCTGCGCGGCACGGTGCTGGCTTATGTTACCACAACGGCGGATTTGACGCCGCAATCGGCCGCTTGGGGGAAGGCGGATCGGTTTGCCGCCTTTGATGCCGCCTGCTTCCTGGCGGGCGACTATCTGGTGGCGGAGGAAACATATTTCCTGACGGAGATCGTGCCGTTGGCGAACTCGCTGCGCCTGGCGTTGTGCAATGAGGTATTTACCTGGTCGCAAGTGCAACGGTCGGCCGCAGGCCCTGGCAACCGGGCCGGGGCGCTGGTGGCGGTGCCGCAGGCGACAGGTTGGCCCGGCTGGTTGCAGGCGAGTCAGCGCCGCACGGTGCCGGACTTGCATCTGCCGGGCACAGTGGATCAGCCGAACGCGCAAATTTTGCTGCCAGCCTCGTTCCCCGGACAGATCGTGCGCGGCGACCAGCTCACCACTTCAGAAATCCAGCCGGCGAGCTGGACGGTACAGTCCGCCGTTCTTTCCGCCAATGGCTGGCAGATCATGGCGATCCGCGCGGGAGCTTAAGAAATGGCGACCATTGATGATGTGGAGCAGGGCGTGTGCAATGCCCTGGCGGGGTTGCTCTATCCCGGTGCGAACTATCAGTTCGGAGAGGTAGGGCGTTGCGTGGCGCCGTGGCTCGGTGCGCCGGGCGCGCCGACATTGGCGATGCAGACCCGCCTTTATATCGGCGAGCCGAGCAGCGCGGAATTTGAGGCGGATATCGCGGCGAATGTCAGCAATGTGGGGGTGATGCGAATTCAGGGCATGACCCGCAACGCCACGCAGTTTTTGCCGCATTGGCAGCAGGTGACACGCGCCGTGCCGACATTCACGGCCGCGATCGGCGGCCCCGGCGTGGTGTTCGGCGGCATTGCCGGGCCCGGCATGGTGGTGGGCGTGACCACGAACAAGGTTTGTTATGCGCGCCGGCTTTGCGCCGCCGATACGCCGCCGAGCGTGGCGGCTTCATTTGCGGCGATGATTCCCGGCGCGAGTGCGACGGGTGCGGCGCTGGCCTGCGGACCGGTGGCCGCAGCGCGGGTGGTGGCGGATCAGGCCGCTTTCTACGCAACGGGCCAGCAGGAGACGGTGATTTCCGTCACGGTTCTGGCAACTGCCGGGCCTGGGGAGAATGGTTATTTGAAACGCGCAGCACTCGGGCGCCTCGTGGCCGGGATGAAATCCCTGCTGACGCCGGAGGGGAATCCGACGCGCTTCATCGGCTTGGCCGATGGTACCAGCGCGCGGATTCTTGCCGAGGATGAGCGCGACGATGACATACCCAAGCGGGACGATGTCTGGCGCCGCTGGTTTTCGTTCCGCTGCCTGTTCGATGAGGGCGTGCTGCAGAGCCAGCCCGGCGCGCTGGCGCCGTTGCTGCTGGTGGGCACGGGGGCCGGGCAGATTTTCTGGGCTGGCAATGGCCCGGCAATGGGCCGTGTTCTGGCCGATGGCGCCGGCAATGTGATTGGCGATCTTTCAGGCGCAATGTTGGGAAATTTCTGATGACCAATTTCGTCACGGTTGCGGTCAATAATGCCGGCACGGTCGGCGTGGCGCTGGCGGTGACCGGCACGGTGTCTCCTGCGGGCGATACCGTACAGGTGCAGCTTTCGACCAGCGCCGCCACGCTGCCGGCCGGTGTGTGGACCAGTGCGGCCACAGCGAACGGCACGTTTGCAACCAACCTGGTGCCGGTAACGGCCGGGACGTGGTATGTATGGGCTTATGACCCGGTCACGGGTGCGCAGGCGGTGAGCGGAGCCGTGCTGGTGGTCTCGCCTGCCTTGCAGACCGTGGCGGCTTTGCCCCTTCCCACCGCGGTGGTGGCGAGCCTGCTGGGCGGCAGCGCGGCCGGTGAGACGCCGGATGAGCTGCCTGCCGCAGCCGCTCCGGCGGCCAGCGATACCGCTCTGGTGGCGCAGAGCGGCAAGTCCATTCTCGCGCAGCCTTTCAGTGTCATCGCGGAATGGGTGGCCGCGCAACTGCCGGGATTTCTGCTGCCGTCGGTTCCGGTCACAGCTTCGGTTGCGTTAGAAAGTACGGTTCATAATCAGCGCATTCTGGTGGTGGAGGCGGCTGGCGTGACCTTGTCGCCGCTATTGACCTCGTTAGGCGATGGCTTTGCCTGCACCATCATCAATGCTTCCGGCGCGACGGTGGCGCTCTCCGGCATGACGTCGAACACCGGCGCGATGCAGATTGCGGTCGGCGCCGTCGCGCGTATTTTTGCCTATGGCAGCATGCCGACCGTGGTCGCGGCGCTATGACGGGCCGGATCGTCACAAGCGGGCGGTTGCTTCTGGCGCGGCCGGGCCTCGCACTGATGACGGCGAATGCGGCCGCTGGGGGCGCTGCGAGCGGACTTTCAAACCTTTCGTTATTTGGGCACGGCCAGAGCAATGCCGCCTACGCCAATGATGAGGATGGGGCGCTTCTGGCTATGGCGCAAGTTGTCTCGGCCTATCTCGGTGCGACCGGGATAGCGGCGAACATTTCCGGTTCTGCCTCGGATGTGAGCGGGGCGGGCGTTTATGCCGGCGTGGCGGGTTATGGCTCGTTCCTCACCTATGGCGGGGATACGGCGGCGGCCGCGAGCGAGGCGGCCTACAGTGCCGATGGCACTGCCATGTTGGCCATGATCGCTTCATTGCCGGAAGCGGCGCGCGCCGCGACGCTGGCCGGCATTCTTTATTGGGGTGAGACGGATAGCGCTTTGACCGCGTTTAGCGGTAACGGCGGCCTCGGTTATGGAGACAAGCCCGTGTATAAGGCGGCGCTGCTGAACGATATCGGGCGGATCCGTGCTGCGTTCGGCAAGGATGCCGCTGCGATGCCGTTTGGTGTGTTCGGGCCGCCTTATGGCACGCCGGCGGGATCGGCGATGGTGCGCGAGGCCTGGGTGGAGCTGGCGGCGGATCCGGCGAATAATCTGATCTGGGCCGTGCCGCAGACTTACGATTCCATCACACGCGGTGACAACTGGAACGCGGCCACCGGCGTTGAGACCATCGGGCACGCCCAACCCCGGACATCGCGACGCGGTGGATAACATGGCTTTCTACCGCCGCGGTGCGTTGGCGATGGCCCGCGCGATCCTGGCCAGTCATGGTTTGGCGGCATCTTTGTTGCCGGCATCGCTTGGCGCCGGGATGGGGCCGCAGATTGTCGCGGCCACGCTTTCAGGGGCCATTATGGTGCTGACCATCCAGCATGATGGCGGCACGGATCTCGTGGTACCAGCCCTGGCCTCACCTAACGGGATGGATGCGCCTTTGCCGGCGCAGGGCGTCGGCTTCTGCGTGATGGATGGCGGCAGCATCACCGCGCCCGGGGCGATCATAAAGGCGGTTGCCTGCGCCAGGCTGGATGCGACGCATTTGCAGCTGACACTGGCGAACGCTCCCGCGAATGCTGCCGGCGCCTGCAGGCTGTTTTATCCATGGCCGGGCGAAATGTGGGCCGATCAGCCGCTTAGCGAGATCGGCCGTGGCTGCGCGGTGACGGATAATTTCGCGCAGATCGCGGTGCCGGCGAATTATGACCTAAACCAGCTTTTGGGGGCCGGCTGGCGGGTGAATATGCCGTTGGGGTCGCCGGTTGCCGTGACCGGCAGCGGCGTTTCGGCGAGCGCGCAGTTTGGGATCGCGCTCTCTCCGGCGTGACTTCATTTTTCTGAAGTTCAAGGAGTTTTCATGGTTTTTGCACCGACGCCGCCGGTGAATGAGCCCGGCGCGACAATGTTTTCGTTCACCGCCATCGAAGCTCTGGCGGCCGCGGTAACAAGGGGGGCTGCGGTTGCGAGCGCGATCGCCCTGACCAGCGTGCCTGCCACCGGCACGGCCGGCCAGGCCCTGACCATCGCCGGTACGGTGACGCCGAGCGCCAGCGCGGTGCAGGTGGGACTTTCCAGCTCCGCGACCGTGGCGCCCGGTTCATGGACGGCGGCGACCGTGACAGCTGGCACATGGAGCGCCAGCCTCACCCCGAGCGCTGCCGGCACCTGCTACATCTGGGCCGAGCAGGCCGGTAGCACCAGCGTGCAGGTTGTTTCAGCTGCCGTGACAGTTAGTGCCAATGCCGGCGCGCCGAGCATCACAAACACGTACGGGTCGACTTATACGTGGGGTGTCAATCCGAGCTATGCGCCGGCTTCGAGCTATTCATCGGCGACCAACGGCGCGGCTGCCGGTGGGACGCCGGCCAGCTCGATTCCTTTGCAATTAACGCTCTCGCCGGCCGATACGACCAGCGGCGATAGCGCGCATATTTTCTGGACTGCGAGCGCGCCGACCACGATCCCCGCCAGCGGCGAGAGCGGTGTGACCTATGGCGGCAGCGGCAATGTAGCCGGCCTGATCGAAAGCGGAACGGCTGTCTCCGCCTATGCCTGCGCCCCGAATGTTGCGGGAACCTATTACCTGTCGGTCTGGCTTAAATCCTCGGGCGGCACCGTGCAGGGCGGGATCGTCTTCTCGCCGATTGCGATTAGTTAAAGCCAAGGAAAGTAGCCGATTTTTAAAAAAAGCGGCGCAAAAACTTTTTCGAAACCGGGCCCGTGGCAGCGAAAACAGCACGGCCAAAAATCAATGGGGTCCGGGGCCTTTCGGCCCCGGCGGGCGCGGGCAGAGCCCGCCCTTATTTTTCCTGTGCAACAAGGAACGCATTCATGCCGATTGTCCAAAGTGGCACGCTCAACACGACGGCGCTGATCGTGCCTGATCTCTATGTCGTGATTGTCCCGCCTTCCATCACGCAGCTGAACGGCGTGCCGACCGACGTTTTGGGCATTGTCGGCACCGCCACATGGGGGCCGGTTGGCACGCCCACTGTGATTGGCGATATGTCGGATTATGCCGCCGCCTTTGGCCCAGTGATGCCGCGGAGCTATGACATGGGCACCGCGACGGCGATTGCCGTGCAGCAGGGGGCGCAGAATTTCCGCTGCGTGCGCGCCACGGATGGCACCGATGCCAAGGCGAGCGTGACCATTCTCTCGGCGCTGACGCTGACGGCGAAATATACCGGCACGCTCGGCAACAACATCATCGCCACGATTTCCGCCGGTTCGGCGGTGAATAGCTGGCGCATCACGATCTCGATTCCCGGCTTTACGCCTGAAATCTTCGATAATGTTCCCGGCACCAGCACCACGGTGTGGACGAACATGGCGAATGCGATCAATAACGGCTGCAGTGCGCTGCGCGGACCGTCGCAGATCGTGACCGCGAGCGCGACCGGCACGGCTGGCACCATTGCCGCTGTCACCTATGCCTTTGCAGGCGGCACCGATGGCGTGGCGAATATGACCGATACGCTGATGCTGGGGGTGAACACCCCGCCTTATAGTGGCATGTATGCGCTGCAAGGGCAGGGCTGCGGCGTCGCCATGTTGGCGGATGTGACCACTGCCACGACCTGGGCAACGCAGATCGCGTTTGCGGTGGCCGAAGGGCTTTATTTCATCATGACCGATCCGGCCGGCGAAGTGCTGAGCGCCACGGGCATCACCACGGCTGTGACCAACAAGCAGGAAGCTGGTGTGGACTCGCCTTGGGCGAAGCTGATGTTCGGCGATTGGGTCTATTGGCAGGATACCGCCAACAACGTGCTGCGCCTGGTCTCGCCGCAAGCTTTCGTGGCAGGGCGGCTTGCCAATCTCTCGCCGGAACAATCCTCGCTCAACAAGCCCGTTTATGGCGTGGTCGGCACGCAGAAATCCGGCATTCCCGGCACCGGCCAGCAGAGCGCCTATGCCAGTGCCGATCTGTCCACGCTGTTCCAGAACGGGCTGGATGTGATCGCCAACCCGCAGCCGGGCGGCGCCTATTTCGGCGTGCGCGGCGGGTTCAACACCTCATCAAACGCCGCCATGAACGGTGATAATTATACGCGCCTGACCGATTATATCGCGGCGACGCTGCAGGCCGGCATGGGCGTTTATGTCGGCCAGGTGGTGAATGCGCAGCTGTTCCTTAACATCAAGGCGACTTTGCTGAACTTCCTCAGCGGTATGCTGTCACAGGGGCTGCTTGGCAGCACGGACGGTTCGGTGCCGTATTCGGTGGTGTGCGACACCACCAACAACCCGCAATCGCGCACTTCGCTGGGTTACGTGCAGGCTGATGTGCAGATCCAGTACCAGGCCATCAACGAGAAATTCATCGTCAATGTCGAGGGCGGCCAGACGGTGACCATCTCGTCCGCGTCCGGCACCAGCTCGTAAGGGGAGAACCGACCCATGCCGCAATTTACCATTGGTGAAAATGTCCGCGCGACGCTGATCGGCCCCTACGGGGCGATCTCGGTGCCGGAGATGACGCAGATCACCACCAACCCGAACCAGAAGCGGGTTGATGTGCAGACACTGGACGGCGTGACCAATTCGGTGGTGGTGATGCGTGGCCCCACCGGCACGATCGAGTTTGCCAGGGTCAATAACCAGATCGAGCAGCTTTACGAGCAGATGTTTCAGGCTTGGCAGACCGGGGCGGCGATTCCCACCGGCTCGCTGACCCTGACCATCAGCGAGTTGAACGGATCGCAGACGACCCAGCATTTCTCCACCGTGACCTTCACGATCGCGGATATCGGGCGCTATGAGCCGGGGCGCTCGGTGTTGCAGAAGATCGAGTGGGCCGCTGAGAGTTACAGCAACGCATGATCACCGTAACTCTGGATGATGGGCGTCTTCTGGAATTGCGGCCGGTCGAGCCGCATGAGGCGATGAGGCTGGCCGAGGGCGTGGATGCGCCCGGCACCGGCCGCGACCAGAGACTGAGCGGCAACCGCGTGTGGTGGAACAGGGCCCTGCAGGCCGCCGCGGTGCGCAGCATCAACGGGATTCCCAACCCGTTTCCGTTCTCGCGGACCCACATACGCGCGATGGTCGGCGATCTGGGCGTGGCGGGTCTGAAGAAGATTGCCGAAGCGCTGCGCGATATGGTGGTGGCGCCGGAGACGCGCGCCATCGAGGCATTGCCGCTCTCATCGGTCGAGGAGCTGGACCTGTTTGAACTCGCCGGTGACTATGCCGACGTGCCGGGCTGGATCGCGGCCGCCTATCTAACAGCGCAGGTGCGGAAAATCGATGGCACTGCCTGGGCTTTTCCGGCGACGCAGGATGATGTGCGCGTGCGGGTCGAGCAGCTCGGCGCTTCGGGGCTGCTGGCGGCTTTCAATGCGTTGCGCGAGGTCAGGCCTGAGCCGTCCTGGAGCGAGGTAGCGGCAAAAAACTAGCCGGCCGTCCGGCGTTGCGGGAGGCGGTGGCTCTGGCGATGGCCGGGGCTGTTCCGTCGATCGAGGCCGCGCTCGCCATGAGCGCGACACGCCGGGCGGCCGTGCTGATGATTGCCAAGGATATTGAGGTGCAGCGGACGCGCGCCATGGTGCGGATTTTAGCGCCAGGTACGGAGGGGTGAAGGCGGCATTCTGGTCCGCGCGCCTCTGCTGAAGTGCTGCCGTTCATGATTTCATCTTCAGGCGGGAAGGTGGGCGATGTCTGAGATCGATCTTTATGAAATCGGCGCGGAATTGCTGGGGCACAAGGCGGCCGAAGGCGCGGCCGACAGGGCAGCGATCCGATTGGGGGCGCTGCAAGCTGTTATCGATCAGGTCAATGCGGTGCTGGTGCAGAACAATCGGCCGGCACAAAGGGGGACGAAAAAGGCGGGCCGTGCGCCGCATCAGGGCATTTTCATGCCCTCCATGGGCGGTAAGACGAAGCTTGAGGCCGCGGGCGCGATAGTCTCCTCGCCACAGCCGGATGACATGTTGCCTGCCGACCTTGTGCCGCCAGTTTCATTGACGAGCATCCATCCCGTCCCCGAGTCACGTAGCACCCCGATCGTGCTTGTCCCGATGGGCCAAGATCCGGAAGCAGCCAGGTCGTTACCTGATCCTGTGGACACCGATGCGGCGATGGCAGCGAAACCTCTCACCACGCCGGAATTTTTCAGCCTGCTGGCGGAGGTCGGGCAGGGCGGCATGGGGGAGGCGCACGCCATGCCAGCTTTGTTCGCTCGGTCTAAAGACCTGCCGGCGACGGCATCGTGGTCGCAGGCGTTAGAGGCGCCGGGCGCATTTCACGCGAGCATGCCCGCCAATGTAGTGAAATTGCCGCCGGATCCGTTCCCGTGGCGTGTGGCCGGCATCGGGGCCGGGCCAGAGACTCCTGCGCCGTTGCGGAAAAAAGCAGCGGGCGATGTGGTTGATAGAGGCCGCTTTGCTCGCACTGGCGGGCCGACCCGGCGGGCTGTCGAGGGGGCGAGCCACAGCATCGTCCCTGCCGAGATGTCGCGCGGGCCGGACCGGGCGGCGGGCGGCGGGGGAATCATCGAGGATACGTGGCGCCGGATGCACAGATCGGGCGGAAAGGCTGGCGCTGTAGCGGGTGACAGCGCGTATTTGATTGAGGCCGGTGGCAGCGGCGCGGACAGTTTCGGTGTTATTGGCGCGATTGTGACGGCGACTTTGGCGGTCGCCACCGAGCAATTGGCGGCGAGGGATCAGCCGCAGGGGCGTGCCCCATCATCGCCGAACCATGCGCCGGTGCCAGGTTCTGCGCCAGATTGGCCGCTCTATACCAGGATCGTCACGGACCAGTCGCCGATTCCCACAATGGTGACGAACCATGACGCGCTGACCAGCGTTACGGTGAACATGCTGGCGCAACATCAAAGTGCCATGCCGACCGCGCCGACCGGACTCAACAATAACCTTGTGCCGCCGGCACCGGGGGTTCCCGCGCCAGGATCCTACCATCCATGAGCATGAGCATAACAAGCGCAGTATTGTCCGCCGTGCAGGCGGCCGGGCAGATGTTCGGCGGCTATGGGTTGCTGACCATCGGGCCGATGCAGCTTTCCGGCATGGAGCTTCCGGAATCCATGCCGGTGGGTGGCAGGCAGCTGATCGGCGTGCAGACGATGGTGGGCGGCGGCCTGTGCCTCGATGCCATGGGCGCGGTCGAGAACAGCATTTCGTGGAGCGGGAAATTCACCGGGCCGAACCGTTCCGTGCGGGTGCGCCTGCTGGATTCCATCCGCAAAAGCGGCGCGGTGGTGACGCTGGCCTGGGACGTGTTCAGCTATCAGGTGATCGTGTCGCAATTCTCGGCCGATACGCGATCGGTTGATCCGGTGCCGTATAAGATCACTTGCGTGGTGCTGCAGGACAATTCGGCGCCGAAGGGCAACACGCTGACCGCGCTCGTCTCCCAAATGGTGGCGGACGTGTCCAGCGGCAATGTGGTCGGCGCGCTGTCCTCGCTCTCGGCGGGAGTCGCGACGCCGATTTCCACAGCATCATCTGCGGTGGCGCAGCCGGGCGCGACCACGCTGGGCACCGCCGCCTATGACGGGGCGGTGAGCGCGGTGAACACCGCCAGCGGCGCCATCAACACCGCGGCGGCGGCGGCGAACGGCTTGCTTGGGCAGTTCGGCACCAGCCTGTTGGGAGTCAGCCAGGCCGCCACCACCGCGGCGTCGATCCCCGCCCTGTCGGGGGCAATCAGCGGCGCGGTCAGCGCCGCCGGGGATGCCGCCAATCTCGGCGTGGCTGCCGGCTATTTCGGCCGAGCCAGCACCAACCTGCAAAATGCGAGCGCGTGAACATGCAGCAAGTCACTGTGACCGGCACCACGCTTTACGCGCTGGCGGCCAAATATCTCGGCGATGCCACGCAGTGGCTGCGCATCGCCCAGCAGAATAACTTCCCATACCCGGCTGACCCGCAAATCAGCGGACCGGCCGTGACGCTGCTCATTCCCGACCCTGACCCCAACGCGACCGGCGGCGCACCCCAGCAATGAGCCAGAGCATCGCCAGTATTGCCCGCCAGCCCAGCATGCATGTGCTGGCGAATGGCGCGCCGCTCAGCGGCGTGCTTTCGCTCCAATGGAGCGACCCGCGCGTCTATAACGTAGGCAGCTTCACGATCCATAAGAGCTTCACGCCGGGCGATGTGAACGCGCCCGCCTGGTGGGCGGAGACGAGCAACAAGCAGATCGATATCGAAATCAGGCTGGCGCTCGCAGAGACCGGCTATGTCTCGATGTTCACCGGCCAGGTCGATAGCCACGCGCTCGACCCGCTGCGCCAGATCATCACGCTGCGCGGGCGGGACATGGCTGCGCAATTCCTCGACACGCGCATCACCGAAACCTACCAGAACCTAACCTCATCGGAGATCGCCACGACCTTGGCCCAGGCGCATGGGCTGACGGCGCAGGTGACGCCGACCACGAGGCTGGTGGGGCGCTATTACAACGCCGACTATGACACGCTGGCGGCCGGTGGGTTCTCGCGCGCGGTGAATGAATGGGATCTGCTCTGCCTGCTTGGTCAGCGCGAAGGCATCGTGCCTTATGTATTGGGGAGCACGCTGTATTTCCAGATCGCGCCGACGCCGCCGCCATCTTACGCGCTCTGGGTGGGGCAGAACAGCGATGGCGTGATGATGAGCAATTGCAAGACGCTGGTTTGCGAGCGCGCCTTGACGATGGCCCGTGACGTGAACGTGACCGTGAAATCCTGGCATTCCGGCCAGAAGACCATAATCGTCGGCTCGGCCCTGACCAAGACGCTGACGGCGGCCGATGGTTCGGTGCCGTCGACCAATTATAGTTTCGAGATTCCCAACCTGACGAAAGGCCAGGCGGACGCTGCGGCGCAGCGTCTGGCCCAGGATATCGCCCAGCATGAGCGCGTGATCACCGCGAACCTGCCGGGCATCGCCACGCTGACACCTCAGACGGTTTTCACGCTGACCGGCACCGGCACGGATTATGATGGGATCGATTATTTCCCGTCGCAGGTCACGCATAGCGTGACGCCAAGAGGCGGGTTTGAGACTTCCATTTCGGCCAAGAATTGTTCGCCGCTGTCGCTTTATGACGGCGCGAGCGGGGCGCTGATCAAATGAGCATGAACGTCCTTCAGGCGGCCCAGGCGCGCGGCGTGGTCGGGCAGATGAGCCAGTTCGGCGCGCCGCGCTTCGGGCTCGTCGCCTCGTTCAACCCGCAGACCTATTGCGCGAAGGTGATGATCCAGCCGGAGAACACGCTGACCGGCTGGCTGCCGATCCTCTCCAGCTGGGTCGGGTCCGGCTGGGGCTTCGTGGCGCCGCTGATTCCGGGGCAGCAGGTGCTGGTGCTGCCGGATCGCAATGATGCGCAGCAGGGCGTGATTGCCGGTGTACTGTTCTCCGATGTGGATACGCCGCCCAACACGGCCGCCGCCGGCGAGATTTTTTTCCTGCATCAAACCGGATCTTTTCTGACGCTGAAGAATGATGGTTCGGTGGATATCACCGCACCTTCTGGCCTGAACATCAACGGCAATGTCGCGGTGACGGGGACCATCACCGCGAGCGGTGATGTGATCGGCGCAGGTATAAGCCTGGACAATCACGAACATCCTTATTTCCCCGGCACGGGCGGTTCGAACTCTTACCGGCAAAGGGCAGGGGTAATCCATGGCCGACATTTCCCACACGTTCGGCGGCGATCTGGGCTTGAGCGCCACCGGCGACCTGCTGGTGGTGAGCGGCGATGCGTTGACGCAACAGCGCGTGCTGCGCCGGCTGCTCACCAATGCCGGCGATTATATCTGGCATCTCGCCTACGGCGCCGGGCTCGGCCAGATGGTCGGGCAGCCGGCGAACGCGGCGGCGATTGAGAACATCATCCGCAGCCAGATTTTCCGTGAATCCTCCGTCGCCCAGGTGCCGGCGCCCGTTGTGACCACGAGCGCGAACACTGACGGCACGGTGGCGGTGACGATCCAATATGCCGACGCCGTGACCGGCGCAGGTTCAACACTCACATTTCAGGTCAAGTAATGGAACTTTCCCTTCAGACCTTCTCGACCATGCTGAATAACATGGCCGCGGCGGCGCAGGCCGCCGCCATCCAGGCGCTCGACCTGTTGGTGGGCTCGACGCTGCGCGCGATTTTCGAGGCCGTGGCCGGGCTGTGCCTGTGGCTGCAATGGCAGAATGTGCAGGTGCTGCAGATGGCGCGCCTGACCACCTCGACCGGCACGGATTGCGACAACTTCGTGGCCGACTTCCCGCTGTTCGGCGGGCGGCTTGCCGGCGTGGCCTCGTCCGGCCAGGTGACGTTCGGCCGCTATACCGCGACGCAGCCGGTGCAGATCCCGGTCGGCACGCTGGTGAAAACCAATGACGGCACGCAGAGCTTCACGGTCAATCTCGATACCACCAACGCCGCCTATGAGGCGGACTCGAGCGGCGCGACGCAAGGCTGGTTCAACCTCGCCGCCGGCGTGGCCGCGCTGAATGTCACCGTCACCAACAATGCGGTAGGCACCGCCGGCAACGTGCTGGCCGGCACGATCGGGCTGATCGCCAGCTCCGCGCCGGGCCTCGACACCGTGACGAATGCGAGCGCCTTCACCAACGGCATGAACGCCGAGACCGACGCCGCGCTGAAGGCGCGCTTCGCGCTGTGGTTCAGTTCGCTCAGCAAGGGCACGCCGGCGGCGATCAATGCGGCGGTGGCGG
Source organism: uncultured Pseudomonadota bacterium (assembly GCA_963798115.1). GTDB lineage: Bacteria > Pseudomonadota > Alphaproteobacteria > Acetobacterales > Acetobacteraceae > Acidocella. The sequence continues at coordinate 21,600 of CAWCRT010000007.1, forward strand.
ACGTGGCGCAAAACCTCACCTGGCAGCAGGTGAACAACGACGCGATGCCGGCGGCAATTACTGCGCCCGGCACGGTGACGGTGGTGGTGGATGATGGCAGCGGCGCCACGCCGTCCAGCACGATCGCCCTGGTGGCAACGGCCGTGCAGGCGGTGCGGGCGGCGACGATCAACGCCTATGTGATCGCGGCGACCCCGCTGGCGGCCAATATCAGCATGACGCTGACCACGGCGGCCAACACCAACCATGCCGCCGCCGTGGCTGCGGTGCAGGCGGCGCTGGCGGCTTATATCGGCGCGCTCGGTGTCGGCAACCCGCTGCCTTACACCCGCCTCGCGCAGCTGGCTTATGATTCTCGCAGCGCAATCACCAATATCACTGGTCTGGCCTTGAACGGAGCCACCGCCGATCTGGTGCCGACTGACTTTCAGGTGGTGCGCGTCGGCACGCTGACGGTGGCGTGATGGCAACCGGCGATCAGGCTGATTTCCAGGCGCGGTTGCGCGCGCTGCTGCCGGCCAGCTGGTTCGGTGACAGCTACCCGGTGCTGATGCTGGTGCTGGCCGGCATCGCCAATGCGCTGGCCGCTATCTACCTGCTGATTGCCTTCACCCGCGCGCAGACGCGTCTTGCCACCGCGCAAGGCGGCTTCGTGGATCTGTGGGCGAACGACTATCTCGGCGCCTCGATTATCCGGCTGCCGCAGGAGACGGACACGGCCTTCAAGGCGCGGACGCAATGGACGATTACCGCGCCGCGCGGCACCAAGCCGGGTTTGAAGGAAATGCTGGAATTCCTGACCGGCAACGCGCCGCGCGTGATCGAGCCGGCCAATAGCGGCGATACCGGTGGCTGGGCCGGGCCGCTCGGCACCGAAGGCGGCGGGCTGTTCGCCTGGGATGATGGCAGCGGCACGGTCGGCGCAGGGGCCTGGGGCAGCCTGCTCTTGCCCTATCAACTCTTCATCACCGTATATCGGCCGGCGCTGCAGGCCTCGGCAAGCTTGGGCGGCTGGACCGGCCCGCTCGGCACTGAAGGCGATGCGCTCGGCGGCTGGAGTGGGGCGGCGCCCTATACCAGCGATAGCGGCTCGCTGGCCTTCACCGATGATAACATGGTGGCGGCGACGCTCACGGACGCGTTCCTCATTGCCGCCGTCTACGAATGGATGCCGGCCGGTTCCATCGCCTGGGTTAATCTCTCCAACTGAGGATTTCGCATGAATCGCATCATCGCCTATCCCGGTTCGCTTCCCAAATCCGCTGATTTTCTGAATGCGCAACGAAACGCCATGATCGCTGGCGGGGCGATTTTGCAAGCGGTGTTCGGTACTTCGGCGGTTGCCTCCGGCTTCATTTGTTCGGCGCTCGCGGTGCCGGGCATGGGCGTGCAGGTTTCCGCCGGCGCGCTGACGCAATATACCACCGTGGACGCCACGGCTTATGGCGAGTTGCCGGCCGACCTCACGGAATTCATCGTCAAGCAGGGGATCAATCTCGACCCCGTCACGCTGAACATGGGCGCCCCGACCACGGCGGGCCAGTCGATCGCCTATCTGATCGAAGCGGCATTCGCCGAGACCGATGGCACGCCGGTGGTGTTGCCTTATGTGAACGCCGCCAATCCGAGCCAGCCTTATGCCGGGCCGAGCAATAGCGGAGTGGCGCAGAACACGACGCGCAACCAGACCGTGACGCTGACCGTGAAAGCGGGGGAGGCGGCGGCCACCGGATCGCAGACCCCGCCCGCCGCCGATAGCGGCTATGTACCACTGTTCGTGGTGACAGTGGCCTACGGGCAGACCGCGCTTACTGCGAGCAACATCGCGCAACATCCGAACGCGCCGTTCCTGCAAGCCAATCTCGTCACCATGCCGTCGCGTCTGCCGGCCGTGGTCGGCACCGCGCGCAATGCGAAGATGACGGTGAGCGCTGCATCGGCCACTGCGACCTTCACCGCCGATGAGATCGTGGTGGCAACGGCGCTCGGCGGCGTGCCCTGGTGCCTGGGGAATTTCAGCCAGGTCATCAACCTCGCCACCGTTGGCGCGGGCGGCATGGATGTGGGGAGCGCGCCGGCGAGCGGTTATGTCGCGCTCTATGCCATCTATAACCCGACCAATGGCGCCACGGCGCTGCTGGCGACGAATGCGACATCGACCGTCGCGCCGAGCATCTATGGCGGCACTGCCATGCCATCCGGATACACCGCCTCCGCGCTGGTGAGCGTGTGGCCGACCATGCCGAGCGGACTGCTTATGGCCGCGAGCCAACTTGATCGCCAAGTCAGCACGACGGCAGTCTCAATTCTGTCAACGACAGAAGTGACCTCTGGGTGGACGACGCTGAATTTGTCAGCAGGCATTCCCCCGAATGCCAAGCAATCAACAGTGACCTATGAGCTGAGCTCCACCGGATCGACGACGATGCAAGTGGGTTTGGCATCAACATTGGGCAGCGCATTCAATATGTCGCCTTATCTAACCGCCTCGACCGCGATTTTTACGCTGGCCGGTGGATCATACACCATGCCGACTCCGACCCCGCAGACCATCTATTACCAGTTTCCTTCGCAGGCGGGGGTGACCCTGGCGATCTACACCGTTGGTTACTCGTTCTAAGGAACCGCCCTCATGTTCGTTGCATTTTCGGACGCGACTGAAACGGTCATTACTTCGGCCTTTAGCAATGCACAGAGCATTGCTTCGTTCCCCTATCAGGGCACCGTCGAGGCGAGTGACGCGCGCTGGGCGGCCTATTACGCCACGCTGCCGGCTTCTGCGCAGGCGATGCTGACGCCGCCGACGAATCCCTTGGCGCCGCCGCTGGCACCGCAAGCTACCGCGCAACTCGCCGCCGGTGTGGCCGTGACATTTTCCACCAGCACCAGTTTGAGCGCCACTTATGCCACGACGCTGGCGGCGCAGGTGAAAATCATGGCCGAAGCCAACTGGCTGACCAAGAATAACAGCTTCATCAACGGCACCACGACTTTGGTGCTAGTGGATTCGACCGGCACGCAGCGTTCCTTCAACCCCACGCAATTCGCGGCGTTCGAGGCGGCCTATGCGCCTTATGTCTCGGCCGTGGATCTGGTCGCGGATAGCGGCCAGGGCGCGCTGCCGGCGGCGATGCTGACGGTGAATGCTTAGAGGGATAAGAAAGAAGCCGCTTTTTGGAAAAAGCGGCGCAAAAACTTTTTGGTCCTTGGGGCTGTTGCGGTGACACCAGCACGGGACATGCAAAGGCCATAGAAGTCCCATGCCCATTCCATCCGCACTCCGTGGCGCGAATGCGTTCGTCGTCAGTCGTTTTGCGCAGCTTCGTATTTTGCTCATGCAGGCCGGCATGTGGGAGGATCGCCTGCTCAACGTGGTCGATTTTGACGGTTCTGCGAACATGACTGTTTCCACGCATACCGCGTTCGCGGCGGGCTACCGGGCTTACAATGTACGCTTGCCCGTGGCGCAAAGGAAATGGTGGGGCTGCGTCGGTTGCCGCATGCTTTCGTTTCTCGTCCAAAAGTCGCATTGCTGGAAGGTGGTGAACGATGTGCCGATGACGGTGCAGAATTATCTCCGCGCCAGCCTGTGCATTTCCTGGGTTCTTTGTGCGCCTTTCTGGTTCCATTGGTGGGCATTAGCCGTAGATGGGGCTGTGATCCTCCCATTTGTGGCAATCGAACATATCAGAAGGTGGGGGAAGCAATGATCCGTGTTTTTTGGCTGCTGTTTTTTTTGTTTGCCGGCGGATGCACGAGCAATATTGTCATGCTGCCGCCGAAGGAAACGGCAACCCAGCAGTTGATCGTGGCTTCGGCAGCGCAGAAAGCCATCGCGAGCTTGCCCCCTTTTTCCGCGTCTTCAGCCTATGTGGACGGATCCGCATTCACCGGCAGCAAGTACGAGCTGGCTTCATTCAACGCCTGGCTTCTGCAACATGGGGTGGATCTGGTGGAACAAAAACGCGCGGCCGTGACCATCGTTCCCTATATCGGCGTCGATTCTTATAACCTTAAATCCTTGCTGCTGGGTGTGCCGAAGCTGAGGCTGTCCATTTTCCTCAGCACGCCGGAGATCGCCTTGTACGGCAAGACGACGGAGATCGCGATCAACCAGATCTCGTTCTACGCTTTCGACAACCATACCGGAAAAGCGGTTGCGGTTGAGACCAGCAGGTTCGGTCTGCAGCCTTACAGCATAACAAAATTACTGTTCGTTCTGCATTTCGAGCGCCCCAAGCTCGCGCCTGACGCAGAGGGCGCCATGAGCCAGGCCGTCAATGGTGACACGTCGGAAAAGCGCAAGCGCGCATCGAGGGGGAAGGAGATGGGGGTTGAACGCGACATCGGCGAGTTGCGTGGTGACGTGAACGGATTGTTGTCACGCCAGCAGAGCACCGACGCGTCGATCATCGAACTCTTCAACCAGAACCGGCAAATGCTCAAAATCTTTCATGATGGCCAAATCGCCGCGCAGAGAGATCGTGAAACCCTGGCCCGCACTCTTAGCGACATGATCGCCGGAAGTGCCAAGCGGCAGGAGGAGCGCCACGAGCAGCTGGCGCAACAGCTCGCCACGCAAAAAGGCACGTTCGGTACGTTCCGCTGGATGTTCGACAGTTTGGTGCTGCTCTGTGGCGGCGCGCTGGCGGGCATTGTTACGCACTTCATTCATTAAAGGGTAGGAAGTGGAAGGCCCGTGGCGCAGAAACGCTCGTGGGCCCAGAGTCAAAAGCAGTTTCTGCGACCGCTTTTCCCAAAAAGCGGCCACTTTCTTTCTTCCTGTGCTTAATTCCCAAGGAAAATCTTCATGAAAACGCTAATCGCTCGGTTTTCCGAGCCGAGCACCTAGGCACGGAATCGCTCGCCGCGATTCGTGCGGCGGCCTCGGCTGCGTTATTCCGCCCGGTATTGGCCATGATCTATGCTGGCCGGGCTCGTCATTTCCGGCCTTGGCGCGGTCATTCTCAAAGACGGCTGGCGCCGGGCGCTGACCTCCGGCGATGCCGCCGCCGCGGTCGAAACCGCCGCAACTGAAACCAGTGAAAGGCTGATACATGACATTTCCCGCCGCCATCTTGCTTGCGACCGTTCCGCTGATGTCCGCCGTGGCGATGCTCGGTGCCTGCGCGGCCACGACCGTGAACGGCGTGACCACGGTCACGATCAATCTCGCCACGCTAGAGGATTACGCCACCGCGGTGAAAAACGGCGTGGCGACGCTGTTGAGCATTCCGGTGATCAGCACAGCGATCGGCGCGGCCAAGGTCGCTGGTGATCAACGCAGTCGTCGCCGACATGGCGGCGCAGGTCGCGGCGCTGAACACGGCGAATCACGGCGTCGCGACGCTGACCTTCACCACCGCCAGCATTCCCGCCGCGGTCACCGCGTTCGAGGCCGACGCCAAGGCGATCATGGCGGATGTGGTGGTGGTGGCGAGCAGCCTCACCGGCGTCGCTGGCCGCCAATGTCGTCACCACCATGGACGCGCTGCAAACGGTGCTGGCTCTGGGCGAGGCGGTGGCCTCGACCAGTGTCGGCGCGGCCCGGCCGAAGATGAGCGCGCGCCAGGCGCTGAAAATTCTTAGGGGCCTGACATGCTGCTTCCTCACCAGCTCGCGGCGATGAAATTGGGGTGCCGGTGGCACGGCGCGCCGGCGGTCACCCGAGCGCGTCGCAACGGTGCTGCCGCCGGTGGCTTACAGCCGGATCATCGGCACGCCGCGCGTCGAAGGGCATAACGAGCTGATCGGCGATTGCGTCGAAACCGCCGCCTGCAACGCCGTGCAGACGGCGATGGCCGGCAGCGGGATGTTAGCGCCGCAAATCTCCAACGATCTCGCGGTGACGCTCTATGGCCAGATCACCGGCTATACGGCGCTCAACCCTGCCAGCGACCGGGGCACCGATCCGGACGAACTGTTCGCATGGTGGCGCAAAAACACCGATCGCCGGCTACCGGCTGGGGCAGGTCAGTCGCGATCGATCCGCAATCCGAACCCGATATCCGGCATGTCATCAGCCGAGCGGGCGGCATTTTTCTGGTTCTGGCGCTGGGGCTTGCGCAGCAGAACCAACTCGTCTGGGCGGCGGCCGGCACGCCTGGTTCGTGGGGCTATCATGCCGTTTGGGCTGACGGTTATGACGGCGCGCTGACCGGTTGCACCTCCTGGGGTGAGGCGAAGCCGATGGATCGCAGCTTCTTCGCCGCCGGCTTCGTCGTTGGCGCCTATGCTCTGGAGCTCGTGAAAGCGGAAATGCTGGGATGAATTTCAATGCATGTATGGGCTTCACGCGGCGCTGTGAAGGCGGGTTCACTTCCAACCCGGAAGATTGCGGCAACTGGACCGGTGGCGAGATCGGGGTGGGGACGCTCAAAGGTACGAATTTTGGCCTTTCGGCGGCAGCCTATCCGCATTTGAATCTGCGGGACCTCACGCCGGAGGCGGCGGATGCGATCTATCGCCGCGATTACTGGCAGCCGGTCCGCGGCGATGAATTACCCGCCGGCCTTGATCTCATGGTGTTCGACCATGGGGTCAATGCCGGGGTCGCGGCCAGCGTACGGCTGTTGCAGGCCGTGCTGGCAGTTTTGGTTGACGGGGAGATGGGGCCGCGCACGCTTTTCGCCGCCCGGCAGGCTGAGCCCAGAGGGCTGATCCTGCGGCTGAGCGAGGTCCAAAGCCAATTTTATGCAGCCGACAGAGAGATGATGTTCCGGTATGGCCTGCTGCAGCGCTTGACGCGACGCACCGTTGCCGCGCTGGCCATGCGGGGGCAGGGCGACGCCAATACCAAGGCGCTTGAACCCGATCCTGTCTGATGGTACGCAATTTTGCGTTGAAGATATGCGTAAGGTGCATAGAAAAAGCCGCCGCTGAGCAAAGATGAAATTTTGCTCAACATCTTCATTTCGTGGCGATCCGTCAGTAGGGCCGCTGGAATCTGCCTCACAAGGCCGCGATCCATGAAATCTCGTATTCTGAGACATGTGTCAGGAAATTGGCTCTTGCATTATATTACATAGGCTTTAACAGAACAGGAACTGTTCTGAAGAACTGGGATTGGAAAGTTATGTCTGCCACGGCCGCTACGGAAGATCTGCGAAGGGCGAGAAACGTCGTTATCGCCGCTTTTCTGAGTTGGACGCTTGATGCGTTCGACTTCTTCATTCTTATTTTTACCTTCAACGACGTCGCTAAGACTTTCGGCGTTTCCATTACGTCGATCACTTTCGCGATCACTCTGACACTGGCCACGCGTGCTGTCGGCGCGTTCATCTTCGGTCGACTGGCGGACAAATATGGCCGTAAGCCGATCCTGATCCTCGTCGTTCTGATGTATTCGTTCTTCGAAGCGGCGAGCGGCTTTGCCTGGAGCTTTACCTCATTCCTCGTTATTCGCACGCTGTTCGGCGTCGCCATGGGCGGCGAATGGGGCGTGGGCAGCTCGCTCGCCATGGAAACGATCCCGGATCGTTGGCGCGGCTGGGTGTCCGGCCTGCTGCAGGCGGGCTATCCGTGCGGCTACTTCCTCGCCACCCTGCTGTTTGGCTTCGCCTATCATTATCTCGGCTGGCGCGGCATGTTCTTCGTCGGCGCGGCGCCGGCGCTGCTGGTGTTGTTCATCGCTTTCGGAATCGAGGAGAGCCCGGCCTTCCAGCAGCTCCAGGCAGGTCCGCGTGCGTCCACCTGGCAGATCCTGCGCAAGAACGGCAAGCTGGTGCTGTATGGCGTGCTGATGATGGCCGCGTTCAACTTCTTCTCGCACGGCTCGCAGGATATTTATCCCCGCCTGTTCCTGGGCGAGCAGTTGAAATTCACCCACGCGCAGATCACCAACATTTCGCTCGTCTATAATGTCGGTGCGATGCTGGGCGGCATTCTGTTCGGCTTCCTCAGCCAGAAGATCGGCCGGCGCTACGCGATTATCGCCGCCTGCGTGCTGGCGCTGATCGTCCTGCTGCCCTGGTCGCATGCGGGCACGCCGGTCGAGGTCGCGATCGCCGCCTTCTTCATGCAGGTTGCGGTTCAGGGCGCCTGGGGCGTGGTGCCGGTGCATCTGAACGAGCTGTCGCCGTCGGAAATTCGCGGCACGTTCCCGGGCTTCATCTACCAGCTTGGCAATTTCGTCGCCTCGTTCAATGCGCCGATCCAGGCCAGCATCGCCCTGCGCCATGGCGGGAATTACGGCTTCGCGCTGATGCTCGTGGTCGGGATCGTCGCGGTGGTACTGATCGTGCTGATGGCGTTCGGCCCCGAGGCGCGGAATATCTCCATGGCGCACCGGACCGCTCTGGAGCCCGGTGCCGCGGACTGATCCACGGTCACGGTTTTGACCCGAAACGGCGTGCCGCCCGGCACGCCGTTTTTTTTGTGCCCGGCTTTTGGCGACCAGTGCGAAGCCTGACAATTTTGACAGAATGCAAATGAGCGCTGGACATTGGGGCACTCCTTCGTATTTGCTTTCTATTGACCGGAATGATGCCTGAACTCCGCCTGATACGAATGGTCACAATCGTCACGGGAATGTTCGATGTCACATGCCGATGGTGCGACGGAGCGAATCCAGAAATACGGTCTTGAACAGGCAGCGGCGCGGGCCGAGCTGATCGAGGATCTGTGCCGGCCGCAGGCGCGCATCGCGCCGAAATATTTTTATGACGGGCTTGGCTCGAAGCTTTTCGAGGCGATCTGCCAGCTCGACGAATATTACCTCACCCGCACCGAGGCGACGATTCTGGCGCAGAATGCGGCTTCCATCGCCGAGGCCGCAGGGGTGGGAGCGACGCTGATCGACCTCGGCGCCGGCAATTGCGCCAAGGCGGCCGCGTTATTTCCTGTCTTGCAACCTTGTTCCTATGTTCCCGTGGACATCTCGGTGGCGTTCCTGCGCGGCGCGGTGGAGCGGCTGAAAAAATCCTACCCGCATATTCCCATGCATCCGGTCGGCCTTGATCTGTCCGATTTTTCGGAGCTGCCGGCGAGCGTGCAGGATGGGGGCGCCAGAAGGCTGTTTTTTTATCCTGGCTCCTCGTTGGGGAATTTCACGCCTCTGGAGGCGGCGAAATTCCTGGCCCGTCTACGCACCGCCTGCGGCGGCGAGGGGGCGTTGCTGCTGGGAATCGACCTCGTGAAACCAGCCGCGGAGCTGGAGGCCGCCTATGACGATGCGCTGGGCGTGACCGCCGCCTTTAACCTTAACGCGCTGCAACACATCAACCAGCTGCTGGACAGCGATTTTCGGCCCCGTGACTGGCAGCACAGAGCGATATTCAACGCCGCGCAGAGTCGGGTTGAAATGTATCTGCGGGCTCGCAAGGACCTGATCGTCACGTGGCCGGGCGGGGGGCGCCTGTTTGCCCAGGGCGCCCAGATCCATACTGAAAACAGTTATAAATATTCCCGCGCCACCATTTTTGACCTGTTGCGGCGGAATGGCTTTGGCGAGGTGCGTTGCTGGTCCGACGCGGATAACCGTTATCTGGTGTGCCATGCTCGAGCTACGTGAGGTTTTGTCCCCGCTCGCCGCGCGCTTCGCGCAGGTGCGCGACCATACAATGGCGCTGGCGGCACCGCTTTCGGATGAGGATTGCCAGGCCCAGTCAATGCCCGATGCGAGTCCGGTGAAATGGCATCTCGCGCATACCGCATGGTTTTTCGAGACGTTCATTCTCGAGCCGTTCGAGCCCGCTTTCGCGCCGTTCCATCCCGCGTTCCGCGTGCTCTATAATTCCTATTATAACGGCGTCGGCGCGCAGCATGCGCGGCCGCAGCGGGGCCTTGTCACGCGGCCGTCACGCGCTGAAATCCTCGCCTATCGGCAGAATGTGGATGAGCGCATGCTCGCTTTGCTGGAGCGCAGGCGGTCGCCGGAACTGGCAGCGTTGGTCGAACTTGGCCTGCAGCATGAGCAGCAACATCAGGAGCTGATCGTCACCGATGTGATGCATCTGCTTAGCCTGAACCCGCTCTTTCCCGCCTATCAGCCGGAGGCCATCGTTCCCGCGCAGGATGGCCGGCTTGCTTGGCATGATTTTGCCGGCGGTATTGTGCTGCTGGGGCATGAAGGAGAGACATTCTGCTTCGATAATGAGCGGCCGCGCCACCGGCAGTTTCTGGAGCCCTATCAGCTTGCCTCCCGGCTGGTGACGAACGCTGAATATCTCGCGTTCATTGCCGATGGCGGCTATAACGAACCGTCATTCTGGCTGGCGGAAGGCTGGGACTTCGTACGCGCCAACAAGCTGTCTCAGCCGCTCTATTGGCATCGCCAGGATGGCCATTGGCGGATCTTCGGGCTCAATGGGCTTCACGATCTGCAGCCGTACGCGCCGGTGCTGAACTTGTCTTATTTCGAGGCGAGCGCCTATGCGCTCTGGGCCGGGGCCCGGCTGCCGACCGAGGCGGAATGGGAGCATGCGGCGTTGAACGATCCGTCTCTGCAGCAAATGTTCGATCTGGCCTGGCAATGGACCAGCAGCGCCTATGCGCCTTATCCGGGCTTCAGCGCCGCCCCCGGGGCGATCGGCGAGTATAACGGCAAGTTCATGGTGAACCAGTATGTGCTGCGCGGCGCCTCACTCGCGACGTCGCCCGGCCATTCGCGCCCCACTTATCGCAATTTTTTCCCCGCCGGGGCGCGTTGGCAATTCAGCGGGATCAGGCTGGCGCGGTAGGGGAGTAAGGAAGTAGCCGCTTTTTGAAAAAAGCGGCGCAAAAACTTTTCTGAATTTGAGCCAGTGGCTTTGAAACCAGCACGGCCCAGATTAGCGAAGTTTTTTTGCTACTTTTTGTTCACAAAAAGTAGTCTTCCTCTTACTTTTTGCCGGATGAGCGTTTGCATACAGTTGCGCGGATGCCTGAACCGGGGCCGCCATTCGAAAAATCTTCTGGCCCGCCTGTTCGTCGGGCAGCACGGCGTGCGCGCCGGCTGGCGCGCCGCCCTGTTTTTGCTGGCCATGGCGGCGCAGCTGTTCCTCATCGTCATGATCCTGCGCGTGGTGCTGCACGCCATGGCGCGGCACGGGGTGCAAGGCGGGCTCACGCCGCTCCTGTTGGGGCTGAACGAGCTTGGCCTTTTGCTGCCGGCCTGCGGTGCCAGCGCGCTGATGGCCTGGCTCGAGAATACCAGCCTGATGGAATATGGGCTGAGGGATCCAAAAAAACGCGTCCGCCTTGGCGTGGGCTTTGCCGTGGGGGTGGTGGCGCTCGCCGCGTTGATGCTCGGTTTAAGCGCCGGCGGCTTCTCCACGGGGCAGGGGGGCGGGCTCAGCCTTGCCGGCGATATCGGCTACGCGCTGAAATGGTTGTGTGTCAGCCTGCTGACCGGCGTGACGGAAGAGTTCGCATTCCGCGGCTATCTGCTCACCTCCTTGCAGCGCGGGATCGGCTTCTTTGGGGCGGCGTGCCTGACCAGCCTGGTTTTCGGCGCGCTGCACGGCATCAATCCCGGCGAGGCGCCGCTTGGGCTGCTCAACACGGTCGGGGCGGGGCTGCTGTTCTGCCTGTTCATTCGCCGCACCGGCTCGCTCTGGTTCGCGATCGGCTTTCATGGCGCCTGGGATTACGCGGAAAATTTCCTCTTCGGCACCGCCGATAGCGGCGCGCATTGTGTCGGCACGCTGTCGATTTTCGTGCCTCGCGGCAATGTTTATCTGTCCGGCGGCATGGCCGGCCCTGAGGGCAGCCTGTTCTGCACCCTCATCTTGCTGCTCATCGCCCTTCTGACACTGAAATTCATGCGTCCTGCCACGCTTCTGGCCGCCCCACACCCAAGCTGAATTTCAAGGCCGCGCTGGCCTCGCGCCACCGCTCAATAAAACAAAAGTTTTTCGCCGCTTAAAGCGCTTCGTCGCGATCGCACTTTGATCTGCGTCAAGGCTCGGCGGCAAGAAATGCCGCAATGATCAGGCTGGAACGACAGGAGGATCGCATGAACGTTGCGGCTCTGATGAGTACCAACATCATTTCCGTTTTGCCCTCGACGACGCTGGCCGATGCGGTGCGCATCATGATCGCCAATCGGATCAGCGGCCTGCCGGTTCTGGAGAATGATGGCCAACTGGTCGGCATCATCACCGAGGGCGATCTGCTGCGCCGAACCGAGCTGGAGAGCCAGGGCAAGCAGCCGAGCTGGCTGAAGGTGTTTCTGATGCCCTCCGTCGTGGCTGCTGATTATGTCGCCACACATGGTCGGCGTGTCGCCGAGGTGATGACGCCGAACCCGATTTCTGTGAGTCCGGAGACCGATCTGGCCGAGGTGGCGCGGCTGATGCTGCAACAGCATGTGAAACGCCTGCCAGTACTGGAAGACGGCCGCATGGTCGGCATCATCAGCCGGGCAGATGTGTTACGGGCGCTGGCGCTCAAGCTGGTCGAAATGCCCGAGGAACGGACCGACGAGGAGATCGGTGCCTATATCAAGAATGAACTCGCCCATGCCAAATGGGCGCCGCGATCCAGCATCAAGGTCGAGGTGAAGGAAAAGATCGTGAATCTCGAGGGTACGATTTTCAGCAACGAGGAGCGCCAGGCGGTGATCGTCATTGCCGAGAACGCCCCCGGCGTGAAGGAAGTGCAGGATCATCTGATTTTCGTCGATCCGGGGGCAGGGATGTCGCCCTTTCCGATTGTGTGAGAGGAAGTAAGTGGCCGCTTTTTGGAAAAAGCGGCGCAAAAACTTTTTTGAATTGGGCCTGAGGTGCTCGAACGGCACGGGCCCAAAGTAGTAAAGTTTTTTTGCTACTTTTTGTTCACAAAAAGTAGCCTTCCTTCCCTTCCTAATCCGCCATGCTTTAGCCTGTCAGCATGACAGACACCCCCTTTTTCGATCGGCTCCGTGCAGACGCCGCCGGCCCCTGGTCGCGCTATATCCGGCATCCTTTTGTTCTGGCCTTGGGCGATGGCTCGCTGCCGGAGGAGAAGTTCAGGGAATTTCTGGTGCAGGATTATCTGTTCCTGATCCAGTATGCCCGCGCCTATGTGCTGCTCGCCTACAAGCTTGAGGAGCCGGGCGACATGCGCGCCGCGCTGGCCACCGCCAATGTGTTGCTGACCGGCGAGATGCCCCTGCATGTGGGCTATTGCGCCGGCTGGGGCCTCGGTGAGGCGCAAATGCGCGCGGCGCAGCCAGCCCTGGAGATGATCGCCTACACCCGTTACGTTCTGGAGCTCGGGCAGGCCGGCGACGCGCTGGATCTGATGGTCGCGCTCGCCCCCTGCATCGCCGGTTATGCGGAAATCGGCGCCATGTTGAATGAGGGGCTGCGCCCTGGAAATCCCTATGCTGAATGGATCGCGACCTATTCCGGTCCTGACTATAACCGTTCGGTCGTCGAGACGATGGCCATGCTGGAACGGCTGGCGGTCAGCCGTGGCGGCGCGGCGCGCTATGACGCGCTGCTGAAGATTTTCATCCAGGCTACGGAATGTGAGGCGGCGTTTTGGGAAACCGGCTGGCGTGCCGGCGCAAAAACCTCTTAAACTAGCGAAACAAATGTCGCGGTTTATGAGGAGGAGGCGTTGGACGAAATCTGGCGATTGTCCGCAACCGAGCTTGCGCAGAACATAAGAAGCCGCAAAATCTCCGCCCGGGAGGCCGCACAGGCGGCGCTGGCGCGGCTTGTGGCGGTCAATCCCGCGATCAATGCCGTCGTCGATTACCGCGCCGAGGATGTGCTCGCCCAGGCGGATGCGGTGGATACCGCTCTCGCGCGCGGCGAGGAGCCCGGGATCCTTGTCGGCGTGCCGGTGACGGTGAAAACCAATCTCGACCAGAAACATTTCGCCACCACCAATGGCACGCGGCTGCAGGCGCGCAACATTGCCGAGCATGATAGTCCGGTGGTGACGAATCTGCGCCGCGCCGGCGCGGTGATTCTCGGCCGCACCAACACGCCGGCTTTCTCGCTGCGCTGGTTTACCGATGGTCTGCTCCATGGCGCCACGAAAAACCCGCGTGACCCGTCGCGCACCCCGGGCGGCTCGTCGGGCGGGGCGGCTGCTGCCGTCACCGCCGGCATCGGCCATCTCGCGCATGGCACCGACATTGCAGGCTCCATCCGTTATCCAGCTTATGCCTGCGGGGTGCACGGGCTGCGTCCCAGCCTCGGCCGCGTCGCCGCTTATAATGCCAGCGGCCCGGAGCGGCCGATCGGCCCGCAGCTCACCGCCGTGTCCGGTCCGATCGGCCGCTCCATCGCGGATCTGCGCCTCGGCCTGGTCGCGATGGCGGGGTTCGATGCGCGTGACCCGTGGTGGGTGCCGGCCCCGCTGGAATTTTCCGACCAGCCGCGCCGCGCGGCCCTGGTGCGGCGTCCGGGCGGGCAGGACATCGTGCCGGAAGTGGAAGAGGCGCTGGTGGATGCCGCAGCGCGGCTCCGCGATGCCGGCTGGGATGTTGCCGAGCTGGACGATATTCCCGCCCTCGACGAGGCCGTGGAATTGCAGGTGCGGCTCTGGATCGGCGAGAGTTTTGCGCCCTGGGAGGAGATGACGGCGCAGGATGGCGACCCCGGCGCCATTGCCGTCATCGCCGAGGTCAAAGCCCTGTTGGGTCACGTTTCGGCTGAGGGCTATCTCCGGGCTTTGGTGCGCCGCAGCACCATCATCCGCGACTATCAGCTGCTGCTGCACAAACATCCGCTGCTGCTGCTGCCGGTCTCGGCGGAGCTGCCCTTTCCGGATCAGCTGGACATGACGGATTTTTCCAGGGTCTGGCGGGCGCAGCTCACGCAGATCGGCCTCGCGCTTACCGGTTTGCCTGCGTTGACGGTCTCAACTGCGCAGGTGGGGCGCACCACGACGGGGGTGCAATTGCTGGCCGGGCGGTTCCGCGAGGATCTGCTGCTGGCCGCGGGCGAGGTGCTTGAAGCGGGTGGCACGCCGCCATCGCCGCTTGATCCGGTTTTTTGACCGGATATTACAAATTTCCGTCTTATAGCCTGGCCGAAAGGGCGGCCGATGCCGCTGTTCACGCCATTGGTGTGCCGCTCGGCCTGTTCGCCGCCATCGCGCTGGTCGAGCGGGCTTCCGCTTTCGGCGTTGAGACCACCATTGCCAGCGTCCTTTATGCCGCCGGTATCATCGGCATGCTGGGCGCATCGGCTGCCTACCAGCTTTGTCCTGACTGTCTGGCGAAAGAGCGGCTAAGGCGCCTCGACCGCGCCATGATCTTTGTCATGATCGCCGGCACCTACACGCCGATCTGTGTCGTCACTCTTTACGGCCGGCACGGGTTGGCCCTCTGCCTGAGCGTCTGGAGCCTCGCCGCGCTCGGCATATTTATCACGCTGCGTTATCCGCGGCGTTTCGAGCGACTTCTGATGGGCCTTTATCTGGTCATGGGTTGGATGCTGCTGACGCTGCTTCAGGATTGTGTGGACCGGCTGCATGGCGAGGTGCTGGCGCTGATCCTGGGCGGCGGCATCGTTTACACGGTGGGCGCGGTGCTGCAGGCTATGCCCCTGAAATTCAACAACCCGCTCTGGCATCTGCTGATTTTGGTCGCCGGTGCGATGCATTATGCGGCCATCAGCCTGCAACTCACCGGCGCTGTATTTTAAGGAAGAAAGTAAGTGGCCGCTTTTTGGAAAAAGCGGCGCAAAAAGTTTTTTGACTTGGGCCCGTGGCAGCGAAACCAGCACGGCCCAGAATAACAAAGTTTTTTTGCTACTTTTTGTTCACAAAAAGTAGCCTTTCTTCCTTGTAGCTACGCGGCTGACCTTGCCTTTTTCTCGCCGCCAGAACGCCGGAGGTGACAATCCCTCATAGGTGCAGTCGATTTTCCATGTTTCAGTGATCGACGGAACCTACTAATAGAGCAGCGATGTCAAAATCCCTGTCCGGCCTATCTCTGCGCGATCTTGAATATGTTGAAGCGGTCTCGGAGCTGAAACATTTTGGCCGTGCCGCGGAACGCTGCGGTGTCAGTCAGCCGGCTTTGTCCGAGCAGGTGCGCAAGCTGGAAGCCCATCTCGGCGTGCCGATTTTCGAGCGCACCAAGCGCCGTGTGGCCGTCACCGCGCAGGGCGAAATCCTGCTCATGCATATCGACCGGATCCTTTCCGAGGCCCGGCATTTGCTGGCCCTGGGCCGCCAGAGCACGGATTTAACGGGCATTTTGCAACTCGGCGCGATCGAAACGCTGGGGCCTTATTATTTGCCGGCGGTCCTGACGCTGTTGCGCGACGAGCTGCCTGACGTATCGCTGCGCCTGACCGAGAACCGCACTTCGGCGCTGGTCGAGCGGCTCCGCCATGGCGCCCTGGATGTGATTCTCGCAGTGATGACGCCGGACCTGCCGGTCTTGCGCACCAGGCGCTGTTTTTTGAGCCCTTCATGTCTGGCCACGCCGCGGCGGCATCCGCTGAACGCGCTGCCGCATATTCAGCTCGACGTTCTGCCGCACGACGATCTGCTGCTGCTGGATGAGGGGCATTGCCTGCGGGAGCAGGCGTTGGATCTCTGCACCGGCGCGCCGCGCGCCACGCGCCACGCCACCAGCCTGGAGACGTTGTGGCATATGATCGCGGCCGGGGAGGGCTATTCGCTGCTGCCGGCCTTGGCGGTGCGGGCGCGGCCGGATATTGCCAACCTGATCGACTGCCGGGGGCTCGATCAGCCCAATGCCGGGCGGCGGATCAGCCTGATCTGGCGCGCCAGCGACCCGCGCGAACCCCAGTTCCGGCGCTTCGCAACCCTGCTGGAAGCGAATGCGCCTGATGGCGTGAAGGTGGATTAGGCCTCTTCAACCACCGGCCAGCATCGCCACGAACGCAGCCGCCGCATGGCTCTGATAGCGTTCGGCATGGCGCAGGACATGGAAATCGCGCTCCGGCAAAGCGAATTTCACATGATGCAATAAGCCGGCTTCAAGGCTGGGCGCCGCCACCGAGGCGGAGATGGCGGTGGCCCCAAGCCCGGCCTCGACCGCGCCACGCACCGCTTCATTGGCGGGCAGTTCCAGCGCCACGCGCAGCGCCTTGGCCGGCAGGCCGAACTGCGCCAGCGTCTGCTCGAATTCCGAACGTGTGCCGGAGCCGCGCTCGCGCAGCACCCAGTCGCTCTCCAGCAATTCTTCCGGCGCCAGGGAATTTCGCTCCGCCCATGGATGATCCGGGCCGACAACCACGATCATCTTATCCCGCGCCACCCGTTGGCTGAGCAGAGCCGGATCGTCGACCGCCCCCTCGACAAAGCCCAGCTCCGCCTCGCCGCGATGCACCGCCTGCGCCACCTGAGCGGTGTTGCCGATGGCCAGACGAATATCGATGTTCGCGTGCTGGCGGCGGAACGCCACCAGATGCCGAGGCAGCCAGTAGCTGGAAATCGTCTGGCTTGCCTGGACCAGCAGCGTGCCGTGCTTGCCGCCGCTGAGTTCGCTCAAGAGCAGTTCCGCTGCCTCTGCCTGGGCTAAAACGCCGCGCGCCGCATTGAGAAACAGCGCTCCCGCTTCGGTCAGCTCGATCCCGCGCCCAACGCGGTGAAACAGCTTGGTATCATGCCGCGCCTCCAGCGCCGCGATCGCGGCGCTGACCGCAGACTGGCCGAGATGCAACGCTTCAGCCGCCCGCGTCACATGCTGGCGTTCCGCGACCGCGATGAAAATCCGAAGCTGATCGAGCGTCATAGGAAGAGGTTACGCCGCGCGAAGGCGGTTTTCCAGAACCAATTGATAAATATGATGATTAACAAGAGAAAGGCTACTTTTTGTGAACAAAAAGTAGCAAAAAAACTTTTTGTAGTTTGGGCCGTGCCGGTTTCACCGCCACAGTCCCAAACTAACAAAAGTTTTTGCGCCGCTTTTTTCAAAAAGCGGCTACTTCCTTTCTATCCCTCAGAACCCAGCGCTGGCGGCATCGAGCGCCTGGATGGCGTCGCCGTCCAGGGCCAGGTGCGAGGCCTTGGCCAGATCCTGCAACTGCTCCAGGCTGGTGGCGCTGGCGATCGGCGCGGTCACTTCCGGCCGGGCAATCAACCAGGCCAGCGCGACCTGCGCCGGGGTGGCATTGAACCGTGCCGCCTGAGCGTCCAGCACCTTCAGCAGCGCAAAGCCCTTTTCATTAAGGTACTTCTGCACGCCGGCGCTGCGCGCTTTGTTCTGCGCGTCGGCGGCACTGCGATATTTGCCGGAGAGGAAGCCGGAGGCGAGGCTGTAATAGCTGATCACGCCCAGCTGCAGTCTCGCGGCAGAACGGGCCGAGCTCATCTTCGAAGATCGCCCGTTCGGCGAGGTTGTAATGCGGCTGCAGCGATTTATAGCGCGGCAGGCCGAGCTTTTCCGAGACCGCCAGAGCCTCGGCCAGGCGCGGGGCCGTATAGTTCGAGGCGCCGAGCACGCGCACCTTGCCGGCCTTCACCAGCTTGCCGAAGGCTTCCAGCGTCTCTTCGAGCGGGGTTGCCTCGTCATCCTTATGCGCCTGGTAGAGGTCGATATAATCGGTCTGCAGCCGGATCAGCGAGGCTTCCACGGCATATTCGATCCGCTTGGCGGAAAGGCCGCTCTTGCCCGCCCCGAGATCCATACCGACCTTGGTGGCGATGATCACCTTGTCGCGGTTTTTCCGCTCCTTCATCCACACGCCCATGATCGCCTCGGACTCGCCGCCTTTATGGCCCGGCACCCAGCGCGAATAGGCATCGGCGGTGTCGATCGCGTTCAGCCCGACATCCAACAGAGCGTCCAGCAGGCGGAACGAGGCCGCGGTGTCGGCGGTCCAGCCGAACACGTTGGCGCCGAACATGATGGACGGCAGCTTCAGGCCGGACCGGCCGAGTTCTTTCATCTGCATTCTTTTTAAAATCCTTCCAGAACGATTTTGCCGCGGGTTCTTCCCGCCTCGATGGCAGCATGCGCGCGCTTCAGGTTCGCCGCATTGATGGTGCCGTAATTGGCCGTCATGGTCGTCTTTAACGTCCCGTTATCGACGAGATGGGCGACCGCTTCAAGTATGAGATGCTGCTGCTCCATGGTCGGCGTGTGCAGCACGCCGCGGGCGAACATATATTCCGTGTGCAGCGTGCCGCATTTGCGGATCAGCGCGGAGACATCGACCGTGCCGGTGCTGGATTCGATGATGGCGATGGCGCCTTCAGGGGCCATCAGCTCGGTCAGCTTCTTGAAATGCGTGCGCTGATTGGTGACGCAGAACACATAATCCGGCGCGGGCAGGCCGAAGGCCGCGAGTTGCGCCGCCATGTCCTCATGATGGTTGATGACATGATGGGCGCCCAGCTCGCGGCACCATTGCGCCGTTTCCGGCCGTGAGGCGGTGGCGATGATGTCGAGGCCGGTGAGTTTCGCGGCCAGCTGGATGGCGATCGAGCCGACACCGCCGGCGCCGCCGACGATCAGCAGCGTGCCGCGAGAGTCCAGGGCTGCGCGGGATGCGGAAACGGTCGAACAGCATCTCCCAGGCGGTGAGCGAGGTGAGGGGCAGCGCCGCCGCCTCGGCGAAGCTCAGCGTCTTCGGCTTGTGGCCGACGATGCGGTGATCGACGAGATGGAATTCGGCGTTCGTGCCGGGCCGGTTCGGCACGCCGGCGTAGAACACTTCGTCGCCAACCGCGAAATTCTGCACTTCCGGGCCGATGGCGCGGACAATGCCGGCGGCATCGAAGCCGAGCACGCGGGGCTCACCGAGCGGTTCGCCGCCCACACGGATTTTCGTATCGACCGGATTCACGGAAACGGCTTTGACTTCCACCAGCAGATCGTGATGGCGCGGCACCGGAACGGCGACTTCGATATCGATGAGCGAATCAGGATCGGTGATCGGCTTGGAGTGGGTAAAGGCGACGGCTTTCATGAACGGACACTCTCTCTCTTCTGCGGACGGCGAACGGTTCGAGCCACTCGCTCCGCTGACAGATAAGAGCGGTCAGCCGATCCTCAATAGGGCCGGGCCGTTATGGTCCAGCCAGGCACTGGCGGCGGTGCGGTGCGGCGTGAGTTCGTCGGTCAGCGCCCAGAAATGCCGGCCGTGATTCATGTGCCGCAAATGCGCGACCTCGTGGCCGACCACATAATCCTGAACGAAATCAGGCGCGCAGATCAGCCGCCAGCAAAAAGCGAGTGTCCCATCCGGCGCGCAGGAGCCCCAGCGTGTGCGCGTATCCTTGACCCGCACGCATCTGGGGCTGAGCCCGGCGAGTTGGGCCTTGGAAGCCGCCTGCGCGGTCAGCTCCTGGCGCGCCAGACGTTTCAGGCAATCGGCGACGCGGCGGCTCAGAAATTCCGGCTGGCCGGTGACCAGGATGCGCCCTTCCTCGATCCAGGCACCGCCACGCCCGCTCGGCACCGGGCAGATTTCATGCGGCCTGCCATGCACGGGCACATTGGCGCCGGGGATAAAGGGCAGGGCGCTCGGGCAAGGCGGCCAGCCGCTCCGCCACCCAGGCTTCATGCGCCTGCAGCAGCGCCAGCCCGGCGCGGCGCGAGGCGCGCAGCGGTAAAGTGATGACCACACCGCCTTGGGCCGGATCGATCCGCAGCGAGATTTTACGCGCGCGCGTGGAACGGCGGAACGCCACCTGGGCCAGCGCGCCTTGGATGGGCACCAGCTCGGTGGTGATCTGCGTGCTCATGGCCGGCGTGGCGGCTGGCCGGGCCATTCGGCGAGATGATGTTCCAGGGGGCCGGCATCGCGCTCGCTGATCGCCCGCCCCGCAACGCTGGCCCCGGCCTCGATCACGCTCTCCGCGCGTCCGGTGATCAGCGGATGCCAGGACGGCAGGTCCTTGCCCTCCTGCAGCCGGCGATAGGCGCAGCTCGGCGGCAGCCAATCCATTTTTTTCAGCTTTTTCGGGGTCAGCTGCACGCAATCGGGGATCTTCGTCCGCCGCCGCGCATAATCGCCGCAAAGCGCGCGGTTTTCACATCCAGCAGCGCACAGGCGACATTGGTGAAGCTGAGCTCATCGGTGTCCTCGTCGCGGAGCTTGTGCAGGCAGCAGCGGCCGCAGCCGTCGCAGAGCGATTCCCACTCGGCCTTGCTCATCTCCGCCAGGGTCTTTTCGTGCCAGAATCCCATCGCTTGCCACTCTATACCTTAGATCAATCGCACCAGGGAAAAGGAAGGGCTTCTTTTTGTGAACAAAAAGAAGCAAAAAAACTTTGTTAATTTGGGCCGTGCTGGCTTCGCTGCCACGGGCCCAGTTTCAAAAAGTTTTTGCGCCGCTTTTTTCAAAAAGCGGCCACTTCCTTCCTTTCTCCTTCCTTCATCGCGGCGTTTTCGGCCAACGCCGGTGCAGCCAGAGCCAGGCGCCCGGCGTCTCGCGGATCCAGCGCTCGAGAATATTGTTCATATCCGTGGTCATGGTCAGCACGTCGCGCTCCTTGTCGCCGCTATCGGGCAGGGTCATTGGCGCCTCGTAGATCACATGCAACCGGGCCGGGCCCACGCGCACGGCCCGCACGGGAAAGACCGGGCATTTGAATTTAAGGGCGAAACTCGCCAGTGCCGGGCCGGTCATGGCCGGGCGGCCGAAGAACGGCACGGCGATGCCGTTATCGAGTTTCTGGTCCATCAGCAGGCCGAGATTCTGGCCGCGCATCATATGCGCATAGGCCTGCCGGGCGCCGCTGCCCCCCTTCGGGAACATCGTCACCTTGCGCTGAAAATTCGCTTCGCGCAGGCGCAGGATGATGTCGTTGACCAGGCTGTTGCTGGCGGCGCGGTACATGAAGCCGATATCCACGCCGCGCGCATAGGCGGCGGGCGGGATGATCTCCCAATTGCCGATATGGCCGGTGAAAAAGATCGCCGGTCCATCTTGCGGCAAAGCCGGGGCGACATGCTCGTCCCAGCCGGTGACGTAATAGCCGGGGCCCGATGCGCTCTCATGCAGGTTGCCGATCTGCGCCAGCTCGGCGACCGTGCTGCCGAGATTCTCCCACACTTCGGCGACGATTTTCTTGCGCGCGACTTGCGTCGAGTTCTGGCATCGCTGCCTGCAGGTTGCGGTCCGCGACCTTCGAGACCGGGATCAGCGGGCCGATGGTCTTGGCCAGGCCGCCGCTCAGGCGCGACGCCGTGGCGATCGGCAATGCACGGAACAGGGCCAGGGCCGCGCGCACCAGGGCGGCCTCGGCCTTATGCGCCAGAGGCACGGGTTTCAGTTCGGGGGCGCTCATGCCAGCAGCCGCTCCAACGCCGCCTCGTCGTCCCAGTGCAGGCGCACCGTCACCACGGCGCTTGCCGCCCGCAGCGTGTCTGGCAGTTTCACGTAGTCCTTTGCCGTCGTCACCAATTGCGCTCCTTGAGAAGCCGCCGCGCCGAGAAGCCGCGCCGAATCGCTCGCTCTATACACGTGATGATCGGGAAATTCATGGGTGGCGACCAGATCCCCTCCCAGGGCCCGCACCGAGGCGAAGAATTTCTCCGGCCGGCCGATCCCGGCGAAGGCGACGATTTTACGCCCGCGCAGTTCCGCCGTGCTGTCCGGCACCAGCCGCGCCCGCAGCACCGGCAAGGCGGCCGGCAGATGCGCGAGCGCGCCGGTCTCATCCTCGCCGATCAGCACCGCGGCCTGCACGCGGGCGGCGGCCGCGGACACGGGCTCGCGCAAGGGGCCGGCGGGCAGGAGCAGAAAATTGCCGAAACCATAGCCGCCATCGATCACCAGCAGCGACAGGCTCTTGGTCAGAGACGGGTTTTGCAGCCCGTCATCCATGACGATCGTTTTGGCCCCTTCCGCCAGCGCCAGCCGTGCGCCGGCGGCGCGGTCATGGGCGAGGATGGTGGGTGCGGCCGTGGCCAGCAGCAATGCCTCGTCACCCACATCGGCGGGGGTGTGGAAGGTCGGGTTGACCAGCACCGGCCCGGCCAGCCGGCCGCGATAGCCGCGGGTGAGCGCGAAACGCGGGCCGCTCAGCCGCTGCAGAAGATCCAGCGCCACCACCGTCTTGCCGGCGCCGCCGACGCCGGCATTGCCGACGCAGATGACTTTGATGCCCGGGGTAAAACCCGGCTTTTTCACACGGCGGGCGGTGACGGCGGCGGTTATGGCGCCGAGCGGTGCGAGCAAATACGCGAGCACGCCGCGCTTGGCCCAAAATCCCGGCGCTTTCATCCCGCCTCCTTGAGAATAAGATCAGCCAGGCGCAGCGGCAGGTCTTCGGCCGTGTGCAAGGCGGCGGCGCCGCGCTCACCGGCGGCACCTGCCTCCGCCGGCTGACGCAGCCAGTGGCGCACCGCTTGCGTAAGGGCGGCGGAATCCGTCACCTCGACCAGCGCCGCGGCGGCGCGCAGCCGCGCGGCGGCTTCCAGGAAATTCTCATTATGCGGCCCGGTGATCACAGGGCGGCCGAGCTGGGCCGGCTCGATCAGGTTATGCCCGCCATGGCCGACCAGGGAATTGCCGATAAAGGCGAAGGGGGCGGCGCGGAAGAACAGCCCCAATTCGCCCAGCGTGTCGGCGACGTAAATCTGCCCAGCCTGCGGCGCTTCCCCCAAGGCACGGCGCGGCGCATGGCCGGCAAGCTGGGTGATTTCGGCGCCGCGTTCAGGATGGCGCGGCACGATCACGGTGATCAGATCGGGAAATTCGGCCAGCAGCGCCTGATGCGTCTGCAGGATGATCTGCTCCTCGCCCGGATGGGTGCTCGCGGCCAGCCAATGCGGCCCTGAAACCTGTCCGCGAAAGGCGGCAAGCAGCATTTCGTCCACCGGCAGCGGCCGGGTGAAGAATTTCAGATTGCCCCATTCCAGTACGTCGCGCAGGCCCAGGCGACGGAAATTCTCCGCGTCGCCGCCCGATTGCGCGTGCACGTGGCGAAACGGTGCCAGGATGCGGCGGGCAAGGCGTGGCACGCGTTGCCAGTTGCGCACGGATGCCGAGGAAATCCGCGCATTGATCAGCAGGCGCGGAATGTTGCGCCGGTCGCATTCGGCGAGCAGGCCGGGCCATAATTCGCTCTCCACGAACACCGCCACATCCGGCCGCCAATGATCGAGAAATCTTTTCCCCCAGCCCGGCACATCCAGCGGCATGAACTGGTGCCGGGCAAAGGCGGGCAGGCGGGCGGCGGCGAGGTTGGCCGAGGTGACGGTGCCGGTGGTCAGCAGCACTTCCGCCTTGCCGGCCAATGCCTGGATCACCGGCAGCACCGACATCGTCTCGCCCACGCTGGCGGCGTGCAGCCAGATCAGCGTTCCCACCGGCCTCACCACCTGTGAGACCCCATAACGCTCGGGCAGGCGGACCAGAATCTCTTTGCCGCGCGCGGCGCGGCGGTGCAGAAACCGGCGCAGATAAGGGGCGGCGAGCCGGCCGGCGAGGCGATAGGCAATGATCATAACAGCCCCGCGGCCCGGTCGATCGCCGCGTTCAGCGCCGCCGTCACGGTTGCAACGCCCTCTTGCCACGCCTCGCGCGGCACGGTGATTGGTTCACCGCACACCAGCACGCCATGGCCGAACGGGAGAGGCAGGCGCATCCGGTCCCAGGAGCCGAGGATTTTCGCACGGCTGGTAAGGGCGGCGCAGGGCAGCACCTGCCGGCCGCTCATGGCCGCCAACTGGGCCACGCCCGGCGCGCAGACACGGCGCGGCCCGCGCGGCCCGTCCGGTGTCAGCGCGACATGCGTGCCGTCGCCAAGCGCGTTGAGCAGGCTCCGCAGCCCGGCCGCACCGCCCCGTGACGAAGAACCCGACACCAGCCCCAAGCCCATGCGCTCCATGATACGGCCGATCAGTTGACCATCGCGATGCCGGCTCGCCAGCACCACGGCCGGACGGACCATGCCGCGCCGCCGCGCCTGACGCCAGAGAATCGGCATAGCCGGGATCGTCTCATGCCAGAAGGCAACGATCATCGGCGCGTCGTTTGCCAAAAGCTGGAGTTCCGCCGCGCCTTCAATGCGCCAGCGCACGGTCCTCGACACCAGCCGTAGATAATAAGCGGCCAACCAGGTCGCCGCCGACCGCAGCACTTCGGATTGCAAAATCTTCTTCACGCCGCGGGCGGTAGCATCTGCCTTGCGGGAAGGCCAGTAAGGAGAGGAAGTCTACTTTTTGTGAACAAAAAGTAGCAAAAAAACTTTGCGACTTTGGGCCCGTGCGGCTCGGGCGCCTCAGGCCCAAAGACAAAAAAGTTTTTGCGCCGCTTTTTTCAAAAAGCGGCTCTTTCTTAATCCTTGTAAATCATCTTCCGCGTCATGCCGCCATCCAAGACGAATTCCGCGCCGGTGATGAAGCCAGCGTCCGGCCCGAGCAGATAGGCGGTCAGGCTCGCCATGTCCTCCACGGTGCCGACCCGGCCGGCGGGATGTTGGGCGTGGTCCTCGGTGCGGATGCGGTAATGCTGGGTGTCAATCCAGCCCGGCGAGATGCAGTTCACGCGGATATCCGGCCCGAGGCTGATTGCCAGGGCATGGGTGAGGGCGAGCAGCCCGCCTTTGCTGGCGGCGTAGGATTCCGTGTCCGGCTCGGACATATGGGCGCGGGTGGAGGCGATGGTGACCACCGAGCCTTTGGCCGCGCGCAGCATAGGTGCGGCTGACTTCACCAGAAGAAAGGTGCTGGTGAGGTTGGTGGCGAGCACGCTGGACCATTCCGCAAGGCTCAACGTCTCGACCGGCTTGCGGATCATGAACCCGGCATTGCAGACGATCCCGTCCAGCCGCTGTTCCGTGCCGGCGATGCCGTCGATGAGGCTCTGCACCTCTTCCTCGCGCGAGACGTCACAAACCACGCTGCGCGCGCCGGGGAGGTGAGCTGGCTCCTTGTCGGCGATGATGACGGTCGCGCCGTCCTTCACCAGCCGCGCGGCTATGCCGGCGCCGATGCCTTTGGCGCCGCCGGTAATCAGGAATACGCCCATTTGTGACTCCAAAAAGAAAGGAGCCGCTTTTTGGAAAAAGCGGCGCCAAAAACTTCTTTGAATTTGGGCCTGTGGCGTCGAAACGCCACAGGCCCAAATTAGCAAAGTTTTTTTGCTACTTTTTGTTCACAAAAAGTAGCCTTATTCCCTTTCTTTCCCTTAAACTGCGGGCTGAATCGTGGATTTCAGCTGCCCGCACGCCGCCAGAATATCCTGGCCACGCGGGGTGCGCACCGGCGAGGCATAGCCGGCATTCATCACGATATCCGCGAATTTGCGGATCGCCGCCGGAGTGCTGGTCTCGTAGGTGCTGCCCGGCCAGGGGTTGAACGGGATCAGGTTCACCTTCGCCGGCAGCCCGGCGATGAGTTTCACCAGCGTCCGCGCATCGGCCTCGGAATCGTTCAGCCCCTTTAGCATCACATATTCGAAGGTGATGCGCCGCGCATTGGACGCTGCGGGATAGCGGCGGCAGGCGGCGATGAGTTCGGCGATCGGGTATTTGCGGTTGAGCGGCACCAGCTCGTCGCGCAGATCGTCCCGCACGGCATGAAGCGAAACCGCGAGATTAACCCCCAGCTCCTCGCCCGCCTTGTCCATCATCGGCACCACGCCGGAGGTGGACAGGGTGATGCGCCGCCGCGACAAAGCGATGCCCTCGCCATCCATGATGATCTTCATGGCTTTCGCGACGTTTTCGTAATTGTAGAGCGGCTCGCCCATACCCATCAGCACGATGGTGGAGAGCAGACGCGGGGTCTCGCCTTTCGGGCTCGGCCATTCGCCATAGGCATCGCGCGCGGCCATGAACTGGCCGACAATTTCCGCCGCCGACAGGTTGCGCGCCAGGCGTTGCGTGCCGGTATGGCAGAAACGGCAGGAGAGGGTGCAGCCCACCTGCGAAGAGATGCAAACAGCGCCGCGATCCTCGACCGGGTCGGGGATATACACGGTTTCCACCGCTTCATGATCGCGGAAGCGGAACAGGAACTTGCGGGTCTCGTCCTGCGAGAGCTGATCGGCGGCGACTTCCGGCCGGCCGATGACGAAACGCTCGGCGAGCTTCTCCTGCAACGGCTTGGCGATGGTGCTCATCGCCGCGAAATCGCGCACGCCCTGATGATAGATCCAGTGCCAGAGCTGCTTGGCGCGGAAGGGTTTCTCGCCGGCCTCGGCCATTTCGGCCGCCAGCTCCTCGCGCGAGAGGCCCACCAGGTCGCGCCGCCCGTCCGGCAGCACATTGGCCGGCGGCGCGAAGGCCGCCGCCTTGGCGAGGATCCGTTCGCGCTCGGTGGCGGTAAGTTCGGTTAAGGACATGCCGTGCTAATCGCGCTATAGGCGCCGGAGAAACCGGACAGGGAGAAATCGTCGGTGACCATATGGCCGTGCGGCGTGGTGCCCTTGGCTTCCGCGCTATCGCCGTTGCGGAAGGCTTCGACCGCGCCATGGCCGTTGGCGGTGAAGGCGGTGTCACCCTGGGTGTAGAAATCGATCGGCTGGCCGTTCACACTGAGCGTGACCTTGGCGTCCTTCGGATAGGGGTAGCCTGCGCTCAGCGTGACCTCGTCATGTACGCCTTGGCGCTCGGTCACGGTGAGCATCACCGCGCCGCGTTTGGCGATCGCCGGATCGGAATGCTGGGCGTTGGTGAAAGCGTAGCAGGCCTTGTCTGCGCCGTGGCCATAGGTCGCGGCCGTCCAGTTGCCAAACTTGCCGCCATTCGGCCCCAGAGCGGTCGGGCCGCCGGCGGCAAAAGCCAAACTGGGAGCTAGAAAAAACAGCGCGGAGAGGATCGGTTTCATGGGCCATTCCCATACCTCAAAGGGGCGCGCGGTCACAAGCAGCCTATTGCTGCCACGAGTGGTTGGAAATATCACTTCCACGCCTAAATAACGCCAACGTCAGTTAACGGAGAGATGAATGACCATGAAGACGAGCCTGCCGACCGTTCCGTTCGGCAAGACCGACATGAACATCACACGGGTCGGCTTTGGTTCCTGGGCCATCGGTGGTGGCGACTGGGCCGTCGGTTGGGGCGATCAGGAGGATAAGGACTCCATCGAGGCGATCCACCATGCCGTGCGCGTTGGCGTGAACTGGATCGATACCGCGGCGATCTACGGCCTTGGCCGCTCCGAAGAAGTGGTCGCGGCGGCGATGCGCGACATTCCGAAGTCCGAGCGCCCGTTCATTTTCACCAAATGCGGCCTGATCGGCGACCAGGCGAACCCGAACGAGCTGCCCAAGCGCGTCGGCGCTCCCGCCAGCATCCGCCGGGAAGTTGAAGGCTCGCTCAAGCGTCTCGAGGTCGAGCAGATCGACCTGTACCAGATGCATTGGCCGAGCAATGACGGCACCCCGGTCGAGGAATATTGGCAGGTGCTGCTGGACCTGAAGAAGGAAGGCAAGATCCGCGCCGCCGGCCTCTCCAACCATAATGTCGAGCAGCTGACGGCCGCCGAGAAGCTCGGCCATGTCGACACGCTGCAGCCGCCTTTTTCCGCCATCAAGCGCGAAGTCGGCGACAAGGAACTCGCCTGGTGCCACCAGCACAATACCGGCGTGATCGTGTACAGCCCGATGCAGGCCGGCCTGCTGACCGGCGCCTTCAGCAAAGAGCGCGTCGCCGCCCTGCCGAAGAATGACTGGCGCTCGCGCAACGTCGAATTCACCGAGAATCTAGACAAGAACCTGGCCGTCGCCGCTTCGATGGCGAAGGTGGCTGCGCGCTACAACGTCTCGACCGCCTCGGTGGCCGTGGCCTGGACCCTGGCCTGGCCGGGTGTCACCGCCGCGATCGTCGGCGCGCGCGGCCCCAAGCAGGTCGATGGCTGGCTCGCCGCCGCGTCGCTGACGCTCTCCGCCGCCGACATGGAAGAGATCGGCGCGGTGGTCACCTCGTCCGGCGCCGGCACGGGCCCGGCGAAGCCGAAGGCTTAAGGTAGGTAAGCGCTACTTTTTGTGAACAAAAAGTAGCAAAAAAACTTTGCTAATTTGGGCCTGTGCCATTCGAGCGTCACAGGCCCAATTTCAAAAAAGTTTTTGGTGCCGCTTTTTTCAAAAAGCGGCCCTTCCTTCCTTAATACCCGAGTGCCCGATCGATCGCCGTCGGCGCCTTCTCCCCGGCCGCCAAGGCTGCGAGGTTTTTCTTGAAAATCTGCAGCGTCAGCTGGTTGTAGGTGGTCGGATCGTCCGACGACATATGCGGCGTGACGATCAGGTTCTTCGTCGTCCAGGCGCGGTGCCCCGGCGGCAGGGGCTCAGTGTGGAACACGTCCAGGATCGCGCCGCCGAGCCTCTCTTCCTCCAGCGCGTCGAGCAGCGCTTCCTCATCCACCAGCCGGCCGCGGCCGATATTGATGATGCCTGCCTTGCGGGGCAGTTTTTTGATGCGCTCTGCGGAGAGCAGATTGCGGGTTTCCGGCGTCAGCGGGCAGGCCAGGAGCAGGATGTCGGTCTCGGGCAGAACCGTGTCGAGCGCCGCATTGGTCACGGTGCGGGTGCAATGCGGGTGCGGTGTGCCAGAGCGGTTGACGGCGGTGACTTGCATGCCGAGCCGGCTGGCCTGCATGGCGGCGGCACCGCCCAGGCTACCCAGCCCCACCACGGTGAGCCGGTGGTTTTTGGCGACGCCGCATAATTCATGATGCCAATGCTGTTCGCGCTGCGCCGTGGCCAGGCGTGGCATGGCGTTCACCAGCATCAGGATCGCCATCAGCGCATATTCGCCGGCCTTGTCGCTATGCGTGCCGCGATTGTTCATGATCAGCACGTCTGGGGGAATGCGGTCGAAGGGCTGCAGGCTGTCCACCCCGGCGGAGGTGACCTGCAGCAGCCGCAGCTTCGGCGCGGCGAACAGGTCGAGCTTCTTCATCCCTCGCGTCGGCGCGATAAGTGCTTCGACGGTTTCGGCCTGCGCGAGAAGATCTTCCGGCGTGCTGCCGAAGGTGACGCGGTGGCCTTCGATGCCGGCTTCGTCCCATTCGGCCTGGTCGAACGGCTTGTCGATTTGGTCCAGCTCATTGTGGATGTGGATATGCATCTTACCGGCAACCCTTTGCGATGATGAAAGACACTGAGTTGGTCAGCGTGCGTGCCCCGGCAGCGCCAGGAGCAGGAGGCTGATCAGCGCGCCGAGCAGAAAGCCGACCAGCGTGCCGTTGACGCGGATATATTGCAGGTCCTTACCGACCCGGAGTTCGAGCTTTTCGGTGATGGTCGGGGCGTCCCAGGCGCTGACCACCTGGCCGATAAAGCCCGCAAGCTGCGCCTGTGCCGCCGGGAGCATGCTGATGACCAGCCGCTCGACCGCGCCGTTGACCCGGGCGCGTGCCGTCTCGTCGCGCCCCAGCACGTCAGCAAGGCTGACGAGGGCGCTCTCGATCACCGCCACGGTGCGTCCATGCGGCTGCATCGCATCCGCCTCCAGCGCGCGGCGCAGCCTGGCCCACACATCCCACGCCCAGGCTTTGACCGTGTCATGGGCGAGAACGCCCCGGAGCGAGTGGCCGAGTTCGGCGGCGCGTTCCGGGTCGGCCGCGAGCTTTTCGATCTCACGGCGAGCCCATTCGTCGAACGCGTCGCGCATTTCGGAACTGTCCGGGCTGACGCGCTCCAGCTCTTGATTCACCGCTGTCAGCACACGGGAGGCGACATTGGCGCCGATCGCCCAGCCGACCAGGCGGCCGCCCTGTTCGCGCACGCGCTCCTTGATCGCCTCGCGCAGGGGCTCTTCCTGCGCCGCAAGAGTTTCTTTCAACTGATTGAGAATGAAAGAAAATACTTCCTGGTGCCGACCGCCTTCCACCAGCCCGCCTAAAGCCCTCGCGACCACCACGCCGGCGGCGCGGCCACCGATCAGGCGCGGAATCAGGCGTGCCAGCAGGCGCCGGGCGCGGCCATCCTCGATGGTTGCCAGCAATTTCGGAAGCATCCCCGCCAGCGCCTCGGCGGCGGGACGCGTCGCCTCAGGATCGCTCAGGAAGCGCTGCAGGAGCCCCGGCGAATCGAGGGTCGCGAGAAATTTGCGGATATCCGCCTCGGTGAACACATGGTTGGCGACGAAGCGGCCGAGCGCATGGCCGAGCCGTTCCTTTTGCGCCGGCAGGATCGCGGTGTGCGGGATCGGCAGGCCGAGCGGGTGGCGGAACAAGGCGGTGACCGCGAACCAGTCCGCGACGCCGCCAATGAAGCCGGCTTTCGCCGCATCGCTCAACAGGCGCGCGCCGATGCTCTCCGGCAGCGCGTAACCGATCACCGTCAGCGCCGCCATGAGCACGAGCAGGCCGGAGGCAAACAGCCTGTGCCGGTTGAGGGAGGCGCGCAGGCTGGCGTCCGGATCTATCGTCGTCATGCTGCCAAACTACAGGCTTGCGCTCCCGGTGCAATCTCGCGCCCGAGTCGCATTTTTCTTGCACTCCCGGCGGGTTCGGGCGCATCCTTGCACCAACAAAGCAGGGCAACTGTTGAAAACCGGTACTGAAAATGCTGAAAAATCGGTGCTGAAAAGCCGGCGCATGTCGATGTTTCGAGGTGCAGGGTCATGAGTGCAAAAGATTATTATCCGACCGGGCCGAAGATGATGCCAAGGGAGCCGCAAAAGCCGCCCCGCCGCCGTAAGGACCGGCCGGGCCTGGGCGCCGCCTTGCTGGCCATCGTCTGTGTGGCGGGCGTGTTCGGGCTGTTAGGGCTGCTTTACTCCCTGGGATAGGAAGGGCGGCTGCTTCCTAACATTTACAGCCGGCGCCGCGCTCCGCATGATGCTTCCATGCCGTTCCTCACCGAAGCCGAGCCGCAGCGCGGCGTGCCTATCGACGTGCTCCCTGGTATTCGCCGCATCGTCGCGCGGAACCCCAGCGTGATGACCTATCAGGGCACCAACACCTACCTCATCGAAGCCGAGGACGGTCTGAGCGTGCTCGATCCCGGGCCGGAAGATGCACAGCATGTGCGCGAGATTTTGGCCGGGGCGGGGGCGGTGCCGGTCCGGCGCATCCTGCTCACGCACACGCATCGCGACCATTTCGGCGCCGTGGCAGCGCTGCAGGCGGCGACCGGCGCGCCGGTCTATGGCTACCGGCACAGCGCCAGGCCCGGCTTCACGCCGGACATGCCGCTCGCTGACGGTGACACGGTGGCCGGGCTGACGGCGGTTTTCACGCCCGGCCATGCCGCCGACCATCTGTGCTTCGCGGGCCGGCTGCCGGATGGGCCGCAAGATCCTGTTCAGCGGCGATCATGTGATGTCCTGGTCATCCTCGATCGTCAGCCCGCCGGATGGCGACATGCTGGCCTATTACCATTCGCTGGAGCGGCTGCTCGACCGGGATGACGAGCTGTACCTCGGCGGTCATGGCCCGCTGCTGCCGGCGCCGCAGACGCTGGTACGGGAGCTGCTGGGACACCGGCAGCGGCGCGAGGCGGCGATTTTGCGCCAGCTCGAACAGCAGGACTGGAACGTCGCCGCCCTGGCGGCGCGGCTCTACGCGAAAACCGATCCGTTCCTGAAAATCGCGGCGCAGCGCAATGTGCTCGCCCATTTGCTGAAGCTGGTCGCCGAGGAACGTGCGGGCGAGCTGGAACCGGATACGGAGCTGCCCCCCGACGCGCCGCAAATCCCGCCCCCGCCCGGCGAGGTGCAGCGCGAAAGTGGTGCTGCCATGGAGATGATGCGGGATGCGCTGCGGCGGTTTGGTTTGAGAAAGTAAGCGCTTCTTTTTGTGAACAAAAAGAAGCAAAAAAACTTTGCTATTTCGGGCCTGTGCCGTTTCGAGCGCCTCAGGCCCAAAGTCAAAAAAGTTTTTGCGCCGCTCTTTCCAAAAAGCGGCCACTTCCTTCCCTTAAAGCCCCGCACTCTCCAACGTCTCGCCGGAATGTTTCACTAGGAATTTTCGCAAATCCCCGGCTGAGAGCGGATGCGCGAACAGGAAGCCCTGGCCGTGGGTCACGCCGAATCGGCGCATCCGTTCGCAGAGTTCCGCGGTTTCGATGCCTTCGGCGATCACTGTCTGGCCGTTGACCCTGGCGCGCGCCACGATCTCGCGGATGAATGTCTCGTCGCCCGTGGCGCTGCTGACCACCACGCTCTTGTCGAGCTTCACGGCGCGGATCGGCAGCGCCATCAGCTCCGGCAGATGCGGCGTTTCCGGCGTGATGTCGTCCAGCGCCAGACCGTAGCCGGCATGGCGCAGCCTGGTGATGGCCGCCCCCGCGGCCTCGAGGTCGCGCACCGGCTGCTGTTCGGTCAGTTCGAAGCGGATATTGCGCGCGCCGAGCCCGGTCTGCGCCCTTACGATCTCGATTCGTGCCATCAGCCGCGGATGGAGCATGGCGTCGAGCGGCAGGTTGAATGCGATCGACAGGCCGAATCCGCCGAAATGGAACGCCTTATATTCGGCCAGCGTGGCGCGCATGATGGAGGAGGTGATGCGCATCGAGCGGTCGGCGCCGCTCATGGCATGGATCACGGCGTCGGACCCGACCGTGCCGTCGCCGGCTTCGGCACGGGTCAGGATCTCGACATAAGCGGGGCACAGATCAGCCAGCCGGACGATCGGCTGGTAATAGATGCGCAGAGAGGCGATCAGTGCCCGGTCGGAACGCATGAGTCGGATTGTCTAAAAAATAGAGTATGCGAGAAAAAAATCCCCATACTCCACGCATTAGCGACTTTCCGAGAAAGAAGCGACCGAAATCGTTAAACTTATATGAATGTCAGCTGGATTTAACCTTGGGCAGGGCGCTGGTACGGCGCAGTTTGCCTTCGCCCAGGAACAGCAGGATCGGCGCGGCAATGAAAACCGACGAGGACGTGCCGACCACGATGCCGAACAGCATGATCCAGGCGAAGCCCGACAAAGCAGAGCCGCCGAACAAAGCCAGCGGCAAGGCTGCCAGAAACACCGTGCCGGACGTGCCGAGGGTCCGGTTCAATGTTTCATTGATGGACAGATCGATCAGATCGCGCAGCGGCATCGTTTTGTATTTGCGCAAATTCTCGCGCACCCGGTCATAAACCACGACCTTGTCGTTGGTGGAGTAGCCGATGATGGTGAGAATCGCGGCGATGGTCACGAGGTCGAAGGGAATTCGCGTGATTACCATGAAGCCGATGGTCTTGGTCGTATCCAGGATCAGCGTCGTCACCGCGCCAACGGCGAACGGCCATTCGAAGCGGAACCAGATATAAGCCAGGATCATCACGAAGCTGAGGCCCAGGGCTTCAAGCCCCTGGGTGAAAAGCTGCGCGGAGACCGAAGCGCCGATCGCCTGCGTGCTGAGGATCTTGGCGCCAGGTGCTGCGGTGGAGAGGGCGGATTCAACCTCGCTGATGGCGGTCTGCGTGGCCTGCGCATTGGCCCGGCTTTCCAGGCTGATCAGCACGCCTTTGCCGCCCTGGCCGAAACTCTGCAGCGCGGCATCGGCAAGGCCGGCCTGGGCGAGGGCGGCGCGCAGGTGCGGAAAATCCGCCGGCTGCTCGGTTTGCACCTGCAGCACCACGCCGCCGCGGAAATCCAGGCCGAGATTGAGGCCGGGATGGAAAAACAGGATCACCGAGGCAAGCGAC
The DNA here is from genome assembly GCA_963798115.1 of uncultured Pseudomonadota bacterium. Taxonomy (GTDB): domain Bacteria; phylum Pseudomonadota; class Alphaproteobacteria; order Acetobacterales; family Acetobacteraceae; genus Acidocella. The sequence goes on from CAWCRT010000007.1 coordinate 55,992, forward strand.
AGCACCGCCGAGGTGATCAGTCCGGCGAAGCGGCCGTTCATGAAGCGAATCTTCGTCCCGTCGGGGACGAAACGGAACATCGGTTTTACGAACATGGTCGGTCTTTCAGACGGGGAGCGAGGAGGGGCGGCGCGAAATATACCAGCGCGAGGTGATCAGCCGCACCAGCACCGTGGCGGTGAACATGGTGGTGATGATGCCCACGCAGATGGTCACGGCGAAACCGCGCACCGGGGGCGAGCCGAAGATGAACAGCGTGATGTGCGCGAGCAGCGTCGTCACGTTACTGTCGATGATCGTGCCGTAAGCGCGCTTGTACCCGGCCTCGAGGGCCGCGAGCGGCTTGCGCCCGGCCTTCGTCTCCTCGCGCACACGCTCGTTGATGAGCACGTTGGCGTCGACCGCCATGCCGAGCGTGAGCAGGATGCCGGCCATGCCGGGCAGGGTCAGCGTGGCGCCCATGACCGAGAGGATCGCCAGCATGATCACGAGGTTCAGCACCAGCGCGATGTTCGCGAACCAGCCGAACAGGCCGTAGAACAGGCCCATGAAGCAGAGCACCAGGATGAAGCCGGCGGCGAGCGAGAGTGCGCCGTCGCGAATCGCATCGGCGCCGAGCTCCGGCCCCACGCTCTGCTCCTCGACGATGTTCAGCGGCGCGGGCAGGGCGCCGGCGCGCAGCAGCAGCGCAAGGTTGGTCGCCGACTGCGCCGTGAAATTGCCGTTGATCATGCCGCTGCCGCCGGTGATCGGCTCCTGGATGACCGGCGCCTCGATGATCTTGCCGTCCAGCACGATGGCGAACAATTTGCCGACATTGGTGGTGGTGACATCGGCGAACTGACGGGCGCCGACCGAATTCAGCGTGAAATTCACCACCCATTGCCCGGTCTGCGGGTCGGTCGAGGCCTGGGCGTCCTCCAGCTCGGAGCCGTCCACGGCGACGCTGGAGAACACGTCCATGGTCTGGTCCGGGTTGGTGGACATCGGCAGCACCTCGTCGCCGAGCGGCGCGTTCGGCCCGGGGGCGGCGTTCGCGTCCACCAGCTGGAAGGTCATATGCGCGGTGGTGCCGATCAGCGTGCGGATGCGTTCGGGATCGGAGATGCCGGGCAGCTGCACGACGATCTGATCCGAGCCCTGCCGCGCGATGGTCGGGTTGAGCACGCCCGAACCGTCAATGCGGCGCTGGATGATGGTGATGGATTGCTGCACCGCCTGCGATTCGCGTGCCACCAGCGCCGCTTGCGGGATGGTGAGATAGGCCATGGCGCCGGAGGTGGTGGCCGCGAGTTGGGGCAGGCCGGTGTCCGGCGCGTAGGTGATGAGCTTGGCGAGCGCCGCCTGGGCGGCCGGGGCATCGCCTGGGCTGAGCAGATCGATCTCGACGCGGTGATTGGGAAGATCCACACGCAGGCCCGTATAGCCAAGCCCGGCGCCGCGCATGGTCTGGCGCGCCTGGTCGAGCAGGGAGTTCAGCTCCTGCTTCTCAACCGCCTGGAAATCGATTTGCAGGAGCAGATAACTGCCGCCGCGTAGGTCAAGGCCGAGATGTACCTGTGTCCAGGGCAGGAAGCTTGGGAAGCCCCCTGGCCTTGTCGCCAGATTCGGCAGGCTCAGCAGAATGCCGAGCGCGCAGATCAGCATGATCCCTAAACTCTTGGCTCGCGTAAAATACAGCACGTTGGCTCCGCAAATCTTGGAAACGTTTGCGGTATGGCCGTGCTCCCGGTTGCGCGCAACCCCGGCTGGCGATACCAGCATAACATGGCACAAGCCTTGAACGTCGGATTGATCGGAGCCGGGCATTTCGGCCGCTACCACGCGCTGAAGCTCGCAGGGGCCAAGCGCGCCAAATTGGTCGGCCTGGCCGACCCGAATGCGGAGCGCGCCAAGGCCGTGGCCTGGGAGGCCGGCTGCCCGGTGCGCAGCATCGAAGAGCTGCTGGCGGTCGCGGACGCCATCATCATCGCCGCCCCGGCGGAATTTCATTTCGACCTCGCCGCGCGCGCTTTGCGTGCCGGCAAGCATGTGCTGGTGGAAAAACCGATTGCCGCCACGCTGGACCAGGCGGTGGAGCTGGCCGGCATCGCGCGCGCGGCCGGTCTGGTGCTGCAGGTCGGGCATCTGGAACGGTTTTCGGCGGCGCACGGCGCGCTCACCGCGCGCATGGGCACGCCGCTTTATATCGAGGCGGTGCGCATCGCCCCGTTCAAGCCGCGCGGCACGGATGTGTCGGTGATCCTTGATTTGATGATCCACGATCTCGACCTGATCCTGGCGCTGACCGATGCGCCGATCCTGCATGTGGACGCGGTGGGCGCGCCGGTGGCGAGCGCCCATGACGACATCGCCAATGCCCGCATCCGCTTCACTAACGGCGCGGTGGCGACCATCACCGCCAGCCGCATTTCACTCAAGACCGAGCGCAAGATGCGGATCTTCTCCCGCACCGGCTACCTCTCCGTGGATTTCGCGGCGCGCAAGCTCAGCCTCGTGGGGCGGGGCATCGGCATGAAGCTGCCGGGCTTCGAGGAGTTCGGTGTCGAGCAGGCGGGCTGGCAGGACCATGACGCCCTGGCCGCCGAGCATGAGGCCTTCTTCGCCTCGGTGCTGGACGGCGCACCCGTGGTGGTGGACGCCGAAGCCGGCCGCCGCGCGCTGGAAGCGGCGCTGGCCGTCACTGCCTCCATCGCGGAAAGCCGGGCCATGGCGGAAGCCTCTGGTTTGATTGCGCCTTTCGTTCCGGCTTGAGGAAAAAAAGTAAGCAAGAGGCCGCTTTTTGGGAAAAGCGGCGCAAAAACTTTTTCGACTTTGGGCCTGAGGCGCTGAAATGGCACGGGCCCAAAGTAGCAAAGTTTTTTGCTACTTTTTGTTCACAAAAAGTAGCCTTTCTTCCTTACTTACTCGGTGAGGCTCTCGCGCGCGGCGGTCTGCTTGTTCCGCAGATGCTTGAACAGAATGTCGCTCAGCTCGGCGCCGGCGCGGCGGCGCAGGGCGTCGAGAATCGCCTCATGTTCGCGCACGGCTTCGGCCCAGCGGTCGCGTTTTGCATCCAGATTGGCGGCATAGCGTAGCCGCCTGATCTGCCCGGCCACGGTGGCGTACATGGCGGCAAGCGCGCGGTTGCCCGCGGCATCGACGATCTTCTGATGGATCAGCTGGTTGCAGCGGAAATATTCGTGCAGGTCGCGGCGCAGGTAGAAGCCGTACATCTCATGGTGCAGCGCCTCGATCTCGGCATATTGCTCCGGGCTGATCGATTCGCAGGCGAGCCGGCCGGCCAGGGCCTCGAGCCCGCCCATCAGGTCGAACAGTTCCTTGTAATCCTCGGTCTTGAGCGCCCGTACCCGCGCGCCGCGATTGGGCAGAAGATCGACCAGCCCTTCCGAGGCCAGAACCTTCAACGCCTCGCGCAGCGGCGTGCGGGAGACGCCGAATTGCGTGCAAAGCTCCCGTTCGGGGATCCGCGCGCCATCGCTCAGATTGCCCTCGACGATATAATCGCGCAGCCGTGCCAGAACCTCGTCATGCAACGAGGTTTTGCCCGCTTCGGGGGGCATGTCCGCCGGCAGGAAGGCGGTGATTTCTGCGGGCGTCAGGCAGAATTTTGGTGTCGGGCATAATGCTTTATAGCGAGATGTTCATATTGCGTCGATCGTGATGCATTTACAATTGAATGCAAAAACAGTTTCCTTCCGCGTGGAATAAATGCATTCTAAGCCTGAACACCATCATCAGCTTCGCTGAGGGGGAATTATGAGCCATTCACAGGGTCAACATTTTCTGCAAATTCCGGGCCCGAGCCCGGTGCCGGAGCGCGTCATGCGCGCCATGGACCGGCAGGTCATCGACCATCGCGGTCCGACCTTCCAGAAGCTCGGCCAGGACGTGCTGGCCGGCTGCCAGCAGGTTTTCAAGACCAAACAGCCGGTGATCATTTTTCCCTCCTCGGGCACCGGCGCCTGGGAGGCGGCGATCGTCAACACGCTCTCGCCCGGCGACAAGGTGCTGATGTGCGAGACCGGGCATTTCGCCACGCTGTGGCAGCAGATGGCCAAGCGCTGGGGGCTCGAAGTCGAGTTCCTGCCCGGCGACTGGCGCCGCGGCGCCGACGCGGCGGCGATCGAGGCCAAGCTCGCCGAGGACAAGGCGCACAGCTTCAAGGCCGTGATGGTGGTGCATAACGAGACCTCGACCGGCGCCACCAGCCGCATCGCCGCGATCCGCAAGGCGATCGACAATGCCGGTCATCCGGCTCTGTTCCTGGTGGACACCATCTCCTCGCTCGCCTCGGTGGATTTCCGCCATGACGAATGGGGCGTGGACGTCACCGTCAGCTGTTCGCAAAAAGGCCTGATGCTGCCGCCGGGGCTCGGCTTCAACGCCATTTCCGAGAAAGCGCGCGCCGCCGCCAAGACCAACAAAATGCCGCGCTCCTACTGGGACTGGGAAGAAATGCTGAAGCCCAATGCCGGCGGCTTCTTCCCCTACACCCCGGCGACGACGCTGCTCTACGGCCTGCAGGAATCCATCGCCATGCTGCTGGAGGAAGGGCTGGACGAGGTGTTCCTGCGCCACCGCCGGCTGGCGGCCGCCACCCGTGCCGCCGTGCGCCATTGGGGGCTGGAAGTGCTGTGCGTCGAGCCCGAGGAATATTCGCCGGTGCTGACCGCGGTGCTGATGCCCGAAGGCCATGATGCCGACCGCTTCCGCAAGATCACGCTGGACACCTGCAACATCTCGCTTGGCACGGGGCTGACCAAACTGGCCGGCCGGGTGTTCCGCATCGGCCATCTCGGCGAGTGCAACGAGGTGGTGCTGCTCGGTGCTCTGGCGGGGATCGAGCGCGGCCTGGCCGCCGCTGGCGTGCCGCATCGGCCGGGCGGCGTGACCGCTGCGATTGCCGATCTCGCCGGGCGGAACGATCTCGACGCGACACTTGGCAAGGCGGCTGCTGAATAAAGACAAGTAAGGCTACTTTTTGTGAACAAAAAGTAGCAAAAAAACTTTGTTAGTTTGGGCCCGTGCCGCTCGAGAGCCACGGGCCCAAAGTCGAAAAAATTTTTGCGCCGCTTTTTTAAAAGCGGCTTCTTGCTTTCTTTTCTTGCCTTCAAGCGACCGGAAAAATCCGGCGCCAAAAATAACATGGGAAGAAACGATCATGCGCCCCAGAATAAAGGCGACGAATGTCGTGCTCGCGCTGCTCTGCGCAATGTATTTCATCACCTATATCGACCGCGTGAATGTCGGCACGGCCGCCAGCGGTATCCAGCACGACCTGCATCTTTCGAACACGGAACTCGGCCTGGTCTTCTCGGCCTTCGCCTATCCGTATTTGCTGTTCCAGATTGGCGGCGGCTGGATTGCCGACCGGTTCGGGGCGCGGCGGAGCCTGTTCTGGGGTGGGCTGATCTGGGCGGCGGCGACCATCGGCACCGGCTTCGTCGGTGGCCTCGGTTCGCTCTTCCTGTTCCGCCTGCTGCTCGGTTTCGGCGAGGGCGCGACCTTCCCGACCGCGACACGGGCCATGCAGAGCTGGGTGCCCAAGCAGAAGCGCGGCTATGCGCAGGGGCTGACCCATGCCTTCTCCCGCCTTGGCACCGCGGTCACGCCGCCGATCATCGCGCTGTTGATGGTGGCGCTCAGCTGGCGCCTTTCCTTCATCGTCGTCGGTATCATCAGCTTCGCCTGGGTGCTGGTCTGGTTCTGGTATTTCCGCGATGACCCGAAAGAGCATCCTGCGATCACGGCTGAGGAACTGCACAGCCTGCCGCCCCCCGGCGGTGGCGCATCAGGAAAGGCCGAAAGTGCCCTGGGGCCGCCTGATCCGCCGCATGTGGCCGGTCACGCTGACCTATTTCTGTTATGCCTGGGGGCTTTGGCTGTACCTCAACTGGATCCCGCTCTTCTTCAAGAACAACTACCATATGAACATCCAGCATTCGGCACTGTTCTCCTCCAGCGTGTTTTTCGCCGGTGTGGTCGGCGACACGCTGGGCGGGATCATCTCGGATGGCATGCTGCGTGCCACCGGCAATGTGCGTCTGGCGCGGATCGCGATTATCGTCGTCGGCTTTCTCGGCGCGCTCACCTCGCTGCTGCCAATTTTCTACATGCACAGCACCAATGCGGTGGCGCTCTGCCTCGCCGGCGCGTTTTTCTTCGGTGAGCTGGTGGTCGGGCCGATCTGGTCGGTGCCGATGGATATCGCGCCGGCATATTCCGGCATCGCGGCGGGGCTGATGAATAGCGGCTCGGCCTTTGCGGCGATCGTCTCGCCTTTGATCGCCGGCTACGTCATCGACCTCACCGGCAACTGGTATCTGCCATTCTTGATGACCATCGCCGTCCTGCTCCTTGGCGCGGCCTGCGCCTTTCTGATGCACCCGGAGCAACCGTTCGAGGAGCTTCTAACGCCTGTTGCAACGGCGGAACCCGCCGCGGCCGAGTAGATTTCTGGTCCGGATGAAGGAGGACGTGAAAAATGCAGAACCCGGAGAAGTCGGGCACACCACGCGGGCCGCTGGCCGGACTCAAAGTGCTGGACATGTCGCATGTCATGGCCGGGCCGATGTGCGGCATGATGCTCGCGGATATGGGCGCCGATGTCATCAAGCTGGAAAAATATCCCGGCGGGGACGACACGCGCCGCTCCACCCCGCCCACGATCGCGGGCAAATCGGCGGCCTTCATGGTGATGAACCGCAACAAGCGCGGCATCGTGCTGAACCTGAAATCGCCAGAGGGGCGCGAGGCCTTGCTGCGTCTGGTGGATAACGCCGACATCCTTGTCGAGAATTATCGCAAGGGTGCGCTGGATAAGCTCGGACTTGGCTATGAGGCGCTGCAGGCGCGCAATAAACGGCTGATTTACTGCAGCATTTCCGGCTTCGGCCGTACCGGCCCCTATGCCGATCGCGGCGGGTTCGACCTGATCGCCCAGGGCCTCAGCGGGGTGATGAGCGTGACCGGCGAGGGGCCAAAGCGGGCCCCGGTGAAAGTTGGCCCGCCGATTGCCGATATCGGCGCGGGGTTGCTGGCGACCATCGGGATTCTCGCCGCGCTGCATCACTGCAAGCAGACAGGGCAGGGGCAGATGGTGGACACATCGCTGCTCGAGGCCGGCGTCTCTTTCATGCATTGGCCGACCGCGATCGCCTTCGCCACCGGCACGGCGCCTGGGCCGCTGGGCTCCGGCCATCCGTTGATGGCGCCCTACCAGGCCTTTCGCACCGCCGACCTGCCGATCACGCTCGGCGCGGCGAACGAGAATAACTGGCGCAGGCTGCTGGAGGTGCTGCAAGCGCCGGAACTCGCGGCAGATGAGCGTTTTGCCAGCAATGGCGGGCGCATGGCCCATCTGCCGGAACTGACGGCGCGGCTGGAGGCGATTTTCATGACCCGAAAATCGGCCGAATGGCTGGAAGCCTTGGACGCGGCCGGCGTGCCGGCGGGGCCGGTGCTGGACGTGCTGCAAATGGCCGATGACCCGCAGGTGCAGGCGCGGCAGATGATCGTGGAGACCGCCCATCCGGTCGCCGGGCCCGTGAAGGCGCTCGGCCTGCCGATCAAATTCTCCGCAAGCCCGGGCGAGGTGCGGCGGCCAGCCCCCCTCTATGGCGAACACACGGCGGAGGTGCTGCGCGAGAACGGTTTCTCGGACTCTGAGATTTCCACCCTGCTCGAATCCGGCGCGGCCTTCGCGCCTTCAGCCTCACAAAAAGTCGCGGAGTAACACCCATGGAGACACAAGATTCGGAAATCCTCTACGAAATCCGCGACGGCATTGGCTATGTCACTTTCAATCGCCCGGCGGCGCGCAACGCTTTCACCTTCGGCATGTACGAGGCGCTGGCGAAGATCTGCGGCGAGGCGCCGGATCAGGGGCTGAAAGCGCTGCTGCTCACCGGGGCGGGCGACAAGGCTTTTGCCGCAGGGACGGACATCAACCAGTTCCGCGCCTTCAAAACGCCGCAGGATGCCATCTCCTATGAGCGGCGGATCGATGCGGTGCTGAACGCCATCGAAACCTGCAAGGTCCCGACCATCGCCGCCATCTGCGGCGCCTGCACGGGCGGCGGGGCGGCGATCGCCGCGGTGTGCGATCTGCGCATCGCCACGGTGGATATGAAATTCGGCTTCCCCATCGCACGCACGCTGGGCAATTGCCTCTCCATCGAAAATTACGCACGGCTCACAGGGCTCATGGGCGCGGCGCGGGCGAAGGAAATGATCTTCACCGCCCGGTTGATCGAGGGGCCGGAAGCCAAAGCCATCGGCCTCGTCTCGGAGATCGTGGACAGCAGGGAAGCCCTGCTGGCCCGCGCCACGCAACTTGCACAAACCATCGCACAGCACGCGCCCCTCACATTGCGCGTGACCAAGGAAGCCCTGCTGCGCATTGGCCGCCTGTCGCGCATCGAGGCCGAGGAACTCGTGCTCACCTGTTATATGAGCGAGGATTTCCGCGAAGGCATGGAGGCGTTCCTGACTAAGCGTAAGCCGGAATGGAAAGGGAAGTAAGGAAAGGCCTACTTTTTGTGAACAAACAGTAGCAAAAAACTTTGTTAGTTTTGGCCCGTGCCGGCTTCACCGCCACGGGCCTAAAGTCGAAAAAGTTTTTGCGCCGCTTTTTTCAAAAAGCGGCTACTTACTTTCCCTTACTTAACCAAGCTGCTTCTTAACAGCCTCGTTGACCAGGGCCGGATTGCCCTTGCCGGCCATGGCCTTCATCACTTGGCCGACAAAGAAGCCGAACAATTTATCCTTGCCGGACTTATATTCGGCCACCTTGTCCTGGTTGGCGGCGAGCACGGCGGTGACCGCGGCGTCGATCGCGCCGGTATCGGTCACCTGGCGCAGCCCCTTGGCTTCGACGATGGCGGACGGCGAAGCGCCGGTCTCGACCATCTCCTCGAACACGTCCTTGGCGATGCGGCCATTGATCGTCTGGTCGGAGATGAGGTCGAGCAGCTGGCCGAGCGCCAGGGCGGAGACCGGCGAGGTTTCGATGGTCTTGCCGGTACGGTTCAGCGCCGCGAAGAAATCGCCGCTGATCCAGTTGGCGGCGAGCTTGGCGTCGCGCCCCTTGGCCACGCTCTCATAGAAATCGGCCGTGGCCTGCTCGGCGGTCAGCACGCCGGCATCGTAGAAGGGGATGCCATATTCCTCGCAGAAGCGGCGGCGCTTGTCGTCCGGCAGTTCGGGCAGGCCGGCCTTCAGGCTATCCACCCAGTCCTGCTCCAGCACCAGCGGCAGAAGGTCAGGCTCGGGGAAATAGCGGTAGTCATGCGCGTCTTCCTTGGAGCGCATCGAGCGGGTCTCGCCCTTGGACGGGTCGTAGAGCCGGGTCTCCTGCTGGACCACGCCGCCCGCTTCCCAGACCGCGATCTGGCGCTGGGCCTCAGCCTCGATCGCATGCATGACGAAGCGCACGGAGTTGACGTTCTTGATCTCGCAGCGCGTGCGGAACTCTTCGCCCGCCTTGCGCACGGACACATTCACGTCCGCACGCATGGAGCCTTCTTCCATGTTGCCGTCGCAGGTGCCGAGATAGCGCACGATCTGGCGGATCTTCCGCAGATACGCGCCGGCTTCCTCCGGCGAGCGGATGTCCGGCTCGGAGACGATTTCCATCAGCCCCACGCCCGCGCGGTTCAGGTCGATCACCGACTTGCTGGCATGCTGGTCATGCATCGACTTGCCGGCATCCTGTTCCAGATGCAGCCGGGTGATGCCGATCTTCTTGATCGTGCCGTCCTGGAGCTCGATCTCCACCGTGCCGGTGCCGACGACCGGATGCTCGAACTGGCTGATCTGATAGCCGTTCGGCAGATCGGCATAGAAATAGTTCTTGCGGTCGAAACGCGAGAACAGGTTGATCTGCGCCCTGAGGCCCAGCCCGGTGCGCACCGCCTGCGCCACGCATTCGCGGTTGATCACCGGCAGCATGCCGGGAAAGCCGGCATCGACGAAGCTGACATGGGCGTTGGGCGCGCCGCCATATTCGGCGGAGGCGCCGGAGAACAATTTGGCCTCGGAGATCACCTGGGCATGGACTTCCAGCCCGACCACGATCTCCCAGTTCCCGGTATTGCCCTGGAGAAGATAGCTGCTCATGCCGAAACTCCCGCGCGAATGGTGGGCAAGGCCGAGAAGCCGGCGCCGCGTTCCAGCGCTGCCGACACGGCGAACACGGTCTCTTCGTCGAAATGCTTGCCGATCACCTGCAGGCCAAGCGGCAGGCCTTCGCTGCTGAGCCCGGCCGGCACGCTCATCGCCGGCACACCGGCCAGGGAGGCCGGCACGGTGAACACGTCGTTCAGATACATCGTCACAGGGTCGTCCATCTTCTCGCCCAGGCCGAAAGCGGCGGAAGGCGCCGTCGGCGTCAGGATCGCATCGACATCGGCGAAAGCATTCTGGAAATCGCGCTGGATCAGCGCCCGCACTTTCTGCGCCTTCAGATAATAGGCATCGTAATAGCCGGCGGAGAGCACATAGGTGCCGATCATGATGCGGCGCTTCACCTCGGCGCCGAAACCGGCGGCGCGGGTGCGCTCATACATGTCGATCAGATCCTCGCCATCGACACGGGCGCCGAAGCGCACGCCGTCATAGCGGGCGAGGTTGGACGAGGCTTCCGCCGGCGCCACGATATAATAGACCGGCAGGCCATATTTCGTGTGCGGCAGGGAAATTTCGCGGATCTCCGCGCCCTCGGCCTTGAGCCAGGCAATGCCCTGTTCCCACAGGCGCAGAATCTCGGGGCTCATGCCGTCCATGCGATATTCCGCCGGAATGCCGATCTTCATGCCCTTCACGCTGCCTTTCACGGCGGCGCGGAAATCCGGCACGGCGCGCTCGGCGCTGGTGGAATCCTTCGGATCGAAACCGGACATCGCCTGCAGCAGGATGGCGCAATCCTCCACCGTGCGGGCGATCGGCCCGGCCTGGTCGAGCGAGGAGGCGAAGGCGATGATGCCGTAGCGCGAGCAGCGGCCATAAGTCGGCTTGATGCCGGCAAGGCCGGTGAAGGCGGCAGGCTGGCGGATGGAGCCGCCAGTATCGGTACCGGTCGCGCCCAAGGCCAGGCGCGCCGCGACGGCGGCGGCCGAACCGCCGGAAGAGCCGCCGGGCACCAGCTTGGCGTCGGAGCCGTTGCGCTTCCACGGATTTTCCACCGTGCCATAGGCCGAGGTGATGTTCGCCGAGCCCATGGCGAATTCGTCCAGATTCACCTTGCCAAGGAACACCGTGCCGGCATCCAGCAATTGCTGGGTGACCGTGCTTTCATAAGGCGGCACGAACGGGCGCAGAATGGCGCTGGCGGCGGTGGTGCGGATGCCGGCGGTGCAGAACAGGTCCTTGATCGCCAGCGGAATGCCGGTGAGCGGCCCGGCCGTGCCGGCGGCGATGCGCGCATCGGCAGCCTGGGCCTGGGTCAAAGCCAGCTCCGGCGTGGTGGTGATGAAGGCGTTCAGGCGCGGGTTCAGCGCCGCGATCGCCTCGTTATGCGCCGCCGTCAGTTCGACGGCGGAAATCTTCTTCGCCGCCAGGGCCGCACCGGCCTCGGCGATCGTCATATCTGTCAGGCTCATTCCACGACTTTCGGTACGGCAAAAAAGTGATCGACCCGGTCAGGGGCGTTGGCGAGGACCTTCGCGGCGATCTCGCCATCATTGCGGATATCCTCGCGCAGGCGCAGCGCCATTTGCGCGCCGCCGGTGAGCGGCTCAACGCCGTCCACATTCACCTCGTTCAGTTGTTCCACATAGCCGAGAATCGCATTCAATTCTGTCTGCAGCGTCGCGACTTCGGCGTCGTCAACGCGGATTCTGGCCAGTTTCGCAATACGGCGTACCGTTGCGGTATCGAGCGACATCAATAATCCCTTGGGTTCAAAGCCAGGGCGGACCATAACCGCGCGCATGACGCTCTTCAACCTTACTGAATTGTCGCGCCAGCTCGCGCCCAATGCCCGCCTGCTCGGGCTCGATCCCGGCTCCAAACGCATCGGCGTGGCGCTCTCCGATGTCGGGCGGCGCATCGCCAGCCCCTATGCGGTGCTGACCCGCGCCAAAATGAAACAGAACGCGGCCGAAATCGCCGCGATCATCGCGAGGGAAGGGGTCGGCGGCCTGGTGATCGGCTTGCCCTTGGATGAAGAGCAAAAAATCGGGCCGCGGGCGCAGGCGGCGCGGGACTGGGCGCACGCGCTCTCAGCCGCCACCGGCCTGCCGGTGGCGATGCAGGATGAAAGCCTGACCACCGCCGACGCTCATGAACGGATGATCGAAGCCGGTATCAGCCGCGAACGCCGTGCGGAACTGGTCGACAAGCTCGCCGCTGCGGCGATTCTCCAGGCGGCGCTGGATGCCATGCAAGGATAAGTAAGTGGCCGCTTTTTGAAAAAAGCGGCGCAAAAACTTTTTCGACTTTGGGCCTGGAGGCGCTCGAGCGACACGGGCCCGAAGTAGCAAAGTTTTTTTGCTACTTTTTGTTCACAAAAAGTAGCCTAACTTCCTTCTCCTTCTACTTCTCCTTCTTTCTTCAGCCCTAACTCCCGCGCCAGCAGCTCATACGATTTTTGCCGTGCCGCCGGGTCCGACACGCCGCAGGTGATCGAGAATTCCTGCACGTCGAGCTGGGCGGCGAGGTTCCGCAATTGGGCCGCCACGGTCGGGGCGGTGCCGATAAAGGCTTCCTCGCGGTAGAGTTTCATTCGTTCGCGGTCGATGTCGGAGAGTGGAAACGCCTCGACCTCTTCTGGCGTGGGCAAGGGGATATAGCGGCCGCGATCGCGCATCAGCCGCCACATCGCGCGTGAGCGGAAATAATATTCCGCTTCTTCCTGCGTCTCGGCGGCGAAGGCCCAAACGGTGATGGCGGCCTGCGGGGCGGCGAGAAATTCCGAGGGCTTGAAGCGGGCGCGGTAGAGCTCCAGCGCCTGGGCGGCGCCGTGCCCGTCACTAAAGAAATAAGCGAAGCAGTAGGGCAGGCCGAAATAGGCGGCGAGCTGGGCGCCATAGTCGGAGCTGCCGAGAATCCACATTTCCGGCGCGTGCGGCCCGGCGGGCTGCGCCTGCACGCCGCGGAACGGGTGGTTCAACGCGAGCTCCCGTCCCAGAACCCAGTTTTGCAGGTCCTGGACCTGGTTGGGAAACGCATCCGCCGCCTGCGCGGCGTTGGGATTGAGGGCGAAAGCGGTGCGCTGGTCGGAGCCAGGCGCGCGGCCGACGCCAAGATCGATTCGCCCGGGCGCGATGGCCTCCAGCACACGGAACTGCTCGGCCACTTTCAGCGCCGAATAATGCGGCAGCATGATCCCGGCGCTGCCGAGGCGGATGGTGCGCGTGGTCGCGGCCAGCGCGCCTAGCAGCACTTCCGGCGCCGAGCCGGCCACCGAATCGGAATTATGGTGTTCGGAAAGCCAGTAGCGATAATAACCATAAGCCTCGCAGGCCTGGGCGAGGGCGATGGTCTCGCGAATCGAGACGTCAGGAGACACGCCGCTGCGCGCCGGCGACTGATCGAGGACGGAAATTTTCATGAACGAAATATAGGGTGTTAGCGGCAAGCGGAAATACCGCGCCTGGCGCAATTGGAAACAAGAAAGCGGCGCAAAAACTTCTTCGAAACTGGGCCGGTGGCGCTGAAACCAGCGCGGTCCAGTCTAACAAAGTTCTTTTCCTTCTTTTTGTTCACAAAAAGAAGCCTTCTTCTCACTTTCACCCTCTAGCCGAAAATGGCCGAGAAATTCTCCCGTAACGCTGCGTCCACCTCATCCATGCTGGCATCCACGCCGAGGTCCGCGAGGCTGGTCACGCCGTGCTCGCGGATGCCGCAGGGCACGATGCCGCCGAAATGGGTGAGGTCCGGATGCACGTTCAGCGCAAGGCCATGCCAGGAGACCCAGCGGCTGACGCGCACGCCGATGGCGCCGATCTTCTTTTCCTCCGTCCCGGTCACGACCCAGATGCCGACTCGGCCCTCGCGTGTTTCGCCTTTGATTCCAAAGCCTTTCAGCGTGGCGATGACCCAGCGTTCCAACCCCGTCACGTAGCTGCGTATGTCTCGGGGCGGAATGAGGCCATGCGTTTTTTGCAGATCGAGCATCAGATAGGCCACGCGCTGGCCTGGCCCGTGATAGGTCCATTGGCCGCCGCGCCCGGCTTCGTAGGTCGGAAACCGGTCAGGCTCCTGCAAATCCGCGGCCGAGGCCGATGTTCCGGCGGTGTAGAGCGGCGGATGCTCGACCAACCACACAAGTTCTTCCGCCGTGCCGGCGCGGATGGCGGCAGCCCGCTCGCGCATCCGTTCGAGCGCAAATTCATAATCCGTGGTCCCGGACGTGATTTGCCATGTTGTCGTCGTCTGAATCATGGTCTATAGGCTCCCAGCCCGATGCGGTCGTGGCGAAATGGTAGACGCGCAAGCTTGAGGTGCTTGTGGGGGAAACCCCTTGGAAGTTCGAGTCTTCTCGACCGCACCACTGTCCCGGAAAGCGGGACAATCCTGAAATCCAAATCCTCCCCAATCCTCTAAGACATAGCAAGGCTGAGCCCAGAGCAACGCTGGGCCAACACCCAGTTGTCTCATGCGACAGGTTGGCGCATGAAACGGGCTGCCAGTTAGGCAGAATGAACCCTGAGGATCGGGAGTCCAAAAAAATATGGATGAAGACTTACGCAAAGCAGCGCTGGAGTACCACCGCTCCCCCAGGCCGGGCAAACTGGCCATCACGGCCACCAAACGCATGGAAACCTCGCGCGACCTGGCGCTCGCTTACTCCCCCGGCGTTGCCGCGGCGTGTGAGGCGATTGCCGCCGATCCGGACAGCTCCTTCGACTATACGTCCCGCGCTAACCTCGTAGGGGTGGTGACTAACGGCACCGCGGTTCTTGGCCTCGGCAATATCGGCGGGCTCGCCGGCAAGCCGGTGATGGAAGGCAAGGCCGTCCTGTTCAAGAAATTCGCCGGTATCGACAGTTTCGATATCGAGGTGAGTGAGCAGGATCCGGACAAGTTCATCGAGATCGTCGCCAGCCTGGAAGGCACGTTCGGCGGCATCAATCTTGAGGACATCAAGGCGCCGGAATGCTTCAAGATCGAGCAGACGCTGCGTAAACGCATGGCGATCCCGGTCTTCCATGACGACCAGCACGGCACGGCGATCATTGTCGGTGCGGCGGTGCTGAACGCGCTCAGGGTTCAGAACAAGAAGATCGAAGACCTCAAGATCGTCACCTCCGGGGCCGGCGCCGCCGCGCTCTCCTGCGTGAACATCCTCATCTCGCTCGGCGCCACGTCGGAACATATCACCATGACCGACATTCAGGGCGTGGTGTATAAGGGCCGGCCGAATCTCGACCCGACGCTCGTGGACGTGGCGCGTGAGACCGACGCCCGCACGCTGCAGGAAGTGTTGGCCGGGGCGGACGTGTTCCTCGGCCTCTCCGCGCCGCGCGTGCTGAAGGAAGAATGGCTGCCGCTTTTCGCGCCGAACCCGCTGATCCTGGCGCTGGCCAATCCGGAGCCGGAAATCTCCCCTGAGATCGTGCGGGCGAAGCGGCCGGATGCGATCGTTGCCACCGGCCGGTCGGATTATCCGAACCAGGTCAACAACGTACTCTGCTTCCCCTTCATCTTCCGCGGCGCGCTGGATGTGCGGGCGACCGCCATCACCGAGAGCATGAAGCTCGCCACCGTCGAGGCGATCGCCGAGCTGGCGCGGGTCGAAGCCTCGGAAACCGTGGCCGCCGCTTATGGCGGGCAGGCGCCGATGTTCGGGCCGGATTACATCATTCCCAAGCCCTTCGATCCGCGGCTGATCATGCACATTGCCCCGGCCGTGGCGCGCGCCGCCATGGACGCCGGAGTCGCGCGCAAGCCGATCGAGGATTTCGCCGCCTATAAGCATGAGCTGGAGCGCTTCGTGTTCCGCTCCGGCCAGCTGCTGCGCCCGGTCATCGAAGTGGCGCGCAAGGCCTGCCCGCGCGTGGTCTATGCCGAGGGCGAGGATGAGCGCACGCTGCGCGCCGTGCAGAGCGTGGTCGATGACGGTCTGGCGCACCCGATCCTGCTCGGCCGTGGCCTCACGATCGCGCAGAAAATCACCGAGCTCGGCCTGCGCCTGAAGCCGGGCCAGGATGTCCGCATCGTCGATTTCGACCACGAACAGGCGCTCTATGAGCGGCTGCTGGCGTTGTACGAGAAGAAGGTGGGACGGCGCGGCACGCCTCCGGCAGCGGCGGAACGCACGCTGCGCCGGCGGCCGACCGTGGCCGCGGGCATGATGCTGGCTGCAGGCGAGGCCGACGCGGCCATCTGCGGCGGGCAGGGCGATTGGTGGCGGCAGTTCGAATATGCCCTGCCGTTGATTCCCCGCCGCCCGGGCGTCAAGCGCGTCTATGCCATGACGGCGTTGATCCTCCAGGCCGGTGTGCTGTTCTTCTGCGACACGCATGTGAACGTGGACCCGAACGCCGAGGAAATCGCCGAGATGACCCAGCTCGCCGCCGAGACGGTGCACCGCTTCGGCCTCACGCCCAAGGCGGCCTTGCTCTCGCACTCGAATTTCGGGGCCTCGAACTCGCCGTCGGCGCGTAAGATGCGCCAGGCGCTGGGGCTGATCCGCGCGCGGATGCCCGATCTCGAAATCGACGGCGAAATGCATGCCGATGCCGCCCTGGTGGAGCAGATCCGCGGCCGTGCGATTTCCAACTCCACGCTGAGCGGGACCGCCAATCTGCTGATCTTCCCCAATCTCGACGCCGCCAACATCGCCTATAACCTGGTGAAGGCGACTGGCGAGGGGGTGACGGTGGGACCGATGCTGATGGGGCTGGAAAAGCCGCTGCACATCGTCGTGCCGAGCGCCACCGCGCGCGGCATCACCAACATCAGCGCCGTGGCGGCCATGGAAGTGGCACTCGCCGGCAAGTAAGCAGAACAAACAAAGGAAAAGCCCGGACCTCGGTCCGGGCTTTTTTTATTTACAAAGAAAGGAAGGGCTTCTTTTTTGAAAAAAAGAAGCAAAAAACTTTTTTAAACTTGGGCCCGGGCGGTTCCAACGCCTCAGGCCCAGAGTCAAAAAAGTTTTTGCGCCGCTTTTTTCAAAAAGCGGCCACTTTCTTATCTAACCTAACAGCCGCAAGATCTCCGTCGCTGCCGCCGCCGAGGGTTTGCCTTCGGGCGCCTGCAGGCTCGCCAAGGCGGTGGCAAAGCCCTGGCGCTGGCGGGCGGCGGCCTGGCTGTCGGTCAGCAGGCTTTGCAGCGTCGCGCTCAATTGTTGCGGCGTGCAGTTTTCCTGCAGCAATTCCGGCACCAAAGCGTGGCCGGCGAGCAGGTTGATCATGGCCACATGCTTCACCTTGATCAGCCGCCGCCCGATTGCGGCGCTGATCGGGTTGACCCGGTAGGTCACGGCCATCGGCACGCCGGCCATGGCAAGTTCCAGGGTCGACGTGCCGGATTTCGTCAGCGCCGCGCGGGCGGCGGCGAAAGCGTCGTAGCGGGTGGCGACATCGCGCACGATGATGGGCCGGATTTTCCAATCCCGCGTACGCGCTTCCACGACATCGGCGATCACCGGGGCAGCTGCAAGCACCGGCCGCAAACGGGGGATTTTTTCGCCCAGGAGCGCCATGGTGTCGCGAAATACCGGCAGAAGGCGGGTTGTTTCCGTCACGCGCGAGCCCGGCATCAGCACCACGGGAACGTCCTCAGGCGTCAGCCCATGCGCGGCGCAAAACCGCGTGGCATCGCCGCGATCGGCCCCCAATTCCAGCACCGGATGGCCCGTGAAGAGCGGGTGCAGCCCGTGCGGCGCGAAAAATTCCGGTTCGAAGGGCAGCAGGCAGAGCAGCTCCTCCCATAATCCGGGGAATTTCTTCACGCGTTCCTGCCGCCAGGCCCAGACCTGTGGCGCCACATAATGCACGCGCTTGATGCCGGTGCCGGAGAGGGCTTTGAGCACGCGCAGGCAGAAGCCGGGGCTGTCGATCGTGACGACGATGTCGGGCCGGCTGGCCTTGATCGCGGCCACGGTTTCGTTGAGGCGGCGGCGCAGGAGGAAGATGCGCGGCAGGATCTCGGCGAGCCCCATCACCGCCAGCTCCTGCATCGGGAATTGCGAGGTCAGCCCGGCCTCTTCCATGCGCGCGCCGCCAATGCCGGAAAACGCCAGCTCCGGCTGTTCGGCGCGCAGAGCCGTCATCAGCCGCGCGCCCAGAACGTCGCCGCTCGCCTCGCCGGCGATCATGAAAATGCGCGTCATTTCAGGCGAGCTGAATGACGGGCGCGGCTTCGGTATCCGTGTGCCAGTCGCGATGGTTCAGCACGCCGCCTTCGCGCCGCACCCGCTCGATGGCGGTGAAATCGACGCTGGTGAAGAGCAGTTCCGTCTCGTCCATCTCGCCGGCCGCCTGCACGCCGTCCGCCGGGAAGAAATGGTCGCACGGCGTGAACAAAGCCGCGTGGCCGCGATTCTCGTCGATCGCGCCGGACCAGGGGGCATTGCCGACCAGGGGAATCACCCCGACGTAGCACTGATTCTCGATGGCGCGGGCACGGGCGCAGAGCCGTACGCGGTTGAACCCGGCGAGACTGTCGGTGCAGCTTGGCACCAGGATCAGCTGCGCGCCAGCCTTCACCTGGGCGCGCACATGCAAAGGGAATTCCGAATCGTAGCAGATCGACACGCCGATGCGTCCGAACTTCGTGTCGAAGACTTTCGGGCCGGCGCCGCCATGCACGCCCCAGCGTTCCGCCTCGAAGCGGGTCATGGCCTGCTTGTCCTGGAATTCGAGCTGGCCGCTCGGGCCGATGAAGGGCGCGCGGTTATGGATTTCATCCCCCACGCGCATCGGCACGGTGCCGCCGAGGAGGTAGATCTTGTGCCGGCTGGCGATGGTCACCAAAGCCTGCACCAGCGCCTCGGCCTGGTCCACCACGTCCGCCAGCTCGGCTTCGATGTCGGGCGCCTTGATGCGGGCGCCCGCCAAAACCATGGAAAAATATTCCGGCAGGGCCAGAAGGTCGGCGCCGGCCAACGCGGTCTGCGCGGCCAGGCGGTCGATGCGGGTGACGAAGGCGTCGAAATGCGGCGGCGGGGAGACGCCGAACGGAGCAAATGCCAGTTTCATGGGCTATCGGGTAAGCGATCTGGTCCAGAAAACCAATGTCTTTTCCGTATCCTCGGCGGCGCCGACATCGCGCCAGCTCATCCGGCAGGCGAGTTCAGGCCGTTTGGTATAGCCGCGATGCGTCCAGAAACCGTCCAGAGGCGTGTAATCAGGGTCGCGCAGAGGATGCGTCTTGGGGCGGTCCACGCCACAGAACGTGGTCGTCTCGAAGGACGCGGCGTGGGCCTCGCGGGCGGCAAAGAATTTCACGCCGATGCCGCGGCCGCGATAGGCCTTCAGCAGCACGCTTTCGCCGAAATAAAAGATCTTGGAGATATCCCAGCCATTCGCGATGAAGGGCTGCTGGATGTTCGCCGTCGTTGCGCTCATCGGCAGTCCGGTCGAAACGCCGACGACTTTCCCATCTTCCTCGGCAACGATGACCGCCGCCCCCTCGGCCTTCACATAGGTCTGGAGATATTCCTCCTCATGGGCGATGTCGCCGTCATAAATATATGGCCATTCGCGGAACACGCCGATGCGCAGCCGCGCGAGGTCGGGCAGCAGGGGCAGAATATCCTGGCCGGTGACGGTGCGAACGGTCACCTTCAGGTCGTTGTCAGTGGGATGGGGCAAGAGGCTCATCAATCAGTGGTTGGGCGTTGGCGATAAAGTTTTCCAGCGCCTCACGTTTAGCAGACAGGCTCACCCCCGTCTCGTGGGCGATCACCGGGCAGTAGGCCGCGATGAGCGTGTTGGTGATGTCGGTACGGCTGACATTGGCGTTGGCGCCGCGCAGGGCGGCGATCAGTTCGCGCGTTTTGTTCGGCAGCGTGGCCGGCGTCGCGCCCTGATAGATGCCGAGCAGCCCGTTGCCGGGATCGGCCACGGTGCCGGCAGCGCCAGAAGCGCTGACGCGCGGGCAGCCCATCACATCGGCCAGCATGTCGTCGCCCGCCGGCAACGCGGCGATGGCGCGTAGGTTCATCACATCCTGCGGTGTGGCGTTGGCCACCCCGTTATTTCCCCAGGATGTCCGCACATAATTGGCGACACCGGCGATCTCGGCATCGGAGAGGCTGCCGGCAAAGGCCGGCATGGCCGGGCCGCCCGACCGCCAAGGGCCAATGCCGGTCAGCACCGCGCCGATCACGTTATAAGGCATGAACGCGGTCACAGAGGAGTTGCCGGCGAGATTGGGGATGATCGGGTTCAGTCCGCCGCCGGTCGCGCCATGGCAGGAGGCGCAGTTGGCCTCATAGACCTGTTTGCCCAGGGCCAGCGAGTTCGCTCTGTCGTGCATCGCCTGGGCGGGCGGCGGGGCCTGCGGCACGGTCTGGGTCTGCAGATAATCCGCGATGTCCCCCACGTCCGACGCGGGGATCTGGCTCATGGACTTCTGCACCACCTCCTGCATCGGCCCGTAGGCGGAGCCTTTGGCCATATTGCCGTCATTATGCAGGTAGGCGACGAGATCGGCCTGCGGCCAGCCGCCGACCCCGTAGGTTTTGTCGGAGGAGATGTTCGGCGCATAGAACGCGTCGATGGGCGAGCCGGCAAAGGCGCGGTCGGCGATCATAGCGCCCATGATGTTGCGCGGCGTGTGGCATTCCTGGCAGTGGCCGAGCGCTTCGGTCAGATAGGCGCCGTTTTTCATCGCCTCGTCCCAGCCGGGCTTCATGTGCATCGGGCCGGGGCGGAAGAATAGCACCCGCCAGCCGAGCATCGCCGGGCGCTGGTTGAAGGGAAAATTCAGGTCATTTGCCGCCGGCGGCGCCGATACCGGCGGCAGCGAGAACAGATAGGCCTTAATGGCCATCACGTCGGCATAAGAAAGCTTGGTGTAAGACGTGTATGGCATCGCCGGGTACAGATATTTCGGAAAGACCAGATAGCTGTGACCGGGGGCGATGCCGTCATGCACCGCGTTCCAGAACTGCGTGCCCGTCCAGTTGCCGATGCCGGTCACCTTGTCCGGCGTGATGTTCGGCGTGGTCAGGCCGCCGAATGGCGTGTTGAGGACCAGACCGCCGGAAAAGGGCGCACGGTTCGGGCCGGTATGGCAGGGCATGCAATCCGCCGCGAGGGTGAGATATTTACCGCGTGCGAGCAGAGCCGCGGGTCGGTCGGGGCGGTGAGGCTGGCTTGCGGGAAATTCGCATTGCCGTCGGCCCGGGCGGCGGGGCCGGAGAGGGCGGCAAGCCCACCGCCGCCGAGCACAAGCAGCAGGGCGGCCATGGCAAGCCATGCGCGCACTGGCCGAAAACCCGAACAAGCTGAAGACATGGCCGGACTCCCCCAATTTTTTATTGAATTCTTTTTTGCGAAGTTTTGTCGATCGGGCAATAGCCAGCAAGAGGAAGGCAAGGAAGGGCTTCTTTTTTGAAAAAAAGAAGCAAAAAACTTTTTAAACTTGGGCCGTGCTTGTGTCAGCGCCACCGGCCCAGATTTAGGAGAAGTTTTTGCGCCGCTTTTTTTAAAAAAGCGGCTACTTTCTTCTAACGTTAACCGCCCTTGTACAGCTCTTCCGGCGCCACCAGCGGGGCGGCGATTTCCACCAGGGCGCCGTCGCGCCAGGCGCTGTAGAAGCAGTTCCGCCGGCCGGTATGGCAGGCCACACCTTGCTGGTCGACCAGCAGCAGCAGCGCGTCGCCGTCGCAATCCAGCCGCATCTCGACCAGTTTCTGCACCTGGCCGGAGGATTCGCCCTTGCGCCAGAGTTTCTGCCGCGAGCGCGAGAAATAGCAGACCTGGCCGGTGCGCAGCGTCTCCAGGATGGACTCCCGGTTCATCCAGGCCAGCATCAGCACCTCGCCGGTGTCGTGCTGCTGGGCGATGGCGGTCACCAGCCCATCGGCGTTGAAATTGATCTTGTCGAGCAATGCGTTCACGAGGCGAGCATCCCGTTGGTCAGGCAGGTTTCATCAAAGCGGCATAGAATGTCGCTGAATGTCTCATGCGGTATGGCTTCCTCATAGTCCACCCGGCTGATCAGGTCGGCCATGACCGCCAGCCGCGCAGCTTTCTTGTCGTCGGCGCGCACCACGATCCAGGGGGCGTTGGCGCTGTCGGTGGCCAGCAGCATGGCGTCGCGCGCCTCGGTGTAATCGTCGAAATGTTTGAGCGCGGCCTCGTCGATCGGGCTGATTTTCCATTGTTTCAGCGGGTCCTCGCGCCGTTTCTCAAGGCGTTGCTTCTGTTTGGCGCGGCTGATGTCGAGATAATATTTGATCACGGTGATCCCGGCTTCGGCCAGCATGGCTTCGAACACCGGGGCGGCGCCCAGAAACTCATGATATTGCTGCTCCGTGCAAAACCCCATCACATGCTCAACCCCGGCGCGGTTGTACCAGGAGCGGTTGAACAGCACGATTTCCCCCGCCGCCGGCAAATGCTGCGTGTAACGCTGGAAGTACCATTGGGTGGCTTCGGTGTTGGAGGGTTTCGGCAAAGCGACGACGCGGATATCGCGCGGGGATAGATGTTCCGTGATGCGCTTGATCGTGCCGTCCTTGCCGGCGCCGTCGCGCCCTTCAAGGATGACCAGGATCTTGTGCCCCTGGGCGATCACGTGGCGTTGCAGCTTGACCAGCTCGATCTGCACGTGGCGGAGGGATTTATCGTAGGAGTTGTTCTTGCCCATCGACAGGATATAGGGCCTGACATCGCAATGAAAATGGCGCTCCGGCGGGCGGCGGGCGCGGGGCACAAGGATGGCAGAAGGGGGACTAGGTCGCGGCAGCTTTCGGGCGGCGGGAACAGCTCTGGCGTGACGCTGATCGCTGGTTTGTTCCTTCTTTGTTCCTGAAAGTTGCGCTGGGGCCACACGGCATCCTCCCCAAGGCGGAGATGAACCTGTTTTTCGGCGTGATGCAGGAACGCTGCCGGTTCAGGGTATGGCGCTGGTCAACTACCTGCCTTGCTCCCCTCCCTCTAAGTGTTCTTGTTTTGTTCTAAAGCCGGTGGCGTGCGCTCCCAGGGGCAATTGTTCTGCCCGCAGCCGGGGCGTTACGCGCCGGTCATGGACTTGCTGAAGACCAGCTTGTGGGACCGTCTGGAGGCCTCCGCCCCGCCGCCCTGGCTCAGCCTGCTTGGCCAGAACGAAGCAGGCTGGCGGCTTTATGAAATCGACGCGAGCACGCCACCACGGGTGGGCGCGGCAACGCCGGTGGTGCCGGGCAGCGACAGCGGCAGGCCTCGCAGTGAGCGCACCGCGAGATAGGCGAAACATTGCGCTTCCAGCGCATCGCCATCCCAGCCGACCGCTTCCACAGCTTCAACCGGCGCCGCAAACCGCGCTGCAAGCCCGGCCATGAGAACCTTGTTCTTGCGCCCGCCGCCGCAGACCAGCACGCGGCGCGGCGGCGCCGGCAGCTTCACGCCGGCAATGGCGGCGGTGCAAAAGGCGGCGAGGGTGGCGGCCGCGTCCGCTGGGGGAAGGTCTTCCGTCGCCGCTGCGATCAACTGCGAGAAGGTCAGCCGGTCCAGCGATTTCGGCGCCGGCTGCGCGAAATAAGGGTGAGCGAGCAGCCGGCGGAGGCGCGCCTCGTCCACCCGGCCGGAGGCGGCGAAAGCGCCATCCTTGTCATAGGCCGTCCCCAGATATTTCTGCGCGAGATCGTCGAGCGGCCCATTGCCCGGCCCGCTATCGCAGGCGAAGATTTCTCCGCTTTCGCCCAGATAGGTGACATTCGCGACGCCGCCGATATTAACCACCAGCAGCGGTTTTTCGAGCTTTTCGGCGAGAGCGGCGTGGAAGAGCGGGGCCAAGGGCGCGCCCTGGCCGCCAGCCGCGACATCGGCGGAACGAAAATCGAACACCACTTGCGTGCGGCAGACCTTCGCCAGCAGCTTGCCGTCGCCGATCTGCCAGGTGCGGTGCCGTTCCGGGGCGTGGAGAATGGTCTGGCCGTGAAAGCCGATCACATCCGCGGCGAGGCCAAGCAGCCCGGCGGCGATGGCATGATCCATGGTCAGCCGCTGCTCGAGCTTGCACACCAGCGGCGCGTCCGGTCCGAGGCCGGGAGCGAGATCCAGCAGCTGGCGCAGTTCCGCGCGGAAATCATCCTGGTAGTGCAGCGTGGCGGCCGGGCCGAAGCGGGTGATGGTCTCGCCGTCGGTTTCCAGCCAGGCGGCATCCACCCCGTCCAGCGAGGTGCCGGACATCAGACCGATGGCGCGGAGCGGTTGGGAGGGCATGGCGCACGTGCTAGCGCAATATGGCCCGCTAAGAAAGAAAGTGACCGCTTTTTGAAAAAAGCGGTGCAAAAACTTTCTTGAAACTGGGCCCGTGCCGCTGAAACCCGCATGGCCTAAGTTAACAAAGTTTTTTTGGTTCTTTTTGTTCACAAAAAGAACCACTTCCTTTCCGCTTTTGCCCTGGCCGGTCTCTGTGCTACCCCGCGCGCTCGTAGGAGCGGCAAATGGCAAAAAGTGCGTTTTTGGCCGAGGCGAAGGCCCGGGGATTTGTGTTTCAATGCACCGACGAGGCGGCGCTGGATGAGGCGTGCGCCCAAGGGCGGATCGCCGGCTATGCGGGGTTCGACCTGACCGCCGACAGCCTGCATGTCGGCCATATGATCCCGATCATGCTGCTGCGCCTGTTCCAGAGGCACGGGCACAAGCCGGTTGCCGTGGTCGGCGGCGGCACCACCCGCATCGGCGATCCCTCTTTCCGCGAAGAGGCGCGCCAACTGCTGACCGACGCGCAGATCGCCGACAATCTCAAGGGCATCGTGAAGAATCTCGGCGCCTTCATCGCCTTCGGCGACGCCCCGCAGGAGGCGCTGCTGGTCAATAATGCCGATTGGCTCGACCGGTTGAGCTATATCGAAATGCTCCGTGAAATCGGTCCGCATTTCTCGGTCAACCGGATGCTGTCATTCAATTCCGTGAAATCGCGCCTCGATCGCGAGCAGGGCCTCACCTTCCTGGAATTCAATTACTCGATCCTGCAGAGCTACGATTTCCGCGAGCTCAACCGCCGCCATGGCGTCGTGCTGCAGCTGGGCGGATCGGACCAATGGGGCAATATCGTCTCCGGCATCGAGCTGGTCCGCCGCACCGACCAGAAGACCGTGTTCGGCCTGACCACGCCGCTCATCACCACCGCTTCCGGCGCCAAGATGGGCAAGTCCGCTGCCGGCGCGGTCTGGCTGAGCGCGGAAAAGCTCAGCCCTTACCATTACTGGCAGTTCTGGCGGAATACCGAGGATGCCGATGTCGGCCGCTTCATGCGGCTGTTCACCGATCTGCCTCTGGACGAGATCGCACGGCTGGAGAGCCTCGGCGGCGCCGAAATCAACGCGGCGAAAATCATTCTCGCCACCGAGGCGACCAGTCTTGCCCATGGCCGGGCGGCGGCGGAAGAGGCGGCAGCGACGGCGCGGAAGATCTTCGCCGAAGGTGGCACGGCGGAAGGCTTGCCGACCGTGGAAATTCCCGCCGCGGAATTCGGCGCTGGGCTGCCCGCTTTCGCGCTGTTCGTGCGCGCCGGGCTTGCCGCCAGCAATGGCGAGGCGCGGCGCCTGATCCGCGGCGGCGGCGGCCGGCTGAACGATGCGGTGATCGCCGATGAGGGGCAGATAGTTCCGCCCGCCACGGAGATGAAACTCTCCGCCGGCAAGAAGCAGCATGTGCTGGTGCGCGTTTTGTAAGGAAGGGAAGGCTACTTTTTGTGAACAAAAAGTAGCAAAAAAACTTCTGTAATTTGGGCCCGTGTTGCTTCAGCGCCTCGGGCCCAAAGTCGAGAAAGTTTTTGCGCCGCTTTTTTCAAAAGGCGGCATTCTTTCTAGGCTTGTTTAAGTTGCGCCATCGCCCCCGGGCATGGCATGTTTTGATAAAGAAATAAAAATCAGGGATAGGTCACGGTATGTTGGCAGTTCGGCCGGGCGGCGGCTCATATTATGGTTAAGTTTCTGCTGCGCCAGCTAAGGCGGTTCATGCAAGCGGAACTGCAGGAAGAGCTGGTTGTATTGCGCGCGGAAGTCGCTGCCCTGCGCCGTGACATCATGCTGCGCGAGGATCTCAGGCCGGTCATCCGGCAGATGGAGGCGGCGTTGCTGGCCATCGCGCTGAGTGCGAACACGACGCATGAGCGCTCCGGCATAGGCCAGAAACCGGAGCTGCGCTGAGCAACAGTTTTTGCGCCGCTTTTTCCAAAAAGCGGCCTCTGTCTTCCTTAAATCTCGAGAATTTCCAACAGTGAGTCCGCATAGCGCGCCATGCTGTAGGTCGCGCAATAATCGGCACGCTCGGTCTCATGCTTGTGCCGCCCCGACGCGTAGAGCATTGCCGCCAGCGCCTGGGCAATCTCCTTCGGGTCAAGCTCGTCTGACACGCGGTGAATATAGCGCGGTGCCTGCAGGTTTTCCGCGAGATCGCGGCTGGCCACGGCCGGCAGCCCGGCGGCAATGCAATCCTGCAGCGCGCCGGAAATATGTCCGGTGCCGGCCCGGCGGAGTTGCAGCGCGCCATCCATGGCGCGCAGATGCAGGCGATAGTCCGATTCCGAGACAAAGCTTCCGCCAAAGCGTACCGCATCGGCAATCCCGAGGGAGCGCGCGAGCTTTTGAAAACGGGCCGCGCCATCCTGGATTTCCCCGACGAAAAGCAGCTCGCAATTGACCGTTTCGCGCAACAAGGCGAAGGCAAGCAGGGCTTCGTCGATGCCCTTACTGCCGCTGACGAAGCCGAAACTGGCGATGATTTTTCGCTCAGGATCGAGTTTCAGCGCGGCGCGCGCGGCTTGCCTGGTCTCCGGCGTCGTCGGTTCATCGAACGGGCGGTAGATGGCGAGCGGCAGATGCCGCGCGGTCGCGCCGAAACGTTTCTGCACCAGCGCAACCGGCTGGGGCGCATGAAAAATCAGGGGGCGGGCCGCCTCCGCCAGGGGGCCCAGAAAACTTGCCTGGCGGGTCGCTTCATCGGCCGCCCAGTCGGCGATTTCCTGGGTTGTGACATTGCGCCCGATTTCCGCGCTGGCGAGCTGGGCGGCATGTTCCCGGCCGCGGCCCGCGGTCAGGTCGAGCAGCCGCGCATCGTGGCAGATCGTCGCATGGCCGCATTTCAGCGCATGATCGTAAATATCGGCGTGCAGGGTGGAGTTGCCGATGGCGCTGATCATCCGGTCGAAGTTGCGGCGCGGCGGCGCTGAGGTCTTCATGGTCTCCGCAGTGAAGAGCGTCAGCGCCACCCGGTCGGCAAGCGTTTTCGCCAGGGCGGCGGAATAATCGGCCACGCCCGATTTGGCCGGCGGCAGCGGGGTGATCATGGCGAGGCGGGGCTTGGCCCGGCGTTGCAGCGCCGGCCGGGCCAGTGTGAGCGCCGACCAGACCCTGCCGGCCACCGCAGCGGCGGAAAAGGGCTGCTGCATCGGCCATTGCTGCGCGACGACCGAAGCGCGGTAGGGTTTGTCCTGAACCAGCCGTTCGAGAATCGCCGCCAGCCGGTCGGCATCGTCCGGCGCGAAGCGCAAGGCTGGGTCGCTGACGAGCGCACGATGCGCGGGAATGTCGGACACCACGGCCGGGCTTTGTGCCGCCGCGGCTTCGATGATGGGCAGGGAGAAACAAGCGGCCCGCGTGGACGTGACCACGCAAATGGAAGCGGCGTAGAGCGCGCGCATCTCGATTTCCGAGACCCGCCCCGGAAAGCGCGCCGGAAACAGCGCGCGCAGCCGTGCCTGGGTGGCGGCGGAATAGTCGCCGGTGATCACCACCGGGACTTTGCACAGGATTGCACTGCCGGCACAGGCGCGCAGCAGCGTTTCGGGGTTCCGGTGCGGACTCTCGTCGCCGGTCATGAGGATATGAAGCGGCTCCTGCGGCGTGATGCGGTGGATCCAATAAGGCAGGGAGACACCGGTCACCCGCGAATCGACCGCGCCGTAGAGGCTTTTCAGGCGCTGGTCGGAAGCCTCGGAAATCGGGAAGAACAGGTCGTAATGCCGCAGCAAAGCCATGGCTGTAAAATATTTCAACCTCTCGACGGGTGAGGTGAGCTCGCTTTCCTGGTGGTCGAAAGGGAGGAAATCACGGACCAGAGCGGCCTTGATGAGGCCGGGGCGGCGTAACAGCGGGGCCAGATAGGCTTGGTCCGGCGGCCCCAGAGATGCTGGGTTGAGCAGCACCGCGCCGGGCGCCAGGTCGGGAATGTCAGCATGCGGCGAGAGGCTTTTCGCCAGATCGGCGATATGCGGCGGCAGGGCCGGGAGGTCGGGATCGATCAGGCCGATGAATGGCCATGGGGCGCGGCCGATGACGCAGCTTGCATGTAGGCCGATGCAACGGCGGGCCTGGTGACGGTCCTGCAGGCAGCGCATATCGATGATCAGCTTCGGTGACATTGGCGGCGACGTTCCCTCGTTATAGACGGGGCGGATGTGGTCCGGTTCAATGAAAATTACTCTGAGTAGCAATAATTGCGTAAACGTTACGATGTTGACGCTTAACATCACCCTTTCCGGTTGCAAAGCCCCGGGGAGCATATCGTAATGAGCTTCAAGCGCCGGCTGACCGAATTGCGCCTGCCGATCAGCCATGACGAAACGGCATTGCACGCGGCGATTTGCGCCGGCTTTGGCGTGCCGCCTCAGGATCTGCTCAGCTACACGATTTATCGCCGGGCCTGGGATGCGCGGCGCAAGAGCGAGATCAAGCTGGTCTATACGATCGACGCCGAACTGGCGGTGGCGGTGCAGGCCGGCGAGCCCTCGCCCGATCTGGACTATCAGTTCGTCGCCAGGGCGAAGCGGCCGCCGGCCAAGCGCCCGGTGGTCATCGGCACCGGACCGTGCGGGATTTTCGCCGGCCTGGTCCTGGCGCAAATGGGCTTCGCGCCGCTGATTCTGGAGCGCGGCAAGGTGGTGCGCCAACGCACCAAGGATACTTGGGGCCTGTGGCGGCGCAGCGAGTTGAATCCGGAATCGAACGTGCAATACGGCGAGGGCGGGGCGGGGACGTTCTCGGACGGCAAGCTCTATTCGCAGATCAAGGACCCGCGCCATCTCGGCCGCAAGGTGCTGACGGAATTCGTCGAGGCCGGGGCGCCGGAAGAAATCCTTTATGTGGCCAAGCCGCATATCGGCACGTTCCGGCTGGTCAGCATGGTCGAATCCATGCGCGCGAAGATCGAGGCGCTGGGGGGCGAGTACCGGTTCGACACCAAGGTGAGCGATTTCGAGATCGACGCCGGCCAGGTGCGCGCGGTGGTGCTGGAATTGGGCGAGCGGATCGAGACCGATCACGTGGTGCTGGCGATCGGCCACAGCTCCCGCGATACGTTCGCGGCCTTGCACCGGCGCGGCGTGTATATGGAGGCAAAGCCCTTTTCCTTGGGCTTCCGCATCGAGCATCCGCAATCGATGATCGACCGCCACCGTTTCGGCAGCTTCGCCGGCCACCCGATTCTGGGGGCGGCGGATTACAAGCTGGTGCATCACGCCACGAATGGCCGCTCGGTCTATAGTTTTTGCATGTGTCCGGGCGGCACGGTGGTGGCGGCGACTTCCGAGCCGGGCCGTGTGGTCACCAACGGCATGAGCCAGTATTCCCGCAACGAACGCAACGCCAATGCCGGCATCGTCGTCGGCATTACCCCGGAGGATTATCCGGGCGATGTGCTGGCGGGCATTGAATTCCAGCGGCGCTGGGAGAGTGCGGCGTTCCAGGCAGGCGGCGGCACCTATGCGGCGCCGGGCCAGCTGGTCGGCGATTTTCTGGCCGGACGGCCCTCGAAACAGTTCGGCGAGGTCATCCCCTCCTACCGGCCGGGCGTGACCCTGACCGATCTTTCGACATGCCTGCCGGATTATGCGATCGCGGCGATCCGCGAAGCGCTGCCGGCCTTCGAGGCGCAGATCAAAGGTTTCGCCCGCGCCGATGCGGTGCTGACCGGGGTGGAAACCCGGACGTCAGCGCCGGTGCGGATCACCAGGGGCAAGGATTTCTGCTCGCTGAACACGCGCGGCCTGTACCCGGCCGGCGAGGGCGCCGGCTATGCCGGCGGCATTCTCTCCGCCGGGGTGGACGGGATCAAAGTGGCCGAGGCGGTGGGGCGCAGCTTGATGGAAGAATAGGAAGCGGCCGCTTTTTGGAAAAAGCGGCGCAAAAACTTTTTTGACTTTGGGTCCGAGGTGTTTGAAACAGCACGGCCCAAAGTAAAAAAGTTTTTTTGCTACTTTTTGTTCACAAAAAGTAGCCTTTCTTCCTTTTGCCCTCAGTGGCGAAAAAACGAACCGCGACCTTATATCTCCTATCGACAAACCATGTTATACATGGCGCCGAGATTTGGCAGGAAAGACGAGTACGGTGCTGTCGCAAAAATGTAAGTACGCGCTGCAGGCGCTTCTGGTTCTGGCCCGGGAGAATAGCGACGAGCTGCTGTTGGTGAGTGAAATTGCCGAGCGGCAGAATCTGCCGAAGAAATTTCTTGAGGCGATCCTCCTTGAGCTGAACCGCAACGGGCTCGTGCGCAGCCGGCGCGGGCGCGGCGGCGGCTATGCGCTCGCCAAACCGGCGGATCTCATCACGTTCGGCCAGGTGGTGCGGATCATGGACGGGCCGCTGGCGCCGCTTTCCTGCGTCAGCGTGAACTATTACCGCCGCTGCGATGATTGCAAGGACGAGCAAAGCTGCGAGATCCGCCGGGTGATGCGCCGCGTGCGCGACGCCATCGCCAATGAGCTCGACGGCACGTCCCTGGCGGCGGCGTTGAACAGCAACGTGGCGAAAGAGCTGCTCGCCAGCTGACGCAATGCCGATCGGGTAAACGGGGATAGTGCTGCGCGCCGTCCCCTTGTTCCTCATTCAGAAGAAAACGGACGGGCTGCCAGGGCAGGGGCGGAGCTTGTTGAATTTTCGAAATTTTTTGAGAATTTATCGAAAATAGAAGCGAAAATTACAAATCTATCTCGATAAATGTGATGATTGCGCGGAAAATAGCAGCACATTTTGCGCCACATTTTGTAATTACAACTTAAGGGCGAATACTCTATCCTGCCCCCCGCTTCGATGCTAATGAAAGGCCCGTAACTCAACATAATGGCTGCCTCCAGCGAAGAGGCGGGAATTATCGAGGCAGGGATGCGGTTTGGGGCCTTATCCGTGGGTTTATCGCTGGGGGCATGCCTTGCAGTGCAGCCCGCCCAGGGGGCGAGTCCGGCGGTGAGCGCGGCCGAGACCAGCGTCAATCTCAGCGTCGGCGGGATGTCCACGCAATATCGCGAAAATGTGGTGCCGGGCGATCATGAGAACGGGGCGACGCCCGGCTTCGGCGTGGGCGTCAGCGTTTTGCTGCCCACGCATCCTGGCGACACCTCCAGCGTCGATATTTACAGCGCCCTGATCTATAATTTCGATGCCGGCAATATCGGCTATTCCGGGCATTATCTGGTCTCCGGCGCCCCTGCCAGCGCCACCGATCATGCCGTGTTCAACCGCCTGGAAGCGCGGCTCGGCCTTGGCTTCCCGATGATTTACGGGATGGAATCCATCCCTTTCCTGGCGGGCGGCTATCAATCCTGGAACCGCAATATCGACGCGCCAGGCCCCGCAAGTAGCGATGAGTTCTACCATACCGGCCTGTTCGGTCTGGGCTATAGACTGGACGTGCCGATCGGCGGCGGCTTCGTGGCGTCTGGCACGGGTGAGTTGCTCGGCCTGGCCGGCGGCGGCATCAACGACAATAGCGAGAACTGGAGCGGCGGTTTCGGCGTGACGCCGGAGGAGCGGGTCGAACTCGGGCTGGATGATGCCGTCTTCGGGCAGTTCCATCTGTTCGCCAAAGCGTATTGGCAGCATTTCAATTATTCCGGCACGCGCCCGAGACAGCTATTATTATTTCTACGAACCGTTCAGCACGACCACGCAGTTCGGGGCCAATATCGGCATTGGTTATAGTTTTAATTAAAGTAGAGGAAAGAAAGGGCCGCTTTTTGGAAAAAGCGGCCCTTTCTTGGATTTGGGCCCGCGGCGCTCAAGCGGCACGGGCCCAAAGTCACAAAGTTTTTTTGCTACTTTTTGTTCACAAAAAGTAGCGCTTTCTTTGCCGTGTCTCAGTCCGCGGCAAGCGCCATCTGTTTGCGGGCCATGGACTGGCTCACATAGCCTTCCACCGCCTCGGAGATCTTCTCGGCATGGTTGGCGAAAACATGGTCCGCGCCTTCGAAAATCCGGTAGTCGATGGCGACGCCCTTTTGCAGGTTGAGCTTGTCGACCAGTTTGCGCACGGAATTTTCCGGCACCAGATCGTCGGCATCGCCATGGATCATCAGGCCGCCGCACGGGCAGGGGGCGAGGAAGCCGAAATCGTAATGCGCGGCCGGCGGTGCCACGGAGACCCAGCCCGACACTTCAGGGCGGCGCATCAGCAACTGCATGCCGACGAAGGCGCCGAAGGAATAGCCGGCGATCCACAGCCCGCCATGGCCGGGATTGAGCGCCTGCATCCAATCCAGCGCCGCGGCGGCGTCGTTGATCTCGCCCATGCCGCCGTCGAACTTGCTCTGGCTGCGGCCGACGCCGCGGAAATTGAAGCGCATGACCGAAAAGCCCAGGCGCTGGAACACCTGGTACATCGAATAGGTGATGCGGTTGTTCATGGTGCCGCCATGAAGCGGGTGCGGATGCAAAACCAGCGCCAGCGGTGCGCCCCGTTCCTTGGCGTGGTGGTAACGACCTTCAAGCCGGCCTTCCGGCCCGGCGAACATGACTTCAGGCATTCTCTAACTCGTCTTTCATCTAACCGTGTTTCTCAAATGGCTGGCGCGGGACGCCTCTGCTATAGGAGACACGCAGAGGATTAGGGGCTGATCGCCTCATCCGAATGTTGACCAAAGGGGTTCGGATACCTAATTGCTCCTCGCGGCCTGGGAGATGTTACGGATGGGTTAACCTTGGGTTCCCCCTCAGATCTGCTAATATAGACCGCTATGGTTTGATTATCCACGGAAATGTCGCATGGCCCTTATGTTTTTCGCGGAGACGGTGCGGGCGTACCGGGAGCGTGACCCCGCAGCGCGTTCGAATTTGGAGGTCGTGCTGTGCTATCCAGGCCTGCACGCGGTGATGATTCACGGCCTGTCCAGCCGGCTCTGGCGGGGCGGCTGGTATACTTTGGGCCGTTTCGTCTCGCATATCGGCCGGTTTTTAACGGGAATTGAAATTCATCCCGGGGCAAAGCTCGGCCGGCGGCTGATCATCGACCATGGTCTCGGTGTTGTGATCGGAGAGACCGCGGAGCTCGGTGACGACGTATATATTTACCATCAGGTAACTTTGGGCGGCACCAGCAGCGACCATGGCAAGCGTCACCCCACCGTGGGCAATAACGTGATCATCGGCGCCGGTGCGAAGGTGCTGGGCGCGATCAATATCGGCGAGGGGGCGCGAATCGGCGCCAACGCGGTGGTGATCGCTCCGGTACCGGCCGAGACCACGGTGGTCGGCATTCCCGCCCGCCCGGTGGACCGCTCCCAGAAGAAGCCGCGCTTCGAGGCCTACGGCACGCCCTGCGATCCCTGCCTCGACCCGCTTCTGCACGAGGTCGATCTGCTGCGCAGCGAGTTGACGGATCTGGAAAACCGGATCGCCAGCCTGGCGCGCGACCGCATCGTCTGAACCGATGATCTATCTGGATGCCAACGCGACGGAGCCGCTGAGGCCCGAAGCGGGGCAGGCGGCCATGGCGGCGATGGGGCTTGCCAATCCGTCTTCCGTCCATGGCGCCGGCCGCGCGGCGCGGCGCGTGCTGGAGGAGGCGCGCGAAACCGTGGCGCAGTTTTTCGGTGCCGCTGCCAAGGATGTGATATTCTGCTCCGGCGCCACTGAGGCGAATGCCCTGGCCGTGCATGCGCTGGGTGCCGGCAGAACCGTGCTGCGCGGCGCCACCGAGCACGATGCGATTCGCGCCGCGACGCCTCAAGCCGCGATCATCCAAGTGGAGGCCAGCGGCCAGGCGGATCTGGCGGCGCTGGAGGCGTTGCTGGCGGCACAAAAAACGGCGTCGCTGGTGTGCCTGATGGCGGCGAACAACGAGACCGGGGTGTTGCACGATATCGAAGCCGCCGGGCGCATCTGCGCCGCGCACAGGGCGCTGTTGCATGTGGATGCGGTGCAGGCGGTCGGGCGGGACAATCGCGACTGGTTCGCCCTCGGCGCCAGCAGCATCGCCGTTTCCGGCCATAAATTCGGTGCGCCGATGGGGGCGGGGGCGCTGATCGTGAGTGCCGGCCGGGCCGTGGCGCCGCTGCTGCCCGGTGGCGGCCAGGAGCAGGGGCGGCGCGGCGGCACGCCATCGTTGCCGGCCATTGCCGGCCTCGCCGCTGCTCTGGGGGCGCCCTATGAGGGCGAAAAAATCGCCGCCTGGCGCGATGAGATCGAGGCGTTTTGCGTGCGGCTGGGCGCGGTGGCGCTGGGGGCAGGCGCGCGGCGTCTGCCGAACACCAGCTGCCTGGCTTTGCCCGGGGTGCGGGCGGATATGCAGCTGATCGCGCTGGACATGGCGGGCATTGCCGTCTCCGCCGGTTCGGCCTGCTCTTCCGGCAAGGTGGCGGCGAGCCACGTGCTGGAGGCGATGGGGGCGGGAACGCTGGCGGGGCAAGCGATCCGCGTGTCGTTGCCCTGGAACGTGGCGGCCGAAGCGGTGCCGGCCTTCTGCGCCGCCTACGAAAAAATGCTCGCGCGCTGCGCTGTAAAAACATGAGCCGTGCCGCGTGGCTCCCTTGCGCCGCCGGCGGCGATGCGATTAACCACACTGGATTCCTTAAGGGTTACACAATGCCAAAAATGACTTTCATCGAGCGTAACGGTCAGAAGCGTGAAGTGGACGCGCCGATCGGTCTCTCTGTGCTGGAAGTGGCGCATAAGCATGGCGTCGACATTGAAGGTGCGTGCGAGGGCTCGCTCGCTTGCTCGACCTGCCACGTGATCGTCGATCCGGAATGGTTCGCCAAGCTGGCCAAGCCGACCGAGGATGAGGAAGACATGCTGGACCTGGCCTTCGGGCTGGAAAAGACCTCGCGCCTGGGCTGCCAGATCGTGATGTCGGAGGCGCTGGACGGACTCGTGGTGCGGCTGCCTGCCGGCACGCGCAACGCCGCCGGCTGATAGTTCATGCGCGTGGTTGTTGCCATGTCCGGTGGGGTCGACAGCTCGGTGGTGGCCGGGCTGATGGCGCGCGCCGGCCATGAGGTTATCGGCGTGACGCTGCAGCTCTATGACCACGGCGCCGCCGTCGGCCGTAAGGGTGCATGCTGTGCGGGGCAGGACATTCACGACGCGAAACGTGTCGCGGACCGGCTGGGGATCGCGCATTACGTGATCGACGCCGAAGCGCGCTTCCGCGGCAGCGTGATCTCTGCTTTTGCCGATAGCTACGCCAGCGGCGAGACCCCGGTGCCCTGCATTGCCTGCAACCAGCATCTGAAATTCGGCGATCTGCTCGGCATGGCCCGCGACCTTGGCGCCGAGGCGATGGCGACCGGGCATTATGTTCGCCGCGTCGACGGGCCGAACGGTGCGGAAATGCATCAGGCGGCCGATCCGGCGCGCGACCAGAGCTGGTTCCTGTTCGCCACCACGCGTGAGCAGCTGGAATTCTGCCGCTTCCCGTTGGGCGACATGATCTCCAAGGCCGAAGTGCGGGCGCTGGCCGCTGAGATGGGGCTGGTGGTCGCGGAAAAGCCGGACAGCCAGGATATCTGTTTCGTCCCCAGCGGCACCTATGCCGGCATCGTCGAAAAATTCCGCCCCGAGGCTCTGGAAGCCGGCGAGATCGTCACCGAGGATGGCGCGGTGCTGGGCACGCATCAGGGCATCGCCCGCTATACGGTGGGCCAGGCCAAGGGGCTCGGCAATGCCGCGCAGCGCGCCGGTGAGCCGATCGCCGTCAAGCGCATCGAGCCGGGCACGCGGCGCATCGTCGTCGGGCCGCGGGGGACCGCGGGCCGTGAGGTCAGGCTGCGCGATGTGAACTGGCTGATCGATCCGCCAGCCGGCGCCTTGCGCGCTACCGCGAAACTGCGCGCGCGCGACGGCCTGCACCCGGCCGCGATCACCGTTGACGGTGCCGGCGCGCTCGTCACCTTGGACGAACCCGCCATCGCCGCCCCCGGCCAGGCGGCGGTGTTTTACGACGGTTCGCGTATTCTGGGCGGTGGGTTCATTATCTAAGCGAAGTAAGCGCCTACTTTTTGTGAACAAAAAGTAGCAAAAAAACTTTGTTAATTTGGGCCCGTGCCGCTCGAGCGCCGCGGGCCAAAAGTCAAAAAAGTTTTTGGGGCCGCTTTTTCCAAAAAGCGGCCCTTTCTTTTTTCTGTCTTCCTCTAAGCAACCGGCGTCCCAACCGGCGCCAATGCGCCCCCGCCGAGGGCGAGATGCCGCTCGGTCGGTCCCGCCATATCGCGATGCGTGATCGAGACGATGGTGGTGTTCGGCAGCTTAGCGGCTAGCACCGCCTGGATGCGCGCGGCCAGAGGTGCGTCCAGGGCCGAGCTAGCCTCGTCGAGGAACAGCCAGTCCGGTTTGATGAGCAGGGCACGGGCGAGCGCCAGGCGCTGCTGCTCACCGCCGGAGAGGATCTGGCCCCAATTATCGGTG
Source organism: uncultured Pseudomonadota bacterium (assembly GCA_963798115.1). GTDB lineage: Bacteria > Pseudomonadota > Alphaproteobacteria > Acetobacterales > Acetobacteraceae > Acidocella. The sequence continues at coordinate 92,719 of CAWCRT010000007.1, forward strand.
TCTTCCAGCCGGCCGTTCAACCCGCTCAGCTCCACCGCATCCAGCGCCGCGCGCACCGTATCGTCGGAAAAATCCTGCTCCTGGGCGGGATAGACGACGCTGCGCTTGAGGCTGCCGAGCGGGAAATAGGGGCGCTGCGGCAGGAACAGAGCGGTTCCGGTCGGGGGCGTGATCACGCCGTCGCCAAAGGGCCAGATGCCGGCAATGGCACGGAACAAAGTGGATTTGCCGATGCCGGAGGGGCCGGTGAGGACAACCGGCTGGCCCGGCGGCAGGGACAGGCTGGCATTGTCGAGCAGGCGCCGCCCGTCCGGCAGGCTCAAAGTGAGCTGGTCGAACTTCAGCGCGGCGCCGGGCTGGCCGAGGCGCGGCCCATTGGCCGCGGCCAGCCGCGCCGCGGCCACGGCTTCCTGGAAACCATGGAGACGGGAGACGGTGGCGCGCCAACCCACCAAGCCCTGGTAGGAGGTGACGAACCAGGAAAAAGCGCCCTGCACCTGGCCGAACACCATGGGGATCTGCGAGAGGCCGCCAAGGGCGATCTGATGCGAGAAATAGCGCGGCAGGGCGACCAGGAGCGGGAAGATATTTGCCACCTGATTGAAGCCGATGGTGAAGAAGTTCAGCGCCTTGGTCCGGCGCATGATCGCCCAGAAATTATCGCGCACCGCCTGGAAGCGCTCGGTCAGCGTGATCTGCTCGTCCCGCTCGCCGCCATACAAGGCAACGGCTTCCGGATTCTCGCGCACGCGGATCAGCCCATAGCGGAAATTCGCTTCGACCCGCTGCTGGTTGAAGGTGAGCGGCACCAGCTTGCGGCCGATCATATGGGTGAGCAGGGTTCCGAACGCGGAATAGAGGATGGCGACATAGAGCATGTAGCCATGGATCGTGACACCGAAGAGCTTCACCGACCCGGAAATGGCGTAGAGGACGAAGACGAAGCTGAACAGCGTGACGACGTTGGAGATGAAATCCAGCCCGAGCGACAGGCTGCTGTTGGTGAAGGCGTTCAGATCGTCGGCGATGCGCTGGTCGGGGTTGTCGACCACGCTATTGGCCGCGCCCTGATTGAGGCTGATATGGTAATAGGCGCGGTCGGTCAGCCAGTTTTTCACGAAATGCCCGGTCAGCCATTGCCGCCAGCGGATCTGCAGCATCTGGTTCAGGTAGAAGGCATAGACGGCGATGAGAATGTAGATGCCGACGATTTCGACGAAGCCCGGCATCGGGAAGGAGGATCCCGGCGCGCGATTGTAGAGATAGATCAGGCGGATCACGGATTTCACGTCATAGGCCTGGATGGCGTTGAAGAAATCGCGGTTCCAATAGGTCAGGACGACGTTGAAGGCGACCATCAGGAGGTTCAGCACAATGATCGTCGCCAGAAGGCCGATCGCGACGTAGCGTTCGTCGGATGAGAAATAGGGGCGGGCGATGGACCAGCCTTCCCGCAATCCGGTGAAAAAATTGGTCATCGAACGGCGCATCAATCGGAAACCTTTTGCTGCTGGGCGGTGGCGATTGGTTGGGTTCGGGTGAGGTTCACCGCGAATTTGTCATGCTTGCCGGTCGGGACATGGACCGTGGCGGTGCCGGTGGCCCGACCGGGCAGGAAGATGGTGGGAATTGGTGACGTGATCGGCGTGCTGAGAACGGAATTGCCAATGCGGGCGCAAAGCGGAGAGACGAAAGTGAGCAGCCCGCGCGGCAGACCCATGGATCAGTCCGTTTTCGCCAGGCGCAGCCGGATCACCCCGCGCGCCTCTTCCAGCGGGACCGGCTTGCCTTTGCGCAGAATTTCGATCCGGCCGGCTTTGGCGAGGCGGAAGGCGGCCAGCCGCACGGGCGAGAGGCTGCCGCGCCATTTATCGCCCTCCGGATGGCCGGCGAGAGCGCGGGCCGCCTCGGTGGGGCAGATTGATTTGTCGCCGCGCGTGGCGAGCAGGTTGAGGATCGCCAGTTCGGCAGGATCGGAAGATACGTTCATACGTTATCTTTATGCCGAAAGCCGTGCCGGATAGAAAGCCGCTCCTCGAGAGGCGATGGTCAGGGCGGGCGTTTTTCCAGGATTTGCGTAGGAAACCCGCGTCCTGGCGTTTTGTAGCAAAGCGTAGCATCGACGCGCACTGGCAGCATGGCGGGCGATGACATCGTTCGCCCGCGCGGCCATGCGCGTTGTTTTCAAACCATCGTGTTCATGCCTTCAGCTTTGCGTGAAGCGTGCGATCATTTGCGACGCGCTGAGCGGCGGGGCGAAATAATTGCCCTGTCCCTCGTCACAGCCCAGTTTCAGTAACTTGTTGAATTGGCGCTTGGTGTCGACGCCCTCTGCCAGAACCGTGCAGCCCAGATCATGTCCGGCTTTGATCGTGTCTTCGACGATATTGCTGCCGGCCCGACTATGATCGAGGCTATAGGTGAGGGTCCGGTCGAGCCTGACAATCGCAGGCCGCAGCCCGCGCAGAGCCGGCAGGTCGGCCCAGGCGGCGCTGAAATTGGCCAGGGCCAGGCCCATGCCGAGGCCCTGTAGGGCTTTCAGGTTGAAGCCGACATTGGCGCTTGCGTCGGTCAGTACGCCGTCGGGCAGGGTGCAGACCAACCGTTGGGGGGCGATGCCGGTCCGCCCCAGCCGCTCAAGAAAATTCTGGATGAACTTGCGGTGCTGCAACTGGCGCAGGGCCAGTGTGACGGCGATGGAGGCGGGTTCCGGCCAGTCCGCCGCCTGGGCGCAGGCCTGATCGAGCAGCCAACGGCCGAATTCGAGGATGATTTCCGTTTCTTCGGCGCCGGGCATGAACTGGTTGGGGGCGAGCAGGCCTAGACGGTGATGCCGCAGCCGGACCAGAGCCTCCGCGCCAAGAACCTGGCCGGAGGCGAGCGCCACCAGCGGTTGGTAGTGCAGCAGCAGGTCCCCGGCGGCGAGGGCTTGGCGCAAGCGGCGCGTGACCCGGCGGCGTTCAGTGACATCGTCCTGCTGTACGCTGCGCTTCCGTGCCGTGCGGGGTGGAACCGGGTGAAGCGTGGGAGCCGGCGATATGACGGCCCGGCTCGGCATGGGGATGGGAGGTGAATGCGGCATGGGGCGAAATCTCGCCCAGAGAAGTTAAGCAAAAGTTTTTGCGCCACCGGCCGTGACCGAGCGACTGTTTTTTCTTTCAGGCGCCCAGCGCCGCGCCAAGGGCGCTGAAACTGGCCGCGATGCCATAATGCCGCTTCACATAGGCCAAGGCCGCATCTGGGCCTGGCGGCGCGGACAGTTGCTGGTGGATGGCAGCGGCGAAATCCAGCGGCGACGTTGCGGCGACGAAGGGGGCGGCTTCATCGGGCACGTAACCTTCCAGGCTGCAGGGCGTGGCGACCGTGATGAGCCCATGCCTGGCATATTCGAGCAGCTTGATCTTCAGCCCGGAGCCGACGCGCAAGGGCGAGACCGCGAGGCTGGCATCATGGAGCAGCGGGCGCAGGTCCCGGACCCGGCCATGGCGCGTGACGCCGCTTGGCACGCTGTGCAGCGCCGCTCCGCAATCGCCGATCAGATCGAGCCTGACATCCTTGTCCAGAAGCGGCCAGATTTCAGCAAAGAACCAGCGCAGCCCGTCAAGATTCGGCAGAGCGGCGCTGCCGACGAAGACCAGCCTGCCGGGCCGGCGCCGCCAGCCGGCAGGGGGCGGGCAGGGCATAGCGGGCATCGGGGCGGGGAACACGGATTGCGCCGGGCAAAGCTTTTGCAGCAGCGCGGCCTCGTCATGCTGGGAAGCGGCGATGCAGCGCGCGCCGCTGAGCAAAGCGATCTCCTCGGCGCAGGCGAGAGAGCGGGGCCGCACGCTGATAGCCGGCGCTGGTCAGCGCCTGGTGGCGGCGGTGAAACACGTCATGCGCGATGATCACGCTGTTGGTGCCGCGCAATTCCGGCGCCGCCAGAGGGGCCGCGCGGAACAGCGTGTCGATCAGCACGGCGTCGGGCTTCAGCCGGGCGATATAGCGCACCGCCCAGCCTGCTTCAGCCTCTGTACAGAAGCTGCCGAGCACCGCGTCGGCCCCATGCCGCCGGCGACGGACCCAGCCCACGGCCGGCGCCGGCAGGCGGCGCAGCGTGGCGCGGAGGAGAATCGTGGCCAAAGCGCGCGGAGAGCGCGGCAGCACATGCCCGGCCCAGCCGGCGACTTGCGGCCCGTCCACCGGCGCAATGGCATAACGCTCAACCGGCCAGGCCAGACGCGCGCCAAGCAACAGCACCGTGACCTCATGGCCAAGCCCTTGCAGCCAGGAAATGATCGCATGATTGGTCGCGAGATGGCCGGCAGAGCCGGGGCGCGGCAATTCATCGGTGAGGAAGACATAGCGCATGGGCGCAGCCTGCCTGTGGAACGGACGTTTGTTGTTATTATTATCAGTAGGTAAGTGGCCGCTTTTTGGAAAAAGCGGCGCAAAAACTTTTTGGACTTTGGGCCGACGGCGTTGAAACCAGCACGGCCCGAGGTAACAAAAATTTTTGCTACTTTTTGTTCACAAAAAGTAGCCTTTCTTGCTTCTCTTAACTTACGCGGCGTCCTGGGCGACGCCTTTTTCGGTCAGCAGGGTCTGCAGTTCACCGGACTGGTACATTTCGGTGATGATATCGCAGCCGCCGACAAACTCGCCCTTCACATAAAGCTGCGGAATGGTCGGCCAGTTGCTGAAGGCCTTGATGCCTTCACGAATTTCCTGATCTTCCAGCACGTTCACGGTTTTGAACGGCACGCCGGCATGTTTGAGGATCTGGATGACCCGGGCGGAGAAGCCGCATTGCGGGAACATCGGCGTGCCCTTCATGAAGAGCAGTACCGGGTTGGCGTCGATCTGCGCCTGGATTTCAGCAAAAACGGGGTTGTTCATAAAGCTTTTCCTTATTCGGGAGCTGCGGTTTGCAAGGCCAGGGCATGCAAGATTCCGCCCATGCGTCCCTGCAGAGCGGCATAGACCATCTGGTGCTGGCGCACGCGGGAAACCCCGCGGAACGCCTCCGACACCACGGTGGCGGCAAAGTGATCATTGTCACCCGCCAGGTCTTCGATCGTGATTTTCGCATCCGGAAATGCGGTTTTGATCAAGGCTTCAATTTCACCGGCGGTCATCGCCATTTTGTCGAATCCTTACAGGGCGAACCAGGTGGGGAAGAACCGCTCATGGGCATCGCGCAACTGTGTCAGAGATATGGCGATGGTGTCGGAATGTGTCAATTTCCCGTTGCCGCTCGCCTGGCCGATTTTCACGGCCGGAACGCCGGCTTTCGCCGCGGCCGCGAGCAAAGCAGGGCTGTCCTGCACCGCCAGCACGTAGCGGGCCTGTTCCTCGCCGAACCAGAAGGCATGCGAGGTCTCGGGCAGGGTCAGTTCCACGCCGGTATCGCCGGCCATGGCCATTTCCGCGACCGCGACCAGCAGCCCGCCATCGGAGACGTCATGGCAGGCGCCGACCTTGCGCTCGAAAATCTGCGCGCGCACGAAATCGCCGTTCTGGCGTTCGGCGGCGAGGTCGATGGCAGGCGGCGCGCCCTCTTCCCGGCCGAGAATTTCCCGCAGCCAGAGCGAGCAGCCGAGCTCGCTTTTGCTGGCGCCGATCACGACCAGATCATGGCCGGGCTTCAGCGCCAGGCCGACCGCCTTGGAAACGTCCTCGATCACGCCCACCGCGCCGATCGCCGGGGTCGGGAGGATGCCCTTGCCCTCGGTCTCGTTGTAAAGCGAGACGTTGCCGGACACGACCGGGAAGTCGAGCGCCGTGCAGGCCGCCGCCATGCCTTTGATGGCAGCGGCGAACTGGCCCATGATTTCCGGCTTCTCGGGATTGCCGAAATTCATGTTGTCGGTGATGGCGAGCGGGGTCGCGCCGGTCGCGGTAATATTGCGCCAGGCTTCCACCACCGCCTGCGCGCCGCCGGCCTCGGGGTCGGCCACGCAATAGCGCGGGGTGCAATCCGTGGTCAGCGCCAGAGCGCGGTTGGTGCCTTCGAGCCGCACGATCGCGGAATCGGCCTGGGCCGGACGCTTCACCGTCTGCCCGCCGACGGTGGAATCGTACTGGTCGAAAATCCAGCGCCGCGAGCAGAGGTCGGGGCTGGCGATCAGTTTCAGCAGCGCATCGCCGAGCGTCACGTCGCTCTGCACCGGGCCGAGCGGCGCCGGCTTCGGCGTCTCCGCGATCGGGCGACGATAAAGCGGGGCGGCGTCCGCCAGCGGGGCGAGCAGAATATCGGCCTCGACCGCGCCCTTATGTTTGACGACGATACGTCCGGTATCGGTGATATGGCCGATGACGGCGTAGTCGAGATCCCATTTCTCGATGATGGCGCGCGCCATTTCGGAGCGCTCGGGCTTGAGCACCAGCAGCATGCGCTCCTGGCTTTCCGAGAGCATCATCTCATAGGCGGTCATGCCGGTCTCGCGCTGCGGCACGTTGTCGAGGATCAGCTCGATGCCGACGCCGCCTTTGCCTGCCATTTCCACCGAGGAGGAGGTGAGGCCGGCCGCGCCCATATCCTGGATGGCGACGATCGCATCGGTCTGCATCAGCTCGAGGCAGGCCTCGATGAGCAGTTTTTCGGTGAACGGATCGCCGACCTGCACGGTCGGGCGCTTTTCCTCGGACGAGGCGTCGAACTCGGTGCTCGCCATGGTCGCGCCATGGATGCCGTCGCGCCCGGTCTTGCTACCGACATAGACGACCGGATTGCCGACACCGGCGGCGGCGGAGAGGAAGATCTTATCCTGCGCGGCGATGCCGACCGTCATGGCATTGACCAGCGGGTTGCCATTGTAAGCGGGGTGGAAGTTCACCTCGCCACCGACGGTGGGCACGCCCACGCAATTGCCGTAGCCGCCAATGCCACGCACCACGCCATCGACCACGCGTTTGGTGACCGGAAGCGACGGGTCGCCGAAACGCAGCGCATTGAGGTTGGCGATCGGCCGCGCGCCCATGGTGAACACGTCGCGCAAAATGCCGCCCACGCCCGTGGCCGCGCCCTGATAGGGCTCGATGAAGCTGGGATGGTTATGCAACTCCATCTTGAAGATCGCGGCCATGCCTTCGCCGATATCAATCACGCCGGCATTTTCGCCGGGGCCGTGAATGACCCAGGGTGCCTTGGTCGGCAGTTCCTTCAGCCAGACGCGCGAGGATTTGTAGGAGCAATGCTCCGACCACATGACCGAGAAAATGCCAAGCTCGGTAAAGCTCGGCGTGCGGCCCATGATTTCCAGGACCTTGGCATATTCCTCGGCGTTGAGGCCGAAGGATTTGGCGAGAGCAGCGTCAACGGTTTTCATGCGGCGGCCAGTGAATCAAAGAGGGGTTTGCCATCGGTGCCGCCCATCAGCGGGTCCACCAGATCCTCGGGATGCGGCATGAGGCCGAGGATGCGCAGATTCGGCGAATAGATGCCGGCAATGTCGCGCGCGGCGCCATTGCGGTTGCCGTCGGCATAGCGGAAGGCGACGAGATTCTCGCCCTCGAGCCGGTCCAGCGTCTCCTGGTCGGCATTGTAGTTGCCGTCGCCATGGGCCATGGGCGCGCGGAAAATCGCGCCGGCCTCATATTTCGCGGTGAAGGCGGTGTCGTTGCGCTCGACCTTCAGCATCGTGTCCATGGAGAGGAAACGCAGCGAGGCATTTTGCAGCAGCGCGCCGGGCAGCAGCCCGGCCTCGGTGAGGATCTGGAAGCCGTTGCAAACGCCGAGCACATAGCCGCCGCGCGCGGCATGGTCCTTCACCGCGCGCATGATCGGGCTCTGCGCCGCCATCGCGCCGCAGCGCAGATAGTCGCCGAAGGAGAATCCGCCGGGGATGATGACGAGATCGAAGCCGGACAGGTCGGTTTCCTTGTGCCAGACCATTTTCGGTTCGGCGCCAAAGCTCTGGCGGACCGCGATCGCCATGTCACGTTCGCGGTTGATACCGGGAAAAAGAAGAATTGCTGTGCGCATGGGGCTCCTCTGCCGAAGGGCGGCGGGGAAGTAAAGCGAAGAAGGCTGCCGCTTTTTGAAAAAAACGGCGCAAAAACTTTTGCTCCCTTGGACCGGCGGGGTTCAAACCAGCGCGGCGCAAGGGAGCAAAAAATGTTTTGATCTCCTAGGGGGAAATCAGCCGGAGATCTCGACCCTGAAGCTTTCGATCACGGTGTTGGCGAGCAGCTTTTTCGCCATGTCCTCGGCGGCCGTCTTGGCCTTCGCCCGGTCGGTCTCGTCGAGTTCGAGTTCGATGATCTTGCCGGCGCGCACTTCGCCGACCTGCGGGAAGCCGAGCGTATGAAGGGCGTGGCCGATGGCCTTGCCCTGCGGGTCCAGAACGCCATCCTTCAGCATGACGGTCACAATCGCTTTCATTGCATCATCTCCGGGCCCTTGAGGTCGCGGGTGCCGGCTTCCGGGAGGATGCCGAGGCGGCGGGCGACTTCCTGATAAGCTTCCTCGATCTTGCCGAGATCGCGGCGGAAGCGGTCCTTGTCCATTTTCTCGTTGGTCTTGGCGTCCCAGAGGCGGCAATTATCCGGGCTGATCTCGTCGGCCAGGACGATGCGCATGTCCTCGTTTTCATACAGCCGGCCAAACTCGACCTTGAAATCGACCAGGGTGATGCCGACGCCGAGGAACAGGCCGGTGAGGAAGTCATTGATGCGCAGGGTCAGGTGGACGATGTCGTCCATGTCCGGCGGAGTCGCCCAGCCGAACGCGGTGATGTGCTCTTCAGCCACCATCGGGTCGTTCAGCGCGTCGTTCTTGTAATAATACTCGACGATCGAGCGGGGCAGGCGGGTGCCTTCCGGAATGCCCAGCCGCTGCGACAGGCTGCCGGCGGCAACGTTGCGGACCACCACTTCGATCGGGATGATCTCGACTTCCTTGATCAGCTGCTCGCGCATGTTCAGGCGGCGGATGAAATGCGTGGGGATGTTGATTTCCGCCAGCTTGGTCATCAAGAATTCGCTGATGCGATTGTTCAGCACACCCTTGCCGGTGATGGTACCCTTCTTCTGCGCGTTGAACGCAGTGGCGTCATCTTTGAAATATTGCACAAGAGTACCGGGTTCCGGTCCCTCGAACAGAATTTTTGCTTTGCCTTCATAAAGCTGCCGGCGGCGGGCCATTTCGTACCTTCAGAAAATCAATGGTCAGGGTCTATACCAACCAAGCGCGGGTCGCGCTATGCCTGCGGTTGCATGAACGATAAGTCATCTTTTCCGATCTATCGCGCCGCGGTGAGCGGCCTGCTGGCGATGCTGGTCTCGGTTGGGATTGCCCGCTTCGGCTACGGGCCGCTGGTGCCGGCTTTGGTCGGGGCCCATTGGTACAGCGCCGCCGCCGCGTTCTGGCTGGGGGCGATAAATCTCCTCGGTTATTTTTTTGGCGCCGCCCTCATGCGCTTCTGGCGCGGGCTTCTGCCGGCCAAACACGCTGATCGTCGGCCTGATGGCGGCGACCGCCTTGTCCCTGCTGGCCTCGGCACTGAACTGGGGCATGGTCTGGTTCGGCTTCTGGCGGTTGCTCTCGGGCTTCACAGGCGGGGTGCTGATGGTGCTGATGGCCGCCGCCGTGGTCGGCCGTGCGCCGCCGGACGCCAAGGGACGGGTCGGCGGTATCACCTTCGCCGGCATGGGCGCCGGCATTACCTTGAGCTCGCTGCTGATCCCGCTGCTGATCAAGCAGGGGCTGGTCTTTACCTGGACGGTGCTCGGTCTGGTCGCGGCCGCGGCGACGCTCGTCGTCGCCTTGCTGATGCCGGCCTCGACCATCACCGCCAGGCCGCCGCAACGCGGCGAGGCGAAGATGAGCCGGGCGGTGCTGCTGCTGGTGATCGCCTATTCCGGCTCGGCACTGGGCTTCGTGCCGCATATGCTGTTCCTGTCGAGTTTTGTCGCCATCGGCCTGCAGCGCGGCGTTGCCGCAGGTGCCAACGTGTCCGCCTGGCTCGGCGTGGCCGCGGCGCTGGGGCCGGTGATCCTCGGCCGCGTCGCCGACCGATTCGGTTTTCTTTCGACCTTGGCGGCGGGCTACGCGGTGATGGCCGCCGCCGTGGCGCTGCTGCTGGTCAATGACAGCAGCTTCGCGCTCGACCTCTCCGCTTTAGGCGTGGGCGCGGTGGCGCTGGGGGGCGTGATGCTGGCGGCCGGCGCCATTGCCGGGCTGGTGCCGCCCAACCGTCTGGCCGCCGATTGGGGCGCGGCCACCATGGCCTATGCCGTCATGCAGGCGCTCACCGCCGCCGGATTCTCGCATTTGTTCCACGCCACAGACAGTTTTCTGCTGCTGTTCGGAATCGGCACGGTGGCGTTGGTGGGCAGCGCGGGTCTGGTGATCGCCGCTGCCCGGGCGTGAAGGCGTAAAGGGAAGTGGCCGCTTTTTAAAAAAAGCGGCGCAAAAACTTTTTTGAAACTGGGCCGGTGGCGGCGAAACCAGCACGGCCCAGATTATAGAAGTTTTTTTGCTACTTTTTGTTCACAAAAAGTAGCCCTTCCTTTTTGACTTCTCTTTCTTACGCCGCCGCGAGGCTCGGATAATCGGTGTAGCCTTTCTCGCCGGGGACGTAGAAGGTCTCGCTGTCGGGCGTGTTCAGTGCGGCGCCGGTGCGGAAGCGTTCGACCAGGTCCGGATTGGCGATGAACAGCTTGCCCCAGGCGACCGCGTCCGCTTCGCCCAGCGCCAGCGTTTCCTGCGCGCTTTCCACCGTGAACTGTTCATTGGCGATATAGATGCCGCCGAAGGCCTTTTTCAGCTGCGGGCCGATCCAGTCCGCAGCCTTGTGCTCGCGGGCGCAGATGAAGGCGATGCCGCGTTCGCCCAGTTCCCGGGCAACGTAGCTGAAGGTGCCGAGACGGTCGGAATCGCCCATCGAATGCGAATCCATGCGTGGCGCCAGATGCATGCCAACCGAACCCGGCTCCCAGACGGAGAGCACCGCGTCGGTTACTTCGAGCATCAGCCGGGCGCGCTTGGCGATGCTGCCGCCGTAATCGTCGGTGCGGGTGTTGGTGCTGTCCTGCAGGAACTGGTCGAGCAGGTAGCCGTTGGCGCCGTGGATTTCCACGCCGTCGAACCCGGCCATTTGCGCGTTCATGGCCGCCTTGCGGTAAGCGTCGACAATGCGGGCGGATTTCCTTGAATTCGAGCGCCCGCGGGGTGACGTATTCCTGCTGCGGCCGCACCAGGCTGACATGGCCCGAGGCCGCGATGGCGCTGGGGGCGACCGGGAGTTCGCCGTTCAGGAAGAGCGGCGCGGAAATCCGGCCCACATGCCAGAGCTGGGCAAAAATGCGCCCGCCCGCTTTGTGCACGGCGTTGGTGACGAGCTTCCAGCCTTTCACCTGCTCGTCCGACCACAGGCCGGGCGTGTCCGCATAACCGACGCCCATCGGCGTGACGGAGGTCGCCTCGGCGATGATCAGCCCGGCGGAGGCGCGCTGCACGTAATATTCCGCCATCAGCTCGTTGGGCACGCGCACGGCGCCGGCGCGGGCGCGGGTGAGCGGGGCCATGATGATGCGGTTCGGCAGCGTCAGGTCACCGAGTTTCAGCGGGTCAAACAAAGTGGGCATCAGCGAAAAGTCCTCTTGGGTTGCATGAACATGAAGAAGGGGCGGTGTCCGGCGGGACCGCGACGGGAAAGATCCTCACAGGGTCCGCTCCAGTTTTTCGAGGAAGCCGGCGATGGCTGGCTCGTTGCGCTTGTAGAAGACCCATTGGCCGACGCGCTTCCCGGTGATCAGCCCGGCCTGCTGCAGCACCGCCAGATGGGCTGAGATGGTGGATTGTGACAATCCGCAACCGGCGTTGATCTTTCCGGCGCAGACGCCGAATTCATAGGGATGTTCCTGGCCGGGGAAATTCTCCGCCGGCTGTTTCATCTGCGTGAGGATTTCGCGCCGCGCCGGGTTGGAAACGGCTTTCAGCATATCCTCAAAGAGATCCTGTTCGGGCTGCATCGTCACGAAGCGATATATATATCGTCGATTTCCGATATACCACCCCGCGCTGCGCGAATTCCGCTGCTCTGGGATGTATTCGAGGAATAGGGAAGTGGCCGCTTTTTGAAAAAAGCGGCGCAAAAACTTTTTTGACTCTGGGCCGGTGGCAGAGAAACCGGCACGGTCCAGATTAACAAAGTTTTTTGCTATCCTGCCTGCATGTTATTGTTCCATATAAGGAACAACCATCGTTCTACGGCAGTGCTATGTTGTTATGGGGGTGTTATGGGGTCCGGGGCCTTTCGGCCCCGGTGGGGTCAAGGGGCAAAGCCCCTTGCCTTGTCTTTCTTTAGCGGGCCTCGATCGGCACGTAGTCGCGGGAGGGTGCGCCGGTATAGATCTGGCGCGGGCGACCGATGCGCTGTTGCGGGTCTTCGATCATTTCCATCCACTGGCTGATCCAGCCGACGGTGCGCGCCAGCGCGAAGATCGGCGTGAACATCTGGGTCGGGAAGCCCATGGCCTTGAGGATGATGCCGGAATAGAAATCGACATTCGGGTAGAGCTTGCGCTCGACGAAATACGGATCTTCGAGCGCGATCTTTTCCAGCTCCATCGCCAGGTCGAGCATCGGCTCGTTCTTGATGCCGAGTTCGCCCAGCACCTCGTAGCAGGTGCGCTGCATGATTTTCGCGCGCGGATCGTAGTTCTTGTACACGCGATGGCCGAACCCCATCAGCTTCACGTTGCTGTTCTTGTCCTTCACCTGCTTGATGAAGTCGGGGATGTTGTCCTTGTGGCCGATCTCGGCGAGCATTTTCAGCACGGCCTCATTGGCGCCGCCATGGGCGGGGCCCCACAGCGAGGCGATGCCGGCGGCGATGCAGGCGAACGGGTTGGCGCCGGTGGAGCCGGCGAGGCGCACCGTGGAGGTGGAGGCGTTCTGTTCGTGGTCCGCGTGCAGGATGAAGATGCGATCCATGGCGCGGGTCAGGATCGGGTTCTGCTTGTAGGGTTCCGCCGGCACGGCGTGGAACATATGCAGGAAGTTTTCGGAATAGGTGAGATCGTTGCGCGGATAGATCAGCGGCTGGCCGACATTGTATTTATGCGCCCAGGCGGTGATGGTCGGGATCTTCGCGATCATGCGGAAGGCGCTGATCTCGCGCTGCTTGGGATCGTGAATGTCGATGCTGTCGGGATAGAAGGCGGACATCGCGCCGACCACGGAACAGAGCATCGCCATCGGGTGCGCGTCGCGGCGGAAACCGTCCCAGAAGCGGCGGATCTGTTCATGCAGCATGGTGTGCATGGTCACGCCATGGGTGAAGGCGCTCAGCTCGGCCTGCTGCGGCAGCTTGCCGTACATCAGCAGGTAGGCGACTTCGAGGAAGGTGGATTTTTCGGCGAGCTGGTCGATCGGATAGCCGCGATAGAGCAGGATGCCCTCATCGCCGTCGATATAGGTGATCGAGCTTTCGCAGGCGGCGGTGGCACCGTAGCTCGGATCGAAGGTGAAAATGCCGAGTTCGCTCTGAAGCTTGCGGATGTCGACGCAAGCCGGGCCGAGCGAACCGTTCAGGATCGGCAAGTTCGCGCTCTTGCCGTCATGGGTTAGGGTCGCTGTGCCGATTTGCTTGCTTGTCGCGGTGTGTGGCATGCGGAGTCACCTTCTCGTGGATTTTTGCGTTCTCTTGGAACAATTCGTTTGGACTATCGCCCGGTAAGGCAGCGTTATAAAATCCCGGCTGGTCCGAAAAGCAAGCCTTCGCTCATGCGGTAAAGAGGGTGGACGGAAGCGCCCTACGCAGGGCTGGCGTTATGGGCGACTTGAAAAAAGCACCTTCGACCAGTCTGGCGCGCGTCGCCGGCTGGCGGGTTAGACGAGGTCCTTGGCGGCCACGAACCGTTGCAGTGTGGCATGTTTTGCGCCGAGTTCGCGCCATGGCGTGGTAATCAGAAATTCGGTCAGGGTCGCGGTCGGATAACCGTCCGCGAGCCGCGTTTGTTCGGGGCCGGCTGCGTTGCCCGCCAGTTTCCGGGCCAACTCGTGCAGGCCGGGATTATGGCCGATGATCATGGCGCTGCGCACGGTTTCCGGCAGGTCGCGCAGGATGTCGCGCATCTGTTGGGGTGTCGCCATGTAGAGCGCGGGCAGGGACTCGACGTTCGGCCATTCCGCCCAGACCCCGGCGGTTTCAAGCGCGGCAAAAGTCTGCTGCGTGCGCTGGGAGGGGGAGACCAGTACGACATCCGGGGCGAGCCCTGCCTGGCGCATGGCGCGGCCGATGCCGGCGGCGGCAACACTTCCGGCGTCGGTCAGCGGGCGGGCATGGTCGGATCCGTCGGCGGCAGAAGCTGCGGCCTTGGCGTGACGAAGCAAAATCAGCTGATGCATGATTGCTATTGTGCCATGGCAAGCCTGGGTTGTCGCCCCTATCTATGGCGTGGTCTTTGGAGGGAAAAGAGGACGTATGAAGCGCAGGCTGTTTCTCGTGAGTTCGGGCGCGGCGGCTCTCGCCAAGCCGGCTGTGGCCGCTTTGCCGGTGCCCCCGGGCGGTCGGATCGGTTTCAAGGTGCTGCGCAACGGCACGCCGATCGGCGAACATCATCTCGTTTTCACCCAAAATGGGGATACGCTGCGGGTCGATCAACATATCGCCCTGCTGGTGCGGCTCGCCGGCATTCCGATTTTCCGCTACAAGGCCACGGCGACCGAGATCTGGTCGGGCGGTGTGTTCCAGGGCATCGATAGCCGGGTGAACGATGACGGCAATCATTTGCAGGTGCATGCGGAGCGTGTCGCCAATGGCTATGCGATCAGAGGCACGCATGTGCCACTTTATATCGGACCGCCGAACACATTGCCGATGACTTACTGGAACAAGACGATGCTGGACGGGATTATTCTCAATATCCAGACAGCGCACAGCTATCCGCCGATCGTGCAGTCACCGGGCTGGAACCGGTTGCCGACCGCCGATGGCGGCACGGTGGTGGCGCAGCGTTTCAATGTGACAGGAAAATTACACTTAACCGTCTGGTATGACCAGAACGAGCAATGGTCGGGCCTGGCCTTCCATGTCGACGGTTATGAAACGTACCAGAAATTGCCGGCATAAGTGCTTGAATTGGAAATGTCCGCTTCCCCGGGGCCGGCATGGGGAAGCGAGCAGCGGTGCCAAAGCGCGAATAAGCCGCGGGCACAATAGTTCAAGCGAAGTTATTCAATTGGACGTTGTGTTAGGCGTCTCAGGTCGCAGCGCGAGACTTCAACCTGAGGTAGTGCAGTCGCCGGTTCAGCTGTAATTTTGTTCCGGGTGGCGCAGATGCCAGAGCCGCTCATGCGCGGCCACCAGGCTTTCGATGCTTTTGCGCCGGTTGGCGTCGGGCGGCACCGTGCGACGGGTCAGCATGTTTTCCAAAATATGCAACAATTGCTGGGCGATTTCGTAATCGCCCTGGTCGCAGGCATGGTGAAAAGCCAACAGGATCTTGTCGGACAAACGACGACTATAGCGCGGCGCACCGACCAGGGTACGGGGGGTGTTATCGAGATCGTCTTCAGAGCCGGTCGTGGTTACCATTCTATCCGATCCAAATGAAGTTGAGGCAATCTGCTTGTAATTTATCGTGTCTTTGGTTTGTTGCTTCAGGTCAAGTGGGTATGAGAATTTCTAACCCCTTAGAATAAATTTACGGCGCAGGCCACGAGAAAGGATGAAACTATGGTGCGTTCGTAAATTACCTAGCAGAACCGATATGGTCCTGAAAAGTCTTGCTATATTACGTTACATAGTTTGGACCGTGGACGCCAGTTCAGAAGGCATGGGTTGGGGCTGATCCCAACTTACGGTTGTGTCACTACTTCGGATCAGTCCTGCGCCTCGAAGATGATACAGGCCGACATATACGCATCGGCAAAGATCGTCATTACAACATAACTATTTTTAAAACGAAATAGATTCGTTTCTCGGGTGGATTTTTCCGAGGAAGACACCGGGCTTATCGCGATATCATTTCGGTTGGTTTGCAGCGCTGCGCATGAAGCAGCTTTCCCGGCGCAGAGGGATGTGCCGCTTTGCCGCAACTCAGAGACGGTTTCTGCAACAAATGGTGGCGTGAACATGGTGCGCGCACAGGCCGGTTGGCCATGAAGCCGGTACGGCATTGCTTTATGCGGGCACTGGCTGGCCGAGCGCATGGCCGTCGCGCAGGATGGATTGGGCGGCCAGGGTGATGCCGGCTTCGTCATGCAGCACCAGGCCGGGGAGCACGCGGTCCGGGCTTTTCACGCCGCGCCGGGCGGAGAGCATCAACATCTTGGCAGCTTGTCCGCTCCGCGACCATAACGGGAACAAGCTCACGCCGGCACAACCTGCGAGTCGCAATGCGGCGGCCGCCTGGGCAAAAGAAGTGGCGGGGAGGATCAGCGTGATGCTGCCACGCGGGCGCAGCATGGCGGCCAAGGCGGCAATCCAGTCGCCGAGCAGGTCCGGACCGGCATGATGCGCCAAGGCCCGGCGCGCATCCGGGGGCAGGGTGCTGGCCTGGTCGAACCAAGGCGGGTTGGCGAAAACGTGATCGAATGTCCCGCGCGGAAAAGGCGGCTTCGTCAACGTCGGCCTGGACGCAGGAAATTCCTTCTAACAGATTGTTTTTAAAGTTTATGTTGGCCAGTTCGGCGAGCGCGGCATCGCGCTCGAGGCCGATGCCGCAAAGGCCGGGGACCCGGGTGCCAAGGCAGAGCAACGCGGCACCGGCGCCGGTGCCCCCTTCCAGCACGCGCTCGCCCGGTTTAGCCTCAATGGCGGCGGCAAGCAGCACCGGCTCAAACCCTGTACGATGGCCGTCGCGGCGCTGCTGGTAAGTGATGCGGCCGCCGAGAAGCGTGCCCGCTGTGAACTCTTCCATGCCGCCCGCCTTGACCCTTTTTTCCGTCCGCCCGATATGATGCGCGAGCTTAATCCCCCTGGCAAATTAGGGCGTGATAAATTGGATGGTGCGACGCCTGTGACGACCGATGCTTTAACGCGGCTGACGACTCTGCTCGAGACGGAGCTGCATGCCACAAACCGTGCGATTGTCGCGCGCATGGACAGTCCGGTCGCGCTTATCCCGCAACTGGCGGCACATTTGGTGGCCTCCGGAGGCAAGCGGCTGCGGCCGCTGCTGACTTTGGCTTCCGCGAAATTATGCGGTTACGAGGGCGAGCGGCATGTCAGCCTCGCCGCCTGTGTGGAGTTCATCCATACCGCGACGCTGCTGCATGACGATGTGGTCGACGAATCGGTCCTGCGCCGTGGTTCGGCCAGCGCCAATGCCGTGTTCGGTAACAAGGCGTCGGTGCTGGTCGGCGATTTCCTATTCGCCCGGGCCTTCCAACTGATGGTCGATGACGGCTCGCTGGAGGTGCTGCGCATTCTCTCCGCCGCCGCCGCCACCATCGCCGAAGGCGAGGTGCTGCAGCTGACCACGCAGAATGACCTGGAGACCACGGAACAAAGATATTTTGACGTGATCCGTGGCAAGACGGCCGCCTTGTTCGCAGCCGCCTGCGAGGTCGGCGGCGTGATCGCCGGGCGCTCTGAACCCGAATGCGCGGCGCTGCGGAATTTCGGCATGGATCTCGGCATGGCCTTCCAGCTGGTGGACGACGCGCTGGATTACAGCGCCGACCAGGCGCTGCTGGGCAAAACCATCGGCGACGATTTCCGCGAGGGCAAGCTGACCTACCCGGTGCTGCTCTCGATCGCCGCCGCCGAGGGCGACGAGGCCGCCTTCTGGAACCGCACGATCGGCCAAGGCGAACAGACGGCCAGCGACCTGCAGACGGCGCTGGATTTCATGCGCGAGCGCGACGCGACCGGACGCAGCCTGGACCGGGCCAATGAGTTCGTGGACTCGGCCTGCACCGCTTTGGAGATTTTTCCCGATTCGACCATGCGTCAGGCGCTGATGGACGCGGCGCGCTACACGACCGCCCGGCGGTATTAAGAGAGAAGAAAGAAAGGCTACTTTTTGTGAACAAAAAGTGGCGAAAAAACTTTGCTACTTTGGGCCGTGCTGGTTTCGAGGCCACCGGCCCAAAGTCAAAGAAGTTTTTGCGCCGCTTTTTTTAAAAAGCGGCTACTTCCCTCCTTACTTCTTATCGTTCGCGGCTTCAGTCGTCAGCACTGTGGTGATCGTCGAACGGACCACGGCGACCGTAACGTTCGGGGCAATTTCCACCTCGACTTCGTTGGCCCCGTCGGCAGCCTTCTTCACCAGCCCGATAATGCCGCCGGCGGTCACCACGCGGTCGCCGCGCTTGATCGAGGAGAGGCGCTCCTTGAGCTTCTTCTGCTGGGTCTGCTGCGGGCGGATGAGCAGGAAGTAGAAAACGATGAAAATAAGGACCAGCGGCGCGAACTGGAGGATGGAGGAGAGCGAGCCGGACGAGCCGGCAGCGGCCGTCGTTTGCGCAAAGGCTGGCGAAATGAACATGTTGGCTCCTGGTTGCCGTGTGATGCGGCGGACCATAGGTTGCGGCGCGATGCAGTCAACTAGGAGGCTATGAGAATGGATGAAACGACGCTGAACCGGATTGCGGCGGCCCTGGAGCGGCTGGCACCGCCGGCGCCCAAGGCCCTCGATTTGCAGGTGGCCGACGCGTTTGTGTGGCACCCGGAACGCTTTACGCTGGTCCCGGTGCCGCGGGTTTCGCGCGTGGCTTTGGAGCTGCTCCAGGGTGTGAGCCGCCAGAAGGAGATCCTGTTCGAGAATACCAGGCGCTTCGCCGACGGGCTGCCGGCTAACAACGCCATGCTCTGGGGCGCGCGCGGCATGGGCAAATCCTCGCTGGTGAAGGCGGTGCATGCCGAGGTGAACCGCACGACACCAGGCACCCTGGCGCTGATCGAGATCCATCGTGAGGACATCCGCACCCTGCCCACGCTGCTGAACCTGCTGCGCGAGCAGCCGCGGCGTTGCGTGATCCTATGTGACGATCTCTCCTTCGAGAAAGAGGATGCGGATTACAAGGCGCTGAAATCGGTGCTGGATGGCGGCATCGAAGGCCGGCCGGATAATGTGCTGTTCTATGCGACCTCGAATCGGCGCCATCTGATGCCGCGCGACATGATGGACAATGAGCGCGCGACCGCGATCAATCCCGGCGAGGCGATCGAGGAAAAAGTCTCTCTGTCCGACCGATTCGGCCTGTGGCTTGGTTTCCACAACGGTGACCAGGACACGTTCTTCGCCATGATCGACGGCTACGCGGCGGCCTATAAGCTGCCGATCTCCACGGAGGAGCTGCATGCGGCGGCGGTTGAGTGGTCGGTGACCAGGGGCGGGCGCTCGGGCCGTGTGGCCTGGCAGTTCATTCAGGACATTGCCGGCCGGCTGGGCGTGCGGCTGGGAGCCTGAAGGTGAGAAGAAGGAAGTAAGCGCTACTTTTTGTGAACAAAAAGTAGCAAAAAAACTTTGTTAGTTTGGGCCCGTGGCGCTCGAGCGCCACGGGCCCAAAGTCGAAGAAAGTTTTTGCGCCGCTTTTTTCAAAAAGCGGCCCTTCCTTACTTACTTAATCACCTGAATGGCCTCAAAAAGCTCGAGCTCCGGCGGCCCGATATAGGTCGCGGGCTTGCCGCCGCGATTGCCGGCCTGGGCGTGCGCGGCCCGGAACGCTTCCGACTTGGTCCAGGCTTCGAACGAGGCCTGATTTTCCCAGACCGAGTGGCTGGCATAGAGGACATGATCGGCGCGCTGCGGGCCCTTGAGCAGGTGGAATTCGATGAAGCCGGGAACGCTATTCAGATGGCTCTCCCGGCTCTTCCAGATATGCTCGAAATCGGCCTCGGAGCCGAGTGCGACCTTGAAGCGGTTCATGGCGATGTACATAGTCAAATCCCTCTATCGTCAGCCTGTAACCAAGCACATGGGTTTCCGACCGCCAATGGCAAACGGGCGCTCCTGCGGGCAAGTCTGGACCGCCTGGCAGGAATGCCGGACATGCGTCTGAGTCACTTACGTTTTCTTTCAATACACCTATCATTCAATAGCCGACGATCGACCGTCGACATCCCAAAACTTGCCCCGGAGCAATCCGGGGCTTTTTGTTTTGGCGCTTTGCTCAGCGCCAGAGATTGGTCTGGGCGAGCTCGAGCACTTCATCCATGCGGCCGTTCATTACCGCCTTCACCATATAAAGGCTGAACCCCTTGGCCATGGCGGTGGTGACCTTGGGCGGCATGGCGAGTTCCTGGCGGTTGACCAGCGCGTCCACCAGCACCGGTCCCTCATGCTTCAGGGCGGCGCTGATGCCGTGCTCCACCTCCGCCGGATCTTCGATACGAATGCCGCGAATGCCAACCGCCTCGGCCATCGAAGCGAAGTTCGGATTGGTGAAGCCGGTGCCGAAATCGAGGAAGCCGGTGGATTTCTGCTCCAGCTCGATGAAGCCGAGCGCGCCGTTGTTGAACACCACCACTTTTACCGGCAGGCCAAGCTGCACGAGGCTGAGGAAATCGCCCATCAGCATGGTGAAGCCGCCATCGCCGCAGAGGGCGACCACCTGGCGCGCGGGTGCGGCTTTCTGCGCGCCGATCGCCTGCGCCATCGCATTGGCCATCGAGCCATGCCAGAACGAGCCGATCAGCCGCCGTTGGCCGTTCATGGCGAGATAGCGCGCGGCCCAGACGGTCGGCAGCCCGACATCCGCGGTGAAGATCGCATCCTTGGTGGCAAGATCGCTGATCGTCTTGGCGATCTGCTGCGGATGCACGAGCCCCTTGCCTGGCGTGCCTTTGGCGAGACTGTCGAGCGAGACGCGCGACTTGGCGTAATGGGCCCGTGCCGTGTCGAGATGTTTGGTCTCGGGCTTGTCCTTGAGCAGCGGCAGCAAGGCAGCGAGCGTGGCGCCGACATCGCCCACCAGGCCAAGCTCGACCGGCGCCCTGCGGCCGATATTCTCCGGCCTTATGTCGATCTGCGCGATCCGCGCGGTGCCCTGGGGATAGAATTGCCGGTAGGGGAAGTCGGTGCCGACCAGCAGCAGCGCGTCGCAATCATTCATCGCGTAATAGCCGGAGGCGTAACCGATCAGCCCGGTCATCCCGACATCGAACGGATTGTCCCACTCGACATGCTCTTTACCGCGCATCGAGTGGACCATCGGCGATTTGAGCGTCTGGCCGAGGGCGAGCAGTTGGTCATGCGCGCCGGCGCAACCGGCGCCACAGAGCAGGGTGACGCGGCGCGCCTCATTCAGCAGCGCCGCCAGGGCTTGCAGATCGTCCAGGCGCGGCGTGACGAGCGGGGTTTGCGCGCGTAGCGTGCGCGCAGGCGGCACCGGCGCCTCGACCGCCGGCTGGAGTGCCACATCGCCGGGGATCACCACCACCGCGACGCCCTGCTTGCCGACTGCGGCGCGGATTGCGCTTTCCAGGATGCGTGGCATCTGCGCGGCCGAGCCGGCGAGCTCGCAAAAATGGCTGCATTCGCGAAACAAGGTTTCCGGATGAGTTTCCTGGAAATAGCCTGAGCCGATTTCAGGGGAGGGGATATGGGCGGCGATCCCCAGCACCGGCACACGCGAGCGATGGCAGTCGAACAGGCCGTTGATGAGATGCAGATTGCCCGGGCCGCAACTGCCGGCGCAGACGGCGAGGGTGCCGGTGAGATGCGCGTCCGCGCCGGCGGCGAAGGCGGCTACTTCTTCATGGCGCACATGGATCCATTCGATGCCGCCATGGCGACGGACGGAATCGGTCAGGCCATTCAGGCTGTCACCCACGATCCCGTAAATGCGCGTGATACCGGCGGCGGCGAGAGTCTCGATGAACTGATCGGCGACGGTTTTGGGCATGGTTTGTCTCCCGCAAAAGAAAGATGGACCGGCGAGGGGCCGGGCCAAATCATGGCGAAAGCGAAGAAAGGGGCCGCTTTTAAAAAAGCGGCGCAAAATTTTTGCTCCTTTTGGCCTGTGGCGCGGCGGGAGCATGGGGAAATTAGCAGAATTCTTACTTGCGGTCCTGAAAAGAAACTTCCGAAACGGCATCGCTCGTCTTGTCAGGTTGCCGTGCGGCTGATTTGATGCGTCAGCCAATAAGAACCAGGAAATGCCGCAAATGACGGAAATCGCCGGGGGCATGAACGCTGGTGATCTGACCGTGCTGGCGCTCAAGCTCTCCGTCACGCCGCTCCTGATCCTTGCCGCCAGCCTGGCGAGCCGGCGTTGGGGTAATGCGATTGGCGGCTGGATCGTGGGGCTGCCGCTCACCTCCGGGCCGGTTTCGTTATTTCTGACCCTCTCGCAAGGGCCGCATTTCGCCGAACAGGCGGCGGCGGGGACTTTGGTCGGAACCACAGCGCAAGCCGTGCTCGCGGTGGCTTATTTCCGGGCAGCCTCATGGGTCGGCTGGCCGCTGGCGATCGCGCTGGGGGCGGCAGGGTTCTTCGTCTGTGGCTGGCTTTTGCAGGCGTTTGCTTTGCCGCCGTTGGCGCTGTTCGGGATTGCGCTGGTGGCGCTGACCACTTGTCTCGCCGCCATGCCGCCGCCGAGGCACGCAGCCCGCGCCGTGCCGCCGCCGCGCTGGGATATGCCGGTGCGCATTGTGGTGGCGACAACGCTGGTGGTGTCGGTGACCGCGGTGGCCCCAGCTTTGGGGCCGCGTCTCAGCGGCATCATTGCGAGCTTTCCGGTCTTTGCCGTCGTGCTCACCGTTTTCGCCCATCACGCACAGGGCAGGGAGGCGGGGCGTCTGGTGGTGCGCGGATTGGTGATGGGACTCTACGGCTTCGCCTGCTTCTTCGAGACGATCAGCCTGCTTCTGGCGCAGGTGCCACCGGCGGCGGCGTTCGGTGCGGCGCTGCTGGTGGTGGTCCTGACGCAAAGCGTGTCATTCGCGCTGATGCGCCGGCCGGAAGCGGCGGTGGAGGGTGCCGGCTAGCACCCGGCGAGCAGCTCGGTCAGACTCATGTCGCCGAACGGGCATGATGATGAGTTGCTGCTCGGGTCGCTCGTGCCGCCGGTGCTGGGACCGTTGCCATTGCCGGGGTTGGCATTGGCAGAGCTGCCTGAACCGCTGCTGGAATAGGCGCCCACGGTGCTCGAGCCGGTGCTGGAATAGCCCCCCACAATGCTCGATCCAGTGCTGGAATAGATCCCGACGCCGCTGGTGGTGGACGCGCTGGTTCCGCTCGTCTGCCCGAGTGCCGCGCCGGAACCTAAGAGCGAGACGCCGAAGGCAATGGGGACTGCGATCCGCGGTGACATCTTATTCCCCTTTAGAGGGATGCTCCCCGGACAGACCATGATTGTCGTCTGGGAGCGGTATGAGTCTTGGCCTGCCTCTGCCGCGAATCAAGCCCCCGCGTCGTTTATTGAATTGCCGCAGCCTGGACCAGCCGGTCGAAGGTCCGCTGGTAGACTAATTTTCGCAGCACAAATGCCCGGTCGCGCATTTTTCGCCAGCGCGCGCGCTGCGCCAACGCCTGAATATCTTCCGGCGAACGTTTCCAGAAGCTCAGGCCGAGCGGAGCCAGCGCGGCAAAGGCGGCGGCGTACATTTCATAATAAGGGTGGAACGGTACCTGCCATGGTTTTTCACCACCGAGGAAATGGATAATCTGCGGTGGCTTTGCGTAGTTGAGATTCCACTCAAGATATGTGTTGGCGAAGTTCCATTGCGGCGCCAGCCGGACCCGGCGCTTTGCCGCGACAACGTTCAAGGCGCTTTCGTCATGATAGGTGCAGCGCGCCGTGTTTTTCAGAAAAAATTCGAATGCCTCCGCGCAAAGCGCACGCCAGGTCCCTACATCGGCCAGCAGGACGCCCGAATTGAAATAGCCGTCGTTTGTGTCGATTCCCAGATTCGAGAAATACGTGCGGGTTTTTTGCCCGACCGGCCCCAGCTCATGCCGGCGGAAATAGCAGCGGTCTTCCGCGGCGGCGAGGCAACCATCCGGAAGCTCCGCTTCAAGCAATTGCATCGGATCGCCCATCGGCCATGTATCGCCATCAAGATACAGAATCCGGTCGTAAATGTCGGGAACGGCATCCATCATGAAAAACCGGCCGATGGCGGAAACCGGCACATGGGTTTTGTTGAACTGATTTTGATCGAAAGCGGAATAGCATGCGGGATCGAGAATATCCGTATGAATGCCACGCGGCTCAAGAAATGTTCGCATCCGCGCCACTGTGTCATCCGGAATCGCTGTGGTGACGATTCTGACGTCGCCATAGCCGGTCGGAACTTTTTTGCGAATTTCGAGTGCTGAAACAATCGTCGGCAAGGCAAAGCCAGGGTCGGTTACAAAAAATATGCCACGACGACGCGCGTGCTCTGCTGTCTGATTGATCATGATTGTTCTCGCGCGAGTGCTAGGCGTGAGGATCAAGTTCAGGATCGGAATTTCCGCATACCATTCGCGTCGATGCACCGCAAGCGTGTTTTCCGGGCAGCGCTTCTATCGAAGGTTGGGTTTCCGTTATAAATGGCATGATACCAAAATAATATATTTTATGCCATTTTCATGTAAAAAATATAATGCTATGAACAGGCAACATAAAATGCGCTGACAGGCGAGGGGTGAAGTCGATTTCACATATCGTTCAATGATGGCCATGTAGGGGCCATGAATAGAGTCACATGTAGGGGCCATGAATAGAGTCAGCGGTGTTCACCATGGCGATTCCGGCGTCGTTTCCGAAAAATCATGCAGATCTTGGGTGCAGGTATATGATTCCTATTTCATCCAGCGAAAATATAGAGGTTTTGGGGCATAGCGATCAGGGTGGGCGACCTGATGGTGTACAGGTCATCGTACATCGCGGACACGCCTATATCGGCCACATGTTCAGCGACGGGATCACGATCGTAAATGTGGAAGATCCAAGCGCGCCGCGTACGGTGAATTTTCTGGCTTGTCCGCCAAATACGCGCGCAAGCCATTTGCAGGTTCATGGCGATCTCATGCTCGCTGTGAACGCCGCCAATATCTGGGCCTTGCAGCAATATCAGGACCAGAAGGATTATTTCACCAGCCCGTTGCAAGATAGCTTCTCGCGCCGTGAGCGGTCTTTCGCCGCGGGGCTGAGGGTTTATGACATTTCTGTGCCGGCGGCACCGCGTGAGATCGGCTTTTGTGCGGTGGACGGCATTGGATTGCACCGGATTTGGTGGGTTGGCGGCCGCTATGCGTATGCATCTGCGCATTTCGAGGGATATAGCGATCATATTTTGGCTGTTTTCGATCTCTCGGATCCGACGGCGCCCAAATTGGTTGGGCGCGCGGCGCTGCCGGGAATGCATCGCGCCGCGGACGAAAAGCCTGCCTGGAAGGCGGGCAAACGCTGGGCGCTGCACCATGCGATCGTCGCGGGCAATCTTGCTTATGGCGCATGGCGTGATGGCGGGCTGACGATCCATGATGTGTCAGATCCCAGCGCGCCGACCTTGCTCAGCCATCGTTTGCTGTCCCCGCCTTTTGCGGGCGGGACACACACGCCGCTGCCATTGCCCGGCCGTGGCCTCGCGATTGTGGCGGACGAGGCGACCACGGCGAATTGCGCCGCAGGCTTTGCCCATAGCTGGGTTTTTGATGTCCGGGATGCGGAAAATCCCGTTTCCATTGCAACCTTGCCGCAACCTGGCGAGGCTGATTATTGCGCGCGCGGCGGAAAATTCGGGCCGCATAATTTGCATGAAAACCGTCCCGGCCTGTTTCAGAGCGAGACGCTCATTTTTGCGACCTGGCATAATGCAGGGGTCCGGGTGTTTGATATTGCTGACCCGTTTCGGCCGCGCGAGGTTGGCTATTGCGTGCCGCAGGCGCCGGACCGGCTCGTCGATATTCGCCCAGGCGCGGTTCCCGTTACGCAATCATGCGACGTGTGCGTGGACAAAGATGGCATTCTCTATGTGACGGACACAAATTCCGGCCTGTCCATTTTACAATTCAAAGGCGTTTGAACCTGAACAAAATGAAAATCGGCTCAGGAAAATCGAACGCACCAGGCCTGCCGACGATGTCAAGCGTCATCTACGGTAACTTGCGCCAGGACATTCTTCAGGGCGCGATGCAACCCGCCGAAAAATTGCGCATCGACCAGATATGTGCGCGCTATGGCGCCACCAGCACGCCTGTTCGCGAGGCGTTAAATCAGCTGACGATGGAAGGTTTTGTTCAGCGCCATGAGCAGCGGGGCTTCTTCGTTGCTGAAGCGAGCATGGCAGAGCTGGAGCAGCTGACCGACACAAGATGCTGGATTGAGCCGATTGCGCTGCGCGAGGCAATCAGACACCGGACTCTCGAATGGGAAGAGAGGCTGGTGCTGGCTTTTCATCATTTGTCGCGGGCGGAGCGCTCGGCGAGTCCGCATGATTTCAAGGAAAATCCTGATTGGGAAAAGGCTCATCGGGTTTTTCACATGGCTTTGATCGCAACATGTCCGTCGCGCTGGTTGGTCGCGTTTTGCGGTCTGCTTTACGACCACGCCGTACGCTATCGTAATAGCGCCATGTCGATCGTTTATCCGCAGCGTGACATAACCGGCGAGCATCAGAGGCTGCTCGATGCGGCGATCAACGGCAGTATCGAGGATGCCGTAAACAGCTTGATTGAACATTACCGAAAAACGGCGTCGATCCTGCAAACTTCGGGCGGACAGTCGAAACCGCTCAAGAAAACCAAGACCTCGAAGGTCCAACAAAAGAGAGGCTACTAATGAAGTTGATGAGTTTTCGTTATCGTGATGGTTCGGCTCGTTGGGGGATGGTGGAGGGAGAAGAGGTCATCGACCTTTCTTCGTTCGCGCCGGACCTCAAATCGTTCCTGGCCTTGAACCAGGAGATTGATGGGCATGAAGCGGCTGCGCAGCCGCGCTATGCGTTGCAGGACATTGCATTTCTGCCGCCGATTACGAAGCCGGACAAAATCATCTGTGTTGGCTTGAACTATCTTTCGCATATTCTGGAAGGCGGACGCCCGACGCCGACGCAGCCGACCATTTTTACGCGATTTGCCAATTCTCAGGTGGGGCATCTGCAGCCGATGCTCCGTCCGCGTGTCTCGGACCGGCTCGATTTCGAAGGCGAACTCGCGGTCGTGATCGGTAAAACCGGCCGTCATGTGCCACGTGCCGAAGCCGCAGCGATGATTGCCGGCTATAGCTGCTACAATGACGGTTCGGTGCGGGACTGGCAGCGCCATACGACCCAGTTCACGCCGGGCAAGAATTTTCCTGCGACAGGTGCATTTGGCCCTTGGCTGGTGACGCCTGATGCGTTTGGTGACCCGGCAAAGGCGACCTTGGAAACACGTTTGAATGGCGAGGTGATGCAGTCGGCAACAGTGGACGATCTGGTGTTCGACGTCCCGGCGCTGATTGAATATTGTTCCAGCTTCACGGTTTTGGAGCCGGGTGACGTCATCATCACCGGCACGACTGGTGGCGTGGGCGCTTATCGTGAGCCGCCAATTTGGCTGAAGCCCGGCGACATCGTTGACGTGGAAATTTCGGGAATCGGCGTTTTGCGCAATCCGGTTTCTCAGGAAGCCTGAAGCCGCTCCAGCGGATCGAGTCTCTTCCGCTTATTCTCCAGGTCGGTGTTGTCGCCTCCGCCTGAACTTCATTTTGATAAAAGACCTGGAGGATTTTGCGTCTGCGTCGCCGTTGGCTGGGGTGAATGCCAAAGGAAAAAACAAAAATGGAAAGAACGGCGCCGGAGATCGTTGGCGAGGCTTTGGATAACTCGCCGCTGACACGTATTCACAAATGGATCGTCGCCCTCATTGCTGCGGGCTATTTTCTCGACGTGCTCGATTACGTGATCTTCGGATCGATGATCCCGATGATGCTGAAAGAGCATTTCGCGAGCCGAAATGCCTTGGCGTTGGTCGGCAGCGCCCAATTGACCGGGCTTGCGATCGGCACGCTCCTGCAAGGCCAATTCACCGATCGCATGGGGCGCAAGACCGTTTATCAGTTCAACCTTCTGCTCTTCGGTCTGGCGACGCTCGCGGGCGCCTTTGCCTCGGATGCCGGCTGGCTTGCCGTCTTTCGCTTTGTCGCGGGCATTGGCCTTGGCGCAGAGCAGCCGTTGGGCTTCGCCTATGCGGGCGAATTTGCGCCAAAGCGCCTGCGCGGCCGGATTCTGGCGCTCATCCATTTTATCGGCGGCGCGATGGTATGGCCGATTGCGGCCTTGCTCGCTTTGTTCCTGGGCACGGCCGTTGGTTGGCGCGGCCTCTGGATCGGCATCGGAATCGGCGCTCTGATTGTCTTTGGCCTGCGCTTCGCCCTGCCCGAATCGCCCCGGTGGCTTTCGTCCCAGGGCCGGCACGCCGAAGCTTTCCGCACGCTAGCCAGGATGGGCGTTGCCACCATGCAGCCGGTTTTAGCGGCTTATAGAGATGGCCGGGCCGATGAGGCGATCGTCCGGCGCGATCCGTTCACCATCGTGTGGCGGTCTTATGGCAATCGCCTGCTGGCGGCGGCTTTGTCATTAAGCGCGTTCTTCTGTG
The DNA here is from genome assembly GCA_963798115.1 of uncultured Pseudomonadota bacterium. Taxonomy (GTDB): domain Bacteria; phylum Pseudomonadota; class Alphaproteobacteria; order Acetobacterales; family Acetobacteraceae; genus Acidocella. The sequence goes on from CAWCRT010000007.1 coordinate 121,171, forward strand.
TGACCATTGGGCTCGGCACCTGGTTGCCGAACATTCTGGAGAGCAAGGGCTTCACCATCACCAGGTCCCTGACCTTCACCTTTGGGATGACGCTGGCCGCGCCATGCGCCAGTCTGGTGATGATGTACACGCTCGACCGCTATGGGCGGAAGGTGACTTCGGTTACGGCTTTCGTCGGCGCGGGAACTCATGGCGATCTTCTTTGCCCAGGTGAAGAGCAATACCGAGTTGCTGGTCGCCGGTTTCCTCATGATCTTTTGCTATCAGATCGCCGGCAATGCCATGCAGATCTTTACGTCCGAGGTGTTTCCCACGAATGCGCGTGCGTCCGGCTTCGGCATGGCCGCGGGTATTGGCCGGCTGGCCGTGGCTGGCTTCATCCCCCTGATTCCCTGGATTCAAAATATATACGGGCTGGCTGCGGTCTTCGTCACGCTGGCGGCCTTGCTCGCCGTCGCCGCCGTCACGGTCAATTTCATCGGGCCGGAGACAAAGCGGCGTGCTCTTGAGGAGATCGCGATGACTCATGGCCTGGAACAGCGACAGAGCTCGCCGGGCTTGGTTCATTCATTACCGCATAAGGAAGGCGGTACATGAAGCATCAGGCCGGCTGGCGCAGAAGCGAAACCCGATAGAAATTGCCCCAGGGCCCTTATCCCCTGACTAACAATCCGCGTGGATCAGCGATCGCAAAGCAGTCATGTCGGGTAAAATGCCAATCCAGGCGTTATCGATGCGAGGGAAGGCGGGGCCACGGGGCATGATATGTCACGCGGGCTCGCGCTGCTGAGCTAGACGCGCCTTGCCGCCTTGGCTATGCGGAGGGCGATGTCGGAAGATAGATTAGCATTTCATGCTGTTGCTGTGCCGCGCCGCCGGGAATTGCCGACGGCGTTTTTCGTTTCTTCGACCGTCGTTCTCGTTTTGATACTGAGCGTTCTGGTTGGCTTCGTTCACCTGCCTCCCGGTAAAGAGTTTCAAGGCGGTGACATGTTGCGGCGCTTGGTATCCTGGGATGGAAATTGGTATCTGCAGATCGGAAACGCCGGATATTCATGGCATCCGGCGGCCCGCTTGATCCAGCAGGATATCGCCTTTTTTCCCGTACAGGGGCTGATCGATAGATTTGCAAAGGTTGTTTTCGGGGCACATCAGCTGTCAGCGATCATTGGCATCGGGGTGGCTATGGGCATCGCCTCGGTCTTCTCTTTCGAGGCGTTCGCACGCCGCGTGATCCCAGACCGTGCGGTTGCGGCGACGTGGTTGTTCGCCCTCTGGCCGACAGCGTTCTTCTGGTTGATGGGCTATCCGACGGGTCTGATCTCGATTTGCGTTATCGAAGCGCTCCACGCGTCCTGGCGTGGCAAAAAATATATGGCGGCGGGATGGCTCGGCCTTGGCACGGCGACCGCCCCGACGGTCGCCTTTGTCGCCGTCGCCATGGCCTTGATGCAGGGTAGGCGAGACATGCGGCGAGGCGGCGCATCCTGGGTCTTCAGCTGGGGCCTATGGTGCAGTGTGGCTTTTTCCGGCTTGTTGCTGTTCATGGCCTATCAGGCCGTTGCCTTCCACGACGCCCGGGCCTTCATGCAGGCTCAGGATGCATGGGGGACGAGCGGGGGCCTTGCTGAAAAACTGCTTCGGCTGGCATCGCCGCGGACCTATCTCGTGGGCATCCGCGGCAGCGTCGCATTGATGTATCTCGGCACAGATCAGATGATCCACGGTGCCGTGGCGACAGGGCTCTATAACGCGCAAACAGGCTTGCAGATTGCCATGTCGCATCTGTGGTTCTGGCTGATTTTTGTGGGATTGATCCGTTTTACGAAGGAGTGCTGGCACCGTTGCCAAGAGATCGCTCTGTCGGGCTGGTTCGTTTACCTCGGCTATGTCTGGTTCCTCACGGGCAACGGCCAGGGGGTGGAAGACAGCGGCCGTCTTTTGCTTCCGGCGATGGCGTTCTTTTTCGGCCTCGCGCCAGCAGGAGCGCGCCATAAGCGCTTCCCGGGCGTGCTGGTCTGCCTGGCGGTCCTGAACGTGATCGAAGTGGCGTTCGAAGTGTCGGGCTACAACATTCTCTGAGACGAGTAGGGTCGGGAGAATTACCTCTCATTTGACGGTTGATTTGCCATCAAGTGACGGGTATGCTTGCCGGCAGGAGAGCAGCCATGGAAAAAGCCACAAATATTACGGCTGGCTTGATGACCAGCCCTAAGGCGGTGCAGACCTTTGCCAGGGCGGAGGACCGGGACCGCCTGACGCGCGTCGCGCTTGATGCGTTTAAGGCGTTGAGTGAGCAATGGCGGCTGACTGTAACGGAGTCTGCCGCGATCCTGGGCGTGTCTGAAAGCACGTGGGAACGCATCAAGCGCGGTGAGTGGAGCCAGCAGCTTTCGCAGGATCAATTGACCAGGGCGTCCGCCGTGATCGGGATTTATAAGGGTCTGAAGCTGCTCTTTGCCGATGAGATGGCGCTAAAATGGCCGAAGCTGGCGAATTCTGGCCCGCTGTTCCGGGGACACACGCCGATTGACGTCATGATCGAAGGCGGCATTCCTGTGATGCTGGAAACCCGTCGCTATGTGGATGCGGTCCGGGGCGGTCTCTAATGATCGACGGGCTGCCCACGCTTAACGATGCGACGTTTCAACGCACGATCCGTCTGGTCAGTACGGCGCGACTGCGCGAATCTGTGTTGCTTGATCTGGTGTCGAAAGAGGATTTGGAGGCTCTGGCGGAAATCGAAGGTGCCACCAGCAACCGCTTGGTGGCGCAGGCGCGCGGGGCGGCCGATGTGTCGTCCTATGAAATGGTTTATGGCGTGCCAAACGCCAATTTTATCAATGCCGCATTCGCTTACGCGAAGCCGGGCGAACTGAGCCGCTTTAGCGGTATGCATAGGGGCGCCTGGTACGCCGGGCTGGAACGCGAGACAAGCATCGCGGAAGTACGCTTCCACATGACGGAATTTTTGGCTCGTACTGGTGTTTACCATGCCGTTGTGGACTATTCAGAAATGTTCGCGAGCTTCGTCGGCAACTTTCTCGATTTACGCGGCCATACGGAGCATTCGTGCCTGAGCCCCAACAAGGACGCCGCGTACCCTATCGGCAACGCGATAGCCGAAGCCGCCAGGGCCGAGGGCTTGGCCGGGATCGTTTACCCTTCGGTGCGTCACGCGGGCGGAACATGCCTTGTTGCTCTTATCCCGCATACCGTGCAGGCCGTTACCCAAGGTGACGTATACCGCTTCACCTGGAGCGGCACCCCAACCCCGACGATCGCTAAGGTAGCCTGATCGGCTTGGCGCCGCGGCGAATCCGTGACTCTCGCGCAGACCGGCGAAGTGAGCGCCACCGCTGGCGCGGCCTGTGAGGTCGAGAGCTGGTGACAGCGGGGAGGGACGACGGTTATTGGCGCCACCGTCATCCCCGTCGGAGCGGCTTTCAAGATCCTCGCGTAGTAGGCCAAATCTTCCCGTCTGACTTGTGAACGAACCGGACCAGCGCCGGATTTTTCTTAGTCGTTGTTCAAAACGGAAGCGGAACAATAGCCAATATGGCGCTTCAGGATTTGTCGAGTTCGTCCAGCTCGAGCAGATGCGCGTCATTGTTCGCCGGCGCGTTAACCCGGCGACTGACCGGCCAGATCCGGAGAACCGGATCCACGCGAGGCGGTAGCAGCGCGATCGGATCGCCTTCGACCTCCCCGAGCCAGAGCGGCCAGTTCTCCTCGTCGATGATGACCGGCATGCGGTTATGGATCGGCACCATTTGGCTATTGGCCGCCGTGACGATGATCGTGAATGTTCGCAGCACCTCTCCGGCGGAGCCGCGCCAGCCCTCCCACAGCCCGCCGAAGGTGAGGGGCTTGCCGTCGGCGCGGGTGATCGCGTAGGGCTGTTTTGCGCTACCAGGGAGCTTCTGCCACTCATAGAAGGCATCGGCAGGGACCAGACAGCGGCGGTGCGCAAAGGCGTCACGAAACATCGGAATGGTGGTGACCGTCTCGGCGCGTGCGTTGATTGGCTTGCGTTCCTTGGTGGGATCTTTCAACCAGTGCGGGACTAATCCCCAACGCAGCAGGTCTAGCCGGCGCTCACCGGTCTGTGGATGCCGACGGACGACCATTGCCTCTTGCGATGGCGCGACGTTCCAATTCGAGGCGATGTCCGGGATCTGCCTCAGCACCTTCATGAGGCGAGCGACCGCATCTGGTGGTGTGAAACTCGCGTAGCGGCCGCACATGCTGGTGAGACTACCAAAGGAATGGAGGTGCCCGGACAGGGACCGCTCAACGTTCCCAAGACGGGGCTTGCGTTGCGCAAAAACCGCGTATTTCCGCTATTTAGACAGCGCAGGGCTGCGCATCTAACCCTTCGAGTGCTTTGATTTCACGAGTGCGGCTGATGATGCGCCTTCTAGAGATAGTCCGTAACCCACTTCCCGCACGATGCGCTCCTTCAACGGTTGAATGAAGTGGATGCGGGTATTTCGGCGCGTCACTTCCGGCGCCTGCAGATACATATCGGCCAGCTCCCGAGCGCGTTCCAGCGCCTTGCCGTTCGGTACGACCTCTGCCACGACTCCCCATTCGAACGCGGTATGCGCTGGCAGCGGTTGTGGATTGAGCAGGAAGGCCTCGGCTCGACCTGCTCCAGCCCGATAACTCCATGTCGTAAAGATCCCGTCACCCGGCGTAACGCCCACAGCATAGTGGCCGACGTCCTGGAAGCTCGCACCTTCTGCCGCCACGACGACACTCGCGAGGAGCGCGTAGTCCGAATGGATATGGGCGCGTCCCTCGACGGCCGCGATCACCGGAACGCGGATATTCGCAATGTTCTCTAAAGTCTGGGCGCCTTCGTCGTGAATTTTACTCCAGATGTCCGGATCGGAGACGTCTCCGAACGATGACCATTCTACATCACCAATGAAATTCCCGCCCGCGCCGGTAATGATAACGATTTTGTTCGCCCGGTCTTGTCCGATTCTGTGAAAGGCATCGACAAATTCCGTGTGTGCTTGCGCGTTCATGATGAACGCTCCGCTGTCGCTATGGAATTCTGCAACGAGAACGCCTTTATCATCGCGTGAAAGCTGCAAATTGCGATAGGCGGAAAAGTAGTCAGCCTCAAGCGTTTGCATGAAATTCTCCTCCGTTGATCAATCGACTGCAGAGATCGGCTCCACCTCAATCCATGACGACCTATCATAGTGAAAATCCGGCGCCGTTTGAGCGAGCACCGCTCACGTTTCCATGCAAGAAATTGCGTGCACCGCAGCATTGCCAAGATGTTTGCCCTCGGTGTTCCCCCCCCAGATGTGAAACGCGCGGCGAAATCACCGGGCGGGTCTTGATTATGATCCTTGGCGGGCAAATCCTTCAAACGTTCTCATTACAAGAGGAGGGTTGAATGGTTGGCTCCCCAAAGCCACGCGCCATCGGCTTCAACCATATAGCGCTGGAGGTCGGCGATATTGAGGAGGCACTGGTATTTTACGGAAGTATCTTCGAGTTTGAACTGCGCGGAAAGAGCAAGACGATGGCCTTCATCGACCTTGGCGACCAATTCATCGCGTTGCAGGCTGGCGCGTGCCGCTGAAACACTGGCGGATCTTCAACAATGTGAGGTTCCCATTGGCGAGATCGCTTTCCGTTACGGCTTTTCGGATCCTGCCCATTTCAGTCGTGCGTTCCGTCAGCATCACGGTATGACGCCCAGTGTGTATCGAACTGAGGCGCGCAGTTTGAGCAATCCCACAGAGGCCGCTTTTTGAAAAAAGCGCCCCTTGTGGGAATCGCGGTGCCAAAACAAGCACGGCCAAATGTTAAAAAAAGTTTTTTGCGGCTTTTTTCAAAAAAGAGGTTTTCCCTTTTTGGCCTAACAGGCCGCTGAAAAACCCCTTGGCTCGCGGGACTTTTTGTTGGCGCAGCCAAAGAATTCCTGATTTGTTGGCGGATTTTCTGGCGTTTTAGACATCTCCAAGGCTGCTTATCTGGTCTTGGGGATATTCTGGACGGACTCATCCTGTCGGTAGCAGTTTTGGCAGTCTGATTAAGTTGTAAGCCGCGGCCTTGAAGGTAAACATCCAGCCGACCCGGTGCAGGCCGTGATGCTTGGTCTGCGCCATGCCGGCGACTTCCTTGATCCAACCGTTGGCCTCCTCAATGCGTTTGCGGATGACCTGGCTGAGGCGGTAGCCCGCGTGCCGGGTGGTTCGCGCGTCGATGTTGGAGCCGCGATGCGTGGTGATGTTTTGCGCCACATGCGGGGTCACATTGAGTTTGCGCGCCGCCACTACAAATGCCGCGGTGTCGTAATTTTTATCGGCGCCCACCGTCTTCCTGCCCGAAGCCGGCAACGCACCCAGCATTTCCAACGCTGCCAATGGCTCCGCCGTGCCGGTGGCCTGGCTGAGCCGCGCATCCACCACCAATCCGTTGCCGTTTTCCATCAACAGGTGCCCGGTGAAGCCCAGCTTCGCCTCGTGACCCTGGGATTTGCGGGCCAGTCGCGCATCCGGGTCCGTCGTGGAGGCGTGCGTCTCGTTGCCGCGCTTCTCGCCACGAAAATTGCGCTCACCATTGCGGCCGGGGCCGGGCGGCTCATCCTTGCCATCCTTGCGGCGCAGGCTCTTCATGCTGGCCCAGGCTTCGATCAGCGTCCCATCAACCGAGAAATGCTCACTCGACAACAGGGCCTGGACCCGCGGCAGCTGCAACACCGCAGCCATGAACTCAGCCGCGATGTCACCCGCCAACAAGCGGTCGCGGTTCTTGGAAAAGACCGTCGGCACCCAGACCGGATCATCCACCGAAAGCCCAACAAACCAGCGGAACAGCAGGTTATAGTTGAGCTGCTCCATCAGCTGACGCTCCGAACGGATGCTGTAAAACGCCTGCAACAGCAGGGCGCGCAGCAATTGCTCCGGCGGAATCGACGGGCGGCCTTCCTGGGAATACAGCGTCGAAAACAGGCCGTTCAGAGAGGCCAGAGCCTCGTCCGTCACCTGGCGGATCACGCGCAGCGGGTGGTCCTTGGGAATCCGGCTGTCCGGCCGGACATAACTGAAAAGTCCATCACGCCGACGATCTACTCCACGCATCCTCTCACCGCATCAAAAACTTCAGCCGACGCCATGGAATCAGATACGTAAGTCTTACTCAGTAGTCGGTAATAAAAGCGACACTTTTTTAGATTTTATGTAGGTATGCACTCGAGCTAAAAATCATCACGAGTAGTCTTTATTGCCGACTGCTGAGTAAAGCAAGAGGTTTTTCAGCGGCCTGCTAAAGGTTCAGCCCATTTTCGGGAATGCCCACGATCAGGTCGATCTCAACCACGGCGCCCACAGCGAGCCCGGTTACACCGACGCAGGTGCGGCTTGGCAATGGCCCACGAAACCAGCTTTTGTATGCGGCGTTGAACGCCGCATAATCGTCGTCGAACTTGGTCAAATACACGCGTACCATCAGCGCATCGTCCAGCGTGAGTGAGAATTGCGCGAGCACTGCTTCGAGATTGCGGCGTACCTGTTCAGCCTGTGTGACCACGTCGCCTTTGACCATTTTCCCGGTCTTGGGATCGGTCGGCATCTGGCCGGTGACGAACAGCAGATTGCCGAAGCGGGTTGCGTGAGAAAACGGTGCAACGCCAGGCGGCACGTTCTGTTCCGGTGTGAAGGAAAAGGATTGTTTGGTGAGAAGTCATGCGGGCAGTTCCAGGGCGAGTTCAGCGCCCATTTCCTTGAGAAAGCGCGCGGTCAGCGGATGCCGCGGGCGAGTGAAAATTTCCTCTGCGGGACCTTCCTCAGTGATTTTACCACCGCTGAGGAAAACCACACGGTCAGCAACGTCGCGGGCGAAGCGGAACTGGTGGGTCGAGATGACCATGGTGAGACCGTCTTCGATCGCGAGGCGGCGGATGACCTCAAGCACTTCGCTAACCAGCTCCGGATCGAGCGCAGAGGTGGGCTCATCGAGCAGGAGCACGGTGGGGTTCGGTGCGATCGCGCGGGCGATGGCGACACGCTGCTGCTGCCCGCCGGAGAGATGGCGGGGCAGCGCTTCTGCGCGGTGCGACAGGCCGACACGAGCGAGCAGTTCGAGCGCGCGGCGGTTTGCCTCTACGGCCGGCACGCCATGGACCCAGCGCAGCGGGCCGGCGATGTTCTCGCGTGCTGTGAGATGGCTGAACAGGTTGAGCTGCTGGAACACCATGCCGACCCCGACGCTTGCGCGCTCTTGCGCCAGCGGGCGGGCCGCAAGCTTTCGGCCATCGGCGCGATAGCCGAGGCGGCGGCCACCGATGCGAATCTCGCCGCTCTCCCAATTCTCGAGATGGTTGATGGAGCGGAGCAGGGTGCTTTTGCCGGAACCGCTCGGGCCGAGCAGCGCGACCACTTCGCCCTTGCGAATTGAAAGGTCGATCCCACCAAGCACGGGATTGGTACCGTAGCGTTTGTGCAAGTCTTGGATTTCGACGGTGATCGTGCTGTCGGCGAGTTTGGCGGCGCGCGCGGCTTTTGCCGTCGCGGTGATCAGGCTGCTCACCGGGCGGGCGCTTTCGGGCGCTTCGGGGGGCGCCGGCGGCGCGGAGACGGCAGGCGGCAGCGCGGCCGGCAGGGTCGCCTCACGCCGAACCGGCAGCAGGCGAAGCAGACGTTCGCGAAGTGGCGGGCGGTCGAGGTCGAGCGTCGTCTCGGCGATCAGCTGCAGCACGCTAACGGCGCCGGTCAGCAGCAGATACATCACGCCGGAGGCGAAGAAGATTGAGAAGAAATCGAAGGTCGAGGAAGCGAGCTGGGTGCTGCGCAGCGTAAGTTCCTGGACCGAGATCACCGAGGCGAGCGAGGAATTCTTGAGCGCGGTGACCGTTTCGTTGCCGAGTGCCGGTATCATCATGCGGATGGCCTGCGGGGCAATCACGCGACGCATGAGCACGAACGGCGTCATGCCGAGGGCCTGGCCGGCGACGACCTGGCCGGCATCGACGCCGCGGACGCCGGAGCGGAGGATTTCGGCGATAAAGGGCGCTTCATTGGCGGCAAGCGCGAGACCCGCGGCGCCGAGTCGCGCTCAGTCGCAACCCGATATGCGGGAGGGCGTCATAAGCGAAGACGAGTTGGAGGATCAGCGGCGTACCACGGAAGATCACCGTATAGGTGCGCGCCAATCCGGAGAGGAAGCGAGAGCGGGAGAGCTGCATGCTGGCGAGAATGACGCCCGCCAGCAGGCCGCCTGCCAGCCCCAGGACGGTCGCTTCAATCGTGACCGTAATTCCCTGGAGCAGATAAGGCAGGCGCAGATAGTGAAGGAAGAGATCCATTAGCCGGTGATCAGATGCGGAGCTTCGGTGGTGCCGGTATCAAGAGACCATTTCTTGAGCAGCAGCGGCCTGGTCAACCGTATTGACGTCGTTGATGTAGGTGTCGGCGCGGCCGGCGAGGATTGCCTGGATACAGTCGGCGTTATTGTCATAGAGCTGGATCTGCGGCGCGGGCTTGCCTGCTTCCTGACAGGAAGCTGTGAGCTGCTGGATCAGCGGGATCTCGACGAAGCCGGTATTCTCGGCGGCGGTCATGCCGCACAGAGACGTGTTGATTCCAGAGATCTTCTTCGGATTGCCATTGGCAACCAGAACGCCGTCAAACACTTTGGAATAGGTGATGAAGTCGGCCGCTTTGGCGCGCTGGGCGGTGGCGTAGATGTCGGAGATCACGATATTCGCTTGGCCGCTTTGCAGCGTCGGCAGCAGGGCAGCAAAGGCCACCGATTTATAGGTCACATTGAAGCCGAGGCAGGCGCCGAGCTCTTTCGAGAGGTCGATGTCGAAGCCGACATACTGGCTCGGATCGTTGGGGTCGAGCGCTTCATACCCGGGCGTATGCGGATTGACCGCATCGATGAGCGTCTGGCCCTTCAGCATCGGGAATTTTGCCTGGAGCGCCTGGCAGCTTGCCGGAACAGCCGGGAGAGCGGCGGTTGCCGCCTGCGCCTGAGGCGCGAAAGCAGCGACGAAGCAGACAAACCCGAACACGGCGCCCAGCCGGCGTGCGGTGGCCAAACCTCGAGAAGTTTGCCGAGTTTGGCATGGGGAAGACGTGGGTTTGGAAACCGCGCTCATACGGAGCTCTCCTATGCAGATTGTAAGGCGCCATCATAGCGACGGTGCGCTTTTGTCCTTTAGGATAAACCGGGATGTTGCTTGCCAAATCATGGTGCGCAGGCGGCAGTCGCCTAATTTGCGGGCGATTTCGGGCGAGGCATCTTATCCGGTGCTGTCTTTCTTCGCATTGATCCTAGGCGAGCACCGGGCTGGATGTGGGTCAAATGTCTATCCACCCATGACTACGGATCGACTTCCCGCTAATAGATTAAGGCAACTTCTACTAGGAACTACCGGCCTTATCGAGGAAGAATGGCTCGATAGCAGAGACGATAGTGACGATACGATGTACAGATCCTAGCATCGTATATGAACGCCGTCATGACAGCGAAGAAGCTTTCGTTCAAGAGTATCGCTAATTATCTCGATAACATTGCGATGGAGAGGGGGTGCGATATGTCATATGAAAATTCTCGTGGCTGGGGCTGGTAGTTTTGGCGTCAGAGATGTCGGATACTAAAGGCTAGAACTGCCGGCCGCTTAAGACGACAATTGCGGTGTTGAGTACTTCTGAAAAATTACTTATCACACCAGCTTGGAACGGCTGATTTTATTAACTAACGCGATCATGACGTAAATATTCTGAGGGTAAAGCTTAAATAGTCGGAGCTTGAGATTGTAAATCGACTGAGAGATAAAGCCGGATTTGAAACGATTCTTTTAAGAATCGTCAAGGCCAAGTTGATAATAGCGCCGCTATGGTCGAATGGCATTTGAAAGTACAGCTGAGGTTTTAAAAGCGCTCATCGACGCAATTGGCGGGATTGAAGTTGATGCTCAGGGCGGGCGAACAATAATTTGCCGGTGCCAACCAAACGAAGTGGTTTATCGATTGGATAAGATCAAAGGAACGATGGCTAAAATGAGCCCGGACGGGGTGGGATTCGAACCCACGGTACGCTTACACGCACGACGGTTTTCAAGACCGTTGCCTTAAACCACTCGGCCACCCGTCCCGGACCGGGGCTACATAACGGACCCCAAGATAAAGTTCAATGTCGGTGTTGGAGCCGGTCTTTGCGCCCTCTGGGCGATCCGGAGAGTGGGACGCCACCGCTTCGCCACTCGCCTAGCCCGCATGGTCATCCGCGTCTGGGGCAAGGAGGGGTTGGTTGCGGGCCAATCCATATATCATGCTCACTTTTTGCAGGATGGCGGCCGGTGCAACCATCTGGCCGGCCGGGTTACAGCGGCCGAGGCCGGCCTAAAATTCAAAAAAGTTTTTGCGCCGCTTTTTCCAAAAAGCGGCCCCTTTTTTCTTAGCTACCCATCGGCGCGGATCACCTGCAGCACGGTCTCGCCATAGCGCTCCACTTTGGTCCGGCCCATGCCCGGAATATCGCCCAGCTCGGTGAGGCTTCGCGGCCGTGCCGTGGCGATCGCCGCCAGGGTCGCGTCGTGGAAAATCACATAGGCCGGCACGCCTTGTTCGCGGGCCAGCCGCGTCCGTTCCGCGCGCAGCGCCTCATACAGACCTTCAGCCTCGCCGCCGAGGGCGATGCGCTCTTTCTTTTTGATCGCGTTCAGTGCGGAGCGGCCGGCCTGGTCCCGCCGCAGATGCACCGGCTCCTCGCCGCGCAGGATCGGCCGGGCGGTCGCGGTGGCGAATAACGCGCCGTAAGAGGCATGGTCCACCGCCAGAACCCCGCGCACGATCAATTGCCGGAACACCGATCCCCAGCCTTTGCGGTCGAGCTCCTTGCCGACGCCGTAAGTGGGGAGCTTGTCATGGGCGAAGCGCAGGATTTTGTCGTTTTCCACGCCGAGCAGCAGATCTATCAGATGCGTGGTGCCGAAACGCTGTTCGGTGCGCAGCACGGCGGAAATCGCCTTGCGGGCCGCCGTCGTCGCATCCCAGGTTTCCACCGGCGTCAGGCAGGTGTCGCAATTGCCGCAGGGCGCGTGCATCGCCTCGCCGAAATGCGCGAGGATCGCCTGACGGCGGCAGCCGGCGGTCTCGCATACGCCGAGCAGCGATTCGAGCTTGTTGCGCTCGATCCATTTCACCTCGTCCGGGGAATTGCCCTGGTCGATCATGTTCCGGCGCAGCACCACATCCTGCAGGCCGTAGAGGAGCAATGTCTCGGCCGCGGCGCCGTCGCGCCCGGCACGCCCGGTTTCCTGGTAGAACGCCTCAAGGCTGCCGGGCAGGTCCAGATGCGCGACGAAGCGTATGTCGGGCTTGTCGATGCCCATGCCAAAGGCCACCGTCGCCACCAACACCAGACCTTCCTCGGCGAGGAACGCGTCCTGATTGTGCGAACGCACCTCAGGCTCCAGCCGCGCATGATAGGGCAGGGCGTTGATGCCGTGTGCCTGCAAGGCGGCGGCGGTTTCCTCCACGGTCGCCCGGCTCAGGCAATAGACGATGCCGCTCTCGCCCTGATGGGCGCGCAGGAAGGCCAGCAATTGCCGCTGCGGTGAGGCTTTCTGCACGATCGCATAGCGGATGTTCGGCCGGTCGAAACTGGCCAGGAACATTCTGGCGCCATCGAGCCCAAGACGGTGGCGGATGTCTTCGCGCGATTGCAGATCCGCGGTGGCGGTCAAGGCAATGCGCGGCACGCCGGGGAAACGCTCCCCAAGCTGGGCCAGCTGCAGATATTCCGGCCGGAAATCATGCCCCCATTGGCTGACGCAATGCGCCTCGTCGATGGCGATCAGGGCGATCTGCACGCCGTCCAGCATGTCGAGAAAATCCGGCATCATCAGCCGTTCGGGCGCGACATAGAGCAGGTCCAGCCTGCCGGCGCGCAGATCCGCCCGCACCGCGGCCCGTTCCGGCCCGGTGAGGCTGGAATTCATCGCCGCGGCGTTGAGGCCGAGCTGGCGCAGTGCTGCCACCTGGTTGCGCATCAAGGCGATCAGCGGCGAGACGACGAGGCCGACCCCGGGCCGGCAGAGTGCTGGCAATTGGTAGCAGAGCGATTTGCCGCCGCCGGTCGGCATCAGCACCAGCGCGTCATGGCCGGCGATGACATGGGCGACGATCTCCTCCTGCTGGCCGCGAAAGCCGCGCAGGCCGAACACGTTGCGGAGGGTCTCATGCGGGTCGGGACAGGGCGCGTCCGGGGCTGAGGCGCTGAGGCTTTGCATGCCGCGTGACTACAGCCTGTTCCGTGTCGCGGCAAACGAAGCCGGCATCGGTCCAGACATCCCATGCGCCGGTTTACAACTTCCCTATGGTGGCATAGGCGGCTGGTCTTGCCGAAACTATGGAGATTCAAGGCAATGAATAAGAATCCTGGGCGCCGCGCGGCAATGCAGGCTGCCGGCATGTCGTTGGCCGTTGGCGGGTTTGGCTTGTTGGGCGCGGCGGTCGCGAATGCCGCGACGGCACCGGTCCCGCTGGCGCAAGGGGCGGCCGCGCTGAGCGAGCTGACCGCCCGCCTCGCCAAGGCGCCGCGGCGTCGCAACTTCAAGACCGTGCCGATGATTCTCAACAATCAAGAGCAATGGGACCATGAGGCCTTGTCCGAAGTGCTGGCCTACAAGCCGGCCACCAAGCAGGCCTGGGACAATACGGATATTGGCGGTGCCTGGTTGAGCGGCATGCGCAATTCGCTCAACGCGCAGGTCTGGTCGTTCAGGCATCCGGATTTCCTGGTGGTCTCGGAGACGCATGGGACGGCGCATCTGGCGCTCTATGACCAGGATATGTGGGACAAATACCAGCTGAGCAAATTGGCGGGGCCGGGTTTCGCGCGGAATACGCTCATTATTGAGCAGCCGGGCGCTGCGGCCCCGGTCGCGGATTATGAAAATCCCGCAGGCGTGTTTTCCCCGGAGAACAACTCCATTCCCGCGCTGCAGCGGCGCGGTGTGGTGTTCATGTCCTGCCATAATGCGATCTGGGAGCAGGCGACCAGGCTGCATAAGCTCGGCCAGAATCCGGATGGCGCCACCGTGGACGTCATCGCCGCGGATCTCACAAACCATTTGCTTCAGGGCGTGGTGCTCACGCCGGGCGCGGTGGCGACCTTGCCGGAACTGCAGCAGGCGGGCTTCCACTACCTGCGTTCATGATGGCAGGCTGTTAGCATACCATTTCGCCGGGCCATCGCCGTGACACTCCTGCAGACGAAAATCTGCAGGGTGGCGCGCCGGTGGCCCGGTGCTGCTGTTGCAGGATTGACGAGCGTCTCAAGAAGCGCAAAGGTTTGAGAGCAAGTGGTAAATAATCATGGCCCGCAATCATAAAGGGCCCTGAAACGGAGGAGCGTTTGAGCGGGGGCGATCGCCGGCGTGCGGATCCCTATCGGCCGGCTGGCTGATCGCCGCGTTCCTCGCCCTCCGTCTGCGGGATAATCAAATAACGTCTTGTTAAAAAAATAAGGAGGAACTTGATATGACCTTGTCCGCATCGAGTGAGATCAGGAGCATCCCGCATTATATCGGCGGCGCGCCGAGCATGGGCGGCGGCACGCGCTTAGGCGACGTTTATAATCCCGCGACCGGCAAAGTGACCGGCCGGGTTCCGTTGGCCTCGCGCGCCGAGGTCAATCGAGCGGTCGCGGTCGCCCAGGCTGCCTTCCCCGGCTGGGCAGGGCAGACGCCGCTTCGCCGGGCGCGCGTGATGTTCAAGTTCAAGGAACTGATCGAGCGCCATGCCGATGAATTGTCCGAGATCGTCACCGCCGAGCATGGGAAAGTGCTCAGCGATGCGCTGGGTGAGATCACGCGCGGTCTTGAGGTCGTGGAATTCGCCTGCGGCATCCCGCAACTTCTCAAAGGCGAATTCACCGAGGAAGTCGGCGCCGGCATCGATAGCTGGTCGGTCCGGCAGCCGCTCGGCGTCGTCGCCGGCATCACGCCGTTCAATTTTCCGGTCATGGTGCCGCTCTGGATGCTTCCGGTCGCGCTGGCCTGCGGCAATTGCTTCATTCTCAAACCCTCGGAGCGCGATCCTTCGGCTGCCGTGCGTATCGCGGAATTGCTGAAAGAGGCCGGCCTGCCGGATGGCGTGTTCACCGTGATCCATGGCGATAAGGAAGCGGTGGATGCGATTTTGGAGAATCCGGACATCAAGGCTGTCAGCTTTGTCGGCTCCACCTCGATCGCCGAATATATCTACAAAACTGGCACGGCCAATGGCAAACGCGTGCAGGCGCTGGGCGGGGCGAAGAACCATATGGTGCTCATGCCCGACGCCGATATGAAGCAGGCGGCCGATGCCTTGATCGGCGCCGCTTACGGCTCCGCCGGCGAGCGCTGCATGGCGATTTCCGTCGCGGTCGCGGTTGGTTCCGCGGCCGATCGCCTCGTCGAAACGCTGGTTCCCCGGGTGCAGGTGCTCAATATCGGGCCGGGCACGGATCCGGCGTCCGAAATGGGGCCGCTGGTGACGCGGGCGCATCTGAACAAGGTGCGGGGCTATGTCGACCGGGGCGTTGCCGAAGGTGCTAAGCTTCTCGTCGATGGCCGCAATTTCCGCGGGCCGCAGGGTTATGAAGAGGGGTTCTATATCGGCGGCTGCCTGTTCGACCATGTGACGCCGGACATGACGATCTATAAGGATGAGATTTTTGGCCCGGTGCTCGGCATCGTGCGCGTCTCCAGCTTTGACGAAGCGGTCCAGCTGGTGAACGAGCACGAATACGGCAACGGCACGGCGATCTTCACGCGCGACGGCGATGCCGCCCGCAACTTCACCCATCGCGTCCAGGTCGGCATGGTGGGCGTCAATATTCCGATTCCGGTACCGATGGCGTTTCATTCCTTCGGCGGCTGGAAGCGCTCTCTGTTTGGCGACCACCATATGCACGGGCCGGAAGGCGTCCGGTTTTTCACGAAACTCAAGACCGTCACGTCGCGCTGGCCGACCGGTATCCGCAAAGGTGCCGAGTTCGTCATGCCGACCATGTGACATTTGGGCGGTCTCGCCGGACCACGACAAACCCTCAGCCGCAATCGGCTGGGGGTTGTTTTTTTGTGGCCAATTAAGTCATTGATGGATCGGCGTTTTCGATCCTTGTGTTTTCTGCCCGTTGGCCCAGTCAAGGAGTTTACCAGGCTTCGTCGGCGCTTCGCGCCCTTGACTGAACCAATGCGCGGACGCCCGGGATCGAAACGACGCCTGGGTGTATGCCGAATCTTCACAGCAAAGATCACGCCATAAGTTATTGCGGAAACAAAACGTCTAGACAGTATAAAATATCTGGTATACTTTACACAACACGGTCGTTCACGGACATAAAAGCCTGTCGCTGCATTCGGTTTTCCAGGCTCAAACGATTTTATCATTTCTATAAATAATTAAGAAAATGCCTTTTTTGCCGGTGAAGGCCAGGCTTCGGGAAGCCTAGAACGCCTCTGCCCGACGTTTCGGGGCAGGTCCAAGCGAAATATCGCGGGATGCTGGAAACGGAGGAAATAATGCCAAACAACGACAATAACGTCGCGGCGAAATCGTCTGTGGCTGGAGCGCCTGAGGGTGTGGCCCCGGCGAGCAGCTTGCGTTGGCGCTATCTCATCATGGGCATCGTGTGCATGGTGATGATCGCCAATCTCCAATATGGCTGGACCTTGTTCGTGCTGCCGCTGCACACGGCCCATGGCTGGGCCATCGCGGACATTCAGGTCGCCTTTGCCTTGTTCATCGCCCTGGAAACCTGGCCGACGCCGCTCGATGGCTGGATCGCCGATACTCTGGGCCCCGATTGGGGGCCGCGCGTGGTGATGGGCGGCGGCGGCGTTCTGGTCGCCGCCGGCTGGATGCTGGAAGCCTATGCGAGCTCCCTGAGCATGCTTTACCTGGGCGGCGCGCTGGCCGGGCTGGGGGCCGGCGCGGTCTATGCCACCGCGGTCGGCAACGCCGCGAAATGGTTCAGGGACCGGCGCGGTCTTGCGGTCGGGTTGACCGCCGCCGGGTTTGGCGCCGGCACGGCACTGACCATCATTCCGATCCGCCTGGTGATGGCCTCGTCCGGCTATGCCTCGGCGTTCTTCTGGTTCGGGCTGATCCAGGGCGGCATCGTCCTGATCGCCGCGCAATTCATCCGCGCGCCGCGGCCCGGCGAGGCGCCTGTGGTCGCGCAGATCAAGGTCAAGCAGGCCCTGCGCAACCACAGCACCAGGGAAATGCTCACGCAGCCCGTCTTCTGGGTGTTGTATCTGCTGTTCCTGTTGATGGCGGCAGGCGGGCTGATGGCGGCGGCGAACCTCGCGGCGATCGCCAAAGCCTATAACGTGGCGAATGTCGTGGTGATCGCCGGCGCGTCGACCCTGTCGGTCGCGCTGATCTTCGCCAATGTGATGAACGGCGCGGCCCGGCCGTTTTTCGGCTGGGTCTCCGACCATATCGGCCATTCCCGCACGATGGCGATCGCCTTCGGGCTCGGGGCCTGTGCCTATCTCCTGATGGCGCAGGCCGGCACCAACCCGTGGGGCTTCGTTATCCTTTCCGGCCTGATTTTTCTGTGCTGGGGCGAGATTTTCAGCCTTTTCCCGGCGATGTGCACCGATTTGTTCGGGGCGAAATATGCGACGACCAACCTCTCATGCCTGTATACCGCGAAGGGCGCCGCCGGCTTCCTGGTGCCGTTGGCGAGCCTGGTGGTGGCACGCACGCATGATTGGAGCAGCCTGCTCTATCTGACCACGGTGGTGAACCTGATCGCGGTGGCACTCGTGCTGCTGGTCCTGCATCCGGCGGAACGGCGCTACCATGCCGAGGAAGCCGCCGCGGTGCTCAAGGTCATCCCGCGGAATGACCGGCCCGCCCCGGAGCAAGCCGCTCCGGGGCAGGCCTGGCTTAAAGTCTTCTGCGAATACGAACGGAATTTAAGTTGAACTCTGGTATACTTTATATATTATTCGATTTCGCAACGATCGTTCCTCTGGAACGCGACATCGGAGGAATTCAATGAGCCTCTCAGCAATTATTCACGCCCGAAGCCTTCGTGTTGTCACCGTGCCGATGACGCACAGCCTGCAATCGGTCATGAGGCTGATGCGCGCCGAGTGCGTCGATGCGGTGCCGGTCATCGACCATTGCGCCACCGAAGGCGAGGTGGTGCTGGGGCTCATCACGCGGCGCGCGGTGTGCGATGCGTTGGCCGATCATGGGCCCGCGGCGCTGACCATGAAGGTCGCGGATCTGCTCGAGGATGGCATGGTGTTTTGCGATGTGCGCGAAGCCTTGCCGTCTCTGGTCACGCGGATGCGCGACCGTGCGGCGCATCATGCCGTGGTGATGGATCGTGAACAGGCGATCGGCGTGATCAATGTTTCCGACATTCTTTTCTTCACCGCCACGGATGCCGCGCCCGAGACGGGCCGGCTGAGATGAACGCACTCTCTGTTCGCGGCGCGCCTTCATCAACCGCCGGCGCGGCGTACGGCGCTGCGTCCGCGACCGGAAACATGCTGGTTTTGCCTGGCGATTTTGCACCTGTTATACATCACGCCATCGATGTCTCGCGGCGTCCGGCGCCTCATCCGCGCCGGCGTCCGCGTCCATGGGCTGCGTCGCAATGGGGAAGGATGCCGATGGAAAAAGTCGCACAATTGGCCACGCTCAAAGTCGAACCGCTCGATGCGGGCAAGGGGCTGCGGCGGCTCGCTTGCACGGCAATCAAACGCGCAATTACGGAAATGAATATTTACGACCATCCTGAGGAGATCCGTCTCGACGAGCGGCAGCTCTCGCGCGATCTCGGCGTCAGCCGCACGCCGATCCGCGAAGCGTTGAGCCTGCTGGAGCAGGAAGGGTTTGTCCGCTCGGTGCCACGCCGCGGCATTTACATCGTCCGCAAGAACAAGCGTGAAATCATCGAAATGATCACCGTCTGGGCGGCGATCGAAAGCATGGCGGCGCGTCTCGTCTGTGAACTGGCGAGCGCGGAGGACCTCGCGGAACTGCGCGACATTGCCGAGTTCAAGCATTTGAATCCGGCGACGCATGTCGATGAATATGCGCAGTCCAACATGTTGTTCCACCGCACCATCATCCGTCTGAGCGGTTGCGCCCTGATGGCGGAAATCGTCGACAGCCTGTTCATCCATATGCGGGCGGTCCGTTCCGTGACCATGCGCCAGGGCGATCGCGCACAGTCGGTCGATCGTCGATCATATGAACATCGTGACCGCGCTGGAAAGCCGCGATCCGGAACTTGCGGCGCGGTGCATCCGCGAGCACACGCTGGGCCTTGCCGGGCATATCGAGAAATACGGCGATTTCCTGGATCAGTTCCAGAGCGCCGAGGCGAAGACGCGCTTCTATGGCTGACCGCGCTTAAAGGGCGACAGGCCGGCGGCGCGAGGCCGGAGATGAGAGCTTTACGTTAATAATAATAACAGGAAGCGATCCATGACCACAGAAACCGCCGAAGTGACGCAACTGCCGGGGACGCGCCGGGCCGAAGGGGCCGGCTCCACCGCCGATGACACGCTCGCCCGCAAGAGCCGCGACCCCAATATCATATCCGGCGGCCACCTGGTCGCGCGGGCTCTGAAAAACGAAGGTGTCGACACGATCTTCACCCTATGTGGCGGCCATATCATCGACATTTATGACGGCTGCGTCGATGAGGGCATCCGGATCATCGATGTCCGCCATGAGCAGGTCGCGGCGCATGCCGCCGATGGTTATGCGCGTCAGACCGGCAAGCTCGGCTGCGTGGTGACCACGGCGGGACCGGGCTGCACCAATGCCGTCACCGGCATCGCCACCGCATTTCGTTCGGAAAGCCCGGTGCTGCATATTGGCGGGCAGGGGGCCCTGACCCAGCATATGATGGGCTCGCTCCAGGATCTGCCGCATGTCGATCTGATGCGGCCGATCACAAAATTCTCGGCCGGTGTGCGCTCGACCGAGCGCATTGCCGACATGATCGCGATGGCCGCGCGGGAATGTTTCGCGGGCGCCCCCGGGCCGGCCTATCTGGAAATTCCGCGCGACATTCTCGACCGCGAGATCGAACTGCGGCAAGCGGTCATCCCCAAGCCTGGCCATTATCGGGCTTCGACCAAATCGCTCGGCGACCCGCGCGACATCGAGACACTCGCTGACATGGTGATCGCCGCGGAGCGCCCGGTGATCCTGATCGGCTCCCAGGTCTGGACCTGCCGCGGCCATGATGCGGCGTTGGCCTTCGTGCGCGGCCTGGACATTCCCGCCTATTTCAACGGCGCGGCGCGCGGCCTGCTGCCGCCCGGCGATCCGCATCATTTCGACCGCACCCGCCGCGAAGGGTTCGATCGCGCAGACCTGATCATCATTGTCGGCACGCCGTTCGATTTCCGCATGGGCTACGGCAAGCGGCTCGGTCGCGAGGCCAAGATCGTGCAGATCGACATGGATTACCGCACGGTCGGCAAAAATCGCGACATCGATCTTGGTCTGGTCGGCGATCCGGGGACGATCTTCGCTTCCCTGCTTGATGCCGCCTCGGGGCGGATCAGTGCCGGCGCGCGCGCCACGCACCGCGCCTGGATGGCGGAGCTGCGCAAGGCCGAAGAGGCGGCGACCGAGAAACTGATGCCCTTGTTCCGCTCCGAGCAATCGCCGATCCACCCTTACCGCGTGGCCTGGGAGATCAATGAATTTCTCGCCGATGACACGATCTATATCGGCGATGGCGGCGACGTGGTCACGATCTCGGCGCAGGCGGTGCGGCCGCGCCGGCCGGGCCAATGGATGGATCCAGGCGCGCTCGGCAGCCTCGGCGTCGGCACGGGCTTCGCGCTCGCGGCCAAGCTCGCTCATCCCGAGAAGGAGGTGCTCTGTTATTACGGCGACGGCTCCTTCGGTATGACCGCTTTCGACATGGAGACCGCGAACCGTTTCAATGCGCCATATATAGCGGTGATCGGCAACAACTCGGCGATGAACCAGATCCGCTACGGCCAGCTCGCAAAATATGGCGAGCAGCGCGGCAATGTCGGCAATCTGCTCGGCGATGTGCCGTTCGGCCGTTTCGCGCAAATGCTCGGCGGCTATGGCGAGGAGGTGCACGAGGCCGCGCAGATCGCCCCGGCGCTGCAACGCGCCCGTGACGCCGTGCAGCGCGACGGCAGGTCCGCGGTCGTCAATATCTGGGTCGATCCGCGCGAATACGCGCCCGGCACCAAGGCGCAGACGATGTACAAATAAGGCGGCCGACGGAGGGATTGCTTAAGCTGCGCAAACGGTGGCAGCGGCCGGAGAGGTGCAGCCACCTGACAGGAGGAAACATAATGAGCAAAGCTCTTGATGGCGTCAGGATTCTGGATTTCACCCATGTCCAGTCCGGGCCGACCTGCACGCAATTATTGGCCTGGTTCGGCGCCGATGTGATCAAGGTCGAGCGTCCCGGCAGCGGCGACATAACGCGTGGCCAGCTGCGCGACGTGCCCAACGCCGACAGCCTGTATTTCACCATGCTCAACCATAATAAGCGCTCGATCACGCTGGATACGAAACACAAAATCGGCCGGCACATTCTCGAAGATCTCGTCAAGATCTGCGACGTCATGGTGGAGAATTTCGCGCCTGGCGTTCTCGACCGCATGGGCCTGACCTGGGAGCGGATCCAGGAACTCAACCCGCGGATCATCCTCGCCTCGATCAAGGGATTCGGTCCGGGCCCTTATGAAAATTGCAAGGTCTATGAGAATATCGCGCAATGCGCGGGTGGTGCGGCCTCGACCACCGGGTTCGATGATGGCCCGCCGCTGGTGACCGGCGCGCAGATCGGCGATAGCGGGACCGGGCTGCATCTCGCACTCGGCATCGTCACAGCACTTTATCAACGCACGCACACCGGACGCGGCCAGAAGGTTCTGGCCGCCATGCAGGACGGCGTGCTCAATCTCTGCCGCGTCAAGTTGCGCGATCAGCAGCGTCTCGCGCAGGGCCCGCTCAAGGAATATCCGCAATACCCGCACAGCCCGTTCGGCGAGGCGGTGCCGCGCGCCGGCAATGCCTCAGGTGGCGGCCAGCCGGGCTGGATCGTCAAATGCAAAGGCTGGGAGAGCGATCCTAACGCCTATATCTATTTCATCACCCAGGCGCCGGTCTGGAAGGACGATTTGTGAGGTCATCGGCAAGCCCGAATGGATCACCGATCCGGATTACGCCACGCCGGATGCGCGCCTGCCGCGCCTCAAGGCGATTTTCGCCACCATCGAAGACTGGACGATGACCAAGACCAAATTCGAGGTGATGGAGATTCTCAACGAGCGCGACATTCCCTGCGGGCCGATCCTGTCGATGCGCGAGATCGCCGAAGATGAATCGCTGCGCCGGAGCGGCACCCTCGTTGAAGTCGATCATCCCGGGCGCGGCCGCTATCTCTCGGTCGGCAACCCGATCAAACTATCCGACAGCGCCACTGAAGTCCTGCGTTCGCCGCTGCTCGGCGAGCATAATGAGGACATATTGCGCAACGTGCTGCAGCTTGATGAGCGCATGATCAGCGAAATCCTGCTGTCCGGGGCGCTGGGCACGCCTGAGCCGGTTCCCGCGAAATAGCAGGCGGCCGGCGCCGTACAAATAAAATAACAAGAAATTCAAGGAGAAACGACCATGACCAGCACAGCGCTTGAGCTGGACCTGCTGCCGCATGCGGCACCTCCGACTGTCCGCCAGATTCTCGACCAGGCGAAACAGGAGGGCCGCACCTCATTGACGGCCCCCGAAGGGAAGGCGCTCTGCGATGCTTATGGCATTGTTGTGCCTCGCGAAGCTTTGGCGACCTCCGCCGCCGAGGCCGCCCGGCACGCCGCCGAGATCGGCTTTCCGGTGGTGCTGAAGATCGTCTCGCGTGACATTCTGCACAAAACGGAAGCCGGCGGCGTGCTGGTCGGCCTGAAATCCGCCGACGAGGTCCGCCAGGGCTACGACACGATCCTTGCGAACGCCCTTGCCTACAACCCGCAGGCCGGGATTGCCGGTGTGCAGGTCCAGCAGATGCTCACCGGCGGTCAGGAAGTGATTATCGGTGCGGTCACGGATGACAGTTTCGGCAAGCTCGTCGCGTTCGGCATGGGCGGCATCCTCGTCGAGGTTCTGAAGGATATCACCTTCCGCCTCGCGCCGATCGACAAGGAAGAGGCGCTGGGCATGATCGACGGCATCAGGGCCGCGGAAATGCTGCGCGGCGTGCGTGGCGGCGCGCCCGTGGACCGCGTTGCTCTGGCCGATATGATCGCCCGGGTCTCGCGTCTGGTCAGCGACTTCCCCGAGATTGCCGAGTTCGATCTCAATCCGGTCTTTGCCAGAGACGACGGGGCGGTTGCCGCGGATGTCCGCATCGTCCTGGATTTTGCGCCCAAGGCGGCGCGCCCGCGCCCCAGCCAGGCTGAGATTCTCGCGGCGATGAATCGCATCATGCGGCCCGGCGCGATCGCCGTGATCGGCGCTTCCGCGGAAAGCGGGAAGATCGGCAACTCGGTGATGAAGAACGTCATCAATGGCGGCTATCCAGGCGAGATCTATCCCATTCACCCCCAGGCCAGCGAGATCATGGGCTACAAGGCCTATAAATCCGTGCAGGACGTGCCGGCCGAGATCGACGTGGCGGTGTTCGCCATTCCCGCCAAGTTCGTCGCGGGCGCGCTGAAGGAATGCGGCGAGAAGGGCATCGCCGGCGCGGTGCTGATCCCTTCCGGCTTTGCCGAGACCGGCAACGAAGAGGGGCAGCTTGAGCTCCAGGAGATCGGCCGTAAGTACAATATCCGGCTGATGGGACCGAACATTTACGGCTTCTATTATCTGCCCGCGAATCTCTGCGCGACCTTCTGCACCCCTTACGATGTGCGCGGCCATGCCGCTTTGTCCTCGCAATCCGGCGGGATCGGGATGGCGATCATCGGCTTCAGCCGTTCCGCCAAGATGGGCGTCTCCGCCATTGTCGGCCTCGGCAACAAATCCGATCTCGACGAGGACGATCTGCTGACCTTTTTCGAAGCCGATGACGAAACCCATATCGTCGCCCAGCATCTGGAAGATCTCAAGGATGGGCGGGCCTTCGCCGAGGTCGCAAAGCGGGTGACGCAAAAGAAACCGGTTGTGGTGCTCAAGGCGGGCCGTACAGCGGCCGGTGCCAAGGCGGCGAGTTCGCATACCGGCGCGCTCGCCGGCAATGACCGGATCTATGAGGATGTGTTCAAGCAGGTCGGCGTGATCCGCGCGCGGAGCCTGCGTGAAATGCTCGACTTTGCCCGTGGCCTTCCCAAATTGCCCACGCCCAAAGGCGAGAACGTTGTCATCATCACCGGGGCCGGCGGCTCCGGCGTTCTGCTCTCCGACGCCTGCGTCGATACCGGCCTGAAACTCATGGCCATGCCCGACGATCTCGACGCCGCCTTCCGCAAATTCATCCCGCCTTTTGGCGCCGCCGGCAATCCTGTCGACATCACCGGCGGCGAACCGCCCTCGACCTACCAGAACACCATCCGGCTCGGTCTGGAGGACCCACGGATCCACGCGCTCATCCTCGGCTATTGGCACACCATCATCACCCCGCCGATGGTGTTTGCGAAGCTGGTCGTCGAGGTGGTGGAGGAATTCCGCGCCAAGGGGATCGAGAAGCCGATCGTCGCCTCGCTCGCGGGCGATGTGCAGGTCGAGGAGGCGGCCGAGTTTCTCTATGAACACGGGATCCCGTCTTACGCTTATTCGACGGAAATCCCGGTCGCGGTCCTCGGCGCGAAATATCAATGGGCGCGCGGCGCTGGCCTGATCCGCTCCCGTGCCATGAAAATCTGCGTCTTCGGCGCCGGCGCCATTGGCGGCTATCTGGCCGCCAGGCTGGCTCTCGCCGGATATGAGGTGTGCGCCGTCGCGCGCGGCGCGCATCTGCAGTGCCATGCAACGCGATGGCCTGCGGCTGCGCGAGCCAAGGCGGGAACAATCCGTCCGTTTCCCGGTGAGTGACGATCCGGCATCCCTCGGGGCGCAGGATGTGGTGATCTGTGCCCTGAAGGCGCATCAGGCGGCGGAGAGTGCCGCCGCGATGCTGCCCTTGCTCAAGGCAGATACGCCGATCGTCACGGCGATGAACGGCATTCCCTGGTGGTATTTTTACAAATCGGGGGGGATTTTTGAGGGGCGTCCCTTACCGACCGTGGATCCGGGCGCGCGGCAATGGATGCTCCTCGGCCCGCAGCGCGCCATCGGCTGCACCGTCGACCCGGCCTGCGAGGTGGTGGCGCCGGGCATCATCGAGCATTACGAATTCACCAAATTCACCCTCGGCGAGCCGGATGGCAGCAACTCCGCGCGTGTCACCGAGATTGCCGCGATGTTCGTGCAAGCCGGCTTCGCAGCACCGGTCCGGGGCGCCATCCGTTGGAATATCTGGCTCAAGCTCTGGGGCAATGTGTGCTTCAGCCCGCTCAGCGTGCTCACCGGGGCGACGCTCGACCGCATCGTCTCGGAACCGGGGCTCCGGGCGCTGTGCGTGGCCATGATGCATGAGGCGAGGGACGTGGCCGAAGCTCATGGCGTCGTCATCCCGGCGGAGATGATCGATCGCCGTTTGACCGCGGCGGGCTCGGTCATCGGTCACAAGATGTCGATGCTGCAGGATTTGGAGCGCGGCAGGTCGCTCGAGATTGACGCCTTGGTGCGGGTCGTGCCGGAACTCGGCCGGCTCGTCGGGGTGGCGACACCGACCATCGACACGATCCTCACCCTCGTCCAGGAGCGTGGCCGTCAGGCCGGGCTCTATGGCACGCAAGGCGCCTGACCGGCGAGGCGCCAGTTCGGCGTGGCATGTGCTAGGATGATCGCATGAGGCTCTGGATCATCGTCATAGGGGCTCTGCTGCTTGGCGCGGGCTTATTCTGGCCATGGCTGGCCAAGCTGGGGCTCGGGCATCTGCCCGGTGACCTGTCGTTTCGCGGGCAACGCTTCTCCTTTTATTTTCCGATCACGACCTGCATTCTGCTCAGCTTGGCGGTTTCGTTCCTGGTCTGGTTGCTCAACCGCTGAGGCGAGCCCTAGGAACAGACGAGGCGGCTGAAGCCGGCGACTGGCCAGGAACGCGCCCAGGCCGCCTGTAGCGCATCGCTATCGGAGGGGCAGGCCTCGATCACCAGCATCCCTTCCGCCAGCGCCTGTTGAAAGGGCAGGCGGCCCGCCAGCATTGGCGCCAGTGCGGTCTCGGTTGTCAGCAGCGTTGCCTCTCCGGGCGGGGAGCGCTGTGCCGCCGGGTCGAAACCAGCTTCGCCGGGGCTGAAATAGGCCCAGCTCCGGGTCTCGACCAGCAGCACGAAGAAGGAAGGCAGGGCGCGCAGTGAAGCTGGCGCCAGAACCCGCTCCAGCCGCTCCCGGATGCCCTGCATCAACCCGGTCGCCTCGCGGCGGGTCCATTCAGAAGAAGCCTCAGGCAGCAAGCGTGCCTCGATGCCGCGGCGGGTCGCGGCGGCGACCGACAGGCCGAGCGGATGCGCCACCTCGAAATCGATACGCAGCTCGCAGATCGAACACATGATCGCGCTGTCAGGGGGTCACGATATTGAACCAGAACGGGAACGTGTCCAGCCAGGAGACGAAGTTCGCCAGCGCCTGCGGATCGCCCTCGATTTTCACCTTGCCGGCCACGACCTGCTGCTCCAGCGTCTTCGATCTGAGCATCACGTCATTCAGCGCAACCCGCGTGGTGGTGATGCTGGTATCGGGATTCTCCGCCGGGCGAATTTTGGAGTGGTGCAGGGCGGCGTTCTCCACGCCGAAGCTCCATGTCTCGCCTATGTCCGTCAGGGTCAGGTTGAAGGCGACATTGGCATCGCCGGCTCTTTCCGGGTTTAGCCGCACGCCGAGATAGTCGAGGAACAGATCGATCGGCATGGCGCGGATCGTGTCCACGCTCGCTGTGTCTGACGTCGCCATTTGCTTCACCCCGGAACGCAGCTCAAGCGCGCCTGACAGATATTCGTTGCGCCATGGCCCGCTCTCCGCCTGGTAGCCAAGCTGCTCATAAGCATCGGCGAGCAGCGACCGTGCGGCGACGTTGTCGGGATCGGCGAAGACGACATGATTGACCACCTCGGCGACCCAGCGATAATCCCCCGCATCGTAGGAGCTCTGGGCCTGCCGCAACACATTGTCGGGCCCGCCCATGAAGGCGACGTAGCGCTGGCCGAGCGCGACCGGCTCGTGCCTGTGCAGGTTGGCGGGCACGCTATCATAGAAGCCCAGCCGCAAATTATATTGCGCCACGGCGTCGTGATAGACGGAGCCGTAATAAGACCGGCAGGCCCAACGCACCGCTTGGGCTTGCGGCAGGCGCATATGCTCGCCGATTTCCAGGGGCGTCATGCCGAAATTAGCCATGCGCATCGTCTGGTCGTGCAGATAGCGGTACATGTCGCGCTGGGACGTCAACATCGCGACGCATTCCGCATTGCCCCAGCTTGGCCAATGATGCGAGGCGAAGACGATTTCCATATCGCCGCCGAACATGTCCAGCGATTGTTGCAGATATTTTGACCAGAGCAGCCCGTCGCGCACTTTCGCGCCGCGCAACGTGTAGAGGTTATGCAATGTATGCGTGGCGTCCTCGGCGGCACAGAATGCCTTGAGCGAGGGCAGGTAGAACATGAACTCGGCCGGCGCCTCGCTCTGCGGCGCCATGATCACGTGCATGTCGACGCCATCCAACGTGATCGTCTCGCCGGTTTGCGTCGCCCAGTCGGTCGGCAATACGAACGTCACCGTGCCGGCGGAGGTGGTCTTGCCGAGACCGCCATCGACCTGCCCGTGCGCATCCTTGTCGAGCAGATTGCCATACATATAGGTGGCGCGCCGGCTCATGGCATTGCCGGCAATCACGTTCTCGCTGACCGCGGCGTCGATGAAATCATGGGGAGCCAGAATTTTCACCTTGCCGGCATCGATATCTTCCTGGCGGACGATGCCGCGTGTGCCGCCGTAATGGTCCACATGGCTGTGCGTGTAGATCACCGCCATGACCGGCCTGTCGCCGAGATGCGGAATCACCAGACGCTGCCAGGCGGTTTCAGCGCATTCCGCGGAGATCAGCGGGTCGATGACGATATAGCCGTTATTGCTGCGGATGATGCTCATCACCGAGAGGTCATAGCCGCGCACCTGCCAGAGCCCGTCTGTGACTTCAAAGAGCCCGTGATTCATGTTGAGCTTGGCCATGCGCCACAGGCTGGGGTTGACGGTCTCCGGCGCGTCCTGGTCCGGCGCCGGCTTGATGAAGCCGTACTGCGCTAGATCCCAGACCGTGGCACCATTCGCCCCTTTGATCTGCACCGGCTCTGGCAGGGCGGCGATGAAGCCGCGCCGGGCATTGTCGAAGTCGCTGCTATTTTTGAAGGGCAGTTGGCGGAGATATTCGGCGTTGACCGCCTTGGTCGCTGCGGTCGCCGGTTTGGGCGCAAGCGGGGTCGCTACGGGGGCGCCGGTTTCAGCCGATGCCGAGCGCGACGAGCCGCCGGCGCCGAGGACAAGTCCCGTTCCCGCCGCGCCTCTGAGGAAGTCGGCCCGCCTGCCCCCAGGCCGGCGAAGTTTGGTTTTCTTCCGCATGGTGTTCTCCTCTCCACCGATAAAACCGCCAAGGTCTGATCAACCTGGCATGCAATGCGGTGCGGGATTTTCCGCAAAACGAAATGAAACCTTCAGGATCTGTCATATTGGCCGGCCTGGGAGGCTTCAAGAAAAAACCGGCGCCCCTTGATACGGATCGCAATTCTGATCGCTCTCCGGAAAATTTTCCAGTAGCGTGACATGGTTCGGTGCCGAGGCCCGCCCAGGGGCGTATCCAATGACTGCGAAGCCCGGCCTTTGTACCGCATGTTTGACGTTCGCCCTTGGAGTGCGCGCAGATGAACAGGCTGATCGACGATCCTGTTATTGTCCTGGTGGTAGCATTCCTTTTGCAGCTCATGGCGGCCTATGTCGGAGATGCCCTGCGCAGACGACATGCGCGTGCAAAGTATTCCGGGAACCGCGATTTCGTGACCATATTGCCTTCGTCGCTGACTCTTCTGGCCCTTATTGTCGGCTTTTCCTTTTCGATGGCGGTGAGCCGGTATGACCAACGCAAGAATTATGAAGAGGAGGAGGCCAATGCGATCGGCACCGAGTATGTGCGCGTCGATCTTCTGCCCGCGGCGCAGGCCGCCTATATCCACGATCTGCTGATCAAATACACCGATTTGCGGATCCAATTCTACCGGCTTCGCAACCCGTCACAGCGCAAGCGAAATACCATGGAAACGGCTGATCTCCAGGACGCGCTGTGGCACGCCGTGGTCGGGCCCGCCGCCACGCAACCAACCCCGCCGATGGCGCTGGTGATATCCGGTATGAACGATGTGTTGAACAGGCAGGGTTATACGCAGGCTGCATTCTGGAATCGTGTGCCTATGGGGGCGTGGCTGCTGATGGCATTCGTGGCGATGACGTGCAATTTCCTGCTCGGCTACACGGAAGAACGCACCGGCCGGTCCAGCTTGCTGGTGCTGCCGTTCATCCTTGCCATTCCTTTCCTGCTGATCGCGGACATCGACAGTCCAAGGGGAGGGCTGATTCGCGTGGCACCGCAAAACCTGATGGCGCTTGCGCAGTCTTTCTCGCCGTCTTGAACGATCCCGAGCGGCCGCGCTACGGGGCAACCTGGCATCTTCGCGCACAGATTGCCCTCGTGCTCTAACGCGACCGGTGCGGCCCGCTCATTCAGGCGTCAGCGTCAGCTCAACACGCCGATTTTGCGCGCGTCCGGTCGCGGTGTTGTTCGACGCGACAGGGTTCGCTTCACCAAAGCCGTGCGCGCTCACGAGGTCAGGCTTCACGCCCTGGCTGACGAGGTAACTCATGACCGCGTCCGCGCGTTTTTCGGAGAGCTGCTGGTTAGACGTGACCCCCTGCTGCTGCAGCGCCGAGCCGATCGGCGTGTTGTCCGTAAAGCCGTAGACATAGAGCGGCTGCTGTTGCGTGGGCGCAAGCTTGGCTGCCAGCTGGGAAATGATGCGCTGCCCCTGTGGCGTCATCTCCCAGCTCCCGGGGCGGAAGAGAAGGTTGCTGTTCACCGTATATTTGATCGCGCCTTGCAGCCGGCCCACATGCGCCTGCGAGTTCGTCAGTTGCGTTTGAAGCTGCTGGTTTTGCGTTTGCAGTTGCTCGTTCTGGGCCTGCAATGCGTTGTAATCGCTCCTGGAAACGCAACCAGAGAGTGCAATCGGCGCCGTGATCAAGAGGAGCGTGAGGCATAATTTCGAACTCCTAGCCGTCATTTTTCAGCCCTCCTCGGTTAGGTCGCGTTGGATGGTTCTTGCTAGACATCCCACGCTATGTCGGCATTGATTCAAATCAATATCGAAGCCTTTGTCCGGACGTCAGGGAGAATGCGCGCATGGCACGCCATGTCTGGGGCCCGTCTCAGAGGGAGTGATGTTTTAAGCGAAGAGGAGGGGAAGTCAGAATTCGGTGTTGCTGTTTTAGAAATTGAGAGGAGGCGTGTGGATTGGGCGGTCGCGCTCCCCAACTTACATGGACCGAGAGGCAACAGACCCTCGCGGAATGCGGTGCGAGCTTTCGAAGGACATATGATTGGGATCATCGTAACTATATCAAAACAAATAGCGGCGACGCTTCCGGTAGAAAGCAAAGTGGGGCGGAACACACGCATGGAGCATTTCTTATTCGTATTCACAATCCTTTTTGTGCTTCTGGGCCCCCTCAAGCTCATCCCGACCTTCGCCGTCATGACGCGCGGCGCGGAGGAGGGGTTCCGCAGGGCCCTGGCGATCCGCGGCACGCTCATCGCAGCTGCGGTGATGGCAGGTGTGGCGCTCTTGGGGCGCGGCCTTCTCGTGCGGTACGGCATATCCCTCGATGCCGTGCGGATTGCCGGCGGCATCGTTCTTTTGCTCGCGGCGCTGGGGGCAATCTTCGCGCCCCCACCACAGCCGGGGGCGGGGCCACCGGCCGCGCCGCTTGCGCAACTCGCGGTTTCTCCACTCGCCATCCCGACGATCGTTCCGCCAGCGGGCATCGCGGCGATTCTGATCTTCGTGTCGCTGCCAAGTGAGTCGCCCGCTATTTATTCCGATATCTACCAGACGGTTGCGACGGCCCTTGCCGTGATCGTGGTGCTGGATTTTTTGGTGATGTTCTTCAATTCGGCCATCACGCACGTGCCGGGCCTGATCCTCGTCCTGCAGGCCGCCGGCGCCGTGCTGGTCTTCATCCAGGTCGCACTCGCGGTCGACATCATATTGGCCGGCTTCCATCATCTCGGGTTTTACTAAGCGCATCGGCCAACCCTGATGCCGCCTCAAGAGGCGAGCAGGCTTCACGAAGCGCTATAGGAAAGGGTGAGACGTCTCAGTCCAGCCCCTTGGCCTCATGGTGCGCCAGCCTGTGGGCCGGGGCGGTTTCCGCGAAACCGGGGGGAACCTTGGCCCAGTGATAGCCGGCCTTCCCCTCTTCGTAACCGACCTGGAAAAGCGCCTTCATATATTGCGGGTCGAAATCATAGCTGGGCTTCAAATCGA
The DNA here is from genome assembly GCA_963798115.1 of uncultured Pseudomonadota bacterium. GTDB lineage: Bacteria > Pseudomonadota > Alphaproteobacteria > Acetobacterales > Acetobacteraceae > Acidocella. The sequence continues at coordinate 152,798 of CAWCRT010000007.1, forward strand.
AGCTTTCCGGAATGCTGGCAAGGTTGAAATCGACGCCGTCACGCCGGCTCACGCTGTAGATACGGTACAGATCGCCTATGCCTTGTGTTTAAATCAGCGATGAGATCGAACGCTGTGCAATGCTCAGCGTCTGCCGGTTCACGTCCGCCCATTGCGCATCCAGCCGCGCATTGCGGATCACATAAAGATGGCGAAGCCTCTTGGGGCCATGCTTCGTCAACTGAATGCCGGGCGGATAGACAAAAACCTGGGCGCTTGCGCCCCCGTCGACATTCATTTCCTCATAATGCTGCCCCTCCGCGTCGACATCGATCATCACCGGTGGAAAGGCGACGGGGATGGCGGCCGAGGCCAGCAGGATCTTCCGCACCAGCTCCAGCGCACCGGGCTGATTCGATGCGGCGATCTTGCCGATATTCCAGATGACCGGCCGGCCGGCATCGAGGTCTGTGGTGGCGATCAAAAGGAGGCGGCCGCGTTCATACTGAGTCGCGATCGCCTGTAACAAGGTTGGCGTCACGTAGCGCTGAATGGTGCGGTAGAGCGGTGCGTTGGTCGCCAGGGCATCGCCCAGGAGGCCGGAAACGATCCAGCGTTTTTCCAGAATATCCTTGGGAGAAATTTGCGTGTAGATGGCGCGCAGCTGCGGATCGTAGGCGGGCCCGAGAAAGGCAAAAGGGGCGATCAACGCGCCGGTGCTGATGCCGGTGACGAGCTTGAAATCCGGCCGCGTCCCGGCGGCGGTCCATCCGACCAGAAGGCCGGCACCGAACGCGCCGTTCTCGCCGCCGCCTGAGACGGCCAGAAAATACGCGGGTGAAACTGCAGCACTTCGATCTGCGGCCGTGGCAAAGGCTTGTTCGCGCTTATAGCCGGCCTGTCCTTCGGCGATCATCCCTGGCGTGACTTCGTCACCCCAGTACCAGACGTCACTGAGGCCGAGCACGGTAAACTCATTCTCTTCCGATTGCGGTACCGGCTCCAGCCGTGGGAGCGGCCCGCAACCCGACGTGAATACGACGGCGCTCATGGCGATCAGGGCGATGCAGCGATTGATCGGACGTGTCATATCGAATCTCTTTGGAAACGAAATTCATCGCCATATCAGCGCTATCGTCATGGCGCAGCCGGATCAGGTTACGCGTTCGGCCTTCCAGGGCGCAACTTTTTTGTGCAGAGAGGGGCGCGCCAGACCCGCCGGGAAATCGGCTGTAAAATTCCGCGTGCATCACCGTTTAAGCGAAAATCGCTTAACGCATTGTTGACGACGCTGGTCATCACGCCCTCGCGGACGAACGTCGTCGCAATGGCAGCGCCTAGGCCGCGCCCCGCTCGGTCAGCGAGCGGGGCGCGATTTGCGTCTTTAACGCCTCACTCCACAGTCACGGATTTGGCGAGATTGCGCGGCTGGTCGACATCCGTGCCTTTCAGCACCGCCACATGATAAGCGAGCATCTGCACCGGGATGGCGTAGAGGATGGGGGCGGCGAAGGGATCGATCTCCGGCAGGATGATCGTCTCCGCCGCGATGTGCTGCAGTTTCGCCGCGCCGGCGGCGTCCGAAAACACCACGATCTGCCCGCCGCGCGCTGCCGCCTCCTGCAGGTTGGAAGCGGTTTTCTCGAAGAGCGGCCCCGAGGGGCAGATGGCGATCACCGGCACCGCCTTGTCGATCAGCGCGATCGGCCCGTGCTTCATCTCTCCCGCGGCATAGCCCTCGGCATGGATATAGCTGATCTCTTTCAGCTTCAGCGCGCCTTCAAGCGCCACGGGGAAGCAGGTGCCGCGGCCCAGATACAGCACGTCCCGGGCTTCGGCGATGCGCGTCGCCAGGCGCCGGATCGGCCCGTCATCTTCGAGAATTTCCGCCGCCTTGGCGGGGATTTCCAACAGCACGTCGCAGAGCCGGGCGATTTCGGCCTCCGGCAACGTGCCGCGCGCCTGCGCCATTTTCAGCGCGAACACGGCCAGCACGGTGAGCTGCGCGGTAAAGGCCTTGGTGCTGGCGACGCCGATCTCCGGCCCGGCGATGGTCTCCAGCATGGCGTCGCTCTCGCGCGCCATGGTGCTTTCCGGCACGTTGAGAACGGAAAGAATCTTTTGCCCCTCGGCGCGCATGTAGCGCAGCGCCGCCATCGTGTCGGCGGTCTCGCCCGACTGGCTGACCAGCAGGCCGAGCCCGCCTTCGGGCATCGGCGGCGTGCGGTAGCGGAACTCGCTGGCCACATCGGCGTCCACCGGCAGCCGGGCCAGGCTCTCGAGCCAGAGTTTGCCGGTCAGGCCCGCATAATAGGCCGAGCCGCAGGCGCTCATGGTCAGGCGCGGCACGGCGGCGAGGTCGAAGGGCAGGTCGGGCAGCACCGGCAGCCGCGTGCCGGCATCGATCATCCGGTGCACCACATCGCCGATCACCACCGGGTGTTCGTGCAATTCCTTCTCCATGAAATGGCGGAAATTGCCCTTGCCGATGGAAGCGCCGGTGAGATTGGTGAGCTTGACCGCGCGCTCCACGGCAGCGCCGTCGCGGGTGAAGAAGCTGGCGCTCTCGCGGCTCACCACCACCCAGTCGCCGTCTTCGAGATAAGCGATCTTGCGGGTGAGGGGGGCCAGCGCCAGCGCGTCGGAGCCGAGATACATCGCCGCCTCGCCAAAGCCCACCGCCAGCGGCGCGCCGCGCTGCGCGCCGATCATCAGCTCCGAATGGCCGGTGAAAATCAGCGCCAGGGCATAGGCGCCCTCGAGCCGGGCAAAGGCGGTCTTCGCCGCCTCGATCGGTGAGGCGCCCTGCTTCAGCAGCAGATCCAGGAGCTGCGCCACCGTCTCGGTGTCGGTTTCGGTGGAGAAGGTCTGGCCGGCCGCTTCCAGCTCGGCGCGCAGCTCGGCGTGGTTCTCGATGATGCCGTTATGCACCACGGCGACCCGCTCGGTGCCGTGCGGATGCGCGTTCGATTCCGTGGGGGCGCCATGGGTGGCCCAGCGCGTATGGCCGATACCGGTCACACCCGGCAGCGGCTGGTTGTTCAGCGCCTCGGCCAGGTTGGCAAGCTTGCCTTCGGCACGGCGGCGCTCAATATGGCCGTTGACCAGGGTGGCAATGCCGGCGCTATCATAACCGCGATATTCCAGGCGCCGCAGACCGTCCAGAAGCAGAGGGGCCGCCGGTCCGTTACCCACCACGCCTACGATACCGCACATAGATTTGTATCCCTTCTATTCCGTTTTGCCGGTAGCGTCCGCCGCCGCTCCGTGTCAAAGCCGTGGAAAATCAATTGATGTGACGGAGTATTTCATGCGTGCTGTCGTCTTCGACCTGGATGGGACTCTCATCAACTCAGACCCGGACATCCGCGCCGCGCTGAATCGCGTGCTGGTGGCGGAAGGGCTCGCGCCGCTGAGCGTCGCCGAGGTTCGGACCATGATCGGCGACGGTGCCAAGGTGCTGGTGGAGCGCGGCTTCGCGGCGCGCGGCCAAGCCGCGTCGGCCGCTCATGTCGCCGCTTTCATCGCCGATTACGAGGCGAATGCGGTGGTCGATACCACGCCCTATCCCGGCATCGTCGAGGCCCTGCAGACGCTCAAGGAGGCCGGCCATCCGCTCGGCGTCTGCACCAACAAGCCGGTCGCGGCGGCCCGCAATGTGCTGGCGCTGCTCGGGCTGGATCAGTATTTTCGCGTCATCATCGGCGGCGATTCCACGCCCTATCGCAAGCCGAACCCGAACCATCTGGCCGCGGTGCTGCAGGCGCTGGGCACGACGCCGGAGCGTGCCGTCATGGTCGGCGACCATGCCAATGATATCGACGCCGCCGCCGGTCTCGGCGTGCCGAGCGTGTTCGTGAGCTGGGGGTATGGAAAAGCGCAAGGCAGCCATACCATCGATAAGGCTATTCAATTACCGGGGCTGGTTGCTCAAATGGGTTGACGTTCAGCGCCCGATGCCCCATTTGCTAATCGGGACCAATTAGGTCCTGTATCGGAGCGTAAATGCTGAGATTGTCCCGTCTGACCGATTACGCTGTTGTCGTCCTGGTCCGCCTGAGCGTTGCCCAGGGCGTCGCCACGTCGCCGGAAATTGCGGCCTCGGTCGGCATACCCGAGCCGACCGTCGCCAAGGTGCTGAAGGCGCTGGCGGGCCGTGGGCTCGTCACCTCGACCCGTGGCGCGCATGGCGGCTACCGTCTCGGACGTCCGCTGAGCGGGATCGCCGTTTCCGAGGTGATCGTGGCGATTGACGGGCCGATTGCGCTCACCTCCTGCGTCGATGGTGCCGTGGGCTGCGACAGTATGTCGCTGTGCCCGATGGCCGGCCGCTGGGACCCGGTGAACGACGCGATCCGCAATGCACTCTCCAATACCAGCCTTGCCGACATGGCCGCGGCCTCGGTTCGCCGCCCGCTGCGCCCGCACGTTACTGCTTCTTTCAATGAGGTCGCCTGATGCCTGCTGTTGCTGAAACCCGCGAAACCGTAGAGGCGTTGACCGCCTCGAAATACAAATACGGTTTCACCACCGAAATCGCCATGGAAGAGTTCCCCAAGGGACTCAACGAGGACATTATCCGGCTGATTTCCGCGAAGAAGCAGGAGCCGGAATGGATGCTCGCCTGGCGCCTGAAGGCCTACGAGACCTGGAAAGGCATGGAAGAGCCTGACTGGGCGCGCGTCGATTATCCGAAGATCAAGTATGACGACCTCTATTATTACGCAGCACCCCGCGGTCCGGCGCCGAAATCGCTCGACGAGGTCGATCCCAGCCTGATCGAGATGTATGAGAAGCTGGGCATTCCGCTGAACGAGCGCGCGGCTCTGGCCGGCGTGGCGGTGGATGCCGTGTTCGACTCCGTGTCGGTCGCCACCACTTTCCGCGACACTCTGGCGAAAGCCGGCGTGATCTTCTGCCCGATCTCCGAGGCGGTGCGTGAGCATCCCGAGCTCGTGCGCAAATATCTCGGCTCGGTCGTCCCGGTCGGCGACAATTTCTTCTCGGCGCTGAACTCCGCGGTGTTCTCCGATGGCAGCTTCGTGTTCATCCCCAAAGGGGTGCGCTGCCCGATGGAGCTGTCCACCTATTTCCGCATCAATGCGCGCAATACCGGCCAGTTCGAGCGCACGCTGATCATCGCCGAGGAAGGTGCGAGCGTATCCTATCTCGAAGGCTGCACCGCGCCGATGCGCGATGAGAACCAGCTGCACGCCGCCGTGGTCGAGCTGGTCGCGCTGGACGATGCCTCGATCAAATATTCCACCGTGCAGAACTGGTATCCCGGCGATTCCGAGGGCAAAGGCGGGATCTATAATTTCGTCACCAAGCGCGGCGCCTGCCGCGGCAAGAATTCGAAGATCTCCTGGACGCAGGTGGAAACCGGCTCCGCTGTGACCTGGAAATATCCCTCCTGCATCCTGCAGGGCGATGGTTCGGTGGGCGAGTTCTACTCCGTGGCGCTGACGCATAACCATCAGCAGGCCGATACCGGCACGAAGATGATCCATATCGGCAAGAACACCAGCTCGACGATCATCTCCAAGGGTATCTCGGCTGGCCACTCGAACAACACCTATCGCGGCCTGGTGAAAATCATGCCCGGCGCCGAGAACGCACGTAATTTCACGCAGTGCGACTCGCTGCTGATCGGCGACCAGTGCGGCGCGCATACGGTGCCTTATATTGAAAATCGGAACCCTTCGGCGAAGGTCGAGCACGAGGCGACGACCTCGAAGATCGCCGATGACCAGCTCTTCTATTGCCGCTCGCGCGGCCTCTCGGAAGAAGATGCGGTCGGGCTGATCGTGAACGGGTTCTGCAAGGATGTGTTGAAGGAATTGCCGATGGAATTTGCTGTGGAAGCACAGAAATTGCTGGCAGTATCGTTGGAAGGTTCGGTAGGCTAAAAATGCTTGAAATTAAAAATCTGACGGCGCGGATTGAAGATAAAGAGATTCTGCGCGGTGTGAATCTGGTGGTTCCCGATGGTGAGATTCATGCCATCATGGGCCCGAACGGCGCTGGCAAGTCCACGCTGTCTTACGTGCTTTCCGGCCGTGAGGGCTATGAGGTCACTGGCGGTGAGGTCACCTATAACGGGCAGGACCTGCTGGCCATGGAGCCGGAAGAGCGCGCCGCCGCCGGCGTGTTCCTCGCCTTCCAATATCCGGTGGAACTGCCGGGCGTGGGCAATGCTAACTTCATCCGTACCGCGCTGAACGCCGTGCGCCGCGCCCGTGGCGAGGACGAGCTGGATGCGGTCGCGTTCCTCAAGCTGGCGCGCGCCGCGATCAAGTCGCTCGCGATGCCGGACGACATGCTCAAGCGCAACGTGAATGTCGGCTTCTCTGGCGGTGAGAAGAAGCGCAACGAAGTGCTGCAGATGGCTCTGCTGCAGCCGGGCCTGGCGATCCTCGACGAGACCGATTCCGGCCTCGACATCGACGCGCTGAAGATCGTTGCTGACGGCGTGAACGCGCTGCGCGGGCCGAAATTCTCCTCGCTCGTGATCACCCATTACCAGCGCCTGCTCGACCATATCGTGCCCGACCACGTGCACGTGCTGGCCGCCGGCCGCATCGTGCGCTCGGGCGGCCCCGAGCTCGCGAAGGAACTGGAAGCCCGCGGCTATGCCGGGCTGGAAGAAGCGGCCTGATCATGACCGCCCTTCCGACCCGTAAGTTGGAGGCGTTCCGCTATACCGATTTGCGGTCGCTTTCAGCCATTTCGTTCGCGCCCGCCACGCCGTTCACCGGCGCGGTGACGCTGCCGGATCTCGGCATGCCGCGTCTGGTGTTCCTGAACGGCACGTTCAGCCCTGAGCAGTCCTCGAGCTTCCCCTATGTTCAGCCCTTCGCGACATTCGCGGAGGGGTCGAACCTGCCGCTGCCGCTGATCAATGCGGAACATGCGGTGGACGGCATCACCATTTCGGTGCCGGCCGGGGTTGATGCCGGGGCGGTGATGCTGGTGTCCTACGCCGCCGGCGCGCAGCCTTTCGCTTTCCATCCGCGCCATCGCATCACGCTGGGTGCCGGCGCCAAGCTCACGATCATCGAGATCAACCGGGGCGAAGGCGTTTACTGGCACAATCCGGTGACCGACATCGTTGTGGCGGAAGAGGCGACGCTCTCGCATTTCCGCTTGCAGGATGAAAGCACCGAGGCGTTCCACCTCGCCACGATTCGCGCCGAGGTCGCCGCGAATGGCGCCTATGAGGCCTTCACCGCGGTGAAGGGTGCGCGGCTCTCGCGGGCCGAGTTCCATACCACCCTGACCGGGGCGCAGGCGCATACGCATCTGAACGCGGCGCAGCTGCTGCGCGGCAACCAGCATGGCGACTTCACCTCCGTGGTGAAGCACCGGGCGCCGAACTGCACCTCGCGTCAGACCATCAAATCGGTGCTCGACGACTCCGCACGCGGCGTCTTCCAGGGCCGCATCGAGGTCGACCAGATCGCGCAGAAGACCGACGGTTACCAGATGAACCAGGCGCTGCTGCTCGCCGCCACGGCGGAGATGGACATCAAGCCGGAGCTGCAGATTTTCGCGGATGACGTGAAATGCAGCCACGGTGCGACCATCGGCGCGCTCGATCCGGAACAGATCTTCTATCTGCGTTCGCGCGGCATCGCCGAAGTGGAAGCGCGCTCGATCCTGATCCGCGCCTTCCTCACGGAAGCGTTGGAGCCGGTCACGCATGAAGGGGCTTTGGAGATGTTCGAGGCCGAAATCAACAACTGGTGGGCCGCATGAGCGCTGCGCTGAAATCCATGCCTTTCGACATCGCGAAAATCCGCAAGGATTTTCCGATCCTCGATAGTCAAGTCCATGGCAAAAAGCTGGTCTTTCTCGATTCCGCGGCGTCGGCGCAAAAGCCGCGCGCGGTGATCGATGCCATGGTGCATGTGATGGAAGCGCAATACGCTAACGTACATCGCGGTTTGCATTATATGTCGGAGAAAACCTCCGACGCTTACGAGGCGGTGCGGGATAAAGTCGCCGCGTTTCTGAACGCGGCTTCGCGGGACGAAATCGTCTTCACCCGTAACGCCACGGAAGCCATCAATCTCATCGCCTACAGCTACGGCCGCAATATTCTGCGGCCGGGCGATGCGATCGTGATCTCCGAAATGGAGCACCACGCCAATCTGGTCCCGTGGCAGATCCTGCGGGATCAGCATGGCGTGGAACTGCGCGTCGCGAAAATCACCGACGAAGGCGAGCTGGATTTCGCCTCGCTGGAAGAGCAATTCGCCGACGGCAAGGTCAAACTGCTCGCCATTACCCATATGTCCAACGTGCTCGGCAGCTACACGCCGGCCGAGCGCCTGGCCGCTTTCGCCCATGAGCGCGGGGCGAAGATCCTGCTCGACGGTTCGCAGGCGGTGGTGCATCGCCGCGTCGACGTGCAGGCCATCGATGCGGATTTCTACGTTTTCTCCGGGCACAAGCTTTACGGTCCCACCGGTATCGGCGTGCTCTACGGCAAGGCCGAGCTGCTGGAGGCGATGCCGCCTTTCCTCGCCGGCGGCGACATGATCGCCAGCGTCTCTTTCGCCAAATCCAGCTGGGCAAAACCGCCTGCGCGGTTCGAGGCCGGTACGCCGGCGATCATCGAGACCATCGGGCTGGGTGCGGCGATCGATTATGTGCAGGCGATCGGGCTTGATGCCATCGCCGAGCATGAGCGCTTCCTCACCGACCATGCTTTGACCGTGCTGTCAGGCGTTGAGGGGCTGAACATTCTCGGCCGCGCGCAGGACCGGGGCGGCGTGATCTCGTTCACCATGGATCAGGCGCATGCCCATGACATCGCCACCTTGCTGGATCGCCAGGGCATCGCCGTGCGCGCCGGGCATCATTGCGCGGAGCCGCTGATGGGAAGGCTCGGCGTCACGAGCACCGCACGCGCCTCTTTCGCCTTGTATACCTTGCCTGAGGAGATCGACGCGCTCGCGGCGGGTCTCAACCGCATCAAACAGATTTTTGGATGATGACGGATATTGCGGAACTCTATCAGAGCCTGATCATGGACCGCTCGCGCAAGCCGCGCTTTGCCGGGCGGTTTGAGGCGTTCGACGCCGAGGGCACGGGCGACAACCCGATGTGCGGCGACCGTATCCATCTATTCTTCGGGCGGGATGGCACGAAGGTGCGGCACGAATCGCGCGGTTGCGCTATCATGGTCGCCAGCGCGGATCTGATGGCCGAAGCGGTGGCAAACAAAAGCCCGGCGGAAGTTCAGAGCCTGCGCGTCGCGTTCGAAGAGATGGTCAATAGCGGTAAGGTGGACCCGGCATTGGGTGACCTGAACGCGCTCTCCGGCGTGTCGGAATATCGTTCGCGCATTCGTTGCGCGACTTTGCCCTGGTCGGCTCTGGCCGATGCCTTGAAGGAGGAGCAGCTTTAAAATGGATGACCAGAAACTGGTCCCAACCACGACCTGGACCCCGGAAGGCGAAACCAAGCCTTTGGTGACTGAAGAGGCCGTGATCAACGCGATCTGCACCGTGTACGATCCGGAAATTCCGGTGAATATTTTCGAGCTCGGTCTGATCTATGCGATCGAGATCGCCGAAAATGGTGACGTGAAGGTCGAAATGACCCTGACCGCGCCGGCCTGTCCTTCGGCGCAGGAACTGCCGGAAATGGTGCGTTCCTCCATCGCCATGCTGCACGGGGTCGGCACGATCACCGTCGATACGGTGTGGGACCCGCCATGGGACCCGACCCGCATGAGCGACGAGGCGCGCCTTGCGCTGAACATGTTTCAGGATAACTGAGATGAGCACGAGCACGACGACTGCCAAACCCCGCCGCGAATTGCCGCCGCTGATGCAGTTGACGGAAGCCGCGGCTGAACGGCTGCGCAGCCTCTATGCCGGCGGGGAAGCCGGTAAGCTGCTGCGCATTTCGGTTTCGACCAAAGGCTGCTCGGGCATGTCCTATGATATGAACTGGGTGGAGGAAGCCGGCCCGCAGGATGAAGTGGTGCGAAGCCATGACCTGACTGTCCTGGTCGACCGCAAGGCGACCTTGTTCCTGATCGGCACGATCATGGATTTCAAGACCGACAAGCTGACCTCGGGCTTCACCTTCGAAAATCCGAACGAGAAGGGCCGCTGCGGCTGCGGCGAGAGCTTTCACGTTTAGATAAGAAAGAAGCCGCTTTTTGAAAAAAGCGGCGCAAAAACTTTTTGGAATTTGGGCCTGCGGCGTTGGAACCAGCACGGCCCGAATTACAGAAGTTTTTTTGCTACTTTTTGTTCACAAAAAGTAGCCTTCCTTTCTTTTCCCTTCCTTCAAAACAAGACGCCGCCCTCAAGCGCGCTCTGCACCACGTTGCGGTCCGTGCCGGCACTGCCGAAGGCCGGATTGCCGCTATTGAACAGGTGCACGTAGCCCAAGGATAGGCGGGCGAAGAGATGTTTATCCTGCCAGGTCGGTGTGAGTTCCAGGCCGATGCCCTCGGCGCGCGGCGCGATATACCAGTTGGCCTGGCCGCCGATATTGTCGAAATACGAGACCATGCCGCCCAGCGCGTAGGCTGAAGCCCCAAGCTGGTAATCGCTGAACAAGGCGGCGCTGAAATTGCTGGTATATTTATCGATCATTACCTGGTGGTCGGTGGGCGCATAAACATACTGAATTTCCGGCACCAGGCTGAGATGCCCCCGTGTGTAGCTGTCATAGGCCCCGAACATCTGCGAATTGATCAGGTACGGCGCGTCGCTGACGGGCAAGCCCATATAGGTTGTAGCGTTTAACCCCGTGCGCCCGACACTGCCGCCGTAAAACAGCGTGAGCGCATTGGCGGCGCTGTTATTGTAGGTCGCAGCGGCCTGCAGGAAATTAAACACCCTTGTGTCCGCGCCGTCGCCATAAGAGACACTGACGGAGAAGGGGCCGTGCGTGTAGCTGCCCATGACACCTGCGTCGTTCTGGGCGGAAATATACCACATGGACGACGCGAAAATATTCGCGTTCTGCCAGTCGACGCCGCCTTCGTAGCCTTCGAGCGAATTGATCTGCCCGATAGAAAAAGTGAATGGCGAGCCTTTCGGCGCGATGGTCACATAGCCCAGATAAAGCGGGCTCAAGCGATAGACGTGCAGGCTCGCTTTCGGCGGCGCGGTGCCCAGCACAGGCAGCCCGTCCACCGGGCCGAGCTGCACGGTGAATTGCAGCACGCCCGAAGAGTTCTGCATGCTGATCAGTGCGTTGGCGAGGTTGGCCCCGTACGGGCTGTCGCCTACCGCGCTGGCGCCAGGCGCGCCTTTGGGCGCGGTTCCGCTCTGAGCATAGACGTAACCGTCGATCCCACCGGAGATCTGCAGCGTATCGCCGGCGATGGGGATTTCCTCTGGCGCATTCAGAGCGCTCGCGGCCGGGATGGCGCAGAGCTGCAATCCGGCGATGCCGAGAAACAAAGGCAGACGCATCGTTAGGCAGGCTTCCATGACACAAAGTGTAGCTTAGGCTACAAATTGTGGCTGTAGGCAAAGCCTGCGTGTGAGTCCAGGCCAGGGTAGAAGAAAGGGCCGCTTTTAAAAAAGCGGCGCAAAAATTTTTTGAATTTGGGTCTGCGGCGTTGAAACCAGCACGGCCCAAATTCCAGAAGTTTTTTTGCTACTTTTTGTTCACAAAAAGTAGCCTTCCTTCCTTACTCCGCCGCCGCGCGCAGGGCCGCACCGGCGCCGAGTGGCGCCAGGGGCAGGGCCAGGATCAGCATGGCCGCCAGCATATAAAGCGGTGCGGCCGGGTGAGGGGAGGTTACGGCGGCGGTGCCGAAAATCAGCGTCGGGATCATCAGCGGCAAGGTGATCAGCGGCATCAGCACCGCGGCGCGGCGTGCCCCCAGAGTGACCGCGCCGGCCAGCGTGCCGAGCAGCGAGAGCAGCATCGTGCCGGGCAGAAGCGTCAGCAACAATAGCGGAATGTGAGTGACCGACAGGCGCAGCATCACCGCCAGCGGTCCCGCCATCAGCAGTAGAGGCAGGCCGGTGGTCAGCCAGTGCACCACCGCCTTGGCCATGGCCACGCCGGAGGCAGGCAGGCCGGAGAGCAGCAGCAGATCGAGCGTGCCGTCCTCGAAATCCGCGCCGAACAGCCGGTCCAGGGGCAGCAAAGCTGCCAGCAGGGCGCAGACCCACACCACACCGACGGCGATCGTTTTCAGCACCGTCGAATCTCGGCCCCACGGAGAAGGCGAACAGCGTGCCCGCGATGATGAAAAATAGCAGCGCCGCCGTGGTATCGGCGGCGTGGCGCAACGAGAGCGTCAGCTCCCTCAGAATAAGGCGTTTCATAAAGTCAGTACCGTCGGTTCCTGTACGTCGAGCGGCATATGCGTGCTCGCCACGATCATGCCTCCTTGCGCCCGGTGCGCCTCGCACAAGGCGCAGAACTGCGCCACAGCGCGCGTGTCCAGGCCCGTGGTCGGCTCGTCCAGAAGCCAGAGCGGCTTGTCCGCCGCCACCACGCGGGCGATCGCCAGCCGCCGTTTCTGGCCCGCGGAGAGCAAGCGCGCCGAAATCTCCGCATAGCCACCGAGTCCGACCGCTTTCAGGGCGTCTACGGGCGCATGTTCGCCGGCGGTCAGTGCCAGCTTCACCGCGTCGAGATGGCCGAGCCAGGCGATTCGTTTTGCATGGCTGGGTAGATCTTCTAGCGCATCCTCATCGCCCCAGCGCAGCGTGCCGGCGGCCAGCGGCGTGAGCCCGGCGAGGGCGCGCAACAGCGAGGACTTGCCGGCCCCGTTGGCGCCTCGAAGAATCAAAAATCCCCCTTTGGGCAGGGAGAAGCTGATGTCGGAAAAGACCAGCCGGTCCCCTCTGAAGACCGAGAGTTTGGAGGCTGTGAACAGGGTTTCGGTATCCTATGACTGAATAGACGAGGCCTCATGGCTATGGTTTAACCCGTCGCAAATCACAAGCCGTCCAAAAGAAAGGGTTCCGACATGACAGTCGTTGGCCAAGATACTCTGAAAACGCTGAAGTCCCTGTCGGTGGATGGGAAAGAATATAAGTATTTCTCCCTCGCCGAAGCCGCCAAGTCCCTGGGCGACATTTCCAAGCTCCCGAAAACCCTGAAAGTCCTCCTGGAAAACGTGCTGCGCTTTGAAAATGGCGGCAGCTACAAGGTGGACGACGCCAAGGCGATCGTCGGCTGGCTGGAAAAAGCCTCGTCCACCAAGGAAGTGCCGTTCAAGCCCGCGCGCATTCTGATGCAGGATTTCACCGGCGTGCCCGGCGTTGTGGACCTCGCCGCGATGCGCGACGGCATCGTGCAGCTGGGCGGCAAGCCCGAGAAGGTGAATCCGCTGGTTCCGGTCGATCTGGTAATCGACCATTCGGTCATGGTCGATTATTTCGGCTCCTCGAGCGCGCTCGAGAAGAATATCGAAATGGAGTTCGACCGTAACGGCGAGCGCTATCGCTTCCTGCGCTGGGGCCAGGAGGCGTTCGATAATTTCCGAGTCGTGCCGCCCGATACCGGTATCTGCCACCAGGTGAACCTGGAATATCTGGCACAGGTCGCCTGGACCTCCGAGAATGGCGGCGCCGCTTATGTGTATCCCGACACGCTGTACGGCACCGACAGCCACACCACCATGGTGAACGGCATGGGCGTGCTGGGCTGGGGCGTGGGTGGCATCGAGGCCGAGGCAGCCATGCTCGGCCAGCCGATCGCCATGCTCATCCCCGATGTGATCGGCTTCAAGCTCACCGGCAAGCTGCCGGAAGGTGCGACCGCCACCGACCTCGTGCTCACGGTCACGCAGATGCTGCGCGCCAAGAAGGTGGTGGGCAAGTTCGTGGAATTCTATGGCTCCGGCCTCGCCGACATGGCGCTCGCCGACCGTGCGACCATCGCCAACATGGCGCCGGAATATGGCGCCACCTGCGGCTTCTTCCCGGTCGATGAAGTCACGCTCGATTATCTGCGCCTGTCCGGCCGCGACGAATCGCGCATCAAGCTGGTCGAGGCCTACGCCAAGGCGCAGGGCCTGTGGCGCTCGGATGTCGATCCGGCCTTCACCGACACGCTGGAACTCGACCTCTCCACCGTGCAGCCTTCGCTCGCCGGTCCGAAGCGCCCGCAGGACCGCGTGCTGCTTAAAGAAGCTGCCAGCGCCTTCACGGCCGAGCTCACCAAGGGGCTGGGTGTGCCGGCTGCCGACGCTGGCGCCAAGGGCAAAGTGGCGGGCAAGGATTTTGAGATCGGCCATGGCGATGTCGTCATTGCCGCCATCACCTCCTGCACCAACACCTCCAACCCCTATGTGCTGGTCGCCGCCGGCCTGGTTGCCCGCAAGGCCCGCGCCCTCGGCCTGACGCCGAAGCCGTGGGTGAAAACCTCGCTGGCCCCCGGCTCGCAGGTGGTCACCGAATATCTGAACAAGTCCAACCTTTCGGGGGATCTGGACGCGCTTGGCTTCCAGACGGTCGGCTATGGCTGCACCACCTGCATCGGCAATTCCGGCCCGCTGGAAGACGCCATCGCCGACGCGATCGAGAGCAACAAGCTGGTCGCCGTGTCGGTGCTCTCGGGCAACCGTAACTTCGAAGGCCGCGTGCATCCCAACGTGCGCGCCAATTATCTCGCCAGCCCACCGCTGGTGGTCGCCTATTCGTTGCTCGGCAATATGCGCGAAGACATCACCACCGCGGTGCTCGGCACGTCGCAAGACGGCAAGCCGGTCTATCTCAAGGACATCTGGCCGACCAACAAAGAGATCAACGACATCGTCAACGCCGTGGTCACCCGCGAGATGTTCCTTGAGCGCTATGGCGACGTGTTCAAGGGGCCGAAGCAGTGGCAGGAGATCGAGGTCACCGGCGGCACCGACCGCTATGGCTGGCCGTCCGCTTCCACCTATGTGAAGCACCCGCCTTATTTCGAAGGCATGACCATGGAGCCGAAGCCGGTCTCCGACATCAAGGGCGCGCGCGTCCTGGCGCTGCTCGGCGACTCCATCACCACCGACCACATCTCCCCGGCCGGCAACATCAAAAAGACCAGCCCTGCGGGCGAATTCCTCGGCCAGCACCAGGTGCTGCAGAAGGATTTCAATTCCTACGGCGCCCGCCGCGGCAATGACGACGTGATGGTGCGCGGCACCTTCGCCAACATCCGCATCAAGAACGAGATGCTGAATGGCGTCGAAGGCGGCATGACCAAGCATTTCCCCTCGGGCGATCAGCTGCCGATCTATGACGCGGCGATGCGCTACAAGCAGGAAGGCGTGCCGCTGGTCGTGTTTGGTGGCAAGGAATACGGCACCGGCTCCTCGCGTGACTGGGCGGCCAAGGGCACCTTGCTGTTGGGCGTGAAGGCGGTCATCACCGAGAGCTTCGAGCGCATCCATCGCTCCAACCTGGTCGGCATGGGCGTGCTTCCGCTCACCTTCAAGGAAGGCATGGATCGCAAGACCCTGGGCCTGAAGGGCGATGAACTCATCGACATTGTCGGCCTGGAAAACCTCGCGCCGCGCATGGATCTCAAGCTGCTGATCAAACGCGCCAACGGCACCACCGACACGGTGGACCTGCTGTGCCGCGTCGATACCGCCGACGAGGTGAACTACTACCTCCATGGCGGCATCCTGCAGTACGTGCTGCGCGGGATGGCTAAGGCCGCTTGAAAGGTAAGGGCAGGGGCTTTGCCCCTGCACCCCACTGGGGCCGAAAGGCCCCAGACCCCAAAAGGCCGTGCCCGTTTTGAGGTCTCCTCGCAATAATTGCACCGCCGCCCTCGGGGCGTGGTAAAGTACACGACCATGGCGGTCATTTTTTACTGGGAGATCCGATTATGTTCGGTAAGCTTCTCTGTGCCATCTGCGGGTTTTGCCGTCGTCCCAAATCGGAGGCCCGTAAAACCCCTGGAGAGCGCGGGACTGAACTTTGATCCCAGGCCAGCCAAGGGCGTGCATGGTCATCACGCCCTTGGCTGAGTGTGGATGGTGGCTTACCGGCAGCGGCTTGGTTTCAGCCTAACAGCCTGGAAGTAGCACCGTAAGAGAGCCGCCATCGAGCGGGCATGATGCGTTCGTGCTGGCGCTGCCCGTGGCGCTGGCGCCGGTGGCAGCACCGCCGGTATTTCCAGCGGTGACACCGGCGTTGCCGCTCAACGCGGCCGAGACATTCCCGCCTAGGGTCGCCAAGATATTGTAAAACCCTCCGAAGGGCCCCGTGCTGACATTGTAAAAGCCGCCCACGGCGCCCGATCCGGCGTTGGATGAAGCTTGTGCGGAGGCTGATCCGGTACTGGAAAGGCTCCCTACGGTAGCCGATCCGGTACTGGAAAAACTGCCCACTCCATTGGCAGTCCCACTCGTGTTCGCGACGCCACTGCCAGTGGCCGTTCCGCTAGCGATATTCTGAGCAGATGCAATGCCAGAGCAAAAAACCAAAAGACCTAATGCGACCGCGGGAGTGATACCATGCGGCATTGTTGTTCCCCCTTTTTATCTCGTCGCTGGACATGGAGCGCCTGAGCCGCATCGGAAGATGTCGAAGGTGACAAAAAGATTTGAAAATGGTTGCGTTTGGAGGTCGTGCTGCTTGCCCCATGGAAAGCCACCGCGCCCTCATTTGTGGGTAATGTTTCCCCGGCCATATTGGCGACGTGATTTTGACCTATTGTAGCCCGTGTCACGCGATATTTCGTCAGGCAGTGAACGCGGAGAAAGCAGATGGAAGCCGTAATTGTCGATCTGGACGCCTGGAGGAGGCGACATCAGCGCTCTTTGCAACCTGCTGGCGATGACATTGTCGAAGCGTGGTCATCCCTAATGAACGCTGTAATGCGCTGGCAATGGGAATTTTGGGGGCTGTCTACCCTGGCTATGGGGCGCATCCAGCCCCAGGCGAACAATGCTGTCCGGTTGAAAATTTAGGCAGGTGTTAGCCTAAATTCAACTTATAGCCATTTTGAAAAGATGGTGGGCGCGACAGGGATTGAACCTGTGACCCTTCGCGTGTGAAGCGAATGCTCTACCGCTGAGCTACGCGCCCGGTGAGCGCCCCGATAAAGGGGACGAAGAGCACTGTCAATCGTCTGTCATGTATTTTTTGATCCCAATCATCCGCTGAGTTGCAAAAACGAGGCAAAACCTAAAGTTTCGGGGTTTGGGGCCTTCCGGCCCCAACGGGGTTCCAAGGGGCAGCGCCCCTTGGCCTACCCGAATCGGCCACGGCCTTCCGGCGCGCAACGGAGGCTGCTAAACGTCCGCAATGGCTGGACATTCCCAATTCAAGAACATCATGCACCGCAAGGGCGCGCAGGACGCGAAGCGCGCGCGCATCTTTGCGAAAATCATTCGTGAAATCACGGTTTCCGCCCGTGAAGGCCTGCCGGACCCGGCGGCGAATCCGCGTTTGCGCGCGGCGATTGCGGCGGCGCTGAAGGCGAACATGACGCGCGACACGATCGACCGCGCCATCAAGAAGGCAAGCGGCGCTGCGGCCGGCGAAAATTACGAGGCGGTGCGCTACGAGGGCTATGGCCCGGCAGGTGTGGCCGTGATCGTCGAGGCTCTGACCGACAACCGCAATCGCACCGCCTCGGTGATTCGCGCTGCCTTCAACAAGCATGGCGGCGCGCTGGGCGAGACCAATTCGGTGTCCTTCATGTTCAACCGCCTCGGTGTGGTGCGCTATCCGGCGTCCGCGGGCGATGCCGATGCGATGCTGGAAGCAGCGATCGAGGCCGGCGCCGATGATGCGGCCAGCGACGCGGAAACGCATGAAGTCACTGTCGGCATCGAGGGCTTCTTCACTGTGCGCGACGCGCTGGAGCAGAAATTCGGCCAGCCGGCGGAGGCGCGCATCGAGTGGCGCCCGAACATGACCGTGGCGCTCGATGAGGAAAAGGCCGCTTCGGTGCTCAAGCTGCTGGACGTGCTGGAAGATGATGACGACGTCCAGAACGTCTATGCGAATTTCGAGATTTCCGAAGACGTCATGAAGAAGCTTTCCAACTGATGTCGTCCGGCGCGGCAGGGATCGCAGCAATCGTGGACAGCCGCCCGGCGCCGCCGGCGCCCGGTGCCGTGCGTCTGCTCGGCATCGATCCCGGCCTGCGCTTCACCGGTTGGGGCATTGTCGATTCGGCGGGAAACAGGCTGCGCCATGTGGCCGACGGGGTGATTTCCACCGCCGACCTGTCCGATGTGCCGCTGCGCCTGAAACATCTGCACGACGCGCTGGCGGAGATATTAGACCGCTACGCGCCCGATGAGGCGGCGGTGGAAGAGACCTATGTGAACCGCAACGGCTCGGCGACATTGAAACTGGGTTACGCGCGCGGCGTGGCGCTGCTGGCCCCGGCGAAGCACGGCATTCCGGTGTTCGAATATGGCGCGAAAACCGTGAAGCTCGCGGTGGTCGGCACCGGCGGGGCGGACAAGGAGCAGGTCTCGCTGATGGTCCGTCGCCTGCTGCCGGGTGTTGTGCCGAAGCGCGCTGACGCGACCGATGCGCTCGCCATAGCCATCTGCCACGCACATCGCCGCGCGAGCCGCGCGGCCTGGATGCCCGGCGCATGATCGGCCGTCTGCGCGGCGTGGTGGATGCGATCGAGGACGGCAAATGCCTGATCGACGTGTCCGGCGTCGGTTATGTCGTATTCTGCTCCAGCCGCACCTTGGGCGAATTGCCGAACCCGCCCGCGACCGCCACGCTGCTGATCGAGACGCAGGTGCGCGAGGACGCCATTACGCTTTACGGCTTCGTGAGCGCGGCGGAGCGTGAATGGTTCCGGCTGCTCACCACGGTGCAGGGGGTGGGCGCGAAAGTGGCGCTCGGCATTCTCTCGGCACTCTCGCCGGACCAGCTGATCGCCGCCATCGCGGCGCAGGACAAGGCAGCACTCACCCGTGCGCCGGGCGTGGGGCCCAAGCTTGCAATTCGTATCCTCACCGAGCTGCGCGAAAAGGCCGGCGCCATGCCCGGCGGTGGCGGCACCCGTCTGGCCGCCGTGCCGGCGCCGCAAGGGGCGCTGGCGGATGCGCTCTCGGCGCTCACCAATCTCGGCTATCGCCGCGCCGAGGCGGAAGCCGCCCTCGGCCGGGCCGCCGAGGAACATGGCGCGGATGCCACGCTTGATGTGCTGATCCGCGCCGGGCTGAAGGCGTTGGCGAAATGACAGCAAGAGAGGGAAGGCTTCTTTTTGTGAACAAAAAGAAGCAAAAAAACTTTTTTATCTGGGCCATGGGCGGTGTCACCGACAAAACCCGTGGCCAGGATTAGTGAAGGTTTTTGCGCCGCTTTTTTCAAAAAGCGGCCACTTTTCTTAAGGCCGCAGACGTATGACTGACGAACGCATCCTTTCCGGCGAGCGCGTCCCTGACGATTTCAGCGAAACCTCGCTGCGCCCGCAAAGCCTCGAGGATTTTACCGGCCAGCAGGCGAGCCGGGAGAATCTGCGCATTTTCATCGAGGCGGCGAAAGCCCGCGGCGACGCGCTGGACCATGTGCTGCTGCACGGCCCGCCAGGCCTGGGCAAGACCACGCTGGCGCAGATCGTCTCGCGCGAGATGGGCGTGGGCTTTCGCGCCACCTCCGGCCCGGTGATCCAGAAATCCGGCGACCTCGCGGCGATTCTCACCAATCTGCAGCCGCGCGACGTGTTGTTCATCGACGAGATTCACCGCCTGCAGCCGGCGATCGAGGAAATCCTCTACCCGGCGATGGAGGATTTCCAGCTCGACCTGATCATCGGCGAAGGGCCGGGGGCGCGCACCGTGCGCATCGACCTGCCGCCTTTCACCCTGGTCGGCGCCACCACGCGCTCAGGCCTGCTGGCCACCCCGCTGCGCGACCGTTTCGGCATTCCGCTGCGTCTGGTATTTTATACGACCGAGGAGCTGAGCCGCATCGTCAGCCGCATGGCCGAGAAGCTGGAGATGAATCTGACGCGGGAAGGGGCCACGGAAATTGCCCGCCGCGCGCGCGGCACGCCGCGCATTGCCGGGCGTCTGACGCGGCGCATCCGCGATTTCGCCGCCGTGGCCGGGGCGCAGATCATCGACCGCGCCGTGGCGGACGCGGCGCTCTCCCGGCTCGATGTCGATCATCTCGGCCTCGATGCGATGGACATACGCTATCTGCGGCGCCTGGCCGAACATCATAATGGCGGGCCGGTCGGGGTGGAGACCCTGGCGGCGGCGCTGGCCGAGGCGCGGGATACGCTGGAGGATGTGGTGGAACCTTATCTGATCCAGGAAGGGTTTTTGGTCCGCACCAGCCGCGGCCGCGTGCTGGGCGATCCCGGCTGGCGGCATCTGGGGCTGAAGCCGCCGCGTGCCAACGGTCCGCAAGCCGATCTCCTGGATGATGCGTTTTGATCCATCGCTACGAACTGCGTGTCTATTACCAGGACACCGATGCCGGCGGCATCGTCTATCACGCGAATTATCTCGCCTTTGCCGAGCGCGCCCGGGCCGAGGCGCTGCGCGCCTTAGGCGCGCCGCACGCCGAGATGGTGGCCCAGCATGGCGTGATGTTTGTAGTGCATCGCGCCAATTTGCATTATCAGCGCCCGGCGCGGCTGGACGACGTGATTCGCATCGAGACGGAGATCACCAAAGTCGGCGGCGCAACTGTGACAATAATTCAACATTTCTGGCGAGACAGCGACTCGCTCGTTGTGCTGGAGGTGGCCTTGGGTTGCGCGCGCCTGACCGATGGACGGCCGGCGAGAATTCCGGCGGATTGGGCGCGCAGGTTGAAGAGTGAAGAGGGACAGACATAGTGGATCAAGCGGTTAACTCGGCTGCGCTGGCAGCGCCTTCGGCGAATCTCTCGCTCTGGGGCCTGTTCCTGGAAGCCGACATCGTCGTCAAACTGGTGATGCTGATTCTGCTGATCGCCAGCGTCTGGGTCTGGGCGATCATCATCGAGAAAGTGGTCTCGCTGCGCCGCGTCAATCGTGAGGCGAGCGAGTTCGAGGATTCTTTCTGGTCCGGCGGCAGCCTGGACGAGCTCTATGAGCGCGAGGGCGCCGACCCGACCAACCCGATCGCCGCCGTGTTCGGCGCGGCGATGAGCGAATGGAAGCGCAGCGTGCGCATCTCCGGTGTCGATATCGGCACCACGGCGGTGAAAGAGCGCGTCGACCGCGCCATGAACGTGACCATCATGCGCGAGATGGAGCGGATGGAACGCTACATGATCTTCCTCGCCTCGGTCGGTTCCACCGCCCCGTTCGTCGGCCTGTTCGGCACGGTCTGGGGCATCATGCACTCCTTCTCGGCGATCGCCGCCATGCATAATACCGATCTCGCGGTGGTCGCCCCCGGCATCGCCGAAGCTCTGTTCGCCACGGCCATCGGCCTGGTCGCGGCGATCCCCGCCGTGCTCGGCTATAACAAGCTGAGCAACGATCTGGCGCGTTTCGCCGCGCGGCTGGAAGGTTTCGGCACGGAATTCGCGGCGATCCTGTCGCGCCAGTCCGAGGAGCGCAAATAAATGGCGGGCGGCATCATGGGATCCGGCAACAAGCGGGGACGCTACCGGCCGATGGCCGAGATCAACGTCACGCCGCTGGTCGACGTGATGCTGGTGCTGCTGATCGTGTTCATGGTGACGGCGCCGATGATCACTTCCGGCGTCAACGTGAACCTGCCGCAGGCCAACGCCAAGCCGGTGAATTCCGAATTCGACGCCGATCACCATCACCGTGAATGCCCAGGACCAGATCTATCTGCAGAACAGCCAGGTGCAGCTCACCAACCTCGTGGCGACGCTGCAGCAGATCTCGCAGAACAATCCCGACCGGCGCGTGTTCGTGCGCGGCGACAAGGATGTGAGCTATGGCGACATGCTGCAGGTGATGGCGACCATCACCCAAGGCGGTTTCAGCCATGTCGCACTTCTGGCGCAGCAACCCACCCCGGGTCGCTAGCATTTGAGGCTGGAGCCTTCGGCATGGCGCTGAAGGCTCCCGTAAATGATCGCATTTCAGCCGGCGTGCTGCGCGGATTGCTTTCGCGCCGCATCGCTCTGAGAGGTTAAAGGATACGATACGTGGACCGGGGCATGCGCCGTAGCGCGCTCATCTCTTTCAGCATCCATCTGGCGCTCGTGCTGGCAGCGATCATCTCGCTGCCGCCGCTCAAGCTCAACTCTTCGACTGATGAAGGGGTGAGCGTTGATCTGGTTGGCCCGTCTGCGCCGCAGCAGGCGAATGCGCCGGGCAAGGTGCCGGCGCCCTCGAACACGCCGACGGTGACCAAGGCCCCGATGGCGGTGAAGCAGCCGCGGCAGCAGCCGATCGTGGCACCGCCACCGCCGCCGCCGCCGCCGCCGCCGGCCCCGAAAGTGGCGCCGCCTCTGCCGACGCCGCCGGCACCGGCCCCACCGCCGCCGCCGCCGACCGAGAGCCCGGCGGCCTTGCCGTCGCCGCCGCCTCCGCCGCCGCAGCCGCCCCAGCCCAAGACCAGCACGCTGGTGCAGCCGAAACTGCCGATGCCGCCGCAGCCGCAACCGCCGGCCCCTGCGCAGAGCCCGACGCATCAGCAGCACGTGGTGAAGACGCCGGTGCCGCTCAGCCAGAACGTGCTGAACACGCTGATGAAGTTGCAGGCGCTGCAGCAGCAGAAGCAGCCGCCCACGGCGCGTTACAATCCCGCCCAGGGTGGTGCGCCCAATGGCGGCGGCAGCAATCAGAGTACCGCGAATTCCGGGCTGACCGGCGCCGATCGTGACGCGATCGGCAACCATGTGCGGCCGTGCTGGAGCATCGATGCCGGCGCGCCGGGTGTGGACGGGTTCCGCGTCCAGCTGATGGTGACCACCGACGCCTCAGGCACGGTGCGCGAGGCGCGCGTGTCCTCGGCGGATCAAAGCAAGATGAGCGATCCGGTCTATGCCGCCTATGCGCAGCGCGCGATCGACGCGGTCGAGAATTACCAGTGCGCGACCTTGCCGCTGCCTTCCTACATGCTGGGTCATATCCAGACTTTCTCCTTCGAATTTTCGCCGTAGGTGAGAATTCTCTTGAAAAAGCTACGGCGGCTCATTTTTTAACGAACGCTTTCATCGATCGAAGGCCGGGCTTTGCCCGGCCAAATGCCCATTGTCAGGAGGTCTGCTTATGACGCGTTTCAAAATGCCACCCTTTTCACGCCGCGGCCTGATGGGCGCGGGCGCCGCCTCTTTGCTGGCGCCGACGCTCTTCAGCACCAGGGCCTATGCCCAGGCCGCTCCGGCGGGTGGCAATAACGGCCCGGCCATCAACGTGTCCGGGGCGCAGAACGCGCCGATCCCCATCGCCATCGCGCCCTTTACCGACAGCACCGGAATTGGCCAGCAGATCGCCGGCGTTCTGAGCGACGATCTGTCCCATAGCGGCCTGTTCCGTACCATCGACCCGGCTAGCTTCGTGCCCAATTCGGTGGCTAACGGCATCCCGGTCTGGCAGAACTGGCACATTCTCGGTGCTCAGGTCCTGGTCACCGGCGCGGTGACGGATCAGGGCGGCGGACAGCTGCGGGTGGAATTCCGCCTCTGGAATGTCGGCAGCGAGCAGCAGGTGCAGGGCACCGCCTACACCACTACGGCCGCCAATTGGCGGCGCATCGCCCATATCATCGGCGACGTGGTGTATCAGCAGCTGATCGGCGAGAAGGGCTATTTCGATTCGCGCGTCGCGTATATTTCCGAAGCCGGCCCGGCCACGGGCCTGGTCCGTCGTCTGGCGGTGATGGATTATGACGGCGCCAACAATCAGTTCCTGACCGACGGCCTGTCGATGGCGCTGTCGCCGGAATATAACCCGACCCGCCAGCAACTCGCCTTCGTCAGCTACGAGGAGAATCGCCCGCGGGTCTTCCTGTTCGACCTGCAGAACGGTGCGACGCGGTCGGTCGGCTCCTTCGGCCAGATGACCATCGGCCCGCGCTTCTCGCCGGACGGCAATTCGCTGCTGATGTCGGTGGCCCGCAATGGCGGGGCCGCGATCGTGCGCGTCGATCTCAATGGCGGCGGCATGGAGCCGCTCACCGATGCCGATTCGATCAACGTCACCCCGTGCTATTCGCCGGACGGCTCGCAGATCGTCTTCAATTCCGATCGCGACGGCGACCAGCAGATCTTCGTGATGAGTGCCAATGGCGGCCCCGCCAAGCGCATCAGCTTCGGTCCCGGCCAGTATGCCGAGCCCGCCTGGTCGCCCACCGGCGACCTTATCGCCTATACCTTCTGGGGGCAGGGCGGCTTTGGCATCGGCGTGATGCAGCCGGATGGTTCGGGTGAGCGCATCCTCAGCCAGGGCTTCCTGGTCGAAGGCGCGACCTTCTGCCCGAACGGCCGCGTGCTGATGTTCTACCGCCAGACGCCGCTCGCCTCCGGCCATAGCTCGCGTCTGATCACGATCGGCGTCGACGGCTTCAACGAACGGATGGTGAACACGCCGACTTACGCGACCGACCCGTCTTGGGGCCCTCTGCTGTCCTGAAGAAAGCCCTACTTTTTGTAACAAAAAGTAGCAAAAAAACTTTATTAATTTGGGCCGTGCTGGCGTCGCTGGCACGGCCCAAATTTCAAGACGTTTTTGCGCCGCTTTTTTCAAAAAGCGGCCACTTTCCTTGCCTTACCAGCCTGAAAATTTCACCCCCTGAAAACTTGCTTTTACCCCGCATCTTTGCGATAGGGCGCGCGTCGGCTCGCGCCGGCAAATTCACACGCAGGGTGCCTTTCCTCGGGGGAAACTCCAGGTCCGGTGGTTTCGGCCTTGACCCTGCGGAGGTTCAACCGGATTTATAGGAAAGTACTGCCCCATGGCACTCCCTGACGTTTCTCTGCGTAGCCTGCTCGAATCGGGCGTTCATTTCGGCCATCACACCCGCCGTTGGAACCCGCGCATGGCGCCGTATCTGTTCGGCGTTCGCAACCAGGTGCACATTATCGACCTGCAGCAGACCGTGCCGCTGCTCGAGCGTGCCCTGAAGGCCGTGCGCGACGTGACCGCCGCCGGTGGCCGCGTGCTGTTCGTCGGCACCAAGCGCGCCGCCGCTGACTATGTGGCCGAGTCCGCCCAGCGCTGCGGCCAGTATTACGTCAACCACCGCTGGCTTGGCGGCATGCTGACCAACTGGAAGACCATCACCGGCTCGATCAAGCGCCTCCGCCAGATGGATGAGCTGCTCGCCGGCGAGACCCAGGGCCTGACCAAGAAAGAAGTGCTGAACCTGACGCGCGATCGCGAGAAGCTGGAACGCGCGCTGGGCGGCATCAAGGATATGGGCGGCCTGCCGGACATTCTGTTCATCATCGACACCAACAAGGAAAAGCTGGCGGTCGAGGAAGCCAACAAGCTGGGCATCCCGGTCATCGCCATCCTCGACTTCAACTCCGATCCGGCTGGCGTGACCTATCCGGTTCCGGGCAATGACGACGCGATCCGCGCCATCACCCTCTATTGCGACCTGGTCGCCGCTTCGGTGCTGGACGGCATTTCCGCCGAGCTGGGCGCTTCTGGCGCTGATCTCGGTGCGGCCGCCGAGCCGGTGATCGACGCGCTGCCGGAAGCGGAAGCCGAGCACGCCTAAAAATTCAGGGCCAGCTCACCGCAAGGTGAGCCGGTTCCCATGTGACTATTTTGTGATTGCCGGTTTAGCCTGGATTCCTGGAATCCCGGTCAGACCGGCATTGCCCTGAACTGAGGAGCAAGAAAATGGCTGAAATTACTGCCGCTTTGGTGAAAGACCTGCGCGAGACCACCGGCGCCGGCATGATGGATTGCAAGAAGGCGCTGACCGAGAGCAATGGCGACATTCAGGCCGCCATCGACTGGCTGCGCAAGAAGGGCCTCTCCGCCGCCGCCAAGAAGTCCGGCCGCGTGGCGTCCGAGGGTCTGGTCGGCGTCGCGCTCGCGCCCGGCAAGGTGGCGATGGTCGAAATCAATGCCGAGACCGATTTCGTCGCCCGCAACGAGGCTTTCCAGAATTTTGTCGAGACCGCGGCGCAGATCGCGCTGACCACCGGCGAAGACGTGGAGGCCCTGAAGGCCGCCGCCTATCCCGGCACCGGCCGCAACGTCGCCGACGAGATCGTGCATCTGGTCGCCACCATCGGTGAGAACATGACCGTGCGCCGCGTCGCCGTGATCGACGTGCCGGGTGGCGTGGCCTCGGCCTACATCCATGGCGCGCTGAAGCCGGGCCTCGGCAAGATCGGCGTGATCGTTGGCTTGGAGGGCAACACCGGCGAGGCGATCGAGACCCTCGGCCGGCAGATCGGAATGCACGTGGCGGCCACCCGCCCGGACGCGCTGACCGTCGCTGAGGTCGATCCCGCCGCGCTGGAGCGCGAGAAGAACGTGCTCTCCGAGCAGGCCCGCGCTTCCGGCAAGCCCGAAGCCATCATCGAGAAGATGGTCGAAGGCCGCGTGAAGAAGTTCTACGAAGACGTGGTGCTGCTGGAGCAGGTCTGGGTGCATGACGGCGAGAGCAAGGTGAAGGCCGTGGTCGAGAAGGCCGGCGCCAAGCTCACCCGCTTCGTGCGCTTCCACCTCGGTGAAGGCATCGAAAAGGAAACCTCCGACTTCGCGGCCGAGGTCGCCGCCGCCGCCGGGGTTTAAGCCTTACCAATTGCTATGCTAAGCCGGGGCGGTTCGGGCATTTAGCTTGGACCGCCCTTCCTGTATGGAGTCCCTTATGTCGCCGATTCCCCAGTATAAGCGTGTCCTTCTGAAAGTTTCCGGCGAAGCCCTGATGGGGACCGGCGATTACGGGCTGGACTCCGAGACGGTCAACGCCATCGCGGACGATGTCCGCGATGTGGTGGGGATGGGTGTGCAGGTCTGCCTGGTCATTGGCGGCGGAAATATTTTCCGCGGTGTCGCCGGTGCTGCGGGCGGCATGGACCGCGCCCAGGCCGATTACATGGGCATGCTGGCCACGGTGATGAACGCGCTGGCCCTGCAGTCGGCGCTGGAGAAGCGCGAGGTGCCGACTCGGGTGCAGTCGGCGATTCCCATGGCCTCGGTCTGTGAGCCTTATATCCGCCGTCGCGCCGAACGGCACATGGAGAAGGGGCGGGTGGTGATTTTCGCCGCCGGCACCGGCAACCCGTTCTTCACCACTGATACCGCGGCCGCCCTGCGCGCCGCCGAGATGAACTGCGACGCGCTGCTCAAAGGCACGCAGGTCGACGGCGTCTACTCCGCCGACCCACGTAAGGAGAGCAACGCCGTGCGCTATGAGGAACTGACTTATCTCGACGTGCTGGCCCGCGACCTTAACGTCATGGATGCGGCCGCGATCAGCCTGTCGCGCGAGAACAAGCTGCCGATCATCGTTTTCAATATTCACGCGCCGGGAGCCTTCGCCGCCGTTATGCGCGGGGAAGGACGCTTTACCCGGATCACGGAACCACGGAACTAAGGACGAACAGATGCCTGTCGATTTCGCTTCCCTGAAACAGGACCTCACACGCCGCATGGACGGTGCGCTGGACGCGCTGAAGCGCGAATTCGGCGGCCTGCGCACCGGCCGCGCCAGCCCGGCGCTGCTCGACCCGGTGAAGGTCGAAGCCTATGGCCAGATGACGCCGCTCAACCAGGTCGCCACGGTCGCCGTGCCCGAAGCGCGGATGCTCACCGTGCAGGTCTGGGACCGCTCAATGGTCAATTCCGTGGTCGCCGCGATTCGCGATTGCGGGCTGGGCTTGAATCCGCAGCCGGACGGGCAGATGGTGCGTGTGCCGCTGCCGATGCTGACCGAGGATCGCCGCAACGAGCTGGCCAAGACGGCTGCCAAATATGCCGAGAATGCGCGCATTGCCGTGCGCGGCGTCCGGCGCGACGGCATGGAGCAGATCAAGGCCTTGCAGAAGAAGCATGAAATCAGCGAGGATGACGAGCGCAACTGGTCGGAAGAGGTGCAGAAACTCACCGACGCCTACATCAAGCGGCTCGATGAGAGCCTGGCTGAGAAAGAAAAGGACATCCGCCAGGTCTGATGGCTGATCTTTCGTCTCGTCCAATTCCCCTGCACGTTGCCATCATCATGGATGGCAACGGGCGCTGGGCCGCAGCACGCGGCCTGCCGCGTGTTGCCGGCCATCGCGAAGGCTCGAAGGCGG
The DNA here is from genome assembly GCA_963798115.1 of uncultured Pseudomonadota bacterium. Classification (GTDB taxonomy): domain Bacteria; phylum Pseudomonadota; class Alphaproteobacteria; order Acetobacterales; family Acetobacteraceae; genus Acidocella. The sequence goes on from CAWCRT010000007.1 coordinate 180,874, forward strand.
TACGGCGGACGATTGAAGCCGCCGCCAGCCATGGTGTGCGCTATCTCACGCTGTTCGCCTTCTCCTCGGAGAACTGGCGCCGGCCGGCGGAGGAGGTGGCGGATCTCACCTTCCTGATGAAGCATTACCTGCGCAGCGAACTGGCGGAACTGCATGAGCGCGGGGTGCGCTTCAAGGTGATCGGCGAGCGCGAGCGTTTCGGTCCCAATCTGACCACGGAGCTTGCTGAAGCCGAGGCGAAAACCGCCGGAAATACCGGGCTGACGCTGGTGATGGCGCTCTCTTACGGCGGCCGGGCCGATATTGTGAGCGCGACGCGACGGATCATCGAGGAAGGGGTGCCGCCTGAGGCGCTGAACGAACAGGTTTTCGCGCGCTATCTCTGGACCGCAGGCATCCCCGATCCTGATCTGCTGATCCGCACCAGCGGCGAGGAGCGCATTTCCAATTTCCTGCTATGGCAGCTGGCTTACGCCGAGATGCTCTTCACCGATGTGCTGTGGCCGGATTTCGGCGCCGATGAGTTTGCCCGGGCGCTCGAGGAATATACGACCAGGGAGCGGCGCTTTGGCGCGCGCCCTGTCTGACATGTCCGCCACAACGGTGAGCGGCCGATGGTCGGATTTCGGCATCAGGCTGCTGTCCGCCGCAGTCCTGGGCCCGGTGGTGCTGCTGTGCCTGTGGTCCGGCGGCATTGCCTGGAAACTTCTCATCTTGCTCGGCTTGCTCGGAATGGGCGCGGAATGGGCGCGGCTGGCGAAAGGCGGGCGCGGCCTGTCGATCTTGTTGCCGCTGGCCCTGTTGTTCAGCGGCGCGGTCGCGATGCTGGCCAGCTATCCCCTGGCCCTGGCGGTGATGGCGCTGCTCACCGTGATGATCGCCCAGCGCCATGGCTGGTTCGCGGCCGCCGGCCTGCCTTATGCCGGGCTCGGGCTGCTTGCCTTGATGTGGCTGCGCCTGCAGCCGCATCGCGGCCTGCACGACACTTTGTTCCTCGTTCTGGTGATCTGGGGCACCGATATCGGCGCCTATCTGGTCGGCCGGGTGATCGGCGGGCCCAAGCTCGCGCCCAGCATCTCGCCGGGCAAGACCAGGAGCGGCTCGCTCGGGGGGCTGATCATCGGCGGCATTTGCGGCGCCCTGGTGGCTGGCGGCCTGCACGGGCCGGAGGCTTTCGCGCTGCTTGCCGGGTTCCTGCTCAGCATCTTCGCCCAGGCGGGCGATTTGCTCGAAAGCGCGATCAAGCGCAAATTGGGTGTCAAGGATTCCGGACGAACCATCCCCGGCCATGGCGGGTTGTTCGACCGGCTCGACAGTTTTTTAACGGCCGCTCCCGTGGCGGTGATTTTGGCACTCAGCGTACATGGAGGTCTGCCGTTATGGGGCTAAAAACTTTGTCGGTGCTCGGTTCCACGGGGAGCGTCGGCACGCAAACTCTTGATATTATAGCAGAAAATCAGAGCGATTATCATGTTCGCGTACTGGTCGGCGGGCGCAATGTGGCGCTGCTGGCGGCGCAGGCGAAGCAGTTCCGTCCGGAGCTGACGGTGATCGCCGATGCTGATCTGCTAGGCGAGCTGCGCGACGCGCTGGCTGGCACCGGCCTCGCCTGCGCCGCCGGCCGTCAGGCCGTGCTGGAGGCCGCGGCGCTGAAGGTGGATTGGACCATGTCCGCCATCACCGGCCTGGCCGGGCTGGAGCCGACGCTGGCGGCGATCAACCATGGCGGCACCATCTCCTTTGCCTGCAAGGAAGCCTTGGTCTCGGCCGGCGATGTGTTCTTGCGCGCCGTGGAGACGGCCAAGGCCACGCTGCTGCCGGTGGATTCCGAGCATAATGCCATCATGCAGGCGATGGCCGACGGCAATGCGAAGGCCGTGGACAAGATCATCCTCACCGCTTCGGGCGGGCCGTTCCGCAACCATAAACTCGAGGAGATGCGTGCCATCACCCCGGAAGCGGCGTTGCGCCATCCGGTCTGGTCGATGGGCGCGAAGATCTCCATCGACAGCGCGACGATGATGAACAAAGGCCTCGAAGTGATTGAGGCTGCAAGATTGTTTGCGCTTCCCTCGGAGAAGATCGAGGTTCTGGTGCACCCGCAATCGGTGATTCACGGCATGGTCTGCTACGCCGATGGCAGCGTTCTGGCGCAGCTCGGCTCGCCGGACATGCGGATCCCCATCGCCCATACGCTGGCCTGGCCGAAGCGCCTTGCCACCGGCGCGCCGCGGCTCGATCTCGCCGCCGTGGCACGGCTGGATTTCTTCCCGCCCGATGAGGAGCGCTTCCCGGCGCTGCGCCTGGCGCGTGAGGCACTAGTGGCCGGCGCCGGCGCGCCGACCGTGCTGAGCGCCGCCAACGAGGTCGTGGTCGCCGCCTTCCTGGCCCGGCAGATCGGCTTTCTGGACATTGCCGGCATCGTCGAAACGGTGCTGAACCAGTTCGGCGCCCCCCCGGTGCCGGATCTCGAATCGGTGCTGGCGCTCGACAGCGCCGCGCGCAACGCCGCCCAGCAATTGGCGACAGCAAAGGCCGCCTGAGCATGATGGATCTGATCCGCGCCATTCTTTCCTATATCGTGGATCTCGGCATCCTCGTGTTCTTTCACGAGCTAGGACATTATCTCGCGGCGCGCAGCCAGGGCGTGGTGGTGGAGGCGTTCTCCATCGGCTTCGGCCCGTCGCTCCTGTCCTGGAAGGCGAAGTCCGGCACGGTCTGGAAAATCTCCGCTTTGCCGCTCGGCGGTTATGTGAAGATGCAGGGCTGGGGCGAGGCGAACAGCGATGCGCCGGCGCCGCCCGGCTCCTTCTCCGCCTGTTCGCTCGGCTCCAAGGCGCTGATCGTCGCCGCCGGGCCGATCGCCAATCTGGTCCTGGCCTTTTTCCTGTTCGCCGGCCTGTTCATGAGCGTGGGACAGGTGGTCGTGCAGCCGGTGCTGAGCTCGATCATGCCGCATTCGCCGGCGGCGATGGCGGGCCTGCAGCCGGGTGACCGCGTGCTCGCCGTGGACGGCAGCAAGATCAACGATTTCACGCAGTTGCAGAACATCGTCGTCGTGCATCCCGATGCCGCCGTGACGATGACGCTGGAGCGCCACGGCCAGACGCTGACGCAGCAGGTGAAACTTGGCGCAGTGGCGGCGGACGGCGCGAAGATCGGCCAGCTCGGCGTGGTCGGGGCCGATTCGAGCCTGCATCGCTATTCGCCGCCCGGCGCCGTGGTCGCGGCCGCGCGGGAGACCTACAGCGAAACCCGGATGATGCTGGGCGGCCTGTACCGGCTGATCGTGCACCGCCAGGGGCTGAGCCAGCTCGCCGGGCCGCTCGGCATCGCGCAGATCAGCGGCAAGGTCGCGGCCATGGGGCTCGTCAGCGTGGTTAATCTGATCGCGCTGCTGTCGATCAATCTCGGCCTGATCAATCTCGTGCCGATCCCCGTGCTCGATGGCGGCCATCTGCTGTTCTACGCGGCGGAGGCGATCTATCGCCGGCCGATTCCGGCGCGCGCCCAGGATATTGGCTTGCGATTCGGCATCGCCATCATCCTGTCTTTGTTCTTCGTGACCACGCTGAATGATCTCACGCGTCTCGGCGCGGTCAGTTGGGTCGTGCATTTATTCGGTTAGGCGAACGGCGCAAAAAACTTTGTCGATTTGGGCCGTGCTGGTTTCAAGGGCACGGCCCAAATGGGCAAAAGTTTTTGCGCCGCTTTTTTCAAAAAGCGGCTAGTTTCTACGATTTGACGATTTATCCACCTGATTTCCAAGAAAAAACCCAAAGCTGCGCCGGAGGGTCTTAATCTTTCCGGAAGGGCAGGGCACAATGGACGAGAGAATCGGGTGGATCCGGCGCGGCAAGGTTGCGCCTTGCCGTAAGTCCCGGTGCGTGCCAAACGCCGCGCAGAGAAAACACTTCGGCATGCCGGAGGCTGTATTGGTTTGGGAGATTTTTAATTGCTAAAGCCGCGCTCGGCCTTATTGGCCTCTGTCTGCCTGTTGCCGGCCTTGCTGGTCCCCAGCCCGTATGATGGAGCCAGCGCGCAGACGGCGCCGCACCACCGGGCCTCTGTCGGCCATAGCCGGGTGCAGTCCGGCGGCACGATCGCGGCGATCAATGTCTCCGGCAATCGCCGTATCGAGGCCGATACGATCACCTCTTACATGGTGGTGCAGCCGGGCGAGCCGTTCGACCCGCAGGCAATTAATGAATCGTTGAAGACGCTGTACGCGACGGGCCTGTTCAGCAGCGTATCGATCACACGCGATGGCAACGATCTCGATGTCAGCGTGGTCGAAAACCCGACCGTTAACCAGGTGTTTTTTTCCGGCAACAAGGTCCTGACCGATAAAGACGCGCTGGCCGCGATTTCGCTGAAACCGCGCTCGGTGTTCACGCCGGCCGGCGCCGAGGCCGGCCGCCGCGCGCTGCTCGATGCCTACGCCAAGAAGGGTTATTACAGCGCCACGGTGACGCCGAACATCATCCGCCTGCCGGACAACCGCGTGAATGTGGTGTTCCAGTGCACCGAGGGGCCGCAGGCTCTGATCGGGCGGATCACCTTCATCGGCAACCACCATTTCGGCCAGAGCCGCCTGCGCGAAGTGGTCTCATCCCGCCAGTCCGCCTGGTACCGCTTCTTCTCGAGCGCCGACCAGTATGATTCGCAGCGTGTCGAATATGACGAATATCTGCTGCACCAATTCTATCTGCATAACGGCTACGCCGACTTCAATGTCATCAGTGCCAATGCGGAGCTGAGCCCCGACCGCAAATCCTTCTATCTGACCTTCGATGTTGCGGAAGGGCCGCGTTATCGCGTCGGCAGCCTGAAGATCGTCTCAACCGTTCCCGGTCTGTCGGTGGACAAGCTCTCCGGCCTGGTGCCGCTGGGGAAAGGTGATTGGTTCGATGGTGACGCGCTGCAGGAGGGCGTCACCGCTCTGACCAACCGCGCGCTCAATCTCGGCTTCAGCTTCGCGCAGGTGAATCCGATGGTGCAGACCCATCCGGGCAGCCGGCGGATCGACATCACCCTGAACGTGGTCGACGGCCCGCATATCTACATCCAGCGCGTCGACGTCACCGGCAACACCCGCACCGAGGATCAGGTGATCCGCCGTGAGCTGACCCTGGCCCCGGGCGATGCCTACAACCAGGCCAAGGCCGACCAGTCGACCACCAACCTGAAGAATCTCGGCTATTTCAAGACCGAGAAAATCACCACTTCGGCGGGTTCGACGCCACAGCAGGTGGTCATGAATACCGCGGTCACCGAGCAGGCGACCGGCCAGTTCTCGCTCGGCGGCGGCTATTCGACCGATCTCGGCGCGCTGCTCAATGCCGGCCTCAGCCAGAACAATTTCCTTGGTACCGGCGTCGATGCCTCGATCAACACGATGCTCGCGCAGCGTGGCACGCAGATCGATCTTGGCGTCACCAATCCATATTTCCTGGGCCGCAATCTCATCGCCGGCTTCGACCTGTTCCGTTCGGTCACCAACTCCTACACGGCGGCGGCAACGGCCTACAGCTACGAGGAAAGCGATATCGGCGGCGATTTGCGGCTGGGCTACCGGTTCAACGACCATGTCCGCCAGTCCTTCACCTATACGCTCGCCCAGCGTGATATTTACGGCGTGCCGACGGGCTCCTCCATCTATGTCGACGATACCGAAGGCCCTAACACGCTGAGCCAGATCAGCCAGACGCTGACCTTCGATTATCTTGATGACCAGATCGCGCCCACCAGCGGCCTGAACATCAATCTGACGACCGATTACGCCGGCGTCGGCGGCTTCGCGCGTTATGTCCGCCTCAGCCCGGATGTTTCCTATTATATTCCGCTTGAGCATCTCTTCGGCAACAAGGCCTGGGTCTTGCGTTTCCATGCCACCGGCGGTTACTTGCTGCCGGTGATGGGCTATCACGATCAGCTGGAAGACCGCTTCTTCCTCGGTGGCGACAGCCTGCGCGGTTTTGCCGATGGTGGCGTCGGCCCGACCGACAAGGCCACGGGCGACGAAATCGGCGGCCGGTATATGTGGACGGGCTCCACCGAGCTGCACTTCCCGCTGCCTGTGTCACAGGATCTCGGCGTCTCGGGTTTTGCTTTCGTCGATACCGGTGCGGATTGGGGGGTGGAGGAGATCCCTGGCCACCCGATCGATGACAGCTCCGCCCCGCGCGTCGCCGCCGGTATCGGCGTCTCCTGGAACACGCCTTTCGGTCTGATCAATCTCTCGCTTGCCCAGCCGATCGTGAAGCAGCCTGGCGACCAGATCCAGCAATTCCGCGTTTCTTTTGGTTCGAGGTTCTAAGTGTCAATCATCAAACGTTCACGTCCTGTTCTCGTCGCTGCGTTCACCGCTTTCGCCGCGCCGGCGGCTTTCGCGCAGACCTCCACGCCGGGCTATTTCATGCCGCCGGCGGCGCATCCGGCCCCCGTGCAGCACGCCGCACCGGCGCCCATGCAGGCGCCCATGCCGGCGCAGGCTCCTGCGCCGCAACCCGCCGCGCAGCAGATGCCGGCGATCCCCGAATTGCCGACGCTCCCCAAGGAGGCCGCGCCGCCGGTCGCCGTGGTCGGCGTGCTGAGCGTGCCGGAAGTGATGCAGAAATCCACCGCCGCGCAGGACGTGCAGCGGGTCATCCAGCAGCGCCAGGCCGCTTTGGCCCACGATGCGCAGGTCGCGCGCAACAAGATCCAGGCCGAGCAGGAGCATATCCTGGCCGAGCGCGGCCATCTGAGCGATGCTGAACTCGAATCGCGCGAGCAGGCGCTGCGGAACCAGATCGCCGCGACCCAGACCCAGTTCGAGGCGCGCAACCAGGCGATCCAGAATTCCGGCCAGGCGGCGCTTAACGAAATTGAAGCCGAGTTGATTGCCATCATCCGCCAGGAAGCCGAAGCCCATGGTATGAACCTGGTGCTGCATCGCGAGCAGGTGGCGTTGAACGTCAATGCGTTCGATATCACCAATGAAGTGCTCGCTCAGCTCAATAAGCTGCTCCCGTCGGTGAAGGTGCCGGCGAGCGTGGTGACGCCGGGCATGGTGGTGAATGCGCCCGTGGACCAGGACGGCCAGGGCGACGGCCAATAGGACTGGTTGATGGTTGATGTCGCAAAACCCGGTGACGCGCGCTTCTTCGTGCGCACCGGACCGCATTCCCTGGCGAGCATCGCCGCGCTGATCGGCGCGGCGCTGGACCAGCCCGACCGGTTGATCAGCGGGGTCGCGCCGCTGCAGACCGCCGGGCCGGACGATGTGAGCTTCCTTGATAATCGGCGCTATGCGGATCTGCTCCCCGGCACCAAGGCCGGGGCTGTCATTTTGCACCCCGATTTTGCCGCCCGCGTGCCGGCCGGCACGGTGGCGCTGGTGACGCCCGAACCCTATATGGGCTGGGCGAAGGTGGCAGCTCTGTTCCACCCGACCCCAGAGGTGAAGGCCGGGATCCATCCGAGCGCCGTGGTCGACCCGACCGCCGCGATCGATGCCGGCGCCGAAATCGGGGCGCATGCCGTGATCGGCGCGCATGTGACGATCGGTGGCGGCACGGTGATCGGCCCGCTGACGACGATCGGCGAGGGGGTCAGCATTGGCCAATCCTGCCGGATCGGCGCGCAGGTGACAGTGTCGCACGCCATCATCGGCAACCGGGTGATGCTGTTTCCGGGCGCGCGCATCGGTCAGGACGGGTTCGGCTTTGCTATGGGCAAAGACGGCTTCCTGTCCGTACCGCAGCTCGGGCGCGTGCTGATCGGCGACGGCGCGGAGATCGGCGCCAATGCCACGATCGATCGCGGCTCGGCGCAGGACACGGTGATCGGCCCTGGCGTGCGTATCGATAATCTGGTGCAGCTCGGGCATAACGTGAATATCGGCGCCTACAGCGTCATCGTCGCCCAGGCCGGCGTGTCCGGTTCGACGACGATCGGGCCGCAGGTGATGATCGCGGCGCAGGCCGGGTTGACCGGGCACTTGAATATCGGCCGTGGCGCGCGCATTGGAGCCCAGTCCGGCGTGATGACCGACGTCGCAGCCGGCGAGGAAGTGCTCGGTGCGCCGGCGCAGAATGCCAAGGCATTTTTCCGGGAGGTCGTAACCCTCCGCAAACTCGCCCAGTCCGGGCGGAAATCGAATAAGGCAGGTGGTTGAAAGCCATGGACGACGCAATGCAAACTGAGCTTCCCCCGGTGGATGTCGCCGTGATCGATGTGAAGCAGTTGCAGAAAATGATCCCGCATCGCTATCCGTTTCTGCTGGTCGACCGCATGGTCGATCTGCGGCACGGGCATTCGGCGATCGGCATCAAGAATGTCACGGTCAATGAGCCGTTCTTTCAGGGGCATTTCCCCGGTCATCCGGTGATGCCGGGTGTGCTGATCATCGAGAGCATGGCGCAGACCGCGGCGGCGCTGGTGATCTCCACGCTCGGGCCGGCGATCGGCACGCCGATCGTTTATTTCATGTCGATCGAGAACGCGAAATTCCGCAAGCCGGTGGTGCCCGGCGACCAGCTGCGCCTGACCATGACCAAGGACCGGCGCCGCGGCAATGTGTGGCGCTTCAACGGGGTGGCGCATGTTGATGGCGGTGTGGTCGCGGAAGCGACCCTTACCGCCATGATCATGGATGAGGTGCAGCCCGCTTAGGGCGATGGGGGCGCGAGCGCGGCGTTTCGCGCGCGCTTGAGCCAGGCCGGCGCTCGTGCCAAAAAGCGGCATGGTTGAAGGTAAGCAATCATGCCGCTTGACGTAGCGTCCGGTCCTGCCTGACAGCAGACACACGCTGTAACAATGATTGACTAGCGGCTTCGCCGCCGGCCTCTTAGAGCACGGGCGGCCGCAAAAATCGGAAGAGCTGATGTTGAAGTCTCTGCAGGATATGATTCATCCCACCGCCATCGTCGCCGCGGGCGCCAGCATCGGCACCAATGTCAAAATCGGCCCGTTCTGCGTGGTCGGCCCCGATGTGGTGCTGGAGGATGGGGTCGAGCTGGTCTCGCATGTGGTGGTTGAGGGCAGGACGCGAATTGGCGCCGACGCCAAACTCTTCCCGTTCTGCACGGTCGGGCTCGAGCCGCAGGACCTGAAATACAAGGGCGAACCGACCGAGACCGTGATCGGCCCGCGCACGCAGATCCGCGAACATTGTTCAATTCATCGCGGCACCGTGACCGGCACCGGCATCACCCGCATCGGCGCCGACTGTCTGCTGATGGCCGTAGTCCATGTCGCGCATGATTGCGACATCGGCGACGGGGTGATCATTTCCAACAATGTGGTCATGGGCGGCCATGTCGAGATCGGCCCGCGCGCGGTGATCGGCGGCTCGGCGGCGCTGCTGCAATTCGTACGCATCGGCACCGGCGCGATGGTCGGTGGCCTGACCGGCGTGCCGAGCGACATCGCGCCTTATTGCTTCGCGTTCGGCTCGCGCGCGCAGCTGGTGGGGCTGAACATGATCGGCTTGCGCCGGCGCGGGCTCGACAAGGCGCAGCTGCATCAGATCCGCGCCGCGTACCGTTTCATTTTCACCGGCCCCGGCGTGTTCGCCGACCGCGTGCAGGCCGCGCGCGCCGAATATGGCGCCAGCCCCTATGTGGCCGAGATGCTCGATTTCATGGCGGTGCCGAGCCGCCATGGCCTGCTCACCAACGTCGCCCGCGCTGCCGAGCAGAGCGAGGACTGATCTTTCATGAGCGCCGTGCCCTTGGGCATTATCGCCGGCGGCGGCAGGCTGCCCGGCGATGTGGCGGAAGCAGCGCAGGCGGCGGGACGGGAGGTTTTTATCGTCGCGCTCGAAGGCTTTGCCGAGCCCGACGTGGTTGCGCCCTATCCGCACCAATCCTTCCGCATGGATGCCGTCGGCGCGATACGCCAGGCGCTGCAGGCGCATGGTTGCGCGGAGCTGGTGATCATCGGCCCGGTGAAGCGGCCTTCCATTTTTGCGCTGCGGCCGGATGCGGAGGGCATCAAAATGCTGGCGCGAATCGGCCGCGCCGCTTTCGCCGGGGATGACGGGCTGCTCGGTGCCGTGCTGCGCGTGCTGGGCGAGGACGGGTTCCGTATCATCGGCGCCCATGAAATTCTCGGCGGGGCGTTGGGCAAGGCCGGGCTGCTGACCAAGGCGGCGCCCGACGAGACGGCGCAGGCTGATATCCGCCGCGGCGTCGAGGTGCTGAAAATCATCGGCGCGGCGGATATCGGTCAGGCCTGTGTGGTACAGCAGGGGATCGTGCTGGCGGTGGAAGCGGTGGAGGGAACCGATGCGATGCTCTCCCGTGTCGCCGACCTCGCCCGGCCGGGACCGGCCGGCGTGCTGGTGAAACTCGCCAAGCCCGGCCAGGAGCGGCGGGCGGATCTGCCGACCATCGGTGTGGAAACCATCCGCCAAGTGCAAAATGCCGGCCTGCGCGGTGTGGCATTTGAAGCAGGAAGCACTATCTTGGCAAACGGATCGTTAATGATCGAGGCGGCTGACGCTGGGGGGGTCTTCCTGCTCGGCGTTGAGCCATAATTGAAAGGCAAGATAATGAGCGAATTTAGTTTTCTGCATACGATGTTGCGGGTTCGCAACCTCGAAGAGAGCATTGCATTCTATACGAATTTGCTCGGGATGAAGGAACTCCGCCGCATCGACGTGCCGGATGGCAAATATACGCTGGCTTTCGTCGGATATGGCGACGAAATGAACAGCACCGTGCTCGAGCTGACCTATAACTGGGGCGTGGACAATTACGAAATCGGCACCGCCTTCGGCCATCTGGCGCTAGGCGTGCCCGATATCTACGCGACCTGCGAGACCCTGCGCAAAGCCGGTGTGAAAATCTCCCGCGAGCCGGGTCCGGTGAAGTTCGGCACCACTGTGATCGCCTTCATCGACGATCCGAACGGCTACAAGATCGAGCTGATCGAGCGTAAACCGCACTAAGATGCGTTGGCCGTATCAAGCGCTGAGCGCGGCCTTCGGAATTGCCGATGCGGTGGTTCCCAAGGCGTTGTTGCCAAGCACCAGCCCCGACGCGCTCATCGCGGCGGCCGGCACCAATCCCGCGCCGGTGGCGCGGGAAGGGCTCCGGCAGCTGATCACGGCCATCGACGCCGATTCGAAACTGACCTTCTTCGGCAAGGTCTCGCTCCGCTGGGACATGATCCGCCTGCTGCGCAACGCGCAGCAGGTTGAGGATGCCCAGCGGAACCCTTCCATCGCCGCGGCACCGGTGCAGGCGCCGATTTTCATCCTTGGCCTGCCGCGCAGCGGCACCAGCTTCCTGCATTCGCTGCTGGCGGAAGACCGCGAAAACCACGTGCCGCGCAACTGGCAGACGATCTATCCCGGCGAGCGCCCGGCCGATTTCGAGCCCAGCACCGACAAGCGCGTGCGCGCCGTGGACCAGCAGCTGAAGATGTTTGCGGGTCTCGCGCCGGGTTTCGCCGGCATGCACCCGATCACCGCCGATAGTCCGCAGGAATGCAGTGAAATCACCGCGCATGTGTTCCAGAGCCTGCGCTTCGACACGACGTTCCGCGTGCCCTCCTATCTGCAATGGATCGAGGCGCACGGCCATCATGAGGCTTTCGAATTCCATAAGCGCTTCCTGCAATATCTGCAGGCGGGCAAGCCGGCGCGTTGGGTGCTGAAATGTCCGGACCATACCTTCTCGCTGGAAGCGATCATGGCGGTCTATCCGGACGCGCGTTTCGTGGTGGTGCATCGTGACCCGATTGCCGTTCTCGGCTCGGTCGCGCATCTCACCGAGGTGCTGCGCCGGCCCTTCCTCAGCAATATCGACCCGGCCGAGATCGGCGCCCAGGTTGGCTCGCGCTGGATCGAGGGCGCGAATCTGCTGCTTGAATTCGACCGTCGGCCCGATGTCGCGCCAGGGCGGAAAATCCATGTGCATTATCAGGAGCTGACGCGGGCACCTTTGGCGGTGATCGAGCGTATTTACAGCCAGTTCGGCCTGGCGCTTCGCCCACAGGCGGCCGCTGCCATCTCCGAGAAGATTTCGCGCCCGGCCGCGTGGCGGCTACGGCAAGCATGCGCCTTATTCCCTGGAGAGTTTCAAGCTCAGCCCGCAGAAACTGCAGACGCAGTTCGCGCCTTATGTGAGCCAGTACTGCCGCTAGCACGCCATTTTGGCTCCTTTGGCCCGTGCCGCCGAAAAGGCACAGCCCTAAGGAGCAAAAGTTTTTGCGCCGCTTTTTTCAAAAAGCGGCCTTTTTTCTTGATCTGACGTAAACGTCCCGGCCCGCACACATCTTCGCGCGGCGCCTAATTTCTCCTTGACCCTTCTACGACCATAGCCTTACGTTTTTGAGCCTCAGGTTTTTGCCTGAAGCGAATGGGAAACACGTTGCGCCGTTCGGCGGCGAGGTTTGGCCTGCCGTTGTGGAGCCACCGGGCTGCCCTTGAGCAGCCCTGCCGGGTCGGCGGCTTTTCCCAAAAACGCGAGGAAATACCCGCATGAAACCGCCTTGCATGAAACGCCGTGCATGAAACGCATCGTGCTTATATTGTTGGTGATCGCCGCTGCCGGCAGCGCGGGTTGCGCGGATCCTGGCCCGGAGCTGGTCGCAAAAATCAACGCCGCCTATCACACGCGCTTTTTTGTCGCGATGCCAGACGACATGGCCGCAAGCCCACGCTAAGCGCGTGGCGCTCAACGAGCGCGTGCGCAAAAGCTGCGCGCAACCTTGGGCGTCGTGAAAGATGCAGGTATGTAGGGGGAAATCTGGCTCCCGAAGTTGGACTTCGAACCAACGACCGAGCGATTAACAGTCGCTTGCTCTACCAGCTGAGCTATTCGGGAACTGCAATAGTATTCTGGTAAATACTGGTAAAACCTGGCTCCCGAAGTTGGACTCGAACCAACGACCGAGCGATTAACAGTCGCTTGCTCTACCAGCTGAGCTATTCGGGATCGGTGACGGGCGTATAAACAATCCTGAGACAGAGTGCAAGCGGACATGAACGATTTTATTCGCTGCAGGTTGATTTTGTTCGTTCTCTTGCGTACTAGGGTGGTGTCACGCGGGCGTGGTGGAACTGGTAGACGCGCCGGACTCAAAATCCGGTTCTGGTGACAGAGTGTCGGTTCGATTCCGACCGCCCGCACCACCCTCTCTACTTTCAGTTTTACACGAGCCTCTTCAGAGAGTTTGAGACGCGAGCACGCCGCCAGGCCTTGAAGGCCGGACGGGGAGGGCGCTTGACCTTGCGCGCGCCGTCCTGCCGGGCCCGCCTGATCACCCTGCGTCTCCAAAACGGAAATCCCGCCACCCCCCGCCCGGTCGGTCTGGCCGATCAGGCGGTTGCCACGCTTTGTCACAAAAGTTTTACGGCCGCCTCTGTCCAGCAATTGATCCGCGAATAAGATTAGAGCAGGGCGATGGTGGGATCAGTCGCCCCGACCGGCTGACGGTTCTGGCCTTTGTCGGCGATCCGGCCTCCGAGCAGGTGCTGCGGGATGGGCTGGGCGATCTGGTCGCCAACGGCATGGATGTGCGCCGCGGCACGGTGCGCACCGCCGTCACCGCAATGGCCAAATTGCCGACGCCGGAAGTGCTGATCGTCGACATTGCCGGCCAGGAGCAGCCCCTGCACACGCTGGGTGAGCTCTCCGACGTGGTCGAGCCCGGCGTGCGCGTGCTGGTGATCGGCGATACCGACGATGTCGATTTCTACCGCCACATCACCCGCGGCATGGGGGTGATGGAATATATTTTCAAGCCGATCACGCGCGAGGCGGTGGCGCGGCATTTCGCGCCGCTGGTGACGCGCAAGACGATCGGCCAGGATGCCGCCCGCGGCGGCCGTGTCATCGCCGTCATGGGCGCGCGCGGCGGGGTCGGCGCCACCACCATCTCCGGCAATCTCGCCTGGATGCTGGGGGTGAACGCCAAGCGCCACACCGTGTTCCTGGAAGCCGATCTGCATATGGGCTCCGGCGCGCTGCTGCTCGGCGCGAAGACCGGCCCCGGCCTGCGCATGGCGCTGGAAACGCCGGACCGTATCGACCCGCTTTTCGTCGAGCGCGCGGCCCAGCCGGTCAGCGAAAGGCTGCATGTCCTGGCCTCGGAAGAGAAGCTCAACGAACCGCTGCAATACGCGCCGGGGGCGGCGCGACGGCTGGTCGACACGCTGCGCGTGCGCTATAATTTCATCATCGCCGACGTGCCGTTTCTGCCGCTCTCCTGCAATCGTGAGCTGATTGAGTTCGCGCATCACCGCGTCATCGTCATGGACCCCTCGCTCGCCAGCGTGCGCGACACGCTGCGGCTGCTGGGCCTGCCCAACGGCCCATGGCAGCCGCAAAGCCCCACCATCGTGCTGAACCGCCAGGGGCGGCCGGGCGGCCTGACCCGCAAGCAGATCGAGGATGCGCTGAAGGTGAAGGTCGATGTGGTGATCCCCGACCTGCCGAAGCAGCTCAATGAAAGTGCCAATTTCGGCGAGCCGGCGATGAACGCGCGCGGCCCTTTCCGCCAGGCGATCATCGCCCTGTCGCGCGAGATCGGCTTTGCCGGCAACCGCCAGGAAGCCGGCGCCGCGGGCCTGCAGGCCGGGGCGCTCGGCGGCATTTTCAAAATGCTGCGTCTGCCGAAAGGATAGTGGATGACGGATGTCAGCCTGCCCACATTCGGCCGACGTCGTAACGAGGCGGCTGCCGCCCTGGCCCGTGCGCCCGGCCTATCGGCCGGGCCCTATCTTGCGTCCGAACTTTCCGCGCGCGCCGTTGCGGACCAGACGATGGGCGGCGTCACTTCGGTCATTGTCGCCCGGCCCGAGATCGCCGAACTGCGCACCATCTGCCTGACCCGCATGGACGCCACGGCGGTCGCCTCGCTGGCGCCGGAACGCTTGCTGATCGAGGTGGAACGGCTGATTTCGGATCTCGCGACCGAGCGCCGCGTGCAGCTCAACGGCCGCGAACAGCGCAGCCTCGCCACCGAGCTGGTGGATGATATGCTCGGGCTCGGCCCGCTCGAGCCGCTGCTGCTGGATGAGAGCATCAACGACATCATGGTCAACGGGCCGGACCATGTCTTTGTGGAACGCGCCGGCAAGCTGGTGCAGGTGGCGGTGCGCTTCCGCGACTGGACGCATCTCACCAATATCTGCCAGCGCATCGCCGCCTCGGTCGGCCGCCGCGTCGATGAATCGAGCCCGATGTGCGATGCGCGCCTGAAAGACGGTTCGCGCGTCAATATCATCCTGCCGCCGCTGGCGATTGACGGGCCGTCACTCTCGATTCGTAAGTTCGCGAAAAAGCCGATCGATTTCGAGAAGCTGATCTCCTACGGCTCGCTCACGCCGGCGATCGCGCGCATCCTGGAAATCGCCGCGCGCTGCCGCCTCAACATCGTCGTCTCCGGCGGCACCGGCTCCGGCAAGACGACGATGATGAATGCGATGAGCCGTTTTATCGACCCGTCCGAGCGTATCGTCACGGTCGAGGACGCCGCCGAATTGCAATTGCAGCAGCCGCATGTGGTGCGGCTGGAAACCCGCCCCGCGAGCCTCGAGGGCAAGGGTGAGGTGAATGCCCGCGACCTGGTGCGCAACGCGCTGCGTATGCGCCCCGATCGCATCATCATCGGCGAGGTGCGCGGCGCCGAGGCGTTCGACATGCTGCAGGCGATGAACACCGGCCATGACGGCTCGATGTCGACGATTCACGCCAACAATACCCGCGACGCGTTGGCCCGCATCGAAAACATGGTGCAGATGTCGAGCATGGGGCTGACCCCGCGGGCGATCCGCACCCAGGTGGTGGCGGCGGTGAATCTCATCGTCCAGGTCGAGCGCCAACGCGATGGTGGCCGCCGTGTCACGCAGGTAACCGAGATCTCCGGGATCGAGGGTGAAACACAGCTGCTCAACGATATTTTCAAGTTCGAAGTGACCGGCGAGACCGCGACCGGCCGCTTGACCGGCCGCTACGAGGTCAGCCGCATCCGCTCCTCCTTCATCGAACGGCTGCAATATTACGGTCTGGAACGCAGCTGGATGACGGCGCTCGAGGAGGGTGCATGATTCCTCAAGAAATCCTGGTCCTTGGCGCCCTGCTGCTGATCCTGCTCGCCATGGCGGTGCTCGCCTTGGTCTCGGTGATGCAAGGCCATAAACGGCAGCAGACATTCGCGCGCCGGCTCACAGAGGCGGTCTCGCCCGGCACGGCGCCGGCGCATGAGGTTGCCGAGACGCGCTCCCTCACGCGCACGGTCACACGCACCGGACAGATCAAGGAACAGGCCGCTTCGTTCATCGGCGTCGATCTGCAGCAGTCGGAAACCTACCCGATCAAATGGTGGCTGGTGCCGCCTCTGGCTTTGGCGATGACACTGATCGTCGACTGGCTCGCCTCGCACCCGCTCGGTGGTTACAGGCTGCTGCTCTACACGCTGTTCTATGCCGGCACGCCGGTGATCTGGCTGCTGCTGACGAAATTCACCTTCAGCTGGTTCACCAATCGCCGCAACACCAAACTCCTCGAGCAGTTTCCCGATGCGCTCGGCACCATCGTTCGCTGTGTCCGCGTCGGCATCCCGATGGGCGAGGCGCTGCGCACGGTGGCGCGCGATGCGCCGGAGCCGACCAAGACCGAGTTCGACATTCTCGCCGACAAGGTGACCATCGGCATTCCGATGGACGTGGCGCTGCGCGAATTGTCGCGGCGCATCAAGCTCACGGAATACCAGTTTTTCGCCACCGCGCTCTCATTGCAGGCGCGCTCCGGCGGCGGCATCACGCAGACGCTTGAAACTTTGGCCAATGTGATCCGCAAGCGCGTGGGATTGAAAGCGCGCGGCTACGCCCTCACCGCCGAGGCGCGCACCAGCGCCATGATCCTCGCGGCGCTGCCTTTTGTCGCCGGCGGCGGGATTTTCGTGACGCAGCGCCAATATATCATCATGCTGTTCAACACCTCGTCCGGTCAGGCGCTTCTCGGCGCCGCGATCCTTTTGATGGGCATCGGCCTCGGGATCATTCAGTTCATGATCAGCAACGTTCTGAAATAGCGCAGATGCCGATCCTTTATATTTTTGCCGCCATCGTCGTGATGTTGGCGATCGTCATTGTCAGCGGCTTTTTCGTGCTCAGCGAATTCGCCCGTGCCGGGCGTCTGGCGGCGCGGATCGAATTCGTGGTCGGGGGCGACAAGCCGCCCGAGCCGAAACCGGAAAGCAGCGCGCTGCTGCGCTTCGTTTCCGCCTTCGGCATGCTGATCGCCCGTAGCGGCCTGCTGTCGCGCAAAACCCTGGCGGAAATGACCGCGACGCTGGAAACCGCGGGGTTCCGCGGCGGGCGCGGCCTGGGCCTGTTCATCGGCGCGAAAATCCTTCTGGCCGTGATGGTGCCGCTGGTGCTGCTGATGGCGCTGCATAATTTCGGCGTCGGGACGTTCTGGATGCTGGTGAAGCTTGCTGGCGGCGCCGTGCTTGGCCTGATCCTGCCGGAAACCCTCGCCAACAATCTCCGCCAGCGCCATCTCGATCAGGTGGCGGCGGGCGTTCCCGACGCGTTGGACATGCTGGTGATCTGCGCCGATGCCGGGCTCGCACTGGAAGCGGGGCTGGCGCGCGTCGCGCAGGAGATCGGCAATCTCAACCCCGCTTTGGCGAAGGAACTCACGCAAACCTCGCGCGAGCTGCAGATCGGCTCGGATATGCGCAAGGCCATGGAGGCGCTCGGCCAGCGCACCGGCTTGGTCACGCTGAAGCGCCTCGCGACCACGCTCACGCAATCGCTACAATATGGCACGCCGCTTACCCAGGCGCTGCGCACGCTCTCCGCGGAATTGCGCCAGGAAGCCCTGACATTGTTCGAGGAGCGCGCCGGCCGGCTGCCGACCTTGATGACCGTGCCGATGATTCTGTTCATCCTGCCTTGCGTGTTCCTGATCGTCGCGGGCCCCGCCATCATCAACGTGATGGCCATGCTGCATGGGCAGAAATGATGCCGCGCACGGATTGTATTTCTAACGAGAGAAGAAGCTTGCCTTTGATGAAACCTGCACCGAGGCGCCGTGTGGTTGCGCCATGCTTATGGCCGGCTCTGGCGCTGCTGCTCGCCTCCTGTGGCGGCGCGCCATCGCCTTATACCAAGGAAGTCAATCCGACCGGGCCGAAAACGCTGAACGTCGCCGATGCGGCGATTGCCGGGGGCGATCCCAACATGGCCTTGTCGGTGACGCAGGCGATCCTCGCCAGCGACCCGGACAATGTCGACGCGCTGATCCATGAGGGCAATGCCTATTACGCGCTGCAGCGCTGCCCCGCCGCAGATGCGGCGTACGAGCTGGCGCTGCATTACGACACGAAGGCGACAGATGCGGAAACAGGGCTCGGCCGCTGCCTGCTGAAGACCGATCCGCGCGTGGCGGAGTTGGCCTTCATCCAGGCGATCGCCGACGATCCAAACAACGCCGACGCGGAGAACGATCTTGGCGTCGCGCGCGATCTGCAGGGCAATTTCGCCGGGGCGGTCGAGCCTTATTCCCGGGCGCTGCTCGCCGATCCGTCAATGACCGCGGCGGAGGTCAATCTCGGCCTGTCGCTGGCCCTCTCGGGCCACGGGCCGGAGGCGCTGCAATATCTCGGGCCCTTGGCGACGGCCCCCGGGGCGACCGCGAAAATCCGCGAGGATTATGCCGCGGCATTGCTCGCCTCCGGGCGCAGCGCCGAGGCGCGGCAGGTGCTGGGCATCGACCTGCCGCCGGATCAGGTACGGAAGGCGATGAGTGGCTTTTCCGAGGTGATCGCGCAGAACGGGGCAAAGTAAGTAAGAAAGTAGCCGCTTTTTGAAAAAAGCGGCGCAAAAACTTCTTGGACTTTGGGCCCGTGGCGTTGAAACGCCACGGGCCCAGTTTAAAAAAGTTTTTTGCTTCTTTTTTTCAAAAAAGAAGCGCTTCCTTTCTTCCTTTAAGAAACCGCCTGCAACCGAGCCAGGCTTTCCTCACGGCCCAGTGCCGCCAGGGTCGCGTCGATGCCCGGGCTCATGGTGCTGCCGGTCAGCGCGGCGCGCACGGGCTGCGCCACCTGGCCGAGTTTCAGCCCCTCGCTTTCGGCGAAGCTACGCAGCGCCGCATCGACCGAGGCGGTGGAGAAATCCGTGGCGGCGAGAACCGGGGCGAGGCGGGCCAGCATCGCCCGGGCTTCCGGCGTGAGCAGCGCCTCGGCCTTGGGCTCGAAGGGCAGGGGCACGCTGCGCGCCAGGAAGGTGGCGGAAGCGGTGAGGTCCAGCAGTGTTTTCGCGCGTTCCTTCAGCCCCGGCATCAGGGTAAGGATGCGGCTCTGCGCTGTCGCGTCGGCATTGATGCCGAGTGCTTCCAGCCGCGCCAGCACCTCGCCGGTCAGGCGCGTATCATCCGCGCCGCGCAGCCATTGGCCGTTCATATGGGTGAGCTTGGCATAATCCATGCGGCTCGCCGCGCGGCCCACGCCTTCGAGGGTGAACAAAGCGATCTGTTCCTCGCGGCGCAGGAACTCCGCATCGCCATGGCCCCAGCCGAGGCGAAGCAGATAGTTGCACAGCGCCTCGGGCAGGAAACCCTGCTCGCGGAATTCCAGGACGCTGACCGCGCCGTGGCGTTTCGAGAGTTTCGCGCCGTCAGCGCCATGGATCAGCGGGATATGCGCGAAATGCGGCATCTCCCAGCCCATGGCGTTATAGATCTGCACCTGGCGGAACGTATTGGTCAGGTGGTCGTCGCCGCGAATGACATGGCTGATCGCCATGTCATGGTCATCCACCACCACGGCATGCAGATAGGTCGGCGTGCCGTCGGAGCGGAGAATGATCATGTCGTCCAGCTCGGTGTTCTGGACGCGCACGGTCCCTTGCACCAGGTCGTGCACCACCGTCTCGCCCTCACGCGGGGCTTTCAGGCGGATCGCCGGTTTCACACCGGCCGGGGCATCCGCGGGGTCGCGGTCGCGCCAGCGCCCGTCATAACGCGGCGGGCGGCCTTCCTTTTGCGCCGTCTCGCGCATTTCCTGCAATTCTTCGGGGCTGGCATAGCAGTAATAGGCACGGCCTGCGGCCAGCATCTGCATCGCCACCTCCACATGCCGCGCTTCGCGGGTGGATTGGAACACCGGCGCCGTATCGGGCGTCAGCCCGACCCAGGCCAATCCCTCCAGGATCACCTGCACGGCTTCCTGTGTGCTGCGGGCTTTGTCGGTGTCCTCGATACGGAGCAGAAATTCGCCGCCCATATGCTTGGCGAACAGATAGTTGAACAGAGCGGTGCGGACGCCGCCGATATGCAGCATGCCGGTGGGTGAGGGCGCGAAGCGGGTGCGAATGGTCATCCGCCGGCTCTAGCATTTCCGCCCCCCTCTTTGCCAGCTTGCGCAAAACTGTTAACAAAACGCAACGAAATAGGGGTGGCGATGCGCGCCTGGTTTGCCGCCTGGGTGGAGGCCGAGCAGGACCGGTTTTTGCTCCTTCTGCCGGTTGCCATGGGGGCGGCGATCCTGGTTTATTTCGCGCTGCCCCGTGAGCCGCCGATCTGGCTCGGCCTGGCTGCTACCGCCGGCGCGTTGGCGGCCCTGGTTGCCTTGTGGCGCTTTCGCCCCGGCCGGCTGATGGCCGCCCTGGCGCTGGCGGCGGCGCTCGGCTTTGCGCGGGCGGAATGGCGCACGGCGGACGAACCCGGCTTCGTTCCTGTGCCGCACGGGGGCGTGACGATTTCCGGCATTGTCGCGGCGATCGATCTGCTGCCGAATGGCAGGCGCATCATTCTGGCCCGCCCCAGCCTGGATGACGCGCCGCCTTTGCGCCGCGCCATCAGGCTGCGTCTGCGCGGCTCTGACGACACGGTTTTGCGGCTTGGCGAGGCGGTGCGGACCAGAGCGCTGCTGTTCGGCCCGGAGCGCCCGGCCTATCCCGGCGGCTGGGATCAGGGGCGGCAGGATTTCTTCCAGGGGCTCGACGCATCCGGTTTCGCCCTCGCGCCCGTCACCATCATGGCCAGCACCGAGCCCGGCACCCTGGCGCGCGGGCTGCAGGCGCTGCGCCAGGACATCGCGGCGCGCATCCTCGCGATTCTGCCGGCCGACACTGGCGGGGTCGCGGTCACCCTGCTCACCGGCGAGGAACAGACCATCCCGGTCGGGGTGCGCAACGCCTTCATCGCCGCCGGGCTCGCGCATATTCTGGCGGTGGCGGGGCTGCATGTCGGCATCGTGATGGGGCTGGCCTTTACCGTCACGCGCTTTCTCCTCACCCGGCATGAGCGCACCGCCTTGCGCTGGCCTGCCAAATCGCTCGCCGCCATGGCCGCCTTGGGGGCGGGCCTTGGCTATGCGCTGCTGACCGGCGCGCATCTGCCGATCCTGCGCAGCCTGGCCATGGCCAGTCTGGCGACACTCGGCGTCATCGTCGGCCGCCGCGTCTTTTCGCTCAGGGGCCTCGCTCTGGCGGCGCTCATCATCATGCTCGCAACACCTGAGGCGGTGATGGGCACCAGCTTTCAGATGAGCTTTTCCGCCGTCCTGGCGCTCATCGCCGGCTATGCCGCCGCGCGCGGTTTCCGGGTCAGCTTTCACGGTGGCGAGAGCCTTGCCGGTCGCGCGGCGGGGCATGTCATGGCCCTGGCCTTCACCAGCCTGCTCGCCGGCGGCGCGTCGATGCCTTACGCCGCCTATCAGTTCCAGCAGATCCAGCCTTATTGGATCCCCGCCAATCTCGTCGCCGTGCCGCTCACGGCCTTCTGGATCCTGCCCTGGGGCCTCGTGGCGCTGGTGCTGATGCCGCTGCATCTGGCGGCGGCGGCGCTGGTGCCCATGGGGTGGGGCATTGCGGTGATCGTTTGGATCTGCGCCCGCATCGCCGCCTGGCCGGGTGCGATGTTGCGGATCGCGCCCATGCCCGATGCCGCGATCCTGCTCATCACCGCGGGGCTGATCTGGCTGTGCATCTGGCGCAGCGCCGCGCGCTATGCGGGGCTGCCGCTGCTACTGGCCGGCGCATTGGTTTATGCCGCCGCCCGGCCGCCGGATGTGCTGGTCTCCGCCGATGCCCGTCTCATCGCCTTGCGCGATGGCGCGGGCCTGCTGCTGCTGCGGCAGCCGAAAGCAGAATCCTATACGCTGGCGCAATGGGCGCCGGTCTGGGGCGGCATGCAGCTGGTGCTCGCCTCCTGCCCGGCACAGAGCTGTCGCGTCGGCCGCGTGCTGCTGGTGATGACGCCGCTAGGCCATGGGTGCGGCGACGCGGCCCTGGCGGTCTCGCCGGAACCGTTGCGCGGCGTGTGCGCGCCTTTGCCGGTGATCGATCGTTTCTCCGTCTGGCATCAGGGCGCCATGGCCGCCTGGGTCGGACCGCACGGGGTGCGCCTCAGCAGCGACCGGATGCAGCAAGGCGACCGGCCCTGGGTCCAGCCTTATCCACCGGACAAAACTTTACGTTGACGAAATGAGATTCTTACAATTACGTAACAAGCATGAGCCTCGCATTGCCGCATCTTGCTCTACCGGCGCGCTCAAATCTCGCGGAGCAGCTCCTCTGCCTGCGCCGTCGCTGGCGCCTCGTCCTTGGCTGCGTGCTCGCGGTTTTCGGCCTGACCTCCTTCGTCCTGGCCCATCTGCCGCTCACCTACACGGCGACGGGCATTCTGCTTTACGCGCCTGAGGAGGCCACCGTGCCGGATCGCGCTTCCCTGCCGGCCATACAGGATGAGGATGCGGTGACCGCCAGCCAGACGGCGGTGATTGCAAGCCTGCCGGTGGCCAAGGCGCTGACGACGCAGCTCGATCTCGCGGCGCAGCCGGGATTCAGCGCCATCCTCAAGCCTTCTCCGTGGCCGCTCGATCTGTTGGGCGGTGCGGCCGGGCATGACGCCAATGCGCTGGCCGAGGCGGCGCGGCGGGCGCTGCGCGTGGCGGTGGTGCCGGGTTCGGACCTGCTCACCGTGTCCTTCACCGCCGAAAATCCCGCGCTCGCCGCGGCAGCGGCGAATCTCGCGATGCGGCTTTATCTCGCGCATGAGCGCCAGGACTCCTTTGGTCGCTTTAGCGATGCGCAATCCTGGCTGCAGGCGCATGAGGCCGAGCTGCAGACGGAGCTGGACGAAACCGAGACGGAGCTTGCACAGGCGCGCGCCGCGGCCGGCGTGGTACAAGGCGCACAAGCCAGCCTGACGATCGAGACGGCCAGCCGGCTCGCTGCTTCGCTGGCGCAGGCGCAGGCGCGTCTGGCGACGGATCAGGCCCGGCTCAAGGCCGCCGCGCGCGACGCAGCCGCGATCGCGCCGGACCTGGCGCAACTGCGCAAGGAACAGGCTGATCTCACGGCCCAGGTCGGCGCGCTGCAGGATGTCTATGGCGCGGATTATCCTGACCTGCGCAGCACGAAAGCACAGCTCGCGGCGATCACCGCGCAGATCAATGCCGAGACCGGGCGCGCGCAGGAATCGGCGCGCGCGGATGTCGCGGCGGACCAGGCGGAAATCGCCACCCTGCAAAAAAATCTGGCGGCCACGCGCGCCCAATCGCAAACAGAGGATGCGGCGTCCGGCCCGGTCCGCGCCTTGGAGCAGCGCGCGGAAGCAAGGCAGGCGATGCTGCGTTCGATCGCGCTGCAAGCGGACCAGCTGGCGCAGGATGTCTCGCTGACCAGCCCGGACGCGCGCATCCTCTCCGCCGCCGCCACGCCGACTTCCCCCAGCACACCGAACCGTTTGGTGATCCTTGCCGCTTCCCTGGTTCTCGGGCTGTGCAGCGGCCTGCTTTTGGCGGGGCTGGCCGATACGCTGGATACGTCATTCAGATCGGGCATCGATGTGCGGGAGCAACTCGGGCTCTCCTGCCTGGCGCTGGTGCCTGAAGTTCCCCTGGCGCAACAGGCCGGGCTGGCATCGCCATTCTCATTGTTCGCCGAGCAATTGCGCGCGCTCAGGACCGGACTGCATCTCGGGGCGGGAACACGCTTCATCGCCATCATCGCGGCGCGGCCGGGGGAGGGGAAAACCACGCTGACCATCGCCTTCGCCCGGGCGCTCGCCGTTTCCGGGCTGCGCGTGCTGGCGATCGACGGCGATATCCGCCAGCCGGGTTTCGACCGGGCCTTCAATGTCGGCGGCGCGCCGGGATTGACCGACCATCTTGCCGGGCTCGCCGCGCTCAAGGATGTGCTGGTGCAGGACCCGTTGAGCCCGCTGATGGTGTTGCCCGCCGGGACCCAGGCCAAGGCTGCCTTGTCGCTGTTTTTGTCCCCGGCCTTGGACGCGCTCATGACGCAACTGCGCGAAGACTGGGACGTGGTGCTGCTCGACGTGCCGCCGGTCTTCGCCCTTGCCGAAGGGCGCGTCCTGGCCAGGCTGGCCGATAGCGCGCTGCTCTGCATCCGTTGGGGCGACACGCCGCGCAATGTGGTGCGGGCGGCCATGACGCTGCTGCGTGAAGCCGGCGTGACCTTGGCCGGCGCGGCGCTAACGCGTGTGAAGGTGCGCGAACATAGCCGTTCCGGGTTCGCCGATGCGGAAATCTATCAGCCGCGTTATGGGGGGTATTACCGGTAAAGGAGAAAGTAAGTGGCCGCTTTTTGGAAAAAGCGGCGCAAAAACTTTTTGGACTTTGGGCCTGGGGCGTTGAAGCAGCGTGAGGCGCGTTACAGTGACTGACTCAGGTGGGTTACCGGCAAGGCCGTTGTGTATTTCACCTGGTTCAAGGCGAAGCTGGAGCGGATGTTGGATACGCCCGGTATTTGCGTCAGGACCTCAAGCATGAACTCCTGATACCGGATCAAATCCTCGATCACGACGCGCAGCAGAAAATCGGCTTCGCCGGTCATGAGGTAACATTCCATGACCTCAGGCCGCGCCTGCACAGCCTGGATGAAAACCTCCAGAGACGCCTTGTCCTGCTGCTTGAGGGTCACATGCACGAAGACGTTAACCGCCAGGCCTAGCTTGAGCGGGTCAACGAGCATCACAGCCCCTTGATGACACCCTGCGCCTTCATGTCCGAGACCCGCCGCCAACAAGGAGAGGCCGACAGGCCGACCTGTTCGGCCAGGTCGGCATTGCTGATTTCCGAATTCTCCTGAAGGGCCGCCAGGATTTTCAGGCTGGGGGCGTCGAGCGGGATTTTATCGGAAGGCAAAATATTCTCCATATGCTGCTTTGTCGGTCAAACTATTCGATTTAATTGTCTTGTCCGGAAAACAAGAAAAGATTTTCCGGATCAATTCGGTCTACCTCACCTGTGAAATTATCCTTGGTTAAGGTGCCATGCAATCGCCCCAACGCAACGCTCCAGCTGCTCCTGGTGCACAACCAACTTCGCCTTCTACCACCACGATCCTTTGGCTGGCCGTGATGGTGCTTCTGTGGGGAGCAAGCTGGCCGGCGACGAAACTCGCGCTCGTCGGGGTGCCGCCGCTATGGTTGGCGGCCATTCGCTTCGGCAGTGCGGCCGTGTGTTTGTTTGGCTTTGCCGCCTGGCGTGGCCAGCTTGCCTTTCCGCCCCGTGCGGATTGGCCGATCGTTGCCAGCATGGGATTTCTTCAGATGATGGCCTTCACCGGCCTTGGTATGATCGCCATGACCTATACCGATACGAGCCGTGCCGTTCTGCTGGCCTACACGACCCCGCTATGGGGTGTTCTGGCGGCGTGGCTGGTCTTGCGGCAGGGCGACGCGCATGCAGATCATCGCGCTGGCGGTCGGACTGTCGGGAACCGCGTTGATCTGTTCACCCATGGAAATGAACTGGCGTGCGCCGGGTGCTGCGATGGGATGCCTGTTTCTGCTGGTCGGCGCGATCGCCTGGTCGGTCACGATTCCCCATATCCGGCATCATCGCTGGACAGGCTCGCCGCTGGCACTGGCACCCTGGCAGATGCTGCTGGCGGCGATTCCTCTGGCGGGCTGTGCGTGGGCCGTCGAGGGCGCGCCGCATTTCGTCGCGGTCAATGATCGTCTGCTTGGGGTGCTATTCTTCATCGGTCCGGTGGCGACTTCTGCCTGCTTCGTGATGTCGGCCGAGCATGGCAGGCGGATCACGATTTTTGCGATGTCGAACTTCACCCTGGGCGTGCCTCTCATCGGTATCGTGGCGTCCTGGCTCTTTCTCGGCAATCGCATCACCGGCCCGTTTCTGATCGGCCTGATCCTGGTGTTCTCGGGTGCCGTCATTGCCGCGGCCGCGGGCCGAAGCGGCGTTGGTAAACAGCGGGGCGGATTGTTCAGGCGGGGACAGGCGCGGCGGTATAACCGCACCGGCCCGACGCTGTGGGCGACAGCTATCAGCCGGACGCGGCTAAAATCGTCGTTGCGTCTCTCATCAAGGTCGCCGCCGAATAAGGGACAAGCGCTTGCTCTTCCTTCAATCAGCCGCGCGTTCGCGGCCGGCGAGCAGCACCACGTAGCAGCGCAGGAAGGGCAGGCGCAGGCGGCGGCGGAAATCGATGGCGTGGCGTGTGCGATGGCGCATGCCGAAATGCAGTTCGACCGCCGCGAGCTGTTCGGCATCGAACCGCGCCGCCAGTGCTGCCGGCAGGCGTTTGAGGAAACCGGGGATTGCGCTGCTGCGCGCTGATAGCTGATCCGATATTGCCGCGCTGCTGCAGCCAGTATTTCCGTGCGGTGCCATGGCCTGTCAGTCCGTCAGCCGGTCCAACAAGGGCAGGCGCCGGAACGCCCAGTTTTTCAGGGCGATCGGGCCGAGCGTGCCAGCCGCCATCAGCGCTATGGCAAAGGGCAGGAAATGTGTGCCATCCCAGGAGCAGAGCAGCAGCAGCAGCCCTTTTGCCAGCCCGATGCACAAGGTGTTGAAAAGATAGATCATGAAACTGTACCGCCCGAGAAAAAGGAGACCGGGCGATGATGGCGTCAAAGATCTTAAGGATCCGTGAAGTGCTGGCATCGCGAGCATCCCCACCGGCAGAAGCAGATATTTTTCCGGCCAACCGGCGCCGTAAACCACGATGACGGCGAGTGAGGCCAACAGCAGGGTGAGAAGAAGCGGCCAGGAGCGATCGACGAAGCTGTCCCATCCTGCCCCCAGCAAACCGGCGCCGGCGCCGAGCGCGAAGAACACCGCATAGACGCCGATGCGGTCGAGATAGAGATAAGCCGGCCAGGGGAAAACATAGAGAGCAGAGCAGATCAGCAGCAATGCCGGCCAGCGCCGCGGTGAGCCGTCGAGCAGAAACATCGTACCGAGGCTCACCGTGAACAGCACGATCAGATACCAGATCGACAGAGCCGGGCTGGCTTGCGTATGCCAGAACAGATCGCAAAGCCCGCCCAGCCAGCTGTGCGGCACGTGATCCACCGGGATGAATTTTGCCGCCAGATATTTGGCTGTAACGATGAGCAGGCCGAGTGCCAGGAAAGGCAGCAGAAGGCGCCGTGTCCGTGCGGCGATGATTCCGGGCCAGGCCGAACGCGGCGCCGGTACCATGCCGGAGAGCACCGCGACGAGGCCGCTGAGATAGAAGAAAAACGGCATATGGAAGGCATAGACGGCGCGGCGCAGCGGCTCGTACCAGCCCACGCCGGCGGGGTCGGCGCGCGCCACAAGATGCCCGAACACGACGAGCAGAATGGCGAAACCTCTGGCGATGTCGATGTCTTGGCGGCGTGGCATTTTTTTAAGTAAGTAGCCGCTTTTTAAAAAAAGCGGCGCAAAAATTTTTGGTCGTTTGGGCCTGAGGCTCTGAAACCGCACGGCCCAAGTCAGTAAAGTTTTTTTGCTACTTTTTGTTCACAAAAAGTAGGCCTTTCTCCCTTCCTTTACTTCCTGCTACCCCACAAATATATGTTTTGATATCAAAACAAAACTGCTAATTGATAACCATGCGTTACCGCGCCGTAGCACTGGCCTCCCTGCTCTGGCTCTGCGCGATGAGTGCTGCGCGCGGGCAGTTGCTGGACTCCGTGCTGCCGGATGGCATTCCCGGCTACGGCACATCATTCAGCGTCACGGTGCCGCAGCCGGAGCAGCAACTCACGCCATTGCCGTGGCAATTGGGCGGCGTCGAGGTCGCGCCCTCGGTGGCGTTGGCCGGGCGGCTATGATTTGGCGCCGAACGGGGCGGCAGGTTCGGCTATGTACAGCGTGGCGCCGCAGCTTCTCGTTACCGATCCGCTGCTGGGGTTGGGCGTTTTCGCCTCCGGTGCGCTGGCGCATTATCCGCAGGACCCGGCGCAGAACATATCCGGCTCTGCCTTCGCGTTCGGTGAGCGCGTCGTGCTCCCGCGTGAAACCATCACGCTGAGCGGCGGTATTTTGCATGCGCAGGAGACCGGGTTCGATATCGGCACGCTCGACATCGCCACGCCAACGCCCTTCACCATGACCGATCTGCGCGCGAGCGATGCGATCGCGCTGGGGCCATTCAGCCTGAAGCCGGAAATTTCCGTCACCTCTTTCCGCTTTCCTGAGGAAGCCGTGCAGGACCGGCGCGACGACCGCGAACGCGCCACCCTCTCTTATCTGCCGGGCAGCCCGCTCAGCCTGGTGGTGCGGCTGCAGGCAACACAATCGCGTTATCGCGACCCGCTTTTCAACGCCGCAACCGAGGCACTGCTCGCCGGCCTGGTCGACACGGTGGACCTTCAGCGCGCTGGCCGGCTTCGCGCAGCGCCGGCCGCGCTAATGGGCCGGCTGCCTGGCGCTGGGCAGAGCGGTGGCTGTCCCTCAGAGTGATGGTGTGTCGAACGGGGTTCGAATGGGTCGGCCCCAAGCATCATCGGGGAACAGCCATGGAGTATTATGCCGGAATTGATGTCTCGCTGAAAGAGAGCAGCGTGTGCGTGGTGGATGGCACGGGGAAGATCGTTCGTGAGGCGAAGACGGCGAGCGAGCCGGAAGCGCTTTGTCAGTTCATGGCCAGGATCGGTTTTTCATTGACCCGGATTGGCCTGGAAGCAGGTCCTCTGTCACAATGGCTGCGCGAGGGGCTGGTGGATGCCGGCTTTGAGGTCGTCCTGCTCGAGACACGGCATGTGAAGGCGGCGCTGTCGGCGATGACGGTGAAAACCGACCGGAAAGATGCGCGCGGGATCGCGCAACTGTTGCGCATGGGATGGTATCGGCCGGTGCACGCCAAATCGATCGGCTCCCAGGAGGTGCGTGCGCTGCTCGTCGGGCGCAAGCTGCTGCAAGCGAAACTGCTTGATGTGGAACTCAGTATTCGTGGTATTCTGCGCGGCTTTGGTCTCAAGGTCGGCGAGGTCAGCCGCGGACGCTTTGAAGCGCGGATCCGCGCGCTTGCCGAGGGCAACACAATGCTTGAAGCGGTCATCGGCGCCATGATGCAGGCGAGAGCCGCGTTGTGGAGCGAGTTCACCCGCCTTCATCGTGAGATGCTCAAGATTGCGCGCGCAGACCATGTCTGCCAGCGGTTAATGAGCGCGCCAGGGGTTGGCGCCCTTGTCGCGATCACCTATCGCTCAGCTGTCGACGATCCGGAACGGTTCGACAAGTCCCGAACGGTCGGCGCGTATTTTGGCTTGACGCCGAAAAAATACCAATCCGGCGAGACCGACATTGATGGTGGGGTCAGTCGGGTTGGTGACGCCATGGTACGAACAGCGCTTTTCGAAGCAGCCCATATCATGCTGACGCGGGCAACACGGTTCTCTGCCTTGAAGCGGTGGGCCATGGATGTGGCAAAGCGGAGAGGCATGAAGCGGGCAAAAGTCGCGCTTGCACGAAAGCTCGCCGTGGTACTTCACCGGATGTGGGTTGACGTAACCGAGTTCCGTTGGACCAAGGACGTCGTAGCGCCGTAAAGGGGGAGCGGGCTTACGGGAAGCGGACCCATTCAGGCACCGCTTCTGAGAGGTCCCGTCGCGGGGACGAGGGTCAGGCAAGGTCGGGTGTAGTGCTGTGGAAGCTTTAGCAAACCACGCCTTCTAGATTGACCTGCCAGATCCCGGATCTTATGGCATGATGTGGCAGTCTTTCGTGCTGACCACGGACAGAAGCATGATCCCGGCGACGAGATGATCACTCGGAGTGACTTGACATCGAAGGGCCCATTACAGAAGCACTACAGTTGCCTTTTTATTGAAGTTCTGAATCTATGGGCAACCATGGTTCAGGATATGATGAGTGGCGGGGCGTCTGTTGAGGATACGTTGGAGCTTTGGGCGTCTTCGCTGCGCGATGTGAAGGGGCGCCTACGGCCATTGTTCACGCAGGATCGTGTCGCGGCGTCGGCCGGCGTTTTTCTTGATGCGCTGCTTGGCAACGAGCCGCGCAAGACCGGATGGATGCGCGCCGAGGCCGCGGGTGATCCCGGTCCCTGGCGGCAACAAGCTTTGTTGGGGCGCGGTCGCTGGGATGCCGAGGCATTGCGCGATGTCGTGCGGGACTATGTGGTTGAGCATCTGGCCGCCGACGATGCGGTTCTCGTGATCGACGAGACCGGGTTCCTCAAACAGGGCCGCACGTCATGCGGCGTTGGCCGGCAATACACGGGTTCTGCCGGCAAGATCACGAACTGCCAGATTGGCGTGTTTGCGGCCTATGTCTCGCACAAGGGCCATGCCTTCATCGACCGGGCGCTGTATCTGCCGAAGGCATGGACAGTCGATCCCGTGCGGATGCAGGCCGCCCATGTGCCTGACACTGTCGCGTTTGCAACCAAGCCTGCGCTGGCTGCGATGATGATTGACCGGGCGATCGCCGCCGGGGTCCCCTTTGCCTGGGTCGCCGCCGATAGCGTTTATGGCGTGGGCGACGTGGAGAAAACCCTGCGTCGAACCGGTCGTGGCTACGTGCTGGGGGTGCATGCCAATCACCGGTTTGGCGCCTGGAACACAACGCCGCTGATTGCAGGTGAAGCAAAGGATATCGCCAAGGACTTGCCTACGGAAGCATGGCAACGCCTGTCCGCGGGTCTCGGCACCAAGGGAGAGCGGTTCTACGACTGGGCCTATTGCCCGTTGGCCGATCTTGACGCCGAAGAGTTCGATGCCCCCATTGCGGGCCTGTGGACGCGCGGTCTGCTGATCCGACGCAGCGTCAGCGATGGTGAATGCGCCTATTTCACCACCTGGTGCCCGCATGGCACGTCGATCGACACTTTGGTCCGTGTGGAAGGAACCCGTTGGCGGATCGAGGAAGGTTTCGAGACTGCCAAAAACGAACTCGGGCTCGACCATAATGAAACCCGTTCCTGGCATGGCTGGCACCGCCATGTCTCGCTCGTCATGCTCGCTTACGCCATGATGGCGGCTGTCCGCTATCGTGCCAACACCATCACGCCGAAAAAAACGAAGCCCAGGACAGGAAAGAACTCATCCGATGGTCCGTCCAGGAAATCCGGCGGCTCGCCCTGAAGCTCGCTCAGCGCCAACTGCCCGTCGCGCGCATCCTTAAATGGTCAACATTCAGACGGGCCCATCAAGCCGCCGCCAGACGAGCCCATCTTAAATTAAAACTGCAACTGTAGTGCTTCTGTAATGGGCCCTTCGATGTCAAGTCACTCCGAGTGATCATCTCGTCGCCGGGATCATGCTTCTGTCCGTGGTCAGCACGAAAGACTGCCACATCATGCCATAAGATCCGGGATCTGGCAGGTCAATCTAGAAGGCGTGGTTTGCTAAAGCTTCCACAGCACTACACCCGACCTTGCCTGACCCTCGTCCCCGCGACGGGACCTCTCAGAAGCGGTGCCTGAATGGGTCCGCTTCCCGTAAGCCCGCTCCCCCTTTACGGCGCTACGACGTCCTTGGTCCAACGGAACTCGGTTACGTCAACCCACATCCGGTGAAGTACCACGGCGAGCTTTCGTGCAAGCGCGACTTTTGCCCGCTTCATGCCTCTCCGCTTTGCCACATCCATGGCCCACCGCTTCAAGGCAGAGAACCGTGTTGCCCGCGTCAGCATGATATGGGCTGCTTCGAAAAGCGCTGTTCGTACCATGGCGTCACCAACCCGACTGACCCCACCATCAATGTCGGTCTCGCCGGATTGGTATTTTTTCGGCGTCAAGCCAAAATACGCGCCGACCGTTCGGGACTTGTCGAACCGTTCCGGATCGTCGACAGCTGAGCGATAGGTGATCGCGACAAGGGCGCCAACCCCTGGCGCGCTCATTAACCGCTGGCAGACATGGTCTGCGCGCGCAATCTTGAGCATCTCACGATGAAGGCGGGTGAACTCGCTCCACAACGCGGCTCTCGCCTGCATCATGGCGCCGATGACCGCTTCAAGCATTGTGTTGCCCTCGGCAAGCGCGCGGATCCGCGCTTCAAAGCGTCCGCGGCTGACCTCGCCGACCTTGAGACCAAAGCCGCGCAGAATACCACGAATACTGAGTTCCACATCAAGCAGTTTCGCTTGCAGCAGCTTGCGCCCGACGAGCAGCGCACGCACCTCCTGGGAGCCGATCGATTTGGCGTGCACCGGCCGATACCATCCCATGCGCAACAGTTGCGCGATCCCGCGCGCATCTTTCCGGTCGGTTTTCACCGTCATCGCCGACAGCGCCGCCTTCACATGCCGTGTCTCGAGCAGGACGACCTCAAAGCCGGCATCCACCAGCCCCTCGCGCAGCCATTGTGACAGAGGACCTGCTTCCAGGCCAATCCGGGTCAATGAAAAACCGATCCTGGCCATGAACTGACAAAGCGCTTCCGGCTCGCTCGCCGTCTTCGCCTCACGAACGATCTTCCCCGTGCCATCCACCACGCACACGCTGCTCTCTTTCAGCGAGACATCAATTCCGGCATAATACTCCATGGCTGTTCCCCGATGATGCTTGGGGCCGACCCATTCGAACCCCGTTCGACACACCATCACTCTGAGGGACAGCCACCGCTCTGCCCAGCGCCAGGCAGCCGGCCCATTACGGCATCTAGGCGAGAAAGTAACGGCGCCGGTGCTGGAGGCCGGTTTCGACTGGCTGCCCGACCGGCTTGACCATGTGCGACTTACCGTGGCGCGTGAAATCGACGATCCGGACGCGATCAGCGCCATACCCTACACGCTTTCCCAGGCGAAATTTTCGCTGCGGCACAGCAGCTCGGAAGAGACGATGGTGCAGCTTTCCGCCGAGGCCGACCATGCCGCCTACTTGTCCAGCGCCGATCAGGAAACGATTTATTGTGCGGGGGCGAGCCTGTCATGGCAGCTCAACAGGGCGGTGGCGCTAAACGCTGGCTACCAGTTCAACGACCGCCAGGCCAATTTCCTGCCCGCCGCCAACGAGCATGTGGTAACGATTGGGGTGACATGGACACCTTGACCTCCATCCGGCTGCTTGATGTCGATTTCGACAATCGCGGTCTCGAGGAGATCGTGGAGACCCTTCTGGCGCGGCCGCGGCAGGCGCGCTTCGCCTATGTGGTCACGCCGAATGCCGACCATATCGAGCGGCTGTCGCGGCTGCCGGATCTGAGGGCTGCCTATCAAGGTTCGTTGTTTTGCCTGCTGGACTCACAACTGCTCGGGCTCTGTGCGGATCGGCTGGGGCTGGTGCGGCCGCCGGTCGTCACCGGTGCCGACCTCACCGCGGCGCTGCTGGCCCGGCTGGAAGAACAGCGTGTTGCCGTGCTCGGCATGACGGAGGCAAATTTCGCTTCCCTGCAGGCGCGCTATCCGTGTATCCGCTTTTCGCACCACCAGCCGCCGATGGGGCTGCTGCACGACCCACCGGCCTTTCGCCGGGCGCGCGATTTCATCTGTGGCGAGCGGGCGGATTTCACCTTCTTCGCGGTCGGCTCGCCGGTGCAGGAGTTGCTGGCCCATGCCATCGCCACAAGGCGGGAGGCCGCCGGCATCGGGCTGTGCATCGGCGGCGCACTTGATTATTGCGCCGGCACAAAGCGCCGCGCGCCGCGTTGGATGCGGCGGCGCGGGCTGGAATGGTTGTTCCGGCTGATCCAGGAGCCGCGACACCTGGCCGTGCGCTATCTCATCGCGGACCCGAAAGTGCTGCTGTTCCTGGCTATTGAGGCGTATCGGCAAAAAGCGCGTTGATCGCGGCTTGGTCCACATCCTCAAGCCGCGCCGGCTGCCATTTCGGCGCGCGGTCTTTGTCGACCAGAACCGCCCGCACGCCTTCGAAAAATTCTGGCAGTGCCGTTACCCGCGTCGCCAGCTCCAGCTCCGCCGCCAGCGCCTGGGGCAGGCTGCGATGCGCCCCGGCGCGGAGGATGGCGAAGCTCCAATGCACGGCGCTGGGCGAGTTCCGGCGCAGCGTACGCAACGTTTCCTGCGCGAAGCTGCTGCTATCCGCCTCCAGCCGTGCCAGAATATCCTTGACCGACGGGGCACTGAACACAGCGTCGATCACCGGGCGCGCCGCCGCCAGGGAGAAAGCGGGCAGGGGCTCGGCGAAGGCGGCGATCGCCGCCACGCCATCCTGCACAAGTGCTGCCTCCAGCCCCGGCAAGGAATCGCTCGGCATGAAATGCGTGGCAAGGCCGGCATGCACGGCATCGGCGCCGACCATCCGCGCGCCCGTCAGGCCCATATAGAAACCCAACGCACCGGGCAGGCGGGGGAGCAGAAAACTGGTGCCGACATCGGGGAACAGGCCGATCGCGGTTTCCGGCATGGCGAACATGGCCCGCTCGGTGGCGACGCGATGGCTGCCATGTGCCGAGATACCGATGCCACCACCCATGCACACGCCATCGATGAAAGACACGACAGGTTTCGCGCAGTCGGCAATCGCCTGGTTCAGCGCATACTCGGCGGAAAAAAATATCCTGGCCGCGTCATGGTCGCCCGCCAGGGCGGCAGCGCGCAGGCCGCGCACGTCGCCGCCCGCGCAAAATCCGCGTTCCGGCGCATCGAGAAGCAGGAAATGCACGTCCGGATCGGCGGACAGCACGTCCACCGCCGCGTGAATGGCTTCGATCATGCCGAGGGTCAGCGCGTTCAAGGCCTGCGGCCGATACAGCCGGATGCGCCCCGCACGCCCTTCGCGCCAGACTTGAACTTCTTGATCCATATATCAGATCCCCCTTATGTTGGGGCCATTGGTAACCGAAGCGACACCCGGAGCAAGGGGAATGCATGGTCGAGTTTTCTGCTGAGAAACGCCGGGGCAGCGACGATTCGCTCTGGGCGGTGGTGGCGATTATCGACCGCGTCATCCGTATCGCCGAGATCTATCCCAGCCGCGCGGCCGCCCTGGCCGATCAGTCCTGGCGAGAGGCGCAGGTACGGGCCTATGCCGGATTCCTCGAGCGCACCGCGCAACCCTATCCCCGTTATGCCATCCGCCCGATCCGCCGTACCGACCTGCCGCGCCGCTGGAAGCCGCTGCCGGCTTTGGGATTTTTGAACGGGCGGCTGTCCTGAAGGAAGGGACGAAGGGCTACTTTTTGTGAACAAAAAGTAGCAAAAAAACTTTACTAACTTGGGCCGTGCTGGTTTCGCTGCTTCGGGCCCAAACTCAAAGAAGTTTTTGGGCCGCTTTTTCCAAAAAGCGGCCCTTTCTTCCTTCCTCGCTTGCGCAAATAAAAAAGCCGGAGCGTCGCCGCTCCGGCTTTTTTCGTGAAGTCTGTTCCGCTTATTCGGCGGCGACGGCCACGCCGGCCGGCGTGGCGGACTTGGAGGTGTCCGGCTTGTAGGTGACATACAGCGCCAGACCGGTGCAGATCGCGCCACCGATGATATTGCCGATGGTCACCGGGATTTCGTTCCAGATGAACCACTGGCCGACGGTGATCGGCGCGCCCAGCATCATGGCGCCGCCAATGTCGAACATGTTGGCCACGGAGTGCTCATAGCCCAGCGCCACGAAAGCGGTGATCGGCAGCCAGGCGGCGACGATCTTGCCGATGGTGGAGCGCGAAACCAGCGCGAACACGGAGGCGAGCGCCACCAGCCAGTTGCAGAGCACGCCCTTCACCAGGGCGGTCCACCAACCGGCGGCACCGGCATGCATATAGGGCACCACTTTGGCGATGCCGACGGCGACGACCTTGGCGCCGACCGGGTCCGGTGCGCTGGTGAAGAACTTGGTGGTGGCGGCGGCATAGAGGGCGCCATAGATCAGCGAGCCGATCAGGTTGCCGATAAAGACAACGATCCAGTTGCGCAGCACCTGGCCGCCGGTGGCGCGGCCGCCGAACATGGCGAAGGGCAGCATAACGCAGCAGCCGGTGAAGAGCTCGAGGTTCAGCAGCGCAATGATAACGAAGCCGAACGAGAACATGATGGCGCCAACCAGCGCATCGCCGGTGGCGACCGTGGCGGCGTCGGAGAGGGTGGCGGCCATGCCAAGGAAGGCGCCGGCAAGAATGCCACGAACCAGCATGTCGCTGATGCTAAGCTTCGCCTTCTTGGCGCCGCTCTCGAGCATGGCGTTCGCCAGCTCTTGGGGGGAAACGTAATCCACAGTCATCTCCAACGTTGTTTAGCTCCGATCCTACAGACGACTGGTCGCGCAGGATCTGTGATCGATTGGTCAATAATATTGATCAATAGCGCTAGCTAGTGCGGTAGCGCGAGGGCGGATTGCATTTTTGGCCGGTTTTTTCATTTTTCTGCGAAAATTATCGCCATAGCGGTGCATTTGCTGCGCTGGATCTGCAAAATTCCTACGTAACATATAACAAATGCATCTGAGGCATATGAAATGCCGGCCCATGAGGGCCGGCTGGAGCCTGTTCCGGTGGCTGCGGGCTCGATTACGCCGCTTTGGCCAGGTTGATGGCCTTCCACAAACGTTCCGGAGTTGCAGGCATGTCTACCGCGGTCACGCCGTCCTGCTTCAACGCGTCGATGATGGCGTTGACCACCGCCGGCGGGCTGCCGACCGCG
Source organism: uncultured Pseudomonadota bacterium (assembly GCA_963798115.1). Classification (GTDB taxonomy): domain Bacteria; phylum Pseudomonadota; class Alphaproteobacteria; order Acetobacterales; family Acetobacteraceae; genus Acidocella. The sequence continues at coordinate 217,633 of CAWCRT010000007.1, forward strand.
CCGGCCTCGCCCGCGCCCTTCACACCGAGCGGGTTGGAAGCGCAGGGCACCTCAATGAATTCCACCCTTATGTCCGGCAGATCGTCGGCACGCGGCAGGGCGTAATCCGTCAGGCTGCCGGAGACGAGCTGGCCGCTATCGGCGTCGTAAACCACCCGTTCATAAATGGCCTGGCCCACGCCCTGGGCGACGCCGCCGTGCACCTGGCCGCGCACGATCAACGGATTCACCACCTTGCCGACATCATCCATCACCAGATAGCTGACGACGCGGGCAACGCCGGTCTCCGGGTCCACCTCCACCTCGGCAATATGGCAGCCATTGGGGAAGGTGTGCGCGCTGATCGCCGCGACCTCGGCGGCATCCAGCGCGCCGGGTTTTTGCGCCGCCAGAGTGAGAATATCCACGCCCCGGTCGGTGCCGGCGATGCTGAACTTGCCGTCCACAAAGACGATGTCGGCCTCAGCCGCTTCGAGATAGGCGCCGGCCTCATGTCGCCCTTTCTCGATCACCGACATGCCGGTGACGCGCAGCGCCTGGCCCTCGGAATAAAGGCTGCGCGCCCCGCCAGTGCCGCCGCCGGTCGGGATCGTGTCGGTATCGCCCTGATGGATGCGGATTTTCTCGCCGTCCACGCCGAGCTGGGCGGCGGTGAGCTGCACATAGGCGGTCTCATGCCCCTGGCCGGAGGATTGCGTGCCGACATAGACATCGACATGGCCGTCCGCGGTAAAGCGTATCTCCGCGCGTTCGGAGTCCGAACCGCCGGTGGCCTCAAGATAATAGGCAAGGCCGATGCCGCGCCGCCGGCCTGCCGCCACAGCCGCCTGCTGCCGTGCCGCGAAACCTTTCCAGTCGGCGGTCGCCAGGGCGGCGTCGAGCACCCTGGTGAAATCGCCGGAATCGTATTTCTGGCCCATCGCTGAGGCATGCGGCATGGCGGCGGCGGGAACCATGTTGCGCCGGCGTAGTTCCGCGCGGTCGATGCCAAGCTCGTTCGCCGCGGCATCGATCAGCCGCTCGACCAGATAATTGCTCTCCGGCCGCCCGGCGCCACGATAGGCATCCACCGGTACCGTATGGGTGAAAACGCCCCGCACATTCACGTAGATCGATTGGAAATCATAGACGCTGCCCAGCACTTTCGAGCCGGCGAGGGTCGGGATGAAAGGCGCGTAGTTGGAGAAATAAGCGCCCATGCCGGCCAGTGTATGGATGCGCATGCCTAGGAACTTACCCGTGGCATCGAGCGCCAGCTCGGCGTCGGAAATCTGGTCGCGGCCATGCGTGTCGGAGAGAAAGGCTTCGCTGCGCTCGGACGTCCAACGCACCGGGGCCCCGAGCTTGCGCGCCGCGTAACAGACCAGCACGTGCTCGGCATAAAGGAAGAGCTTCATGCCGAACCCGCCGCCGACATCGGGCGTGATGATGCGGAATTTGTCTTCCGGCTCCTTGAACACGTGCGCTGCCAGCATTTCTTTGAGGCTCCAGCCGCCCTGGCTGGTGGTGGTGAGCGTCCAGCGCCCGTCTTCATAGGACGCGAAGGCGGTCCGCGCCTCCATCGAGTTCACGATGATGCGGTTATTCACCACGGTGAGCCTGGTCACATGCGCCGAACCGGCGAACAGCGCGTCGGTCTTCGCCTGGTCGCCGGTATGCCAGTCGAAAGCGATGTTGTTCGCGGTTTCGGGCCAGACCAGCGGCGCGCCGGGTTCGATGGCCGCCTGCATGTCGGTCACTGAGGGCAGGGCGTCATAATCCACCAGCACCGCCTCGGCGGCGTCGCGTGCCGCCGCCGCGCTGGTGGCGACGACGAACGCGACCGGATCGCCCACATGGCGGACAAATCCGGCAGCCAGCACGGGGTGCGGCGGGTCGGCCCGGGGGCTGCCGTCGCGGTTCTCCAGCGGTATCACGCAGGGCACACCGCCGATCTGGTCGGCTTCGAGGTCGGCGGCGCTATAGACCGCTTTCACCCCCGGCATTTGCCGTGCCGCTTCGGTGTCAACCGAGAGGATCTTTGCCGCCGCGTAAGGGCTGCGCAGCACGAAGCCATACAGGGCATCCGCCGGTGCGATATCATCGGTATAACGGCCATGGCCGAGCAGCAGGCGCGGGTCTTCGACACGGCGCACGGGCTGCGCGACACCAAATTTCGTCATCTCAGGGGTTCCTTATGCTGGACTTATCATGAGGCAGGCGAAGGTTGGGACGTTATCAATCCCCCGCCCTAACGGCATCGAAACGGATTAAAGGAGACCCATGTCAGGCGGTCAATACAGCCCATCGGCCGCCAGCCGCGATGTGGGCCCGGCTTATGCCTTGCTTTGGCGGGATGCATCTGCATCTTATATGCAAGATTGTTGAGACACGCGGCGCCGCTCCTCGGGCGCGCCGCACATTAGAAAGTTACAGATGATGGATGGCGGCGCCGAAGTCACGGCGAATCACAATTCACAAGCCGGAAGATTTCGTGCCGATGCGCGCGGCCGGGCGGTTGGCCGCGGAGACGCTGGACATGATCGGGCCGTATGTGGTGCCGGGCGTTACCACCGAACGGCTGAACACGCTCTGCCATGATTTCATCACGGCGCACGGCGCGGTGCCGGCGCCGTTGAACTATCGCGGCTATCCGAAATCCATCTGCACCTCGATCAACCATGTCGTCTGCCATGGCATTCCCGGCGAGAAAAAGCTCCTGGAAGGCGACATCCTCAATATCGACGTTACGGTGATCCTGGACGGCTGGTATGGCGATACGAGCCGCATGTATGTGGCCGGCGAGCCCAACACCCGCGCGAAGCGGCTGATGGATGTGACCTATGAATCGATGATGCGCGGCATCGCCGAGGTGAAGCCGGGCAACACGTTCGGCGATGTCGGCCACGCCATCCAGACCTATGTCGAGGCCCAGCGTTTCTCAGTTGTGCGGGATTTTTGCGGCCATGGCATCGGCCGGCGCTTCCACGAGCCGCCGAACGTGCTGCATTTCGGCCGGCGCGGTGAGGGGCCGGTCTTCAAGCCCGGCATGTTCTTCACCATCGAGCCGATGGTCAATGTCGGGCGGCCGGATGTGAAAATCCTCGATGATGGCTGGACAGCGGTGACGCGCGACCGTTCGCTCTCCGCGCAGTTCGAACATATGGTGGGTGTCACCGAGACCGGCTGCGAGATTCTCACCCTCTCGCCCGCGGGCTATACGGCGCCGCCTTACGTTTAGGACAACAAAGTAAAGGAAGAAGCCGCTTTTTAAAAAAAGCGGAGCAAAAATTTTTTGTCTTTTGGGTTTATGGCGTTAAGGCTGCGCGGGCTCATCGGAGCCGTGCGGCTGGTCACGCCGCAGGCCCGAAGGCGTAAAAGTTTTTGCGCCGCTTTTTTTCAAAAAGCGGCCTCTTTCTTTCTTCCTAAGGACTTCCATGCAGATCCAAGTTCGCTCCGCCCGGGACACCGACATCGGCGCCATCCGGGAGCTCGTCCGCCAGCTAGGCTACGAGCTGCCCATCGCCACGCTTGCCGCCACGGTTGCACGGCTTCTCGCCGAGCCGGATCACAATGTGCTTGTAGCGGCCGAGGGCGACGCGCTGCTCGGGGTCATGGCGCTGCATTGGGCGCCGCTGTTGCAATATGAGGCGCCGGCCGCGCGCATCATGACGCTGGTGGTCGATGAGCTTGCGCGGGGCAAGGGCGTGGGTAAGTTGCTGGTTGATCATGCCGCCAGGATTGCGGCCGAGCAGGGCTGCGCCACCCTGGAGCTGACGAGCGGCCTGCAGCGCAAGGAGGCGCACGCTTTCTATCACGCGATCGGTTTCGAGACCGCATCGCTGCGCCTCGCCCGCAAGGTCTGAAGGGGGGGGCAAGCCCCCCCTTTTTAAATCTCAGCCCTCTGCACAGGGATCGATCCAGCCGACATGGCCGTCGGAGCGGCGATAAACGACGTTAAGCTGGCCGCTTTTGCAGTTACGGAACATCAGGACCGGCTGATAGGCCAGGTCCATGCGCATCACCGCGTCGCGCACCGAGAGCGTCTCGATTTCAGTGGTGGCTTCGGCGATGATGGTCGGGTGCACGGCATCCACGCCCTCTGCCTCGGGCGGGAGTTCGGGTTCGGGATTAGTGGTCTCGGCCAGTATATATTGGCGGCCGGGTTGCGGCTTGGCGCGGTTGTTGAGATCGCGTGCATGGGCCGAGACCCGGCGGCGATAGCGGCGCAGGCGGGTGGCGATATGCTCTGCCGCGTCATCGAAGGCGGCATGTGCGTCGCCTGCCTCACCTTCGCCGCGCACGGTGATGTTGCGGCCGGCATGGACATTGATATCGCAGGTGAAAAAGCTGCGCGCCTTGCTGAAGGTGACATGCGCTTCCAGAGCATGATCAAAATATTTTGCGGTGATGATGTCGAGATGTCGTGCCACATGGACACGCAACGCATCGGAGAGGTCGACTTGCTTGCCAGAGACCGTAAGTTGCATGGTCATCTCCCGAACCTTCTGGGCTCATGGTCCAAGGCGCCCGCGAAGGAGAGCCTCAGGCGGGCATTTTCTCCCGCTTGCGCTGCGCTGAGCCCGGTATCCGCAACGCTTCCCGATATTTGGCCACGGTCCGTCTGGCGATGTCTATGCCCTCTTTTTGCAATAGAGCTGCGATGGCATCGTCTGACAGAACCTGCCGGGGATTCTCGCCGGCGATCAGGCTTTGCACGCGGTGGCGTACCATCTCGGCGCTATGCGTCTCGCCATTGGTCCCGGCCAGGGCCGTGGTGAAGAAGAATTTCAGTTCGAAAATGCCGCGCGGCGTGGCCATCGACTTGTTCGAAGTGACGCGGCTGACTGTGCTCTCATGCAGGTCCAGTTCGGCGGCAATGTCGCGCAGGGTGAGGGGGCGCAGATGCGAAATGCCGTGGCGGAAAAACCCTTCCTGGCGGCGGACGATCTCAGCCGCGACGCGCAGGATGGTCTGGGCGCGGGATTCCAGGGCCTTCACCAGCCAGGTCGCGCCCTGCAATTGTTCGGAGAGGAAGGCTTTCGTCTCGCGCGATGCGCCGGTCGTCAGGCGGGCGTGAAAGCCGCGGCGGATCAGCAGGCGCGGCATGGTCTCCGGGTTGATTTCCAGCAACCAGTCGCCAGCCTCGGCTGATTTCACCGGCATCGGCCGCATCAGCACGTCGGGAATCAATGGCCGCAGCGGCTCATTTTCGAAACTGGCGCCGGGTTTGGGGTCGAGCCGGCGCAGCTCGGCGATCATGTCCGTGAGATCGGCGGCATCCACGCCGCAAACCTCCATCAGCCCGCGCATGTCGCGCCGGGCCAGGCGCTCGAGATTGTCCAGCAGCGCCTGCATCGCCGGATCCAGCCGGCCGCGTTCGGCGAGTTGCGTGGCCAGGCATTCTGCGAGGTCACGGGCGAAAATGCCGGTCGGGTCGAAATGCAGCATCTTTTGCCGCACCACCTCCAGCCGCTCCAGCTCTACGCCCAGGGTCATGGCCAGCACCTCCGGCGGCTCGGCGAGGCGGCCGGCCGGGTCGAGGGCGGCGATCAGCGCCGCGGCGATGACGCGGTCGCTCGGGCTGCTGAAGGCGAGCCGGGCCTGCTGTTCCAGATGCTCGCGCAGATTCGGCTTGGCATCGCCGATGGCCTCGATGCCGTTCCACCCCTCGTCGTCATTCATGCCGCCCGCGGCGCCATGGCCGGCATAGCCGTCCGAGCCGGTGCCGGCGTCGTAGGTGTTGGAAACGTCGATATCGAGTGGCGCATTGGCCATGTCAGGCATCAGCCCGGACCCGGCAAAACTCGCGGCATCGATCGCATCGGGCGCCAGAGCCGGCGGCTCGGCCTCCACAGGCGGCACCGCTTCCGCGGCGTCGGCGCGTTCGAGCAGCGGATTTTTCAGCAGCTCTTCTTCGACGAACTGGCTGGCTTCCAGGTTGGAATATTGCAGCAGCTGAATCGCCTGGCGCAGCTGCGGTGTCATCACCAAGGACTGGGACTGCCGCAGGTCGAGGCGAGGAGCAAAAGCCATGCTCCCAGGTTAGATCAAACCTGCGCGCTGTCTACTGGTTTTTGGTCCGAAAACTGCATGGCCTGCGCGAAACACAGGCCACGTAACAAAAAATTTATAGGCTGAATTTTTCGCCGAGATAGACGCGGCGCACATCCTCATGCGCGACCACCTCTTCCGGCACGCCTTCCATCAGGACCTGGCCATCATAGAGAATATAGGCGCGGTCGATAATCTCCAGCGTCTCCCGCACGTTATGGTCGGTGATCAGCACGCCGAGGCCGCGATGTTTGAGATGCGACACGAGGTCGCGGATCTCGCCCACGGCGATCGGGTCGATGCCGGCCAACGGCTCGTCAAGCAGGATGTAATTGGGCGCGGTCGCCAAAGCGCGGGCGATTTCCACGCGCCGGCGCTCGCCACCCGACAGGGCCAGTGCCGGTGTGCGGCGCAGATGGCTGATGCTGAATTCCGCCAGCAGGGCGGTGAGCATGGCTTCGCGCTTGTCGCGGTCGGGTTCGACCACGTCCAAAGCCGCCATGATGTTCTGCTCGACATTGAGGCCGCGGAACACGCTCGCCTCCTGCGGCAGATAGCCGATGCCCAGGCGCGCGCGGCGATACATCGGCAATGAGGAAATCTCCGCGCCGTCCAGGACAATGTTGCCGCTGTCCGGGGCGATCAGCCCGACGATCATATAGAAGGTGGTGGTCTTGCCCGCGCCATTCGGGCCGAGCAGCCCGACCGCCTCGCCGCGCTTGACCGAAATCGACACGTTCCGCACCACGGGGCGCTTCTTGTACTGCTTGCCCAGCCCGGTGGCGTGCAGCCCACCCTGGCCTTCGATCACTCTGAAGCCGCTCATTTTGCCGTCGCTGCCGGTGCTTTGCCCGAATTCGCCGCCGGCGTCTTGCCGGGAGCGGAATTGGCGGTATTCGGGACGATGGTCCCTGCCACCTGGCCGCCCGGTGTGGCGATCAGCGTGGCGACGCCGGTTTTCATATTCACGATGGCATCGTTCCCGGTCAGTTGGTTGGGGCCGCGAATGACATGCACATCACCGCCGAGCCGCGCCATGTCGGTGGAGAGGAGATAGACGCCGCGATCGCCGGTTGCCGTGTCGGTCGGCGTGCGGACCACCACATGGCCGATCGCGTCCACTTTCTGCAGTTGCCCTGCCTGGTCCAGCGGATCGCCATTCTGGCCCGAAGCAGAGGCGGAGGGCTTCTGCGCGGCGGGCTCCTGGGGGGTGGTGTTGGGCGGGGCGAGATAGCCGATCAATATGTCGCCGGCGATCGAACGGCCGTCATCGGCGACGATCAGCGCATTGCCGCGCGCGATCGCCATGCGTTTCTGCGAATAATATTCGAGCGCGTCGCGGGCGGTGATCACGTCATGCTGGGTGGTCAGTTTCAGATGCTGGCCGGTCAGCACCAGCACGTCACTGTCCAGGCTGTAGACCGCATGGTCGCCCCAGGCATTATCGGTCGGCGTGTAGATATGCACATTGCCGATCGCATCCAGCTCGTAGAGCTGGTTGCTGCCCTGAGCTAACGGGTCGCTGCTGTTATCGGTACTGCCGGCGGCCGGCGCCGGGCTCGCGCCGGGTGATGTCGGGTTCTTGCGATAATGCGCGACCAGCTCGTTGGCGGTCACGGTGACATCGCCGCGTACCGCCTTGGCATTGCCGATGGCGGTGACGGTGTGTGCCTGCTGGTCCCACTGGATGCTCTGGCTGGCATTGACCTGGATCGGCAGCGGTGTGCCGTTCTGCTGGCCCCCGCTGAGATCGAGCGTTTGCGCGTGCGCAGGGCGTAGCAGCAAAGCTGTCAGTGCGAGTCCGCCGAAAAAAAATGCTGTTTTCACTTGATCTGCGTCAGGTTGAGGGTGGCCGGACCGTTGAAGGTGATGTCAGCGCCACGATTGGCCATGATAAACCCATTATCGGCATGCAGCGTGCCGAACGGCCCTTGCAGATCCGTCGGCTCGGTGCCGTGGGCATCGCTTGATTGCAGATTCATCGCTGCCTTGCTCGTGGTCATGGTGGTGCCGTCATTACGGTACAGCGTGACATTGCCTGCAAGATTCAGGATCTGCGTCTTCTGGTTAAACATGCCGCTGTTCGACCTCAGCTCCAGCCACGCGCCGGATTTCATGGTCATGTCGCCGACCGGCTGGGTGAGGGCGACATTGTCGGGCCCTTGCTGGGTGGCATTGCCGGCGGTGATGGTGAAGGGCTGACCATGCTGGTCCACCCCATGATAACGCGCCCCCAGCATGTGCGAAGCGTCGTCCGGCTGCGCGCTGCCTTTACCGATGTGGTAGGTGATGCGGTCTTTATCCGCTCCGGCATGCCAGGACGGGGCCAGGCCGAGTGCAACCAGCAGCGCCACAGCCGCCACGGGAAGCAGTTTCTTGCGAGAGCGTGACGACCGCGCTGCGCCGGGCGATGGCCGCCAGGGTGGCCGAGTTGCGTCGCCGCAACCCGTCCAGCATGTTCTCGCGGACGGTCGGGCTCACGCCAGCCCCGCGCGCAGGAGGTCGTGGATATGCAGGATGCCATGGATCATGCGCTTGTCGTCCACCACAAATAAGGCGGTAACAGGGCGCGTATTGGCGTTCATTTCGCGCAGCGCCTCTTCGACGAGCGCTTCGGGGGCGATGGTCTTGGGCGTGCGGTTCATGATCTCGGCCACGGTGCGGCCCAGCAGGTCCGGCCCCATGGCGCGGCGCAAATCGCCGTCGGTCACGATCCCGAGCAGATGGCCGCCCTCATCGACCACGCCAAGGGCGCCGAAACGCTTGGCGGTCATGGTGATCAGCGCCTGATCCATGGTTATGGTCGGGCGGACCAGAGGCAGCTCGTCGCCGCGATGCATCAGGTCGCGCACGCGCTTCAGCCGCGCGCCGAGCTTACCGCCGGGATGGATGTCACGGAAATCGCGTGCGGAAAAACCCCGGCGGGCCAGCAGCACCACGGCCAGCGCGTCGCCCAGCGCCATCTGCATGGTGGTGCTGGTGGTCGGCGCCAGGCCGATCGGGCCGGCTTCCGGCGCCGGGGGCAGGATCAGCGGGACGGTGGCGGCGCTCGCCAGCGTGCTTTCCGCCACCGAGGTGATGCCGATCAGTGGTAGGCCGAAGCGGCTGGCATGGGCGATGATGGCGGCGAGCTCCATCGCCTCGCCGGAATTGGACAGAGCGATCACCGCGTCGCCGGCAATGATCATGCCGAGATCGCCATGCGCGGCTTCAGCCGGGTGCACGAACAGAGCCGGGGTGCCGGTGGAGGCGAGGGTGGCGGCAATCTTGCGCGCCACATGGCCGGATTTGCCCATGCCGGTGACGACCACGCGCCCGGTCGCCGCGAACAGCAGATCGACGGCCGCGCAAAACTCATGGCCGAGCCCGGCGCCGAGCGCGGTCAAAGCCGAGGCTTCCGTGGCCAGAACGTCCCGTGCAATGGTCAGGTCAAGCGCGCCCGCAGTCTCATCCATTCCGGCGGACTTCAGCATATGATCGCTGATATTCATGTCAGGGGTATGAACAGCGCCGTCGCTCCGGTCAACTCGGTCCTTGGCAACTCAGTGTAACCTTGTTGAATCGGGGAGGAGAAGGAAGAAAGACTACTTTTTGTGAACAAAAAGTAGCAAAAAAACTTTGCGACTTTGGGCCGTGCTGGTTTCGCCGCCCCAGGCCCAAAGTTACAGAAGTTTTTGGTGCCGCTTTTTCCAAAAAGCGGCCACTTACTTACTTCCTTTCTAATGCTGAAAAATATCCGGCTCCGCATAGCCCAGCAGATCGAGCTGCGCCCGAGTCGGCAGGAAGGCATAGGAAGCACGGGCCAGATCCAGCCGGTTCTCGCGGGCAAGCAGCGCTTCCAGCCGCGCCCAGATGGCGTGGAGATACAGCACGTCGGAGGCGGCATAAGTCATCTGTTCCGGCGTCAGCTCGGGCGCGCCCCAGTCGCTGGTTTGCTGCTGCTTGGAAATCTCCACCCCGGCGAGATCCCGACAGAGTTCTTTCAGCCCGTGGCGGTCGGTATAGGTGCGCACCAGTTTCGAGGCGATTTTCGTGCAGATCACGGGGCTGGTGAGCACGCCTAGTCCGTTGAACAGGGCGGCAATGTCGAAGCGCGCGAAGTGGAACAGCTTGGTCACCGCGGGATCGGCCAGCAGCGCCTTCAGATTGGGGCAGTCGGCACCCTTGCCGCCGAGCGCAGGCGGGATGATCTGCACCAGATGCGCGGTACCGTCGCCGGCCGAGAGCTGCACCAGGCACAGCCGGTCGCGGCGCGGGTCGAGGCCCATCGTCTCGGTATCAACGGCGACCATGGAGCCAAAGCTGAGGCCCTCCGGCAGATCGTGCTTATGCAACTGAATCGCGCTCATGCCGGCCTCAATTCGCTAAAGAAAACGGGGGAGGGAAGCTGTGCGGCTTGTGAGGCGGCCGCGCGCCGGGATGAGGTTTGGTGCCCAGGAGAAGACTCGAACTTCCACAACCTTGCGATCGCTAGCACCTGAAGCTAGTGCGTCTACCAATTTCGCCACCTGGGCAAACCTCAAACCGTCATGATAAAATCATGACAGGAGTTGTGCGGCTTTTGAAGCGCCCGCGCGCTGTGAAAAGGTTGGTGCCCAGGAGAAGACTCGAACTTCCATGACCTTGCGATCGCTAGCACCTGAAGCTAGTGCGTCTACCAATTTCGCCACCTGGGCAGGTGTACCTTTACTATCCGTCGCCCGATTTTTCGACCCGCCGGAGCGGTGCGCGTCATCGGACGGCGTGGGCCGGCCGTTTACGCCTCTGAATTCATGTCGTCAACACTGCTTCCGCAAGTTTTTGTCGTGATCTTACTGTTTTTTGGCGCCATCTTACAAAAATAAGCAGGGTAGGGAGGAAAAATGTCAGGAAAACCCAGGGTTGCGACGGTGTTTGGTGGGGCGGGGTTTATCGGACGATATATTGTGAGGGAGCTGGCGGCCCGGGACTATATGGTGCGCGTCGCGGTGCGTAACGCGCCGGCCACGCTGTTTTTGCAGACGATGGGACGGACCGGGCAGATCGTCCCGCTTTATGCGCCGCTCGGCGCGGAGGCCCAGGTCGCGCGCGCCACCGAAGGTGCTGAGTTGGTGGTGAACGCCACTGGCCTGCTCACCGAAGACGCGCCAGGGGGATTTCAACCGCGTCCATGTCGAGGGGGCAGGGCAGGTCGCCCGGCTCGCCGCCAGCTCCGGGGCGCGGCAGCTCGTCCATCTCTCGGCCATCGGCGCCGATGCGGCGAGTCCCAGCCTTTACGGGCGCAGCAAGGCGGAAGGCGAGGCAGCGGTGCGCGCCGTTTTCCCGAAGGCGGTGATTCTGCGTCCCTCGATCGTGTTCGGCGCCGAGGACAGTTTTTTCAACCGTTTCGCGGCGATGGCCTCGTTCCTCCCGGTGCTGCCCATCGTCGGCGGGGCGACGAAATTCCAGCCGGTTTATGTCGGCGACGTCGCCGATGCCGCCGCTGGCGGCGCTCTCGCCGCAGGCGGCGGGCAAAATTTTCGAACTCGGCGGCCCGGAGGTGCGGAGCTTCAGGCAGCTCATCGACGATATGCTGCGAATGATCGGGCGCAAATGCTGGGTGATCGATCTGCCGCCTGGGCATCGCCGGGCTCCAGGCGCAGCTTCTGCAACGCCTGCCGGGCAAATTGCTCACCACCGACCAGATCCGGATGCTGAACGCGACAATATCGTCTCGCCCGGCGCGCTGGGGCTTCCCGAACTCGGCATTGTGCCGACGCCGATGGATTTGATTGTGCCGGCTTATCTGAGTGTTTACGCTAATAGGTCTGCAATGTTGACCAAATAAAGGCTGTGTTGCGGAGGGGGTTCTGCAACCCTTACGTGTGATCCGGCTAAAAATATGGCAGCCAAGCTGCCTTAATAGCGTTTTTTCCCTGGCCTTGCTTGAAAAACTGGGTTAAGAGCCCATCCCACAAACTCTGCGGGCAATTTTGTTGCGCAGTGAAGACCTTTGTTCGACGAGGTGGGACGACATCATGGCTCAGCGCATGCTGCAATTCACGCGTCTGCCGCAGCAGACCCCCCAGAAACGCGAAGCCGATGAGCGCCGCGCCGATTTCGGCGAGATCTATGCGCGTTTCGACACGCAGGGCGCTGAGGCGCAGGCCAGCCGCTGCAGCCAGTGCGGCATTCCGTTCTGCTCGGTCCATTGCCCGCTCGGCAACAACATCCCCGACTGGCTGAAGCTCACGGCCGAAGGGCGGCTTGAGGAAGCCTATGAGATTTCCGCCGCAACCAACACATTTCCCGAGATTTGCGGCCGCATCTGCCCGCAGGACCGGCTGTGCGAGGGCAATTGCGTCATCGAGAAGGGCTTCGAGAGCGTCACCATCGGCGCGGTGGAGCGCTACATCACCGACACCGCCTTCGAGAATGGCTGGGTGAAGCCGATCCGCGCCGCGCAGGAACGCGCCGAGAGCGTGGGCATCATCGGCGCCGGCCCGGCCGGCCTCGCCGCCGCCGAGGCGCTGCGCCGCCAGGGCTATAAAGTGACCGTTTATGACCGCCACGACCGCGTCGGCGGCCTGCTGATCTACGGCATCCCCGGCTTCAAGCTGGAGAAGGACATCGTCCTGCGCCGCTGGAAATGGCTGGAGGAAGGCGGCGTCGAATTCGTGCTGAACGCCGATATCGGCGGCGCGATCAGCTTCGCGTCGCTGCGGGAGAAGCATGATGCCGTGCTGGTCGCGACCGGCGTGTACAAGGCGCGCGAAATCGCCGGCCCCGGCGCCGGCCTGCCCGGCATCGTCCCGGCGCTGGACTATCTCGTCACCTCGAATCGCAAGAATCTCGGCGATGCGGTGCCGGATTTCGATTCCGGCCGGCTCGATGCCGCGGGCAAGAACGTGGTGGTGATCGGCGGCGGCGACACGGCGATGGATTGCGTGCGCACCGCGGTCCGCCAGGGCGCGAAATCGGTCACCTGCCTGTACCGCCGCGACCGCCAGAACATGCCGGGCTCGCTCCGCGAAGTGCAGAATGCCGAGGATGAGGGCGTGGTGTTCACCTGGCTCGCCGCTCCTGAGGCGTTCCTGGGCGATGGCGCCGTCACCGGCGTGCGCGCGACGCGCATGCATCTCGGCCTGCCGGACGCCTCGGGCCGCCAGTCGGTGGAGCCCATCGCCGGCAGCTCCTTCACGGTCGCGGCCGATCTCGTCATCAAGGCGCTGGGCTTCGACCCGGAAGATATGCCCGGGCGCCTTCAACGAGCCCGAGCTCAAGCTGACCGGCTGGGGCACGCTGAAGGTGAACCCGAAGACCTTCATGACCAGCCTGCCCGGCGTGTTCGCCGCCGGCGACATCGTGCGTGGCGCCTCGCTCGTCGTCTGGGCGATCCGCGACGGGCGCGATGCCGCCACCGCCATCCATAATTTCATCCAGGCGCAGAACCTGGCCCAGGCCGCGGAGTAATTGTCTATGACCCACGAAACCGCTTCCGAATTTCTCGCCTCCTGGGCGCAAAACGCGGAGATCCTCAAGGAGACCTACAATCCGGCGCAGGAGCACGATGCCTGCGGCGTCGGCCTGGTGGCGGCGCTCGACGGCAAGAAGCGCCGCGACGTGGTGCAGGCCGGCATCGATGCGCTGAAGGCGGTCTGGCATCGCGGCGCGGTCGATGCCGACGGCAAGACCGGCGACGGCGCCGGCATCCATATCGAAATTCCCCGCGATTTCTTCGCCGAGGAAGTGCGGCGCGGCGGCGACCGCCTGCGCGAAGGCCCGATCGCGGTCGGCATGGTGTTCCTGCCGAAGACCGATCTCTCCGCGCAGGAGCGCTGCCGCCAGATCGTCGAGGCGGAGATCCTCAGCTTCGGCTATCGCATCTATGGCTGGCGCCAGGTGCCGATCCATGTCGAGTGCATCGGCGAGAAGGCCAATGCCACGCGCCCCGAGATCGAGCAGATCATGATCTGGAACCCGCGCGGCGTGTCCGAGGATGTGTTCGAGCGCGAACTCTACATCATCCGCCGCAAGATCGAGAAGGCGGCGATCGCCGCGCAGATCCCCGAGCTTTATCTGTGCTCGCTGTCCTGCCGCTCGATCATCTACAAGGGCATGTTCCTGGCGGCGAATCTCGCCGATTTCTATCCCGATCTGAACGACGAGCGCTTCGTCTCGCGCTTTGCGATCTATCACCAGCGTTATTCGACCAACACCTTCCCCACCTGGCGGCTGGCGCAGCCTTTCCGCATGCTGGCGCATAATGGCGAGATCAACACCGTCGCCGGCAACATCAACTGGATGAAGAGCCACGAAACGCGGCTCGCCGCCGAGGGGCTGGACGATTTCCTCGATTACGTGAAGCCGGTCGTGCAGGCCGGCGGTTCCGACACGGCGTCTCTGGACAATGTGTTCGAGCTGCTGGTGCGCGCCGGGCGCGACGCGCCGATGGCCAAGACGCTGATGATCCCGCCCTCGATCGGCAGCGACACGACCATGCCGAAGGCGCATCAGGATCTGTTCCTGTACTGCAACGCGGTGATGGAGCCGTGGGACGGGCCGGCGGCGATCGCCGCCACCGATGGCCGTTTCGTCATCGCCGGCCTGGATCGCAACGGGCTGCGCCCGCTGCGCTATTCGGTCACCACCAAGGACCTGCTGATCGTCGGCTCCGAGGCCGGGATGGTGAAGTTCGATGAGGACAGCATCATCGAGAAGGGCCATGTCGGCCCGGGCCAGACCATCGGCGTCGATCTCGACGCGGCGAAATTCTATCACGACCAGGAAATGAAAGACATGCTGGCCGCGCGCCAGGATTTCGGCGCCTGGGTGAAGCGCATCGCGGTGATCGACCATATCGTGAAGACCGACGCGCCGGAGCCGGTGCTGTACGAGACCGAGGAGCTGCGCCGCCGCCAGCGCGCGGTCGGCTATACGATGGAGGAGCTGGAGCTGCTGCTGCATCCGATGGTCGAGGATGCGAACGAGGCGGTCGGCTCGATGGGCGACGATACGCCGCTCGCCGTGCTGTCCGAGAAATATCGCGGCCTGCACCATTTCTTCCGCCAGAGCTTCTCCCAGGTCACCAACCCCGCGATCGACAGCCTGCGCGAAACCCGCGTGATGTCGCTGAAGACGCGGCTCGGCAATCTCGGCAACGTGCTGGATGAGGATGCCGAGCAGTGCGACCTGCTGCAGCTCGACAGCCCGGTTCTCTCCACCGCCGAATTCGAGGCGATGCGCCGCACGATGGGCAAGAATGCCTGCGTCGTGGACTGCACCTTCAAGGTGGCGAACGGCGAGGGCGGGCTGCGCCGCGCCCTCGAGCGCATCCGCCGCGAGGCGGAGGAAGGCGTGCGCATCGGCTGCACCCATGTGATCCTGACCGACGAGGCGATGGGCCCCGAGCGCGCGCCGATCCCGATGATCCTCGCCACCGGCGCCGTGCACACGCATCTGGTGCGGCAGTCGCTGCGCACCTTCACCAGCCTGAACGTGCGCACCGCGGAATGCATGGATGTGCATTATTTCGCCGTGCTGGTCGGCGTGGGCGCCACCACCATCAACGCCTATCTCGCCCAGGAGAGCATCGCCGACCGCCATGCGCGCGGCCTGTTCGGCAAGCTGACGCTGAAGGAGTGCGTCAGCCGCTACAAGAAGGCGGTGGATAAGGGCCTGCTCAAGGTGATGAGCAAGCTCGGCATTTCCGTGATCGCCTCTTATCGCGGCGGCTATAATTTCGAGGCGATCGGCCTGTCGCGCACGCTGGTGGGCGAGTTCTTCCCCGGCATGGCCTCGCGCATCTCCGGCATCGGCCTGCCCGGCATCGCGCAGAAGGTTCTCGAGCAGCACAAGCTGGCCTGGGGCGGCAATGTCGTGCCGCTGGAGATCGGCGGCCAGTACCGTCTGCGCCGCGCCGGCGAGACGCATGCCTTCGACGATAACGCGATCCATCTGCTGCAGAGCGCCGTCGCTTCCAACAGCTTCCAGATGTACAAGCGTTATGCGGAGATGGTGCGCAAGCAGGCGCCCGTGGCGCTGCGCGACCTGCTGGATTTCCGCAGTGCCGGCCTCACGCCGATTTCGATCGACGAGGTCGAGAGCATCACCGAGATCCGCAAGCGGCTGATCGCCCCGGGCATTTCGCTCGGCGCGCTGAGCCCGGAGGCGCACGAGACGCTCTCCATCGCCATGAACCGCATCGGCGCCCGCTCCGATTCCGGTGAGGGCGGCGAGGACCCGGCACGCTCCGAGCCCCGTCCGAACGGCGACAATGCCGCGTCGGCGATCAAGCAGATCGCGTCCGGCCGGTTCGGCGTGACGGCGGAATATCTCAACGACTGTCGAGGAGATCGAGATCAAGGTCGCCCAGGGCGCGAAGCCGGGCGAGGGCGGGCAGCTTCCGGGCTTCAAGGTCACCGGGCTGATCGCCAAGCTGCGCCACTCGACGCCGGGCGTCACGCTGATTTCGCCGCCGCCGCATCACGACATCTATTCGATCGAGGATCTGGCGCAGCTGATCTACGATCTCAAGCAGATCAACCCGCGCGCCACAGTCTGCGTGAAGCTGGTCTCGCGCTCCGGCATCGGCACCATCGCCGCCGGCGTCGCCAAGGCGAAGGCGGATGCAATCCTGATCTCCGGCCATGTCGGCGGCACCGGCGCCTCGCCGCAAACCTCGGTGAAATATGCCGGCATGCCGTGGGAACTCGGCCTCTCGGAATCGCATCAGGTGCTGATGCTCAACCGGCTGCGCCATACCGTGAAGCTGCGCACCGATGGCGGCATCAAGACCGGCCGCGACGTGGTGATCGCCGCCATGCTCGGCGCCGAGGAATTCGGCATCGGCACCGCCTCGCTGGTGGCGATGGGCTGCATCATGGTCCGGCAGTGCCACTCCAACACCTGCCCGGTGGGCGTGTGCACGCAGGATGAGGAGCTGCGGAAGAAGTTCGACGGCTCGCCGGAGAAGGTGATCAACCTGTTCTCCTTCATCGCCGATGACGTGCGCGGCATCCTGGCCTCGCTCGGCTTCCGCTCGTTGAACTGAGGTGATCGGCCGCACCGATCTGCTGCACCAGGTCAGCCGTGGCGCGGATTATCTGGACGATCTCGATCTCAACCCGATCCTCGCCCAGGCCGATCCCGGCCCGTATGCCCGCTATTGCACGCTGGAAGGCCGCAACGAGGTGCCCGAGACGCTGGATGCGCAGATGATCAAGGATGCCGAGCCGTTCTTCGCCAACGGCGAACGCATGCAGCTGCAATATGCGATCCGCAACACGCATCGCGCGATCGGCACGAAGTTCTCGTCGCAGATCGTCGCCAAATACCGCAAGGCGAAGCTGCAGCCGGACCATGTCACCGTGCGGCTGCGCGGTTCGGCCGGCCAGTCGCTCGGCGCCTTCGGCGTGCGCGGCCTGAAGCTGGAAGTGTTCGGCGATGCCAACGACTATGTGGGCAAGGGGCTTTCCGGCGCCACCATCGTGGTCCGGCCGGTGCCGTCCTCGACGCTGAAGAGCAACGAGAACACCATCATCGGCAACACCGTGCTTTATGGCGCAACGTCCGGCGCGCTGTACGCGGCGGGCCGGGCCGGCGAGCGCTTCGCTGTGCGCAATTCCGGCGCCACCGCGGTGGTTGAGGGCATCGGTTCCAACGGTTGCGAATACATGACCGGCGGCACCGTGGTGGTGCTGGGTGAGGTCGGCGACAATTTCGGCGCCGGTTTCACCGGAGGCGTCGCGTTCGTCTACGATCCGGAGCGGACCTTCGAGCTGCGGGTGAATGAAGACACCGTGCTGTGGCAGCGCGTCTCCACCCCGTACTGGGAAGAGGCGCTGAAGAGCCTGATCCAGCGTCACGCGACCGAAACAGAAAGCCGTTTCGCGGCTGGCATGTTGAATGACTGGGAGCGCGAGCTACCGCATTTCTGGCAGATCGTGCCGAAGGAATATGTCAAATACCTGGCCGCGCCGCTGAGCGAGGAGCAGGCGGAAGTCAGCGCCTAAAAAAGAAAGCCTACTTTTTGTGAACAAAAAGTAGCAAAAAAACTTTGTTAGTTTGGGCCTGTGGCGCTGAAACGGCACGGGCCCAAAGTTAAAAAAGTTTTTGCGCCGCTTTTTTCAAAAAGCGGCTCTTCCTTTCTTAAAGAGCTGTCTCACTTTCAGTGGGACAGCTCTTTTGGCATAAGGCTTTTCATGCGAATCTTGTATCATCTGCCGCTCTCTCCCTATGCACGCAAAGTCCGTCTGGTTCTCGCGGAAAAGCGTCTGCCCTTCGAGCTGCGCGTGGAGAAAGTCTGGGACCGGCGCCCGGAATATCTCGAGATGAACCCGGCCTGCACGGTGCCGACGCTGGTCGACAGCAACGGGCTGATCATTCCTGATTCCAATGCAATCTGCGAATATCTCGACGAGGCCTATCCCGATACGGGGCTGCTCGGTCGCACCATCGCCGAGCGCGTTGAGGTGCGCCGTCTGGTCGCCTGGTTCGACCATAAATTCGCCGCCGAGGTCACGCGCAACCTGCTCTGGGAAAAGACCATGAAGCAGGCGCTGCGGCTGGGCTCGCCGGATGGCAACGCCTTGCGGGCGGGCTATGCCAACCTCAAGCAGCATATGCTGTATATCGACTGGCTGGCCGAACACCGGCAATGGCTCGCCGGGGCAAATCTCTCGCTCGCGGATTTCGCCGCTGCGGCGATGCTCTCCTCAATCGACTTCATCGGTAATGTCGACTGGACGGTCGCGCCGGCAGCCAAGGATTGGTATGCGCGCATGAAATCCCGGCCGTCCTTCCGCGCGGTCCTGGCCGACCGGGTGAATGGCATGACCCCGCCGCCGCATTATGCGGATTTGGATTTTTAAGGGGAAGTAAGGAAGTAAGGTGCCGCTTTTTGAAAAAAGCGGCACCAAAAACTTTTTTGACTTTGGGCCTGAGGCGCTCGAGCAGCACGGGCCCAAATGAGCAAAGTTTTTTTGCTACTTTTTGTTCACAAAACGTAGCCTTCTCTTTCTCGCCTCGCGGAGACTGATTTGCCTGATTTGCTGATTTTCGGTTGCGGCTATTCCGGCACCGCCGTCGCGCGGGCCGCGCGGGATGCCGGGTTCGCGGTGACCGTCACCTCGCGCGATCCTGCGGCAAAAGAGCCATTGCCGGGCATTCGGATCATTCCGTTCGACGACGCGGCAGGCGCCATCGCCAAAGCCACGCATCTGCTCACCACCGCCGCACCAGGCGAGGCGGGCGACCCGGTTCTGGCGCGCTATGCAGATGCCATCCGCGCCGCCGGAAATCTGCGCTGGATCGGCTATTTTTCCACGACCGGCATTTATGGCGACCAAGGCGGCGGCTGGGTCGATGAAGACACGCCGCCAGCACCCGGTTCGGAGCGCACGCTGCGCCGCGTTCAGGCCGAGCAGGCTTGGGCTGCATTTCCCGTCACCGTCGATATCATGCGCCTCGCCGGCATTTATGGGCCTGGCCGCTCGATGTTCGACGATCTGCGTGCCGGTGTGGCGCGGCGGGTGGTGAAGCCGGATCATTTCTTCGGCCGCATCCATCGCGACGACATCGCCCATGGCGTGCTGGTGGCAATGACGCGCAACGCCCCGCCTGGCGTGCAAACATTCAATTTCTGCGATGACGAGCCGGCGGCGAGCGCCGATGTGGTGGTGGAGGCGGCACGGCTGCTCGGAGTGGCCCCGCCCGACCCGGTGCCCTACGCCGAGGCGGTGAAAAAAATGTCGCCGATGGCGCTGAGTTTCTGGTCGGAGAACCGCAAGGTCTCAAGCACGAAGACCAAGGCGAGGCTGGGTCTGAGCTGGCGCTATCCGACTTATCGTGAGGGGCTGCGGGCGGTTCTTGCTGAGGAAAAGTAAGTAAGTGGTCGCTTTTTGAAAAAAGCGGCACCAAAAACTTCTTTTGACTTTGGGCCTGAGACGCCCGAACGCCACGGGCCCAAATTAGCAAAGTTTTTTTGCTACTTTTTGTTCACAAAAAGTAGCGTCTTACTTCCTTGCTTACTGTATTCCTCCAGCAGCGCCTCCACACTCCGCTCCAGCAGCCGCAAATCCTCCTCGCGGGAGAGGCGGTGGTCGCCATCCTTCACATAGATCAGCCGCACATCCGGCGTTTCGAGCCGTTCGGTCAGGCGCAGGCTGAGCTCCCACGGCACGTCAGGGTCCTTCATCCCGTGCAGGACATGCACCGGGCAGGCGAGGGGGATCGGCGCGTTCAGCAGCAGATGATCGGCGCCGTCGGCGAGCAGTTTGGCGGTGATCGGCGTTGGCGCGCCATACTCGCTGGGGGCGAGAATCAGCCCGTCGCGGGCGAGCGCCTCCTGCTGGGCGGGCGTGAAAGCCGGCTTCATCAGCAATTCGGTGAAATCCGGGGCAGGGGCGATGAGCAGCAGCCCCGCCACGCGAGTCGTGAGCCGCAAAGCGAGCAGCAGCGCGATCCAGCCGCCCATCGAGGAGCCGACCAGCAGCAGCTCGCGGCCCGGCAGGATCGTTTCGATCACATGCGCCGCATCCGCGGTCCAGTCGCCGATGCTGCCATCGGTAAAGGCGCCCTGGGACGCGCCATGGCCGGAATAGTCGAAGCGCAGCATCGCCTGGCCCTGCGCTTTGGCCTGCGCCCACAGGCGCATGGCTTTGGTGCCTCCCATATCCGAGGCAAAGCCGGGGCAGAACACCACGACCGGGCCGCGCCCTTCGAGAAATTCGTATTCCAGCGCCACATCCGGCACGCGATAGGTTTTCACTTCAATAATCTCCCCTGCGAAGCAAATACGTGATAGCGCCGCCGCCATGATTGAGCGACCCATCACGATTCTCCAGGTGCTGCCGAAACTCGATACCGGCGGCGCCGAGCGCGTGGTGATCGAGATTTGCGAGGCGATCCATGCCACCGGCCACAAGGCACTGATCGCCTGCGCGGGCGGTGTGCTGAACGCCGTGGCGCGGCGTGCCGGCGCGGAAATCGTCGAGATGCCGCTGGATACGAAATCGCCGCTTAAAATGCGCCGCAACGCCAGGCGGTTGAAAAAGCTCATCGTCCAGCGCGGCGTGCACTTGGTGCATGCCCATTCCCGTGCCCCGGCCTGGTCCGCCTGGTGGGCCACGCAGGCCACCGGCACGCCGTTCGTGACCACCTATCATGGGAGCTATGGCGAAAAATCGGCGCTGAAGCGGCGCTATAACGCGGTGATGGCGCAGGGCGACCGGGTGATCGCGGTGAGTCATTTCATCGCCGGGCTGATCCGTCACCGCTACGGCACCACGGAAGAGCGGCTGCGCGTCATTCATGGCGGCGTGAATCTCGACAAGTTCGATCCCGCCATGGTGGTGCCCGAGAGTTTGTACAGGCTCGCGCGGGCCTGGGCGGTGGATCTCGTCGAGCCGGTGATTTTGCTTCCCGGCCGGCTGACCTCCTGGAAGGGGCAGAAAATCCTCATCGAGGCGCTGGCGCAAATGCGGCATCAGGACGCGGTGGCAATTTTCGTCGGTAGCGCCCAGGGGCGCACCAGCTACGTTGCGGAGCTGATGGCTCTGGCAAAGCGGCTCGATGTCGCCCACCGGGTCCGGCTGGTCGGCCATACCGAGGACATTCCCGCGGCGATGATGCTGGCCGATGTGGTGGTGAACGCCTCTACCGACCCTGAAGCCTTTGGCCGCACCATCGTCGAGGCGCAGGCGATGGGGCGAATCGTGGTCGCCACCGACCATGGCGGGGCGCGCGAGACGATCGTTTCCGGCGAGACCGGCTTTCTGGTCCCGCCGGGCGATGCCGCGACCTTGGCCGCCTGCCTCGATGCCGCTTTGGACATGCCATCCGACGAGCGTGTGCTTTGGGGGCGCCAGGCCCGCGCGCATATCGCGGAACATTATTCGGTGGCGGCGATGCAGGGGGCGGTGCTCGACGTCTATGCGGAGCTGCTGACATGAAAAAGGCCGATGCCAGCTTGAGCCCACGCGCCCGGCGCGAACGCATGGAAATCCTCGTCATCAAACTCAGCGCGCTCGGCGATTTCGTTCTCGCCTTTCCCGCTTTGGCGGCGATCCGCGCCGCCCACCCAAAGGCGCGCATCACATTGCTGACCACCGCGCCCTACGCGCCGCTGGCCCGCGCCTCGGGCTGGTTCGACCATGTGGACATCGACCGCCGGCCGAAATTCTGGAATATTCCCGGCCTCTTGCGGTTGCGGCGGCAATTAAGCGGTTTCGATCTGGTCTACGACCTGCAAACTTCGGGGCGCAGCACGCGTTATTTCACCCTGGCCGGCCGGCCAGCCTGGTCGGGCATTGCCAAGGGCTGTTCCCTGCCGCATGCGGACCCGAACCGGGTTTTCCAGCACTCGCGCGAGCGGCTGGAAGGCCAGCTGCACGATGCCGGGATTTTTGCCTTGCCCGTCCCGGATCTCTCCTGGGCCAAGGCCGACATTTCGAAATTCGGCCTGCCGGCGCGCTACGCGGTGCTGGTGCCGGGGGCAGCGCCACACCGGCCGGAAAAACGCTGGCCGGCGCAGAATTTCACCGAACTGGCGCGAAGCCTGGACATGCCGGTGGCGGTGGTCGGCGGCTCGGCCGAAGAGCGGAAACTGGCGGTGGAAATCGGCGGGATCGACCTGACCGGGCGCACCAGCCTGTTGGAACTCGCCGCCGTCATGGCCCATGCGCAGCTCGCGATCGGCAATGATACCGGGCCGATGCATCTGGCCGCCGCTTTGGGCACGAAATCGGTCGTACTTTTTTCCGGCGCCAGTGATCCAAAACTCACCGCGCCGCGCTATCCTGATGGCGGCTGGCCGGTGATTCTGCGCGAGACCCGCCTTGCGAACCTGCCGGTTGCGCAAGTCCGCGCCGCCCTGCCATAACGCGCAAACTTCATATTACTCAAAAGAGAGACCAATGCCCGCAATCACTCTGCCCGACGGTTCCATCCGCACTTTCGACGGCGCGGTCACGGGCACGACCATCGCCGCCGCCATTGGCCCCGGCCTCGCGCGCGCCGCTCTGGCCATGGAAGTGAACGGGCAGCAGCAGGATCTTTCGCGCGAGATCACCGAGGATGCGGCGGTGAAATTCATCACCCGCAAGGATGAGGCGGCGCTGACCTTCATCCGCCACGACGCGGCGCATGTGCTCGCCGAGGCGGTGCAGGCGCTCTATCCCGGCACGCAGGTGACGATCGGCCCGGCCATCGAAAACGGCTTCTATTACGATTTCCACCGCAACGAGCCGTTCACGCCCGCTGACCTGCCCGCCATCGAAGCGAAGATGAAGGAGATCATCGCCGCCAACGCGCCCTTCACCCGCGAGGAATGGGACCGCGAGGAAGCGATCCGGTTTTTCGAAGCGCGCGGCGAGCGTTTCAAGGCCGAGCTGATCCGCGATCTGCCGGCTTCCGAGACCATCACCATCTATCGCCAGGGCGAGTGGCTCGATCTGTGCCGTGGCCCGCATATGCGCGGTACCGCGGATGTCGGCACCGCCTTCAAGCTGCAGAAGACGGCCGGCGCCTATTGGCGCGGCGATCACCGCAACCCGATGCTGAGCCGTATCTACGGCACCGCCTGGCGCGACCAGAAGGAGCTGGACGCCTATCTGCACCAGCTCGAGGAGGCGGAACGCCGCGACCATCGCCGCATCGGCAAGGAGATGGATCTGTTCCATATCCAGGAAGAGGCGGTCGGCTCGATCTTCTGGCACCAGAAAGGCTGGAAACTCTACCGCACGGTGGAAGCCTATATCCGCCGCCGGCTGGAACAGTCGGGCTATGAGGAGGTGCGCACGCCGCAGCTCGTCGACCGCCGCCTGTGGGAAGAGTCCGGCCATTGGGACAAATACCGCAAGAACATGTTCATCGCCGAGGTGGTGGACGAAGAGACGACCCTGGCGCTGAAGCCGATGAACTGCCCCTGCCACGTGCAGATCTTCAAGCAGGGCCTGCGTTCCTACCGGCAGCTGCCGCTGCGCATGGCCGAGTTCGGCGCCTGCCATCGCTATGAACCGTCCGGCGCGCTGCACGGCATCATGCGCGTGCGCGCTTTCACGCAGGACGATGCGCATATTTTCTGCACTGAGGATCAGATCGCGGACGAGACGGTGCGCTTCGTCGCGCTGCTGGAATCCGTCTACAAGGATTTCGGCTTCGAAAGCTTCGCGGTGAAATTCTCCGACCGCCCCGAGGAACGTGCCGGCTCCGACGAGGTCTGGGACCGTGCCGAAGGCGCGCTCAAAGCCGCCTGCGAGACGGCCGGTGTGAGCTACGACGCTGAACCCGGGCGAGGGGGCCTTCTACGGGCCGAAGCTCGAATTCGTGCTGCGCGATGCAATCGGCCGTGACTGGCAATGCGGCACGCTGCAGGTGGATTTCGTGCTGCCCGAGCGTCTGGACGCCGAATATGTGACGAGCGATTCCGGGCGCGCGCGCCCTGTGATGCTGCATCGCGCCATCATCGGCAGTTTCGAACGTTTCCTCGGCATTCTCATCGAGCAATATGCCGGGCGCTTCCCGCTCTGGCTGGCGCCGGTGCAGGCCACCGTGGCAACGATCGTCTCGGATGCCGATGATTATGCGGCCGAAGTGGCGGAGGCCCTGCGCGCCGCCGGGCTCACCGCCGAACTCGACGTGTCCAACCAGAAGATCCAGGCGAAGATCCGCGAGCACAGCCTGCATCATGTGCCGAACATTCTGGTTGTCGGCCGCAAGGAAGCCGAGGAGCGCACCGTGGCGATTCGCCGGCTCGGCGGGGCGACGCAGGAAGTTCTACCTCTGGCCGAGGCCGTGGCGCTGCTGAAGCAGGAAGCGACCCCGCCCGATCTGCGCCGCTGAGGCGTCTGAAAGACCTGCGAAGCCTGCATTCCGGCCTCATGCCGGGGGGCAGGCTTCAAGGCATTTGACTGCCATGCATCGTGATGATTGCAATTGCCGTTGATTTTCGACTAAGCGAATACGCTCAAACGTTCACAGGAGATTTTCCATAGCCAGACCACCAGCGCCGCCCACGCCGCCCCTTCGTGAAGGGCCCCGGGTCAATGATGAAATTCGCATTCCGCAGGTCCGTCTGATCGACCAGGATGGTGAGATGCAGGGGGTGATGAGCACCCGCGATGCGATCGCCAAGGCCTTCGCTGTCGGCCTTGATCTTGTCGAGATCAGCCCGAACGCCGAGCCCCCGGTCGCGAAAATCCTCGATTACGGCAAGTTCAAGTATGAACAGCAGAAGAAGCGTAACGAGGCGCGCAAGAAGCAGAAGGTCGTCGAGATCAAGGAAGTGAAGGTTCGCCCGAACATCGACGAGAACGACTATCAGGTGAAGCTTCGCGCGATGAAGACTTTCGTCGGCGAGGGTGACAAGGTGAAGGTCACGCTGCGTTTCCGCGGCCGTGAAATGGCTCACCAGGAGCTGGGCGTGAAGGTGCTCGAACGGATCCGCGCCGATATGGAAGTGGAAACCAAGGTCGAGCAGATGCCGAAAATGGAAAACCGCCAGATGGTCATGGTGCTGGCCCCGCGCTAGCAAGCAAGCCGCTTAGCAGGCAAAGCAAGAGGCCGCTTTTTTGGAAAAAAGCGGCGCAAAAAACTTTTTGCGAATTGGGCCCGTGCCGCTTGAGCGCCTCAGGCCTAAAAGTCAAAAAAGTTTTTGCGCCGCTTTTTCCAAAAAGCGGCCTCTTTCTTGTTTGAGCCACCCAGCAAGTAAGCCGTAAGAAAACTTTTTGCGAATTAGACCCGTGCCGCTTGTGCGCCTCAGGCCTAGAGTCAAAAAAGTTTTGCGCCGCTTTTTCCAAAAGCGGCCTCTTTCTTGCTTTTCTTGCTGGAGTTGCCATGAACTCACTAGACCAATTCGCCGCCGGCAAACTTAATGCCCTGGAGCAGCGCGCGCTACGGCGGCAATTGCAGGTTACTTCGCGCGCGCAACATCCGCTGGTTGAGCGCGGCGGCAAAACCCTGCTTTCTTTTTCCTGCAACGATTATCTCAGCCTCTCCGTGCATCCCGCCGTGGTCGAGGCCGCGGTGGAGGCGACGCGGCGCTACGGTGTCGGCGCGGGCGCCTCGCGCCTGGTTACCGGCAACCATCCGCTTTACGCGGCGTTGGAAGCGCGCCTGGCCGCGGCCAAGGGCACTGGGGATGCGATGGTGTTCGGCGCCGGCTATCTTGCCAATAGCGGCCTGATCCCGGCCTTGATCGGCAAGGAGGATGCGATTTTTGTCGATGAGCTGGCCCATGCCTGCATCTGGGCCGGCGCGAAGCTTTCCGGCGCGAGAACCATCACCTTCCGGCATAACGACATGGCGCATCTCGCCGAATTGCTGGCGGCGCATCGCCGGGACCATGGCCATGCGATGATCGCCACCGACACGGTGTTTTCCATGGATGGCGATCTGGCCCCGGTGGCGGCGCTGGCCGATCTCGCCGAGGCGCATGATGCCTGGCTGATGACCGATGACGCGCATGGCCTCGGCGTGGTGCCGAAGCCGGAAGGGGCGGGGCGCGTGCCGCTGCAGATGGGCACGCTCTCGAAAGCCATTGGCGGTTATGGCGGTTATGTCTGCGCCTCTGAACCTGTCGTGGCGCTGCTGCGCAACCGCGCGCGCAGTTTCGTCTACACCACCGGCCTGCCGCCCGGCACTGTGGCGGCGGCGATCGCGGCACTCGATTTCATCGCGGCGAATCCCGCTTACGCGGCACGGCCTTTGGCCTTGGCGCGGCGCTTCACGGCGGCACTCGGCCTGCCCGAGGCGACCAGCCCGATCGTGCCGCTGATCGTAGGCTCCGCCACCGAGGCGCTGAAAATTTCCGAACAATTGCAGGAGGCGGGGTTTCTCGTCGCCGCCATCCGTCCGCCGACCGTGCCGGAAGGCACGGCGCGGCTTCGTTTCACCTTCACCGCAGCGCACCAGGAGGACGATCTCGACCGCCTGGCCGCCACGGTGAAGAAGCTTCTTACTCCTCGGCCTTAACGGCTTCCGGATCCGGCCGAACCATGCGCGGGCGGCCGCGCGGGCGCGGCGTACGCGGCGCGGGGGCGGCTTCGGGAGCTGCCTCGGCCTGCGGTGCTGCAGGCTCTTCAGCCGGCGGCGCGTTCCGCATGATGGGGATGGCGCGCGGCGCCATTTCGGGCGCGGGCTGCGGCGCTGCGAGCGTTCCGGGCAGAGCGGGCTGTTCGCCAAGTCCCGCCGGTTCCGCGCTTGCCGCCGCCAGCTCGGCTTCCAGCGCCGAGCTGATATCGATGCGCGTATCCATCACGTTCTCGGAGCGGAAGCGGGGCTCGTTGCGCTCCGGGCGATCAGGGCGCGGGGGGCGCGGCTCGAAGCGGCGATTTTCCCGCTGGTCGCCCCGCTGGTCCCGATGATTATTGTCGCGATTCTCGGAGCGGAATTCCTGCTGGCGGAATTCCTGTTGCTGCGGCCGTGCCTCGCCGGATTCCAGCAATTCGCCCTGCTGCGGCTCGCGGCGATGCTCGCCGCCATGTCCCTGGCCCTGGCCGCCATAATTGCGTTCCTGGCCGGGATTCTGCTGCTGCCCGCCTTGCTGGTTCTGCAGGCCCTGTGCCTGGTTGATGGCGCTGATGATGCGGAAATAATGCTCGGCGTGCTGGTAATACGCCTCGCCGGTCACGCGGTCGCCATTGCTGAAGGCGTCGCGGGCGAGCTGCTGGTATTTATCATACAGCTGCTGGGCGGTGCCGCGCACCCGCATTTCCGGACCGGAACTGTCGAATACGTGGTTGCGGTTCAGCGGGATGCCGTTTTGCTGGTTGCGAAACCCGCCGCCGCCACCACCGCCGCCACCACCACCGTTCGGGCGATGGTTGCGACCACGCATGCGCTTCATGTTCATTGCTTCTCGTCTATCCTCGTAAGATTGCTTTGCGCGGCGGGGTGCGTCTGCACCGCCAAACCCCAAGCTGGTCTCAGCCACGCGCCGAGACTCACGGCTAATTCATCCGCACCACGTGCTTAGCCCGATATTGGCTTTCTGCCAATGGCCTATTTGTAACGGGTCAGGAGGGCAGCCCGTTCGATGCCATCGAGAGACGGCCGCGTGGTACAGGAAAAACCAGCTTCCGCCGCCAGTTCCGTTACGGACATGGCCTGCCCGGCGCCAAGTTCAAGCACCGCCAGCCCGTCCGGCGCGAGCAGCCGGGGCAGGGCGGCGATAATGGCGCGGTAGGCGTCCAGCCCGTCCGCCCCGCCGGCCAAAGCGGAGAGCGGCTCATAGCGCGCCACTTCCGGCATCAGCCCTGCCACATCCGCGGCCTCGATATAAGGCGGGTTGGAGAGCACGAGGTCGAACGCGCCCGCCAGCGCCTCGGCCCAGCTCCCGGCCAGGAACGCCGCCCGGTCCGCCATGCCGAGCGCCGCCGCATTGGCCCGCGCCAGCGCCGCCGCCTGCGGCTGCAGATCGACACCCACGCCAAAGGCCTGCGGAAATTCATGCAAGGCGGCGAGCAGCAGGCAGCCCGTCCCGGTGCCGAGATCGAGCACGGTCCGTGGCTTCACGCCGGCCTCAAGCACCGCCTCGATCAGCGTTTCGGTATCGGGCCGGGGGATCAGCGTCGCCGGCGAGACGGCGAATTCCAGCCCCCAGAATTCCCGGCGGCCGAGAATATAGGCCATCGGCTCGCGTGCCGCGCGCCGATGCAGCAAGGGCATGAATTTCGCCTCGTCCACCTCATCCAGCGCCAGCAATCCGGCGGCGCTCACGCCCGCGGCGGCGGCGAGCAGAATGCGGGCCTCGCGCCGCGGCGCCTCGATCCCCGCCGCCGCCAGCGTTTCTGTGATCAGCGTCAGCGCGGCGGCGGTGGAGATCAATTCTCCGCCGCCAGCCGCGCCGCCTGGTCCTCGGCGATCAGCGCGTCGATAACATCATCCATCTCGCCCAGCATTACCCGGTCGATCTTGTGCAAAGTGAGATTGATGCGGTGGTCCGTCACCCGCCCTTGCGGGAAGTTATAGGTGCGGATGCGCTCGGAGCGGTCGCCGGTGCCGACCTGGGATTTGCGATCGGCGGCGCGCGTGGCGTTCAGGCTCGTGCGCTGCATCTCATATATGCGCGAGCGCAGGATCTTCATCGCCTTGGCGCGGTTTTTGTGCTGGCTGCGCTCCTCCTGCATCGCCACCACGATGCCGGTGGGAATATGCGTGATGCGCACGGCGGATTCCGTCTTGTTCACGTGCTGGCCGCCGGCGCCGGAGGCGCGATACACGTCGATGCGCAGATCGCTTTCATTCACGTCCACGTCGACCTCTTGGGCTTCAGGCAGCATTGCGACGGTGACGGTGGAGGTGTGGATGCGCCCTTGCGTCTCGGTCGCCGGCACGCGCTGCACGCGATGCACACCGGATTCGAATTTCAGCTTGGCGAACACCGACTTGCCGGTGATTTCCGCGATGCCTTCCTTCAAGCCGCCCAGCTCGCTCTCGCCATATTCCAGAACCTCGAAGCGCCAGCCCTGCAGCCCGGAATATTTCTGGTAGGCCTGGAACAGTTCCGCCGCGAACAGCCCGGCCTCGTCGCCACCCGCCGCCGGGCGGATTTCCAGAATCGCCGAACGATCATCCGCCTCGTCCTTGGGCAGCAAAGCCAGGCGCACCGACATTTCCAGGTCCGGAAGGCTCTGTTTCAGGCTTTCCAGCTCCGCCGTGGCGAGCTCCTTCATTTCCGGGTCCGCCAGCATCGCCTCGGCCTCCTTGCGGGCCTGCTCGGCCGCGCGCAATTCGGCGATCCGCACTTCGATCGGCTCGATCTCCGCAAGCTCCTTGGAGGCCTTGATGAAGGCATCGCCGCTCAGCGTGCCGGAGAGCATGAAGCGCAGCTCCTCGGCGCGGGCTAGGATGCGGTCTAGTTTTTGGTCGATGTTGTTCATTCAAAAAAGCCTAATAAAGGCGAGGGCTCTGCCCTCGACCCGCTGGGGCCGAAAGGCCCCAGACCCCATGAATTAAAGAAAATCAAGCGCGCAGCAGGCCGGGCAAGTCGGCCAGGGCCACGTCCTGTTGCGTTCCGTCCGCAAGGTTTTTCAGCTTGATCTCGGTGCCGACCAGCACGGCGAAGGTCGCACCAGATTTGTTGGCGCGCTCCAGGCGTTTTTTCGCGTTGCCGGAATAGGCGGTCTCGGCGGCCACGCCAGCGCCGCGCAGGAATTTCAAAACATCCAAGGCCGGCGCCTGAAACTCGTCATTCATCGGGATCACCGCCACAGGTGCGGCGGCGTTGCCGGGGGCGGCGATCAGCATCGAAAGCCGCTCGATGCCCGCACCCCAGCCAATGCCTGGCACATTCGGCCCGCCCATCTGTTCCACCAGCCCGTCATAGCGGCCACCCGCAAGAACAGTGCCCTGCGCACCCAAGCGCAGTGGTCACGAATTCAAACGCGGTGTGATTATAATAATCGAGCCCGCGCACGATGCGGGGATTTTCCGTGAACGGCACGCCGAACACGGTAAGGGCCGCTTTCAGTTCGCTGTAGAACGTTGCGGCGGCATCCGTGAGATGCTCGTAGATCACCGGCGCATCGGCGACCAGGCGCTGGTCGCCTTCATCCTTGGAATCGAGAATCCGCAACGGATTCTTCTCCAGGCGCATCTTGCTGTCGGCGGACAGGGTGGCTTCGTGCCGGGTGAAATAGGCCACCAGCGCTGCGCGGTAATTGGCGCGGCTCTCGGCATCGCCCAGCGTGTTGATGTTCAGCATGACATCCTGCGCGATGCCAAGCTCGTTCAGGATCTGCCAGCCGGCGGCGATCACCTCGGCATCGGCCAGCGGCACGCTCGGCCCCAGCAGCTCGAGCCCGATCTGGTGGAACTGCCGGTAACGCCCTTTCTGCGGCCGCTCATAGCGGAACATTGGGCCGGCATAGAAGACCTTCTGCGGCAGGGTCTGCGTCAGGCCGTTGGTGATCAGTGCGCGGCACACGCCGGCCGTGCCCTCGGGCCGCAGTGTCACGGAATCGCCGCCGCGATCCTCGAACGTGTACATCTCCTTGGTCACGACATCGGAGGTCTCGCCGAGCGTGCGGGAGAAGACGCGCGTATCTTCGAAAATCGGCGTCTGCCACTCGGCGAAGCCGTAGAGCGCGCTGACCCGCCGCGCCGTCGCCACCACATGGGCGTAGCGCGCGGCATCCTCGCCGATCAGATCACGGGTGCCGCGAACGGGTTGCAGTGCTTGAGCCATGAGGAGCGAACTTTCGAACAGAAAAACGGAAAAGAGGTCGGCAGGGGGGCGGAAGAAAGGCCCCGGCTAACGCTCACCGTCAATCCGGCCTGAAATCCGCCCCGCCATGTGCCTTACGCCGCGCTGGCCTTGGCCGCAGCTTCGGCGGCCTTCAGCTCTTCGGCCTTGGCTTCCACCAGGTCGACAATGTGCGAAACCATGTCCGCGCCGTCGATCGTATGGTCGGTCTTGCCGGCCGAATAGATCATGTGCCGGCCGCTGCCGCCGCCGGTCAAACCGAGATCCGTCATCAGCGCCTCGCCGGGGCCGTTCACCACGCAGCCGATGATCGAGAGGGTGATCGGCGTCTGGATATGGGCGAGCCGCTCTTCCAGCGTCTCGACGGTCTTGATCACGTTGAAGCCCTGGCGCGCGCAGGACGGGCAGGAAATGATGCGCACGCCGCGATGGCGGATGCCGAGCGACTTCAGGATATCCCAGCCGACCAGCACTTCCTCTTCCGGCTCGGCGGAGAGCGAAACGCGCATCGTGTCGCCGATGCCGGCCCAGAGCAGCGAGCCCAGCCCGATCGAGGATTTCACCGTGCCGGCGCGCTTGCTGCCCGCCTCGGTGATGCCGATATGCAGCGGGTGGTCGCAGACTTCCGCGAGCTGCTGATAGGCGGCGACCGCCATGAACACGTCCGACGCTTTCACGCTGATCTTGAATTCGTGGAAATCGTGGTCCTGCAGGATCTTCGCGTGCTCCAGGGCGGATTCCACCAGCGCCTCGGGGTTCGGCTCGCCATATTTCTCGAGCAGATGCTTCTCCAGCGAGCCGGCATTCACGCCGATGCGCATCGAGCAATTATGGTCGCGCGCCGCCTTGATCACTTCGCGCACGCGGTCCGGGCTGCCGATATTGCCGGGATTGATGCGCAGGCAGGCCGCACCCGCCTCGGCGGCCTCGATGCCGCGCTTATAGTGGAAATGGATGTCGGCCACGATCGGCACGTTCACCTGTTTCACGATGTCCTTCAGCGCCGCGGTGCTTTCCTCATCCGGGCAGGAGACGCGGACGATGTCCACGCCCGCCGCCTCGGCGCGCAGGATCTGCGCCACGGTCGCCTCAACGTCGGTGGTCAGGGTGTTGGTCATGGTCTGCACCGAAACGGGCGCATCGCCGCCGACCTTCACATTGCCAACGCTGATCTGGCGGCTCTTGCGGCGGTCGATCTGCTGGTATTCGCGGTAGTTCATGGCTACTCCATCAATTGTTTGCATTGGCCGCGCCGGAGGCGGCAGGCGGCGTGAGATTGTAACGGTGCAGGACGACCCCGGTCGCCCCGAGCGGCGCGCCGGGCTTGCCGTCCTTGGTGATCTCCGTGCCGCCGGCATTGCCGGTGGTCATGGTCAGGCCGGCTTCCTGCGGCACGGGCCAGCTTTGCCCGGCCCGCAGGACCTTGCTGAACAAGATGGTGCCGGTGGCGTCCCGCACCTGGACCCAGCTGTCGGAGGTCGCGAGAATCGCCTCGCCCTGAACGGCACTGTCCGGAGCCGGCGCCGCCACCACCCCTTGGGTCGCCGGCGCCTGGCTTGCCGCTTGCGTTGATGCCGAGGCCGCCGATGTGGGCGGCATGGGGCCCGGCGCGGCCGAGGGCGTGGAACCGGTCACCGGCGTCGTCATCGGTGTGGTCGCTGGCGCCGGCGTCGAAGACGTCGCCGGCGCGCTTGCCGTTGTCGGAATGGTCGATGTCGAGGCCGGCGTCGTCGGCGCCGCAACCGGGGCAGGCGCTGGCCACCGGCTTGGGCTGGACCGGCGTAGGCGGCTTCGGCGGCACCGCAAGCGGCGCCAGTTCGGCCGGCACGTTCGGCACGGTCAAAGCGAGATGACGCTCATGCGCGGTATAATGGTACCAGAGCCCGTAGCCGACCAGCACCGCGACCACGCCGACCAGCGCGATGGCTCCGCTGGGCACGCCGCGATCGGGCACCGGCGCGGGAAAGCTCAGCTGCGCTTTCGGCGCCCGGCCGAGCCCCTCGGCCTGGAAGCGGCGGAGAATTTCCTCAGGATCGAGCCCGAGCAATTGCGCGTAGGAGCGCACGAAGCCGGTCTGATAGGCAGGTCCGGGCAGGGCGGTGAGATCGCCGCGCTCGATCGCTTCGAGATAGGGCAGGCGGATGCGCAATGCCTCGGCGACATCGGCGAGCTGCCAGCCCAGCCGTTCGCGGACCTCGCGCAGCCCGGCTCCCACCTGCGTCGCGCCGGAAGCGGACGGGGGATAACCCTGATCGATCGTCTCATTTGGCAGTGAATCGTTCGGCATCTTGCTGCGCTTTCTATACTGCTCGTTTACGGCGCGCTACCGGGAGGTGCATGGCACGCTTCAGATGGGCAAATTATGTTCGCGCGCCCAGGCGGTGAGCGGCTCGCGGATGCTGCCGCCGGCCGCCCCGGCGCGGCGCAGTTCACGCAAGATCGGCCGCAGCGCGTTCAGATCCGCTTCCACCAGCAGGGCCTTGACCGGCAAAATGGCGTTGCCCGACATTGACAGCCGGGTCACGCCCACCGCCGCGAAGGCCAGCGCCTCCAGCGGCCCGCCCGCGACCTCGCCGCAGATGGAAAGCGGCACGCCCGCCTGGTTGCAGGCTACCACCAGCTGTTCGATCAGCTCCAGCACCGGCGCGGAAAGCGCGTCATAGCGATCCGCCAGCCCCGGCGTGCCGCGATCGGCGGCGAAGAGGAATTGCATCAGGTCGTTGGTGCCGACCGAGACGAAATCCGCCTCCGCCAGCAGCCCGGCAGCTGAAACAGCAGCGAGGGCACTTCGATCATCGTGCCCACCTCGATCTGCGCCGGGGGCGGGCGGACGCGGGCGATCTCGGCCTCCAGCAGGTCCCGCGCGGCGCGGAATTCCTCGACCGTGGCCACCATCGGAAACATGATGGAAAGCGGCCGTCCCTGTGCGGCCAGCAGCAGCGCGCGCAACTGCCGGCGCAGGATCGCCGGCCGGTCGAGGCCGATGCGAATGGAGCGCCAGCCCATCGCCGGGTTTTCCTCATCGCCGGAGGCCTCGCCTGGCAGCAGCTTGTCGGCGCCGAGATCGAGCGTGCGGAACTGCACCGGCTTGCCGCGGGCACGGTCGAGCACCCGCGCATATTCCGCGGCCTGGCCCGCGACATCGGGCACGCCACCCGCCGCCAGGGCGGCGATTTCCGTGCGGTACAGGCCGATCCCATCGGCCCCGTTGCGCTCCAGCTGGTCCAGCTCCAGCGCCAGGCCGACATTCATCATCAGCGATATCGCGGTGCCATCCTTGGTGATCGCCGGACGGTCGCGATAGGTCGCAAGCTCGGCGGCGCGCACGCTGCGCGCCTGCAAAGCCCGTTCATAAACCTGGATCACCTCCGGCTCGGGACGCAGGATCAGCGTCTCGCCCTCGGCGTCGAGCAGCGCTTCTTCGCCGCTGGTGGCCGCTTCCACCGCGCCGCGATCGACCGCGAGCGCCGGCAGGCCCAGCGCGCGCGCCAGGATCGCCGCATGGCCGGAGGGGCTCGCCTCCTCGATCGCCACGCCGGCAATGCCGCGCGCATGCCAATCCAGCAGGTCCGCCGGCCCCAGCCGCCGCACCAGCAGAATGGTCCCCTCGGCGCAGTCAGGTTTCGGCGCCATGCCGCCGAGCGCCACCATCAGCCGGTTCACCATGTCCTCGATATCGGCCAGCCGCTCGCGCAGATAAGGGTCGGCGATGCGCCGCATCCGTTCGCGCAGGTTGCGCGCCACCTTGTCCACGGCGGTCTCGGCGGTAAGGCCGTCATTGATCGCGTCGCGCACCTGGGTCAGCCAGCCGGAGGATTGCGCCACCATGCGATAGGCTTCCAGCACGTCGCGCGGCGCGTTGCCGCCCGGCAGCGAGGCGGAGATCAGCTTGTCGAGGCTCTTGTTCGCCGCGTCCAGCGCCTGGTCCAGCCGCTCCAGCTCGGTGGCCGAATCGTCGGTGAGCAGCCGCGCGATCGGCGGCGTGGCGCCATAGACGAGGATCTGGCCGCGGGCGATGCCCGGCGCCAGAGCGTGCCCGGCATAGCGGCGGGGCAGGGCGCCGGAGAGCCCTTCCTCAGGCGCTTCGGTGGCGCCGGCCTGAACGAGAATTTCCGCCAGCAGCATGGCCACGGTCGCCACCGCCTCGACCTCGACCGGTGCGAACAGCCTGGCCTCGCGCGACATCACCGCGATCACGCCGAGGATCCGCCCGGCGCGCTTCACCGGCATTGCCAGCATCGCGGCCATGTTTTCTTCGCCGATTTCGGCGCGATAGACATAGCGCGGATGGTTCTGCGCGTCGGCGAGGTTCAGCGGGTCGCCCGAGGCGGCGACCATGCCGATGATGCCCTCGCCGATCCGCAGCCGGGTGCGGCCGACAGCGCTCACATTCAGCCCGTAGGTGGCGGCCAGCTCCAGCACCTCGCCGGGGCGGGCCACATAGATCACGCTGGCATCGGCCGGCAGGCCCTGCGCCACCAGCTCGGCAATGTCCGGCAGCCCGGCATGGCCGGAGGCGAGTGCCTCCCTCAGGCGCGCAAAAAGCTGCCTGGCTATCGCCGAATTTCGGCTTGCGCCGGCGTCTGCGGCGGCTTGGGCATGGTCTCAAGATCCTGCGGCACGTGCCACCAAGGCGGCGACCGCCTGGGCTTTCAATTCCGCCAGAATGTCCGCCACGGGCTGGACCGCGGTGACCATGCCGACCGACTGCCCGGCCATCACCGACCCGTTTTCGACATCGCCGTCGATCACCGCCCGCCGCAGCGCGCCAGCCCAGAAATGCTCGATTTCCAGTTGCGCGGCACCCTTGTCGAGCGTCGCCGGACTGGAATTTCTGCACCACTTCGGCCTGATGGGTGAGGAATTTCTTGGTGCCCTCATTGACGAGGCCGCGCACCGGGATGACCGGGAAACGCTCGTCCAGCTGGATCGAGGGGATCGCATCACGGGCGTTGGCGCGCACGAAAGCCTGCTTGAAATTGGCATGCGCGATGCTTTCGGCGGAGGCCGCGAAGCGGGTGCCGAGCTGCGCGCCGGCGGCGCCCATTTCAAGATAGCTCAGGATCGCCTCGCCACGGCCGATGACCGCCGGCGACGAAAACCGGCACGTCGCGGATATGCGGCAGGATCTCCTGCGCCAGCACGGTGAGCGACACCGGGCCGATATGCCCGCCGGCCTCGGAGCCCTCGATCACCAGCGCATCGACGCCGGATTTCATGAAGCGCTTGGCCAGCACCAGAGCGGGGGCGAAGGCGATGACCTTGGCGCCGCCTTCCTTGGCGGCGCGGATCGCCGGGGCCGGCGGAATGCCGCCCGCGAACACGATATGCCCGACCTTGGCGCGCAGGCACACCTGCACCAGCTCGTCGAGCGCGGGATGCATGGTGATCAGGTTCACGCCGAACGGCTTTTGCGTCAGCGCCTGGGTGGCGGCGATCTCGGCTTCCAGCAGCGCCGGCGTCATCGCCCCGCAGGCGATCACGCCGAAGCCGCCGGCATTGGAGATGGCGGCGACGAGGTTGCGCTCGCTCACCCAGCTCATCGCCCCGCCAAGGATCGCGAACTCGGTGCCGAGGAAAGCGGCGCCGCGCTCTTGCAGAGCCTTGAAGCGCGCCTCGGCGGCGGGCAGAAGATCAAGCATCGAGTTCGTACGCCGTGTGCAGAGCGCGCACCGCGAGCTCGGTATATTCGGCCGCCACCAGCACGCTCACCTTGATCTCGCTGGTGGAGATCACCTGGATGTTGATGCCGCGCTCGGCCAGCGTGCTGAACATGGTGCTCGCCACGCCGGCATGGCTGCGCATGCCCACGCCGACCACGGAAATCTTCGCGACATTATGGTCGGAGGTGATTTCCGCATAGCCGATCTCCTGGCGCGCCGTCTCCAGCACCTGCAGGGCGCGGGGGAAATCGGTCTTGCCGACGGTGAAGGTCATGTCGGTCGTGCCGTCGGCGGCGAGGTTCTGGACGATCATATCGACATTGATATGCGCCTCGGACAAAGGCACGAAAATGGCGGCGGCGATGCCCGGACGATCCGGCACCCGGCGCACGGTGATTTTCGCTTCATCCCGCGAATAAGCGATGCCCGCGACGATTTCCTGTTCCACGACTTCTTCCTCATCAACAACCAGAGTTCCGGGCATATCCTTGAAGCTGGACAGCACCTGCACGCGCACGCGCTCCTTCATCGCCAGCTCGACAGAGCGGGTCTGCAGCACTTTCGCGCCGACCGAGGCGAGCTCCAGCATTTCCTCATAGGTGATTTTAGCAAGCTTACGCGCGTTCGGCACGATCCTTGGATCGGTGGTATAGACGCCGTCCACATCGGTGTAGATGTCGCAGCGATCCGCCTTGAGCGCCGCCGCCAGCGCCACCGCCGAAGTGTCCGAGCCGCCGCGGCCGAGCGTGGTGACGCGATTATCCGGGCCGATGCCCTGGAACCCGGCCACCACCGGGATCTGCCCGCTCTTCATGCGGGGGATCAGCTCTTCGCCCTCGATCGAGGCGATGCGCGCCTTGCCATGCTGGCCATCGGTTTCCACAGCGATCTGCCAGCCCATCCAGCTGCGCGCATCGACGCCGATATTCTGCAGGGCGATGGCGGTCAGCCCGGCCGTCACCTGCTCGCCGGTCGACACCACGGCGTCATATTCGCGGGCGTCGAACAGCGGGGAGAGTTTCTGGCACCAATCGACCAGCTGGTTGGTCTGGCCCGACATGGCGGAAACCACCACCGCCACCTCATTGCCGCGCTCGACCTCGGCCTTCACCCGCGCCGCGACATTGCGGATACGGTCCAGATCGGCGACGGAGGTGCCGCCAAATTTCATCACGATACGCGCCATTCACCTATCCCTTGTGGAAAACCGGCAAGGGCGTCACATACAGCCTGAATGTTTGGGGGTGCAACACGCAGACGTGTCGCCACCGACGTTCTTGAGAACGTTTTTCTGGATGATTTGCTAAGGCAAGGGCGGTTCGGCCGCGCCCTGGCCCGGCGGGAGTGAAGCGCGATGCAAAAAGATTCGGTCAGACCCGAGGAAATCGCCCAATTCGACGCGCTGGCGGCGCGCTGGTGGGACCCGTCCGGCCCGATGCAGCCCTTGCATATGATGAATCCCTGCCGCGCGGGCTGGATTCTCGAGCGTATCCGCCGGAAGTTCGGCAGCACCGAGGTCCGCGTGCTGGATGTCGGCTGCGGCGCCGGGCTGCTCTCCGAGTCGCTGGCCGGCGCCGGCTGCGACGTGCTCGGGTTGGATGCCGGCGCCGAGGCGATCGCCGCTGCCAAGGCCCATGCCGAGGGCAGGGGGCTTCGCCTTGCCTATCGTGCCGGCACCGCCGAGGCCCTCGCCGCCGAGGGACAGAAATTCCCGGTGATCACGGCGCTCGAGATCATCGAACATGTCGCCGACCCGGCCGCTTTCGTCGCGCACCCTGGCCGCTCTGCTCGAACCTGGCGGGCTGCTCTTCCTCTCCACGCTGAACCGCACGGCCAAATCCTATATGGTGGCGAAATTCGGCGCGGAATATCTGCTCCGTCTGCTGCCCGTCGGCACGCATGACTGGCGGCATTTCATCACGCCCGAGGAGCTTGGCCGGTTCTGCGGCGGCGCCGGGCTGCGGCTGGCGGACAGCGCGGGCATGTCCTTCTCGCCGCTGAGGCGCGGCTTCGCCATCACGCGGGACATGTCGATCAACTACATCGCCATGGCCGAGGCCTGACCCGCCTCGACAAAACCCGCCAAAGCCTCAACTATACACGTATTCATTGAATCTTAAGGGGTATTCGTCATGCCTTTCGACATTACTGAAGCGATGACCACCTGGCGGCATCATCTGCACGCCCACCCTGAGCTGTCGCTGCAGGAATCCGCCACGGCCGCTTTCGTCTGCGAAAAGCTCAAGGAAATGGGCATTCCCTACACCGCCAATGTCGGCGGGCACGGCGTGGTGGCAACGCTGACGCGCGGCGCGTCCAACCGTTCGGTCGGCCTGCGCGCCGATATGGATGCGCTGGCCATCACCGAGACCACCGGCAAGCCCTATGCGTCGAAAACTCCGGGAATCATGCATGCCTGCGGCCATGACGGGCACACCACCTCGCTGCTCGGTGCGGCCAAGATGCTGCTCGACGACACTGGCTGGTCCGGCACCGTGCGTTTCGTGTTCCAGCCCGCCGAGGAAGGCTATCGCGGCGCGGTCGCCATGATCGAGGACGGGCTGTTCGAGCGTTTCCCGATGGAGCGCATTTTCGGCTACCATAACTGGCCGGATCTCGAGACCGGCACGGTGATGCTGCATCGCGGTGCGAGCATGGCCGCCGCCGGCAATTACACCATCAAGCTCACCGGCCATGCCGGCCACGCGGCGATGCCGCATCTCACCGCCGACCCGGTACAGGGTGCGGCGCATCTGATCGTGGCGCTGAACGCCATTGTCGCCCGCAATGTCGAGCCGGTGCAGTCGGCGGTGATCTCCGTCACCCGCATGCAGGGCGCCGAGGCGTTCAATCAGATCCCCGAGAGTGCCAGCATCGGCGGCACCTATCGCGCGCACAGCAACGAGGTGATGAAATTCCTCGAAAAGCGCATGCGCGAAGTGGCCGAGCACACCGCCGCCGCCTTCAACCTGAAGGCCGAGGCCGAATTCGGCAATTACCTCTCGCCGACCGTCAACCATGAGGCCGAGGTCGAGCTCGCCGCGGGTGTCGCGGCCGGCATGGGCCGCAAGGTGCGGCACGATATGCGGCCGACGATGGGCGCCGAGGATTTCGGCTTTTTCCTCGAGCGCGTGCCCGGTTGCTATGCCTGGCTCGGCAACGGCCCCTCGGCCGGGCTGCATAATTCGAACTTCGACTATAATGATGAGCTGCTGCCGATCGCCGCGTCTTATCTGGCGGAGACGGCTAAGGCGGCCCTGAAGTAAGTAAAAGCAAGGAAGGAAGGCTTCTTTTTGTGAACAAAAAGAAGCAAAAAAACTTTGTGACTTTGGGCCCGTGGCGTCGCTGCCACAGGCCCAAAGTCAAAGAAGTTTTTGCGCCGCTTTTTTCAAAAAGCGGCTACTTACTTTCTTGTCTTTCTGTGATCTGAGATGGAATGGCAGGAACCCGCCATCGTCCTGGAGACCGCCCCCTATGGCGAGGGCGATCTTCTCGTCACGGTACTGACCCCGTTCGGCGCCTGGAAGGGCCTCGCCAAAGGCGGCGCGTCGCGGCGCAAGGTGGCGATCTGGCAGAAGGGCAACCTGCTTTCGGCGCGCTGGGTAGCGCGGCTCTCCGAACAGCTCGGCGCGATCACCGGCGAGCTGGTGCATCCCGGCGCAGCGCTGGCGATGCAGGATGCCGAAACGCTCGCTATTCTTGAGGCCGCCTGCGCGCTGGCCGCCGGGGCGCTGCCGGAGCGCGAGCCCGCGCCGGACGTGTTTGCCGGCCTCACCAGATTGCTGGCCGGCATAGACATTGCCGGTTTTCCGCTGCCGGCTCTGGTGCGCTGGGAGCTCGATCTGTTGCGTGAACTCGGTTTCGGGCTGGATTTTTCCACCTCAGCCGGCGGCAATGACAGGCTCGCCTATGTCTCGCCTCGCACCGGCCGCGCCGTGACCCTGTCCCAGGCCGGCGAATGGGTCGACCGGCTGCTGAAACTTCCGGAATTTCTGCTCAGTGACACTGAGCCAGACCTTGCCGATAGCGTCGCCGGGCTGCGCCTGACCCAGCATTTCCTCGCGCGCGACGTGTTCGGCAGCCGCCATCGCCCCCTTCCAACGGCGCGCGCGCGTCTCTATGACCTGCTTTCGGGTCGCCTCGCGGCGCAGCAATAGGAGCAGAAACATGCCGGATGACATTCGCGGCCAGATCGAGGAAGCGCCCCTCAGAGACGCGCTTTCGGAACGTTATCTGGCCTATGCGCTCTCCACCATCATGTCGCGCTCGCTCCCGGATGCGCGGGACGGGCTGAAGCCGGTGCATCGCCGGCTCATCTACGCCATGCACCAGCTGAAGCTGGATCCGCGCTCCGGCTTCAAGAAATGCGCCCGCGTGGTCGGTGACGTGATGGGTAAGTTTCACCCGCATGGCGATTCGTCGATTTATGAGGCGCTGGTGCGGCTCGCCCAGGATTTCGCCTCGCGCTTTCCGCTGATCGAAGGCCAGGGCAATTTCGGCAATATCGACGGCGATAACGCGGCGGCGATGCGCTAC
Organism: uncultured Pseudomonadota bacterium; assembly: GCA_963798115.1. Taxonomy (GTDB): domain Bacteria; phylum Pseudomonadota; class Alphaproteobacteria; order Acetobacterales; family Acetobacteraceae; genus Acidocella. Next base: position 259,030 of record CAWCRT010000007.1, read on the forward strand.
ACCGAATCGCGCCTGACCGAGATCGCCGAGCTGCTGCTGCGCGGCATCGACGAAAATGCGGTGGATTTCCGCCCCACCTATGACGGCGAAGAGCAGGAGCCGATGGTGCTGCCGGGCGCCTTCCCGAACCTGCTGGCGAACGGCGCGAGCGGCATCGCGGTGGGCATGGCGACCTCGATCCCGCCCCATAATGCCGGCGAAGTCTGTGCCGCGGCGATGCATCTCATCGCCCATCCCGAGGCCGACACGGCGGCGCTCCTGCAACATCTGCGCGGGCCGGATTTCCCCACCGGCGGCGAGCTGGTGGAGGACGAAGCCACGATCTGCGCCGCCTATGAGACGGGCAGGGGCTCGCTGCGCACCCGCGCGCGCTGGGTCAAGGAGGCGCAGAAGAACGGCACCTGGGTGATCGTGGTCACGGAAATCCCGTACCAGGTGCAGAAATCCCGCCTGGTCGAGCAGATCGCGCTACTGCTGTCGGAAAAGAAGCTGCCGCTGTTGGGCGACATCCGCGATGAGAGCGCCGAGACCATCCGCCTGGTGCTGGAGCCGAAATCGCGCACCGTGGATGCCGACATGCTGATGGCCTCGCTGTTCCGCGCGACCGCGCTGGAATCGCGCTTCGCGATGAACATGAACGTGCTGTCGGACGGCCGTACCCCGCGGGTGATGGGGCTGCGCGACCTGCTGCGCGCCTGGCTCGACCATCGCCATGAGGTGCTGGTCCGCCGCTCCAACCACCGGCTCGACGCCATCGCCCGGCGCCTGGAAATCCTCGAAGGCTATCTCGCGGTGTTCCTCAATCTCGATGAGGTGATCCGCATCATCCGCACCGAGGACGAGCCCAAGAAGGTGCTGATGAAGAGCTTCACGCTCACCGAGCTTCAGGCCGAGGCGATCCTGAATATGCGCCTGCGCTCGCTGCGCCGCCTCGAAGAGATGGAGATCCGCAACGAGCACAAGAAGCTCACCGCTGAGCAGAAATCGCTGAACGCGCTGCTCAAAGACGAGCGCAAGCGCTGGGAGAAGATCGCCACCGAGATCGCCGAGGTGCGCGAGAAATTCGGCGCCGGCCCGCTCGGCGCCCGGCGCACGCAGATCAGCGCCGCCGCACCGGTCGTGGAAATCGTCGCCGAGGCGCTGGTCGAGCGCGAGGCGATCACCGTGATCCTCAGCCAGAAAGGCTGGATACGCGCGCAGAAAGGCCATCTTGCCGATGATGCCGAGCTGAAATTCAAGGAAGGCGACCATCTCGCCTTCCTGCTGCGCTGCGAATCGACCGACCAAATCGCGCTGCTTGGCACCAATGGCCGTGTTTACACCATCAAGGCCTCGGACATTCCGCGTGGCCGCGGTGACGGCCAGGCAATCCGGCTGGTGATCGAACTGCCCAATGAGGACGGTATCCTGCGTTTGTTCCTGCCTGACATGCTGGGCAAATATCTGGTCGCCTCCAGCTCGGGCCGGGGCTTCATCGTGCCGGGCGCGGAGCTGGTCTCCGAGCGCCGCGCCGGGCGGCAGATCCTCAACCTGAAGCCGGGCGAGGAATGGCATGCCTGCGTGCCGGTCAAGGGCGACCATGTCGCGGTGATCGGCCAGAACCGCAAGCTGCTCGTCTTCCCCCTGGTCGAGGTGCCGGAAATGCCGAAAGGTGCTGGCGTACAGCTGCAGAAATACAAGGATGGCGGGCTCGCCGATGTGAAGGTGTTCACCTTCGCCCAGGGCCTGACCTGGCGGCTCGGCGCGAACACCCGCACGGAAACCAAGCTCGCCGAATGGCTCGGCAGCCGTGCCCAGGCCGGCCGCCTGCCGCCCAACGGTTTTCCGAAATCCAATAAGTTCGGCGATGAGGGCGTCTGACGCGATCATCCGCTAACGGCCCGAACCTTGCCACAATCCTGACTAACCAAAGCCATCAGGAGAGGTGACGCACTGGGCATGACACAGGCTATTCCGGCGGAGATGATTTCATGAAGCTCCGCGACCTGCCCATCGCCCTCAATCCGCGTGCCGTCTCGCTCGCCGAAGGCGCGCGCGCCGGCATCGCGGTGGCCGCCATGCTGATCGTGGCGCAGCTTTTCAACCTGCCGCATTTCGACCTGGCGGCGCTCGGCGCGCTGCTCACCTGTTTCGCCGATCCCGGCGGCACGATGCTCCGGCGCGCCTCGGCGGTGGTCGCCTTCGCGCTCTGCAGCCTCGTCGCCTATGCCGTGTTCGGGTTTCTGCGCGGCGAGGGGCTATGGATTTCCGCCCTCCTCGCCGGGCTCGCGATTTTCGCCGCGAGCTATGTGCGGGTTTACGGCCAGGTCGGGCAGCAGGTCGGCAGCCTGCTCTCGATCGTCATTGTGCTGGCGCTCGGCACGCCGCTCACCAGCCTGCATCAGGCCGGGATGGCGGGCTTGAATTTCGCCGCCGGGGCCGCCTGGGCGGTGCTGCTCACGCTGGTGATCTGGCGGTTGCATCCTTACGCGCCGTCGCGCCGGGTGGTCGCCGATGTCTGCCGGAGGCTGGCCGAACTGACCAAGGAACTGGCTTCCCTGGCGCATGCGGAGGAAACGGTCGCCGCCTTCGAGGAACATGCCGCCCGGCACCGGCGCGAGGTGCGGGAGGCGATCGAGGCCGCGCGCACCGTCGCTTTCGAGACCTTCCGCGGCCGCGGGCTGGTCTCGCCGCGCGGCGCGCAGCTCACCTTGCGCCTGCAAAGCCTGGAATCGATTTTCGAGGCGCTGATCGCGCTTTCGGACACGCTGGAAAGCGATCCCGCCTGCCGCGCCCAGGTGGTGCGGCCGGTGCGATTGATCGCCACCTGGCTGGCGGTGATCGGCCCTGAGATCGAGGCTGACAAAGCCCTCGACACGGCAAAGAAACAGGCCAGCCTGCAACGCCTGCGGGCGGCGCTGGAACCGCTGCCGGCAGAGTCCGAGGCGCGGCATGTTCTGCAGGCCATAGCGGAACATTTCGCCGTGCTGATCGCGGTGACGCGGGCCACGGCGCAGCCTCTTCCCGGTTCGGTGATGGCGCCGCCGCCGCTGTCTCAGCGCATCTTCGGGCCGCTGCGGCAGAATTTTTCGATCTCTTCCGTGGCCATGCGCCATGCCTTGCGCACCGCCATCGTCGCCACGCCGGTTCTCCTCTGGTCGATGCTCTATGGCGGGCCCTATGCGCACTGGGCGCTCTTCACCATGATCCTCTGCCTGCAGCCTTATTTCTCGGCCACCTGGCTGCGTTCGGCGGAGCGGGTGGTGGGCACGGCGCTGGGCGGTCTGGTGGCGGCGGCAATCGGGCTGATCAGCAAAACGCAGCTCGAACTGGCCTTCACCATGTTGCCGCTGACCATCTTCGCCTTCACGATCCGCTCGGTCAGCTACACCGCCTATATCGCCGCGCTGACACCGATGATCGTGCTGCTGATCGAGCAGTTGGCCCCCGGCAATGACGAACTCAGCATCGCCGCGGCCCGGGTCGGTTACACTTTGCTGGGCGGGGGGCTGGCGATTCTCGCCAATCTGCTCCTTTGGCCGGGATTTGAGAGCGGGCGGCTGGAGGCCAGCATCGCCGCGGCCATCCGCGCCCATATCGCCTATGTTCATGCGGTGTTCGAGGCGCTGCTGGAGAACAGGCCGGCGTCGGCCGCGCCGCGCCGCGCGGCCGGCCTTGCCAGCAACAATCTCGAAGCGGCGCTGTCGCGCGCGTTGCTGGAGCCGCATCAGCGCCAGGATGGGGCCATCGCGCGCGGCGCGGTGGCGGATGCGGCGCTGCGGCGCATGGCCGGGCGGCTTTCCGTGCTTTCGCTCGACCGGCCCGACATTCCTGATGACGACCGGCCGCTCTGGGGCGCGTGGCAACTTTGGCTGGAAGATTGCCTTTCCGACAATCGTCGCCCCCGGCCGGATCTGCCCTCCGGCCCCGGCGCCGAAACCCTGTCCAGACTCGCGCGTCAGGCAGAGCTGATCACCCGCTAGCAGGGTTGCGACTTCGCGCCAGGGTTTTATGTGCAGTGCACAAAACAGCCTCGAAGGACAGACGATGACGAAGGCGAAATCGCTGCTGCCCTGGCCCAATCTGGCCATGGCCAACATGGCGTATCAGGGGGCCCTGCTGGCTTTCGAGGCGCAGCAGGTGATCGGCCTGCGTCTTGCGAAGATGGCGCAAGGCGGGCCGGAAGTCCCGCGCGAGGCGGCTTTGATGGTCTCGGAAAAGCTCGACGCACTGGCGGAAAGCGGCAAGCTGATGATGCAGGCCATGCTCAGCGGCAAGGAGGATCTGGGTGCCGGCGAGGTGATGCAACTTTATCGCAGTAAGGTGCAGGCTAACCGCCGTCGGCTGGCGGGCGCGTAAGGAGGAAAGGAAGGCTTCTTTTTTGGAAAAAAGAAGCAAAAAACTTTCTTAAACTTGGGCCGTGCTGGTTTCACCGCCACAGGCCCAAACTAAAAGGAGTTTTTGGTGCCGCTTTTTACAAAAAGCGGCCGCTTACTTCCCTTAACTACCCTGCCTTAGCCAGCCCCTGAATCCGCTCAACCATCGCCGCGACGCCGTTACCACGATTGGTGGAAAGCGCGCCGATCAGGCCCAGATCGTTCAAGAATTTGGCTGAGGTGCCGAGGATTTCCGCGCGCTGGCGCCCGGAATAGACGCGCAGCACCAAGGCTACGAGACCGGACACGATGGCGGCGTCGGAGGCGCCGGTGAAATAGAATGTCTCGCCCTGTCGCTCGGCCGCCAGCCAGACCTGGCTCTGACAGCCCTGCACCTTGTGCGCCTCGTCCTGCCATTCGGCGGGGAAGGGGGGCAGCTTGCGGCCCAGCTCGATGATGAACTGGTAACGGTCCATCCAATCGTCGAACAGGCCAAGCTCGTCGCCGATGGCGGCAATCGCGGCCGCGGCGCTGTCATCTTCAGGTTGATAGAATTAAGTCACAGCCAGCCTTTTACGCGGAACCGGCGCCGGAGCAAGACGGCGCGGCCGATCCAAGATGCCTAAAGCCCAATATAGCCAGATTGCGACCCATTTCAGGCTGTGGCCGAGATTTTCCGGATCGATAATGTCTTTGTCTCGACTCCGATCTTTCACGGAAGCGTCGCCGAGCTGTCACTGAACTGTCATCAAATTTGCGCGGCCACCCCCTAAAAGCGGCGCCTCAAAGGAGCCACTATGCCGCACACTGGATTTAAACCGCTCGACGACCAACCGTTCAAAGCGTTCCACTGGCGCGCCGTCTTCACCACGGGGATGGGCGTGTTCACGGACGGCTATGATCTTGCATCGATCGGTGTGGTGTTGCCGCTGGTTCTGGCCTCTTTCGGCGTCGCTCATATCGGCAGCCTGGATGCCGCACTGCTCGCCGGCTCCGCTTTGCTCGGCGCTGCCGTCGGCGCGTTGATTTTCGGCATGCTGGGCCAGCAGGGCCGGAAGAAGTTTTACGGGCTGGATGTGGCGATCATGGCGATTGCCGCGGTGGCGCAGATTTTTGCTCCCAATCTCATCTGGTTGATCGCCATACGCTTCATTCTCGGGATCGGCGTCGGCGCTGACTATGTGCTGTCGCCGACGATCATGGCCGAACATGCCAACCGGGCCGATCGCGGCCGGTCGCTCGGCTTCGGCTTCTCGGTTACCTGGTGGCTGGGTGGCGCGGTCGCCGGTGTGCTGCTGCTGGTGCTGCATGCCTGCGGCGTCGCCCCCGACCTGATCTGGCGGATCGTGCTGGCTGCCGGCGCGCTGCCGGCGCTCTCGGTGCTGTATCTGCGCCGCCAGATGCCCGAGACCACGCGCTTTCTGGCACGCGTGGCCGGCGATACTGAAGCCGCCCGCGCCGTGACCGAGACCGTGACCGGTCGGGTCCAGGACCTGCCGCCGGTCGACAATCGCAGCTTCATGAGCGTGTTCTGCACCCATTTGCCGCAGATTTTGGGCGCCGCTCTGCTGTGGTTCGTGTTCGACATCGTGATCTATTCGACCGTGCTGTTCGGCCCGTCGCTGATCGCCAAGGGCCTCGGCATGAGCCCGGCCGGCTTCACTGTGCTCATGGACCTCATCTTCATCATGCCGGCGGTGCTGATCGGCGCGCTCTTCCTCCTCGACCGTTTCGGCCGCAAGCCGGTGCAGACCTGGGGCTATATCGGCGCGTCGCTGGTGCTGGTGGCGTTTGCCGTCCTGCATCAGGAGATCATGCACAACGCGGTCCTCGGCCTGGTGCTGTTCGGCGCCTTCAACATGCTGATCATGGGGCCGAGCATGGTGAGCGGCTCGGGCATTCTGGGTGTGGAACTCGCGCCGACGCGCATCCGCACCGTGGCCCAGGGCATCACCGTTGTTGGCGGCCGGCTCGGCGCTTCGCTCAGCGCGTTCGTCTTCCCGCTGCTGTTCGTGAAGCTGGGTGAGAGCGCGGCGATCGGGCTCCTCGTCGGTCTCTCCATCGTCGGCGCCATCCTGACGCAGATCGTCATTCCCGAAACCGCTGGTCGTTCACTTGAGGACCTGTCGGGCGAGGTGATGGAGGCCGCGGCGGCGGAGTAAGGTAAAGCAAGTAAGCGGCCGCTTTTTGGAAAAAGCGGCGCAAAAACTTCTGTTTAATTGGGCCCGTGGCGTGGAACGCCACGGGCCCAATGACGTTAGAGCCAGCCTTTGCGGCGGAACCAGAAGAGTGGGGCGACGGCGGTCACCGCGATTACGGTGAGCCCGTAAAGATAGCCGAAGCGCCAATGCAGCTCCGGCATGATGGCGAAATTCATGCCGTAGATCCCTGCCACCAAGGTCGGCGGAATGCCGATCACCGACACAATCGTCAGCACCTTCATCAGATCGTTCTGGGCGACATTGATCAGACCCAGTACCGCATCGAGCATGAACTGCACCTTGTCGGTCAGATGTGTGATGAACTCGTTCAGCGAGCTGACATCCTGGCCGACCGTTTGCAGCCGCGCGACCATGTTTTTCGGCACCCAGTCGGCGGAGGTCCCGATATAGGGGACGATGCGGGCGATCCCGAGCTGCGACTCCCTGATGAGGGAGATCGAATCGTAGAGCCGCCCCAGGGTCGTGACCATGGTGCGCAGCTCGCTCTCCTGCTGGCGTCGCCGCGCACCTTCCATCTTGCCGGCGGTATCGAGCTTCAAATGGAAAATATGGTGAGACATGCGGTCCGCCTCGCCGCGCATCTCCTCGAGAACATCCGCCTGGCGCCCGACCATCGCTTCGAACAGGCCGATCAATATGTCCGCGCTTCGTGGTTCCGCGCATTCAGAGGGTTGCCCGATGAAATTCTGGAAGACCAGGCTGGGCGCGAAGCGGACGGTGACCAGACGTTGAGGTGCCAGCACGATCCCCAGCGGGGCGCTGTGCCCGCCTTCGGTTGGCCGGTAGACCAGCGGCATTGAAAGCGTCAGCACGGTCCCGGTCGGCGCGGCTTCGGAGGAAAGCCGGCTCGAGCTTTCGATCTCAGCCAGATCGGGCTCGCTCGGAATCGATAACCCCGTGAGCCGCACGAGGCGGCTAAGCTCCTCCGGTGCCGGCGACACAAGATCGACCCACACCGCATCACGCAGCTGTTCGTCGGACATAGGTTCGGCAATCGGCGTCAGTCGGCCGCCTTCGCAGGCATAGGCGTGAAGCACGGTCCCTCCGTCTTATGATCGCACGAAGCTTACCGTTGGCTTCCGGCCGAAGTCCAGGTGGAGAAGGAAGTGGCCGCTTTTTCGATCAAAAGCGGCGCAAAAACTTTTATTTGGCTGGGCCTGTGGGGTTGAGGCAGCGCGAGTTGAGCGGGGCTATTGCTGCGAGCTGGGGGCGAAATTGCCGATGCCCGGTGGCGCGTAACCGCTGGAGCCGGGGCCAAAACTGCCATAGCTCGGGGCAAAATTGCCATAACTCGGCTGGTAGCCGCCATTCCCCATCGTCCCGGCCGAAGGCGAGGGGGTGCCGGCACCCGCCTGCCCACCTCCCGCTGGGGTGGGGAGATTGCGTTCGTAATCCTTCGGCGGCGGTGTCGGATAAGGGCCGAACTGGCCGTTGCCCAACATCTGCGCCATGACCGGCGCGCCAAAGCCAAAAGAGATGATTACCGCCGCACCGGCAGCGCCGAAACGAAACAGCTTACGCATCGCTCCCCCACAAGGGTTCAGCCAATCCCATCAACGACAACGCATGATGATCAGGACCTGCGGACGCGAACGGATCGGTTTCATGGTTGGACTTCGTTCGTTGCGTGCACCGTACCACGCTTTCAGAGCCGGCGCGACGCTCTTCGTAAAAACCGCCTTCGACCGGCCATGATTGACAAAGATATGTTATATCGTATCATTGGCTCGACGGACCCTGTACAGCAGCAGACCGTCTCCGATCGTCGGCCCCGTCAGTGATTTGTTCGCTGACGGGGTTTTTTTCGTCGATCATGGCTGGCGGATAACCGCTAACTCGGTCTGCCCTTCCTCCAAGGAGGCTGGCGCTCTGGTCGTTACCACACAGGCGAATGAAACCCGCGTCACCCAACGCTGTTTGCCCGACCAAGCCCGGCGGCAATAACGGCTAGTCTATCAACCTAATTCTAAAATTGGATAGATCATGAAAATTCTTGCGACCGCTTTGGTTTTTACTGCTCTCGCTGGGGTTTGTTATGCTCAAGAGAGCCAAGCCCAATTGAATAGTGGGCTTGCCGCCATGAGTGCCGCACAGAACCAGAATGAGGCGCAGGCTGAAGCGACGCAAGAAGCCCAAGAGCAGGCGCAGGCGCAGGCGGAAGCTCGGTATGAGGAGCGGCAAGCAGCAATTCAGCGGCAGGCCGCGGCTGACGCTGCGGCTGCGGCTGAAAACGCGCGGAATGAAAAATTCCAGGATCAAGAACGGCAGCTTGCCATGATGCAACAACAGATTGAGCTGGAAAAAGAGCAGACGGACGCGAACCGCGAAAATGACAAAATCGACGCACAACTGCGGGCTGAAAACGCACAAAGCAATGTTGCGCAATCGGTGGCTGATTTCAACAAAATCTTAGCAATTGGCCAAGCGTGGAGAGTGCCATACATTGGCTGGGGGACCTGGATTCGAACCAAGGCTGCCCGGGTCAGAGCCAGGAGTTCTACCGCTAGAACTATCCCCCAGAAGCGGCGCGGCGCCCAATTAGCATTGCTTGTGACGGAGGGCAACTCCCCATGGCACCATTTCGTCTCTCCCCCAAGGAGGAGGGCGCTCAGGCCATCACCGCGCATCAGTTTTCGCCGCAAAGTTGAGGCCTGGGAGCCCTCGCGGGTCGGCAAACGACTTCGTGCCACCCGAAGGGCGCAACGAAACGCTATGCTTTAACTGTTTGAAAAAGCGCTAACTCTTGAGAAGAGTTGGCTGGGGGACCTGGGCCGAACCAAGGCTGCCCGGGTCAGAGCCAGGAGTTCTCAGCCCGGGGGATACCCCCCAGCAGCGGTACGGCGCCGAATTAGCACTGCTTGAGGCGGAGGGCGAATTCCCCATCTCACCTTTTCGTCAGAAATTTTAATCTCGCCACCCGGCATTCGCGTTCGTTTCTGGCTTGCTCATTTCCGCCCGGCCGCGACTATAGTGGATTCATGTCCAACCCTTTGCCAACGTCGTCCGCGTCTTCCGCCAAAGTCCCGGCGCGCCTCCCGGCGTCCGATTTTCGGCGGCATCGATCTAGGGACGAATAACTGCCGCATGCTCGTCGGCACGCCGACCAGCCGCGGCTTTCAGGTGCTGGATAGTTTTTCTCAAGTCGTGCGGTTGGGGGAGGGGCTGTACGAGACCGGCCGGCTTTCCCCGGTGGCGATGGAGCGGGCCATCGCCAGCCTCAGCATCTGCGCCGAGCGGGCGCAGCGCTGGGGCAATTCAGGTTCGGGCCCGCTGACCTTGCGGGCAATTGCCACGGAAGCCTGCCGCCAGGCCGAAAACGGCGCGGAATTCATCAATCTTGCGCGGCAGAAAACCGGCCTGCCGCTGGAAATCATCAACCCGCGGGAAGAGGCGGAGCTGGCGGTGGAAAGCTGCTCCTCGCTGATCTGCGAGGGCGGCCGCCG
>CAWCRT010000008.1:0-182913 GCA_963798115.1 uncultured Pseudomonadota bacterium
AGAGACATGTGCGTGAATCAGTGCCGGGTTGCTGATCAGGCCGGCCTGTTCGAGATCTTTCAGTCTTTTGCCAATCCAAGCTTGCGATTCTTCGGCTCTGCCAGGCGCGGCATCGTAGAGCGCGACGGCAAAGCCGGCACGGGCGAATACGATCGCCCATCCGCTGCCGACCAGGCCGGCTCCGACAATGGCGATCTTGCTTTTGGCACTGCTGAAAGACGTCACATAATCCTCCTTCGGCTCAATATCGTTTTATGGGCGGCCGGGATCTCAGTGCGGAATTCATCGGCGCGTTCCGCGTTGCCAGATTCCGGCAGCGCAGAAAAAGTAGAATGGGATGAATTCGAATGCAAGCGTGAGGCACTCCAGAAAACGGGTGAGTGCTTAGCTACGTTCCGTTAAAAAGCGGGGTGGTTGCCACCCTGCCGGGGCCGCGCGCGTGGATGAGCGCATGATCAGCTCACCGGGCACGACGATGTGGATGGGCCCCTGTTGCTTTCCTTCAAGAAATTCCAGGACCAGCTCGACAATTTTTTGGCTCATCGGCCCGACCGGCTGGGAATAGGTGGTCAACTGGACATTCGGCCAGGAGGCCAGCGCCACATCGTCGAAACCGACGATTGAAACGTCATGTCCGACGCGTAAGCCAAATTCTGATTGAGCGATGCCCATGACGGCGATGGCGGTATGATCGTTGGCGCAAAAGACCGCATCGGGCCGATCCTTGGATGAAAACAGATCGCGAGCGGCTTGCTGTGCCGCGGCAAAATCATAATGCCCAACCACCCGACGGTATGCATGTCCCGCTTCCTGCAAAGCCGTGGAGAACCCTTGTTCACGCTCGCGGCTTGTGGACGAATTTTCAAGGCCGGCGACATAGGCGAATTTATGGTGACCGGCGGCGCTGAGGAAGGAACCGATTATTCTTCCGCCTTCGACGTTCTGGCCTGTGACGGTCGAGACAGCCATGTTGCTTGTGCGGCGGTTGAACAGCACAACGGGCACATTTACCTGGGCGCATTCTTCTGCGAAATGCGATGTCATGCTTGTTGAGGCCAAAACGATGGCGGCAACCTGGAAGCGCAGCACCTCGTCAAGAATTGGATCCGGGTTTCCATCCGCCCCCGGTGTAAACAGCAAAACCCGATATCCTGAAGCGGCGAAGGCTTTTGATAATTCCTCAAGAATGGTCGGGTAAAACTGATTTTCCATGTATGACATGGCAACGCCGATGAGCCGGGAGCGCTGGGTGATCAACGAGCGGGCAATCAGATTTGGGCGATAACGTAGGCTGTTTGCAGCTTTGACGACTTTTTCCCGAGCCTCCGGTGAAATGCTCGCGCCAGGTGTAAAGGCGCGCGACACCATAGATTGCGAAACCCCTGCAAGGCGCGCAACGTCATATGCCGTCGGGCGTCTCCGTTCGGATTTCATCAATAAATTTTTGCTCAGATCTCGCGCCACCGGTTATTCGCCTCAGCTTGGGTTAGCATTAACTCGCATTTCTCACGCGCATCAGGGTATGGGCATCTGAGTGAACGAAAGTTCTTTTATAACAAAGAGTTGACGAAACAAGCGGAGGCATCACCCGGTACCGGCGGAGTTTAATCCGAACCCGCGCGAATTGCCATGTGTGGGGCGTGCGGATTTCAACGCCCCCGATCCGCTCTCCGCGCTGGTTGGTCCTCCAGGTTCGGTGGTACAGCGCGGCATCAAACGCCACTTTGATTGCGTAATGTCGCAAAGCGCCTGCTTGCGCTGTGATTTATTTTGGATAGGTTGCGGGAAAATGCTTCCAAGATGGGAGGCAAATTAACGGAGGTCACGAAAACAATGTCTAACCCGCGCTGGAAACACCGCCCCGAGGGCTCGAACTGGGGCGATTTCGGCCCTGACGATCAGGTCGGCCGTCTTAACCTGCTCACGCCGCAGAAAATCCGCGAGGGCCTCGCCGAGGTGCACGAGGCGCGTGCCTTCTGCCTCAGCCTGCCGCTGGATTTCCCTGGCGGCAATGCGCTGAACCCGCGGCGCTACCCGCCGAAACTGCGCCCTACTTTTCGCAGCGGCCTGCCGAACATGAATTATCTGATGCAGCGCGGTGACCCGCAATTGACCGACGTGATGAATGACGACGCGGTCCTGCTGCATCTGCAATATTCCACGCAATGGGACAGTCTGGCCCATGTCGGCCAGCTTTTCGATGCCGATGGCGACGGCGTGGCTGAGCAAGTCTATTACAACGGGTTTCGCGCGCATGAGCATGTGGTCGGTCCGGTCCGCTATGAGGGGCAGGCGGTCGAGCCGACCCATGCCGAGCAGACCGGCGCTTATCGGCTTGGCATCGAGACCATGGCCGCCACCTGCGTGCAGGGCCGCGGTGTGATGATCGACCTCGAAGCCCATCTCGGCCGCGATTTTACCCGCGTCGGCTATGACACGCTGATGCGCATCCTGGAGGCCGACAAGGTCGAGGTGACGGCGGGCGACCTGGTCTGCCTGCGCACCGGCTATGACCGCGTGTTGCTGGGAATGAACAAGAACCCGACGCCGCAAGGGCTGGACAGCTGCGCGGCACTGGATGGCCGCGACCAGAAATTGCTGAACTGGATTACCGAGACCGGCCTTGCCGCGCTGATCTCCGACAATGCGGCGGTCGAGGCGTTGCCACCCGGCGAATGCCATGACCATCAATGCTCGGCTCTGCCGCTGCATGCGCATTGCCTGTTCAAGCTCGGCGTGCCGCTGGGCGAGATGTGGCTGCTCTCCGACCTCGCCGACTGGCTGCGCGCCCATAACCGCTATCGCTTCTTCCTTACCGCTCCGCCGCTGCGCCTGCCCGGCGCGATCGGCTCGCCTGTGACACCGGTCGGTACCGTCTAGCGCCAGCCGTAGAAAACCGAGGAAACGTCAAAAAAATGTCAAAACGCTGGACCCGCATGATCCCGATCATGATGGTGACCTACATGGTCGCCTTCATGGATCGCACCAACATCTCCTTCGCCATTCCCACCATGGCGAAGGACTTGCACCTCACCGCCACCCAGCTTGGCTTCGCCTCTGGCGTGCTGTTCCTGTTTTACGCTGCCTCGCAGCCGATCGGCGGCATGCTCGCCGATCGTGGTTACGGCAAGCCGATGGTGGCGGCGCTGATGATTCTCTGGGGCTTTTCCGAAGTGGCTCAAGGCTTTATCCAAAGCCCGGAGCAGCTGATTCTCGTGCGCTGCCTGCTCGGCCTGTTCGAAGGCGGGCTGATGGTCACTTTTCTGCTGATCGTCTGCAACTGGTTCACGGTGCGCGAGCGCGGACGCGCCAACGGGCTGTGGTTTCTCTCTTTCCCTGTGGCGGCGATGGTTAGCGGGCCGATCGCCGGCTACATCCTGCATTTGTCCTCGTGGCGGATTCTGTTCATCGCTGAAGGCGTGTTGCCGATCCTCTGGTCACTGGTCTGGATCTGGGGCGTTGCCGGAACGCCGCACGAGGCGAAATGGCTGACTGAGGGCGAGCGGCGCGACTTGCTGGCCAAGCTTGAGGCGGACCGCCGGGAAAACGCACCGCATCTGCACGATGCGGCACCGCGCCTATGGCAGCAAATGCTCCGCGTGCCGGTACTGATCTACACGCTGGCGCTGTTTCTGTGGAATTTCAGCTTTGTCGGTTTCATCATCTGGCTGCCCAGCATTCTGCACCAGGATAAGAGCCTGGGCACGGTCACGATCGGCTGGCTCGCCTCCTTGCCCTTCCTTGTCGCGGTGTTCGTGATGCTGTTCCTGGCCTGGGGATCGGACCGATTCCACAGCCGCCGCATGTTCGCCGCGGTGCCGATCGGCCTGTCCGGTGTGGTGTTCGTCATTGCCGCGCATGGCTATGCCGGCAACAGCCTGGTCACCAATCTGGGGCTGCTGATCGCCGCCGGTTCCCTGCTCTACGGGGCGCAGCCAATGATCTACGCCATCCCCGGCGATCTGGTCCCCACCCGCGTGGTGGCCACCGTGATCGGCATTGCCAACGGCATCGGCGTGGTCGGGGATTTTCTGGGCCCCTACGTGCTCGGCTTCGTGCGCCAGGCCACGGGAGATTTTTCCGCCGGCCTGTTCCTGCTGGGGGCGGCCTCGGTTGTTTCCGGCTTGCTGCTGGTCCTGGTACGCGACCGCGCCAGGACCGTCACCTTGCCGGCTACCGGTTTTGCGGCCGTCAACCCGTCCGGCGGATCTGCTAGAAGCTGAGAGCTGGGAGATCTGCCCCCACGGGCCACGCCCCCTCGGCTTGGCCCGTGTGCGGCTTCTGTCGTGTTTTGTCAGCCGACAGGTCCGGATCATCTCGAGCTGTGGCTGCGCACCCCGCCTTGCATGAGCATACTCACGACAAGCACGGTGCAAGCGGCCATGGTCATGACGGCGGCCAGAAACACGAGTGAGCCTGAAAATCCCCCGGTCTGCGTCCGGATCCAGCCGATGAGGTAAGGCCCGACGAATCCGCCAATGCTGCCGACCGAATTGATGAGCGCGATTCCTGCCGCGCAGGCAGGCCCGGTCAGGAATTCCGTCGGCAACGTCCAGAATGACGGAACCGCCGAGGAGATCCCCGCAACACCGATGGCAAGCCCTACCATGCCGAGCAGCGGCGAATGGACCGATGCTGTGAAGAGAAAGCCGCAGGCGGAGCAGAGAAAGGGCACCACCACATGCGCGACCGGACGCCTCGTCCGGTCGGCATTCCAGCCGCAAAACAGCACGGCGCCCACCGTGAAGAGCGGCGGGATGGCTGCCACGAAGCCCGTTTCCAGAGTTGAGAAGCCAAAGCTCTTCACGAAAAGGGGCATCCAGATCGCGGCACCGGTGGTACCGATGACAATGCCCACCGATACAAGGCACATCAGCAGGACCCGTCGGTCGCGCATGACATCGCCGACGGAAAAATGCTGCCGCTGTTCGCTCTCGCGGCGCTCACCGGCGATCAGCGTGGCTACGGTATTCTGCTCCGCCCGCGTCAGAAACGCTGCCCGCCTGGGATCGCCTGGCAGGAGGATCGCGATGAGCAGGCCAATGACGACAGCCGGAGCGCCCTCGATGAGGAACACCCATCGCCAGCCATCGAGGCCAAGCCATCCATTCATTGTGGTCAGGATCAGCGAGGATAGCGGCGAGCCGATCACGGATGAGATCGGCACCGCGATTGTCGTGAGCGAAAAGACGCGCGCGCGGTATTTCCGGGGGAACCAGAGCGTGAGGTAGAACATCAGGCCGGGATAAAAACCGGCCTCCACCGCCCCGAGCAGGATGCGCGCGGCGTAAAAACCGTGACGGCCGGAGACGAAGCCGGTGGCGGCCGAGACGAGGCCCCAGGTGATCATGATCCGCGCCAGCCAGACGCGCGCGCCGACCTTGGCCAGGATGAGGTTGCTCGGCACCTCGAGAAGGACGTAGCCGAGAAAGAAGAGCCCGGCGCCCGTGCCGAAGACCAGCGGCGTGAAGCCCAGATGGCTGTTCATTTGCAACGCGGCAAAGCCGACATTTACGCGATCGAGGAAAGCCGAGACGTAAGCGAGGAAAAGCAGTGGCAGGATGCGCCAGCCGATTTTCTGGAAAACTGCATCCGTCTCTTCGATGGACAAGTCTGTTGTGGCGACGACGTCACTCACCGGGCGTTCCCCCTGTTATTTTTTGTGATGTCTTGTGCAGCCGAGCGAGCGATGCACTTGGCCTGAGTCAGGCGGGGTGCATCGCTCGCTGGCGCCGCTCAGTCGAGCGCGACATGCCAGTGATCGACCAGCCATGGGCTGAGGCGTTCCGGCGACAGTGAAATGCCGATGCCGGGTCCTTCAGGCAGGGCGATTGTGCCATCTGCTCCGAGCGCGGGTTCGCCGAGTAAAGCGAGCAGCGGGTTGGGCGTGACGTCATATTCGATGAACGGATAGGCGAACGGAGCGCCCCCCTTGCGCGGCGGCAGCACGGAAGCGACCTGTAGCGCGGCGGCGAAATTGACGATCGTGCCGAACACGTGGGGCATGATCGGGACGCCGAAGGCTTCCGCGAGTGCGGTGATTTTGCGAAAGCCGGTGAAGCCGCCGCAGACGGTGAGATCCGGCTGGAGAATGGCAAAGGCGCCGGCCTGTAGGAAGTCGCGGAAGGCTGCGAGACTCGCGAGCGCCTCACCGCCGGCAATGGCGCAAGGTGCGGCCCGCGCCACGGCCTGATAGCCAGGGATATCCTCAGGCTGCACGGGCTCCTCGATCCAGAGCAGCCTGGCGGCTTCCATGCGCCTTGCGGAGTCGATGGCCGCGGCAGACGTGTAGCCCTGATTGATATCGACCATGAGGGCGGGCTCCGGGCCCATGACCTCACGGAGCTGGCTGACCATGACGCCATCCGCGTGCGGTGTCACACCGGCACGCGGCTTGATCGCGCGAAAACCGCGCCGCAGCAGCGTCTCGACCTTGGCCGGATAGGCCTCGTAGGGATCGGGGCCCTCGACCAGGAATGGCCCGCTGGCATAGGCCGGAATTTGCTGGCGGATCGCGCCGCCGAGCAGCTCGGCGACACTGATGCCCTGAACCCGGGCGACGAGGTCGTGGAGCGCCATATCGACGGCCGAAACAGCCATCATGGCGGCGCCCCGGCGATCATAGCCAAGCTTGGCGACCATATCATGCCAGATCCGGCCGATATTTTGTGCGGGTTGCCCGAGAATGGTGCTGGCCAGATTGTTCTTCAAAAAAGCGCCGGCCGCGTAGGGGGAGGCGAACACTTCACCCCATCCTGTGGTGCCATCGGCCGCCCGGATGGCGACAAGCATGAAGTCGCGCCGGCGGATAAAGACGGAAGCATTGCCGAGCGCCGGCTTCGGCGCGAAGCCGACATGATAGGCGTCGATACGTACGATTTTCACGATTCCTCCAGCATTGTTTGGTTTGGGTGCGATTTTGCAAGATTGGGATTGCCGGCAATCCCGGGTGCGGCCCGGCGGTCGTTGATCTGTGTTGCGAGCAGCGCGCCGACCCATAGGCTGCCCACCAGGATGATCGCGCCGACGGTGAAAGAGCCTGTCTCCTGGCGGACATAACCCACCGCATAAGGGCCAATGAACGCGCCGATATTCCCGATCAGCGAGATCATCCCCATCGCCGCGCCGCGTTGGCCGGCGGCGAAGAGTTCCGCCGGGATGGCCCAGAAGGGCGCATGCGGCGCGAACAGAAAGAAGCCCGCGCAGATGAGGAAGGCGAGGGAGAGAATTTCATTGTGCACCAGCACCGAGATGAGCAGGAACAGGCCGAGCCCGAAGAGTGAGAGCGACACGAGGCGCTTCCGGTGGCCGGTCCGGTCGGAGAGGCGGCCGATCACCAGCAGCCCGAGAAGTGCGGCGAGATAGGGCAGGGTGGAGAGAAGACCAGTTGCGACCATGCCATGGTTGGCGAGCGATTTGATGATCGCCGGCACCCACATGAAGAGCCCGGCCGCGCCCACCAGCCAGAAACAATAGGTCGCGCTCATCAGCAGCACCCGGCGGTCCAGAATGGCGGCGCGCTCACCGCCATGCGAAACGGCATCCGGCTGTAGGGACGGCGCGGCAAGAATATGCGCCCGCTCAGTCGCGCTGAGCCAGGGAGCATCTTCGGGGCGGCTTGCCGAGCGCAGGAAATAGAGCAGGCCAAGGCCGATTGCGGGCAAGCCTTCGATGATGAACAGCGCGCGCCAATCGAATGCCGAAAGCAGCAGGCTGGAAATCGGGCCCATGATGATGAAGGAAAGTGGCAGGCAGGTGAGCCAGATGCTGTTTGCCGTGGCGCGCTCACGCCCCGGAAACCAGCGGGCGAGCACAACGAGGATCATGGTCCATACGCCGCCATCGATCAGCCCCAGCAGGAAGCGGAGGATGAGGAGTTCCGTGCCGTTCCGCGCGAAGCCGGT
The DNA here is from genome assembly GCA_963798115.1 of uncultured Pseudomonadota bacterium. Lineage (GTDB taxonomy): Bacteria > Pseudomonadota > Alphaproteobacteria > Acetobacterales > Acetobacteraceae > Acidocella. The sequence continues at coordinate 7,905 of CAWCRT010000008.1, forward strand.
CGCCGCGGCCACGACGCCCCAGGCGACCGAAAACAGCATGATGAGCGTTTTCGCGTCGTATCGCTCGACCAGGATGCCGCTTGGGATCTGCAGCAGAATGTAACCGAGATAGAATATGCCGCCTGAAAGTCCGGCCTCGGCCGGACCGATATGCAGATCCTTGTTCATCCCGCCAATGACGGCGAAGCCGATATTGTTCCGGTCGATGAAGTTGATGATATAGAGCGCGAGCAGGTAGCCCAAGACCCGCGTCCAGCGAGAGCCGGCCTGGAATGGCATTTCGGACGTTCCCTTCGATTTCTTGTTGTCGAAATCTTATGTTTTTCTTGTCGCGATCCGGCCGCCCGCTTGTCGGCCTATCCTCTCCTAGGTCACGCGGTAGCGTTCGATCACCGCCGGGTCCGGGTCGCAGCCGAGGCCAAAGGCGGTCGGCATTTTGAGTTCTGCCGCCCTGAGGCTCCGTGTAAGGGCTGAACGGGCTTGCCTCGAGATCCATGAACAGCCGCTCGAGAGGCTCCTCCTGAGGCAAGCAGGCCGCGATATGCATCGAGGCCAGGTAGCCCGGCCCGAAATAGGCGCAATGCGGCACCACGCGGACCCCGAACGCATCGGCGAGCGCGATGATCTTCCTGACTTCGCTGATGCCGCCGATCTTGGTCACGCTCGGCTGCGCGATATCGATCGCGCCATGCTCGAACATCGCGCGGAAATCCGCGAACCCCGCCGCGTTCTCACCGGCGGCGATCGGGACCCCTTCCTTGCGCAGTGCGGCGAGCAGCTTGTAATCCTCCGGCCGCCAGAGCGGCTCCTCGACCCATGCAATGTCGTAGCCGCGCATGGCCCGTATTTTGTCGATCGCCTCGCCCAGTGTCCAAGGGCAGTTGGTGTCGACCATCAGCCGGGGCGCGGTCCCGATGGCCTCGCGCGCGAGGCCGACGAGTTCGGGAACGATCTCATGCAGCTTCACATCCTGGTAGCCGAGCTCGACGGCGCGGCGCGCGTTCCGCGCCAGCGTCTCCGGTTCACCATAGCGCAGCAGGCTCGCATAGACGGTCAGCTCATCGCGGAAGCCGCCGCCGAGCAGCTTGTAGAGCGGCATTTGCGCGCGTTTGCCGGCAAGGTCCCAGAGTGCGATGTCGAGGCTGGAAAGGGCGTATATGACTGGCCCGTTGCGGCCGAACAGATGGAGCGCCTTGGTGAGGTCGCTCATCAACGCGTCGATGCGCGACGCGTCGCGCCCGATCAGCTGCGGCACGATCATCCTGTCGAGGATCATTTTGGTCGCCGGCGCGACCGCGTGGCCGAAACCCTCGCCCCAGCCGACCAGACCGTCCTCCGTCTCGACGCGCAGCATGAGGATGTTGAGCCCGGAGGCCGGCTGCCCCGCGATTTTCCGCGCGCCGCCGCCGATCTCGTAGGGGATTTGCAGAAGCACCGTCTCCGCTTGGATGATTTTCACGTTCGCCCCCTCACGCCGCCGGAAAGGCCGAGGAATGGTGGTGGATGATTTGCCAGCCCTCTGCCGCGCGGCGCATGGCGAAGGTAAACCGCGCCTGCACGGTCTCTTTCTGGCCGTTGCGCATGCGCTGGAACAGGTAGGTGCCGGCCGCCAGCGCATGCTCGTCGCTGAGGCGGTCGACGCGTTGCTCGATCAGTTCAACGGTCGAGGTGCCGGGAAAATAGGCGTGGATTTCTTGGCGGCCGGTCCGCAACGGGCCCTTCGAGGTTCCGAACAAAGTCGCGTCCTCGGCATAAAGGGCGACGATCTGCGGCACTTGTTGCGAATTGAAGGCGCTGACCCAGGCAGGCACCAGATGCTCGGGAGCATCCGCTTTTATGATCGACATGACTTCCTCCGATTGCGGCTCGATCACCGCTTGCATCGAGGATGCGAACCCGGGCCTATTCTGTCAAATAAGCAAACAGGCTATATGCATAACCAATGGTTATGAGCGTGAACGCCAAACATCTTGAGCTGCTCCGTTGCGTCATCGAGGCCGGCAGCCTAACCGCAGCTGCCGCGCGCCTCGGCATCTCGCAGCCGGCCGTGACCAAGGCGGTGCAGCTTGTCGAGGATCAGCTCGGCTTTCCGCTCTTTTTGCGCCAGCGTGGCCGCCTGCTGCCGACCGTGGAGGCGCGCATGCTGCTGCCGGAAATCATCCGCGCGACCAGTGCGCTCGATGCCGTCAATCGCCTCGCGGAAGATCTTCAGGGCCTGCGCGCCGGCATCGTCACCCTCGCCACGACACCGGTGCTCGCCAACAGCATTGCCGCCGAGGCGGTGGCGCATTTCCAGTCGCAGCACGCCGGCGTGACTGTGGATTTGCAGGTGGTGCTGAATCATGAGGCGGTGGTGGCGGTCGCCGACCATCGTGTTGATTTCGGCCTGGTTCTGGCGCCGGCCGAGCACGCGCATGTCTCCGTTGAGGATATTTGTGCGGCAGAGCTCATCTGCGTCATGGCGCCCGGTCACCCGCTCGCGCGATCCAGCTCCATCTCGGTCGCCGAGCTCGCCCGGCACAAGCTGATCTCCTTCGATCGCCAGCAGCCGCTTGGCGCCCTGGTTGACGAGGCGTTCAAGGCCGCCGGCCTGCGCCGGGTTGTCGCGGTGCAGGTCTCGCAATCCACCACCGCCTGCGCGCTCGCCAGAGCCGGGGCTGGGGTGGCGGTCATTGACGGCTTCACAATGGCGGAAGCGCGGGCGGCGGGTCTCGTGGTCCGGAAGCTGGCGCCGGCCGTGCCGGCCATCGCGCGCTTGCTCTTGCCGCGGCACCGGCCGCTGTCACGCCCCGCAAGCCGCCTGACCGATGCGATCCGTGCCGTGGCCGGGGAGGCGTTTCGAAAATGTCGGAAACAGGGGACGGCGTCGGCGGATCTCGCTACAGAGCGGGTTTCCGGCATGTGAGCCGGACAGAAGCCGCAACCACTGACGACCTAACATCAGAACAAACCAAGTCCGTGCGAGAATTGGCCCAGGCTTTTGCCGCTTCAGCCGCCCCTTTTGGCTTCTGCAAAGGGCTCCGGCTGTGCCAGCATCCTTGATCGTATCCACAATCGCCTTGATTTGGCGGGTGAGCCGGGGCCTGCTCGGCCTGCAGCTTGGCGCGCCGGGCGCCGCGTTCCTGGTTGGCCGCGTTCACTCCCTGGACGTAATGGCAGCCGATCATGAGGCACGAATATGTGTACGGGCTGCCTAAGGTTTCAGGATTGTGCGTGTTCCCAGGCGCCGATAACACGGAGCTGAGCCAGCCAAAGGCGGGCGCCACGCGGATTCTGTGCCAAAGGAGGCGTTGATGAAACTTCTTCTCCTTGCGATTGCCGTGGTAACGGGCCTTGCCTTGTCCCGACCGGCCATCGCGGCTCAGCCGCTATACGTCTACGGCGCGGGAGGTCCATTGCCGGCCATGAAGGAAGCGGCTGCCATATTCGGAAAGGAACATGGCGTGCACGTGGTCGTCATCGCCGGCCCGACGCCGAAATGGATCAAAAAAGCCCAGTCGAACGCCGATCTCGTTTTCAGCGGGTCAGAAGTGATGATGTCAAACTTCATTGCCGCGATGCCGCAGATCGATCCGGCCACTGTTCAGGCGCTGTATCTGCGGGCGGCGGCGATCCTCGTGCGTCCCGGCAATCCGGAACATATCACGAGTTTCTCAGACCTGCTCAAACCAGGGCATCGAATTCTTGTCGTCAATGGCGCGGGACAGCAGGGATTGTGGGAGGATGTCGCGGGTCGTTTGGGCAATATCGAGGATGTGCGCGCATTCCGTGCCAACATCGCGACCGTCGTGGACAACAGTGCAGAGGCGCGGGAAGCCTGGATCAAGAACAAGTCGCTCGACGCCTGGTTGATCTGGACCATCTGGCAGAAGGCTAACCCGACGCTGGCGGATCTGGTTGCCATCGGCCCCGATCGGGCAATTTACCGCGACACCGGGATTGCCTTGACCAAGAGCGGAGAGAAGCGTCTGGATGCGAAGGCGTTCGTAGCCTTCTTGAAATCCCCAGAAGGCGCAGCCATCTTTGCCAAGTGGGGATGGATCACGCCGCAAGCGCCGCATGAATAAAGCACGTCATTGGAGCGTGCGCTGCCTCTGTGCTTGCGCCACCAAAGCCGACAGAAGAGTTAGTCGGCCGCTTGGGTTTGCGTACATGCGGGAAATCGGCGAATGCGACTGATCGGCTATCCGGGATAACTGGCCGCGGATAGCCGAAGATGACGTCGTCAGCTCACTTACTCGAGAGCTCCCGTCAGTCAGAGCGCTGGAACCGTGTCTCTGAATGACGGGAACGGCATTAGGCGTTCATACAGATCTTCGCGTGTCAGATCTGCCAGCTTAGCCCCAGACGGAATTCTCGAGGGCATCGAGTGGTATTTTGAGATAGCGGCGGCCATTGCTCTCCGGTTCCGGCAGCCGGCCTCCGGCGATGTTGATCTGTAATGCTGAGAGAATCAGCTTCGGCATTGGCAGGGTCACATCGCGCTCTGTCCGCAACTTCGTAAAGCTCGCTTCGTCCTGTCCGCGAATGTGGGGGTTCTGCCGCTTTTTGCTGGGCCACGGTGCTCTCCCAAGCGGGGGCACGGCCGCCGGGCTGATAATCATGTCCCGTATAGAGCCGCGTGTTGATCCGGCAAAGCGAGAATACCCTGGAGGCTGCGCCAAAGCGCGTGCGCACTGCCACCCGGAAAATCGGCGCGCGCGGTCCCGCTATCAGGCATGAACAGCGTATCATGAATAAAGGCCGCGTCACCAATGACATAGGTAATCGAAGCCAGGGTGTGACCGGGCGAGAACATCACGCTTCCCTCGATTTCGCCCAACCGGAAGCTCTCGCCGTCCGCGAAGAGATGATCCCACTGGGAGCCATCCGTCGGAAAGCTTTCCGGCAAATTGTAGAGATTCTTCCAGAGGCGCTGAACCTCGACGACATGGTCGCCGATGCCGGTCGGTGCGCCAGTGATTTTCTTAAGATATGTGGCGGCCGAAAAATGGTCGGCATGCGGGTGCGTGTCCAGAATCCACGCGACGGTGAGCCCATTTGTCCGGACATAGTCAAGAATGGCGTCCGCCGATGTCGTCGCGGTCGAACCTGATTTCTCGTCGTAATCGAGGACCGGGTCGATGATCGCGCAGAGCTGGGTCGCCGGATCGCTCACAACGTACTGCACGCTGTAGGTCCGCTTCTCGAAGAAGGCCTGGACCCGAGGGCGCGAGGCGGATTTTTTCTCCGTCGCAAGTGGCATATCTGCGAAGTCTTTGGTCATGCTAGTCACCTTCAAAAAAGCCGGTCTCGTGTTGGGGGTTAAACGTTTTGCGCGGCGGCGTATTTTGCCAAGATACTGAACGGGGCGTGACGTGCGGGATGTGTGAGCCGCCTCCTGCCACGCGGTTTAAAACAACGTTGGCGCACTGCGGAAAATCATGTAGGCGGCCACCGCGAAAATCAGCATGGCGAAAACCGTGGTCAACTGGCCATTGCTGCTGGCGAGGCGTTTAGCGATCCGGGTGCCGATCGTGCTGCCGATGATCCCGCCAATGATAAACACCAGCGCCAGATTCCAATCGACCAGACCGGATAGCCCATAATTCAAGGCGGTGGTCAGCCCGAACGCGGTGACGGCGACCAGTGAGGTGCCGACGGCGTTCAGAATGGGCATGCGCGTGGCGGCAACCAGGCCAGGCACGATCAAAAACCCGCCGCCAATGCCGAAAAAGCCGGAGAACAGTCCGGTTCCCGCGCCGAAGCCAAGAACCTTTGGCGCATTCTCCTGGTTGCATTCAGCGCCGGGGATGCCGGCATTCTTGCGGCCGCGCAGCATGAGAGCGCCGACCAGCACCATGATCAACGCGAACAGAAACAATAATTTCTGACCGCTGAACGCCTTGCCGGCGCTCGACCCGACCAAGGCGCCGGCAATCCCCGCGGCAGCATACAAGCCGCCGCAACGCCATTTCACATTGCCGGCTTTGGCGTGGTTCAACAGCCCGATGGCGGCGTTGGCGGCAACCGCGAAGGCGCTGGTGCCAATGGCGATATGCGGATTCTTGATGCCGACGAGATAGACCATCAGCGGCACTGCCAGGATGGATCCGCCGCCGCCGACCAATCCTAAAGTGAACCCCACCAGAACGCCTGACACAGCGCCGAGGCCAATATGAAGCAGGTCCATGATCAGCCGGCCGCCTTGATCGGTTCCGGTTTTGCCAGCCATTCCCGGCCTTTGAGCATCGCCTTCCAGTAGATGAAGGGTAGGGCGCGTTCTTTTAAAAACCAGGCGGCGCGGGTGGGCGTGGTCCCGTCGAGCAGCCAGGACGGAAAACTCGGCTGAACCTTGCCGCCATAACCAAACTCGGCAAGCACGATCTTGCCACGTTCGACCGTCAGCGGGCAGGAGCCGTAGCCGTCATAGACCATTGTTGGGGCGCCACCATCGAGCGTGGCGAGAACATTCATTGCCACCACCGGGGCCTGCTTGCGCGCCGCTGCTGCAGTCTTGGCGTTGGGCGTCGCGCAGCTATCCCCCAGGCTGTACACGTTGGGATAGAGCGGATGCTGCAGCGTGCCGGGATCGACGGTGATGTAGCCGCTTTCCTCTGCGAGCGGACTCTTGGCCACGAAATCCAGAGGCGCCTGCGCCGGTACGGCGTGCAGCATGTCGAATTGGCGCTGCACGAGCTTCGGCGTGCCGTCAGCATCCTTGCGCTCGAACGTTGCGATTTTGGCCGGACCATCGACGGCGACGAGCTTGGAGCCAAACTGCAGATCAATGCCGTATTTTTCGACATATTTCATGAGCGCTGGCACATAGGCAGGAACGCCGAACAGCACCGCGCCGGTATTGTGGAACTCAACCTCGACATTCTTGAGCGTCCCGGCCCGCCGCATGATATCGCAGGAGAGATACATCGCCTTCTGCGGCGCACCCGCGCATTTGATCGGCATCGGCGGCTGCGTGAACAAAGCGCGTCCGCGCCGCAGGCTGCGCGCGAGTTCATGCGTGTAGGGCGCCAGGTCATAACGGTAATTCGAGGTCACGCCATTCTTGCCCAAAGTGGCGCTCAAGCCGGGGATCGCGTCCCAGTTCAGCTTCAATCCAGGTGCGGCAACCAGAACCCGGTAGCGCAGGGCCGCGCCATCAGTCAGAATGACCTCATTACTCTCAGGCGAAAAACCGCTTGCCGCTTGCCGCACCCAGGTCACGCCATCCGGCATCACGCTCGCCATCGGTCGTCCGGTCACTTCCGGCTTGAACACGCCGGCGCCGACCAAGGTCCAACCCGGCTGGTAATAATGCATCTCGGCCGGCTCAATGATGGCGATGGCGAGCGATGCGCGGCGTCGCAGCAGGCTGGCCGCCGTCGCGATGCCGGCACTGCCGCCGCCCACGATCACCACATCATAGATTTTGCCCTGCGGCGCCGGTGGCGTAGCGCGTCCGTTATCCGCCATGCGTCCGGCGCGTTGCAAAATATTCGGTTTTATCGAAGCGATGTCGTAACCGGCCTGTGCCGCCGCCGCGAAAATCGCGTCAGCCGGCATATGGCCGGCTTGCGCCAGCCCCCACATCATCGTGGCGCGCGTACCGCTGCGGCAATAGGCCAGGACCGGCCCGTCCGCCGCTTTCAGCGCCGCCGCCATGTTTTGGATATCGGCGTCGTGCATCGCCCCGGCCGTAACTGGGATATGCGCAAATTTCAGCCCGTGTTGATGCGCCAGCGCCGCGATCGCCTCAGCGGACTTCTGTCCGGCTTCCTCGCCGTCCGGCCTGTTCCCGATGATCGCGACAAACCCGTTTTTAGCCGCTTCGATAATGTCCGGTTCAGTGATCTGCGCCGAGACCGCGAAATCGTTTGTCAGTCGTTTGAAGGCCATCTGTAGATCCAGCTTCAGCAAATATTTTTGCACGTAAGATATTCAGTTGCAGCCGGATGGTCGTCCGGCCGTAAGGCTGCTGTATCGCGCCGTTAGGTTGTTTGGCGGCGGGTTTTGATGTGGCGGAAAAATCCAGTGTTCTGTCGATCAACGCGGCTGGCCGGAAGCGGTCGCCTGAGCGGCACGAACCTGCCGTGTCGCGAACTCCAATATACATCCGGCATCATCGTCTTGCCTTACAGTTAATCGTATACAGATTTTATGTAAATGAATTTGAAATTTGTCAATTGCACGATTTTGTAATTGTGAATATGATGCTCGGGATGAATGAAATGACGGACAAAATGCCCGCCCAGCCTCTCAGAATTGGCGATAAAGCGCCCGTGTTCCGGGCACGGACCACCCAGGGGGAGATGAGCCTCGATCAATATCGCGGCCGCTGGCTGGTATTCTTTTCCCACCCAGCCGACTTCACCTCGGTTTGTACAAGCGAGTTCATCGCGCTGGCGCGTGTCGCCCACAAATTCGAGGCGCTGGATTGTGCGCTGCTCGGCCTGTCGGTGGACAGTCTCTATGCGCATATCGCCTGGGTGCGGGCGATCCGCGACAGCTTTGGTGTCGCCATCCCCTTTCCGATCGTTGAGGACCCTTCGATGGTCGTCGCGCGCGCCTTTGGCATGCTCGATGAGGCCGCGCAGGATTCCTCGGCTGTCCGCGCCACCTACTATATCGATCCGGACGGGATCATCCGCGCGATCAGCTGGTATCCGATGAGTGTCGGCAGATCGGTAGAGGAGATGCTCCGGCTGCTCGCAGCGCTGCAATATAGCGCTGCCGCCAATTGCATGACCCCCGAAGGCTGGAAGCCCGGCGGCGACGTTTTCCTCTCCACGGATCTGGACAACGCCGCCCTGGAGGGCGATGCGCCAGCCACCTGGTTCTGCCAGCTGCGGTCGGCCGTATGACGGCGCTCTACCAATCCCGGGACGCGGCCATCGCGGTCACGGAGCAGCTGAAGATTTACGCGCAAGCGCAACGGCTCATGATTCTGTCGCATCTTCTGCATGGCGAGCACACGGTCAGCGAAATCGACGACGCGACGAATATCGGCCAGCCCGCCCTCAGCCAGCAGCTCGCGGCCCTGCGCCGCGCGGAGCTGGTGGAAACCCGACGGGTCGCAAAACAGGTTTATTACCGACTTGCAAATGAAACGGTGATTGCGTGTGTGCGCAACATCGAAGCTATGTTTCAGCCCGGTGGCGATCAGGTTGATCCGCCGCCGCCACCCGTTCGCCGGGCACCATCTCCGGCTCGGCAGCAACCGGCGGCCATCACCGGCGCGGCCCGCTTCGCCAAAGTTCTTTAAGCTGAATGGTGGCGTCGTTTAGCGCGGCCTGAAGGTCAGCCGCAGCGGGCCTTCCAGCCGGCGTTCACGGCCGGATGATCCGGTCGTTGTCACGGGTCGCCTTGGGGCGTCAGCACGCCGGACGTTAACCGCGCCCGGCTCGATCGCTTGTGCCATGCCGTTAGTTCGCCTCCATAGGTGCAGGAACAAGGGGGCCTAAAACTTGATCAGGTGAAGCGCCTGAAAAAGCTGGATGTATAAAAAACTTGTAAATGTGGCGTTAAGCTGTGCAGTGCGGCAAACCGGCTGTCTGATTTTTGAGCGGCAACACTCGCAAAAGAAATTCTCCGTTTATCCAGGCCAATGCGAACATAAGCTGGCACGATTTTTGCTGCATAAGTTTTGCTGCGTGGCAGCATGATTGTGCACAGGATTGGAAAGACAGGATGTCGCAGAATAAGGGTTTAAGCCGCCGCTCGCTGATGAAATCCGCCGCCGGTATTGCGGGCGCGTCCCTGGTCGGCCGCGCTGCTTACGCCGCCGCACCGCTGACCGTCGGCTTCATCTATGTCGGCACGAAAACCGACTACGGCTACAATCAGGCGCATGCCGAGGGGGCTGCCGCCGTACGCGCCATGCCGGGTGTGACGGTCGTCGAGCAGTCCATGGTGCCGGAGAGCGTCGCCGTGCAGAATGCCATGTCGAGCATGATCCAGCTTGACGGCGCGAGCCTCCTGTTTCCGACCTCCTTCGGCTATTTCGACCCGTACGTCGTCGAGGAGGCGCGGCAGAATTCCAGCACCAGTTTCATGCATTGCGGCGGCCTGTGGAAGAACGGCGATCCGCTGAACGCCCATACCTATATGGGCTATATCGACGAGGCGATGTACATTTCCGGCATCGTCGCCGCGCATATGACCAAGACGAAAAAATTCGGCTTCGTTGGCGCCAAGCCGATCCCGCAGGTGCTGCGCAACATCAACGCCTTCACCCTCGGCGCGCAATCCGTCGATCCGTCGATCACCACACAGGTGATTTTCACGGGTGACTGGTCGCTGCCGGTGCGCGAGGCCGAGGCCACGAACAGCCTCGCCGACCAAGGCGCCGATGTCATCTCCTGCCATGTCGACAGCCCGATCGTGATCATGAAGACCGCCGAGCAGCGCGGCCTGTTCACCTGCGGCTATCACGTGAACCAGGCACCGCTGGCACCCAAGGGCTATCTCACCGGCGCCGAGTGGAACTGGTCCAGCCTGTACCCGCGCTTCGTGCAGGAATATATCGACCACCAGCAGATCCCCAACCGCATCCGTGGTGGCTTCAAATCCGGTTTCGTGCGCAACTCGCCCTATAACGCGATCGTTCCGGCCTCTGTGCGGGCGGAAGCGGATGCCGCGCGCGCCAAGTTCATCACCGGCAATTTCGAGATCTTCAAAGGCCCGATGAAGGACAATAAGGGCAACACGGTAATTGCGGCCGGCACGACGATCGACGCGCACGACCCGAGTTTGGAAGAGATGAACTACCTCGTGGCCGGTATTTCCGGAACGACGGCCTGATCCCATGGGCTCGACTTCCCGGCGCGATCAGATCGCCGATGCCGTGCTGCCCCCGGTCATTGCCGTGGTGGCGACCGCCGTGCTCTTCGCGGCGTTTCTCGCCGCGGCAGGGGCCAGCCCGCTGGAGGCCTACCGGCTGATCTGGCTGGGTGGCTTCGGCACCTGGTTCTCCTGGCAGAACACGTTGGTCCGCGCAGCGCCTTTGCTGCTCACGGCGCTCTGCGTGGCCCTGCCGGCGCAATTGGGGCTGATGGTGATCGGGGCCGAGGGCGCCTTCGTGCTTGGCGGGCTGGCGGCGGCCGCCGCCGCCATCCCGCTGGCGGCGATCAACGCATCGCCGCTCCTGGCGCAAATTGTCATGGCGCTCGCGGGCATCCTCGCCGGCGGCGCGCTGATCGCCGCTTCCGGCGTGCTGCGGCACTGGCGCGGGGTGAATGAGACGATCTCCTCGCTGCTGCTCACCTATATCGGCATCGCGGTGATGAACCAGCTTGTGGAAGGGCCGCTGCGCGATCCCACCAGCGTGAACCGCCCGGCAACACCGATGCTGCCCGCGAATTTCATGCTGGGGGATATTCCCGGCACGACCATCCATGTCGGGCTCATCTTCGGCGTCCTCGCCTGTCTTCTGGCCTATGTGCTGATCCGCCACACGACCCTCGGCTTCGCGGTACGCATCGCCGGCGGCAATACCAAGGCCGGGCTCATGGCGGGCCTGCCGGTCGGCCGGCTGATCGTCCTTGTCACCTTCCTCGGCGGCGCCGCGGCGGGTCTCGGAGGCATGGTGGAGGTGGCCGCCGTGCAAGGTGCCGCCAGCGCGGATCTCGCCGTGGGCTACGGCTATACCGGCATTCTCGTCGCCTTTTTGGCACGGCAGAATCCGCTCGCGATCATCCCCGTCGCCATCCTGCTCGGCGGCATCGATGCCAGCGGCGGCCTGCTGCAGCAGCGCCTGAATCTGCCGGATGCGACGATTCTCGTTTTGCGCGGCCTGTTATTTTTAATGCTGCTGGCGGCGGATGCCCTGCGCGGCGGCACGCTGCTGGCGCCGTTGCGCGCGCTTTTCGGCCTGCGCCGCCGCGCGGCGGCAAAATCCGTCCAGCCTGAGGAGGTATAATAATGGCGCATGGGCTTGGCCTCTGGGGCATTCCGGTGGCGATCATGTCGGGCGCCATCCGCGCCTCCACGCCGTTCCTGTTCGTCAGCTTGGGCGAGGTGATCACCGAGCGCAGCGGCAGGGTGAATCTCGGGCTCGAGGGCACGCTGGTGATGGGCGCCATGAGTGGCTACGGCGTTTCCTATCTCACAGGTTCGCCCTGGCTCGGCGTGCTGGCGGCCGGCCTCGTTGGTTTGCTGTTCGGCGTCCTGCATGCCGGGCTGTGCTCGCTGCCGCGCGTCAACGACATCGCGGTCGGGATCGCGCTGATGCTGTTCGGCACCGGCCTTGCCTTCTATCTGGGCGAACCGCTGATCCAGCCGCAGGCGCCGAACCTGCCGAATATCGCCTTCGGCAGCTGGAGCCATTTGCCGGAACTGCGCGCAGCCTTGCAGATCAACCCGCTCTTTTTCGTCGGCATCGTGGCCGCCCCGGCGTTGCTCTGGGCGCTGCGCAACACCGGTCTGGGCCTGACGCTCCGCACGGTCGGCGACAGTTCCGACGCGGCGCGCGCCATGGGCATCTCGCCGCTCATTGTGCGCCTCGCCGCTACCGCTTTTGGCGGCTTCATGGCAGGCATTGGTGGCTCCTTCCTCTCACTCTCCTATCCCGGTAGCTGGAGTGAGGGGCTCTCCAGCGGCCAGGGCCTCACCGCCGTGGCGCTGGTGATTTTCGCGCGCTGGAATCCGATGGGCTGCTTCTGGGCCTCCCTGCTGTTCGGCGGCGCCGGGGCCATCGGACCGGCTTTGCAGGCGGTCGGCATTTCCACCGGCTATTACCTGTTCAACGCCGCCCCCTACATCCTCACGCTGGTGATCATGATCATCGCCAGCACGCCGGACCGCGCGCTCTCAGGCGCGCCCGGCGAATTGTCGATCACCCGCTGAACACGCGGCTTGCAATGACGGAGAAAACGCAATGAGCGGATTTGGCGGCCTGAATAAATCACCTAACGGCGTGGTGGTTGGCCTCGTGCAACTGCAACTGCCCGTAGTGCGGACCCCCGAAGAGCTGGCGGAGCAGACCCGAAAAATCTGCGCCATGGTCGCCAAGGCACGCCGCGGCATGGCCACAATGGACCTCGTGGTGTTCCCCGAATACGCCCTGCACGGGCTCTCGATGGACACAAACCCCGCCATCATGTGCCGCGTGGATGGCCCGGAAGTCGCGGCCTTTGCCGCCGCCTGCCGGGAACATCGCATCTGGGGCTGCTTCTCGATCATGGAGCACAACCCGGACGGAAACCCTTACAATACCGGCCTGATTATCGACGACACTGGAACCCTGCGGCTGAACTACCGCAAGCTGCATCCCTGGGTGCCGGTCGAGCCCTGGGAGCCGGGCAATCTCGGCGTCCCGGTCTGCGACGGCCCGAACGGCTCCAGGCTCGGCCTGATCATCTGCCATGACGGCATGTTTCCTGAAATGGCGCGCGAGGCGGTCTATCGCGGCGCCGATATCCTGCTGCGCACCGCGGGCTACACCGCGCCGATCCGCCATGCCTGGCAGATCACCAATCAGGCCAACGCCTTCTGCAACCTGGTGCAGACCGCCAGCGTCTGCATGTGCGGCACGGATGGCACGTTCAACTCGATGGGCGAGGCGATGATCTGCAATTTCGACGGCACGGTCCTCGTCCAAGGCGGCAGCGTGCCGGATGAGATCGTCACCGGCGAGCTGCGGCCGGATCTCGTGCGCGAGGCGCGCCGCGTCTGGTCGGTCGAGAATAACATCTACCAGCTTGGCCATCGCGGTTATGTCGCCGTGCAGGGCGGCGCGCAGGATTGCCCCTATACCTACATGCAGGACCTCGTGGCCGGAAATTACCGCCTGCCCTGGGAGAACGAGGTTTTGGTCACGGACGGTACCGGTTGCGGGTATGAACCACCGAGCCGCCTGTACAAAGGAGTTGCCCCATGAGCGATGTCCCTGCCACCCATCTCGTGCCGGCATCCCCCTATCCCTGGCCGTTCGACGGCCATCTGACCAGGCAGAACACCGCGCTGATCATCATCGACATGCAGACGGATTTCTGCGGCACCGGCGGCTATGTCGATAAAATGGGCTACGACCTGTCTCTGACCCGCGCGCCGATCGCGCCGATCGCCAAGGTGCTCGCCGCCATGCGGGAAAAGGGCTATGCGATTTTCCACACGCGCGAAGGCCACCGGCCGGATCTCGCGGATTTGCCCGCCAACAAAAGCTGGCGCTCCCGCCAGATCGGTGCCGGCATCGGCGATCCGGGCCCCTGCGGGCGCATCCTCGTGCGCGGCGAACCGGGCTGGGAGATCATCCCCGAACTCGCCCCCCTGCCGGGCGAGGCGATCATCGACAAGCCCGGCAAAGGCTCATTCTGCGCGACCGATCTGGAATTGCTGCTGAACCTGCGCGGCATCCGCAACCTCATCCTCACCGGCATCACCACCGATGTGTGCGTGCACACCACGATGCGCGAGGCAAACGACCGCGGCTTCGAATGTTTGCTGCTGGAGGATTGCTGCGGCGCCACGGATGCGGCGAACCATCTCCACGCCATACGCATGATCAAGATGCAAGGCGGGGTGTTCGGCACCGTGAGCACGTCCGGCGCGCTACTGGCGGCTCTGCCATGACGACGCAACCTTGCGCGCCCGCGCTGGAAATCCGCGGCCTCACCAAGCGCTTTGGCGAAACCGCGGCCCTCACCGATGCCGCGCTCCGCATCGAATCCGGCAGCGTGCACGCTTTGCTCGGTGAGAATGGCGCGGGTAAATCCACGCTGGTGAAATGCATCATGGGCTTCTACCACGCCGATGAGGGCAGTGTGGTGCTGGACGGCAAGGCCCAGCTTTTCCGCAACCCGCGCGAGGCGCAGGCGGCTGGCATCGGCATGGTGTACCAGCATTTCACTCTGGTGCCCTCGCTGACCGTGCTGGAAAATCTCGTGATGGCGGGCCAGGTTTCGCCCGGCCGGATCGACTGGCGGCGCGAGCGCGCGCGGCTGGAAGCCTTCCTCAAGGACATGCCCTTCACCGTCCCGCTCGACGCGCCGGTTTCCGGTCTCGCCGCGGGCGAGAAGCAAAAGGCGGAAATTCTCAAACAGCTTTTCCTCGGCACGCGATTTCTGATCCTCGACGAGCCGACCTCGGTGCTCACGCCGCAGGAGGCGGATGAGGTGCTGGGCTTGATTCACCGCATGGCACGCGAAGGCCGCGTGACCGTGCTGATCATCACGCATAAATTCCGCGAGGTGATGGCCTTCGCCGATCATGTCACCGTCCTGCGGCGCGGCCGCATCGCCGGCCGCGGCGCGGTCGCCGATCTCACCCCGGATGCGATGGCGGCGATGATGGTGGGCGATGTGCAACTCGCCGCCCCCATGCCGCGCGCCCAACAGGCGCGCGGTGTCACCAGGTTGGAACTGCGCAACATCGCGGCGATGAACGATTCCGGGCAGGCGGCGCTACGCGGCGTGAACCTGCGCGTGGCGGGCGGCGAGGTCGTCGGCATCGCCGGCGTCTCCGGCAACGGGCAGAGCGAAATGGTGCAGGTCCTGGCCGGGCAGCGGCCGAAGACAGGCGGCGAAATCCTCGTCCATGGCCATGTCTATCGCGGCACCCGCGCCGAGATGCGCCGGCATGGTCTGGCGCTGCTGCCCGAGGAGCCACTGCGCAATGCCTGTGTCGGCCGCATGAGCGTCGCCGAGAACATGGCGTTCCGGAATTTCGACGAAGCGCCGCTGGCGCGCGGCCCGTGGCTGCGTCCGGGCGCCATGCGCCGCGCCGCGCGCGAGCTGATCGCAAGCTATGGCGTGCGCACGGCCTCCGAGAACGCGCCCATCAGCACGCTCTCGGGCGGCAACGTCCAGCGCGCGGTGCTGGCGCGCGAGCTCACCGGCAATGTCGAGGTGCTGGTCGCGGCGAACCCCGTCTTCGGGCTGGATTTCAAGGCCGTCGCCGATATTCACGGCCAGATCCTGGCGGCGCGCGGCCGTGGCACGGCGGTGCTGCTGGTCAGCGAGGATCTCGATGAATTGCTCGAACTCGCCGACCGCATCCTCGTGATGTCGGATGGGCGCATCGTCCACGAGGCCGATAACCAGGACGGCAATGCCGACCGCATGGTGCTGGGTCAGTACATGGCCGGGCATCATCACGGCGCGGCGAAGGTGGCAGCTGCGGGATGACGGCCCGCGTCATCACCGGCGGCCTGGTGCTAAGCGAGGATGCCCGCGTCCGGCCCGCGGACATCGTCCTGCGCGGCGATACGATCGCGGCCCTCACGCCGCCCGGCACCGTCACCTCCGGCGATTTCCTCCCCATCCCGGCGGACCGGCGGCTGCTGATCCCCGGCCTGGTCAACGCCCACACCCATGCCCATGGCGCGCTCTCGAAAGGTGTGGCCGACCGCATCTCGCTCGAACTTCTGCTCAACGCCGCGCCGTCCTTCTACGGCTTCCGCACGGATGAGGACCGCAAGCTCTCCGCCAAGCTGAATGCCGCGGAAATGCTGCGCAAAGGCTGCACGAGCTGTTTCGACCTCGCCCTCACATTGCCCGGCCCATCGCCGGAGGCGCTGTTTGCCACCGCGCAGGGCTATGCGGAAATCGGCATCCGCGCCGTCATCGCCCCGATGATCGCCGATCGTAGTTTTTACGAAGCGATCCCCGGCCTTCTCCAATCCCTCCCGCCGGACGCGCAAGAGCGCGCCGCCGCATTGCGCCCCCCGGCCTCGGCCGCGGTTTTTGCGCAAATCCGGGCGGCGGCCGCAACCTGGCCCTTCGACCGCGCGCGCATTCGCCTCGGCATCGGCCCCACCATTCCGCTGCATTGTTCGGATGATTTCCTGCGCGAATGTGCCGGGCTTGCTGCCGAATACGGCCTGCCTCTGCAGACCCATCTCGCCGAATCTCCGGTCCAGCGCGAAGCCGCGTTTCGCCGTTACGGCACGTCGCTGACGCGCTATCTGGACAGGCTCGGCCTGCTCCGTCCCGGCGTGAGTGCTGCGCACGGCATCTGGCTGGATGCCGAAGAGCTCGACATACTGGCCGAGCGCGGCGTTGTCATCGCGCATAATCCCAGCGCCAATCTCCGCCTCGGCAGCGGCATCGCCGATATCCGCGCCGCCCTCGCGCATGGCGTCCGGGTCGGGATCGGCACGGACGGGGCCTCCTCCTCCGACCATCAGAACATGTTCGAAGCCATGCGCATGGCCGCCTATGTCTCGCGTGCCTTCGCGCGGGCGCCGGAGCATTGGATCAGCACCGAAGAGGCCATTTTGATGGCCACGCGCGGCGGTGCCGCCGTGCTCGGCATGGACGACATGATCGGCCGCCTCGCGCCCGGCTGCAAAGCCGACATCGTGTTTCTCGACCTCGACCACATCAATTTCGTGCCCCTCAACGATGCCGTGAACCAACTCGTGAACACCGAGGATGGCGGCGCCGTGCGCGCGGTGATGATCGGCGGCCAATTCGCCCTGCGCGATGGCATCATCCCCGGGCTCGACTGGCCCGCCCTTGTCCGTCAGGCAGAGGCCAGTGCCGCGCGTTTGGCCGAGGCCAATAGTGCCGCGCGCGCCACGGCAGCGCATCTCGCCCCGCTGGTCGGCCATTTCTGCGCGGGCCTTGCCTGCCATCCCGGCCTGCCACGCAAACTGGCGCTGCGCGCCGACGCGCCCGGCCCGTAAAACGCGCCGCCAGCCCAAATCACGCCAAGCACCTGAATGGAACCGAAATGGATCTGCTGATCAAGAATCTGCGCATCGCCCCCGGCGCGGCACCGGTCGATATCGCCATCGCGCAAGGGCGTATCGCCGCGATCGAGGCGAAGCTGCCGCTCGCGGCGGCGCAAACCCTCGATGCCGGCGGCCGCGCCGCCATCCCCGGTCTGCTGGAGCCGCATATCCATCTCGACAAAGCCTTCTTGCACGACCGCATGCCCTCGCTGACCGGCACGCTGGAGGAGGCCATCCGCGTTACCGGCATCCTGAAAACTCAGCAGGAACGCGAGGACGTGCTGGCCCGCTCCCGCCGCGTGCTGGATATGGCGGTGGCCGCCGGCGTCACGGGGATGCGCGTGCACCCGGATGTCGACACCATCCAGGGGCTGATCGGCCTGCAAACTGCCCTGACCCTGAAACAGGAATATGCCGACCTGCTTGACATGCAGGTCGTCGCCTTCCCGCAGGAAGGCATACTGAAATCCCCCGGCACGCTGGAGCTGATGGAAGAAGCCATGCGCCTCGGTGCCGATGTCGTCGGCGGCTGCCCCTATGCGGAGCGCACGCCGGAGGATAGCGCCCGGCACATCGAACTCGTCTTTGAACTGGCGCGCAAATATGATGCCCCGGTCGATATGCACGCCGATTTTGCCGACGATACGTCGGATCCGCGCTTCGCCGTCTGTGCCTGCGTCGCGCAGCGCACGATCGCGCACGGCTATCAGGGAAGGGTGTCGCTCGGCCATGTCACCAGCCTCGGCGCGCTGCGCTGCGAGGCGGCAAAACCCGTCATTGCGGCCCTGCGCGAGGCCGATATCCACATCGTCACGCTGCCCGCGACCGACGCCTATCTCGGTGGCCGGAAGGATGACGGCGCGCCCCGGCGCGGGCTGACCCCGGTGCGTCTGCTGCGCGAGGCTGGGGTGAACGTTGCTTATTCCTCGAACAACATCCGCAACGCCTTCACCCCCTTCGGCAAGGCTGATCCTTTGCTGATCGGCAATTTCCTCGCCCATCTCGCGCAATTCGGCACGCCAGCGCAGCAGGCCGATATCCTGCAGATGGGCACTTACGGCGCCGCCCGCGCCATGGGCCTGGGCGAGAGCTACGGCATCAGGCCCGGCTGCAACGCCGATCTCGTGATCCTCGACACCTACGATGTCGCCGATGCGCTGTTGGACATCCCCACGCGCCTGTGGGTGATCAAGCGCGGCCGCATCACCGTCGAGACCACGCAGCACCGCACCCTGCACCGGCATTTTCCGGCCCAAGCCCAGGAGGTTTGATTTTCCATGCAGGCTCACAGCATTCCGGCCCGGCCCTATGATTTCCCGTTCGTCCCGTCCCGGACCGCGCTGGTCATTATCGACATGCAGCGCGATTTCCTGGAGCCCGGCGGCTTCGGCGCCGCTTTGGGTAATGACGTGTCGCTCCTGCGTCACGCTATCGCGCCGATCAGCGCCGTGCTGGCGGCCTTTCGGGCGGCGGGCATGCGGGTTATCCATACCCGCGAGGGCCACCGGCCGGATCTGACCGACCTTAATGGCGCCAAACATCGGCGCGGCCGGTTCGACACGCGCATTGGCGATGCCGGGCCGATGGGCCGGATCCTCGTCCGCGGCGCAGCAGGGCACGACATCATCCCCGAGCTGCAGCCAGCACCCGGCGAGCCGGTTATCGACAAGCCGGGGAAGGGGGCTTTCTACGCGACGGACCTTGAAGCCATCCTGCGCGGCAGCGGCATCACGCAGCTGATCCTCGCCGGCGTCACCACGGAAGTCTGTGTGCATACAACGTTGCGTGAAGCTAATGATCGCGGCTTCGAATGCCTCGTCCTGGAAGACGGCACTGCCTCCTATTTTCCCGAATTCCACCGCGCCGCGCTGGAAATGGCCTGCGCGCAGGATGGTATTTTCGGCTGGGTCACCCCCAGCGCCAAAATTATCGCGGCGCTCTCTGCTTCATGAGCTTCGAGGCTCCCCGGGACGATCAAGTATTGACGTCTTCACGCGGGGCCTGATGAATTTTGGCTGGATTGCGCGCGAAGTTCGCGGAGGAATAATTTAATAAGAGGCAGATCCTTGTCGGCGCGGCGATAGGCGGCGTAATGCGGGGACAGGAACTGGTAGGTCTGTGTCCGCAACGCCCGCATGAGGCCGGCGGCCGCGTAGGAATCGCCGACATGGCAAGGCAGGAAGCCAATATACTGCCCTGACAGGATCAGCATTGCCTGAGCCTCCATATTGACCACACTGGCGCTCGAGCGTGGGTGGTTTGCCCGGTATAGATCGTCTAACTGCCGGTAGGAGCGCACGGAAAATCGCGTTGCCTCGATATCCGCGACGGTCACGTTCTTTTTCTCGAAGAGCTTGTGCCCGCGGCCGCAATAGAGCGCATGCGCTTCCTGATGCAGCGGAATATAGGCCACACCCGGTCCCTGCTTGGCGAACGGGCCGATGACGATGTCCCGCGCGCCCTCAGCCACCCATTGTTCCAACTCGTGCGGTGTACCCAGGCGCAGGTCGATATAGCCGTCCGGCGCGGCGGCGGTGAAACGCCGGATCGGCTCCTGCAAAGCGAGCGCCTTGTTGGTGATGATGCTGTCGACGATCCCGATACTCAAACGCCCGACCAGCCGGTCCCCCGTATGGGTAACGCGCTGCTGGAACTTGTCGATGTCCTGAAACAGGTCCCGTGCGGCCTTCAAGGTCGATTCGCCGAACGGGGTGAGCTTGAAGCCACGCCGCCCACGCAGACAGAGCTCACCGTTCAGGAGCCGTTCCAGTGACTTGATATGTGTACTGAGGGTGGATTGCGACAGGTTGAGCGCGATCTGTGCGCTACTGAAACTGCCGGCTTCGGCGAGCGCCACGAATACGCGCAGCAATCGGAGGTCGATATTGTCCAGCCTTCGCATGGGAAAAACATACATCGAAGTTCTTCAATGTAAACCATGAGAGATTTTGGTCGTTTTCCATGTTTCGATTGTGCATTCTTAACGCCATGATGCGCGCCAATGAATTTCGGGGCTTGTGGACCCGCTCACTCATCGCCTGGCCGGACGGAAGGCGTGACGTTTCCACGCAGGTCGCCTGGCTGCAGGGCATCAGCCTGTTTGCCGATCTGCGCCAGCCTCCGGACCTTGCGTCACGTCTCTCCACCGCAAGCTGCTGTAACGAGCTGACAGGGGAAGACTGCCTGGCGCTTGCCGGGCAGCAAGGCTTCTCCGGCAAGTTCGAAGCGCGGGATGCCGCTTATGAATGGGTGCGGCGTATCGACTACCAGCCGCAGCAAGCCGCGCGGGATATCGGCCGCCTGTTCTGGCGCGACCAGATCATGGTCGAGGAAGGGGTAGAGACCGAATATACGGAGCATTGGCATCGTGATCCCGCCGTGCCGGAAGCGCCTTGCGCCGCGCTCTGGCTGCACGATGAAGCGCGGGGGGTGTTTGGGTGTCTGCTGCGCGTCGGCGACCGGGTCGCCTATGCGCGCGGCCGGGAAGAACCGATTGCAGGGAGCTCGCTCGCGGCGCTGGTTCAGGGGGCAGATTCGTTACGGCGGATGCGGGCTTTGGTTGATTGCGAAGTCTCGTTTGGAAAGGCCGACGCGCAAGGCTGGCGCATCACGCGTTCCAGCCTGCCCTACAAGGTCGGTGCGGCTTTCAGCATCCGCCCGGAGCGGGAAAGCCGTCTCGCACTGTCCGATCTGGACGAGGGCGGCCAGGCGATTGAGCGCATTTGGGATATCGCTGAAGCCGAGGGAGATGGTTCGGCGATTTTCGATGTAATTTAGATTGATGCTGGGGCTTTTCTGAATGGAGAGACTCAACTTTCCGTTCCGCTGGAGGCGAGGAGATGGATTTTAACGGGAAGAGCGTACTGATCACCGGTTCCAGCCGTGGCATCGGGCTCGGCATTGCGGAAGGGTTCGCGAAGGCTGGCGCAAAACTGCATCTGCTCGCCGACCATGAGCAGATTTTCGATGTCGCCAGGACGCTGGGGGCGACACCCTACCTTGCGGACACGACAGACGCGGCAGCGGTCGCCAAAAGCCTGGCGCAAATCCCGCATATCGACGTGCTCATCAATAATGCTGGGCTGGAGCGCCTGACGCCGCTCGATGATGCCAGCGACGAAACGGCGGCGATGTTCAGCCGTATTCTCCATGTGAACGTCACAGGAACCTACCTCGTCACCCGCGCTTGCCTGCCGAAAATGGGGCAGGGCGGCCGGATTATCAGCACCAGCTCGGTGTGGGGCCGTGTGGGGGAGCCGCTGTTCGGGGCCTATGTCGCCTCCAAACACGCGGTTATCGGCCTTACGAAAAGCTGGGCCAAGGAGCTGGGGCCGCGTGGCATCAATGTCAATGCCGTGGCGCCGGGTTGGGTGCGCACGGAGTCAGCACTGCGTTCGCTTAAATTCATGGCAGAGCGTGGTGGCGTGGCGGAGGAGGCGCTGCTGGCGCAGATCCTCGCCGGGCAGGCATTGCCGGGGCTGATGGAGCCCCGCGACATGGCGGGCGTTTATATGTTCCTCGCCTCGCCCTATGCGGCGAATATCACGGGACAAACAATCGGTGCCGACAGGGGGGAAGTGCCATGGTAGCGCAACGGGTTATTGTTACGGGGGCGGCCAGCGGAATCGGTCTTGCCACGGCGCGGATGTTTGCAAAATCCGGCGCGCGTGTGCTGGGGCTCGATATTGCCAAACTTCCGGCCGATGTCGCCGGGATGGCGGTTGACATCGCCGATGTGGAGGCCGCGGGCCGCGTTGTCGCGGCGGCCTGCGCGGAGCTGGGTGGGGTCGATTGCCTCGTGAATTGCGCCGGTGTCGAATATGATGCGCCGCTCGCGGATGTGGATGTCGCGGCACTCGACCGCATGTTCGCGATCAATCTGCGCGGCCCGATCCTTGTGGCGCGCGCAGCACTGCCTTTCATCGCGGAAGGTGGATGCATCATCAACCTTGCCTCGGAGCTGGCTTTTCTCGGCCGTTCCGGCGCTTCCGGCTATTGCGCGACGAAGGGCGCGATGCTCTCGCTCACCCGCTCCTGGGCGCGCGAACTAGGGCCGCGCATCAGGGTCAACGCCGTGGCGCCCGGCCCGATCGATACGCCGTTGCTCAATTTCGAAAACATGAGCGAAGAGCTGAAAAAGACTGAAACCGGAAATCCTATGGGCCGCATCGGCAGGCCGGAGGAAGTGGCGGCGGTGATCCAGTTTCTCGCCAGCCCCGCGGCAAGCTTCATCACCGGACAATGCTACAGCGCCGATGGCGGCGCGGCCATGCATTAAGGAGGCAGATAATGGTCGAAAGCGTATTCATGGCGGAACTCTCCTGGCCCGAATGGGAGGCGAAAGTCGCCGCCGGTGCCATCATCTTCATCCCGCTCGGCGCCACGGAGCAGCACGGGCCGCATCTGCCCCTCAACGTGGACGTCATTCTGCCAACCGCGGTGTGCGAGCGTGTGGCGCATAATGTCGGCGGGCTGGTCGCGCCCACATTGCAGTACGGCTATAAATCCATGCCGCGCTCGGGCGGCGGTCAGACATTTCCGGGCACGACAAGCCTGGATGCACAGACCTTCGCCCATACGCTGCGCGATGTGATCCGCGACATGGGCGCGCATGGCGCCCGGCGCTTTGTCGTGGTGAACGGACATTTCGAGAATTCCTGGCCCTCGGTGGAAGGGCTGGATCTTGGCCTGCGTGCGCTACGGCAGGAAAATATCGCGGACGTGACGGCGATGCGCCTGGAATATTGGGATTTCGTCCGGCGCGAGACGCTGGACCGCATCTTCCCCGAGGGTTTTCCCGGCACCGAACTTGAGCATGCGAGCCTGATCGAAACCTCGCTGATGCTGCTTCTGCGGCCCGAGCTCGTGGCGCAGGACAAGATCCCGCAGGAGGGCCGTGCCAACTTCCCACCCTACGACATCTTCCCGGCGCCGACCGGCTATCTGCGCGGTACCGGCGTGCTTGCCGATGCACGGGGCGCGCGCGCCGAGATCGGCCAGTGGCTGATGGACGACCACGTGTCGATGATTACCGCTTCGGTGAAGAAGGAGTTCGGCCTGTGACTGTCGCGGAGATTACCCATGATCTTAAAGATGCCGCGGCACTGCCGCTCGCGCGGGCGCGGACGCTCAAAGCTGCGGCCTATACGGACCCGGATTATTTTGCACAAGAGAAAAGCCATGTTCTGAACGCAGGCTGGCTTTGCGCCGGACATGTGTCGCAGATGAAGGCGCCGGGCGCTTTCCTGCCTGTCGATTTCCTAGGCGAACCCTTGCTGCTGGTCCATGGCGAGGATGGCGAGATACGCGCCTTCTCGCGCGTCTGCCCGCATCGCGGCGCGGATGTTCTGCTGGAGGGCGAGGCCACAGGGTGCGGTACGGTTGGCAGCGTTCTCACCTGCCCCTATCACCGTTGGACCTTCGGGCTGGATGGCAAGTTGCGTGGCGCCCCGCAGATGCAGAAGGCGGAAGGATTCAACAAAGAGGATTGGCATCTCGCACCGATCCGCAGCGCCATTTGGCAAGGTTTCATCTTCGTCAACCTGGATGGTAGCGCGCCGCCGCTGGCAGAATTCTATGCGGCGTTTGGCCAGACTGTCGCGCCCTGGAAGCTGCAGGACATGGAGCTTGTCATCTCCATGGACTGGGAATGTCGCTTCAACTGGAAAGTGATGGTGGAAAACTGGATCGAGAGCTACCACCATCTTGGTCCGCACACGAAGACGCTGAACCCGTTAATGCCTGCGCAGGATACCTGGACGGAGCAAGCCAACCCTGCCTTCATTCACGCACATCTGCCGCTCACCGGGCGCGCTGCGGCGCCGATTCTGGAGGTGATTCGTGCCGGCGGGGCAGGGGATGGGTTTCTGCCGTTGCCGGGCTTGAGCCCCGAATTGCAAGCGGACTGGCATTTGTTCGTAGGCTTCCCCTGCTTCATGCTGCTGCTCGCCCGTGACCGCGCCATCTGGTACAGGCTGCAACCTATCTCGCCGGATCACTGCCGGCTCACGACGACCACGCTGATCTCGCGTGAGAGTCTCGCGATGCAGAATTATCCCGCGGTGCTCGAAGCCGAAACAAAAATGCTGCGCGATTTTCATATGGAAGACATGGCGGTGAACGAGGCGGTGCAGCGCGGCTTGCGGTCCCGCCACGCGGTGAGCGGGCGGCTTAGCCATCTTGAAGAGCCTGTCTGGCAATTTCACCGCCAGCTTGCGGCCTGGATGGGCACGCCATGAGCCTGTATTCGCCAACCGATGCCGCTTTGGTTCCGCGTTACGCGGGCTTTCCGAGCTTCATGCGTCTGCCGGTGCTGGACGATCCGTCTTTGGTGGATGTCGCCCTGGTCGGCGTGCCGTTCGACGGCGGTACGACCAACCGCGCCGGTGCACGCCATGGCCCCAGGGAAATCCGCAACCAGTCCAGCCTGGTCCGCCGGATCAACGCCAACGGCATTGCGCCATATGACATGTTGCGCGTCGCGGATTTGGGCGATTCCCCGGTCAACCCGATCGACCTTATAGATTCCCTCAAGAAAATAGAGGAATTCTTCAAGCGCATCGCGGCCGGCGGCGCCATTCCCATCGCTGCTGGCGGGGATCATCTGATCACGTTGCCGATCCTCCGCGCGCTTGCCAAATCGCCGCTTGGCCTCATCCATTTCGACTTCTCATTCTGACACGAATGACAAATATTTCGGTGACAATCTCTATACGCACGGCACGCCATTTCGCCGCGCGGTGGAGGAGAACCTGCTAGACCCGAAACGCTGCGTGCAGATCGCCATCCGCGGCACCTATTACCACGATACGGATTTCGATTTCGCGCGTGAAGCAGGGTTTCGCATCATCACGATGGAGCAGGTGACGGATCGCGGTGTTGCCGACGTGATGGCTGAAGCAAGAAGCATCGTGGGCGATCTTCCCTGCTATCTCTCCTTCGACATTGATAGTCTCGATCCCGCTTTCGCGCCCGGCACGGGCACGCCGGAAATCGGCGGCCTCACGACGCGCGAAGCACAGCGCGCGCTGCGTGCTTTGTATGGCTGCAAAATCATTGGTGCCGATGTGGTGGAGGTCTCGCCGCCCTTCGACCCGTCCGGCCTCACCGCTTTCACCGGAGCTTCCATCATGTTCGAACTGCTCTGCGCGATCGCGGAAGGCAGGCGCGCATGAAACACAGCTACGAAACCGGCCGCCTCGATCTTCCCTTCGTCGGTATCTGCAGCTTCGGCAAATATCCGATCCAGCTCGACTGGGATGCGATCGAAAGCGATGCCGCCATTCTTGGCGCGCCTTTCGATGGCGGCACGCAGTGGCGTGCCGGCGCCCGTTTCGGACCCCGCGCCATCAGGGAGGCTTCCACCTTATTCGCCTTCGGCCATGCCGGGGCCTATGATCACGAGGACGACACAACGTACCTCGCCGGCGTGAACATCACCGATATTGGCGATGCCGACATCGTGCATACGAACACGGAACTGAGCCACGCCAATATCGAGCTCGGTGTCCGCAAGATTCTCGCCGCGGGCGCGCTGCCCGTGGTGCTGGGTGGCGATCACTCCGTCAACATTCCCTGTATCCGCGCCTTCGCCGACGAACCGCCTATCCATCTCGTGCAGATCGACGCGCATCTGGACTTCGTGGATGAGCGCCATGGCGTCCGCCATGGCCATGGCAACCCGATGCGCCGCGCCACCGAACAGGCGCATGTCACGGGCCTTACGCAGCTTGGCATTCGCAATGTCTCCTCGACCGCGCGCGACGGTTATGAGGCCGCGCGCGCCTTCGGGGCGGACATTCTCTCTGTCCGCCAGGTGCGTGCCTTGGGAACGAAAGCGGTGCTGGCGCGCATTCCGGAAAATGCCCGCTATTATCTATCCATCGATATCGACGCCTTCGATCCCTCGATCGCGCCCGGCACCGGCACGCCGAGCCATGGCGGATTTCAATATTACGAAGTTCTGGAGCTGCTTGCGGGTCTTTGCGTGCGCGGCACCGTCGTCGGGATCGACCTCGTGGAAACCGCGCCGGATTATGATCCATCCGGCATCACTTCCATTCTTGCGGCGCAATTGCTGCTGAATCTCATCGGCCGCGTTTTTGTGCAACCCCGCCCGAGCCGCCACGTGAAATCTCCAAACCAGCAAGCTTGACCAAAGAAAATTTCAGGAAATTGGAAAGGGAGGCGTTATGTCCGACGTTAAAATCGATGGAATATTATCGCAGAAGGTAACAAGCCAGGATCAGCCGGTGCGCGAGTTCGGCCTTTGGTCGGCATTCGCGCTTGCCTTCTCGGATGTTTCGCCGATCGTCGGCATTTATTCCGTATTCACGATCAGCTTGACGACCGCTGGGCCGGGCTTCTTCTGGGCCTTGCCGGTGGTGTTGGTGGGCCAGCTTCTGGTCACGCTGGTATTCGGTGAGCTTGTCTCAAAATACCCGCTTCAGGGCAGCGTTTATGCCTGGTCGCGCGAGCTTGTGGGTGTCCGTTACGCCTGGTTCACGAATTGGATTTATATGTGGGGCCTCACCCTCGTCCTCTCCGTGCTCGCCCTTGCCGCCTCGGGCTATCTGCTCGGCGCGGTCGGCATTAACGGCCCCAGCAACACGCAGACGGTGGCGGTCGCGCTGCTCGTGCTGGCGGTCGGCTCACTGTTCAATATGTTGGGCGGATCGTTCCTCAAAATTCTGCTCTATGTCTCGCTCTCCTGTGAGATATTGTCGTCGCTTGGAATCGGCACAGTGCTGTTGTTCCATCATCTCAACCCGCTCTCTATCATTTTCTCCACCGCTGGCACCGGCACCGGACTGCATTGGCTCGGCGGCCCGTTCCTCGGCGTCGTCTCCTTCATCGGCTTCTCCTTCGTCGGATTCGAAGCGGCCGGCTCGATCGCGCAGGAGGTGCGCGAGGCGCGTGGTGTTCTGCCGATCGCCATCTCCCTGTCGCTTATCGCCTGTGGCGGGCTGGTGGCGTATGCGTGCCTCGGCATCGCGCTCGCCCTTCCTAATCTTTCTGCGGTCATGGCTGGCAAGGTCTCGGACCCGATCGCCTCGACGCTGGAGCTGAACCTCGGCAACGGCGTTGGCCGTGTCCTGCTAGTGGCTCTTTCTGTAGGCTTTACGGCGAGCTTGATCGCGGTGCAGACAGCGGTAACCCGCTCGATCTGGTCGGCGGCACGCGACGGCGCATTGCCGGGCGGCGCCATCCTTGGCCGGCTTTCGGGCCGGGAGCATCTGCCGCGCTACGCCATCGCGCTCACCGCGATCGTCGCCGGCGCACTGCTCTTCATCAGCACGTCGAAACTTTATACGCTGCTCCTTTCCTTCGCCAATGATGGCTTCTTCCTTGCCTATGCCATGCCGGTTCTGGCGTTCGTCTATGTCAAGTTCAGCGGTAAATGGGTGCCGGGGGCATTCTCGCTCGGCAAGTGGAGCAAGCCTATCACGCTGGTCACAGCGGCTTGGATCGTGTTTGAGACCATCAACATCGCTTGGCCGCGCCCAGCAAATCCGCAATGGTACCTCAATTGGGGCGTCGTCATCATGATCGGCATTCTCGGCGCGTTAGGCCTGCTTATCTTCGCCTATGTATTCCGTGCCAATGCGCCGGGTCTTGCGGCCAAGGCAGCCGAAGAAGGCGGTTGAGCCGATAGGCCGCGGAGCCGCCCTCAATGGCGCATCAGCACGGGAATGTCGGCGTGGACGAGCATGTATTTGGTCACGCCCCCAAACAGCAGATTGCGCCACGGGCTATGCACGAATGCGCCCATAACCAGTAGATCAGCCTTGACGTCATGGGCTTTGGCCAGGAGCAAAGCGCCAAAGATGTGTTGCCCGACCGGCAGCTCGTGCCCTGTCACAGTCACGCCGTGTTCCACCAAAACATCGGGGATTTGCGGAGGTGGCGCTCCTTCGCGGCGCCCCATCAGAACATGGACCTCCGCTGATTGCGGAATGCAGTGCAGTGCCGCCATGACGGCATGCAGCGTGAATTTGTCGTCGCGCCAGGCCACGGCGACGATCTTCCCGAACGCCGCCTTTGTTTGCGCTGGTACCATCAGCGCCGGGCGCTCCGAGACGAACAAGGCGGCATGCAGGGCTTCATATTCGTTATGGTCGCCATGTGCCGGTGGCTGTCCGACGACGATATAGTCGGCCCGTTCGCCCCATTTTTTCACGAGGGCTTCGGTAAGGCCTTCTTCGTTGATCCAGAGAGGTGCGGTCGCTCTGCCATGCTGAGCGGCCCATGTCTCGAAAACGCGATGCAAATTGGCAGCGCGTTCATTTTCCTGATCGCGGATGTTCCGCTCCTGCTCCTTCGTCAGAACCTCCTCGGTCACCAGAATGGTCGAGAGGGGCGGCACCCGCATCACCAAAGCTTCGATTCTGGCGCCGCCGAGGAGTGTTGCGAGGCGTTCGGCGGCAGCCAGGACGGTTGGGGCGGTTTCCGTGCGGGTTAAAAGCGTAAGAACGACATTGGACATATCATACCTTCCAGTCCTCTCCTTCTTGCGTGGAGAAATGCGTAACGTGCTTGTGCCCACCGCTGGTTGTCTCTCTTCCGGGGTTGTACATATGGGCTCATGTGGCAGG
Source organism: uncultured Pseudomonadota bacterium (assembly GCA_963798115.1). Taxonomy (GTDB): domain Bacteria; phylum Pseudomonadota; class Alphaproteobacteria; order Acetobacterales; family Acetobacteraceae; genus Acidocella. Next base: position 37,149 of record CAWCRT010000008.1, read on the forward strand.
GCGCAGTTCCAGGAGGCCGTCGGGAGAGGGAGGGGAGGCGCCAAGCATTATATTCTCGCCGTCGCGCCAGCGCTTCAGAAGATCACCCGCATGACCGCTCAATAAATTTCCCGATTGTCCAGGTGCGATCACAAACAAGCTGCGGTCGAGGTCAGATAAGTCGAATACGGCACGAAATTCAGGCCCGTGAATGGCGGTAAATCCATCAGGGTCGGCCGGGGTGCCGGCAGGGGAGGCGACGTCGATGGTTGTGTCGTCACCTGGAGCGGGAAGCGAAAAGCGCCCGAAGCGGCCGATGAAGGGCAAGCCGGCTGACAAGCGGGTCATCAAAATCGGCGTTATGGGCTTGCCCCCAGCGCCAGCTCTGCGGATTGCCGCCATAGCGTTTCTGTAGCCCGGTTATCGCATTATCTAACGCAGCACGCAGGAGCGGATCGCAATCGCCGCCGCACCAAAGAGACTGGAGCGTGCGATTCCCGGGAAGGCTGAGCAAGGCATATAAGAGATTGTCTTCGGACAAAGGAAGATTGCGATCAGGCAAGCGGTTTTGCTTGAGGATTTGTTCGAGAATGGCGCGGGTCCAGGCGTTGAAGATCAGTGGTTGCGGGGTGGTCATTGACATCTCGCCGGACCAGTTGCGCAAAAGATTGCGCGCGGATGCGGCCGGGCTGTTGGCGGGAAGTGAAATCGCAAGCAGGCGTGGCAAAAGCTCCTGCGCAAAAGCACTTGTCACATCAAGCTGCATTTGCGCGAAGTAACCGGCCGTTTCCTGGTTGCCACCTTCCAGGAGGAGCGTTTGGATGCGCCGGGCGCGCCAGTCGCCATATTCATCGCGCCCCATAAAGACCGGGAAATGACTCCCCGCCGTGGGATTGTTGGCGTTGACCAACATGCCGGACGGTGGATTGATTTCATGCGGTAAAGCCGCGCCGTTGGCGAAACCGATCCAGTCATGCTGCCCGTCCGCGCCATTCACGGGCCAGGCGCCATCGCCCTCCTTGCGGATCGGTATTTTTCCCGTGGTGAAAAAGCCGATATTGCCGGCCGTGTCGGCGCTTAGAAGATTCTGCACCGGGCTCGTAATGCTCGCGCTGGCTGCTTCAACATCAAAAACGGATCGCGCGTCGTTGAGTTTGAGTAACCCATCGGCATCCGTATCGTGAGGGGCGAGATTCGCCATATCGACGGCAAGGAGGTTTTTGCCATCGGGCGTTAAGCCGAGCACCGGGCCGTGGCGGGTTTCGCGGACGGTCAGGACAATGGCGGCCTGCCCGGCGACCCGGATGCGTTCCATTCGTGTGGCAAAAGCTTGCGGACCGGTTGGCGTCTCATAGGCTTGGCCATCGTTGGTCGGATGTTCGACGAATATATCCTGGACATCCGCGCCAGTGGTCGTGAAGGTCCAGGCGACATCCTTGTTGTGCCCGATGATGAAGAAAGGCACGCCGGGAGAGGTGGCACCGGCGAGCGTCTCCGTAGGGGTGTCGATGCGGGCCAGATACCAAAGGCTGGGGAACCCGAAACCTAAATGGGGATCGCCCGCGAGCAGCGGCGCCCCGGTGGCAGAGTGGCGCCCGGAAATGGCCCATTCGTTTGAGGCTTCCGCCGGCAGGGTGAACGGTTCCGGATAATACCGCATCCAAACCAGGATCGCGGCGGCAGCGCGGCTGAGACCGGGATCGATGAGCGCGGCAAGATGTGGGGAAGGTGCGGCCGATGGAGATGCGACGGCTGCTTCCGTGACGTCATTCGGCACGGAAGGCCATAGGGCATCGATCTTTGTGACGGGCTGGTGCGCGGCGAGGGCCAGGCGTGCCATCTCATTGTGCCAATTATCCGAAAGCCAGAGGCCCATCATTTTTCCCCAGAGCAGGCTGTCGGTGATCGTCCAGGGAGCGGGGCGGCCGAGGAACAGATATTCCGGTGCCGCGAACCGGCCACGCTGCGCGATCCAGGCATTGACGCCGTCGGCATAGGCTTGAAGCAGGCTGTGGGCGGCAGGAGACAGGTCGGCGAGATCGGCCTCGGCGCGGTGGCGCAAGCCAAGCACGCGCATTTCTTCATCATTGTCCAAGGCGGCGGCGCCGAATAACTCAGCCAGGCTCCCGCCGGCGGCGCGGCGCATCAGATCCATCTGGAACATGCGGTCACGGGCATGCAGATAGCCAAGTGCTTCTGCCGCGTCTTGATCGGAACGTGCGCGTATGAAGGGAACGCCATGGGTGTCGAAACGGACCATGACCGGGGCCGACAGGTTGGGCAGATCAATCGTCGCGGTGTAGGGCGGCAATGTTTGGCGAAGCAGCAGCCAGACGCCAAGGACGAGCGCCGTGGCAGACATAAAAACGGCGGCGGTGATGGGACGGAGCCAGGGAACATTTCGCGAGCCCAAGTTCCTGCTTCCTTGTCAAGGACGATCGGTCCAACCGTAAGCGCTGGTGCCGGATGGGACAACGCTTTTGTGCATAAGGAGGGATACCGAAATGCCGTGGGAAGCGCTTCTTACCGGTTCACGAGCTGGGCGGGTGCCGCGAGCGCGATGAGCCCGCCGATGACCATGAAAACCGCCAATACCAAGATGCCGGCGGCGGTACTATGCGTGTGGTCCGTCAAAAATCCGAATAGGGTGGGCGAGAAGAGGCCAGCCAGGTTGCCGACTGAGCTGATCAGGGCGATCCCTGCCGCGGCACCTTTGTCACGTAATAAAAGGGTCGGCTGTGACCACATCAATGGCGCAACAGCGAACACACACATCGAGGCTGCCGTCATAATCACGATCGTTGCCGTAAGATTATCGCTCCAAAAAGGGCTTACTGCGAGCAGGCCTGCGCCGCAAAAGGCCGGGAATGCGATGTGCCAGCGCCGTTCGCGTGTACGGTCCGAGCTCATCGCCAACGCGACCATCGCGAAAGCGGCGAAGGCGTAGGGAATTGCCGTGAGCATGCCGACGGCGAGAGCGTTTTCGTGGCCCGCGCGCTGAACGATGGTCGGCAACCAAAAACTGATGCCCATGTTCGCGATCGCGAACGAAAATAAGATCAAGCTCATCGACCAGATTCGGAGACTTGTCAGCGCGAGCTTCACCGTCGCCTTTGGCTTGGCGCCGTTCTCTGAAGCTATGTTGTTCAGGACAATCCGCTTTTCCTGGTCTGTTAGCCATTGCGCATCGCTGACCTGATCGGGCAACACCCGCCAGATGATCGCGCCAATGACGAGCGCCGGCGCGCCCTCAAGGCAGAACAGCCACTGCCAGCCGCGCAGGCCGAAGAGGCCGGCCATCATGTGCATAATCAAACCCGATAGAGGGCCGCCAACCAGCCCTGAAAGAGGCAGCGCAGCCATGAACATCGCGATCATCCGAGACCTGCGATGCGCTGGATACCAGCAAGTGAGATAAAGGATGATGCCAGGGAACATGCCGCACTCGGCAATGCCGAGCAGGATGCGTAGGACATAGAAGGAAGTGGTGCCGCGGACGAACATCATCGCCATGGAAACCAGCCCCCATGAGATGGCGATGCGTGCGATCCAGCGCCGGGCGCCGAGGCGATGAAGGATCAGATTGCTCGGGATCTCGAACACCACATAAGCGAGGTAGAAGATTCCTGCCCCAAGGCCGTAGGCGGTATTCGATAAGCCAAGATCCGGCGCCATTTGCAGCTTGGCTAAACCGATATTGATCCGGTCCAGGTAAGCAATGCAGAACGCCGTGAGCAAAACGGGCATCAATCGTTTGGTGATTTTGGCGTAGAGAGCGTCTTCGTTGGCTGCAGCCGTAACCGCTTCCCCACGCCCTAGCGTGACATCGGATGGCATGAATGTCTCCCTTTGCGTCAGCAGATGTGCTCCCTGCCGTTGCGCAGAATTCTAGGAGATCTGATTAAAAACGTCCACGCTATAGAGCTGATATCGATCGAGTTCGGCGCTGCTTGGCCGCGAGGTGCTTAAGATGCCGCAACCATCGACGGTAAATAACCGACAGACCGGGCCGTTTCTGGCCCGGTCTCTTCGTTTGATGCGCGGGCGAGCAGAACGTTATGGCTCGATCGGGCTTACCGCGGATGCCCTGGAAATTTGACTTGTCCGGCGATCATGGCCGGCGAGCAACAAGCACACGGCCGAGATGGCGGGTGCGAGTGCGAGGCAGAACAAGGCGGTATTAAAGCTGCCGGTGGCATCCTTCACCGCGCCGAACAGCCAGGGGCAGAACCATCCGCCGAGGCCGCCAATGGCATTGATCATGGCGAACCCACCGGCTGCTGCCGTGCCGGTTAGCAGCGCGCTCGGCAATGCCCAAAACGGCCCGGACACGGATTGTTGGCCCATGATCGCAAAGGTCAGCGCCGCCATGGTGATCACCGGGTGGCCGGCGCCGATGAACGTGCACGCAACCAGTCCCGCGGCACAGAGAAAACAGGCTCCAGCGGCGTGCCACTTGCGTTCGCCGGTTTTGTCGGAGTGCCATCCCCAATAATTCATGGCGAATAAGGCGACCAGATAAGGGACTGCGGTGACCAGCCCGATCATGCCGGGGCTGGTGCCCAAGCCCCTGACCATCAGCGGCAAGAAGAATGCCACCCCGTAGGATACGCCATTGGTACCGACATAGGCGATGCTGATGAGCCAGACTTTCGGATTGCAGAAGGCGTCGCTGAGCGAAAATTTACGAACGGCTTCGCGTTCGGCGCGCTCGGTTTCGATCCGTTCGATCAGCCAGGCGCGCTGCTCCGGCTTGAGCCAGGCGGCATCCTTGGGCCGGTCAGTCAGCAGGCGCCATATGACGACGCACATGATGATCGAAGGCAGCGCCTCAATGATGTAGAGCCATTGCCAGCCCGCCAGACCGAACAGCCCGTTAAGGTGCAGAAGCAGGCTGCCAATGGGCGGTCCTATGATCAGGGAGATCACCGATGCCGATTGAAACAAAGCGACCATGCGCGTGCGGTAGGCGGAAGGAAACCACCATGTCATGTAGAGCACCACGCCTGGATAGAATCCGGCCTCCACCAGGCCAAGGAGGAAGCGGATACCGTAGAAGCTCCAGTCGTTCCAGACGAAAGCCGTAAGCCCGGAGATGATGCCCCAGCTGATCAGGATCCGTGCGATCCAGCGCCGCGCGCCGACCCGGTTGAGGATGAGGTTGCTCGGGATCTCCGCCAGAAAATAACCGAGGAAGAAAACGCCGGCACCAAATCCGAACACCGCATTTGAGAAATGCAAGGCTGGCAGCATCGTGGGTGCCGCCATGCCGATGTTGGAGCGATCGAGGAAAGCGCAGAAATAGCCGAGCATCAGAAGCGGCATCAGCCGCCAAGCCACTTTTCTGATCGTTTCCCGTTCGACCGACTTTATGTCCGCTAAGATAGCAGAAGGATTATTCATGCTAGTTTCCTTCCCTCAGGCCCGATCGGGGTGGGGTAATTATGGTGTCAATTCGAATTTGAGCTTATCCGCGCTCGTCTTTGTTTCGCCTATGGTAGCCGATTTTGTCCGGATGTTGATGAAGTCCCCGATCATCACGCTAGGTGAGGCCGCGCCGGCCGGCAACAGCAATCGCCACAAAAAATGTTATAAAAAATAACGTTAATCTGTCGTTGGTAACTATTTATGCGGATCGGCTAAAAAACCGCCGCTAAATGCATATTGGCCATCGCCCCTGACCTGGCGGCGGCGCTTGGCGTGCGCCGGCGCTGCCGGACAGCAGGCTCAACGCCTCGACAAGTCGAACGCTTGCTGATGCTCAAGCTCCTCGCCGAAAAACGCCAAAATCCCCGCCTCGTGCCGGCCCTGATAGCAAGGCTGTCCATCCTCGAGCCGCATCGGCAAATCGTGGCCTGGGATGATGACGGACCCAGGCTTGCGCCGCCAAAAAGACCAGATACGCTCGATGCTGGCACGCGTAATGGCGGGATCATAAGTCATGTCGGCGCGTCGGGAACAAAGCTCGGCCCGATATTTGGCCGCATCCTGCACCAGCAGCACATCCTGCTCTTCGCCTTCGACCACGAAGATCAGATGGCCCGGCGTATGGCCGGGGGCGAGGTAGGCGATGATCCCGGGTAACACCTCATCCCCGTCGCCGACGAGGATCAGCCGCTCATGGCGGCTCAGTGCCTGGATATAGAGTTCAGGCACCAACGGGCTGCCGATCGGTTCAGCCCGCGCCCAGGCCATTTCCTGTGCACCACACACCATGCGCGCCTGTGCGAACATTGGCCAGTTGACGACATGGTCAAAGTGCAGATGGCTGAGGAGCAGGTCGGTCACATCCGCCGGCTGCAGCCCGTGTTGCAGGAGTCCGTCCAGGAGCAACTGGCGTGCGCCGAAGGCGCCGGTGTCGAGGATTGCGACGCGGCCATGGCCGCGCAGAAGCACGACAGTGCTCCAGCCAAGTCCGCCATGCTTCAGCGTCTTGCCCGGATAACCCTGTATGAGAATGTCGATGTCCCAGCCAGCTAACCGCATCTTGGCATTTCCTCTTGTTGTTCAGGGTAAAAAACGCAATCTCCTGGCTGCGCCCACGAATGTGGTCATGCCAGTGGCTCATGCGCTGTCTCTCGCATCGAGAGGATGGCGGCGGCAGAAATCGCGGCGGCCAGCATGATGAAAAAAGCGATCGAAACCGGGTGTCCCGTCGTCGCGATCAGCCAGGCCGCAATGAACGGTGCGAAACCCCCGAACAGCATGGATTGCAGATTGTAGCCCGTGGTCAGGCCCACCATCCGCCGTGAGGTCGGGAATAGCTCGACGAGGGCAGCCGGCATCGCGCCGAGGAACATCCCGCATGCGGCGGCGAAGAGCGCCTGGCCCAGTATGACGAACCAAACCGGCGCCCCGGAGACAATCGCCGCCAGAATCGGCCAGGGCAGGAAGAAGGACAGCGCGCAGGATGCAAGCATGCAGGGGCGGCGGCCAACCCGATCGGAGACGAAGCCGGAAATGATGCAGGTCGTGGCGATCACGACCGAGGCCAAGGCAGTCGACCATAAGGCCGTGCTTTGGCTGAGTCCGGCATAACGGTGGCTGAAGGTCGGGAAATAGCTGAGAAACAGATAAGTGAGCACAGATTGGACCGCAGGGAAGGCGAAGGCGAGGAAGATGGTGCGGCTGAACTGGCCGCGCCGCAGCGGGGCAGGGCGCCTGCCGTCATGTGTCCTGCGGAAGGCGGGCGTCTCATGCAGGCGCTGGCGGATCAGGAAGCCGAGCGGCCCGATCAGCGCCCCTAACAGGAACGGCACCCGCCAGCCCCAGTCGTTCATGCGTTCGGGGCCGAGCGCGACCGCGACTGTGCCGGTTACGGCCGCGCCGAGCAGTTGCCCGAGATTGATCGAAGCCGTGTGCAGACTACCGAACAGCCCGCGCCGGTGCGCTGGCGCCCATTCCACCAGGAACGAAGCCGAGCCACCCCATTCGCCGCCGGCCGAGACGCCCTGCAAAAGCCGGGCCGCCACCAGCAGGATCGGCGCCCACAGCCCGATGCTGGAAGCGGTGGGCAGCACGCCGATCAGCCCGGTCGATGTCGCAATGAGCGCGAACGTCAGGAGCAGCGTCGGCTTGCGCCCATAGCGGTCGCCGAACATGCCGATCAGGATCCCACCAAGGGGGCGCGCGACGAACCCGGCGCCGAACACCGCGAATGTGGCGAGGATCGCCGCCGTCTCGTTGGATGAAGAGAAGAATTTATGTCCCAGAGTGGCGGCCAGGTAGGCATAGACCGTGAAATCATACCATTCCAGGACATTGCCAAGTCCGGCACCGCCGATCGCAATGGCTTTGCTCCGAAAACCTTTCAGCTCGGACCGTTGGACGGATGCGAGCGCAACCGCCTCTCCTTCAGGTGCCATAAGCCATTCCTCCGTAGATATTTTTTGTCTTGGTTGTAATATCGTTTTGTATATCGAACCTAACTAAAATCAATATCTGTGCAAGTCGAAATAAAATTCTGTCGTATGCCTCGGCTTTCACGCGCTTCGATGTCTGAACGCAACATAAGCGCGTTGCCGAAGGCGAAGAATCGTCTTTCGTGAAATCGCCAATCAAGGCGCGTTAGAAAATAAAATATCCCTGACGCCGCAACCGCTCCGTGTAACGGACGCGATCGGTGCGGCGATCAGCCGGTCACTGGCGGATGAAGATATGGATGGTGACCATTTGCAGCTCGACTGCGCGCGGGGCTCTGAAGCGTTAACATAAATAGAAAAGTTTTTATTCTTGACAGAAAGAGGCTGGCCGGATCATGTTTTGCTCCAAAAACAGGGGCCTCCTGCATGGCAATTCCCCGACCGACACCCCGACCGACATCGGCGCGCCAGGCCTATTCCGAGATCCAGAAGAAGGTCCTCACCGGTGAGTTGCCGAGCGGGCAGCGGCGACCTCGCCCGCCGCAACGAATTGCTCGCCCGCGCGCCTGAGATCCGTAGAGGCGTCTAGCGGCTCTGCATAATCGCCCTGTCTGAAAAAGCTGAAAAAAGCCGAGAGCCTGAGACATATCAGGCCGATACATAAAAGGGGAAAGTCCGTGATTCGATCTATGCAATTAGCCTTTGCCGCCGGCGCCGCGCGCTGGGTCAGACGGTTGGGCATCTCGATGTTGGCCGTGGCAAGTGTTACCGGAACGGCCGCCGCCGATAACAAGGTCGGCAAGGTTGGTGTCGATCTTCCGATGCTCGCTTCGCCCTTCTGGCAGGCCTACGACAATTACATTCCCGTCTATGCGAAGCAGCTTGGCCTACAAATATTTCAGCCCGTGAACTCCAATTACGACACGGCGACGCAGATCACCGATGTCAACAACCTGCTCAATCTCGGCGCCGCCGGTATCGTGCTGACGCCGATTGAATCGGCCGCCGTGCAGCCGGTGTTGCACATGGCGGCGCGCAAATATGTGCCCGTGGTGGCGGTGGATGTGGCACCGACGGCGGGGCCCGTCGCCATCGTCGTGCGCGCCGACAACCGCGCCTATGGCGAGATGGCTTGCCGGTATGTCGGCCAGCATGTTTCGTCGGGCTCGGTTGTGCAGATCATGGGCGATCTCGCTTCGATCAACGGGCGGGACCGGGCGGAGGCCTTCCGCGACTGCATGAAGAGCTACCCGAACCTCAAGGTGCTGGAGATTCCGGCCGACTGGAAAGGCGATGTCGCCGCCGCCGCCCTTGACGGTCTGTTGACCGCGCATCCCGACATTCACGGCATCTACATGGCGGCCGGTGGTACCTATCTTGCTGCGACGCTGCAGACACTCAAGCGCAAGAACCTGCTGGTGCCCGCCGGCCAGCCGGGGCATATCGTCATCGTCAGCAATGACGGGATCCCGCAGGAATATGATGCGATCCGCAAGGGCGAGATCGACGCGACCGTCTCCCAGCCCGCCGACCTCTATGCCAAATACGGTTTGCTTTATCTGAAGGAAGCGATGGAGGGGCGCACATTCAAGGTGGGGCCGACCGATCATGGCAGCAAGATCGTGGAGGTCGCGCCCGGCGTGCTGGAGGATGAGCTGCCGGCGCAGCTGGTGACCAAGGCGAATGTCGATGACAAGAGCCTCTGGGGCAATCAGCTCTGATCGGCGTCGGGGCACGGCGATGAGCACCGTGCTGGCGCAGCGGGAAGCGCCAGTTGCCCCCATCATGGAGGCGACTGGCATTGCCAAACATTACGGCCCCACGGTCGCGCTGCAGGACGCGCAAATCCGCGTCATGCCGGGCGAGACGCATGCGCTTGTCGGCCGCAATGGCGCTGGCAAGTCAACGCTCGTCAGCATCCTCACCGGGCTCATCGCCGCCGATGCGGGCGAGGTGCGCTTCGCGGGTGAAGTCGCCCCGGTGCTCTCCAACCGTGCTGCCTGGCGGGAGCGTGTCGCCTGCGTCTACCAGCATTCGACGATCATCCCCGATCTCACCGTCGCGGAAAACCTGTTCATCGGCTGTCAGCCACTGCGCCGCGGCTTCATTGATTGGCGCGGATTGCGGCGCGAAGCGGCGGAGCTTCTGGAGCGCTGGGGCGTGGCTGTCGCACCCGATTTGCGTGCGGGGGACCTCACGGTCGAGGCGCGACAGATGGTGGAGATTGCGCGTTCGCTCTCGCAGGGCGCGCGCTTTATCATCCTTGATGAGCCAACGGCGCAATTGGATGGCGAGGAGATCAAGCGGCTCTTCACCCGGATGCGGGAGCTGCAGGCGGCCGGCATCACCTTCCTCTTCATCTCCCATCACCTTCAGGAGGTCTACGAGATCTGCCAAGCCGTGACGGTGTTGCGGGATGCACGTCACATCGTCACGGCGCCGGTCGCGGCCCTGCCGATGGCCCCGCTGATCGAGGCGATGACGGGTGAGACGGGCGGTGTCGATTTGGCGGATGCCTCACGCCGTCCCCGCCTCGCGGAGGCTGCGACCGTGCTGCGGGTTGACGGGCTGGGCGGCGAGGATTTCGCCCGGGTCAGTTTCACCGTGCGAGCAGGCGAGGTGGTCGGTCTCGCGGGCGCCACCAGCAGCGGGCGGACAGGTCTCGCCGAGAGCATCGCGGGCCTCCGCGCGCCTCAGGCCGGAACGGTTGCTTTGAATGGCATGGTTCTGCCGCCGGGCGATGTGCGGGCGGCGATCGCCACGGGCATCGGCTGCGTCCCGAAAAGCCGGCATCACGAAGGCCTGGTTCTGGGACTGCCGGTGGGCGAGAACGCCACCATGACGATCGGCGACAGGCTGGGCCCCTTCGGTTTTCAGAGCCCGGCCGCAAAGCGGGAAGCAGGCCTCCGCATGATCCAATCGCTCGGCATCGTGACCCAGGGCCCAGAGCAACCGGTTTCGGGCCTTTCGGGCGGCAACCAGCAGAAAGTGGTCATGGCCCGTGCGCTCGCCAGTGACCCGTGCCTTCTGGTGCTGATCGATCCCACAGCGGGAGTCGACGTGAAATCAAAGCAGGCTCTGCTCGGGACGGTCGAGATCAGCCGGCAGCAGGGGAAGGCGGTGATCATCTCCAGCAGCGAGATTGAGGACTTACGCAGCTGCGACCGTGTGCTGGTGATGCTGCATGGGCGTGTTGTGGCGAGCTTCGCGGCGGGTTGGGCCGAAGCGGCGCTGATCGCCGCCATGGAAGGATTGCGGACGGAATGAACTCTCCCACCCTCTCACGCAGCCTGCCGGCCGGCGCGCCTGCCCGCAGGCCCATTCTGGGGCGGCTGGGCGCGGGACGGCTGCGCGATCTGGCGCTGCTTCCGGCGCTGATCCTGCTGATCGTCATCGGCTCTTTCATCAGTCCGAGCTTCCTCACCTATGCGAATCTCGTGAGCGTGCTGGGCGCCTCCGCGGCGCTCGCCATCCTCGTGCTCGCCGAATCCCTGATCATCCTGGCCGGCAAGTTCGATCTGTCGTTGGAATCGACTTGCGGTTTCGCGCCTGCCATGGGTGCGATGCTGGTGTTGCCCGTGGCGTCCCAGGGCTTCGGCACCGAATGGCCGACCTGGCTCAGCCTGCTCGCCGTGCTCGCGATCGGCGGTATCACCGGCCTGGTCAACGGCTTCATGGTGGTGAAATTGCGGCTCAACGCCTTCATCGTGACACTCGCTATGTTAATCGTGCTGCGCGGCATGCTGGTGGGTGCCACCAAAGGCGGCACGCTGTTCAACATGCCGGATGCTTTCTTTGTGCTCGCGGCGACGACGATCCTCGGCCTCCCGCTTTCGGTGTGGATTGCCGGTGCTGCCTTCGCCATCTCTGGGGCGATGCTGAAATACCATCGCATCGGCCGCGCGCTTTACGCCATTGGCGGCAACGCGCCGGCCGCGCGGGCGGCGGGCATCGCGGTGGAGCGCATTACCTGGGGCGTCTTCGTGCTCGGCGGTGTGCTGGCCGCTTTCGCCGGCCTCATCATTACCGGCTATGTCGGCGCCATCAACGCCAATCAGGGCAATGGCATGATCTTCACGGTCTTTGCCGCTGCGGTGATCGGCGGCATCTCGCTCGATGGTGGGCGCGGCACCATGTTCGGCGCGCTTTCCGGCGTGCTGCTCCTCGGAATTGTGCAGAACCTGCTCACGCTCGCGCAAGTGCCGTCCTTCTGGATCCAGGCAATCTATGGCGTCATCATTCTCGGATCGCTGATGACGGCGCGCCTCACCTCCGGCGATGCTAGGGGGTGAGGGGATAAAGGCCCTTGGTCATCGATGGTGACGGCCACTGCCGGCGTCGTCCTTCTGCGGGCCGGGCGAGGTCGAAAGCTCCACTCGCTATGTCGGGCTCTGCGGCAGTGCCCTCAACATCTCAAGGACATCAACCCGCTGGTGGAGCCGCCAGTGCGCCGGCGTGCCGCAGTGACGGTGATCGATCCCTTGTTGGAGAAGCGCCGCATTGCGTTGGCCTTCGGCGCCGCGCGGTCATACCGCCCGTAAAATGTATGGATTCCATTAACTTTCTGATGGTGCTCGTGTCGGGGGCTGCAAAGGGGAAATTTGTCTATTCTCCTTTGCAAAAGGGTTTCGGCTGGGTCGCAGTCGTCTGGTGGATATGCCACTCATTTGCGACCAAGTTTGTTCGGTTGGCTAAGATTGTGCCTGACCTGCCTCAAATCAAAATATAGCATGGGGGGAAGACCTCGAATTTTTCGAAAAAGATTTTGAAGTGAATGGATTAAAAACCATGTTAAAATCATAAATAGACTTAAATCCAGCGTGATTTCGTTCTTTGTTAAATTTGGAAAGGCAAACAACTTCAATATAAAATGCAACATCAAGCCGACCCGTCTCCTAAATGCACAGAGCACAGCTCGTGTATAAAATGCTCGCCGCCAATTATGAAGTATCGCCTCCCTCTTTAAAGCTCTTTTTCTTTAGGTCTCTGGTCGGCGATAAGAGGTACGAAATTGTCGTACGTCTTCCCATTTCTACGTAGGCTATGACCGACATGTCTGCTTCGAGATTGCCCAATCCACGGTCTGTTTTGATCGTCGTTGCTGTGAAGTAGTTGCCGCGTCTTGGTTAAGATTTTGGATTCGATCATAGGGATCGGCGCTAGGAAGACCGCGACAAGCGCGTCGTGCCAATAACAGCCAATCTCCAGGGATAGCGTTCACTTTTTGTTCTAAGTGCGCTATGCTGCCACCGATGGATCGCAAACTGAAACACAAGGCATTGACTGGGGTCAGGCTGGTCGGTCTCGGGGCCGGATCATGCCTGCCGGGATCGCACCAAGGAATCCTGAGCGCAGCCGCGCCTCTGGCGATAGAATCCTGATGGCGCGGCGCGCGGGCAGCGCCGACCTGCCGCTGCATGGCGGCCGTGTGCCGGCATGGCTTGGCCAGCGTATGGCACGTTTGGGTGCGGTGATTGTCGAGGCCATCGTGCTGGAATACGGGCGCGACGAGTTGCTGCGGCGCTTGGCGCATCCGTTCTGGTTTCAGTCCTTCGGCGCGGTGATGGGGATGGACTGGCATTCGTCCGGGATCACGACCAGCGTGCTTGGCGCGCTGAAACGCGGCTTGGCGCCGCTCTCCGACGAGCTCGGCATCCATGTTTGTGGCGGCCGCGGAAAGCACAGCAGGGCGACGCCAAGTGAGCTTCTCGCGGTCAGTGAGCGCGTCGGCCTCGACGGCGCCGCACTTACCCGGTCGAGCCGATTGGTTGCGAAGGTTGACAGTGCCGCGCTGCAGGACGGGTTTGACCTTTACCTGCACGGCTTCATCGTGGCGGATGATGGGCGCTGGGTCGTGGTGCAGCAAGGGATGAACGGCGAGCGCCGCCAGGCGCGGCGCTATCACTGGCTGTCGGAGGGGCTAGAGAGCTTCGTTGATGCACCCCATGCCGCGATTGAAGGGGCGGGGCAGGGGATGATCGTCAACCTGGCGGATCGCCGCGCGGCGGCATCACGCGATGGGCAACTCGATCTGCTCAATGGCATGGGCCCTGGCGGCATCGTGCGCGCGTTGACGCGCATCGAGGGGAGGACGGCTTCTGTGGCCAGAGCGGAGCCACAGGCGCTCCTGCCGCACCTCGTTCTGCCCGAGCATCACGATGTGCGGCCGGAAGACGTGGTGGAGCGCCGGCTCCATGGCGCGCTGGCCGCGGCGGCCGATTGCGGGCCGCAGGACTTTGCCGAGCTCTTGCTGGTGCCGGGCGTTGGCGCCCGCACCGTCCGGGCGCTGGCGATGGTGGCTGAGGTGGTGCATGGCGCGCCTTGCCGCTTCACGGACCCGGCCCGGTTTTCACTCGCGCATGGGGGCAAGGACCGTCACCCCTATCCGGTGCCGACGCTGGTGTATGACCGGACCATCGCGGTCATGAAATCTGCCGTGCGCAAGGCTAAACTTGGGAACGAGGAGGAATTGGCAGCACTCCAACGCCTTGATGAACAGGCGCGCCGGCTTGAACGGACTGCCAGCGGGCCCTCGCTTGCCGCCCTGATCGCGGAGGAACGAGCTCGGTCCCATGAGTATGGCGGACGCAGCGTGTTCGGCTGGGAGCCGCCCCAGGAGACCTCCGACAAGGGCGCAGAAGAGGAAGCCACAAGCGGCTTTGAGACCATGCGGCAGGGGAAAGTGTGAGGGCCAGGCACGCCAGATCAGACGCGCCGTCGCCTCTCAACGAAGCTGGCTATCTTTGCTGCCCCGGCGATTGATGCCCGGAGTCACTTGTCTGGCATCGCGGGCGGACTGGCATTCGACGCAGGTACGCACACCCGGTACGGCACGGCGCCGCCCCTCGGGAATAGGCTCGCCACATTCCGCGCAATGTGTCTCGCTTTCACCTGCGGGCAGTCTCGCACGCGCGATCATGACTGCGTCCGTGACGGTGTCATCGATCTGATCCTGAACAGCGCCATCGGGCGCCCAACCGCTGGCCATGCCGATGCTCCTCATTTCTGTCTCGTCAGCGCAGATGGGGCGTTTCAGACTTTTTTCAAAGTCCGGCTGATCGAATTCAGGCTACTCCGCCGCGTCGACCCTAGGCCGCCAGCGGCGCCCTCGATATTCGATGTTCAAATGAAAAGGGGGCTGGTGAGCGCCAAAACGCATTGATATATCAGCATTCTTTCAATCATTGCATTCTCGGCGCTTTTTTCTGTCCTGTCAGGGGCGCGAAGCGCCGCCGAAGGCGTAAACCCTTGACAGGACAAGAAAAAAGCGCAGACGCTTAGGATCGAAGCAATCACTGACCAGATGCTGATCTGGGACGGCTCAAATTAAAGTGGCGAGGCAACGATGACGGAGCGGCGGGTGAATAGGGTGACTGCGAACGAGCCTGCATCGCGCGCGCCAGGCACTGGACGCATCATGGTTGCCAGCCTTGTCGGCACGACAATCGAATTTTATGATTTCTATATCTACGGCACCGCCGCAGCCCTGGTTTTGGGACGCATGTTCTTTCCCCACGGGGCATCGGAGACACAATCACTGGCCGCCTTCGCCACATTCGGAATCGCCTTTCTGGCACGTCCCCTGGGCGCCATGCTCTTCGGGCATTTCGGAGACCGTATCGGGCGCAAATCGACCCTCGTCGTCTCGCTCATGACGATGGGGCTTTCGACCACGCTCATCGGTGCCTTGCCCAGCTATGCGAGCGCCGGAATGATGGCGCCGATCCTGTTATGCATTCTGCGCCTGGGGCAAGGTATAGGCCTCGGTGGAGAATGGGGCGGCGCCGCGCTGATCGCGACGGAAAATGCGCCTTTAAGGCAATCTGCCTGGTTCGGCATGTTCCCGCAGCTCGGGCCAGCGCTTGGATTTCTCTTATCCAACGGGCTGTTCATTCTGCTGTTTTGTTTCCTTTCGGATGCGCAGTTTTTGGCCTGGGGCTGGCGTATTCCGTTCCTCGCCAGCGCTGTGCTCGTGGCGATCGGCCTGTTCGTGCGCCAGACACTGCCGGAAACACCAGCATTCGCCCGCTTGGTTTCGGGCGGAGAGCGGGTCCGGCTCCCTCTGGGAGAGATCCTTCGCCACCATGGCAAGCCTCTGATCCTGGGGTCACTGGCGATGGTCGTGTGCTATGCGATCTTCTATATTTCGACGGTCTTCGCGCTGGGCTACGGGACCAAAGTCGGACACATCCCCCGCACCCTTTTTCTGGAGCTGCTCTGCATCGCCATCCTTGCTATGGCGGCAGTGACGCCGGTCTCGGCTCTATTGGCCGATCGCTTTGGTTGCCGCCCTGTGTTGCTGGCGGGCGCGGCCTTGGCAGCTCTCTCGGGCCTCGCCATGCAGCCGCTTCTGAGCACGGGCAACGCTGGTGACGCGCTGGTCTTTCTCGTGATGGAGTTGGGGCTCATGGGGCTGGTCTTCGCGCCCATGGGGGCTTTCCTGCCGGCGCTCTTTCCCGCGAATGTGCGTTATACCGGCGCATCGATGGCCTATAATCTCGGCGGCATTCTCGGTGGCTCCTTTGCCCCTTTTGCCGCGCAGTTGCTCCTGGCGCATGGTGGCCTCGCTTGGGTCGGGCTTTATATCAGCGGGGCGGGGGTGCTGAGCTTTATTGCCTTGATCGCGATCGATGCAGCTCCTGCGCCTGCGGCACAATTGGCCGGTTCCAAACGTAATGTCGTCTAGAGCCACATGAATTTTGCTGGAATTTGCGGGTTCAGGCTGAAGGCGTGAAAATGGTCGCAAAAAAACAAGGCCTGTCCCAGATGTCCTGCGCCAAAACTGGGACAAGACGCTCGGTATCGAAACAATGGGGATCCATACTAACAAATTGACAGCGCCAGCATTTGCACTGGCCGCTTCTGACGAAGGAGGCTTTTGGGGCGCAAGAACGTGGGCGCCGGTCTTGAAAAAATAATGACGGAAATTTCAAAACGCTGATCCTCCAGGACTTTAGTATTCAAAATCAAGAGCGTGCGTTGCATGGAAGCCACCATGCGGCGCATCTGTCGCGTCAGAAATGTGCAAACAATCAGCATCGTGCCGACTGGGGGATCAGATGCTGCCGTTGGATGAGGCGTGCTCAGTGTGGGTGCGTAATTGATGGCCAGTCGCATCGTTGACCGTCATGTCAAGTTCCGACAGACATAAACTTCGGACAACCGCCGGCGCCCTCATAATTTCGAGCCGGGAGAAGGATCGATGCCATGAAACGGCTCCCCGTCGAGGTTGCGGCCTCGTCACTCGCAGTCTCCACAATGTTCGTCCCCTTCAACCTCCCGGTCTGGGCGGCGTTCGTGACCTGGGCCGGTACTTTCGCGGCCGGCGGCCCGAAGCCCGAGACGTTTCGTAAGCTGGTGCCGACGATGTTTGTGGGCGCGATCACAGGCTGGCTCATCGTGACAATCTGGGGCATGGGTTCGCATGTTCTTTCCGGCACCGGCTTCTTCATTTTCCAATGTGCGGTGCTGTTCTGCCTGAACGCGGGGCAGATATCGCTGGCACGCATCCCGAGGCTTGGCCTGACTTTTGTGCCTGGCATGTTCTTCGGCTTCGCTTCGTTTTTCGGCGTCTTCTTCGGTGGCTTCGGTGTGGTGCCGCATCAGGCGGAGGCCGCTTTGGTCTCGACGATGCTGATGAACGGCTTAGGCGTGGTGTATGCATGGCTGACGAATCTCTTGGCGCATCCGCATGCGTCGCCGGTGCATGTGCCCCAGCCCGTTCAGGAAGCGGTGACCTCTTCATAATCAGGGAGCCGGTCCGCCCGGCGCGACATCACTTCATCATTGCAGCCCGTATGCCGTCTTGCCAAATTTTTGAAGGAACATTTGCATGACCGCTGTCGACACCATTCGCGCCTATCATGACGAGCTGACCGCCATCCGGCGGGACATCCATGCGCATCCGGAAATCGGCTTCGAAGAGCATCGCACCAGCGATCTGGTCGCCGCCAAGCTGGCGGAATGGGGCATCGAGGTGCATCGCGGGGTCGGCGGCACGGGCGTGGTCGGCGTGCTGCGCCGGGGCAATGGCGCGGGGAGCATCGGCCTGCGCGCGGATATGGATGCGCTGCCGATCCATGAGGCCACAGGCAAGCCTTACGCCAGCAGCCATCCCGGCCGCATGCATGCTTGCGGCCATGACGGCCACACCACCATGCTGCTGGGCGCGGCGCGGTTTCTCGCCGAGCATGGGAAATTCAACGGCACGGTGAACTTCATTTTCCAGCCCGCCGAAGAGGGGTTGGGTGGCGCCGAAGCCATGCTGAAAGCCGGGCTGTTCGAGCGTTTTCCCTGCGCCACAGTGTTTGGCATGCATAACCGCCCCGGCCTGCCCGTCGGCAAATTCGAAATTCGTCCCGGCGCGATGATGGCCGGCGGTGCGTTCTTCGACATCACGGTGAATGGCCGCGGCGCGCATGGCGCCCGGCCTGAGGAGAGCACGGATCCGGTCATGGCCGCCGCGGCGATCACCGGCGCGCTACAATCGATCGTCTCTCGTAACGTCAAGCCGGGCGACGCGGCGGTGCTCAGCGTCACCTGCCTGCAGGCCGGCCATGCCTATAACGTGATTCCGGAAACCGCTTATATCCGCGGCACGGCGCGCGCCTTCAAGCGCGAGACCATGGGGTTGATGGAAGCCAACATGAAACGCCTGGCGACCAGCGTTGCCGCCGGGTTCGGCGCCACCGCCGAGGTCGATTTCCGCGTCCTGTTCGCACCGCTGGTGAATGACGAGGCGGAAACCCAGTCCTACGCGGATGCGGCCGCCACGCTGGTGGGGACGCAGAATGTCGGCCGCAACGGCCCGGCGGTGATGGGCTCGGAGGATTTCTCCTTCATGCTCGAGGCCCGGCCCGGCGCCTATATCAATATCGGCAATGGCGAGGACAGCGCGCCCGTGCATAACGACCGCTACGATTTCAACGACGCGGCGATTCCGCTCGGCGCAGGGCTGTATGCCACGCTGGTGGAGCAGAAGCTGCCGCAAGGCCGCTGAAAGATCCTGCGCCGGCCTGTTGAGTTTGGTTGCGACGACGCGGCATTTTCCGAGCAAAGAAAATGTCGCGTTTATTGGGGAGAGTTTGTTGACGTAAAAATTATGTCTGCATCAATAACGTCATCCTTTGAAAGGATCGCAGATGAAATCAACAATAAATCTGTCTGGTGACGATGCGGTTAATTCCAATGTTGATTCACGTGAAAGAGCTTTAGCGGTCGCTCGTCTTACGGTCTTCTTGCTGTTCCTGGCCTGGGTGATCGATTACATCGACAGGCTTGTCATCACCCTGGCACTGCCCGCCATCGGCCATGAGTTTCATCTTGACAAGGCGGCGCAAGGGCTGATTCTCACTGTGTTTTTCATCACCTATGCGGCATCCCAGGTGCCGGGTGGTGTTCTCGCCGACAAGATCGGCGCCAAACGCTCGATGATCGTGGCGCTCGGCACCTGGTCGCTTTTCACTGGCCTCACCGGCCTTGCTTTCAATTACATATCCTTGCTGGTCATACGTGCGATTTTCGGGGTCAGCGAAGGCATGTTTCCGGCGGCTTCGATGAAGGCGCTCTCGGAACGCATTCAACCACAGCAGCGCCTCACCGCGACGGGGGTGGTCTTCTGTTCCAATTCGCTCGGCGCCGCCTTGGCGCCCCTGATCGCCGGCCCCGCTCTTGCCGCCGTCGGCTGGAAGAATTCATTCTTTCTGGTTGGCAGTCTCGGAATCATCATGGCCGTTGCTCTGTGGAAGTTTCTGCCGCGCGCGCTGCCCAGTGCGGACGCATCAGGGCCGGTCCAGCACGCCGCACCGCTCGACCTGCGCAGCGTGCTCAGCAGCCGGGCGCTGTGGCTGATCGCTGCGACTTTCTGCGGTTATGACATCGTCTTGTGGGGGCTCATTTCCTGGACGCCGAGCTATCTCATGGAAGTCCGCCACATCAACGTGCGCAATAGCGGCATACTGACCTCAATTCCGTTTTTTGTCGGCACGGTCGGCACAATCATCGGCGGCTCTCTGTTCGACCGTTTCTTCCATAACAAAACGCGCTGGCTTATCGTCCCGGCGATGGCCGTCTGTGGCGTGTTTTTGGTCATCATGATCAAGGCGACGACAGTGGGGCAATTCATCTTGTGGGAGTCCTGTGCGATTGGCGTCAGCAGCCTCTGCTTTATGCCGATTTACGGTGTCCCGTTGCGACTTTTGCCGCAAGACATTGCCGGCGCGGGCATGGGACTGGTGAATTTCGGGGGACAGTTTGCGGGCGCCTTGACACCCTTCATCATGGGGGCGATCGCCGATGCCTTCTCCTTCCCGGCGGCTTTCAGCTTTTTGCTGTTTGGTGTGGCGCTCGCGATCGTCGCTTCGCTGGCCAGTCCGCGTACCAAAGAGGCGTTTGATGCCGCCTTCAGGCGTAAGCCACCTGTTCCAGCGCTCGCGCAATAAGACGGATTAAGGCGGTGCCGTGTTGCACCGCCTGCGGCAGCTCCGCGACGCCGTTTTTCTTCAAAAAATCCTATGCTTTTTTATCTTACCATTGGAGAGACTTGCACGATGCGTATTTTAGTTGCGGGATTCCAGCACGAGACCAACACCTTTGCGCCGACCAAGGCCGCCTATGAAAACTTTCAGAAGGGCGAAGGCCATCCGGCGATGGCGCGCGGCGAAGACTTGTTCTTGCTGCGTGATGTCAATCTCCCTGCCGGTGGTTTCATCAAAGCCGCCGCTTCGGAGGGGCATGAAATTGTCCCCGTCATCTGGGCGGCAGCCAGCCCGGCCGCCCATGTTACGCAGGATGCCTTCGAGCGCATCGCTGGCGAAATTCTTGACGCTGCGCGTCGGCAGACATGCGACGCGATCTATCTTGATCTGCATGGGGCGATGGTGACCGAACATCTGGATGACGGTGAGGGCGAGTTGCTCGCTCGTCTCCGCGCCCTGGTCGGGCCGAAAATTCCGCTGATCGCCTCGCTCGATCTGCATGCTAATGTCACGGAAAAAATGCTGCGCAATGCCGACGGTCTCGTCGCCTACCGCACCTATCCGCATGTCGACATGGCGGCCACCGGGGAAGCCGCCGCAAAGTTCCTGAAGCGTTTCCTGCACGCCAGGGAGGCGGGGGAGAAACTCGTCTGCAAATGGCGTCGGTTGCCGTTTCTCATCCCCATCAACGGCATGTGCACAGAATTGGAACCGGCGCGAACCGCCTATCGCGAGATCGCCGCCAGCGAAACGGGCGGGGTGCTTTCGGTTTCATTCGCGCCGGGCTTTCCCGCGGCGGATTTCCCGGAATGCGGTCCGGTCGTCTGGGGCTATGGCACGGAGGAGGCGGTATTGGAGACGACGATCGGCCAACTCGCCGAGCGTTTCACCATGGACGAACCAGCGTGGGCCGTGCCCTTCCTCGCACCGGAGGAAGCGGTCACCGAGGCGATTTTGCTGTCGCAATCGGCCAGCCGGCCGGTTGTCATCGCCGACACGCAGGATAATCCAGGCGCCGGCGCGGATTCGAACACGATGGGCATGCTGCGCGCACTGCTGGCGAACCGGGCGAAGGGGGCGGCGATCGGCCTGATCTGGGACCCTGAGGCGGCGCGCGCTGCGCATCAGGCCGGGGAGGGGGCGAGACTGCAGCTCGCCCTCGGCGGCCGGTCTGGCGTTGCGGGCGATCGTCCGTTGGAGGCCGAGTTCGAGGTGGAATCCTTGTCCCCTGGTCAACTGGTGTTCGGCGGGCCGATGCTGAACGGTGTGAAGGTCGAGCTCGGGCCGGTCGCCTGCCTGCGCATCGATGATGTGCGCGTCATTGTCAGCTCGGTGAAATCGCAGATGCTGGACCGCAATCTCTACCGCGTCGCCGGCATCCAGCCGGAAGCGATGAAAATTCTGGTGAACAAAAGCTCAGTGCATTTTCGCGCCGATTTCGAGCCGATCGCGGAAAAAATCCTCATCGCCAAGGCGCCCGGCCCGATGGCCGCCGATCCGGCGGATTATCCCTGGACGCGGCTCACCCCGGGAATCCGCACGAGCCCGAGCGGCAAGGCGTTTGCGGCCCCGCACGAGCACGAGACACCACGCGACAAACGACCCACCGGGCAGCGGCAAGGATAAGGCGGCAATTGCACCAGAGCCCGCTGCTGCCAGCGCAAGATGGTGGCCCGCCGGTCATTTGCCACCTGATCATTGCGCATGCTAGTTCGGCCAGCGCGGAATAGGATTTCTGCGAAGGTTCAAGGACATGGCAGGCGCAGGCGGTAAAGGCGAAGTGAGCGGCATCGAAATCATTCCAGTCCAGGGCCGGGCGCTGCTTGACCGCTTCATCCGTCTCCCGGAGCGGCTGCACAAGGACGATCCGTACTACATCGCGCCGCTTCATATGGAGCGGCAGGACGCGCTGACCGCTAAAAACCCGTTTTTCGGACATGCCGAGGTGCAGTTCTGGTTAGCGCGGAAGGATGGGCGCGATGTCGGACGCATCAGCGCGCAGATCGACCAGCAAGCGTTAGCATTGCGCCCGGATGCACCCGGCCTGTTCGGCATGATCGCGGCGGAGAACGATCCGGCGGTGTTCAAGGCGTTGCTGGATACGGCGCGGGACTGGCTGCGCGCGCGCGGCATGACGCGCATGCAGGGGCCGTTCAACCTCAACATTAACGAGGAAACCGGCCTCCTCGTCGCCGGTTTCGACACGCCGCCGATGCTGCTGATGGGGCATGATAAACCCTATATCGCCGCCCGGCTGGAAGCGCTGGGGCTGAGCAAGGTCAAAGACGTTTACGCCTATCTTTACGACATCACCGTCGAACTGCCGGTCAGCGTCAGGCGGTTGCTCTCGCGCCCGCTGCCGCCGGAACTCAACGTGCGGCGCATCGATTTCAAGCGCTATAATGAAGAGGTTCGCACCATCACGGACATCTTCAATGATGCCTGGGCGAATAACTGGGGCTTCGTGCCGCTGACCGAGGCGGAGACGGATCATCTCGGGAAATCGCTGAAGCCGTTGCTGAACCCCAGGCTGGCGAGCGTGGTGGAGCGTAATGGTGTGCCGGTGGGCTTCCTGGTCGGGTTGCCGAACCTGAACGAAGCGATCCGCGGGCTGGATGGCAAACTATTGCCCTTCGGTTGGGCCAAGCTGCTCTGGCGGTTGAAGGTACGGGGCGTGAAGACCGCGCGCGTGGCGCTGATGGGCGTGCGGCGTTCCGCCGCGCAAGATGTCATTGGCGGCCTGCTGCCTTTCCTGATGATCGATGCGGTGCGCAAGGAGGCCGTGAAGATGGGCTTCACGCATATCGAGCTGTCATGGATTCTGGAGGATAACCTGCCAATGCGCCGGATGATTGAGAGTTTGGGCGCCAGTGCCTACAAGACCTACCGGGTGTACGAACAGGCACTCTGATCCGCGCGGTTATTTCAGCCAGCCCGCCTGGCGATACCAGGCGGCGGTGGAAGCGAAGCCGTCGGCCAGGTTGATCTTCGGCCGGTAGATGGTCGTGGGCAGAAGCTCCGCGGGCGAAACCGACCAGTCCGGGTGCAGGATTTCCCGTGCCTTGCCAGCGGTAAAAATTGGCGCTTGCCGGCGCCATTGTCCCCACCAGCCGGAAATTCGGCCGGCGGCAAGGACCATCGGGTCCGGTACGCGGATGAAACGAGGTGCACTGCCCGTGGCGCGCGCCGCCTCGGTCAGCAATTCCGTCATCGCATAGCCAAGCGGGTGATTGTCAGCCAGCGCGAAAACCCCGCTTGGGTGGACCTTCGTCGCGATGACGGAGATGGCGGCGGCGGCGTCCGCCCCATGGATGAGGGCAGCCCGGCCTTGCCCGAACACGGGCACGAAGGCGCGGGTTGCCACCTTGAAAATCGCGAGGGTTTCCCGGTCCCATGGGCCGTAGATCGCCGGGGGGCGGATGACGGTCAATTGTTCCGCGCTATCGGCGTAGGCTGCACGGACCGCGTCCTCACCCGCTTGCTTGCTGAAGGCGTAGTCTGAAAGCTGCGGTTCGCGGGCGGCGAGAGAGGAGACGGCGACGAAATGTGCCTGTGGCGCGTGCCGTCTGGTGGCGGCCGCAATGGCGGCGCTGCCGTCTTGGTTCGTGCGCAGGAATTCCGCCCGGCTGCGCGCCTTGATGAGCCCAGCGGCATGCACCACCGCATCCACGCCGGTCACCAGGCGTTGCAGAGCGGCTGCGTCTTCAAGGTCGCCATATACGGCCTCGAAGGGGCTGTCGTGCCAGGCCGGGTGCGCCGGGTTCCGCCTGGTGAGGATGCGGATGTGAGCGCCTGCCCGGGCCAAAGCCGGGATGAGATGCAGGCCGAGAAATCCCGTCGCGCCGGTCACGGCGACGACGCGGCCCTGGCTCATTCCGCGGCGTGTGTCTGTGCCGGGGCGCGGTCGAACGCGCCTTCCAGATACATAGCGCGGGCGCGGCTGCGGCTGAGCTTGCCCGAGGATGTCTGCGGCAGGCTGTGCGGTGGCACCAGCACCACGCGCGTCTCCAACCCGTGGCGGCCACGGAAGAATTTGGCGATTTCCAGAAGCAGCTCTTCGCGCGCGGGAGGCGCTGTCACGCGGCATTGGACGAGCACGACGATTGCTTCCTCGACGCCGTTATCGACCGCGAAGACGGCCACATCGCCGCTGCGCAGATTGGCCATTTCCGCTTCGGCGGCCCATTCCAGATCCTGCGGCCAGACATTGCGGCCATTCACGATGACCAGATCCTTGGCCCGGCCGGTGATGACGATCTGCCCGTTCACCAGGTAACCGAGATCGCCCGTATCCAGCCATCCCGCCGCGTCCAGCACGCGTTCAGTCTCTTCCGGCGCGCCGAAATAGCCGATCATCAGGCTTGGGCCGCGGACGAAGAGGCGGCCCACCTGCCGGTCCGGCAGCAACTCGCCTTGCTCACCGCGCACCTCGATGTCGTGATTCGGCAGCATCTGGCCGCAGAACACGAAGCCGCGCGTGCGCTCGGATGCCTCATGCGCCGGTACGGCGCGATGTTCCCGTTCGAGGAGGATACCGTCGACAACATCTTCCGGTGCGCCCTGCCCGGTGGGGGTGAAGCTCAGCGCCAGGGTCGCCTCCGCCATGCCGTAGCAGGGCGTGAAGGCCTCGGCGGCGTGGCCGTGCGGGGCAAAACGCTCGGTGAAACGCGTCAGCACATGCGGGCGGATCATGTCCCCACCGATGCCGGCGCGGCGCCAGCTGGAGAGGTCCAGCCCTTCGGTGGAGGCGGTCTTCGCCCTGCGGGTGCATAGCTCGTAGCCGAAGGACGGGCTGAACGAGATGGTGCCGCGGTTGCGCGTGATGAGGTCGAGCCAGAGCAGCGGGCGGCGGGCGAATTCGCGCGTCGGCAGAACGTCCACGGACATCTGGCAGGCCATGGGCATGAGCAGGAACCCGACCAGCCCCATGTCATGATAATAGGGCAGCCAGGACACGCCCCGGTCGTCATCCGTGACCTCTAGCCCGTCTTTCGCCATGTAATGGGCGTTGGCCATGAAGGCGCGCTGCGTGACCGCGACGCCGAGCGGGAAGCGCGTGCTGCCTGACGAAAATTGCAGATAGGCGAGGGATTCAGGGTTCTGCGCCGGCAACTCGGTTGCCGAAGGCAAGATGCCATCCAGCAAAGCGAGGGTGCCGGCGAGCTTGAGATCCAGCCCCGCCACGGCCTCTTCCATCCAGCTTTCCAACACAGCGGGGCCGAACACGGCGTGCGCTTCCGCACCCTGGATCATGCGGCGCAGATGGGCGATGTAGCCCTCCTTGCCGCCAAAGGCGGCGGGCAGGGGCAGCGGTGCGGGCACCAGCCCGGCATATTGGCAGGCGAAGAAGCCGCGGGCGAAGTCGCCATCGCTTTCGGCGACCAATCCCACCCGGTCGCCCTGGCGCAGCCCGGCCGCCAGCATGCGCCGGGCCAGATCGATCGCCTGTTCGCGCAGCCGATGATAGGGGAGAACCTCAACCAGAACGCCCTTGCCCGAATAGAAATTGAGGCCTGTCGGCCCCTGGGCTGCGTAATCCAAGGCCTCCGCGATTGTGCCGAAATCGGCGTAACGCTTGCGCAGCCCCGTATGATGGGTCGGGGTTGGCTCTGTCATTGTATGGAAATATTGCTGTGACACGGTTCTCGCCGGCTAACAGAGCCAAACTTGTATGGCAATGCCTCTTCGGTCGGGGCAGCACGGCGCGGGGTGTCGCGAGATTGACATTCAGCGACACCCTGGCTTAGCAGGCCGTCACAGATTGACACCGGATTTCCGGTAGGCCCGTTTTTTGACCATTCCCAAACTCACGCATTTTTGCTGGATCGGCGCGCGCCTGCCCTGGGCCTACGCCTTTGCCGTGCTGTCCGCTGCCGCCCGTGGCGGCATGGATGAAGTCATCCTGCACCATACCGACGAGCTGGAAGACGGCCCGGTTTTGCAAGCGCTGCGCCAAACCCCGGGCATTCGCCTCTCCCGTACCGACCCGCTTGCCTGCTTAGCCTCGGTGCAGGCGAGGTTGGGGCTGGCCGAGGGGCTGACCGGACTTTACGAGCGGCTCAGCAGCCCGGTGATGCGCGCCGACGTGCTGCGCGCGGCGATCTTGTACAGCCAAGGCGGCATCTATCTGGACCTCGACACGCTCACCGTGGCGCCTTTGTCACCCTTGTTGGGCGTGCCGCAGTTCATCGGTCAGGAATATATTGTCTGGCCGCATTGGGTGCGCAGCTCGCGCGCCCCGCTGGTCTGGGCCCGGCACCTGACCCTTGATGTGATGCGCAAGGCGATGCGCCGCGCGCCGCAGGGCTGGCGGGCCTTCCGATTGGTTCAGGGGTGGTATGTTTGCGGCGTGAACAATGCGGTCATGGGCGCAGTGCCCGGGGCGCCGCTGTTCGAGGCCTATCTACGGGCCATGGCGGCGCTGCCGCCGGCGCGCCTCGCTGAGCCCTACGCGCTCGGGCCGGACCTGCTGCAGGCGATCGTGGACCGCGATCCTCCGCCGGAGCTGACCATCCATGCGCCGGAGCGGTTCTACCCGTTGCCGCCGGAAATCTCAGAGCACTGGTTTCGTCCCTGCCCGGACGCCGGAGCGGTCCTCAGCGCGGTGCTCGGCTCTGGTACGTATGTGGCTCATTGGTACGCCTCCGTCCGGACCAAATCCCGTGTCGCGCAAATCACGCCCGACTATATAAGGTCGCACCGGCACGACCAGCTTTACAGCGCCATGGTTAGCGCCGCGCTGCCTGATCTTCTGCTGGCTTCCTGAGCCGTCCGGCGGCCGTTATGTTACTGTTGCGTGACACTTATGCGTGATACGCGGACATTGGCAATTCGGCGTCTGCTTGCTGAACTTGCGATAGCTTGTGTAACGCAGTAGGTGGCGACGATGTACCGTGCGGTTTTTCACCTTGGCCTTACGTTAAGCGGCCAATCCGAGCCGAAGCGGCACAGGAGCCAGGAGACTGGCGCCGGCTTTGGTTGGACTGCGCTTGGCGGGAGAGATGGATTGCCGACGGTGAAGATGGGGGCGGCTGGCCCAGGCGGACATGTGCCGACGCCGAACGCCGCAAACAGCCCGCGCCGGAAGGCAGCTGTGGCTCCCCGTCTCGGCGATGCCGTTTTCCCAAAACATAATTAGTGACAGACGAGGTTTATCTTGGCCAATAAAGGCGTCATCCGCATTGCAATTGCTGGCATTGGCAACTGTGCCAGCTCGCTGATCCAGGGACTTCACTACTACACGCCGGAGCGTTGCCGCGAGGGTGTGGTCGGGCTGATGCACACCGAGATTGGCGGTTACCGTCCGTGCGACATCCAGGTCGTGGCGGCGTTCGACGTTGACGCCCGCAAGGTCGGCACCGATGTGAACCGCGCCATCTTCGCCCTGCCGAACTGCACCAAGATTTTTCAGCAGGACATTCCGGACAGCGGCGTGACCGTGCGCATGGGCCAGGTGCTGGATGGCATCTCCGAGCACATGGCCAATTATGCCGACGAGCGCACCTTCATCCGTTCCGACGCCAAGGAGCTGACCAAGGCGGAGATCGTGGCCGAGCTGAAGAATAGCGGCGCGGAAGTGCTGCTGAACTATATGCCGGTCGGCTCCGAGCAGGCGGCGCGTTTCTACGCCGAATGCGCGCTCGAGGCTGGTTTGGGCTTCATCAACAACATGCCGGTGTTCATCGCCAGCGATAAGAGCTTCGCCGACCGTTTCGAGGCGCGCAATCTGCCGATCATCGGCGATGACATCAAATCCCAGCTCGGCGCCACCATCACCCACCGCGTGCTGACCGACCTGTTCGCCAAGCGTGGCGTCAAGCTGCTGCGCACCTACCAGCTGAACACCGGCGGTAACACCGACTTCCTCAACATGAAGAACCAGGAACGCCTGGTTTCCAAGAAGAAGTCGAAGACCGAGGCCGTGCAGTCCGTCGCCAAAAAGCGCATGGAGAACGAAGACATCCATATCGGCCCGAGCGACTACGTGCCCTGGCAGAACGATAACAAGATCTGCTTCATCCGCATGGAAGGTCTCCTGTTCGGCGATGTTCCGATGGATCTGGAGCTGCGCCTCTCCGTGCAGGACTTGCCCAACTCCGCTGGTGTGGTCATCGACATGATCCGCTGCTGCAAGCTGGCGCTGGAGAACGGCATCGGCGGCGTGCTGGCCGGCCCGAGCGCCTATTTCTGCAAGCATCCCCCGGCGCAATACACGGATGACGTGGCCTATGAGATGACCGAGGCGTTCATCAATGCCCGTCATCTGGTGAATGCCTCCGCCGCCGAATGAAGTGTCTGATCGTCGCGGCCGGGCAGGGCACGCGTCTGCGGGAAAAGGGCGAGCTTAAGCCGCTCATTCCCATCAGGGGCGTGCCGCTGATCGAACGCGTCATCCAGAACGCCCGCCGCGCCGGTGTCACCGAGTTTCTCGTGGTCACCGGTTACCGGGCGGAAGAATTGCAGGCGCAACTGGGAGATCTCTCCCGGCGCGAGGGGGTGCGCATTACGCGTATCCTCAACCGCGCCTGGGACCGTGCGAACGGCGTTTCCGTCCTAGCGGCCAAGCAGTTCCTTGACGAACCGTTCCTGCTGACGATGTGCGACCATCTGGTGGATCCGGAGATTTTCCGCAGCCTGATGGAAGCCCCGCAGGAGCCGGGCACGGTGACGTTGGGCGTGGATTTCAACATCGACAGCCCCCTGAACGATCCTGAAGACGTGACCCGCGTGAAATGCGAGGGCGATCGCCTGTTGCATATCGGCAAGGTCATCCGTGACTTCAATTGTTTCGATACTGGCGTGTTCCGGTGCACGCCGGTTATGTTCGATGCCTTGGAGGAAAGTCAGACGCGCGGGGATGACAGCATCTCGGGCGCCATGAATGTGCTCGCAGGCTGGAACAAGGCCCGGGTGTTCGACATCCAGGACCGGCTTTGGGTGGATGTTGACGATCCGGTGGCGTTCGCCAAGGCGGAGACGCTGCTCGACGCCGGCCAGCTCTAATGGTTCTGTCGTGAGCGAGGGTGTGGGCGCGCGCGCTGGAGAGGCCGAGCCGGTCCGGCGCACCTCGGAAATCGAGGAGCTGACGAACCTCTATTTCATCCACCCGCTCTCCGCCCGGCTGGTCAGGATTTTCGCCGGGCTGCGCATCTCCCCTAACACCGTCTCCCTTACCGGCATGGCCTGCGGGATTTTGGCCGGCGTGGCGTATCACGATTACCGGAGCACATGGTGCGCCCTGGCCGGGTTTGCGCTGATGCTCGCCTGGCATGTGATGGACGGCGCCGACGGTCAGCTTGCGCGCCTGACCAACTCCTATTCCGAGCTCGGCAAGGTGCTGGACGGCGTTTGCGACTACGTTACCTTCACCGCGGTTTATGTCGGGCTGGCATTGGCGATGAGCCATACGCTCGGCCCCTGGGCCTGGGCGGTGGCGGTTGTCTCCGGCCTATGCCACGCGGTGCAGTCCGCCACCTATGAGATGCAGCGGCAGGAATATAATTTCTGGGGCTGGAAGCGCAAATCCGCCGCTTTGCCCGAGCTGGGTGCGCCCCGCGGCGATCTGCCTCTCGCGCAGCGCCTGCCGGACATGTTGCACCGCCTTTATACCCGCGTGCAGCTCTGGGCCGCTGGTGGTGCGGTGGCGTTCCACAAGAGTTTCGCCGGGATTCTGGCCGCGCAGCCGGAGCGTGATGCCGCGCTGCGCCAGCGCTACCGCGAAACTTTTGCGCCCGCCATCCGCAAATGGGGTGTGCTTTCCTCCAACTACCGCACGCTCGCGATCTTCATCGCCGCGTTGCTGAAGGCGCCTCTGTCATACTTCCTGTTTGAGATCTTCGGCTTCAGCCTCATCCTCATTCTCCTGCTTGCCGCGCAGAAGAAACGCTACCGGCAATTTCTTCAGGGCCTGGGAGAGGCTTGAGGGACGCTCCAGCGTGTCATGTGCGCGCTGGAGAAGATGTCCACCGATGCTAAGCAGAAGCAATGAAGGGGCCAGGGCCGAGAGTGCCGGGTTCAGGTTCAGCAGCAGGCCGAGATAGCTGGTGATCTGCTCACTCAGCTGGAATGCGATGCCGACAATGGTGCCGATGAGAAGCTGCAGCCCGGCGCTGCCCGAACGCTGTGAGCCGAACACGAAAGGTGCGGCGATCAGGACCATGGCGATCATGGATAGCGGGATGCTGACCATCGTCCAGAATTGCTGCTGGTAACGCACCGCCTGCTGATGCAGCTGCCGGAACTGCCGGATGTATTCATACAGCGCGATCGGCGGCATGGTTTCCGGCGGTAGCGTGAGCAGCTGCACCTGCCGGGCGGAGACGAACGAGTTCCAGGGCAGGGTGGGGAGCTGGTCGGTCACGAATTGCGAGGAGATGATCTGTGTGTGCTGCACGCCGGTCAGCAACCAGCTGCCGTTCGGCTCTATTTCGGCGCCGTCGGCATGGATGTAGGTCTGCAGCGCGCCATCATCGCCGAAATCGTAGATCTCGATGTTGCGCAGCCCGATGCCGGGTTCGATGTTCCGCACGTTCAGGAATTGCCGGTCGTGTTCGGCCCAGAACCCGCCGCTGCTGAGCTGCGGTACAGCGCCGTCAAGCGCTGCCGCCTGTTCCCGCTGCGCCAGGAGCTGCGCGGCCGGAACCACGAATTGTGCGACCAGAAACAGCACGACGATCACGGGCAAAGCGAGCTTCAGCAGCGCGCCGACGATGCGTCCTTCAGAGATCCCAAGGCTGCGGAACGCTGTGAGTTCCGAGCTGCGGCCCAATGCGCCCAGAGCCAGCAGGCTGCTCAGCAGCATCGAAACGGGTGTCAGCTGCAGCCATCGGTACGGGGCGGTGAGCAGCACGTAGATGAGCGCGTCGGTCAGCCGGTAATGTCCCTGGCCGACATAGCTCAGCTGCTCGACGAAGGTGAGCAGGCTGAACAAAGCGGTGAGCCCGGCGGAAAACAGCAGAAAGGCCCGGAGCGCAGCAGCTCTGACATAGCGGTCAAACAGCATCGTGGTCGCCGCGCCGCGTTAAAGCGATGCCGAGGCAGCGTGCGGCTGCCCTCGAAGATTCAGGAAAAATTTTCGCAGGGCAGGCTCATAGATGGCGGCGAGCAGGAACAGAGCGAGCAGGCAAGGGGCCCACCACAATCCGGGGATCCGACCGATCTGGCCATGCTCCACCCAGGTGCGTGCCGAGGTGCAGAGCAGGTAATAGCCAGAATAGATCAGGATCGCCGGGCCAAACTTCGCATATTTGTTCTGCCGGGGCCGGCTGCGGCTGAGCGGTATGCCGAGCAGCCCGAGCAGCAGGGTGGAAATGCCGGTGGAGAGCCGCCACTGGAGTTCAGCGATGTCCCGGGGCGCGCCGGAATGCGCGAGATGTGCGGTGCTGGCCGCCACAGGGCTATAGCCTGGCGCGCCGGCAACCGCGCTGTCCGGATTTAAGGTGATGCCCTGAGCGTTCAGAATTTGATCGTTTCGGCTGTTATGTGCGGACAATTGGTAGATGTGCGCGTCCGTCAGGTAAACCTGCCGCCGCCCACCGGGCCGGGCCGGCAGCGCGATTCCGTGCCTGGCGAAGATCACTTCGGTATGGCCGTTCAGCCGGCGCTCGACGAAGACGCCGCGCGCGGGGCTGCCCGGCCCGGCGCGGGACGTGAGAAAGATCACCTGTCCGTTATCCTGGCCGACATAGAAGGTGCCGGCCTCCATCGCATTCACGTTCAGCATGGCAGCGGCGCGCAGGCTGACGACGTGGGAGGTGGCGTAGGCCCAGGGGCGTACCACCAGCGACAGGCAGGAGACCGTGACCGCGAGGCCACCGGCGAGAAGCAGCACCGGGCGGCCGAGCCGGCGCGGCGTCATGCCCAGGGCCGACATGGCGGTGTATTCGGAATCCGCATAAAGTCGGCCGAACGCCAGCACGACCGCGATATACAGCGAAATCGGGATCAGCACTTCCAGCGAAATCAAGACCTTGAGTGCGGCAAGCTGGACGATCATGCCGATTGGCAGCAGGCCGTTCACGGCGTCCGATAGGATGCCGGCAAGGCTGTAGCCGGCGAAAAGCGCAATGAGGATGCCAAGGATTGCAGCGAACGGCTTGCTGATTTCCCGGATCAGGTAACGGTCGATACTCAATGCACTAAATCAATCATCCGTCCGGCCGTATAAGCCACAGCGCAAGTTTCGTCCACGACAGCCCCCGGCCGTGTGGCCATGGGGGCCGAGAAAGGCAGTGACAATAGCGTGACCGCACTTTATAGAGCCCGAAGTGTAATATATGCGTTTTGTTGCACCAATGTCATTTGCACGGGCAAAGGCCCTCCCGGCTGGCGTGCATTCATCATTTAAGAGGCTGCACGTAAGACATGGCTAATCTCGTTGGCGACATTCGGACCATTATCTTCGACACATTGCGGGCCGAGCTGCCAAAGGCGGGCGAGATTTCCGACCAGACGCATATTATCGACGATCTCGGTCTGGATTCCGTCGCGGTGATGGATTTCGTCATGGAGATCGAGGACCGGCTGGATGTTTCCATTCCGCTGGACAAGATCGCCGAGATCGCAACCCTGGGAGACCTGGTCGCGACAGTGTCCAGTCTAAAGGAAGCCGCGTAGCTTATGTCTCTCTTCGATAAGTTCGCGCCGCTGGCGGCACAGTACCGTCGGCTGGAGGAAGCCGGCGCGAATCCCTTCAACGTGTCTTTCGATAGCGTGCTCTCGCCCACCGAGGCGATGATCGCGGACCGGCAGATCCTGCTCCTGGGCACCAATAATTATCTGGGGCTGACCTGCGACCCGGCCGTGGTCGCCAAGGCGGCGGAAGCGACAATGCTGTACGGCGCTGGCACCACCGGCTCGCGCATCGCCAATGGCAGCTATGACGGCCATAAGCGGCTGGAAGGCGCCTTGGCCGATTTCTATGGCCGCAAGCACGCCATGGTGTTTTCCACCGGCTATCAGGCCAATCTCGGCATCATTTCCACGCTGGCTGGCAAGAACGACCATCTGCTGCTGGATGCGGATTCCCACGCCAGCATCTATGACGGCTCACGCCTCGGTTATGCGCAGGTGACGCGCTTCCGCCATAACAGCCCGGAAGATCTGGCTAACCGCCTGCGTCGCCTGGCCGATGAGCCGGGTGACAAAGTCATCGTCGTCGAAGGCATCTATTCGATGCTCGGCGACACCGCGCCATTGCGCGAATTCGCCGCGGTGAAGCGCGAATACGGCGCCTATCTCATCGTTGACGAGGCGCACTCCCTCGGCGTGCTGGGCGAGACCGGGCGCGGTCTGGCTGAGGCCGAAGGGGTGGAGGCGGATGTTGATTTCATTGTCGGCACCTTCTCCAAGAGCCTCGCCGGCGTCGGTGGCTTCTGTGTCAGCGACATGGACGGCTTCGACATTCTGCGCGTCGCCAGCCGGCCTTATATGTTCACCGCCTCGCTGCCGCCGGGCGTGATCGCGGCGACGGAAGAGGCGCTGCATCAAATGCGCATCCGGCCGGCCTTGCGCCGCCAACTGAACGACAATGCGCACCGGCTTTATAACGGCCTGGCAGCTTTGGGCTTTGCGCTCGGGCCGGAGCCCAATCCCGTGGTCTCCGCCGTGATGCCAAGTCCGGAAGCCGCTTTCATGTTCTGGGCCAAGCTGCTCGAGGCCGGGCTGTACACCAATGTGAGCCTGCCGCCGGCCACACCGAAAGGGCTGGCGCTGCTGCGCTCCAGCGTCAATGCCGCGCATACGCCAGCGCAGATCGACCATGCCGTCAGACTGTTCGCCCAGGTGGGGCAGGCGCTGGGGCTGCTTCCCGTCGTCGGCCCCGCCGTGCGGGACAAGGCCGACCTCGTCCCGGCGGAATAGGCAGGTGCCCGCGCGGCGGTGAGCCAAGCGGGCAGCAGGGGACGGCACATGCGCCAGGTCGCGATCTTTCGCCATAACCTGTTCAAGATCTCCGAGCCGTTCATCACGCAGCAGGCCCAGCAACTGCGCCGCCACCAGCCGCTTTACCTCGGCCGGCTGCGCTACGGCGAGGCCCCCGCGGGCGCGGAGGCGCCGGCGCTGCAGGATCTCGTGCCCGGCTGGCCGATCCCTTTCGTTGCACGGCAAATTCTCACCCGTGACCCGGCGCCCTATCAGCGTCTGCTCGGCGGGCGGCGGCTCGCACTCATCCACGCGCATTTCGGGGTGGAGGGCGTGTACGCCCTGCCTTTGGCGCAACGGCTCGGCATTCCGCTCGTCACGACCTTTCACGGGTTCGACGCCACGCTCTCCACCGCGGGACTGCTCAGCAACCCGGCATGGGTGCATTACGCGCTGTTCCGGGGGCGGCTGGCGCGGCAGGGGGATCTGTTTCTTTGCGCCTCCAATTTCATTCGTGAGCGGCTGCTGGGCATGGGTTTTCCGCCCGGGCGCACGCGCGTGCATTATATCGGCGTTGATTGCGGCGCCATAAGACCGCGTGACGTGGCCGAAGAAATGCCGGTGATTCTGCATGTGGCCCGGCTGGAAGAGGTCAAGGGCACGGCCTATCTCATCCGCGCCTTTGCCATCGTGGCAGCGGCGCAGCCCGAGGCGCGGCTGGTGATCATCGGCGATGGCAAATTGCGCCGGAAGCTGGAGGCGCTGGCCGGCGCCTGTGGCGTGGCGGCGCGGGTGGATTTTCTCGGCGCTCTGCCGCATGCCGAGGTGCTGGGCTGGATGCGGCGCGCCGCCATGCTGGTGTTGCCGAGCGTGCGTACCGCCAGCGGACGCGTGGAAGGCCTCGGTATGGTCATGCTGGAAGCCGCCGCCACCGGCGTGGCGGGCATCGGCTCCCGGCTCGGCGGCATACCGGAGGGCATCGCCGATGGTGAAACCGGCTTTCTCGTGCCGGAGCGCGACCCGGAGGCCCTGGCCGCGCGCATCGGCGCGCTGCTGGCGGACCCCGCGCTGCGCCGGGGCATGGGCGAGGCCGCTCGCCGCCGCGTGGAGCGGCAGTTCGACCTCATCCGGCAGACGGAAGCGCTCGAAACCTTATATGATTCCGTGGTGAAGGCGCCATGAGCCGTCCGAGCGCCGTGGTTGCCGCGCATCCGGATGACGAGATTCTGTGGCTGAGTTCCGCCATGAAAGCGGCCAGGCACGTCGTGCTTTGTTATGGCGCGCCCTTCGGCAAGCCGGCGAAGGCGGCAGCGCGGCGCCGGGCGGTGGCGGATCTGAAGCTGCCCAACCTGGTGAACCTCGCGATCCCGGAAAGCGGCACAAGGAAGCTGGTGGATTGGCACCATCCGGTGATGACGCAGACCGGCATGGGCATTGCCGACCCCGAGGCGCAACGGCGCTATGACGACAATTTCGATACCTTGCTGGCTGCGCTGCGCCCGGTGCTGGCCGGGTGCGCCGACGTTTATACGCATAATCCCTGGGGAGAGTACGGGCACCCCGAGCATATTCAGGTCTACCGCGCCGTGACGGCGCTGCAGGCGGAGCTTGGGTTTACGGTCTGGTTCTCCAATTACACAGCCCCGCTCACCTGGAACTTGGCGCAGCGTCTGGGGGTAGTGCCTTGCTGGGCGGAGAAGCGGTTGGTCCGCCCGGACACGGGGCTCGCCCGGCGCCTGCAATGGGTTTACCTGCGCCACCGCGTCTGGACCTGGGCGTTGCTGCACCGTTGGCCGGTCGAGGAAACCATGTATGCCCAGCCGCCCGGCCAGGACCGTTCAGACTGGCATCGTTTGGCCGGGGAGACGTTGCTGGACGTGGAAGGCCTGCGCTGGTGGCCGCCGGGCAAACGAGCGCGCCGGGTGCTGACAGTTTAGATCCCTGTGCTGGCCGGAACGGTCTCGGCGCGTGAGGTCCGACGGGCCTGCCGGATCAGCCCGGCATAAGTGAGCCCGGTGACCACCAGCACGATCCCGATCCGCAGCCACGGATTATGGTTCGGCACCAGGCTTTGCAGGGCCAGCGTCACTGCCACCATGGCGCCGACGCCGATACCGGGCGTGAGGAAGGGCCGGAGGAGGTCGCGCAGCCCGATCCGCCAATGCCGCCGCAAATAGCGCACGCCCCAGCACAGCAGCAGCGGATAGGCGGCGAACCACACGGCGGAGACGGTGATGATGAAGTCATGCGCGGGCACGCTGAAGCCGACGGCCAATATCCCTGTGCTCAGCAGCGTCAGTGTGGCGGCGGAAATCCAAGCCGCCGTGCCCGGACGCCCCGAACTCATCAGCACCGGGGTGAGCAGTTGCGAGCTCACGCGCAAGATCGCTGCCGCGGCCAGGATCTGCAGCGGTAGCGCGGCGCCGGCATAGCTGTGGCCCCGGCTGTCATGCAGCAGCGTGGTGAGCGGCGCGGCCATGAGCATGAGCGCGACCATGCAGGGGGCGACCAGCGTGGTCAGCCGCTGCAGCGACCAGAGCAGCGCCTCCCGCAACTGGCCCGGCACAGCGGCGACACGGGCGAAGACCGGCAACGCCGTGCGGTTGATGAGTGTCCCCACCGCCATGGCCGGTTCCATCGCCAGCCCGAATGCCACGCGGTACAAAGCGAGCTGGGCGGCGCCATAGAACCAGCCGACCAGCAGGGAATCGACATTCTTGAAAATCTGCTCGAACAGGTTGGCCGAAGCGGAGCGCAGGCCGAATTGCACCAGCGGCAGGATCGGCGTCATCCGGAAGCTGAAGGCCGGGCGGAACGGTCGCGCCAGCAGCGCCCCGGCCAGGATGAACAGGCCGCTGGCCGTGTAGCCGCTCACCAGGGACCAGGCCCCGCCGCCGGCAAGCGCAACGCCAAACCGGATGAGCGCTGCGCCGAAGGTCGCTGCGACGTTGATGATGGCTATGCGCTCATAGCGCAGTTCCCGGTTCAGGAGCGCCAGCGGAATCACCGCCGCGCCGACCAGGGGCTGCTTGGCCGCCACGGCGATGAAATAGGCCGCCATGCCGGCTGAGCCATAGATCGCCTGCGCCAGCGGGGCGGCAGCGAGGGTGAGGAGGGCCGTGAGCATGGCGGCGCCCATGATGAACCAGAACAGGGAGTTGAGCTGCTTGCGGGAGATGCTCTCCGCCTGCACCAGCGCGTCGCCCGTGCCCAGTCCGTCAAGCGCCTCGATGACGGTGCCGATAGCGATAACGAGCGAGCCGATGCCTACCTGGCTCTTGGTGAGG
Source organism: uncultured Pseudomonadota bacterium (assembly GCA_963798115.1). GTDB lineage: Bacteria > Pseudomonadota > Alphaproteobacteria > Acetobacterales > Acetobacteraceae > Acidocella. The sequence continues at coordinate 74,613 of CAWCRT010000008.1, forward strand.
TACAGCAGCACGGCGATGATCGTCGCGAAATCCGTCACCTTGGCGATGATGGTGGCGCCGCCCAGCCAGTTGAAGCCGCGCCCGAGATGGCGGCGGTGGGCCGCCATCTCCTCCGCATCACCGCCGCTTTTTGTCTTCGCACTCATTCAGCGTGCGGGCGGCAGCGCGTCCGGCGGCAGAATCCAGGACCGGGTACGCGCGAAATGCATGAACCAGCGGCGGGACTGGCGCGCCCAGGTTCCGGATTGCGCCTTGCCCCAGCCTCCCGGCCCAGCGGCGCCGGCCGCCTGCCGCCAGCCTTCGACAATGGTTGCGATCTTCTTCGCCCGCGCGCTCCAGGTGTAATTCTGGCTATCCGTGCGCGCGCCTTCGGCCAGCCGGCTGGCGAGCGCGTCGCCATCGGTCAGGGCCGTCAGCCCTGCCGTTAGCGCATCGAGCGAGTCCGGGCGGCACAGCAGGGCGGTCTGATCGTTCTTCAACACCTCCGCCACGTCCGGCGTGTCACCGGCGAGAATGGGGCGGCCGGAGCCAAGGTAGAAGAACAGTTTCAGCGGCAGCACGGTGGAGCCGAACTTGGCCAAAGGCTGCAGCGAGGGCGGGATGAGCAGCACATCCGCGGCATAGATATACTGGCCGAGCGTGGCCTCGGTCTGCCAGGGGACGATGCGGATATTGGGCACGCTTTGCGCCAGCTTCTCGACCGGGCCTTCGCCATAGGAGCCGACGAACAGGAACAACAGATGCGGCAGCTTCTTCGCCGCCTCAATGACCAGTTCGAGCCCCTTTTTATGGTTCACCCGGCCGGTATAGACGACGGTCTTGGCCTCCACCGGCACGCCGATCCGCCGTTTGGCCTCCTCCAGCGGGATCGGCGCCTGGAAGCGCGCGGGTTCGAAACCGTTATGCGCACAGCGTAGCTTCTCCGCCGGCACGCCGAGCTCGATATATTTCTGTCGCGTATATTCCGAGTGGCAGATGCTGCCCAGGAAGCGCCGGTGGCAGAACAACCTGTACAGCCAGTATTGCAAAGGCGGGATCTGGTCCGGCCAAGGGCGGTAATGGTCGAACAGCACGCGCTGGCCGAACAGGATCGACATCCAGGCGACCCAAAGATTCCGGGTATAAACAAGATCCGCTTCGCGGAACTCCCGGCGCAGCACGATGGTGAGGCCGCAAAGGAAATGCCGTAAAGCCGCCGGCGCCAGCGGCACCCAGGCCTGCACGATGGGCATGCCCGCCAGTTTCCCCACCGCCTGCCGTGACGAGGTTTTGAGGACCGGGGCGTGCAGCCACGATTCCGCGGTGTAGGGGGCGAGATATTTGGCTGTTGTGACAAAAACCTCGGCATCTGCCTCGGCATTGGGCAGAGAATTCTCGAAGGCGAACAGAACTCTCATCGGGGACCATAAAAAATACCGGCCGGGAAGGGCCGGGGGGACGACGGTAAACCGGCCGCACGAGGCCGTGCCGCGAGGTGCCATACCCTTATGTCCATGCGGTCGAGGGATCAAGAGCGGCCGCCCTGGCGGCTGGATTGCCGCAAAAGAGGCGCGGGTGCCTGACAGCCATACATTATTCGGAATTTTGAAAACGGACCGATAGAATTTTTCGGCCTTGCCGTTTAGACGCAAAAGCGGTCGCGCCTGTCTGGCAAAGCAATTAGCGTTGGGAGATAATGAGGAAAATCATATGAACACGTCGCCCCGCTCGTTATCGACGCCCTATATCGCGTTCCTGGTGATCGCCGCGGCAGCACCTCTTGCTTCGATGATCGGGAACCTGCCGATCGCGATTGCCCGGGGAACGGGTGCCAACGTCCCCGTCGCCTTCCTGATCGCCGCTTGCATCCTGATTGCCTTCACGGCTGGCTATGCCTTCATCGGCCGCCGCGTCGTCAGTGCCGGTGCGTTTTACACTTATGTGGCGGAGGGGTTGGGAAAGCCATTCGGCGTGGGCGCCGCTTATTGCGCCGTCATCGCCTATAGTACATTCGCCGTCGGGCTGGCCGCGGCTTGCGGTTATTTCGACGCGCAAGTGTTCCTGGCCGTGGGCTGCAAGGTAAGCTGGACGATCTGCGCGGCGGTATCGATTTTCATTACCGGCATGTTGAACCGCCGTTCCATGGACGTCTCCTCCAAGCTGCTGGCCGTCATCATTGTGGTGGAATCGGCCGTCCTCGTGGTGTTTGACGTTAGCGTCATCATGACCAAGGGCTGGGGGGCATTTCCTTTGGCGTCTTTCGCGCGAGGCCAATGGCTGGCGCCAGGGCTGGGCGTGTCTCTCATGACCGCTTTCACCTGCTTCGTGGGCTTCGAATCCGGCGCTTTGTACGCAAAGGAGGCCGCAGACCCCGTGCGCAGCATTCCGCTTGCGACCTATATTGCCGTTTTTCTGATCGGATCGTTCTACCTCGTCACCGCCTGGATCGCCATCGGCGCCATGGGGGCCGGCACGGCTAAGGCAACGGCCATCGCCCATGGCGGCACGCTGATGCTGGATCTCATCAAGCAATATGATGGCGAGATCGCGTCCGATGTCGCGGGCGTTTTGCTGTGCACATCGATGCTGGCAACCTATATCGCCATCCATGCGGCGGCGTCGCGTTACGTCTATGCCCTGGCCAGCGAGGGATTGCTGCCACGTCTGCTCTCCCGTTTCGATGAAACGCGCAAGGTTCCGGCGACGGCCACCATTTTCATCTCAGCTGGTCACCGTCATCTGCCTCAGCAGCATTGCGGGTTCGCAAACCAATCCTTACGCCGCCATCATTCCCGTGCTGATCGGAGTCGGCACGGTGGGCATCATCGCCCTCCAGAGCCGCCGCCGCGATCGCGATTATGTTCTACGTGTTTCAGCGCAGGCGGGAGGCGGGCATTCCGGTCCTGATCGTGTCTTGTTGTGCGGCCATCGGGTTATCTGTCGCGCTCGCCGCGGTTTGCGCCAATTTCACCCTGCTCTCGACCGTTAGCACACCGTTCGTCGCCTGGCTTCCCGTCATCTATCTCGCAACGCTGATCGCCGGGCTGAGCTTCGGCCTCTGGCTGCGCTGGAACCGGCCGCATCAATACGCGAAACTGGCGTTCGGTTTTCATACAGCGCCGCTGTAATCCGTCTGCCGCGCCAAGGCGGGAATGGCGCCGGCGCGTTTGATGCTGTGGCTCCAGAAAAGCGGCCATGCGCAATGAAGTTATCGCCTTCGGCCAAAATGAGACATCCCTGCAGCGAACACAGCGCCGCCCAAGAGAGCCGAAAATTTCGCTTTAGCTCACGGAATATTTACGCTTAAAAAATTGGCCCATACCTTAGAAGCTGGCTACATCACCCACAATGAGTATCTACTTAATGTCGCTAAGCTTACGTTTTCTATTGGTTCCAACCATTGTTTGCCTCTCGCTGCCTTTCTCGACGCAGAAATTGCTTGCACAACAGACTCAGAACGGAAGTCATCAACAGATAGATCTTCACGCTGACGGTCAGCCCGGATTTTTCGTAGATAATACCAAAACAACCCGCACCAACGATCTTCACCAAACCCCGGTGAAGTCGACCAACGGCAAGCACGAGATCGACCTTCACGCTGATGGCCGCAATGGTTTTTGGTAAATGATCAAGAGATAACCTATATCAACGATTTTGGCGGGCGCTCGTGTTTTAGCGCACCCCGCGGCGGGCGCCGGCATCGTCGGGTTGCGCGGGGCGCAATCGCTCGGGTCACAGCACTTCGAAAAGATTATAGACAGGACCATCGGCGAATCTGTGTCCGGTGCCGATGGAGAGAATATTGTTGAGCCAGGCATATTTTTCGGATGCGGTTTCGAACATCGGGTTGATCCGGAAATAATAGCGCTCCGGATCAACCGGCTCGCCGCGCTCCAGCCGCGCAATGACATCAGGCGGCCCCTGGCGGATGCCTTTATACGTCACGCCGAGCAGCGCGCCGTCTTCGGTTCTTAAATTCAGCCGGACATCCAGCAGCGTGCTGCCATCCCGGCGAACGGATTGCCAATCGCTCCCACCGTCCAGAACCTCGCCGGAAAGCCGCTCGCCTTCGAAAATGCCGCCAAACACAATGCCGATGCGTCTCGTGGTTAGCGGCGTTTCGCCGACGATGATCAGCGGTCGCACGGCAAGTTTCATCGTCAGCAGCGGGCGCACACGGATTTCTTTCAGCACACCGGGCAGGGCGGCGGAGAGAGCGGTCATAATTTCGATCCGCCATCGACATGGATTGTGTCGCCGGTGATCCAGCGCGCTTCGTCGGAGGCGAGGAAGGCGATGGCGCCCGCGATATCATCCGGTTGCGCGACGCGCTTCAGGGCCTGGATTCCCAAGGTAAAATCACGTCCTTCATCGGTCTTGGCGAAATTCGACATGTCGGTTTCGACCACGCCGGGGGCGACGGCATTCACGCGGATCCCACGGGGCCCAAGAGCTGCGGCAAAATGCTTCACCATGGTATCGATCGCGCCCTTGGTCATGGCATAGGCGTAGAGCGTGCCGACCGCCGCATGCGCCGCGAGCGATGAGAGCAGCACGACACTGCTGCCTTCGCCCAATATGGGCAGAAGCTGCTGCACGAGGAAGAAGGGCGCGCGCACATTCACCGCGAAAAGCCTGTCGAAATCCTCGATGCTGGTGTCTTCGATTGTGGCAGCCTTGGAGATGCCGGCATTGGCGATGAGTATATCCAAGCCGCGAGCCGACGATCTCGCGGACCTGTGCTGCGAGCTTATGCGGCGCGTCGGGAGCGGAGAGATCCGCACCCAGCGCCTGGGCGCGGCCGCCAAGCGCGCGGATTTCGTTCACCACCGCCTCGGCTTCGGCGGCGGCGCTGCTGTAATGCACGAGAATCTGTGCCCCTTTCCCGGCGAGCGCCAGAGCGGTGGCGCGGCCGATGCCGCGCGAAGCGCCGGTGACGAGTGCGGTCTTTCCTGCGAGAGACGTTGTCATGGTTTTGCCTCCTCACGCGTTGGTGCCGCCATCGACGGTAAAATTGGCGCCCGTGACGTAGCTCGCCTCCGGACCGGCGACGAACGCCACCATCGCGGCGATGTCCTCGGCATGGCCGTAGCGTTTCAGCGCCGTCGCCGAGATCTGCGGCGTTGCCCAGTCGCCGGCGGCGGGGTTGAGATCCGTATCGATCGGGCCTGGCTCGATATTATTGACGGTAATGCCGCGCGCGCCGGTCTCACGCGCTAAACCTTGCGTGAACATCTTCACGGCGCCCTTGGTGGCGGAATAGGCAACCAGGCCGGGCGTCATCACACGCTCGCCCACGCACGAGCCGATATTGATGATGCGGCCACCATCCTGCAGATATTTCAAGGCGGCCTGTGTGGTGACCAGCGTGCCGCGCAGATTGATATCGATGACGCGGTTCATCTCTTCGAGCGAGGTTTCCTCGAAGGGTTTGGGAATGGCGGTGCCGGCATTATTCACCAGCACATCCAGCCGTCCAAAATGAGTGACGGTTTTGTCCACCGCCGCGACGATGGCCTGCGGATCAGCGGCATCCGCTTGGATGGCGATGGCCCTGCCGCCGGCCTGTTCGATCTCCCGCACCACCTGGGCGGCTGCATCCGCGCCCTTGGTGAAAGTGATCGCCACGCGCGCACCATCGGCGGCCAGGCGCTTGGCGATGGCGGCGCCGATGCCGCGTGAACCGCCGGTGACAAGGGCGGTTTGATTGGTCAGGTTTGCCATAAAAAACTCCTTTTGCGGTGACTGGAAGGTCTGCCGATCAGCGAAGGAGCCGTGACTTAAGTCGGGGTAGAGGATTGGCTCCGCCTAGGGCAAAGGCCGCCAGCATTGTTGCATGAAGTCGGGGTCAGAAGGCGGTCTTGCCGCCGTTCACGTGGATGATCTCGCCGGTGATGAATCTGGCTTTTTCCGAGGCGATGAACAGGATCGCATCGGCCACTTCCTCGGCCGTGCCCAGTCGCTTCATCGGCAGGCCGGCGGCGAAGGCGGCTTTGCGCTCCGTTCCACCGGTCAGGCGGTCAAGCATGGCGGTTTCGGTGGGGCCGGGGGCGACGGCATTGACCCGCACGCCATAGGCGGCGGCCTCGATGGCGGCGGATTTTGTGAGGCCCTCCACCGCATGTTTGCTCGCGGTGTAGAGAGCGAGGTTGGGCGCGCCGCGCGAGCCCATGGTGGAAGAGATGTTGACGATGCTGCCGCTGTTCTGCGCCTGCATGGCGCGTAGAGCGTGCTTGGTGCCAAGCAGCGTGCCGAGCACATTGGTCTCGAACACAGCTTGATAATCCTCTTGCGTCACATCGGTGAACGGCGCTGTGCGGCCTTCGGTGCCGGCATTGTTCACCACAATGTCGAGACGGCCGAAGCGAGAGAGCGCCCTGGTGAACAGAGCCTGCACTTCATCCTCGCTTCGGACATCCGCCTGGATGAAGATTGTTTCGGCGCCCATTGCGTTCAACTCGGCGGCCAGGACCTCACCTTCGGCGGCGCGGCGGCCGGAAATGGCCAGGCGGGCGCCCTGGCGGGCAAAAGCGAGGGCGGTGGCGCGACCAATGCCGCTCTGGGCGCCGGTGATGAGCACGGTAATGGAGGTCATGAGCGATACTCCATAAGCATATGGTATAAGCATAGGATCAGAGGCGGTTCGGCGCCCGGCGAAATCAGGGCTGAAAGAAAATCGGCGCTTGATCGCTCGATAGGCTGAGACATAATCGCTCGCTGTTTTTTGTGGAAAGACTTTTGAGGTCCGATATTCATGCTTGAAAAGTATGGCTATGCGGGCCGTGGGAGGGCGCGGTGGAACTGCGGCATCTCAGATATTTCATCGCGGTGGCGGAGGAGGGCAGCCTGACCTTGGCGGCCGAACGGCGCTTGCATACGGCACAACCCTCGCTCAGCCGGCAGATCCGCGACCTGGAATATGAGTTGGGCGTGACACTGCTCACGCGCAACGCCCGTGGCGTGGCGTTGACCGAGGCGGGGCTGGTCTTTCTGGACCAGGCGCGGCTGGTGCTGGCCCAGCTGGAGGAAGCGGTCCAGGCGACGCGGCGGGTAGGCAAACCCGCCCGGCCGCGTTTCGCGCTGGGCTTTCTCACAGGTCAGGAAATGGACTGGCTGCCGCAGACGATGGCATTGTTGAAGGACCAGCTGCCACGCATCGACGTGACCATCTCCAGCCAATATTCACCCCAGCTGGCGGAGGCTGTGGCTGAGGGCAGGCTCGACCTCGCTTTTATGCGGCGCGAGACCGGGCGGCCGGAGCTGATCTATCGGACGATCGCATCAGAACCGCTTATGGTGGCGTTGCCGAGCGATCACCGCCTGGCAGCGCAGGAGGCCATCAGCCCAGAGTCATTGGTGGAGGAGCCGTTCCTCGGCATGTCAAACACCGCGCCGAGCTTGCAGCGCGTGATTGACGAATATCTTGGCAGGGCTGGGGTGAAACTGCATCCGGCCCATCTCGTGGATAATTTGGCCATGGCGATGTCGCTGATTGCCTCGACGCGCGCGGTGACCCTGCTTCCGGCCTATGCCAGGAATTTCATGCCCTGGTCCGTGACCAGCCGCCCGCTGAAAGGCGAGGCGCCAACCATCGATCTTGTTGCGGCTTACCACCAGGCGAACGGATCACGAACGCTTGCTCTGTTCTTGTCGCGATTGGATGGGCTCGTGGCCCGCTCAACAAAGCAGGCCGTTCCACACCGCGAATAACCGGGCAAATTGCCGGGCTCGTGCACCAGAGCCAGAAGAAGCTTGGCAAATTGGTCTCCGTGGACGAGTATCGATTGCGCAACGACGTGATCGGATCATGGACGCGGCAAGCAATGGTTCCCCGCATTGGCAGCTGGAGACTGAAGGAGGGCAGAACCGGCTCACCCTCTCCGGTGACTGGACCGCGCAGCGCGGCAGCTTGCCCCGCTTTCCTGCGGACGGGCTGCGGGCAGCGCGGCCGGCGGCGCCGCTCGTTTTCGATACGGCACCGCTCGGCCGCTGGAACAGCGCGCTCGTCACCTTCCTGTGGGAGGTAAGGCAGGCGGCGGAGGCTGCTGGCATCGCCTTCGACGGTGCAAACCTGCCGCCTTCCGCCAACAAGCTGCTCGGCCTCCTGCCTCCGGCACGGGTTGCCCAGAAGCCGCGGCGGCGCGGCTGGTTCAACCCGCTCGCGGCCCTGGGCGGCTGGACGCTCGACAGCCTCACCGAAGTCGGCGTTCTCACCGAACTCACCGCCACCACGGCCTGGAACGGCGCGCAGGCGGTGCTGGGGCGAAGCCGCATGCGCCCGGTCGATCTGCTCACCAATATACGCGATGCTGGGCCTGACTCGCTGCTCATCGTCAGCATCGTCAACTTCCTGCTCGGCGCCATCCTCGCCTTCGTCGGCGCCGTGCAACTCGAAAAATTCGCGGCCGGCGTCTATGTTGCCGATCTCGTCGGCATTGCCATGGTGCGGGAAATGGCCGCCGTGATGACGGCCATCATCATGGCCGGGCGCACGGGCGGCGCCTATGCGGCGCGCATCGCCACCATGCTCGGCAATGAAGAGATCGATGCGCTGACGGTGACCGGCATTCCGGTCTCGAGCTACCTCATTCTGCCCTCGGTGCTCGCCCTCATCATCACCATGCCGCTTCTCTATCTCTATGCTTGTCTTGTCAGCATGCTCGGCGGTTGCCTCGTCGCGGTCGCCATGCTGCATGTGACGCTCACGGGCTATGTGATTCAGACGCTGGGCGCGGTGCCTTTCAGCCAGTTCGTATTCGGCTTCATCAAGACTATTATCTTCGCCGTCTTCATCGGGCTGATCAGCTGCCGCATCGGCCTCAAGGCCGGGCGGAGTGCCGCCGATGTGGGCGTCGCCGCGACCCGCGCCGTAGTGGTTGGCGTGGTTGGCGTGATTGCGATCAATTCACTCTTCGCGGTTATCGCCAATGCAATCGGTATTTGACATGGCGGTGGCAGCGCCGGCGTCAAATGCGGCGCCGCTGCTCACACTCGATGGCGTCACCCTCGCTTACGGGCCGAAAGTCATCCAGAAAAACATCACCATGGCCGTAAGGCGGGGGAGCATATTTGCCGTCATGGGCGGATCGGGTTGCGGAAAAAGCACAGTTCTGCGCAGCATGATCGGCCTTCTGCGGCCTGTCGCCGGCCAATACCGGCTGGCGGGCGAAGATTATTGGGCCGCGAATGACGCAAGGCGCACGATGATGGCGCAGCGCTTCGGCGTTCTGTTCCAGAGCGGCGCGCTCTGGAGTTCCATGACGGTCGGCGAGAATGTCGCCTTGGCGATGCAGATGAACACGCGGCTGGATGCGAGATCCATCCGCGCGCAGGTGGAACTCAAGCTCGGCCTCGTGGGCATGCTGCAGGCGATTGACCAATACCCATCGGAACTTTCGGGCGGCATGAAGAAACGCGCGGGGCTGGCGCGTGCGCTGGCGCTCGACCCCGATATCCTGTTCTTCGACGAGCCTTCCGCCGGGCTCGACCCCATCACCTCGGCGCGGCTCGACGAGCTCATCCTCAATCTGCGCGACGGGCTGGGGGCGACCATCATCATCATCAGCCACGAATTGCCGAGCCTCTTCGCCATCGCCGATGACGGCATTTACCTCGACAACGTCACCAGGACACCGATTGCCCATGGCTCACCGAGCTATTTGCGGGACCATTGCGACAACCCGCAGGTGCGCGCCTTCATGCAACGCCTCCCCTCCAACACGGCCTGAGCGGAGAAACAGGACATGGGAAACAGGCAAACACTCGTCGGCGCCTTCGTCTTGGGCGGGATCATCCTGGCACTCGGCGCCATCATCCTGTTCGGCCAGATCAACCCGTTCAGCAGGGTCGTGAAAGCGGTCATCGTGCTCCAGGGCTCGGCCTCCGGCCTTAACATCGGCGCGCCGGTAACCTTCCGCGGCGTGCCGTTGGGCTCGGTGAGCAATATTGAACTCACCTTCGACCGGCGCACCTTCACCGCCTATATCCCGGTGACGCTGGTGCTGGACCCGCGGCGCGTGCACCGCAGCGACACGAAGGAAATCATTGGCGTGGATGAACTCGTCCGCCGCGGCTTGCGGGCGGAGGTGAATATTCAAAGCCTGGTGACCGGGCAGGCGGCCGTCGAACTCAGTTTCGACCCGAGCACGCCGGCCGTGCTGCACCCGGGGCTTTCGAATTACCCCGAAATCCCAGTCCGGCAATCCATCATCCAAAGGACGCAGCAAACGCTGGAACAGCTGCCCCTGCAGGAGATGGCCAACAATATGAATCAGTCGCTCGCGAGCATCCGCATCCTGGCCGAGAAGTTGGACAAGGACATGCCGGCTCTCATCGTGAGCGCGCAGCAGACGTCCAACCAGTCACGCGTTCTGGTGGGGACAGCGACCCAGACGCTCGACACGCTGAAGACACAGCTGACGACCACGCTCTCCGACATCAACACGATGGCGAATGCCGCCACCACGCAGTTGAACGGGCGCGGTGCCGACCTCCATAAGCTGCTGCTCAACGCCAATGCCACCGTTGTGCAGACGCAGCAGATGGTGGTCGAGCTGCGCAATTTCACGTCTGCCCGATCTGACCAGCGCGCCGATATCGACGCGACCCTCCGTGACCTTGCCGCCGCCGCCGCTTCCATGCGCGGCTTCTCGAGCGAGATTGAACGCGAGCCACAACTTCTGCTGATGGGACGCCAGCCGTGAGACAAACGCCCTGCCTCCGCCGTTGGCCGTATTTGGCCCTTTTCGCTTTCGGCATGGCCGCTTGCCTCGCCGCCTGCGCCGCGCCGCCGCTCAAGGTCTATACGCTCGACGCGCCCGCCATTCTGGTGGATAGCGGCCCCGCGCAGACGCAGGCGAGCCTGGAGGTGTGGCGCATCGTGCTGCCCGATTATCTCGACACGCAGGATATCGTGCTGCGCGATGGCAGCCAGATTAACCGCAGCAGTCATGCCCGCTGGGCGAGCCGGCTTTCGATTGGCGCCACAGACCTGATCACCGCCCGCCTCGCCGCCGCACGGCCTGACCTCTTCATCACCGACCAGCCGCTGGCGAGCCCGGCGCGCTACCGCCTGCTCATCAATATCAGCCGGCTGGATGTGAGCTGGGACGGCACGGCCTCGCTCGCCGCTGACTGGACGATTGTGCCCCGCGACGAACGGCGCCCGGAGCTGCATGACCGCACCGCCTTTGCGCTCACCGGGCCGGTGCAGACCGATGCGGATATTGTGGCGCTGACCAATGCCGTGCTGGATGAGCTGGCCGTGCGGATCGGACGGAGCGTGAGCGCCGAACTGCCGCAGCGCGGCTAGGGGGACACAAGCCGAAAATGGAAGCCGTGCGGGAGAGTTTTCCGGGGCTGGGGCGTTAGTCCCCGACGCTTCTGTCCGCGCCGGTGGAGTTCGCAGCCAAAGCCGTGCTAGCTGAACTTACTGTCTACCAATCCGGCCGCGGGCCATTAATGAGGATGGCCAAATGTCGCCAGGAAAAACTTCGCACGAATCTCTCACCGTCATGACGCTAAATAGCTGGAAGGGCGACGGCGCCTATAAAGCGAGGCTTGGTCTGATGGTCGAGGAAGTTACTCGGCTGGATCCAGATATTCTGCTCTTGCAGGAATGTTTCGTTGCGCCCGCGCTTGGCTACGATACCGCAGCTGCTCTGGCCGGTGCGATGGGGTTCCATTCGGCAAGTTGGGCCGGCCGCGGGAAGATTCGTCTTTGCGAGGGCGTTGAAGCGGTCAGCACGTCGGGACTGGCAGTGTTGTCCCGTCATCCGATCCGAAAATGGTGGGCAGTGATGCTGCCGAGTGACCCCAGAGATGGAGACCGCGCCGCCCTGTTCGCCGAAATCGATCATCCAGCGGGCACCATTCTGGCGGTCTCCCTGCACCTGACCCATTTACGCGACGCACAAGCACTCCGTCGCCGGCAATTTGAAACCATCATGACGGAACTTGCGGGCGTGTCGCCGGCAACGTTTGTGATCGTCGGCGGCGATTTCAACGCAGCTTCCGACGCGGAGGAATTCGCGAATGCCAATTTTCCGAGCGGCGCCCGGCTGGTTGATTGTCGACAATTAGCCGGCGTGCGGGGGGAGACGACATGCGCCGGTCATGGTGATGGTGCCTGCATCGACCATATCTTCGTGAGAGTTGACGCGGAAGATTGCAAGGTGGTCGATTTATCGACCGTCCTCGATCGGGCGGATCCGGAAACCGGCCTGCTGGCGAGCGACCATTTCGGTGTCATGGCATCAATGATCCTAAACGCCACCCTGCGGGTGTAGAAGGAGGCTATCGAGCGGCCAATGGACATCGGCTTCCGAGGTGCGGAAACCTTGGTGGGTCAGTCAGGTTTAGCGCCAGGCGAGCCGCATTTTGCGTATTGCCCCGTTTTTTGGTTCCGGCAGTGAACGGTTTTGCTCGTCGTTGACGGGCATTTCACGAATTTACCACTGCTGTCACGGCATTGCGTTGCTGCAAAAGCGCTGGAAGAGCTCAAGGCAATGACAAGGATGGCGATCAAAACTCGATACATCTCTTGCTCCTTTGCGGTTCGGACGAAGTGTACAAGTTAACGCATACCGATTTCATGGCGACAGCCCGCTGCGGCAACTAAAGAGTGTTTCTGGACACTGTCATTGATCAGGGTCAAAAGGATTGTGCGGCTATTAACCTGCGCTGCCTTTGATTTGTTAATCGAAGAAGCTTCTCGAAAAAAAATAAGCTAAAGCTCCGATTGAATAGAATTACGATTTTGAAATGAATTTTGGCTGTTTTTCCGTTTCGTGGGAACGGCTTAAAGCGCTCTAACCAATGAGAGCGGGAAATATTCGTTAAAACTTAAAAGTATAATGCCGTGCGCATCCGGTTTTTGGGCGTGCGGGTTTCACCGCCACTGGCCCAAAGTCAAAAAAATTTTTGCGCCGCTTTTTTTAAAAAGCGGCCACTTCCTTACTGGACTTCCCGCTCAGCAGGCGTGGAGGGCTGCATCGCGGGCGATTGAATAATCTGCCGGATCAGCCTTCGGACGGCGGGGGAGGGCTCATTGGTCCTGAAAAGAGCAGAGACTTCTGACCGGATTGGCGCACCTGCCAATGGCCGAAAGACGACATTGGGGATGCGCAGAGCCCCGGTTACGACACTCGGCACGATGGCGACGCCTGCGCCCAGTGAAACCTGCACGAGAACCGCGACTAGGCCGCCAGGAGAGGCGACGATATTCGGGATGAATTTGCCGCGTCGCCCGACCTCGTGGGTCCCGGCCAACTGCTCGGGCGCAATGAAGCGTTCGTGGGCAAGATCGGTGGCAGGCAATGAGGCTGCGCGTGCTGACAGCTTGTGATCGGCGGGCAAGGCGACGCAGAATTGGTCCTTCAGCACGGCATGCGCACGTAACGTGCGCGGCAGGGGCAGAGGTGCGCGGACGAAACCGATATCGGTTTGCCCGCGATCGATCAGGTCCGGAAGGCTTGCCATGGGGCGTTCCCGGGCAAGAATCTCGATGTTGGGCCAGGCCTGGCGGAAACGGCTTGTCTGCTCCTGAATCGCGCCGCCATAGATGGCGGAGCCGACATAGCCGATCTCGATGCGGCCGACTTCTCCTCTGCCGGCGCGGCGCCCAACGCTTTCCGCTCGGGCGAAGCGCTCCAGCACGGCCTTGGCCTCGGCGAGGAACACTGCACCGGCGTCCGTTAGCAAGACGCTTCGCTTTGTCCTGGTGAATAACCGCGTTCCCAGGCTTTGCTCGATATCCTGGATCTGCACGGTCAGTGTCGGCGGCGCGATGCCGAGGCTTTCCGCGGCGCGAGCAAAATGCAGCTGCTCCGCGAGCGTGACAAAATACCGCAAATGCCGCAGCTCCATCGGGAGGCCTTTCGCAAATTAGGTTTCAACGAATTATATCATAAAAATCAGCTAATGCTCCTAATTGTGAAACCTGCTTGAAAGGCGATGTCTAAATGGAGGGCGTGATCGAGCCATGACGTCGTTGCGTCGTAATACCGTGCCGCTTGCCGCATCGTTGGCGGTGGCGCCGCGGAGCGCGGTTCGCCCTCCGCTCGCGATCCTGCTGACGGCCTCGGTTGGCTGCGCGATGACGGTGCTCGATACCAATATCGTCGCCATCATTCTGCCGACCGTGGCGCGCCGCTTGCACGCGGATTTTGCCGATATCGAATGGGTCATCAGCACGTATGTCCTATGTTTTGCCTCGCTCCTGCTGCCCGCGGGCGCGGTTGCGGACCGCTTCGGACGAAAGCGTGTGTTTCTTTGCGGAATCGGCCTGTTCGCTTGTGCCTCGCTGTTCTGCGGCGCGGCGCCGACCGCATCCGCCCTCTATGCCGCGCGGGCGTTCCAGGGCATTGGCGCGGCGTTCCTCCTGGCGCCGGCGCTTGCCATCATCGGCCATGCGTTCAGCGATCCGGCCGAGCGGGCGCATGCCTGGTCGATCTGGGGTGGCATGATGGGGGTGACCATGGTGCTGGCGCCGATCCTTGGCGGTGTCATCGCCTTCGTCCTGGGTTGGCGCTGGGCCTTCTATGTCAACATACCGATCTGCATCGGGCTCGGGTGCGCGGTGCTGGCACTGGTGCCCGAGTCCCGTGACGACCATGCGCGCCGGCTCGATCCGGGTGGCATCGTGTTTTTCGCGGGCGCGATGTTCGGTGTGACCTGGGGGCTGATCCAGGGCCAGGCACATGGCTGGCTCTCAGCTTCCGCGATCGCCGGTTTTGCCTGTGGGCTTCTTTCTTTTCTCTGTTTCCACCGGGTGGAGACGCGTCAGGTGCGGCCGATGCTCGATCTTGCGCTGTTCCGTTCGGCGCCCTTCATCGGCGCGGTACTCGCAATGTTCGCCTATGCCGCCACAGCGCAGGTGATGGCTTCACTGCTCCCGCTCTATTTGCAGAACGGGCTTGGGCGACCGCCGCTTTACGCGGGGATTTCCATGCTGCCCTTTGCGCTCGGCATGCTGATCCTGCCGCAGATTGGCAGGCGGCTTGGCCATTTTCTCACATCGCGCCAGATCCTCGCACTTGGCCTGGGCGTGGTTTCGGCTGGTGATCTTGTTACGGCCTGGGCAGCCGCTTCCGGACATGCCGGCTTCGTCATCCTGGGCATGGCGGTTCTGGGCAGTGGCGGGGGCTTGCTGAATGGCGAGACACAAAAGGCGATCATGGGCGCCGTTCCCAAGGACCGGTCCGGCATGGCCTCGGGGATCAGCACTACGGCGCGTTTCAGCGGCATTCTGCTCGGCTTCGCAACTCTGAGCGCCGTCCTCGCAATTGTGGGGCGCGGCACGCTGCTGCTCCAGGCAAAAAGGGGCCTGATGCAAGATCCCGCCACCGCCCATGAATTCGCGAGCTTCGTGGTTGCCGGCAACATTTCCGCGGCACTCCGCCTTGTCGGCGGCGGCAAGGAGAGCCTCGCCATCCAGGTCGCGCAGCACGGTTATGGCACAGGCTTCGCGGCTGCCTTGTTGTGCGCCGCCATCGCCGCCGCGGTCGCTTCCGTGGCTGTCGCGATCCTTATGCGGGAGAGACCCGTCGATACGGGAAGCGGCCGATCGGCGCGGCGGCGAGGCTTCGTCAAGCATTAAAGAAAGTAGCCGCTTTTTGAAAAAAGCGGCGCAAAAACTTTTGTTTGGTTGGGCCCGGCGCTGAAGCGTCGCCACGACATGACCGTGCGAATTGCGGCTACTTGCCAATCTCTCTAAAGCAGCGGCCAGATTTATTGACGCAAGGCAATGATGCAATGAGTGGCCCCGGTAAGATGTCAACGCAGCGCTCCGAGGCGCTTTCGGTGCCGGAAGCGCTGCGTCGCGCGCATGCGCATTGGAACGCGGGCCAGGCGGATCAGGCGGAGATGCTTTGCCAGCGCGTCCTGGCGGTCTGGCCGGGCCAGGCGGATGCGTTGCACCTGCTCGGGCTGATGGCGCATGCCTATGGCGATCTCGACCTCGCAATCTCCCGTCTGCGCGAGGCGTGCAAGGCAACGCGCGTGCCTGCCGTATATCTCAGTAACTTCGCCGAAATGTGCCGCCAGAAAGGGCTTTACGCGGAGGGCGAGGCGGCCGGCAGGCGTGCCGTTGCGCTCAATCCGTCTTTGCCGGGCGCCTGGAACAATCTTGGCATCATCCTGCAGGAGACGGGCCACTTCGAGGAAAGCCGCGTTTGCCTCGAGCGCGTGTTGGCACTCGCCCCTGACAATCCCGAGGCGCACAATAATCTCGGCAATAGCTGCAAGCGGCTCGGCCTTATGGACGAGGCCGAACGTCATTGGCGGGCGGCGCTGGCACTCCGGCCGGACTATGCCGAGCCCCACAGCAATCTCGCGAACATCCTGGTGGACCAGGGCGCGTTCGACCGCGCCATCGAGCATGCCGAACGCGCGCTCGTGCTCAATCCCCAACTCGCTGATGCCTATCTCAATCTCGCGGCGGCCGAGATCGCACGCCATCGTCCCGCCGAAGCGCTCCGCCGGCTCAATGCGCTGCTCGGCTTTGCGCCGTTGCACGCCGGCGGCCTGGCCGCCCTGGCGCGGACATTGAAGCAGGTCGACCGGCTCGACGAGGCGCTGGATGCCGCGCGCCGCGCGGTGGCGAGCGCCCCCCAGAGCGCCGAGGCGCATAATGTTAGGGGGCAGGTGTTGCAGGCGACGGGGCGTTTTGATGAGGCGCTCGCTGCTTTCGACCATGCGGCTGCTTTGCCCGGCACCGAAGCGGAGCGGGCGCTCGTCAACCGCGCCATCCTGTTCATGGAGCATGGCAAGACCGCGGAAGCGGAAACAGCGTTCGCGGCCGCCCTTACGGCCTTCCCGCGCTCCGCTACGGCCTGGTTCAACCGCAGCGATCTCGTGCGCTACCGCCCTGGCGATCCGGCCATTGCGGCAATGGAGGCTCTGCTCGCCCCGGGCGGACTGCAAGCGGGCAATGATCGCATGACGCTGCATTTCGCGCTCGGCAAGGCCTATCTCGACATTGGTGATTCCGCCGGCGCCTTCGCCCATTTCGA
The DNA here is from genome assembly GCA_963798115.1 of uncultured Pseudomonadota bacterium. Lineage (GTDB taxonomy): Bacteria > Pseudomonadota > Alphaproteobacteria > Acetobacterales > Acetobacteraceae > Acidocella. Next base: position 91,604 of record CAWCRT010000008.1, read on the forward strand.
CCAGGGCAACCGGATGGAGCGGGCACGCATCACCTATGATGCCGAGGCGACGAGCCGATGGATGGCCAGCATCGCCGAAACTTTTGACGCCGGGCTGATGGCGCGCCTGGGCGGGCAGGGGGCTGGTTCGGCCCGGCCGGTCTTCGTGCTCGGCATGCCACGCTCCGGCACCACGCTGGTAGAGCAAATTCTCGCGTCTCATCCCGATATCCATGGTGCGGGCGAGCTCAGCCACATCAGGCAGCTTGCGGGCGATTTTCCCGCGATGGCCGGCACCATTGCGCCGGCGCAGCTTGCCGCACTTGGCGACGCCTATCTCGCCGCCATCGCCCCGCTTGGCGACGGCAAGCGCCATGTGGTGGACAAGATGCCCGCCAATTTCTTCTATGCGGGGCTAATCCATCTCATTCTCCCCGAGGCGCGCATCATTCATTGCCGGCGCGATCCGGTGGATACTTGTCTCTCCTGCTACACCAAGCTGTTTTCCGGCGAGCAGGCTTTCTCCTACGACCAGAACGAGCTCGGGCACTTCCATCGGGATTACCAGAAGCTGGTCGCGCATTGGCGCGCTTTGTTGCCGCCCGATCGTTTCCTGGAGGTCGAGTACGAGGCGGTGGTTGCCGATCTCGAGGGCGAGGCAAGGCGCATGATCGATTATCTCGGCCTGGCCTGGGACCCGGCCTGCCTGGCTTTCCACGAGACCAACCGGGCGGTGCGCACCGCCAGTATGAATCAGGTCCGTCAGCCGCTCTACCGCACGGCGACAGGGCGGTGGCGCCAGCATGCGGCGCAGTTGCAACCGCTGCTCGAGGCGCTCGGCGTTTCGCCGGCATAATGCAAACAGAACATATCAGCGCGCTCCTTGCGCGCGGCGAGGCCGAGCAGGCGGAAGCCTTGCTACGTGAGGCGCTCGCGACAGGCCGAGGACCGATCGTGCTGTGGCGCCTGCTCGCCCTGGCGCTACGCCAACAGGGACGCATCGAAGAGACGCTGCGGATCTACAAGATGCCGGTCGACGCCGTGCCCGGCGATCTTGCCGAGCGCTTCAACCTCGCCGAAACGCTGCTGCTGGCCGGCGATTTCGCACGCGGCTGGCAGGAATATCGCTACCGCTACAGCCTGCCGAGCACGCTTCGCATCGCCCGCAAGGTGCAGCGCCCGCGTTGGGGGGGCGAGCCGATCCCTGGCAAAACGCTGTTGATCCACGACGAGCCGGGTTTCGGCGATACGTTCCAGTTCCTGCGTCTTGTGGCGCGGGCGCGGGCGCAAAGCCGCGCCAGGATCGTGCTTGAGGTCAACCCGGAAACGGTGGAACTCGCCAAACGCAGCCTGCAAGGGATTGAGGCCATCCTGCCGCGCGGCACGCTGCCGCCCGCGTTCGACCTGCATTGCGAGCTGATGAGCCTGCCGATGGCGCTTGGCCTCGAACTTGCCGATCTGCCGGGGCCGGTTCCTTATTTGCAGCCCGACCCGAACCGCCTCGCACATTGGCGGCGCCGGCTGGCCGACCTGAAGCGGCCGCTGGTCGCGCTCGCCTGGGCGGGGCGGCCGACCCATCCGAATGACGCCAATCGCTCGCTTAGCCTCGAAAATCTTGCCCCGCTCGGGCGCAGCGGCGCGCATTTTGTGTCGATTCAGAAGGGGCCCGCCGCTGCCCAGGCTGCAAGCCCGCCCGCCGGCATGGCGCTCACGTCTCTGAGTGATGAGATCAGGGATTTCGACGATACCGCGGCGATCTTCTGTCTGGTCGATCTGGTGATTTCAGTGGATTCCTCGCCGACCCATCTCGCCGGCGCGCTCGGCCGCCCCGCCTGGGTGATGCTGCCTTTTGTGCCTGATTGGCGCTGGCTGACGGGACGGAACGATACGCCCTGGTACCCGCATCACCGCCTGTTCCGCCAGGAGAGGCGTGGGGATTGGGACGGCGTTGTCGAGGCCATGGCTATGGCGCTGTCCGCTGGGCTTTGAGAAAGGGAAGCGCTACTTTTTGTGAACAAAAAGTAGCAAAAAAACTTTACTTATTTGGGCCCGTGCTGGTGTCACCAGCACGGCCCAGTTTCAAGAAGTTTTTGCGCCGCTTTTTTCAAAAAGCGGCTACTTACTTTCTTGATTTAGAAGCTCACGCGCACGCCGCCGGAAATCCCGGCATAGGTTTCGTTGCCACGCACCTCGCCGGAAAGCTGACCGTAGAGATAGGAGGTCTTGGCGACGCGCAGTGTGCCGGTGACGCTGGCCTGGGCAAACACGGTCGAGGCCTGGGGGGCTGCGATCGGCATAGCGAGGCCGGCGAGCGTCGAATTCAGCACAGGGCTGAGCAGGTTGCCCGCATCCGCGCCGACGCCGAGATCGAGCTTGTACGTGGCCTGTGCGGCAAGCGGCGAGCTGACCGGCGAACCGGCAGTGAGGCCGATCATGCCGCGCTCATCGTTGCCGGCATAGCTCGCGATGTCGAGTGCGGCCGCAGAAGAGGTGCCTTCAGAGGTCGCGGCCTGCGACACACGCTGCCAGGTCACGCGGCCGTACGGGGCGAGCGTGACATTGCGGAGCGCGATCGGCAGGCATGACATTCATGCTCACCATCGCGTTATCGCCGCCGACATGATCATCCTTCAGCAGCCCGCCGCCAAGCGGGTTCACACGCTGGGTATCGGTCGAGCTCTCGCCATAGCTGCCAATGCCGGAGACCATGAAGCGGCCGACCGGGAACTGGCCATAAAGGAAGCCGCCATTCTCGGTCATGTTGCCGTTATCGGTGGTCTCGGTGACATTGTCGGTGGTGTAGGCGTAGCCGATGCCGAGCACGGCCTTGCCGCGCGCCAGCAGATCGGCGCGGGCCACGACCTGGCTGACATTGCTGTTGAAGCCGGAGGCGACATTGTCGCTGCCGCGCTGGCCGGACTTGGTCGAAACATCGGACCACATGCGCGAGCCCGTGCCCGGTGCCCCGGCCTCATCGCCGAGATGGCCATAGACGCTGTTCTCCAGCTGCCAGCCGGCCTGCGGTTGGGCGGCGACCATGTCGGCATGGATCTGGCCGCTCAGCCCGGCGAGAAGCTGCGGCACAGCGGTGGCGGAAACGCCGGTTGCGGCGTCGATCAACGCGGTCTGCGCCGAGTTCAGCGTCGAGGGATCGGCTGCAAAGCGCTTCAGAAGCTGGTCGAGCACGCCGGCCGCCGCAAGTCCATTGCCCGCGCGCGCATAGGCAGCGAAGGCAGACCCGGCGCCGGAGCTTTCCGGCAGGTCCTCAAGGTAAAGGCTGCCGTCCGATTCAACGATCTGGAGTTTCGTGCCGACGCCGACATTACCGGTGATGTTCGTGAACGTCCCGTCGATACCGTCATCCGCGATCAGCAAGGTCGCCGGCGAGCTGAGACCGACCGCGCTGCCGGTTGCAGAGTTCACATTGAGAGTCGCGCCCGCGCCGATCGTGACGGTGCCATCGACGGTCAGGCCGGCATTGTCACCGGTCTTGTAGCCGGACGGGATGTCGACCTCATAGGTGCCGTCGATCGTGGCGTTACCGGCGATCGTGCCGGTGCCGAGCACGGTGCCCGACGATTTGACGGTGACGTCGCCGGTGATGTAGCCCAGCGAGCCGATATCGAGGGTGCCGTTTGGCGCGACATAAACATCGACAGGGGCCACACCGAGGCCGCCGCCGCCCTCCACAGTGTCATTAAGGACCTGCTCGCCGGCGCCAAAGGTGAGCGTGTCACCGGAGTTGAGGGTAATGATGCCGCCGGTCAGCGTGCCGAAATTGTCCGTGCCGCCCACGATGGTCAGGTTCTGGTTTGAAACCGCAATATCGCCATCGATAACGCCGATGTTGGTAACCGAGCCGAGATCGCCGCTGTTGCTGTAGATTGCGTTGCCGGTTCCCGAAATTGTCCCGGTATTGATCAGGCCGGAGATCGAGCCAGTGTTGCGGATGCCGGTGGTGCTGCCTGAAATCGTGCCAAAATTCTCAATCCCGGCAAAATCAGCATCTGGGTCGACATTAAAAATGTCACCGCTATTTGTGATTTCCTTGATTGTACCTGAGTTGTAAATTCCGCCGAACTCGCTTGAGATGGCGCCGCTATTGTCAATGGAATTGATCGTGCAGGCGCTAGATGATCCCGTGCCGGTGTTAGATGATGTGGTATTTACGATGCCGTAGTCGGCGCCATCCATGCTGTCGCCGCTGTTATTGACGATGCTATCTATTTCACCGGTATTATTAACGGCAGAGTAAGTCTCGCCGGTGATTGTGCCGCTGTTGGTCAGCGTACCGAGTGAGCCGCCGATAAGCGAAATACCGGTCCCGCCCTGGATGGTACCGTTGTTGGTTAGCGTGTCCAGTGAGCCAAAATAGTCGTAGATGCCTTTTGCTTCAGTTGAACCAGAGATGGTGCCGCTATTCGTCAGGCTGGCGATCGAGCTGTCATTCCTGAGACCCGTACCAAAGGTATCACCCGAAATCATGCCTTGGTTCGTTAGTTGCGTGCCCCCTGATGCGTTCACGATTCCGGCAGACCCGCCGGAAATAACGCCCGCGCTGCCGATCGTGACGTTCTGATCGGACGTGGCAATCGTCTGAAGGCCGGGCATGCTAACGGACACCGTGCCGGTTCGGCACGGAGGCAAAAGCTTGATAAGCCATGAAGTAGGTGAGGTCCTCGACGTCGAAAGAAAGAGAGAGGGGTTTCTCCGCAGGCATTCCTGATCCGGGATGGAGCGGAAACGATGAGCGCGTCGGGCGATCAGTTCGTTATGGGAGTGATTCTGACCTGATTGTTGTTAACAAATCGCATGATCTTGTTTGACAAAAACTCCCTAACCGCCTGCAAAGCGGCAGCCTCATATTACTGTTATAATATTGTCACAACCGATCCGGGTGGTGGCGAAAAAATTATTCGCGCGATACGCAAGTTGCCTTGCGGATGACCTGTTGATCCTGGCCACACGGCCGTTGCGGGGCCTGATCGCCAATGATGGCGACAGTTTGATCCGTGGATGGTCCCGGGCCGCAGGAGGATCTATGCTGGCGTCACGCCGGCCGTCTGTTCACTTTATGCCGGCGATGGCGGGGCGGAATGAACTTCCGTGTGAGGTCAGATCCCGCCGGGGGCGGGCTGTCAGACCGGAAGCGTTCCCGCCTTTGACGCGCTGCGGCGCGTATGTTGCCAAATCACCACATTGTTGAGGAGAGTTGTGATGACAAATCAGAACATCCCGGGAATTCACCAATATAAGGAACCAGCCGGTGGTTGGGGCGCGTTGCGGGCGACGGCCAAAGCGATCCGCGAGCAGATGGAGGCGCCGGAGGCGGTGGTGGCACTTCTGCGCACCAACAAGCCGGACGGGTTCGATTGTCCGGGCTGCGCCTGGCCGGACAAGGAACACACCTCCACCTTTCAATTCTGTGAGAACGGCGCGAAGGCCGTCACCTGGGAAGCCACCAGGAAGCGCGCAACTCCCGCCTTCTTCGCGACGAACACCGTCTCCGCCCTCAGGGGCTGGACCGACTACGCGCTCGAGAATGAGGGCCGCCTGACACATCCGATGGCCTATGATGCGGCGAGCGACAGCTACAAGGAAATCAGCTGGGATTCTGCCTTCCAGCGTATCGGCGAGGTGCTGCGCGCGCTACCCGACCCGAACATGGCCGAATTCTACACGTCCGGCCGCGCCTCCAATGAGGCCGCCTTCCTCTACCAGATCTTCGCACGCGAATTCGGCACGAATAATTTCCCTGACTGCTCGAATATGTGCCACGAGGCGACCAGCGTCGGCCTCCCGGAATTGATCGGTGTCGGCAAAGGCACGGTATCGCTCGACGATTTCGATCATTGCGAGCTGATTATTGCGATGGGGCATAATCCGGGCACCAATCATCCGCGCATGATGGGCACGCTCCACGCGGTGGCGCGCCGCCACGCGCCCATCATCGTGTTCAACCCGCTGCGCGAACGCGCGCTGGAGCGCTTCGCCGATCCGCAGGATCCGCTCGAAATGGCGACGCTTGGATGGACCTCCATCGCCTCGACCTATTATCAGGTCAAAGTCGGCGGCGATGCGGCGGCGCTCAAGGGCATCATGAAGGCGCTGGTCGAACGCGACGACGAGACCGGGAACGTTCTCGACCGCGACTTCATCGCCGCCCACACAAGCGGCTTCGAGGCGCTGATCGCGGATCTGCGTGCCGCCTCATGGCCGGCGATCGAGGCCGCCAGCGGCCTTACTCGTGCGGCGCTGGCGGAGGTCGCCGCCGCTTATGCGAAGTCGAACGCGACCATCGTCACCTATGGCATGGGCATCACGCAGCACAGCACTGGTACGAGCAACGTCCAGCAGATCGCCAATCTGCTCCTGCTGCGGGGCAATTTCGGTAAGCCAGGCGCCGGCATCTGTCCGCTCCGGGGCCATTCCAACGTGCAGGGCGACCGCACCGTGGGCATCACCGAGAAGCCCTCCCGTCCGATGCTGGAACGGATCGAACAGACCTTTGGCTTCTCGCCGCCGGCGGCGCATGGACATGACGCCGTCGCGGCGATGCAGGCGATCGTCGACAGGCGTTCCAAAGTGCTGATTTGCCTCGGCGGGAACCTTGCGGTCGCGCTGCCGGATCCGGCGCAATGCTTCGCCGCGATGCGCACGCTCGACCTCGCGGTGCATCTTGCGACCAAACTCAACCGCTCGCATCTGCTCGTCGGCAAGGAGGCCATGATCCTGCCGGTTCTGGGGCGCACGGAGCAGGATATTCAGGCCGAGGGCCAGCAATCCGTGACCGTCGAGGATTCCATGTCGATGGTGCACGCCTCGCGCGGCAAATTGTCGCCGGCGTCCGAGCAATTGCGCTCGGAGCCGGCGATCATTGCCGGCATTGCGGCGGCGACGCTGCCCGCGAGCAAGGTGGATTGGGCGTGGCTGGTGGCGGACTATGATCGGATCCGCGACATGATCGAGGCGGTGTTTCCCGAATTCCAGGATTTCAACGCGCGCATCCGGCATCCTGGCGGTTTCCGCCTGCCGCTGCCACCGACCGAGCGGGTCTGGACCACAAAATCCGGCAAAGCAGAATTCATCTCCTTCGTAGGGCTCGAAGAAGATCCTGCCAGCACGGATTTAATGGTTCTGAAGTTGGCCACGATCCGCAGCCACGATCAGTACAATACGACCATATACGGTCTGGACGATCGCTATCGCGGGGTCTTCGGCCGGCGCGACATTGTGTTCATGAATGAAGACGATCTCGCCCAGCGCCACATAACGCCGGGAGACCGCGTGTTGGTGGAAACTGCCTTCGGCAATGCGCAAGAGCGTTCGCTGCAACATTTCACGGCGGTCGCGCACAATATCGCCCGCGGCTGCGTCGCCGCCTATTATCCGGAAGCCAACTGCCTGGTTCCGCTCGATGACGTCGATCCGAAAAGCGGTACGCCGTCCTATAAATCGGTCCCTGTTCACGTGACGCGGCAAGCTGCCGGCTGAGAAGCCATCAATCTGTCTTGCCGGGTTGGGCGGTGTGAGCCAGATGATAAGGTGACGCCCTCATGCTGCAGTAACCAGCGTTTGCGCTCGATCCCGCCGCCATAGCCGGTGAGCGAGCCGTCGGCGCCGATGACCCGATGGCAGGGCACGACCAGGCCGATCGGATTGGCGCCATTGGCCAGCCCCACCGCGCGCACGGAAGCCGGGTTGCCGATGCGCAGGGCCAGAGCGCCGTAGCTCAGCGTCGTGCCGGCCGGGATGTCGCGCAAGGCGGCCCAAACCATGCGTTGGAACGGCGTGCCACCGGTCGTGCAGTCTATGGTGTTCAGGCTCTCGAGATCGCCATCGAAATAGGCGCTCAAGGCGTCTTTCAGCAGCTTGGGCGCCGCCGCGCTCTTCGGCTGGGTCGGCCCGTAATATCGTTCGAGCAGACGGCGCATGCGCGGCTCATAGCCGGCCCAGTCGAAGGCGCGCAGGCGCAGCTCCCCGTCCCAAATGACCAGCGCTTCGCCGGCTGGGGTGGGAATACGGTCGAAGGCAAGGCCTTCAAGTGGTGCCACGGTCGGCATGGCTGACCTCCTTGGTTGGGGGTTTGCGGGATTTCGTTCTGATCAATGCGCGTTCCGCGACAGGCGTCTCCGCAGGGCAGGCGCTCGCTGCGGCGACCCAGAGATGAATGGCCGCATAAGCGCGCCAAGGGCGCCAGCGTTCGGCCCGGACCGCCAGGGCGGCGGCACGGGGGCGGATGCCGGCCTCATCTGCCATGGCCCGTATCAGCCCTATGTCGGCGGCGGGAAAAGCATCGGGTTCGCGCAATTCGCGCATGGCGATGTATTGGGCGGTCCATTCGCCAATGCCGGGCAGGCGGCGCAAAATGGTGATCGCCTCCTCCAGCGAGGCTCTGGGGCCGAACAGTTTCGGATCGGCGGCGACCGCTTTGGCCAATGCCGAAAGGGAAGCCGAACGGGCACGTGGCATGGGCAGGGCGGAGAGGTCGGCACGGGCCAGCATCTCGGCCGAGGGGAAGATGCGGGTCAGGCCGGGAAAGACCGGGGATCGGTTCGTCCAGCGGCGCGCCATATTGGGCGGCGATCTTGCCGGCGATCCGGATCGCGGCGGTAACGGTGATCTGTTGGCCAAGAATGGCGCGCACGCCGACTTCGAAACCGTCCCAGGCGCCCGGCACGCGCAGGCCCGGCCGCGTGGCGACAAGGGGTGCCAGATGCGCGTCCTGCGAAAGATGGTCGCCGATTGCCAGCGGATCGGCCGCAAGATCGAACAGCCGCCGCACGCGCGCGATGATCGCAGGCAGCGCTTCGAGCTTCGGAAACTGCACAGTCACGGCGAGCCGGTTATTTGCGGCGGGCCGGACGATGAAGGCGCCTTTGGCCCCGCCGATGGCAATGGCGCGGGCATAGGCACCGCCCTCGATCACCTCGACGCCGGGAATGGCGCGCGGCGCGAGGAAAGCCAGCATGGCGGCCCAATCATAAGGTGGCTTGTAGGGCAGCTTCAGGGTGACCGCGCTGGTGGCGGAGGCGCATGCAAGGGTGGCGCGGCGCAAAGCGATGGGCGGACGGTCATAGAGCTGCTGGAAGGTTTCGTTGAACCGGCGCACGCTGCCGAAGCCGGAGGCCAGGGCCACCTCCGTCATGGACAGGCTCGTCTCATGGATCAGCTGCTTGGCGAGCAACAGCCGGCGTGTCTGGGCGACGGCGATGGGTGAGGCACCCAGATGCTGGCGGAACAGCCGCCGCAACTGGCGCCCGCCGACGCCGAGGCGCCCGGCCAGGGTCTCGACATCGCCTTCGTCGAGCGCGCCGGCCTCGATCAGCACGAGGGCCCGGGACACGGTGTTGGAGGCGCCCCGCCAGGCGCCGAGGTCGGGCGAGGTCTCCGGCCGGCAGCGCAGGCAGGGCCGAAAGCCCGCCTCCTGCGCCGCCGCGGCCGAAACATAGAAGACCACGTTTTCGCGTTTGGGCGTGCGGGCGGGACAGACCGGGCGGCAATAAATGCCGGTCGTCTTCACCGCCGTGAAGAAGCGCCCGTCGAAGCGGCTGTCGCGGGTTTCAACCGCGCGGTAGCAAGCATCGTGATCGAGATCCATGGCGGTATACATGGCGGTATAGATGGGCGCTCGACCGGTTCATGTCTCGCGGTTTTCGGACATGGATGGCAAAGGCGGATTGCCGGGCCGGACCACGCACAGTACATCCTTGCCTGCTGCCCGGACTGTTATGGCTTCCACGGTGCCGCCAGCAAGGAACGGCTGCCGGGTGAAGCCCCACGGATCGGGCAGACGCGCCGCAAACACATCACACACTGATTTGGGAAGGAAACATTTCATGGCCGTCGCTTATGCGAGCACCATCATCAATGCACCAATCGAAGCCGTATGGGCCGCGATTCGCGATTTCAGCGCGCTGGCATCCTGGCATCCCGCGATCGCTGCCAGCGCGGTCGAGAATGGCCTGGACGCGGATGTGGTGGGGTGCGTGAGGTCGCTCCAGTTCAAGGATGGCGGTCACGCGCGTGAGCGCCTCCTGATGTTGGACGATAGCCGCTACAGCTATTCGTATAATTTCGAAACGCCCGCATTTCCGATCGCGAATTATGTTGCAACCATCGAGCTGATTCCGGTCACGAACGGCGATGCCACCTTCGCGCACTGGTCGGCGCGCTTTGATGAGCGCCCGGAGGATAAGGGCGTTTATGCGGATATTGTTTCAAATGCCGTTTTTGCCCCTGGCCTGGCGGCGTTGGCGGCACGGCTGAACGGCGCGCCCGCACCTGCGGATGCGGTGCGATGGCAAGGGTTCCGCCCCGCCAAGGTTTTTTGCGCCTCGGTGCTCCGCGCGCCGCTTCAGCGCGTCTGGCAGGAGATGCGGAATTTTGCCGGCATGGATGAGTGGCATCTTGAGATCGCCGATATGCATATGCAGGGCAATGCGCGGTCGGACAAAATTTCCGGCGTGCGCGATTTTCGGTTTGGCGATGGAAAGTTGCAGGAGCAGCTTACCTTCATGTCCGACCTGGACTGTGCCTTTCGCTACAAGATCAATGCGAGCGCCCAACCCTGGATGAACTATCATGCTGGTGTGCGGCTCTATCCGGTGACCTCGTCGGATGCGTGTTTCGCGGTGTGGACGGCAGACTGGACGGCGTCGGCGAATGACGATGTGCGCCTGATCCCCATGGTGCATGAAAACGTCTTTCAGCGGGCTCTTGATACGCTTGACGCCAAGCTGAATGCGTCATGACGGCGCGGGTGCGAGCGGAAACTCCAGGGTCAGCTTATTGATGCCGTCGCGCCGCTGATAATTCATCGACTGCGCGAAGCGGCGCATCAGTTGGATACCGAGCCCGCCGATCGTGGCATCCTCGAGCCGGGTGGGCAATTCCGGATCGGGGGCGTGCGTCGGGTCGAAGGCCGGACCGTGATCCTCGATTATCAGGCGCAACAGGCTGGCGCCGCGCGACATTGTCAGATGCACGGCCTGCTGCTCCGGCGGGGCATGCGGCAGGCCGTGCCGGATGATGTTCGAGACCGCCTCCTCAAGGCACAAATCGAGCGCGAAGATCGTGGCATCCGGCAGTGCCAGCCGGGCGCCGGCCGCAATCAGCCAGGCGCTGACCCTGGACAGTTCAGCCAGGTCGGCGCGCAGGGTAAGTGTTTCAGGCATGAGGCGGCTACTGGTTGACGGCGCCGATCGCGGCGTCCAACCCATGGGCAATCGGAATGATCATATCGATGCCGCTTTCCACCAGAACCTTTTCCACGTCCCCGACCGGGTCGAGCAATATCAGACGGCCGCCTTTGGACTTGATGCTTTTGGCGGTGAGCACCAGGGTGCGGATTCCCATCGAGGCCATGAACGGCACCTGAGAGAGATCGACGATCACTTTGCGATGACTGCCGGCGAGCGTGCTGAAGGGCAGGTCGATTTTCTGCGCGCCCTGCATATCGAGCCGGCCGTTCAGAATGACTTTGGTGATGCTGTCCGAAAATGGCGCAATAGACATTTCCATAATATATGGCCTCCTTTCCCCGCTATGTGTCTGGCGACCCAGCCTGCCCAGGCATTAAAATGGTCTTCATGGGTTAACACGCCGCCAGGCGTCCGCACAGTTTGTTCGGCGCGGCAGACAATCTCCTACGCCGGTAAGGCATAACCGGATGTGAAATTTTTTGGTCGGTTTGACGCGGAAACGGTCTCGTAAAAATTCCGGAACGGATGTAGGGAGCGTATCGAATCGGGTGCGATTCGGAATCTGCCGCAATACGCAACAAAATTCGGGACCGGTTCAGGACATGGATGTGACTCGCCTAACCATAAGAATGGCGGGCCTGCCGCGTGGGCAAGCGAGTCAAGCCGGATGCCATCTGTGAGCCAGACGGTCGCACCGCATGCCGCTCAACCCCCGGCGCCCTCCGTGCTGCCCGCGGAGCCGCTCCGCGCGGCCCGGCTTCTCGTGGTCGATGACATCGAGGCCAATCGTGACCTGCTCAGCCGCCGGCTGATCCGGCTCGGGTTCAGCCATATTCTGCAGGCTGCCGACGGCGCGCAGGCGCTGGAGATCATCCGCACCCGGCCGCTCGATCTGGTGCTGCTGGATATCATGATGCCGGTGATGACGGGTTTCGACGTGCTGGAAGCCATGGCGGCGGAAGGGCGGATCGAGGGGCTCCCGGTGATCGTGATTTCGGCGATGAATGAGATGGACTCGATCGTGCGCGCGATCGAGCTCGGGGCCGAGGATTTTCTGCTCAAGCCGTTCGACCCGACCTTGCTGCGCGCCCGCGTGCGGGCCACGCTGGAGAAGAAGCAGCTGCGCGACAGGATGTGCGATGAGCTGTACCGCAAGCAGACGGAGCTCGCCGAGGCGCGGCATTTGCAGTTGGCGCTGACGCCGCCGGCCTATGAGGCGGACGGGGTGACGTTGGATGTGGTGTTGGAGCCGGCGCGCGAGATCGGCGGCGACCTGGTGGATCATATCGTTCTGGCCGATGGCCGGCATTTGCTGGTGCTGGGCGATGTCTCGGGCAAGGGGGCAGGGGCGGCGCTGATCATGGCGCGCAGCCATGCGCTGGTGCGCAGCCTGGGCGCGCGGGCCGATGCCCTGGCCTTGCTGGCCGACCCCGGCCAGGCGGCGGCGGCGCTGAATGCGGTGCTGGCGGCCAATAATCCGAGCTGCATGTTCATCACTTTGCTGCTGGCGGTCTTCAATCCGGCGGATGGCCGGCTCGATTATGTGCGTTGCGGCCATGTACCGCCGTTCCTGCGCCGCGCCGCAGGCACGCTGGAGCGGCTGGATGCGGCGCGCGGCCTGCCCTTGGGGGTGGATGAAGACGCCACCTATCGCGCTGCCACCGCCTGGCTGCACCCCGGTGACAGCCTGCTGGTGGTTAGCGACGGTATTACCGAGGCGACGGCGCCGGATGGCGCCTTGTTCGACGATGGCGGTGTGGCGGCTTGGCTGGCTTCCCCCAGCGGGCGCTGGCCACGCTGGTGGCGCAGGTCCGCGCCTTCGAGGCCGGTTTTCCCGCCGGCGACGATCTCTCCGCCTTGCTGCTGTGCCGGGCAGCCTGACCTAAGAACAATGTTTGAGGAACCGATGAGCGAGACACCAGCCGAGCTTTTGCGCCACGACGAAGACCAGGCGTTGATGCTGCTCAATAGCAGCCCGATCAGCGTCGTGATCGTCAGCAAGGAGGGCGAATTCCTGTTCGCCAACAAGCGCGCTTATGAACTGGCCCGGCTGCCTTATGGCGCGCCTTTGCCCAATACCAGGGATATCTATGTCATCCCGAACCGGCGCGGGGAATTATTCGCGAAATTCATGGCCGAGGGCGTGCTCCGCGATGAAGAGGCGGAGTTCAGGCGCCTGGACGGCACCACCTTCTGGGGCCTGATCAGCTGGGAGATGATGGTCTATGACGAGCAGCCGGCACTGGTCATCTGGAGCTATGACATCACCGACCGCAAGGCGATGGAAGCGGAGATGGCGGAAGCCCGCGACCAGGCGGAGCGCGCCAACCAGACCAAGGCGGAGTTTCTGGCCAATATGAGCCATGAGCTGCGCACGCCTTTGAACGCGATCATCGGCTATGCGCAGATTTTGCAGGAAGAGATGGAGGATACCGGCCAGACCGGGGTGGTGCCGGATCTCAAACGCATCGAGTCCGCCGGCAAGCATCTGCTGGGGCTGATCAACGACATGCTCGATCTGAGCAAGATCGAGGCCGGGCGGATGGAGATCTATCTGGAACCGGTCAGCCTGCCGCGCCTGCTCGACGAGCTGCATTCGCTGGGCGCGCCGCTCGCTGCCGCCAAGGGCAACCGGCTGATGTTCAACCTGCCCGAAACGATGCCCGTCATGCAGACCGATTACACCAAGCTCAAACAGAGCCTGCTCAATCTGGTCAGCAATGGCTGCAAATTCACCGAGGGCGGCGAGGTGAATGTCACCGTTTCGCTGACCGACACGGAAGTGCTGTTCGAGGTCCGGGATTCGGGCATCGGCATGACCGAGGAGCAGCTCGGCCGGCTGTTTCAGGCTTTCATGCAGGCCGATACCAGCACGACGCGGCAATATGGCGGCACCGGGCTTGGCCTTGCGATCACCCGCCGGCTCTGCCGCATGCTGGGTGGCGATGTGACGGTCCGCAGCGCGCCGGGCGAGGGCAGCGTGTTCACCATCAATCTGCCGCTGACCATGCAACAGGAGGAAGCGCCGGCGACGCGCGGGGCACCCGCTATGGCCGGCACCGGCGTGAGTTCCGGGCAGGAAGATGCGCCGATCGTGCTGCTGGTCGACGATGATCCGCAGATCCATCATCTGATCGGCACCATGCTGACGCGTGAAGGCTACCGGGTGGACCATGCGTCCGGCGGACGGGAAGCCCTGGAGCGCGCCCGCGCGGAGCGTCCGGCGGTGATCCTGCTGGATGTCATGATGCCGCAGATCGATGGTTGGACGGTGCTCGGCACGCTGAAGAGCGATCCGGCGCTGGCGGATATTCCGGTGGTCATCGTCAGCCTGCTCGACGAACGCCCGCTGGGCCTGACGCTGGGGGCTGCGGAATTCCTCAACAAACCGGTCGACCGCGCGAAATTGATCACGACCGTCCGTACCTATGCCGGCACGGCCAGCGGCCAGGTCCTGGTGGTGGACGATAATGCGGATGACCGCGTGGCGATTTCCCGTGCGCTGACGGCGCAGGGCTATGAGGTGGCGCAGGCTGCGGACGGGTTGGAGGCGCTCGACTGGCTGGAGCGGAACCCGGTCCCGTCGCTGCTGCTGCTGGATCTGCGGATGGCGGGCATGGATGGTTTCACCCTGCTTGACCGCGTGCGCAGCCAGGAGAGCCTGCGGGAGCTGAAGGTGCTGGTGCTCTCGGCGATGGAATTATCCACCAGCGACGAGGCATTTCTGTTGACGCGCGGCTGCACGATCATCCCGAAAGGCCCGCATGCGCGCGGCGCCTTGCTGAATGCGCTGAAAGGGCTGCGTCCATGAGCCTGCGGATTCTGCTGGTCGAGGATAATCCGGAAAATCGCGACATGTTGAGCCGCCGTCTGATCCGCCGCGGCTATCAGCTCAGCTTTGCCATGGATGGCGCCGAGGCTGTGCGTCTGACGCAAGAGGAACGGCCGGAATTGGTGCTGATGGATCTGAGCCTGCCGGTGATGGATGGCTGGGAGGCGACGCGCCGGCTGAAAAGCGATGCGGCAACCCAGTCGATCCCGATCATCGCGCTGACCGCCCATGCCATGGTCGGCGACCGTGAGCGCGCCATCGAGGCCGGGGCCAATGATTATGACACCAAACCGGTGGATATCGAGCGGCTCTTGGGCAAGATCGCGGCGCTGACGGGCGGCGGCGCGTGACACGTTTAAAGGGGCGTCCTGGTTTCAACGCCACCAGCCCAGAGCAACAAAAGTTTTTTGCGCCGCTTTTTCTCAAAAAGCGGCTCCTTCCCTGTCTCCAGCATAGCCCTGACCATGGATATGACCTCTACGCTTGCCGCCCTGCTGACGGGGCTCGGCCTGTTTTTCGTCGGCGTGCGGGCGCTGTCGGCCAATCTCGTGCGCTCGCCGGAAGGCGGGCGCGCGCCGCTTTCGCGGGGGCGCTGCGCGGGCCGCTCGGCACCGCGGCGAGCGGCATATTGGCGGGGCTGCTGACGCAGAGCTCGACGGCGGTCTCCTGGATCATTCTGGGATTTGTGCGCGCCGGCGTGCTGTCTGAAGGGCCGGCTTTGATGGCGCCGACCTGGCCGAATGTCGGGCTGCGATGCTGACCCTGCTGATCGCCATCAACACCGCCGGGGCGGCGGGGTTCGTCATCGGGCTGGTCGGCTTTGCCGTCTATTTGCGGCTCGATCGCACGGACCGGCTGCGGCACATGCTGGAGGCCGCTTTGGGGGCGGCCTTCCTTCTGGAGCCAGGCGCAACGTGCCTGCGAGGCGTTGTAAAAGGGGAAGTAAAGGAGAAGGCTAAGCGAAGGAGGAGGCTTCTTTTTGTGAACAAAAAGAAGCAAAAAAACTTTATTAATTTAGGTCCGTGCCGTTCGAGCGCCTCAGGCCCAAAGTCGAAGAAATTTTTGCGCCGCTTTTTTTAAAAGCGGTCTCTTTCCTTGATTTTTTTCTTAAGTCTCAACCGGAGAGCGCCTGTTCCAGAAATGGCCCAGGCGTAACGCGCTGGCGAAGCGCCGTAAAAGTGCAAGTGAAAAAACTTTGTTAATTTGGGCCCGTGCCGCTCAAGCGCCTCAGGCCGAAAGTCGAAAAAATTTTTGCGCCGCTTTTTTTAAAAAGCGGCCTCTTTCTTTGCTTTCTGCTTAAGCCTGAACCAGCGATCGCCTGTTCCCGGGTTGAAAAAATCGGGATGACCTTGTTGAAGCCGCTGATTTCGAAAACCTCGGACACCGCCTGCTGCAAGCCGCAGAGCGCGAAGCTGGCGCCGGCGCTGCGGGCGATTTTCGCGGCTTTCAGGAGCACGCGCAGCCCGGCCGAGGAGACATAGGCGACGCCGCTCAGATCGGCGACCACCGCGCCGCCTTGCACCAGAGGCAACAAGGTCGTTTCCGCTTCGATGGCGGTCATGGTGTCGAGCCGGCCTTCGAACGCGGCGATCGTCACGGCTCCAGATTTGGACGCGGTAATTTTCATGTTCAACTGTTCCCTCAGGCGCCGGATCGATCGTTACGTTGCGCACGCATTGCCAGCGCTACAAGTCTATGTCCAGCGTCGCGGTCAGGTGGTTACAATTTTCGCGCCGCTCATAGTGCAGATCCGCCACCATGCTGCGCATGAAATGAATGCCCAGGCCACCGATTTCCCGCGCTTCGATCGGTGCTGTCGTGTCCGGTGTGGCGGCGGCCAGCGGGTCGAACGCGGTTCCGTCATCCGCGATCGAGACGCGCAGCTGACGATCATGGGCCACGACGGTGATTTCGACATGGCTTGCCGTTTCGCCGCCATGCATCGCCGTGTTGGCCGCGAATTCTTCACAAAAAATCATGAGCCGGTGCGCGGTTTTCGCAGATAGCCTCATCGCCAGTGCATAGGCTTCCAACCGGTCCAGCAGCATCGGTATGGAGTCGATGCGCGGTTCGATGCGGATGGTTAGCATTTCTTCCGGCAACGTTTCAACTCCGTATGCTTGACGGATGTCTAGCAGGTCCTTGCCGGGTGTGAAGGGGATCCGCCGTCGGCGCGGCACCGCCGCATCACGGGCCGGCAGAGGCAAAGGGGAGGTTCCCAGCGAGCAGCGATAAGCGCAAAATCCCCGCGCGCAAATCGTTCCAAAATCCGTTGAATGGAGGGAACCAAATGACACACATATTGTTTGTCGGTCAGGCGCCGGAAACCGTGGATTTCGGCGATCCCGCGCTGCCGCCCGGCTTGACTGCCGGGAAAATCAATGCCGGCATCGCCGTGGCCATCGCGAAGATCGAAGAACGAGGATGGCAGGGCGACACCTGCATGATCTCACCCGATGAAGCCGGGCGCGCCGTGCTTGAAAAAGCGCTGAAGGACGGCGCCTATGACTGCGTGGTGATCGGCGCCGGTCTCAGGCTGCCGCCGAAAAGCCTGTCTTTGTTCGAAATGGTGGTCAACGCCATCCATAAAGCGGCGCCGGGCGCGTCAATCGCGTTCAACACGCGGCCGGAGGACACAGCCGAAGCCGCTTCCCGCCAACTCGATGCCGGCTGAGGGCACGTAACCTCGGCGCGAGGCGGTGCATGTTACCGCGCGGTGGCCTCGCGGGCGATCCGTTCGGCGAGTTGGGCAGGGGCTTCGGCTAGATGGTCGAAATGATGAATGAAGGTGCCGAGCCCGGTTGTCTGCGAACGCAGCTCGAGGATCATCCGGTGTGTTTCAATCTCCGGCACCAAAGCTTCGGTATTGTCCCAGCCGGACCAGCCGGGCTTTTCGCCATAGCCGAGAATCTGCCCGCGCCGGCCGGTGAGCATGCGCTGGACATTCGCGGTGAACAGGTTGGGCGCGCTCACCGTCACATGATGGATGGGCTCGAGCAGCATGGGCTCGGCCTTGGCGAGGGCCGCCGCGATGCCGGCCCGGGTTGCCGAACGGAAGGCCATGTCCGAGCTGTCGACGCTGTGAAAGGTACCGTCGACGAGCGTGACGTTGATGTCGACAACGGGGTAGCCGAACGGGCCTTTGCCCATCGCTTCCTCGGCGGCGCCGGCAACGGCCGGGATATATTGCCGGGGGACCGCGCCACCGACGACCCGGTCGGTGAAGAGAAATCCCTCGCCACGCGCGCGCGGCCCGATCAGCAGCTGCACATCGGCGAATTGGCCGTGCCCGCCTGTCTGTCGCTTCAGCCTTGCGTGTTCGCGTATTGTTTTGCGGATTGTTTCCTTGAACCTCGCCCGTGGCCGCGTGATGTTGACAGCAAGGCCCCAGCCTTGAGCGAGGCGTTCAACCGCCTGATTGAGATGGATTTCCCCTTGGCCGGCGAGCAGCGTGTCGCCGGTCTCGGTTTCCCGCGTCAGGCGCAAAGAGGGATCCTCTTCGAGGAGTTTATGCAGCGCGGCGGAGAGTTTGACATCGTCCTTGCGGTCCGCAGGGGCAATGGCGATGGCATAGAGCGCTGCCGGCGGTGCTGGGAACGGCAATAGCTCGTTGCCCTCGCCAAGAGTTGCGCCGGTTGCGATGCCGTCGAGCCGGCCGAGCGCCACCACCTCTCCCGTCACCGCTTCGGCAATTTTCCGTGTCTCGTTGCCGGGAAAGCGAAATATGCCGCTGATCCGCATGTGCTGGACGGTCGCGCCGTCGCGCAGCGGACCGCGCCAGATCCGCGCATAGGAAAGTTTGCCGGCCTGGCCCGCATAGCTGGTCTTGAAGATCTGGGCGAGCGGCGGGCCGTCCGGCGTGATGCCGCGCCGGACGGCGCTGACGGTCGCATCGGGGGTGTCGTGGCGCAGCGCCTTCCAGAGCCGCCGCACGCCGTTCTTATGTTCCGCCGCGCCGAACATCACCTCGGCGAGATTCCGTGCGGCCAGATCCTTCTGCAGATGTTCGTAGAGTTCCGTGGGCGTCGGGGTCGCGCCCTCGATGATTTTTTCGAACAGTGCATCGTCGCGGTCGGCGAGCGTGTCGACCAAAGCCTCATGCGCGGCCTGTTCCGTTTCGGCCATGACCGAGGGGATGAGGATGAGCTCGGAAGGCATGTTGGCGCGGTAACGGTAGGCCCGCTCGGAGACGAGATCGACATAGCCGGCGATGCCCCCCTCCTCGTGGATCGGCACCTGGCGGAGCATCAAAGGGAGCCGGGTCTCCGCCTGCAATGCGGCGAGCAGCGCCTTAGGCGTGGCGGCCAGCGTGTCGGTCTTGTTCACGAAGACGATGAACGGCAGGTCAGCTGCTTCGAGCATGGAGAAGACCGGGCGGAGCGCGATGGCCCGCGCCGGGTCGGGCTCGGCCACCACGAGCGCCAGATCGGCGACGGCCAGGGCGCAGGCGGTCTCGTGGCCGAACTCGATCGAACCCGGACAGTCGAGCACTGCCCAGTCATCACCGAGGAAACTGCAATGGGCGAGCCGGATTTCGTAACCCGGGATGCGCGGCTTCGCCTCGCCGCCGTGCCGTAGCGGCAAGCCTGCGGCTTCCAGCAGGGCCTCGAACAGCGTGCTCTTCCCGCTGCCATGGGTGCCAACCAGCGCGACGGTCCGCGGGCCGTGCAATTTTAACTGGGATTCCGCTTTGAGCATCTTTCTGTCCTCCCTCACGGCGCCAGAACGCTCGGATCTCCGGCATGGAACCCAGCCCAACTTCGCACCCGGACGTGCGGCATGGCGCGGGGCCCTGACGTGAAATCGAGGCGCCCCAGCCTAGGTGAAACCATGTGCCGGACGCAAGAACGTGAATCGGCCCATGCCACCGGACAGCTTCTGAACAGCGATTGTCGGGGCATGGTTGCCTCAACCCACGGTTAAGCGTTTCAGCCTTAGGGCCAATCGAACCCGACATAAGTGCAATAGGCGAGGGGTCGCGTGCGGCTTAGCCTGCGCATGCGCGATTGAAGAGAGGGCGCGAAAATGGTTCCTGGCAGTGAATATTCGATCCTGCATTGTCGCGTCTGCAAGGGCGCCGGCTGCCTTTTGCAGGCGGGCGGGGCGATGGCTCTCGTTGACATGTTACGCCACGCCTTGTTCCCGCGGCTCCGGTCGGTGCCCGTCAAACGATGTGATACCTGCGATGGTACCGGCGTCTCAGGATATGAGCGGCAGGCCGGTTCGCCGCGCAGGAATTGAGGGTGATTCAGCCGCCGCGTTTTGCTGGGGCATCTTCTCAGCCGCCCAGCCTACGCGGTCCTACATGGTTTTGCCATCCACGGGGCGCGCGATCCATTGCGCTTCGCGCAATATCGAGCTTTCGGCTTCGCCCATACGCTCCTATCTGCAACCGCCTTGGCCTGCTTCAGTGCTTGTTGCTTGCTCGATGATCTTCGATCTATGATCAAATAAACTCGCTTTAACGCAACCCAAAGAAAAATGCCGCGCCAAAGCGGCACGATAAGAGGAAATAATGCGTTGGAAAGCCGTCTTCACTAGCGATGCTGGTGTTGCCTGGATGCCCGCTCGGCTGCGGTTGGTGCTGGCGGCTCTGCTCGCCCCGCGTGAGCGGCGTGGTTAGCACATAAGTGGGCAGGCAACAGAAAAGGAAACGCCATGAGAATGTTGACGGCGGCGGATCGGCGCGTGGTGGTGACGGCGGGAGCCGGCGGCATAGGACTGGCGATCGTCGAAGCCTTGGTCGAGGCTGGGGCGAAAGTGCATATTTGCGACGTCGATGCATCGGCGCTTGAAGCGTGCCGGGCACGTCTTGGCGTCACCACGAGCCTCGCCGACATCTCGGACGAGGATGCGGTGGATCGGCTGTTCGCAGATGCCCAAGAGGCGCTCGGCGGGCTCGATGCGCTGATTAATAATGCCGGCATTGCCGGGCCGACCGGCGCGGTGGAGGAGCTTTCTGTCGCCGATTGGCGGCGCTGCATCGAGATCGATCTGGTCGGGCAGTTTCTGTGCGCGCGGCGGGCCGTGCCGCTGTTGAAAGCGGCGGGCGGCGGGGCGATCGTCAACATGTCTTCCTCGGCCGGGCGGCATGGCTATGCCTTCCGCACGCCCTATGCCGCGGCGAAATGGGGCGTCATCGGCCTCACCCAAAGTCTTGCCAAGGAGGTGGGGCCGGCCGGCATCGCGGTCAATGCGATCCTGCCGGGCATCGTGCGCGGGCCGCGCATGGAGGGGGTGATCCGCGCCCGCGCCGCGCAACTCTGCGTCTCCTACGCGGACATGGAAAAGGAATATCTGAGCCGGGTCTCGCTGCGCCGCATGGTGAGCCAGCAGGATGTGGCCAATATGGTGCTGTTCCTGCTGTCGCCGCTCGGCGCCAATATCTCCGGCCAGTCGATCGGCGTCTGCGGCAATGTCGAGACCTTGTGAGGCCATTCAATAATCCGCTGACGGATCAGCACAAAGCTGCACTCAATTGAACAAAAGATAAACAGGAGGAAGCGTTGAGCAGCACATCACGGCCGGAGCGCAAGGTCATCATCACCTGCGCGATTACCGGCGCCATTCATACGCCGAGCATGTCGCCTTTTCTCCCGGTGTTGGCGGAACAAATCGCGGATTCGGCGATCGAGGCGGCCGAGGCGGGAGCGGCGATTTTGCATCTGCACGCGCGCGACCCGCAGACCGGCAAGCCCGACCAGTCGCCGGAAGCCTTCGCGCCGATTCTGGCGCGCATCCGGCAGCGGACAGATGCCGTGCTGAACATTACCACTGGCGGCGCGCCTTATATGACGGTCGAGGAGCGCGTGCGTCCGGCCGCGACATTCCGGCCGGAAGTGGCGTCGCTGAACATGGGGTCGTTCAATTTCGGACTCTTTCCTATGCTGGAACGCTTCAAGGATTTTCAGCATGATTGGGAAGCGCATGTTCTGGAATCCTCACGCGACCTGATCTTCCGCAACACCTTCAAGGATATCGAATATGTGCTCGCCACGCTCGGCGATTCCGGCACGCGTTTCGAGTTCGAATGTTACGATGTCGGCCATCTCTACAATTTGCACCATTTCTACCGGCGCGGCCTCGTCAAAGCGCCGCTTTTCATCCAGACGGTGTTCGGCATTCTCGGCGGCATCGGCACGCATCCGGAGGATGTGCTGCATATGAAACGCACCGCCGATCGTTTGTTCGGCGCCGATTATCGCTGGTCGGTGCTGGGCGCCGGGCGCAACCAGATGCCGATTGCCGCGCAGGCAGCCGCGATGGGTGGCAATGTTCGCGTCGGGCTCGAGGATTCACTCTGGATCGGCGCCGGACAGCTTGCCAGCAGCAACGCGCAGCAGGTGGCGCAGGTGCGTCGCATTTTGGAAGGGCTCGGTTTGGAAATCGCCACGCCTGAGGAAGCGCGGGCGATGCTGGGGCTCAAGGGCGCCCATGCGGTCGGGTTCTGAAAGGGGAAGGGAAAAACATGAAAATCGCCATCATCGGTAGCGGCCTGATCGGTTCGGGCTGGGCCATCGTATTTGCGCGCGCGGGTTTCGAGGTTGCGCTCTATGACGGCATCGCCGGCGCCGCCGAACGCGCTTTGGCGCTGATCGCCCAGCGTTTGCAGGATCTCGAAGAGAACCGCCTCATTGACGACAGGCAAGCGGTGCTGGCGCGGATCCGCGTTGCCGCTTCGCTCGCCGACGCGGTGGAGAATGCCGGCTACATCCAGGAGAATGTGTTTGAGACCGTGGCGGCGAAGCGCGAGATCTTCAGCGCACTCGACGAAGTGGTCGGGGCGGAGACGCTGATCGGCAGCTCATCTTCCGGCATTCCCGCTTCATCCTTCACCGAGCATGTCGCCTGCCGCGCGCGCTGCCTGGTCGCGCATCCCGCCAACCCGCCTTATCTGATTCCGATCGTCGAGCTGGTGCCCGCACCTTGGACCTTGCCTGACACAATGCGCCGCGTGCGCGCGCTGATGAGCGAGGCCGGGCAGGAGCCGATCGTGCTGACCCGCGAGATCCAGGGTTTCGTGCTCAACCGCCTGCAAAGCGGGCTGCTCGCGGAAGCCTGGAAGCTGGTTGAGGAGGGCATTGCCACGGTCGCGGATATCGATCGCACGGTCTCCGCCGGGCTCGGGTTGCGCTGGAGCTTCATGGGGCCGTTCGAGACCATCGATCTCAACGCGCCGGCCGGCGTTGCTGATTACGCGCAGCGTTTCGGTGGGCTTTATCGCGAGATCCGCCAGTCACGTGGCACCATGGGGGACTGGAATGCGGCGTTGATCGACCAGGTCGAAGCGGAACGGCGCAAGGTTTTGCCGGCGGAGGCGCTCGGTGCGCGCGCGGCCTGGCGGGATCGCCGCTTGATGGGCCTCGCGCGTGAAAAGCGCCGGGCCGATCACAAGGAAGGCTGAAATATCTGTGTCCACGATGCGCCGGTCCGGTTTGCGGGCCGGCGCCTTGGGAGGCGGTTGCCCCGTGGGACATGCCGTTAGTCGATGCGCACCCAGCTCTTTGCGGCGGATGAGGCGATGGCCGTGTCGATCACTTTTTGAATTTCCCAAGCCTCGCGAAAATCCGGCCCCTGCCGTTCACCACCATCGATGGCGCCCAGGAATTCGGCCATCTCGATCGTCTTGAGGTCATTGAAACCGAGCTGATGGCCGGGGGCGACGCAGAACAGCCCGTAAGGCGGATGCGCCGGGCCGGCTTCAATGCGCACGTAGCCGGCATCGCGCGCACTGCTTCCCGCTCGGTAATGCAGCATTTCGTTAAGCCGCTCCTGCGTGAACAGCAGGGAGCCCTTTGAGCCGGTCAACTCGAAGCCAAGTTGCATTTTGCGGCCAGAGGCGACCCAGCTGGCCTCGATGGTGCCGCCGCAGCCGCGGGCGAAACGGACGGTGAGACGGGCAATGTCATCCACGAACACCGCGCGCCGCTCGCCGGCGCCAAGGGAGACAGGCCGCGTCTTCACGACCGTCTCCAGATCCGCATTGACCGCGCTGATCGGCCCCAACAGGAAACGCGCCATGCCGACAATATGGCTGCCGAGATCTGCCACGGCACCGCCGCCGCCGGCAGGATCGAGGCGCCAGCTATGGGGCACTTCGGAATCCGCCATGTAATCCTCGGCGTGGATACCGCGGAAGCTGGTGATCTCACCCAGTTCACCGGCGGCGATCATCTCGCGCGCCAGCTTGAGCAGCGGATTTTTGATGTAATTATATCCAGCCTGTGTGACGCAACCGGCTTTCTCTGCCGCTTCCATCATCTCCTTCGCATCGGCGGCATTGGGCGCGATCGGCTTTTCGCAATGCACATGCTTGCCGGCGGCAATCGCGGCCAGAGCCATTTCACGGTGCATGGCGTTGGGGGCCGTAATCGAGATCACCTCGATGGATGGTTCGTCCAGCAGATCGCGCCAGTCAGTGCTCCAGCGCCGGAACCCGAACTGCGCTGCCATGGTCTGTGCCGCGGGAGCGTCGATGTCACTCACGATCTGCAGGATGGGACGGGAGCATTCCGGGAAAATGGCTGGGACCGTGCGATAGGCGATCGCGTGTGTCCTGCCCATGAAGCCCGTCCCGATCAGGCCGATGCCGATTTCCCGCATCTTTGTCCCTCCTGATGGTTAAAGGCTGACGGCACGATCGCTGAGGGCTGATTCCAATGCGGCGTCTGCCAGGCGTAGCGCCTGGCGGCCGTCGTGAACGGTCACCGGCATGGGCGTTCCGGTCTCGACGGACATACGGAAATGTTCAAATTCCGTGCGGTAGGATTCGGCATAGCGCTCGAGGAAGAAGTCGAGCAGCGGCTCACGAGCGTCGGTGAAGTTTCCGCTCCAGCGCCTTAACGTCGAAGGACGGAGATTCTCATTCAGCAGCATGCCTTCGGAACCAAAAACCTCCAGACGCTGGTCATAACCATAGGAGGTCGCGCGGCAGCCATTGATATGGCATTGGCGCCCTGAAGCTGTCTGCAGGTTGACCATGACCGTGTCGAAATCCTGTATCTCGGCCAGGGTCGGGTCGATGAGCCGGCTGGCGGTTGCTGACACCAGCACAGGCTCTTCACCCAGCAGCCAGCGCGCCATGTCGAAATCATGGATCGTCATGTCGCGAAAGATCCCGCCGGAATGCTCGAGATAGGAACGTGGTGAGAGGCCAGGGTCGCGGCTGGTGATGACGACCTGGCGAAGTTCGCCGATGGCGCCTTCATCCATGCCCCTGCGTATGGCTTGGGCGGAAGGGTCGAAGCGACGGTTGAAAGCGACCATGACACGACCGTTGAGGCGTTCTATTTCCGCCAGGGCTTCGTCGACCTTGCTGAGCTGGAGGTCGATCGGCTTCTCGCATAACACGGCCTTGCCGTTGCGCACGGCCTCCAACGTCAGGTTGACATGAGTGTCTGTGGGGGTGCCGATGACAACCGCATCGATATCGTCACGCCGGAGGATGGCGTTGGGATCGCGCGTGGCATCGCAGCCGCATTCCGCGGCGAGCTTGTCGGCGCCATCGCCATAAGGGTCCGCGACAGAAACCAAGATAGCGTTGCGGTTCAAGGCGATATTCGAGGCGTGAATACGGCCGATGCGGCCGGCTCCGAGAACTGCAACGCGTAACATGTTTTGCTCCATTTGTTCCGGGACTTCAGCCCGTTCGCAAGGCATGAAGAAATGCCCATATGCGTCTGGCTGATGCTTTTATGTGGTTGCGGATTTTTTATTTATGTTGTTTCTGTATCGTTATTTTTTGCGTTTATTAAATCTATTCAAATGAGATTGCAAACGTGAATTTGGATTGCGTCCGCTTGAAGGATAGTCTCGTGCGCATGGCGTCAGCACATTTGACGGTGACATGCCGGAATTTTAAAATTTTCCGTAAAAACGCTTGCGGGAAATTTTTTTTGCAATAATGTTTTTCTGGCCCGTTCAGGGAAGCCGAATTAAAAAAATCGGCGACTGGGAGGAAAGCGGATGACCGCAGTGCGTTGCACTATGGCGCAAGCCCTGGTTCGTTATCTATGCAATCAGTTCACCATTATTGACGGGAAACGAGTGCCACTGTTTCCGGGCGTGTTCGCGATTTTCGGGCATGGCAACGTGACCTGCCTCGCCGAGGCGCTTGAGGCCGTGCAGGACATTCTGCCGACCTGGCGTGGGCAGAATGAGCAATCCATGGCTTTGGCGGCGATCGGTTTCGCCAAGGCCATGCGGCGCCGGCAAATCATGGTGGCCACCTCTTCCATTGGGCCCGGGGCCCTGAATATGGCGACCGCGGCCGGCGTGGCGCACGCCAACCGGCTTCCGGTTCTGCTTCTGGCGGGCGATAGTTTTGTCAATCGGCGTCCCGATCCGGTCATGCAGCAGGTCGAGCATTACGGAAATCCAACCATCAATGTGAACGATTCCTTCAAAGCAATAACCCGTTACTGGGACCGGATCGTGCATCCGGAGCAGATCATCTCATCCCTTCCGCAGGCGGTGGCAACGATGCTCGACCCTGCCGATTGCGGGCCGGCCTTTATTGCCTTGCCGCAGGATGTTCAGGAACTCGCTTGGGATTATCCGGAAGCCTTCTTCGCGGAGACGGTGCATGGCATTCCCAGGCCGCGTCCGGATCGTGATCGTTTGGCTGAGGCCGTGCAACTGTTGCAGGCAGCCAAGCGGCCGCTGATCATTGCCGGCGGCGGCGTACGCTATTCCGGCGCCGAACAAATTGTGGGTGATTTCGCTGCGGCGCGTGGCATTCCTTTATGCGAGACCATTGCCGGCAAAGGCGGTGTCACGCATCATCATCCCGCGCATGTCGGGCCGATCGGTGTCGTCGGTTCCACCTCCGCTAACGCCATGGCGGCGCAGGCCGATCTGGTGCTGGCCATCGGCACAAGGCTGATGGATTTCACCACAGGTTCCTGGACCTGTTTCTCAGCCGATGCGAAGTTCGTTTCGATCAATGCGGCACGCTGGGATGCGACCAAGCATCGTGCTCTGGCCGTGGTGGGTGATGCGCGCGATACACTGGAGGAATTGAACGAAAAGCTGGCGGCGTGGACGGCAGACGCTGCTTGGACGCAGCGAGGCCGCGAGGAATTCGCCAAATGGAACGCGCTGCTCGATGTCCATCAGAAGCCGACCAACGCCCCAGTGCCGACCTATGCGCAGCTTGTGGGGGTGGTTAACCAACATGCCGGGGATCGTGACCTTCTGATCGCCGCGGCTGGCGGCCTGCCGGGCGAGGTGATGAAAAACTGGCGTGTGAAGACGCCGCATACTTTCGATTGCGAATTTGGCTTCTCCTGCATGGGTTATGAGATTTCCGCAGGTTGGGGGGCGGCTATGGCGGATTCCACCCGCACGCCGATTGTGATGGTGGGCGACGGCACCTATCTGATGATGAATTCTGACATTTATTCGTCGGTTCTCTCGGGGCATAAATTCATCCTCATTGTCTGCGACAATGGTGGTTACGCCGTCATCAACCGGCTCCAGAATGGCAAAGGGGGCGCTTCTTTCAATAATCTCCTGAAGGATTGTCGGGCAAAGGAGGCGTTCAGCGTGGATTTCGCGCAGCATGCCGCGTCCATGGGGGCGTTGAGCCGTCATGTCGAAAGCCTGGCCGAGCTGGGCGAGGCGGTGGAATGGGCAAAGACGACGGATCGCACGACGGTGATCACCATCGTCTCCGACGCTTTCGCCTGGACGCCTGGTGATGCCTGGTGGGACGTGGGGGTTCCGGCGGCAAGCGCGCGGGAGCGTGTGCGCGAAGCGGCTCACGCCCAACAGGAAGGCCGCAAGAAGCAGCGCGTCGGTATTTGAGCATCGGTGTTTTATCGTCAGGACATTGAACAAATGGGGTGTAACGAATGCGAGCCAAGCTTGGAGTTGCGCCGATTGCCTGGACGAATGACGACCTGCCCGAACTGGGGGGTGAGACCAGCTTGGAGACATGCCTGACGGAAGCACGGGCTGCGGGATTTACGGGCGTTGAGACGGGCGGGAAATTTCCCAAAAACGCGACGGCGCTGAAGGCTGAATTATCAGCTCATGGGCTGCATCTGTGTTCCGGCTGGTATTCAGGCACGGTGCTGGACGCGCCGGACGATCTGCTGGCGGAAAAAGAACAGGCCGCAGCGCAGCTCGCTCTGTTTCGGCAGTTGCAGGCCCCTTGTATCGTATATGGCGAGACTTCTGGTACGTTGCAAAATCGCCGCAACGCGCCACTGGCGCTGCGCCGCCGCCTCTGGGAAGACGAGATCAAGGCCTATGGTCGTCGGCTGACGCGCTTCGCGGAATATTGCGCGGAGCAAGGCGTGCCACTGGCCTTCCATCATCATATGGCCACGGCCATCGAAACTGAACGCGATGTCGACCTGCTGATGCAATATACCGGTGAGGCGGTGGGGTTGCTCTATGACACAGGGCATCTGTGCTTCGCCGGTGGGGATCTTCTTGGCGTTCTTGAGAAGCATGGAAAGCGCATCACCCATGTTCATGCCAAAGATGTTCGAACAATGGTTGTGGACGCGCTGGACCGTGAGCGGCAATCCTTCCTTGACGCTGTTCTTGCAGGAGCCTTCACCGTGCCGGGCGATGGTGCGATCGATTTCGGGCCGGTGACCAGGCGGTTGGCGGAGATCGGTTATGAAGGCTGGTTCGTGGTGGAGGCGGAGCAGGACCCCGCCAAGGCCCCGCCAGGCGCATTTGCAAAGATCGGCTACGAAGCTCTGAGTAAGGCGCTGAAGAATGCCGGATACAGCATCGATGGAGAGACGACATGAAGCAACTGGCGGGCAAGATCGCCATTGTCACCGGAGGTACCCAGGGCCTGGGCGCGATGATTGCGCAGCTATTCGCCGAGCGGGGGGCGGAAGGGCTGGTGATCTGCGGCCGTTCGCGTGAGAAGGGGGAGGCGAATGCGGCGAAGATCAGTCGCGAGACAGGTGCAAAAGTCGTGTTTGTCGTGGCCGACCTTGCCGAGGTCGAAGATTGTCGCGCCGTTGTGGCGCAGGCGGATGCCGCGTTCGGACGTGTGGATAGTTTGGTGAATGCGGCGGCGGTGACGGACCGCGGGACAATCCTGGATACCTCATCTGAACTCTTCGACCATGTGTTTGCCGTGAATGTCCGCGCGCCGTTCTTCCTGATGCAGGACGCGCTGAAGATCATGCGCCGGGAAAAGACTGAAGGCACGATCGTGAATATCGGCTCGATGTCCGCCTTGGCGGGGCAATCTTTCATCGCCGCCTACTGTGCGTCCAAGGGAGCGTTGGCAACACTGACACGCAATACGGCCTATGCGGTGCTGCGCAACCGGATCAGGGTGAATGCCCTCAATATAGGTTGGATGGCGAGCGAGGGTGAGGATCAGATCCAGATGAAATATCACGGGGCCAACCCGAATTGGCTAGCCGAAGCTTCGGCCAGGCAGCCATTCGGCCGCTTGGTGGACCCGGCCGAGGTCGCGCGCGCAGTGGCGTTTCTGTCCAGCGCCGAGTCCGGATTGATGACAGGGTCCGTAGTGAATTTTGATCAATCTGTTTGGGGCGCTTACGATGCTTCCCCGGCTCCTGATGTTCCGTTGTAGTTTGTGTCGTCCAGGTTTGGCGGAGGATGCTGTTTCACGCGGGAGTTTTCTTGGTGGAATTCATCTTGAGTAGATCATTGTAAAAAATTAACAAATCTCGTTGCCAGCCCGTCTTGGGCTTGATGAGGGAGGAACAAACAATGAAGCTGCGCACAACAAGATTGGCCCGGGCCTTGCTGAGCGGTTGTGTATATTCGGGGCTGGCATTGGCCGGAACGGCGGCGTCAGCCGATCGCCCAGACTATACCTTCGCGCTGGTAACCCACGCCCAGCCCGGCGATACGTTCTGGGATATTGTTCGCAAAGGTGCCGAGGCCGCCGCGAAGCAAGATCATGTGAAGCTGGTATATGACGGCGCACCGACAGCCAGCGGTGAGGCACAGCTGATCACCAATGTCGTGCAGCAGCATGTTGACGGGCTGGCCGTGACATTGGCGTTCCCGGATGCTGAGGCGTCAGGTGTCGCGCAAGCGCAGCGGGCAGGCATTCCGGTGGTGGGTGTCAATGCGGGCGTCGATGCCTGGAAGGGGCAGGGCCTGCTGATGTATGTGGGGCAGGATGAAACGATCGCCGGCGAGGCGGTAGGCGAGAAATTGAACGAGCTCGGCTCAAAGTCGGCCGTATGTCTCGACTTCCAGCAAGGGGCCGTGCAGCTCCAGGCCCGTTGCGACGGTATTGGGAAAACCTATAAGGGCAAGCTTACGGTTCTCTATGTGAATGGTTTTGATATGGCGAGCACGCAGTCCCGCCTCGTCGCGCAATTGCAGCAGAATCCTAATATTGATTATGTTGTGACGTTGGGAGCTCCCTTTGCACCCACCGCCGTCCAGGCCGTGAGCATTGCCAATAGCAAGGCGAAGGTCGGCACGTTTGATCTCACGCCACAGGTCGTTCATTTGATCCAGAATGGCAAAGTGCAGTGGGCCATTGATCAGCAGCCGTTTGTCGAAGGCTATGAAGCGATCGATTTGCTTTGGTTGTTCAAGACAAACGGCGATATTGTGGGGGGCGGCGGCCCGGTTCTGACAGGGCCGGCATTCGTGACGCCTGCCAATATCGCGGAAGTGGCCAAATTTGCAGAAAAAGGTTCGCGTTAACGCGCGGTCACGGTAGCCATTATTTTGTCTTCCGGTTTTTGAAATCTGGTCAGTGGGAATGGCTGATTAGGGAGTCAAGAATATCGTGACGAATTGAACGGCGGTGAATGATGTTCAAGCGGCATCGGTTCATCCGCAGCTTGTCCGGCAAGGTTTCTTGAAAAGACTGCTCAAACGCCCGGAAACGGGCGCACTTGGCGGCGCGATCCTTGTTTTTACCCTGTTCTTTGTCATGGCGCCGCCCTTCCGGCAGTTGCCGGCATTTTCGACCGTGCTTTACCAGTCCGCGACGATCGGCATTCCGGCCATTGCGGTATCGCTTTTGATGATCGGCGGTGAGTTCGATCTGACAGCGGGCGTGGCGGTCACCACCTCTTCCTTGTCAGCGTCAATGTTCGCAACACAGGTGGCAGGTAATCTATGGGTGGGTATCGGCTTTGCGTTGCTGGTGTCGCTCGGTATCGGCTGGCTGAATGGCTATCTTCTGGTTCGCAGCCGCCTGCACAGCTTCCTGGTCACTTTATCGACATTTCTGATGCTTCAGGGGCTCAACCTCGCGATCACCAAGCTGGTAACGGGCGCGGTCGCAACAGGCGATATTAGCGGGTTGCCAGGATATCAATCGGCACATGCGGTATTTGCGTCAGCTGTTATCTTCGGTGGCGTGAATATCAGTATCGCCATTGGCTACTGGATTCTGTTCCTGATCGTGGCCACTTATGTGCTCTTGCGAACAAAAGCCGGAAATTGGGTGTTTGCCGTTGGCGGCAGCAGCGAAAGTGCGCGCGCCGTTGGCGTGCCGGTGGATAAAACGAAAATAACTTTGTTCATGCTGGTTGGCTTCGGTGCCTGGTTCTTGGGCATGCATATGTTGTTCGAATATAACACGGTGCAATCCGGAGCCGGTGTGGGAAATGAGCTGCTCTATATCGCAGCGGCGGTTGTTGGTGGTTGCCTGATGACCGGAGGCTACGGCTCGGCGATTGGTTCGGCTTTCGGCGCGTTTATTTTCGGCATGACGACCGAAGGCGTGATCTACGCGGATTGGAACCCTGACTGGTTCATGTTCTTCGTCGGTGCGACCCTTCTGATCGCGACTTTGGTCAATACCTGGATACGCATGCGGGTCAATGGAGGAAGGTGAGGTGGCGAATCATCCGCAGCCGATCATCCAATTGACCGATGTCGGTAAAAGCTTTGGCAACATCAACGCGCTTCGCGGGGTCACGCTCAGCGTCAGGCGCGGTGAGGTAACCTGTGTTCTGGGCGACAACGGAGCCGGAAAATCAAGCCTCATCAGTATCATCGCCGGATTGCGGGCGCATGATGCCGGAATCTATGCTGTGGATGGAGGGAGCGTGAAGTTCAGCTCTCCGCGGGAGGCGTTAAAGCTTGGCATTGCCGCCGTGTATCAGACGCTGGCTCTGGTGCCCTTGCTGCCGATCTGGCGAAATTTTTTTCTCGGTTCAGAACTTACAATTGGCTGGGGACCGTTCAAGCGGCTTGATGTGAAGGTGATGTACGAGACGGCTGAGAACGAGCTTCGCCGCATGGGCATTAATGTGCCGGATCTCAACCAGCCGGTCGGCACGCTTTCTGGCGGCCAACGGCAGGTCGTGGCGATAGCGCGTGCCATTCATTTTGGTGCCCGCGTGCTGATCTTGGATGAACCGACAGCGGCTCTTGGCGTGACGCAATCCGGACTTGTGCTGCGTTATATCGCGCAGGCGGCACGCGAACATGGCACAGGTGTCATATTCATCACTCATAATCCGCACCATGCCTACATGGTTGGCGATCATTTCATTGTGCTGGCGCGCGGTGAGGTGGAGCTGGACGCGCCCCGTTCAGAGCTGAGCTTGGAGAAGCTGATGTTCCATATGGCAGGCGGAGGCGATCTTGAGGCGTTGAAGCATGAATTGGGGCGCAGCCAGCCTTTGGTGGCGCAATAACCTGCAAAGAAAAGCAGCCGCTTTTTGAAAAAAGCGGCGCAAAAACTTTTTTGACTTTGGGCCTGAGACCTTGAAACGGCACGGGCCCAAATAAGCAAAGTTTTTTTGCTACTTTTTGTTCACAAAAAGTAGACTTTTCTTAACCCAACGATGGTCAGACCGGCAAGCGGCGTTGGTAGTTGATGAGCATCGCCATCACGAGCTGGGTGACGGCAACCGCGACAAAGAACATCAGCGCCAGGAAATATGAACCGGTCATGCCGACGATGAAGCCGATCAGGATCGGCACGAAAATTCCGGCGATATTGCCGACGAAATTCATCATACCCGCCAGAACACCGGTGCGGTTGCGCGTGGCAAGCAGAGCCGGAACGGTCCAGATGCATCCGCCATTCCACCGTACGAAAAACACGGCGAGACAGAGCAGCACAACGACAGCGTCCGGTTGAGAGACATAGCTGACCAGGAAGAGTGACGCCGCGATAACGCAGGCCCCGATCGCCAGAAGCGTGCGATAGATAACATTCGGCGCGCCGCCTTCCGTCCGCCACCGGTCCGCGATCTGGCCCACGAGAATCTCGCCGACGAAGCCGCACAGGAAGATGACGAAGGTGGCGTTGCCCATTGAACTCAGTTTGAAATGATGAACCGCAAACAGGTAGGTTGGAAGCCAGGTCATCAGGCCATAGAAGATCAGATTGGTGCATGTGTGGGCGACAAACGTGCACCAGACCGAGCGGAAGCGCAGGAAATGTATCGCGAGAGTCTTGTCGGCGGCCGGCTGGTTTGCCTGGTCTTCTCGCGCATGTGCCTCTTGGATCTTCAGCACCTCATCGGCACCGATGAGCGGGTGTTGATGAGGATGGTTGCGGATGAACCACCAGGCAAAAAGGCCGCAGAGCACGGTGCCCATGCCGGTGATCAGGAAGGCGAGGCGCCATGAGCTGAGCCACCCGATGAGGGCCGTGGTGATGATGGCCCCAAATCCAGACCCCAAGGCCGAGCCGCCATCGATCATGCTGGCGCCGCGCGTCCGCTCATTCTGCGTCAACCACAAGGCGCTGAGCTTGGTGCCGGCCGGGTAGATCGGGGCCTCGGCGATCCCAAGGCCGAAGCGGGTCAGCATCAAGGTGAACCAGCCGGTGGTGAACATGACAAGGACCTGGAAGAAGCCCCAGATCACCGCGCCACCAGACAGGACCGCGCGCGGCTTGAACCGGTCAACCAGCACGCCGGAGGGAATCTGCATGAACAGATAGGTCCAGAAGAATGATGACAGGATGAGGCCCTGCACCACCGGCGTCATGTGAAACTCCCGGGAGATCAGCGGCATCGAGACCGAGAGGGCGGCGCGATCGATATAGTTCAGTGAGACCAGCGTCAGGAGCAAAATAAATATTTTCCACCGCACATTGCTCATCGGCACGGTTGTCGTTTGGGCTATACTCATAGGCTTCGCTTCCATTTTTCTTTTTTTGGCTTGGACGAGGCGTAGGCTTTGGCCCGACGCCCCGCTCGGAGACTTCTTTTGTCCAGAGCAGGGCAGTCAGTTGAACATCAGAAAATAAGGTTGTGTGTTGGCTACTCTGTTAAATTGAAAGGCTGAGCGTTTATTTGCCCCAACGCAGGACCAAGGGATCCAGGCTGCGCGCGGTCTCGATCAGCCCTTCTTTCGCGCTAGGGGGCAGCGGCGCGATGGGATGGCGGCCATCCGCGCAGGCGATGATGCCGCCTTCCTTCATCAGCTCCTTCGCGGCCAGCAGTCCGCATTGGCGATTTTCGTAGTTGATGAGCGGCAGGCATCGATTGTACGCGGCAACGGCGCCGGCGCGGTCGCCGGCGAGATAGGTATGGACGATCGGTCGGATCAGGTCGGGATATCCGCCGCCGGTCATGGCGCCGGTTGCGCCCGCATCGAGATCCGCGAGCAGCGTGATCGCCTCCTCGCCATCCCAGGGGCCTTCGATCGCCTGGCCGCCCTCGGCGATCAGCTCCCGCAATTTCGCGGCGGCCTGCGCCACCTCGATCTTGAAATACGACACATGTTCGATCTCACGCGCCAGCGCTGCCAGAAACGGCGCGGGAAGGGGCGTGCCGCTCACCGGTGCGTCCTGGATCATGATGGGGATGGAGATCGCGTCGGACAGGGTTTGAAAAAATGAACGAACGCCGGTCGTGGAGGCGCGGATCGTCGCGCCATGATAGGGCGGCATGACCATAACCATGGCCGCCCCCAGCTGCTCCGCCTGGCGGCTGCGCGCCACGCAGATCTGCGTGCTGAAATGGCTCGTTGTGACGATCACGGGAACCCGTCTTGCAACATGCTTCAGGATCGCCTTGGTGAGAATGTCGCGTTCGTCGTCGGAAAGGACGAATTGCTCGGAAAAATTGGCCAGAATGCAGAGACCGTCCGAGCCGGCATCGATCATGAAATCGACGCAGCGCAACTGCCCGTCGAGGTCAAGCTTTCCGTCCGCGTCGAAGATCGTCGGGACGACGGGAAACACGCCGCGATAGGCTGTGCTGGGGTGAGAAGCAGACATCAATCCTCCTGGGTTATATGTTGTTGTCAGGGCGGGTCATCGGTTGCTCGCCGGCGCCGATATAGGGAAGGTCCGGCATCCTCCCGGCCGCGCGAAACAGGTTGAGGCGGTTGATCACCTTCGCGGCGGCGGAGTCGATATGGGCCCGGACAGCCAGGCTGATGCGTGCCGGATCGCTCGTGCGCAGGGCCTCAAAAATGGCGATATGTTCTTCGAAAAACGGATCGTGGGTCGGTAGCGGAACGCCGGTTCCGAGGATGTGATGGCTGGAGATGATGATGCAGCGGGTCCGCTGCAGGGCTTCGAGAAGCTCGGGATTGTCCGAACGGCTGACACAATCGACATGCAGATCATGTTCAAGCCGGTCGAGTGCTTCCCCATCCATGTTCGGGTACGCACCGACGGCGTCCCGCAGCCGTTCCTGCATCAGGTTGAGCGTCGCCTCATCCAGCCGGGGCAGCGCGGTGATCAAAGCTTCCGGCTCCAGCAGGGCGCGAAGCTCATAGAGATGGCCCAGCCGGCGTTCATCGAGCGGTACGGTTGCCCAACGCCCGCGCTCGCATTTTGCGACGATTCCCGTCCGTTCGGCCTGCAGCAGCAGATCATGTGCGATTGTCCTTCCCACGCCATAATGGCGCGCGAGCTCCATTTCGTTGACCCGGAACCGGCCGAACACGGAGCTGTGGATGAGAATGCGCTCGACCTCGCTGAAAAAATTCTGCCAGCCGGCGCGTTTGGTCACTTCCGTATCGCCGTACTTGAAATGGGCCGCTGAAAGCGGTGTTCTGATGGGGGGAACGGCGCCGTCCCCGACGATCAGCCCGCGTCCTTCAAACAGATTGAGTAAGCCTTCGCTCCGCAGCAATTCGAGCGCTTGGCGGACCGGTGTCCGGCTCGCGCCGAAAATCTCGGCGAGCTGCCCCTCGAGCAGCACCGTGCCATCGGCCAGCATCCCCGCATGCAGCGTGGCACGAAGGATTTCGGCGATCTGTTCATAGGTACGCAGGCGTTTGTCGGACATTCTTCGTTGCTGCTTCTCAAAACAAGTGGGCTACATCACGGCGCCGACCTGCCAGGGAACGAACTCGTTGTCACCATAATCCAACCCCTCGCTCAGGCTGCGCTCGCCTGAAGCGATGTCGAGAATCTTCTGGAAGATGCGCTCGCCGACCTGCTCGATCGTCTCCTCGCCGGTGATGATGGTGCCGCAGTTAATGTCCATATCCTCAGCCATATGCTGGTACATTGGCGTGTTGGTGGCGAGCTTGATGCAAGGGACCGGCTTGTAGCCCACCGTGGAGCCGCGGCCGGTCGTGAACAGGATGAGATTGCAGCCACCGGCGATCTGCCCGGTGACGGCCACCGGATCGTAGCCGGGCGTGTCCATGAAGACGAAGCCGTTAGTATCCACCTGTTCCGCATATTCGTAGACGGCTTCCAGGCGGGAGGAACCGCTCTTGGCAACCGCGCCGAGTGATTTTTCGAGGATCGTCGTCAGGCCGCCGGCTTTGTTGCCGTGCGAGGGATTATTGTTCAGCTCGGCCTTGTTGCGTTTGGCATAGTCCTGCCACCATTCGATCCGATCCAGCAACCGCCGGGCGACTTCCTGTGTCGCCGCACGACGGGTCAGGAGATGCTCAGCGCCATAGATCTCCGGTGTCTCGGCCAGGACGGCGGTACCGCCATGGCGGATGAGCAGGTCGGAGGCATAGCCGAGCGCGGGATCTGCGGAGATGCCGGAATAGCCGTCGGAGCCGCCGCATTCCAGCCCGATCGTGAGCGAAGCGGCGGATTCCCTGGTGCGAAAAGCGCTGTTCACATCAGGCAGCATGGCGCGCACCGCTTCGATCCCGGCCTCGATCGTCTTACGCGTGCCGCCCGTTCGTTGGATCGTCATGGTGCGAAGGGCGGGCCCTTCGGTGAGGCCATGGGCTGACAAAATCGCCGGTATCTGATTCGTCTCGCACCCGAGCCCGATCATCAGAACACCGCCCACATTCGGGTTCAGCGCGTAGCCGGAAATGGCGCGGGTGAGATAGTGATAACCTTCCGCTTCGGTATTGATCGCGCAACCGCCACCATGCGTGAAGGCAACGACCCCATCGACATTCGGGAAGGCCGCCAGTTCGCCATTGCGGCTGAAATGCGCGGCGACCGCGCGCGAGACCGTCGCCGAACAGTTCACGGAGGCGATGATGGCCAGGTAGTTGCGCGTGCCGACGCGCCCGGTCGGGCGCCGATAGCCCATGAACGTTGCCTGCGCTGCCGCCGCAATGAGCGCCGGCGGCCGGGCATCGACACAGAAGTCGTGCGACAGGTGCAGATCGCTGAATGCGAGGTTCTCGGTGTGGACGATCTCTCCCGCGGCGATGTCCCGGGTCGCAAAACCGATCACCTGCCCGTATTTGAGGACGGGTTCCCCGTTCAGGATCTGCCTCAGGGCGATCTTATGTCCACGCCCGACCCTGCCGGCTGGGCGCAGATCCGTGCCGTCAATGGCGGTTCCAGGACCAACTTCGACCCGTGCAACCGCGACATTGTCGCTCGGATTCAAGACGATCAGCGGTGATTGGATCATGTCCATGGCGTTCCTCGGTCGGTCGTTATGCTCTTGAGGGGCAAATACGATCATTGCATGCGAAGATCAATATAGATGTACCATGCGTGCAAAGAACATAACGTCAAGCGGACCGGTGTTGCCGCCGCCGTGACACAGGCCGGGACAACAATAGAAATTCACGGGAGGGGGCGGCATCCGATCGCGCGATATTCGTCGGCGGGATCGGATGCTGCGGTGGGCGGCGGCGAACCGTATCTAACAGGTTGCTGAAAGGATCAGACGCAAGGCTCAGCCCAGGTGATGGACGTCCTGCAGCCCATAAACGGGCGTGGGCAATCCATGCATGCGCGCTTTCAACTGCAAGGCCAGATAGAGCGAGTAGTGGCGTGACTGGTGCAGATTGCCGCCATGGAACCAGAGATTTTCCTGCTGGGTGGGTTTCCACATATTGCGCGGCTCGCCTTCCCAAGGGCCGGGGTCTTTGGGCGTGTTGGAGCCCAGGCCCCAGACCTTGCCGACTTTGTCCGCCACTTCCTGGCTGATCAGCTCTGCCGCCCAGCCATTCATCGAGCCATAGCCGGTGGCATAGACGATGAGATCGGCCGGCAGCTCTTCGCCATCGGCGAATTTCACGCCGGTGTCGGTGATCTCTTCGACCTGCACACCGCTTTTCAGTTTGATGCTGCCATTGATCACCAGTTCGCTGGCGCCGACATCGATGTAATAGCCCGAGCCTCGGCGCAGATATTTCATGGAGAGGCCGGAGCCGTCAGCGCCGAAATCCAGCATGAAGCCGGCCTTCTCGAGCGCGGCGTAGAAATCGGCGTCACGTTCGCGGATCTTGTCGTAGATCGGGATCTGGAATTCATGCATGATCCGATAGGGCAGGGAAGCGAGGATCATGTCCGCCTTGTCGGTGGTGATACCATTGGCCAAAGCGCGTTCTGAATAGAGATTGCCGAGCCCGAATTCCATCAGCAATTCAGAGCGCGCGACATGGGTGTTGGAGCGCTGCACCATCGTCACCTCCGCCCCCGCTTCCCATAAGGCCGCACAAATATCGTGCGCGGAATTATTGGAGCCGATGACAACGACCTGCTTGCCCGTATAGGCGTCCGGCCCCGGATGCCGGGAGCTGTGATGCTGTTCGCCTTTGAAGCGCTCCATGCCTTTGAAGGCAGGGATGTTGGGCTTGCCGGACATGCCGGTGGCCAGAACAAGCTGGGTGGGGCGCAGCTCGATCTCTTTCCCCTCACGCTCCACCGTCACGCGCCAGCTTTTGCTGGTCTCGTCGAACGCCGCATGTTTGGCGAGGGTTTTCGGCCAGTAATTGATCTCCATCACCTTGGTGTAGAATTCGAGCCAATCGCCGATCTTGTCCTTGGGCGCGAAGACCGGCCAGTTCTTCGGAAAATCGATATAGGGCAGATGGTCGTACCAGACCGGATCGTGCAGGCAGAGCGATTTATAGCGCTGGCGCCATTGGTCGCCGGGCCGGTCGTGCTTGTCGATGACGATATGCGGGACGCCCAGCTGGCGCAGCCGCGCGCCGAGTGCGATGCCGCCCTGACCGCCGCCGATGACGAGCACGTAGGGCTGCGTTTCGGAGCCCAGAGAGCGGGCTTCCGCCTCGCGTTTTTCCTGCCAGGTCTTGCGGGCTTTGGAAGTGCCGTGCTCTGCCCCCAAGGGACGGCGTACCCCCGCAGGCTCCTCGAAACCTGTGAGCTCGGCGAGGGATGTGAGCAGCGTCCAGGCTTCGCCGCCGCGCAGGCGCAAATGCCCCTGGCCCTGGCCGATGCCGGTTTCCAGCGTGAGCCAGGCTTCGACAACATCGTCCTTTTGCGTGGGCTCTCCGGCGAGGGAGAATGTCGCGCGGCCCAGATGGGGCAAGGTGTGGCGCAGCATATCACGTACGCCTTCTTGGTTCTCCACGGTCTTGATGTTCCACGTGAAGGCGATGAGGTCGCGCCAGAAGCAGGTGGCGGCAAAGAGCCTCGTTGCGCTCTCTACATCATGATTGGCGAGGGCGGCATTGAAGGCGGAAAGCCAGGATTCCACGGCGTCGCGCGGCGTGGCGTGGCTGGTTTCAAGCGTCATCTCATCCATGTCCGTTTCCCTTTTCTTTTTGATTTTCTTGAGTCTCGATGGGGATCTTCTCCCAGCGGGTTCGCCCCGGTCGCATCATCGCGCCGCGACGCGCGTCCGCCACGCGTGCCGATAATCGTCGAGGCCGGGGAGGATGAGGGGCGCGACCGGCTCCGGCGCTAAGGCGGGCTGGCGACGGCCTAGAGCAAGGGCGTTCGCGGCGCTGACCACGCCGTCACGGGCCCGGCTGCGATGGATAAGGCTGTCAGGACGCAGCGCCTGCAGCACGGGGGCGAAGAGCGGATTGCTGGCCAGGGGGCCGTCGACGACAACAGGGCCACGCGCGTCGAGCGCGCGCAGCATCTCGTCGGCCAGCAGGACGACATAGAGCGTCGAGAGTGCCGCGCGGGCCGCCGGGTTGAGTGCCTCGGCGCCTGAGATCATGCCGCGTTGCCCTTGGAACGGGCCGCCCGCGGCAAAGCTCGGCAGCGCCATGGCGCCGCGTTTGACGATGTCCGTCAGCGCTTCAGGCGTCGGGGCGGGAGCTTTGTCTCCCGCCACCGCCGCATATTCCCGGCCGCCCATCGCGCGGGCGACAGCGACCGGCATCCCGCCAATATCGACATTGGCCAGCATGTCGCTAGCCTCGACGAGCCGGTCGAGGGACGCGGCGCTTGTCATGATGATGGTCCATGTGCCCGACGAGATCACAGTCTCAGCGAAGCCGCGCATGGCATGGAACGATGCGCTGGAATCATGCATGCCGCAGAGCACGGCACAATCAGGGGCAAGGCCGCAGGCCATTGCGAGCTCGGGCCGAACCGGGCCGAGCACTTCATCCGCGCGACGCAGCTTCGGCAACAGCCTGGCCCAGCCTTGCTCTTCGGCGAGGGAAGAGACGCGCCCCTCCCGGGGCCGCCACAGGTCCGAGTGGCTGCCGAGCGAGGTCAGTTCGCTCGCCGCGACGCCGCATAGACGCCAGGCCCAGTATTGTGGCCAAAGCAGGATCGAAGCGGCGGCTTCCATGAGGGCAGCGGCCTCGCGCTCAAGGTGAAAAAGTTGGCGGCCGAGATTGAGGCCGAGAGGGAGCGATGGCGAGTAGGTCTCGCGGTATGGGTCGCGCAGCGAGGCGTAGGCTTCCCGGTGCTTATCAAACGCCGCGTCTTCATAATCGGGGGCGGCAAGCACGGATCCATCGGCGCCGATAATGACGAGGGCGGCACCATGGGCGATCGGAACGATGTGGGTGACCGGGGCGATGCGCGCCGCCTCGGCGAGCGCGTCGAGGAGCCAAGCCTCGATGCCGGCGACGTCGAGTTCCCGGCACGGCACGTGCGGGCGTCGCGGCGGCAAGCGGGCCGCGCGCTCGGCCGACCAGATGACCCGTCCGTCCGCCTGATCCGAGAGCAGCAGCTTGGCGTTCGTCTTGCCGACATCGATGATCGCGGTGCAGCCTGTCATGGATCCGGCTCGACGATGACGATTTCGAGCCCCGCCTCGTGGAACGGCGCCAGCTCCTCCTCACGCGCGCCGGCATCGGTGATCAGGCATGAAATGCGTTCAAGCGTCGTGAGCAGCGTCGCGCAGCGCTGGCGGAGCTTACGGCTGTCCGCGAGCACGACGATCCGCTCCGCGCAGCGGAGCAGGCGTACATGGCTCTGCAGGACCAGCGGGTCGGCTTCCATTGGCCCCGTCCGGTCGATGCCATGGCAGCCCGCGAGAAAAATATCCGCCCGGAAATGCCTTGTGAGCTCATCCTCGAAAGGGTTCAGGACGATGTTCTGATCGGGATAGATCGTACCGCCCGGCAGGGTGATGCGGTTATGCGTTTCCGCGAGACCGACGGCGACGGGAAGCGAGTTGGTGAGGATGTCGCGCGCGTCCTCGCGCAGGAATTCGGCAAGATGCGCCGTCGTCGAGCCGCCCGAAATGACCAGGCTCGCCCCTTTGGGGAGCCGTGCCGCGGCGGCGCGGGCGATCGCCCGTTTTGCCGGCCCGGCGACGATCTGGCGGTGCACATAGGGCATGCCGACGAGACGGGTCCGGTCGCCTTGGCCAATCGCCTCGATGCCGCCGCGCACGCGGCGCGCCGCACCCGCCTCCGTCAGTGTGGCAATGTCGCGCCGGATCGTTGCCGCCGAGGCGCCGAGCATGTCGCCAAGCCGCGTGGCCGAGAGCACCGGCTCATCCGCCAGCGCCTGTAAAATCATTCTGTGTCGCTCGCGCTCCAGCACGGAAGCCTCCCTTGCGACGCAAGGAAAGGATGCAGGGCGCGCCCTGTCAACCATAATTGACGGTTTGTGATTGAATCTGATTCAAAATGATTGAAGTTGATTGGCGACTTGGGTACGGTGACGGCGGCTGGTGGCGCACAGCGACGCCCGCCAGGGAGCGAAAACAAGGAAAACAGGATGGAAGAGAGCGGAAAGCTGCCGGACCTGTGGGACGAAGCGCTGGCGGGGGTAATGACGCCTGAGGAGCGGCTGGTCTATCGCTCGAACCTTCTTGGCAGCGATGTGCGCATCACCAATTTCGGCGGCGGCAATACGAGCGCCAAGCTGAAGGCGCGTGACCCGCTGACCGGCCAGGCAGTGGATGTTCTATGGGTGAAAGGGTCGGGCGGTGACCTCGGCAGCATAAGCCGTGACGGCTTTGCGACGCTCTATCTCGATCGCTTCCTGGCGCTGCGCGAACGCTATCGCGGGCCGGCGGATGAGGATGCGATGGTCGCGCTCTATCCGCACTGCACGTTCAACCTCAATCCTCGCGCGGCGAGCATCGACACGCCGCTGCACGG
This sequence comes from uncultured Pseudomonadota bacterium, assembly GCA_963798115.1. GTDB lineage: Bacteria > Pseudomonadota > Alphaproteobacteria > Acetobacterales > Acetobacteraceae > Acidocella. Next base: position 134,228 of record CAWCRT010000008.1, read on the forward strand.
CTTCGTGCCTTATCCGCATGTCGACCATGTGCACCCGGATGCGGTGATCGCCATCGCCACCTCGGTGGATGGAGAGGCGCTGACAAAAGAGATCTGGGGCGGTGACATCGGCTGGCTGCCATGGCGGCGGCCGGGCTTCGAGCTGGGCCTTTGGCTCGAGCGCTTCGTCGCCGAGAACCCGCATGCAAGCGGTGTGGTGCTGGGGCAGCACGGGCTGTTCACCTGGGGCGGGACCGACCGTGCCTGTTACGCGACGACGCTGGACGTGATCAATGGTGCCATCTCCTGGCTCGATGCGCGCAGCGCTGGGCGGGCGGTGTTTGGCGGCGTAGCGGTGCCGCCGGCCCCGCCGGAGGCGCGGCGCGCCATTGCCGCTGCGGCGATGCCGGCCTTGCGCGGCCTTGTTTCCGCCGGCCAGTTGAAGATCGGCCATTTCGACGACCAGGATTCGGTGCTCGCCTTCGTCGGGGGGCACGACCTCGGAGCTTTCGCCGCAGCCGGCACCTCCTGCCCTGATCATTTCCTGCGCACAAAGATCTGGCCATTGGTATTGCCCTTCGATCCGGCGCGGGAGGATGCAGAAGCGTTGATCGCGCGCGCGGCACCGGCCGTCGAGGCTTACCGTGCGGCATACGGCGCCTATTACGGGCGCTGCCGGCGCGAAAACTCACCATCGCAGCGGGACGCCAATCCTGTGGTCACGCTGATCCCCGGAATCGGCATGATGACCTTCGCCGCCGACGCCAGCACGGCGCGGATCGCCGCGGAGTTCTACGTTAATGCGATCAACGTCATGCGCGGCGCTTCGACGGTCTCGACCTATCAGGGGCTCGGCGAGCAGGAGGCGTTCGACATTGAATATTGGCTGCTTGAGGAGGCGAAGCTGCAGCGCCAGCCGAAGCCACGCGCCTTGACCGGCCGCGTGGCGCTGATCACCGGCGGCGCCGGGGGCATCGGCATGGCGACGGCGCGGCGGCTTTTAGCCGATGGGGCTGCGGTGGTCGTCTGCGATATCGACCGCGACGCGCTCGCGGCGGCGGAGGCCGCGCTTGTCAGCGATAGCGGGCGCGACCGCGTGGCCGCTTCATGGGTGGATGTGACCGACGAGAAAGCGGTGGGGGCGCTGCTGCATGACGTCGCCCTCCGTTTCGGCGGGCTGGATATCTGCGTCTGCAATGCCGGGATCGCCTCGGCCGCGCCGATCACCGAAACGAGCCTCGCGCTCTGGCAGCGCAATCTCGACATCCTCGCGACCGGGTATTTTCTCGTCGCCCGCGAGGCGTTCCGGCTGATGGTGGCGGCGGGGCAGGGCGGATCGATCATCTTCGTCGGCTCGAAGAATGCGCTCGTCGCTTCGCCCGGTGCCGCCGCCTATTGCACGGCGAAGGGGGCCGAACTGCAGCTCGCCCGCTGCCTGGCGCTTGAGGGCGCGCCCCATGGGATCCGCGCCAATGTGGTCAATCCTGATGCGGTATTGCGTGGCTCGCGGATCTGGAAGGGCGAATGGGGCGATCAGCGCGCGGCGGCCTATAATACCGGGCGCGAAGGGCTTGAGGAGATCTACCGGGAGCGATCCCTTCTCAAGAAGAGCGTGTATCCCGAGGATATTGCGGAGGGCGTGGCGTTCTTCGCCTCCGACCTCTCCGCCAAATCGACCGGTAATCTCCTCAATATCGATGCCGGTCACGCCCCGGCCTTCACCCGATGAGCCGCCCGGTATTGGCGGCGGGGCTGGTCAATGCGGCCAACGAGGCCGCCTTGCCCGCGCTCCGGGAGGATTATGACGCGCTGGGGGCGCAACTCGCGCGCCGCTTCATTGACCTGGAACGGATCACGGAGGCGGCGGGACGTTTCAGCGTCGCTCTGCCGAGCTGGGGCGTTGGAACCGGCGGCACGCGGTTCGCGCGTTTCCCCGGTTTGGGCGAGCCGCGCGATATTTTCGACAAGCTCGCCGATTGCGCGGCGGTGCACCAGCTGACCGCCATGACACCGCGTGTCTCGCCGCATTTTCCCTGGGATACGGCCAGCGATCCCGCCGAGCTCAGGGCCTATGCGGAAAGTCTCGGGCTCGGTTTCGACGCGGTCAATTCCAACACGTTCCAGGACAGTCCCGGCCAGGCTCTCTCCTACAAGTTCGGCAGCCTGAGCCATACCGATCCGGCGGTGCGCGCCCAGGCGGTCGCGCATAATCTCGACTGCATCCGTTTGGGCGAAAGCCTCGGCGCCAAGGCGTTGACCGTCTGGATCGGCGACGGCGCGAATTTCCCCGGCCAGCAAAGTCTTGCAGGCGCCTTCGAGCGTTATCTCGAAAGCGTTGCCCAGATCTACGTGGCGCTGCCGCCGGACTGGCGGCTTTTGCTCGAATATAAATTCTACGAGCCGGCTCTGTACGCGACCGTCGTGCAGGATTGGGGCAGTGCGCTGCTGGCGGCGCAGGCAACCGGGAAGCGGGCGGCAGTGCTGGTGGATCTCGGCCATCATGCGCCGGGGACGAATATAGAGCAGGTCGTGGCACGGCTGATTCATGCAGGCCGTCTCGGCGGGTTTCACCTCAACGATTCGAAATATGGCGATGACGATCTGGATGCCGGTGCCATCGCGCCCTATCGCCTGTTCCTGATTTTTAACGAGCTGGTCGACGCCGCAAGGCGCGAGCGCCTGGCCACGGCACCCGCTTACATGCTGGATCAGTCGCACAACGTGACGGACCCGATCGAGAGCCTGTTGCTGAGCGCGACCGAGGCGGCACGCGCTTATGTCCAGGCATGCCTCGTCGACCGCGTCGCACTCGAGGCCGCCCAGGCGGCGAACGATGCGCTTCTGGCCACGCAAATTCTGAAACGTGCTTTCACCACGGATGTCGGCCCGATCCTGGCCATGGCGCGCTATCGTGGAGGCGGAGCCATTGACCCGATCGTTGCTTATCGGGCGAGTGGCTACCGTGCTGCTTGCGCGGCGCGCCGTCCCGTCCGGGCCGCGTCGGGCGGCGGCATCGTCTGATCGCTTGCCGATCCTACGGGATCGGCGTTTGATGTGCTGTCCTTTGCCTATGAACAACAGAAAGAGCCGTAACAAAAAGCGGCCAGGGAGGATTCCTATGTCCAAACATGCTGTTCTCAGCCTCGTTCTCGCCGGTGCGGTCGCTTTTGGCGTGGCGCCCGCGCAAGCCAAGGTCTGGCGTATCGGCTTCGTGCCGAAACTGATCGGCATCCCTTACTTTAACGCAATGAAAGTGGGGCTGGAAAAAGGCGGACAGGCGTTCGGCGCGCGGATCATCTATCAGGGCCCGACAACCGCTTCACTGTCCGGCCAGACCGAGATCGTGCAGAGCATGATCAACAAGCGCTTCGATGCGGTCGGCGTGTCGGCGAACAGCCCGACGGCGCTTGAAGCCCAGGCAACGCAGGCGACGAATGAAGGCGTGCTCTTCTATTCCAGCGATTCACAGGTGGACGGGAATGACCTGACATTGCGGGTCAGCCAGGCGAATGATCAGGATCTGGCCGATGCCGTGGTCGATCAGCTCGCCCAGCAGATCAACGCGACCGGTGACGTTGCGTTTGTCTCGGGCGGGCCGACCGCGACGAATCTCAATGGGTGGATCGCCGACATGAAGAGCTACATGGCGGAAAAATACCCGAACATGAAAATCGTCAGCATCCAGTATGCGGGAGAGGATATCAGCAAGGCTACCGAGCTCACGGCTCAGCTCCTCTCCGCCTATCCGCAGCTCAAAGGCATTATCGGGGTGAACTCGACCGCGGTTCCGGGGGCGGCGCAAGCGGTGCTGCAGGCCGGGCTTTCGGGGAAGGTGGCGGTGACGGGCATCACCGATCCCAACACCATCCGCCCTTACGTCAATGACGGGACGGTCAAGAGCGTGGTGCTTTGGAACCCGGTCGATCTCGCTTACCTTACCGTTTGGGGCGTGGTGCAGGAGCTGGAGCATAAGCAGATCGCCGCGACCGACAATGTCCCAGGCCTTGGCACGGTGACTTACGATGCGGCGACGCGCACGCTGCTGCTCGGCAAACCGCTGGTGATCGACAAGTCGAATGTCCAGCTCGATTTCTGACGCGGCGGCGCGCCCCCGGCGATGATCCGCATCACGCTCTCCGGCATCGTGAAGAATTTCGGCGGGGTCCGCGCCCTGAAAGGCGTGGATGTCACGATTGCCGGCGGCCAGGTGCTCGTGCTTCTGGGCGAGAACGGCGCCGGGAAATCCACGCTGATCAAGGTGCTGACGGGAGCGATCCGTCCCGATGCCGGGCACATCACCATAGATGGTGACAGCGTTGCACTGCGCGATCCCGAGCATGCAAGGGCGCTTGGGATCGCGGCGGTATACCAGGAGCCGATGGTCTATCCGCATCTCACCGTGCTCGAAAACATCTTTGCGGGGCGTGAGATCTGTAACCGGTTCGGCATGGTGCGCCACCAGCCGATGGTGGAACGCGTGCGCCCGTGGCTCGCGGCACTCGATCTTCCGGAAGCCGTGCTGCACCGTCCGATCTCCACGCTCGGCCTTGGGCATGTCCAGCTCGTGCTGATCGCGCAGGCCCTCGTCCAGGACGCACGTGTCATCATTCTTGACGAGCCGACATCGATCCTTTCGCGCGCGGAGACCGACCGGCTGGTCGGCATCATCCATCGCCTGCGTGCCGCCGGCCGCGCCATTGTCTACATCACCCACCGGCTCGAGGAGGTGCCCCGGATCGGCGATCATGTGACGGTGCTCACCGACGGCCGGGTCACCGGCAACTACCCGGCGCGGGAGGCCACCGGCGAGAAACTGCTGCAGCTGATGGCAGGCCGCACGAGCCCGGCGCGGGCCGCCGAGATCGCGCCGGCCGGGGACATGAAGCAAGCGGTGCGGCCGATGCTGAGCATCAGGCGGCTGTCGCACCCGCTTTATTTCACGGAGGTGGACTGGGACATCCCGGCGGGCATGATCACCGGTATTTATGGGCTGGTCGGCGCGGGCCGCTCGGAAGTCGCGATGAGCGTGTTTGGCGCGCTGAGTGTGACCGGCGGAACGATCCTGCTCGACGGCACTCAGGTTAGACCAACCTCGCCCGCCGAGGCGATCCGGCTCGGCATCGGCTACCTGCCGGAGGACCGCAAGCGCCAGGGAATCTTCGCGCCGCAATCGCTGGAGCGCAATCTCACCTGCAATGCGCTGGCGCGGTTCCGCCGTGGCCCGGCCCTCGATTTTCAGGGCCTGGCCGCCGAGGCGGCGCAGATGATGCGCTCCTACGCCATCAAGGCGCGCGGACCGGGGACCGCGATCGGCACGCTGTCCGGCGGCAACCAGCAGAAAGGGCTTTTTGCCCGCTGGGCGGCGCGGCCGCTCAAGCTGCTGATCCTCGATGAGCCGACCCGTGGCATCGACATCCGCACCAAGGAGGAAATTCATGATTTCATTCGTGCGATGGCCAAAGAGGGCACCGCGATCGTGGTGATTTCCTCGGATCTCGCTGAGATTTTGGCGCTCAGCCAGTCTATGATCGTCATGCGGGGCGGCCGTGTCGTCGATCGCTGCGCGGGCGCTGAAATGACGGCGGAACGCGTGTTGGCGGCGGCGATCGGTGCCGCGACGGCTCCGCCGGAGCTGCAACCGCAGAGCCAGATCGCATGAGCGCCCATGCGGGCCCGCAGGCCATGCCGGCACGCGGCCGGCCGCTTTTTGCCGTGGCGGGCCGCGAAGCGGCGCTCCTGGGGGCGCTTGTCGTGGTGACGCTCGCCGTCAGCATCGTCTCGCACGGGACGTTCTGGAATCCGGTCAATATCCGCTCACTGCTCGTCACCAGCGCGATCACGGCGATTCCGGCGACCGGCATGACCATCGTGATCCTCACCGGCGGCATCGATGTTTCAATCGGCTCGATGCTCGGCCTCGTCGCCGCGATTGGCGGGCTAGCCTTCGAGGCCGGTTGGCCATTGCCGCTGGTAGCGCCGCTATTTTGCGCAACCGGCGGTTTGCTCGGCCTCGTGAATGCGCTCGTCATCCTGCAAGGCGGCGTGCCGCCGGTGGTCGCCACGCTCGGCACGCTGAGCATTTTCCGCATGTGTGTCTTTCTCGTGCTCGGCAGCAACTGGATCACGGCGATCCCACCGGCATTGACGACGATCTTTATTGCGACACGGATCGGGCCGCTGCCCATGGTCGCGGTAATTGCCTTGCTGTTCATGGCTGGGGCGGCCTTTATCCTGCGGGCCCATCGTGGCGGGCGCCATGTCTATGCCGTCGGCAATAATGAAGAAGCGGCGCGGCTGTCTGGCATTCCGGTGCGCCGCATCCGGCTCATCTCCTATGTGCTGCTCGGGATCTGCACGGGTGCTGCCGCTTTGGTGCAGCTTGGCCAGAGTCCGCTGGTGCAGACTTCGACAGGCGAGGGGTTTGAACTCAGCGTGATCGCCGCGGTCGTGCTGGGCGGCACCGAACTGGCGGGCGGCCGTGGCACGCTGCTCGGCACGCTGCTGGGGACGCTGATCGTCAGCCTCGTCACCGACGCCATCGTGCTCATGCATATCCAGCCTTTCTGGGGCGGCGTGGTGCTCGGGCTGATCATTCTCGCCTCGGTCGGCGCGGGACATCTCGGCCAGATGCGGCGGCAGGAGGTCATATGACAAGCCTGCGCAGCGGCCGGATCGTGCTGCTCGGCATCGTCGCCTTGCTGGTGCTGGGCGGCTTCGCGAGCGGCGATATGACCATCCTTTCGGGAACCAACCTGTCGAGCATGGCGGTGTTCGCGGTCGAGGTCGGAATCATCGCCTTCGGCCAGACCTTCGTGATCTGCGGCGGCGATGGCGGGATCGATCTCTCCGTCGGCGCGATCTCCGGCCTGGCCGAGGTGCTGACGGGCCTGCTCATCAGCCACGGCGCGCCGTGGCCGCTCGCGGTTCTGGCCGGGGTTGCCGGCGGTGCGGCGATGGGTCTCATGAACGGCCTGGCGGTGACGCTTCTGCGCATCCCGGCGATCATCGTCACGCTGGCGACGATGTTCATGTTCAACGGTCTTGCTTTGGTCGCCACAAACGGGACCAATATCGATCTCACCTCGGCGCCGCCGGCCTTCCTTGCGATCGGTCAGGGCACATGGCTCGGGCTGCCCTTTCAGCTTCTGTGCCTCTACCTTCCGATCCTCGTGTTGCTGGCCCTGCTGCAGCATCGCGGCGTGTTCGGCCGGGCGCTCTATCTCACCGGTACGAACGCGCTGGCCGCGCGGCTCGCCGGGATCCGCGTCGACCGAATGCGTGCGGCGACTTATGTCATCGCCGGTACGCTCGCGGGCCTTGCCGGCATCATCGGCGCCGCCCGGCTGGGGACGGCGACGCCCGACGGGACCGATCAGGCGAACCTGATCAGCATCGCCATCGTGGTGCTTGGCGGCGCCAGCATTTTTGGCGGCGACGGGTCTGTTCTCGGCACCGCTCTTGCCACCGTGGTCATCGCCATCGCCGATTACGGGCTGAGCTACAATGATTACAATCCGATTTTTCAAGCCGGCGTCATCGGCGTGATTCTCGTGCTCGTCGTGCTGGCGGAGAATTTTCTGCGGCATCGCCTGGAACGCCGGGCCGCGGCCAAACTGGAGGAGGGAACGACATGATGAAGCCTGGCGGCCGGATCGGCGTGCACGCCTCGGTATGGGTGGGAGGATGGAACCGTGAGGAATGCGAAATGGCGGTGCGCGCCACCGCCGAAGCCGGCTATGATTTTATCGAAATGCCGGTCCTTGACCCGTGGCAGGTCGATATCGCGCATACGCGGCGGATGCTCGCGCGCCACGCGCTCGGCATGACCGCCTCGCTCGGCCTTGATGAAAGCAGCGACATTTCGAGCGAGGATGATGACGTGGTGGGTCGCGGCGCCGCCTTGCTGGAGCGTGCGCTCGCCGTGGTCCGCGATGCGGGCGGGACGGATCTTTGCGGTGTCATCCATTCGGCGATGCGCAAATATATGCAGCCGGCGACGCCGAAAGGCATCGCGAATGCCGAGCGCGTTTTGCATAGGCTGGCGGAGACGGCCCGCAATGCCGGCATCGGGCTCCATCTCGAGGTCGTCAACCGCTATGAAAGCAATGTGCTGAATACGGCGTCACAGGCGCTCGGGATGATCGAGCGGATCGGTGCGCACGGCCTCAAGGTGCATCTCGATACGTATCATATGAACATCGAGGAGGGAGCGCTCGGCCCCGCGATCGAGCGTTGCGGGGGGCGGCTCGGCTATTTTCATGTCGGCGAAAGCCATCGCGGTTACCTTGGCACCGGCACGGTGGATTTCGCCGCGGTGTTCCGCAGCCTGGCGCGGATCGGCTATGCCGGGCCGATCGCCTTCGAATCCTTCTCCTCCGCCGTGGTCGATCCGAAACTCTCCTCGATGCTGGGCGTCTGGCGCAATCTATGGTCGGACAACGCGGATCTGGCGCGCCATGCAAAGAAGTTCATCGATGCACAACTTGTCGCGGCCGCGCACGCGACACGCGCGTAGCTTCGTTACCAGACGAAGCGTTCGACCAGGAAATCCGGCTGTGCCGGCGCTGCTTCGATCAGCGCCGCGAGCGCCGCATCGCTCTTGCCGGCGATGATCCCCTCGCGCAGCAGCGCCGCCCGGCAGCCGGCACCGGCGGCACCCGCGACATCATGGAGCAGGCTGTCGCCGATGCCGATCACGCGCGGTCCCGGCACGGCGCCAAGAAGCTCGAGGGCGGCGTGGTAGATTTCCGGGTGCGGCTTGCCGATCCAGGTCACGCTGCCGCCCATGGAAGCATAGAGGTTCGCGATGTGCCCCGCGCCGGGCGCGGCCATCTGATGTTCCGGCAGCACCATCTCGAGATCCGGGTTGGTGCAGTAGCAGGGGAGCCGCCGTTCGGCCGCGCGCCACAGCATGGACTTATAGGTTGCGAGGGGAACAGTATCCGCCTCGCTGCCGGAGATGATCACCAGGTCGGCATCCTCCGGCCCGGCCGCCGGCAACAGGTCGAGACCCTCGAAAAATCCCCAATCTTCACCGCGCGCGATCAGCAAAGCGCGGCGTGGCTCCCGGCGTCCATCGTCCGCGGCGAGACGCTGCCAGGCGTGCTCGCCTGAGCTCAGCAGCAGGTCGTAAGTCTCGGGCGGAAAGCCAAGCCGCGCGAGGCGCGCTGCGTTATAGGCCGCGCGCCGCCCGGAATTGGTCAACAGCACCACGCGCTTGCCGCCTGCGCGTAAGGCGAGCAGCGCTTCCACGGCGCCCGGATAAGGTTGCGCCCCGTCATGCAGCGTGCCGAACTGGTCGACCAGGAACAGATCGGCCTCGTCAGCGAGGTCGCGTAGTGTTTCACAGCGGATCATGGCGCGCCCTTTAGCGCGAGCAGCGCGGCGCCGTAAGCCGCTTCGTCCTGCGCGGCGCGTTGCACCTCGATGCCGAGCACCCGGGCGCGGATCGCGGTGAAGACCGGATTGGCGGCTGCCCCGCCGACGCTCAGCACGCGGGAGACCGCCGGGCCGCCGAGTTCGGTGAGCCGCCGGTAGGCTTCAGCCTCGATGCGCGCGAGCCCCTCGAACAGCCCCGCGAGATATTCGGCATCGTCCGCCGGCCGTGGGCCAAGACGCGGCGCCAGCGTGGGATCGGCACGCGGAAAGCGCTCGCCGGCCGCCGGCAGCGGATAGAAATCATGCGGCGAGGGCACCGCCGGATCGATGCGCGCGGAGAGTTCGGTGATGCGTTCGGGCGAGAAGATTTTTGCCAGCGCCGCCCCGCCGGCATTCGAGGCGCCGCCCGCGAGCCACAGCCCGCCGACTTTGTGGCTGTAGATGCCGTAATGCGGCGCGAAAAGCGGGCGCTGCGAGAGCAGCTTGATGGTCAGAGTCGAGCCGAGCGCGCTGACCGCGTCGCCTTCCATCGCGGCGCCGGTGGCGAGAAAGGAGGCGCAGCCATCGGTCGTCCCGGCCACCACCACGCAGCCCGGTGCGAGCCCCAGCGCCTGTGCGATCGTCTCCGAGATCGGGCCCAGCGGTGACCCGGCAGGCACGATTTGCGGCAGGAAGGGCGTGACGCCGAGCCGCCCGAGCCAGAGCGGCCAGCGCCCGGCGCGCGGTTCGTAGCCGGATTTCAGGGCATTATTCTCGTCACTCCATCCGTAATGGCCGCGCAGCCTGCCGGCGAGCCAGTCCGCTTCGTGCAGCAGAAAGGCCAGATCGCGCATTCCCGCCCAGCTAAGCATGCGCGCGAGCGGCGAGGTCGCGCCACGGGCGGCGCTGTCCGCCGGTGCCTGCGCCGCAACGGCCGCGACCGCTTCTTCCTGCGCCGCATCATTGTAAAGGCTTGCCGGCGCCAGCGGGCGCCCATCGCGCGTTATCGGCAGGATGGTGCCGGAAGTCCCGTCGATGGCGATCGCGCGCGCCAGCCCGCGTTCGGGCAAGGCGGCCAGCGCCTCGCTCAGCGCTTCCCACCAGCATTGCGGGTCCCGCCTGCGCGCGGCGGCAATGGGCACGGAAGTTCGCGCGCGCACGGCGCCGTCGGCGCTCACCAGCACCGCCCGCAGCCCGGACGTGCCGAGATCGACACCGATCACTTGGCTCATGCGCGGGCGATCTCCTGGCGGTAACGCTCGGCGTCCCAATCGAGCAGCGCATCCTCGTCCGCTTCGCTGAGCGCGGTCATCCGCACCCCGTCAGGCAGCAGCGACAGCACGTCAGCCAGGCAGAGGGCCATGGCACGTGCGGAGGGCGAAATGTTGCGCGCCAGCATTGCTCCCACCCCCTCGACCAGCACCAAAGCGCGCCGCCTCGGGCAGCGTCTCGCCTGGCTGCACCAATGGCACGCCGCGGCCGAGAAAGATCACATGGTCCGGATAGAGCGAGCGGGTCGCGATCGGGCGCAGCGCCGGGGCGGCCAGCCGCATGCAAGGAATTTTCCATGGCGGGTACATAATTCGTGCCGGCGGTGAGTTCCGCAAGCCGTGCAAGGTTGGGCGCGAAGCCGTGCCGCCGGGGTGCGTCGAGCCGCGCGGCGATGTCCGCGAGCAGCGAAGCTGCTTCGTCCACTGTCTCGCTCGCGACGACCAGCCCGTGATTGGCGAGCACATAGACCGGCGCCGGCGGCACCGCGCGGATCGCTTCGGCCAGCGCCACGCCGGGCTTGGCATAGGGAATGAAGCGCCAATCGAGTCCTTCGAGCAAAGGCGCGATCGTCGCTGGCGCATCGGCGCGGATGGCATAAGCGAGCGTGGCGACGCAATGCACATGAACCACGATGCGAAAGGGAATGACGGCATGCATGGAGGTTTCGATCGAGGGGCGCAGATCTCCCGCCGCCAGCGCGGCCACCACGAAATCCTGCTGCCGTGCCGCCGCCGGATCACCGCGGACGAGCGCCGCTTCCATGCGTGCATAATCCACCGGCACCATGATCGCGCGCTGCTCGGCATCGGCGAGCCAGGTGCCGGAAGCCTTGATCCACATCACCCCGTCAGCGGTCTTGATCGAGCTGTTGCCGCCCGCCGCCTGCACCAGCAGGCGATCCGCGCCGATGCGTGCGGACAGAGCCAGCAGCGCGCGATAGGCCGGATCCGTGTCGATCGATGCCATGGCCGACCTGCTCACGCCGCGCGCGCGAGCAGGTCGGCGGCTGCCGCCTCCTCGCGCGCGCTTAAATGCAGATGATGTTTGGTGCGGCGGAAGAGAATGTCTTCAGGCGTCATCGCCCATTCGGTGCGGCGCAGAAAATCCGCCTCCGCCTCGTAGAAATTCGCCCCGTAATGCCGGCCGAGCGCGTCGAGCGAATGTTTGCCCTCGAGCAGCAGATGCGCCCTGGTGCCGTAGAGCCGCGCATAATGGTGAAGCAACGACGCCGGCAGAAAGGGATGATCGCGCCCGAGAAGGGCCTCGAACGAAGCGAAATCAGCGCCTGGCATATCGCCGCCCGGCAGCTTCGCATGTTCGGTCCAAGCCGGGCCGAGCGTGGGGAAGAAGGGGCGAAGTTTTTCCAGCGCGTGTTCGGCGAGCTTGCGATAGGTGGTGATCTTGCCGCCGAACACGGAAAGCAACGGCGCCGCGCCGGCCGGCGCCTCCACGTCGAACACGTAATCCCGTGTCACGGCCGACGGGTTTGCCGCTGCATCGTCGTAAAGCGGGCGCACGCCCGAAAATTCATGGACGATGTCCGTTTTATCGAGCTGATGGCGCATATAGCGGTTGACCACCCGCAGCAGATAGAGCCGCTCGGCTTCGTCGATCGCGACATCCTCGGCGGCGCCGTCGAAAGGGATGTCGGTGGTGCCGATCAGGCAGAGATCGCCCTCGTAAGGATTGACGAAAATCACTCGCTTATCGTCGTTCTGCAGGAGGTAGGCCTGTTCTCCCTGCCAGAATTTGCGGGTGACGATATGGCTGCCCTTCACCAGCCGCACGTTTTTGCGCGGCTTGCTGCCGGCGACCCGGTTGAGGACGCGCTCCACCCACGGGCCGGCGGCATTCACCAGCGCGCGGCCGCGCACCGTCTCGGTCTTGCCGTCCGCGCCGCGCAGCGTCACCTGCCAAAGCTCGTCCACGCGCTGGGCGGAAACCGCCTCCGTGCGTGTGCGCACCACCGCGCCATGCGCTGCCGCGTCCAGCGCGTTGAGAATCACCAGCCGCGCATCATCGACCCAGCAATCGGAATATTCGAAAGCGGTGCGGAAAGTCGTCCCGCATTGGCTCGCCTTCCGGCGCGTGGCGCAGATCGAGGCGGCGCGTCCCCGGCAGGCGCTTGCGTCCACCAAGATGATCATAAAGGAACAGCCCCAGGCGGATCATCCAGGCCGGCCGCTGCTCCGGGCTGTGCGGCAGCACGAAGCGCAACGGCCAGACGATATGAGGTGCTGCCTGCAGCAGCACCTCACGCTCGATCAGCGCTTCGCGCACCAGGCGGAACTCATGATGTTCGAGATAGCGCAGCCCGCCATGCACCAACTTACCGGAGCGTGAGGATGTTCCCTCAGCCAGATCGCCTTTTTCGACCAGCAAGACGGACAGGCCACGTCCGGCGGCGTCGCGGGCGATGCCGGCGCCATTGATGCCGCCGCCGATGACGATCAGATCGTAACGGGCGTTCATGCCGCTTCGTTATCCTCGGTCTGCAGACCATAGGTCGAGAATTTCGCAAGCGTCGCCTTGATCGCCGCATCCGGCAGGAGCACGGGCGTGCCGATCTGCAGGGCGTAGAAATATTGCTTGGCGATGGTTTCCAGCTCGACCGCGCGCCACATCGCCTGATCGAGCGTTTCGCCGAGCACGATCATGCCATGATTGGCGAGCAGGCAGGCGGTGCGGTCCTCGAGCGCTTCCATGGCGAGTGCGGCGAGTTCCTTGGTGCCGAAGGTCGCATAGCCCGCGCAGCGTACATTGGTGCCGCCGAAGGCCGCGATCATATAATGGCAGGCGGGGATTTCCCGCCTTGCAATGGCGAGCACGGTCGCGAACGTCGCATGGGTGTGCACGATCGCCCCGCATTCAGGCCGGCTCTTCATGATGTCGAAATGAAAGCGCCATTCGCTCGAAGGCTTTTTCGGCCCGCTCCAGCTTCCGTAGGACGCGGCGAACGGAAAATAGGCGATCTCCTCGGGCTGCATCCTTTCATAGGGAATGCCCGAAGGGGTGATCAGCATGCCTTCGCCGTGGCGGACGGAGATATTGCCGGAGGTGCCCTGGTTCAACCCGATCTCGTTCATGCGCCGGCATTGGGCGATGATGGCTTCGCGGATATTCTGCTCGGTCATAAGGCGGCTCCCGTCTTGGATGGATGGCAAGGGTGCAAAGCGGGCTCGCCTTGCAGGAAACGGCGCACCTCCTCGGCGGCGCCGCGTGCCGCGACATCGACGGTGCGCACCGAGGCGCCCGCGATATGCGGCGTGAGGGTGACGTTAGGCAGATCGAGCAGGCGCCAATCGTTGGGCACCGGTTCGATCGCGAACGTGTCGAGCGCGGCACCGGCAAGGTGACCGCTCTCCAGCGCCATGGTCAGCGCCTCGTAGTCCAGCAGCGGCCCGCGCGCGGTGTTGATCAGGTAAGCGCCCTGCTTCATGCGCCCGAGCGCCGCCGCATCGATCATGCCGGTGGTCTCGGCGGTGACGCGCGGATGCAGGCTCATAACGTCGCTCTCCTCGAGCACGCGTTCGAGCGCGGCCAGCTCCACCCCGGCCGCGCGATGCTCCGGCGTCAGCTGCACATAGGGATCATTGACCAGGATCCGGCAGCCGAAGGCGCGCAGCAGCGAGACCACGCGCCGCCCGACCTCGCCATAGCCGACCAGCCCGACCGTCATTTCGCTGAGTTCGCGCCCGGTGCGGTCCATCCGGTAAAGATCGCCGCGCCAGTCACGCGCGCGCAGGGCTTCATTGCCGCTGCGGATCAGCCGCGTTTCGGAAAGGATCGCGCCGATGGTGAATTCCGCGACCGCCGTGGCGTTGCGCCCCGGCGTGTTGACCACGCGCACGCCGTGCCGCGCCGCCGCCGCCATGTCGATATTCACCGGTCCGCCGCGTGAGACGGCGATGAGCCGCAATTCCGGCAAGCGTTCCAGCATTGAGCCCGAGATCGGTGCGAGTTGTGTCACCAAAATTGGTGCTGCGCCGATGAAGCGCAGTATCTCTTCGGGGTCGCCCTGGTATTCGCGTAGGCCTTCCATGCCGGCGTGCGCATAGCCATGTTCCATCGGCTCGTCCGGCCAGGGCAACGTCATGCTCCGCAGCGCGACGGACTCGCCGCAGGCTTCGGTGAGCGCCGTGGCAAAGCGCTCGGGATGCATGAAATTGTCGCCGATGATCGCGACTTCAGTCGCCATAGCGTTCCTCCAGTGCCTGCCGCGCATGCCAGAAACCCGGCAGTGCCGAGACCAGGCCGCGATAATGTGAAAATGACTCGTCGTAGAAGGCGGAGAGCGCGAGGTCGGGCGGTTCAGGCGGGCCGAGCCTTGGCACCACGCAGCCTTGCACGGCCTTGGCCAAAGACGGCTCGATGCCGAGCGAGACCAGCGCGATCATCGCAGCTCCCAGGGCGCCGGCCTCGACTTCCGCGACGGTGCGCACCGGCCGGCCCAGCACGGCGGCTACGATCCTGCGCAGCACCGCGGAGCGGGCGCCGCCGCCGACGAGATGGATCATCTCCGGCACGTCGCCCATTGCCGCGTGGCAATCCCGCGCGGCAAAGCCCAACCCTTCATAGACCGCGCGCATGATCCCGCCGAGGCCGAGGCTGCGGGCGAACCCGTTGAGCCCGGCGCGCGCCGTAATATCGGTGAAAGGTCCGCGCTCGCCCGCCGTGGAAATATAGGGGTGGAATACGGCCATGCCCGGCGGCGCCGTGCCCGCGGCCGCGTCGAGGGAGGCGAGGAGGGAAGAACGGGGCGCTTGCGTGCCGGCCAGCGCCACCGCCTCGGCGGCGAGATCGACCACCCAGTCGATATTGATCGTCGCCGCCATGTTGCTCTGCATCTGCACAACCGTGCCGGGCTGCGCGAAGGGCATGCAATAGCCGTTCCCGTCCGCCGAGGGCCGCACCGCGTCGAGCCGCTCGGCAAGCCGCATATGGATGCCGGTGCTGCCGATGATGCTAAGCCCGACCGGCTGCCCGCTGCCATAAAGCCCGGCGCCGAGTGCCGCGCAGATGATGTCGAGCGCGCCGAGCACCACCGGCAGCCCCTGCTTCAGCCCGAGCCGGTCCGCGGCCGTGCGGCTGAGCCCGTGATGGGTCGACAGCCCGTCCACCACCGGCGGCAACAGCCGGCGTTGGGCGGAGAGCCCAACCACGGAGATGGTTTCCTCGTCATAATCGCGCGTGCGCCAATTGCCGAAGGTGAAGCCAGCTTCGGCGGGGTCGGTCGCGCGGATGCCGGTGAGCAGGAAATAGAGCCAGTCTTTGCAATGCATCGCGGTTGCCGCGCGCGCGACACGTTCCGGCGCATGTTCCAGGAGCCAGAGCAGCTGGTTCGATTGCTGGCAGGCGGCGAGCCCGGTACCGGTGCGCGCGAAGGCGGCGTGACCCGCCGGGCTCGCGCGCAGCCGTTCGGCGATCGTGCCCGCCCTGGCGTCGAGCCAGAGCAGCGCCGGCCCGACCGGCTCGCCATCTTCATCGATGAGCCAGGTGCCATCGCCCTGTCCGGTCAGGGTGATGGCGGCGATCGCGGCACTTTGCCCCTGGGCTTCGAGCCGCGCGATCAGGCCGGAGAGCACCTCGAACAGATCCTGGCCGGTACGCGCCATATCCTGCTCGACGAAGCCCGGCCGTGGCTCGGCATAGTCGTTGCGCTTCTGATGGACGGCATGCACCTGTCCCGCCACGTCGAAGGCGACGGCTTTCATCACCGACGTGCCGGCATCGACCGCGAGGATGATCGGGCTCATGCGAGCGCCCCGCCATGGGCGAGCGCGCGGCCGCTCGCACGGTCGAAAATATGCAACGCAGCCGGATCTATGCCGAGCCCGATCGCGCCGCCCGCGCGCACCGCGACCCGCACGGGGCTGACGGCCACGATCGTCCGCCCGGCGAACTCCACCGCGACATGCGCCTCGTCGCCCAGCCATTGGTTGGAGAGCACGACGCCCCGCAGCGGAAAATCACCGAGCCGGATGCGATGCGGCCGGATGCCGATCTCGATCTCCTGCCCGGGGGCAAGTGCCAGCGATGCCGCGAGCGGCAGGGCGGTCTCGGTCGCCCCCGTGAGACGGGCGCCTTCCGGCCCGGTCGTCGCCGGCAACAGGTTCATCGGTGGTTCGCCGAAAAACGTCGCGACGAAGATGTTATTTGGCCGTTCGCGCAATTCCTCGGCGGTCCCGCATTGCTGCAGCACGCCGCCTTCCATCACCGCGATGCGGTCGGCGAGCGCATTCGCCTCGGTCTGGTCATGGGTTACGAATACCGACGTATAGCCACGCGCGCGCAGCAGCGATTTCACCCGCCCGCGCAGCACCGCGCGGAGCTGCGGTTCGAGCTGGCTCATCGGCTCGTCGAGCAGATGCAGATCGACATCGCGGATCAGCGCCCGGGCGAGCGAGGCGCGCTGCTGCTCGCCGCCGGACAGTCCCGCGGGCCGGCGCGCGAGGATCGGCGTGATCTCCAGCAGCTCGGCGATTTCCCGCACCCGGCTTGCCGCCGATCCGCGGGCGGAGCGGTCGGCGGAGAGGGCGAAGCCGATATTCTCGGCGATGGTCAAAGGCGGGTAGAGCGCATAGGTCTCGAACGCCATGGCCACGCCGCGCCGGGCCGGCGGCAGCGTGTCGATGCGCCGGCCTTTGAGCCTGATCGCCCCGCTGCTCACCCCCTCGAACCCGGCGATCATGCGCAAGGAGGAGGTCTTGCCGCAGCCCGAGGAGCCGAGCAGCGCCATGGTCTCGCCGTCCGCCACCTCGAGATCGAGCGATCTCACCGCCGCGACCGAAGGTTTGCCGAAACGCCGGTAGGTTTTGCAGACCGATGCAAGCTGCAATGTCATGCCAGTGCCCTTTCCTGGACCGCGGTCGCGATATGCAGCCCGCTCGCTTGCGCGAAGAGCAAAGCGACATCCGGCTTCACCCAGACTTCTTCGCCGTCGGCCGGGACGCGGCTGGAAACAACCAGCTCGTTGCCATCCTTGGCGCGCAGCAGCAGCACGTGCCGGTCATGCAGCGGCGTATCGGCGAGCATGGTCATGGGCGCGGCGCCCTGCGTGCCCGTCGGCACGAGCGCTAGCGCATCGGGGCGGATGCCGAGCAGGGCCGCGCCCACCGCCGCTTCAGGCGTGACGAAGCGGAAGTGAAACCCGGCGATCGCGGCGGCCGTCTCGCCGTCGCGCGTCTCGGTCTCCACGGCGAGCAGATTTATCGGCGGGTCGCCGAACAGCCGCGCCACCGCGACATTGTCCGGCGTGGCATAGATCGTCTCCGGTGCCCCCAGCTGTAGAAGCTCGCCATCGGCGAGGATTGCGACCTGATCGCCGAGCGCCATCGCCTCGCGAAAATCCTGCGTGACATAGATCACCGCGGCGCCGAAGCCGCGCAACAAGCGGGGCAATTCGAGCCGCATTTCATAGCGCAGCTTGGCGTCGACATTGCGCAGCGGGTCGTCGAGCAGAAGCGCTTTGGGCTCACCCACCAGCGCGCGGGCGAGGGCGGTCCGCTGTTTCTGCCCGTTAGAGAGCTCGCGGGGGAGTTGGCCGAGTACATGGCCGATCTTGAGCAAAGCCGAGATCTTCTCGACGCGCCTGCTTATCTCGCCGGCCGGCACGCCATGCGCGCGCAGCGGGCTCGCGATATTCTCGAACGCGTTGAAATGCGGGTAGAGCGCGAAATTCTGAAACGCGACGCCGACACCGCGCCGCTCCGGCGGCAGCGCCGAGACATCCGTGCCGGCGATGCGCACAAGCCCCTCGGCGTGCGGTTCCAATCCCGCAATGGCGCGCAGCAGCACCGATTTGCCCGCACCTGAAGGGCCGAAGAGCACGAGCGTCTTGCCGGCCGCCACCTCGAGCGACACCTCGCGCAGCACCGGCCGCTTACCATAGATGACGGAAATCCGCTCCGCTTCGATCCCGGCCATGGTCATCCTTTCACCGCGCCAAGGCTGAGGCCCTCGACCAGCCAGCGTTGCGCATAGAGGGCGAGTGCGAGCGTCGGCAGGATCGACAGCACGATCGCGGCCGCGATCTGGCCGTATTGGATGCCTGCCGCCGTGACGAAGGCGAGCGCGCCCACCGTCACCGGCTGCTTGTCGGCCGAAGCGAGGATCAGCGCGAAGATGAAATTGTTCCAGGCGAAAATGAAGGCGAGCAGCCCCGCCGCCGCGATGCCCGGCCGCGCGAGCGGCACCGCGATGCGTGAGAAGGCGCGCCACCAGGAATGCCCGTCCACCCGATAGGCATGCTCAATATCGGGGCTCGAATCCTCGAAATAACCGCGCACGATCCAGAGGATCAGCGGCAGGCAGATCAGCTGATAGACCCAGATCAGTCCGACATAGGTGTTGGCGAGCCCGATCTGCTGGAAATAAAGCGAGAGCGGCAGCAGCACGAGCAAAGGCGGCGCGAAGCGGAAGGAGAGCAGGGTGAAGGCGATGTTCTCGCCGAGCCTGAAGCGGAAGCGCGCAAAGGCATAGGCGGCCGGCACGCCGAGGATGAGCGAGACGATCACCGAGCAGGAGGAGAGCAGGAAGGAGTTCCAGAGATTTCGCAGGAAGGTGATTTGCAGCGTGCCTGAGGCGGTATGCAGCGTGCCGGAGATCAAAGCGACATAGTTTTCAAGCGTCGGCGCAAAGAACAGATGCGGCGGCAGACGCAGAATCTGCGTGTTCGTCTGGAACGACATCAGCAGGATCCAGAAGATCGGGAAGAGGAAGAAGAGCACGACCGCAGCGAGCGCCAGCCCGCGCAGAATGCGTTTGAGCAGGTCAGGCCGCATTATGGGTCTTCTCCCTGAGCTTGTGCCATTGCTTCACGAACAGGTTGGACAGGGCATAGGTGATCGCCCACAGGATCATCAGCTCCGCCGCCGAGCGCCCGACATTGGTGTTCTGGAAAAAATCGAGATAGGCGCCAACCTGGAACACGAGCAGGGAATCCCCAGGCCCGCCCTGCGTCATGGCGTAGATAATGTCGAATTGCTGGATCGAATCGAGCAGGCGGAACAAAGCGGCGGTGATGATGTAGGGGAACAGCATCGGCAGCGTGATGCGGAAGAACACGAAATGCGCGGGCACCCCGTCGAGCCGCGCGACCTCGAAGGGCGCCTGCGGCAGGCTGCGCAGTCCCGCCAGCAGAAGGATCATGATGAAGGGCGTGTAGACCCAGATATCCACCAGAACGACCGTGAGCATGGCGGTATGCGGATCCGAAGCCCAGCGAAAGCCCGGCCAGCCGAGTTGCGCGAGGGCCCAGGAAAAGACGCCGAAATTCGGATCCGTCATTAACTTCCACATCAGCGAGGCGATCGCCGGTGCGGTCATCAATGGCAGGAGAAGCGCCACCGAGATGATGTTGTTGAGCCGATTGCGTTCACGCAGCAGCAAGGCGATGCCGAGGCCTAACAGAAGCTCGATGCCCACTGTCGCCGCCGTGTAGATCAGCGAGACCTCGACCGTGTGCCAGAATTCCGGATCGGTCAGCAGGTCGATGTAATTGCCGAACCAGATGAAGGAACGCCCCATCGGAAAGGCGAGGTTGTAGCGTTGCAGACTATAGCTGACGGCGGCGAAGAACGGCACCAGAATGCCGATGCAAACCAACAAAGCGGGCAGGGTCAGCAGATAAGGCAGTAGCGTATCCCGGCGCATCCGGGGGACGCTAACGCGCTTGGCCTCGGCAAGATCGCTCATTGTTGTTTCTTATCCATCAAAGGACGTAGGGCCGGGCGGCGGGCCGCCCAATGCGGTTCAGCCGATGCCCGCCTCGTGTAGCTGGCGGTCGATCTTGCTCGCCAAAGCGTCGAGCCCGCCATCGATGCTGGTCTCGTTCGCCACCATCTGCTGCAGCGCCGCCGCCCAGTCGGTGGTCGCATTGAAGAACAAAGGCTGCGGCGTGAAGTAGATTTTCGCGTCCGGGGAGTTGACGGCGAACTGCTCGAGATAGCCGGGATAGTTCTTGGCCATCCGCGCGCGGAAGTCGGGATCTTTCCACACGCTGTTGCGCACCGGGTTGACCAGGTTGGCCTTGCGCGCCCCGAACAAATCGTGCTGCTTGCCGGTCGCCCATTGGATGAAATACCAGGCGGCATCCTTGTTGCCCGAGAAGTTCGACATAGCGAGCGACCAGATCCACACATTCGAGGTGGGATGGCTCATCTGCGGATTGGGGATGACCGGCGCGAAGGCGATATTGCCCGCCTCCTTGGTGCCGGCATTCATGAAATAGCCGAGAATGTCGGCATCGTAGATCATGCCTGAAGCGCCGGCGCCGAGATCGGTGCCGACCTGATACCAGGTATAGGTCGCCCAGTTGGAGGGGCCGGCCTTCTGGATCATCTCGACCCAAAGCTTGTTGAATTCCTTCGATTGGGGCGAGTCCATCGCGGCGATGAGCTTGCCGTTGCTCACCGTGAAATCCTGCGCGCCGTAATTGGTATAGGCCGAGAGATAGCCGGGATGGATGGTCGCCCAGGAGCGGCTGCCGCGCACGCCGATCCCGTAGGGTCCGCCAGCATCCTTGGTGATTTTCTCGGCGATCTCCATGAGCCCAGGCAGGTCCTTCGCCGGTTCCAGCTTGAGCTGGTCGAAGATGCGCCTGTTATAGCTGACGCAGTAAAGCTCGAAGCCCCAGGGCGCCGCCCATTGCTTGGCGCCAGGCCCGCCGAGCGGCGCGCCGGGGATGCCGGACCACGAGGTCGAGGCGCGCAGATTGGTGGTCACGTCGTCCCAATCGTAATCGGGCGCAGTCTTCGAGGCGTCGTTGATATAATCGTTGAGATCGACGAGCCAGCCGGCCGGGCCATATTGCCAGGTTTGATAAGCACCGGTCATGAAGGCGTCGTACTGGGTGGAACGCGACGAGAGCGCCGCCGTCACCTTGTCGAAATAAACATCCTCGGGGAAGATGTCGTAGGTGACATTCATGCCGGTCAGTGTCTTGAAACTGTCCAGATCGGCGATCATCGCATCCGCGTAGGGATGTTTGTTGAGCAGCAGATGGATCGACTGACCCTTATAGGCCTGCCAGTCGAAATCCGCCGCCATGGCGCGCCGTGCGGCCGCCATCGAAAAACCGCCGGCGGCCGTGGCGCTCAAACCAAGCGCTGCCATGCGGCGACCGAACTCACGCCGGCCGATCCTGCCGGCGACTAGGCTACGGGCAAGGTCCTTTTCTGTTTCGTACATGTTCCTCTCCCTTATGGTTGGCTTTGTTATTCGTGCGGTCGAGTTGGGTGATCAGGCGTCGTGCGGTTCGTTCATCGATGATCAAGGCGGTCGGCAGGGCGGTGGCGAGCGCCGCGGCGATGGCGTGTTCCTTGCCGGGGCCGCCGGCGATGAGGGCGATCGCGCGCCCGCGCACCCGTTCCGGGTCGAGCGCGATCACCCGGTCATGCAGCGGCGAGACGACCCGCCGGCCTGAGGCATCGAAATAACGGCCGAGCAGCTCGCCCTGGGCGCTGGCTTCGCGCAGTGCAGCAATCTCTTGCGCATGCACCGCGCCACTGGTCATGAGAAAACCGGTCTCACTCAGATCGCCGACGCCGAGCACGTGCAGGCTCGCTTGCGCGGCACGGTCGAAGGCCTCGCTTACCCCGTCTTGTGCGAGCAGCACGGCGCGGTCCTCAGCCCGGCGGGCGAAGAACGGCACCGGCACAATCAGCGCCTCGGCACCGCTACGCTCGGAAAGCCGGTGGATCACGTCGAACGGGTTGGCGCGCGCCTGGCGGGGTAGGCCGCCGAGCAGCGAGACCACGGTGAGTTCGGGCAGAGACAGGCGGGGCAGGGCCTCCACCGCGGCGGCAAGCGTGCGGCCATGGCCGACGCCGATTGTATGATGCGCACCGCCCTCCAGGGTGCGGCGCAGATAGGCTGCCCCGGCCCGGCCGAGCGTGCGCAGCGGCAAGCCTTCCTCGCCGAGATCGGGCGCGACATGGCAATAGGTAAGGCCGAACCGCTTGGTCAGCGCTGCTTCCAGCGACACGCAGCCGGCGGAAGGGCCTTCCACGAAAACCTGCACCAACCCGTCTTTCTGGGCCCGCGCGATCAGCCGGTGGGCCTTGGAGGGCGCAATATTGAGACGCTGCGCCACCTCGCTCTGGGTCAGCGCGCCGACGAAATGCAACCAGGCCGCCCGCGTTGCGAGCTCGACCTCCTCATCCCAATCCGCATTTGCGGCCGGTTTTGTGGTGCCGTGCACGTTTCCTCCGTCCTGTCGGCGATTGCGGCCTTGCCGTCCCGCCCTTTTGTAAAATTATTCAGGACAACAAAAATATTTCACATTGCGGGGGAGTGGTCAAGTCGATGCGTTTTCGAGACAAATTCCAGGCTGCGCGCCGGCCGCCAGCCGGTTCTTTTGAACGGCGAGGGATCAGGAAAATTTACCTCGAATTTATGCCTAATCACCGTATTTTAAGTGGTTGTTTTATGCGCATCTGATCAATCTGGCGTGGTTTTTACTCCTGGGTAGTTTGTGTTCACATTTAACATGCTTCGATCGAAGCTTCGTGTTGCGAAGCCGGTCTCTAAAGCCGCGGTACGTCCCTCAAAGCCCGCGGAACCGCTGCGAAATTTCGATTGGGTGGCGCCTGGTCTCGTCTGCCTCTTGGCGTTTCTGGGCCTTGCGTTGCTGTGGTTTGGCAATGTCACGATACTGTCCCGCGTTGCTCAGGTCGGTGACAGGTTGGCATTGACCGCAAGTTCGGTCTCGATAACGGCGGCGACGACCATGGTGCCAGCCCGATTTCTCTCCACCCCGTGGGCGTCGCCAGGGCACGATTGCGTGCTTGATGTATCCACGATGGTGAGGCCGGGGGGCACAATCACGGTCGTCGCTCTGCGGCCGGATGGCGTCATGTTGTCATGGGCCGGCGGCGCAACCGCCTTGGGGACGGCCGATTGCCGCGGCAAAAATCACGATAAGGGACCGGATCAGGGCTACCTGGTGTCGGATTTCAATTATCAGCGTTTGGCGATGGCCGTAACGCAAGTGGCATGGCGAAACCATCGCTGAAGGGGGCTTTCTTTGTGCTGGGCGGCTCTTCAAGCCCACAGCTACGGCATGTTTCCGGTGGGGTAAAACGAATTCGTAACGTAAATTATTCTCGATAAAAAATAAAAATGGAATAAAATCAGGTTGACAGTCGGTCATTGTCTTTCTTACCGTTAAGAAATAATAGCGGGGGTGACGATGGCTGGACCAACCAATTCGCCTATTTCCGGCACAACGAGCGAGGCTGGCACGTTAAAGCGGAATGCGCTGGGGCTGCCCAGCGCTCTTGCGATGTCTCTGGCCTTTATTTCGCCGACGATCGGGGTCATTTTCATCTCCTCACTGATCGGCGGGCAGGCGGGTGTCGCCTCGCCATTTGCGTTCCTGCTCGGTACGATCGGCATCGCGCTCATGGCCTTCAGTATTGCCGAGTTTGCGCGCCGCGTGACTTCGGCGGGAGGGTTCTATAAATTCGTTTCGCTAGGGCTTGGCAATCATGCCGGGTTTGTTTGTGGCATTGTCCTGCTGTTTGCTTATGCGCTGCAAAGCCCGCTAAATTCGAACCTGTTTGGTGGCTTCGTCAGCTCGGCATTGGCGAATGATTTCGGCATCGATATTCCGTGGTGGGTTTTGACCATCGGTATCGTCGTGCTGATCGGCGCGCTCTCATGGTATTCGGTGCAGACCTCGATGAGCTTCGGCATCGCGTTTCTGATCGCCGAAGTTGCGGTGGCGGGCGCTTTGCTGCTCCTGATCGTTTTCAAGGGCGGCAATGCGGGGCAGATCCCCGCCGCCTTCACGCCAAGCCAGGCCAGCAGTGGCTGGGGCGGGATCGGCAAGGCCTTTGTCTTTATCGTGCTTGCCTTCTTTGGTTTTGAATCCTGCCTGACGGTCGCTGAGGAAACCAGAAACCCACGGCGCAACCTGCCGATCGCGCTGGTTGGCTCTGTCACCCTCGCGGGCTTGTGGTTTTCCTTTGCCATGTACGCCATTGTCATCGGCTTCGGCGCCAGGCACATGGACCAGCTGGCAAACTCATCCGAACCCCTGCGCGACCTCGCGGTCCATTATATAGGCCCCTGGTACGGCATTCTAATCGACATGGCCGGCTTCTCCGCCATCATTGCCGTGCTGCTCGCGATCCATACCGCGAATTTCCGGATACTCTACGCATTGGGCCGCGACGGATTGCTGCCGCGCGCTCTCGGCCGCACGCATCCGATCCATATGACGCCGCATGTCGCCATCATCTGCTATTCCATCGGTACGCTGGTGGTGGGGCTGATCGCCGGGCGCGCCTGGGGACCGATCAACGCCTTTGGCGATCTTGGCTATCTCTCGTCGCTGGCGATGCTGCCGGTCTATATCATTACCAACGTCGCTCTGCCGGTCTTCATGCGAAAGCATTACCCGAGCGAATTTTCGAGCCTATTGCACATCCTGTTCCCGGCGATCTCGTCTTTGATCTTCATTGTCGGCATCTATCTGAATGTGTATCCGTGGCCGGCCGCGCCGATGACATTTTTTCCCGTCATTGTCCTTGGCGTGATCGTCGCCGCCGCGGTCTGGGCCGCGGTCCTGCAGAAAAATGGTTCGCCTTTGCTGCACCGGCTCGGGCATGTGCTGTTCGTGCAGGATGAAGCGGCGCCGCTGGCCGATGACGCGCAATAGGTTGGCTTCATCGGGCTGGAAAGCATAGGCTTATGTTAAGCGCGCCGGTCGAAGGGCCGGCCTCGCACTCACGACTGTTAGAGGAACATTATGGCAAGACTGACGTCCAAAATTGCGCTGATTAGCGGCGGCGCCTCCGGAATTGGCAAAGCGATCGCGCAGCTTTTCCTCGAGGAAGGCGCATCCGTCGTCATCACGGACATCAACGCGGCGCTGCTGGAGCAAACCGTTGGCGAATTGTCTGAACTCGGGAATATCTCCGGTGTCGCAGGCGATGTACGGTCGATGGCCGATGCCGGCCGGATGGTGAACGCAGCCGTGGAGCGTCATGGTGGGTTGGACATCCTCGTCTGCAATGCCGGGATCACCAGTGTGATGCCGATCGAGCAGCTCAGCGAAGCTGAATGGGACGCTGTGCTCACGACCAACGTGAAAGGCATGTTCACCCTGGTCAAGCACGCGATCGCGCCGATGATCGCGCGTGGTGGCGGAAAAATCGTAACGCTCGGTTCGGAGATGGGGATTGTCGCGGTTCCTGAGTCGCCGGCTTACAATGCCAGCAAGGGGGCTGTCATCATGTTCACCAAATCAATCGCGGTCGATCTGATCCGCCACAATATCCGGGTCAATTCCCTCTGCCCCGGCATCACCCGTACCCCGCTCTTGCAGGCGGAAGTCGATAACAGCCTTGATCCGAAAGCAACCGAAGCCGCGCAGGCGAGCTGGGCACCGATCATGCGGGTTGCCGATGCGCGCGAGATTGCGCAGGGCGCCTTGTTCCTGGCGAGCGATGAAAGCTCATTCGCCGTTGGCTCTTCCCTCGTTCTCGATGGCGGATTCACCGCCAAGTAACGGATGATGTTGATATCCCGTGGTGAAGGTCCGATCCAGACGATAGAGGCCGGCCGTGCGGTGAAAGCCCCGGTCACGGTCCCGGCGGATATGCGTGTCAGCAATCTGATGCGGCTGTTCCAGGAGCTGCGCCAGGGCGACATGCTGTCGCGCTCGGACCTCGCGCGGCGGACCCATCTTGGCGTTCCCACCGTGCACCGGTTGATTGAGGACCTTCTGGCTGCGGATCTCATCGAGGAAATCCCGGCCGTGCAAGATAGCCGTGTTCGCGGCCGGCCCGCCGTCACGTACCGCCTGCTCGAGCGTGGGGTCCTGGTGGCGGGTGTTGATTTTGGCAACGATTCGGCGCGTTTTGCGATCGGCGCTACATCAGGGCGCATTCTCATCTCGCGCACCAAACGTTCATCGCCGCTGCAGCGAAGGCTGGTGGAGGGCATTGCCGAGGAAATCGAACAATTGATTGCGGAAATCGGCGCCAGCCGGGCTAATCTCACCGGCATCGGCATTGGCGTCCCCGCGGTCGTGGACCCGCTCAGCGGCGTGCTGCGCAACCCGCCGCAACACCGGTATCTGCAAAACCTTCCTTTGGGGCAAATGCTGCAGGATCGGATGGGCTGCAGCGCCCTCGTCCGCCAGGACGATCATTTCGCGGCGGTCGCCGAGGCCAGCAGTGCGGGCACATTTCCCGGTGCGAACCCCCTCATGGTGCTGGAAATCGGCGCCGGCATCGGTGCGGCGATGATGGTGGATGGCGTCACGGTCATGGGTGCGCAGGGAAGGTTTGGCCGCATCGCCGGCTGGCCGGTGAGTACGCCGCGGCGTGGGGTCGCGAAATCGACGCTGGGTGCCAGCCTCGTCGCATCCGGGCTGGTCGAGGATTACCATCGGCGCGGGGGGAAGGGGCAGGTGTTCGACGGCCTCTCGCTGTTCACCGCGGCGGCGGCGGGCGACACGATAGCGGATGCCGTGCTCGCCTGGGCCGGACGTGAGATCGCCGAGCTGGTGATCCGGCTGCAGCGCCTCTGCGATCCGGCTTGTATTGTGCTGGGCGGCGGGTTTGCGCGCGGCTTTGCCGTGCTGGACCCCCATCTGCAGCCGCATCTGCCGGCTGAAATCGTGCTGGCGCCGAGCGTGCTGGGCGAAAACGCCGTGGCCATCGGTGCGATCCTCTCCGCTCTCCCCTTTGCCGAAAACTGGGTCTCGCAACGGCTGAGCACAATCGACGTGCAACGCCGAACATGAACCAGCCCATCCCTTTCCATTTTCACTTGAGGTGATTTCATGATTCCAACAGCAGCACTAGTCGGCGGCACGCCTTTGACCGGCACGAACCTGCTCGACATCATCAGTGCCGCCGATGTCGCGCATGCCGTCGCGGTGGCGCAGCATCGCTGACCGGGCGGCCGTGACCGTGCTGCTTCCAACGCCGCGGGCCAGGATTTCAAAAAAGTTTTTGCGCCGCTTTTTTCAAAAAACGGCTTCTTGTCTTGTTTCATCAGGAGGGACAAGCCCATGAGGACGATCAAAGGCCCAGGCATTTACCTCGCGCAATTCGTCGGCGATCGCGCCCCGTTTGATACGCTGGACAATCTCGCGCGCTGGGCCGCGGGACTTGGCTATGCCGGCATTCAGTTACCGACCAGGGCCAATCTGTTCGACCTCGCTCTGGCGGCGGAATCACGCGGCTCCCCACGCGAACATCCTCTATGATCCGTCGCATTTCATGCTGCAGGCGGTCGATTATCTCGCTTTCATCGATATTTACCACGAGCGGATCAAGACCTTTCACGTGAAGGATGCGCAACTGAACCCGACCGGGCGCAGCGGTGTCCATGGCGGCTATCACGAACGAGGCGATGTTCGCCGCCGAGGCCAAGCGTGCTGACGGCGCCGAGGCGGTTGCGATCGTCACGCCGAATTTGCACTACGCGGCGGCGATGGCCGCCCTTGATGCCGGGTTGCATGTGATTTGCGAGAAGCCGATGACGGCCACGCTGGAGGAAGCCGAGGCGCTGGCGGCGCGTGTTCGGCAGCTTGGCTTGGTTTTTGTCCTCACCCATACCTACACAGGCTATCCGATGATCCGGCAGGCGCGCGCCATGGTGGCGGCCGGTGAGATCGGCACGCTGCGCCGTGTGCAGGTGGAATATGCGCAGGATTGGCTCGCCGAACCGCTCGAACGCGGCGATGTGCCGGGCGCGGTGTGGCGGACCGATCCGGCCAAGGCCGGCGGCGGCTGCGCGATTGGCGATATCGGCACGCATGCCTTCAATCTTGCCGGCTTCGTGACCGGCGAGCAGCCGACGCATCTGCTCGCTGATCTGACGAGCTTCGTGCCCGGGCGCCGTCTTGATGACGATGCGGGCATTTTGCTGCGCGATGGCTCGGGCGCGAAGGGAAGTATTTGGGCAAGCCAGATTGCTGTCGGCAATGGCAACAATCTTTCGCTCCGGGTCTATGGCACGCGCGGCGGACTTGCCTGGCGCCAGGAAGCGCCGGAGGAATTATGGTTCACGCCCCTCGGCGCGCCGACGCAGTTCTTGCGGCGCAATGGGGCGGGCGTTGTCGATGCGGCGAGGGCGACGAGCCGCGTGCCGGCCGGTCATCCGGAGGGCTATCTGGAAGCCTTCGCCAATCTCTACCGCGAGGCCGCCGATGCGATTTGCGCGGCCCGCACGGAGCGCATTGATCTGGGCGCGCTGCCGACCGCCGAGGATGGGTTACGCGGCCTCGCTTTCATCACGGCCTGTCTGCGCTCGAGCGGGGAGGACGGAAGCTGGGTTGCGATCTGACCGCAACGACGAGCAAGGCGGCCGGCCGGCGCAGCTCTGAAGGTCGACCGCCAAATAATCATAAAAACAGATGCGTTTGTGCAGAACAATCAAATAGACCAAACGATCTATAGAAGCCTACGTTCCCCCTATCGAAGGACACAGCAGCGACCGAGATGACGGTCGATCCTCTCACCCCGTCCTTTGAGAAGGAACAGAACAATGACACGTTTCATGAGCATTTTCTCTGCGGTCGCCCTGGTGGCTGGTTTGACGCCGATCGCCGCGAACGCAACCATCGTGACCCCTCTGAACTATGTTCAGGTCCAGGCGCACAAAGCCATGTCGGGGCCTCTGCCGGAAATCCAGCATCTTGCCTCAGCCGATGCAGCGCACGGCCTGAAGGGCCAGACCATCGTGAGGAGCGGCGCGGCTGATCAGCGTTATCCCGACTCTCTCGGCGGCTGATCGCGGCCTTTTGGCCCTCCCATAGCTCATCTAAGAAAGGTTTTTCCAATGGTATTCGCACGCAAAATTCTTCCAGCTTTGGCTTTGGCCGTCGCTCTGGCGCCGCTGGCCGCTCACGCCCAGAACATAAATGCCGCGCCGCAAATGGTGCGCGTGTCGCCTATCATGCCGGGCTCGGCAACGATCGACGATCCCACCACGATTTACGGCGGCGTCGATATGAATGCCTTCCCCGACTCCTTCGGCGGCTGATAGCCGAGCGGCGGGCTCCCGGAGCCTTCGCCTTGATTGTGTCTAGAATTGAAAGATTTCAATATGTCTCGCTTGACTAAACTGCTTCCCATGCTGGTTCTTCTGCTCTGCGCGGGACCATTTGCCACCCAGGCGCAGGCGCAGGCTGCACAGCATGGCCACGGCGTGCATGCAACGCCGAAATCCTGGGCGACGAATTTCGGTTTCCTGCCTGTCGACAACAAAGCGTCCCACTGCACCGAGGCACAGACGGGT
Organism: uncultured Pseudomonadota bacterium; assembly: GCA_963798115.1. Classification (GTDB taxonomy): domain Bacteria; phylum Pseudomonadota; class Alphaproteobacteria; order Acetobacterales; family Acetobacteraceae; genus Acidocella. The sequence goes on from CAWCRT010000008.1 coordinate 164,099, forward strand.
TTCTGGCCGCGTCCGCTGCATTGCAAACATTAAAAGTCACAATATTCTGAAAAGCCCCGGAGCCGTTTCGCTCGTGGAAACGGCCCCAGGCTTGCCAGGGTGAAGGCTTGCAACGCTGAAATCGCATGGTTTTGGCTTGAGAATTACAAAATCTCTTTACGTCCCACAGCCAGTAAGATCGTACAAAATCAAAGGTCTGTCCCAGATCAGCATACACTCAAGCATTGCTTCGATCCCGAGCGTCCGCGCATTGGCCCGGTTCAGTCAAGGGGTTTACCCGGCTTCGCCGGCGCTTCGCGCCCTTGACTGAACCGGGCCAATGCGCCGAAAATACAACGATCGAAAAATGCTGATCGCTCAATGACTTGATCAGCGCCTTGGGGGCCATCTCCGGGACGGAAGCAAATAAAAAAGAGCGTTCGGGAATAAGCGAAGAGCAGGATTGTCTTTCCTATGACGGCAGCTTTCGCGAGGTGAAGATGTTTCCGAATGCTAATATCTGCTCGAGAGGCTGGTGCGATGGCTGAAATGGCAGAGCTCATCGAGCCGGTCATTCCCGGGTTGCGGCGTTACGCCCGAACTTTCGTACGCGATGCTGCGGCCGCCGACGATCTCGTGCAGGACACGCTCGAACGTGCGATCAGCCGATGGCATCAGCGCCGGCCAGATGGCAATGCGCGAACATGGCTCTTCACCATTCTGCATAATCTCGCGATCAATCACCTTCGCCGAACGGCGCGGCGCGGACGGGAACTTCCCCTGGATGATGCCCATGAATCCGAAATGGCGGTGTCATCGACCCAGGAGGATGCCTTGCGGCAGGCCGACATCCTCGCCGCCGTTGGGCAACTGCCGGAGGAGCAGCGCAGCATTCTCCTGCTGATTTCGGTCGAAGATGTCAGCTACGCCGATGCCGCGCGCATTCTCGACATTCCGATCGGCACCGTGATGTCCCGCCTGGCCCGCGCCCGCGCGCGGCTTGCGAAACTCGTCGAAGAGCAGGGAAAACCCGCTTCCGATCGTCCTTATTTAAGGAGAATCCAATGACTACCGATCGTCCGATTTCGGAAGACGATTTGCACGCCTTCGTCGATCAAAGATTGGACGGGACGAGGCGCAGCCAAGTGCAAAGCTGGCTCGAGACGCATCCCGAGGCCGCCGCACAGGTAGCGGTCTTTCAGCGCCAACGGGACGCCCTTCGTGCGGCCGCCGCGCCGATCGCTGACGAGCCGATCCCGCCGCAGCTCAATCTCCGCCATTTGATGGACGCGCAACGCCGCTCCCAGCAATGGCCATGGCGCTCGATGGCAGCCGCCTTGCTCTTGCTGGTTGCGGGTGGCGCCGGTGGCTGGTCACTGCGAGGTCAGGCGGCGGAAATGCCGGAAAGCAATGGCGTCGCCGCTCTGGCCCATGAGGCAGCCTATACGTTCAATGTGTTCGGGACAGATCGCGCGCATTCCGTGGAGTTCGACGCGGCCGACAAAGCGGAACTGGTCAACTGGATTGCCTCAAGGATCGGCAGGACGGTTGCGGTTCCAGACCTGACAGCAGCCGGCTACGCCTTCATGGGCGGCCGGGTGGTCGCGACCCCCCACGGGGCCGCCGGTCTCCTGATGTACAGCAATGACCAGGGCCAGCGCCTCGCCATTTTGGTGCGCCCGATGGCCATGGATCACGATACGCGCATGAGCGAGCATAGCTATGGCGATATCAGGGACTTCGCCTGGGCGAGCCGGGGAACGGGTTTCAGCCTCGTCGGCGCTGCCCCGGCTGATCTCCTTCACCCCATTGCCGATACGGTGAGGGTGCAGGAAGGATCGGTCCTTTGAAACCGGCCTGAGCGCCGCGCATGCGCGATAGGCGGGCGGCCGGGAATAAAATGGCCTCCGCCATTGTCATGATATGGTGGGGAATGAAGCCCCTCGACGGAAATCTCGTTTTCACCAGGGTCGCGGCCGCGCAAATGGCCGAGCCCGTTTAGGGAAGGAGGCTCCTATGGCGAGCCGGAGAGATCTGCTTGTGATGACAACATTGGCTGGCGCCGGCGCGTTCGGGCTCTGGCCGCGGCTTCATGCGGCGCAACCCGCAACAACGGCGCTTTTTCCCGTCACCCACAGTGATGCGGAATGGCGCCGGCTGCTCAGCCCTGCAGCCTATGAGATTTTGCGGCAGCAGGGCACGGAAGCGCCTTATTCAAGCCCGTTGGACCTGGAGACGCGGACGGGCCTCTATGGTTGCCTGGGCTGTGGCCAGCCTCTGTATTCCTCAGCCACGAAATATGACAGCCATACCGGCTGGCCGAGTTTCTGGAAGCCGCTGCCGAATGCGGTTGCCGAACGGCCGGATACAAGCTTGGGCATGGAGAGGACCGAGATCCACTGCATGAGATGCGGTGGCCATCTGGGCCATGTCTTCCCCGACGGGCCGCAGCCCACCGGCCTGCGTTATTGCATGAACGGCGCGGCGCTCTCATTCGAGCCCGTGTAACCGCCCCGGGGCGCACACCATGATCGTTGAAGGTGTCCCATGTTGATCATCCTTGTCGCCTATCTGGGCGGCGTCCTCACGATCCTCAGCCCCTGCATCCTGCCGGTGCTGCCCTTCGTCTTTGCACGCTCGGACCAACCCTTCGCCCGCACCGGCCTGCCGATCCTGATCGGCATGGCGGCAACCTTCACGGCGATTGCCTCGCTCGCCGCCCTTGGCGGGGGATGGATCGTTCAAGCCAATGAATATGGCCGGCTCGCCGCGCTGGTGCTGATGGCGGTCTTCGGCGTCACGCTTCTCCTGCCCAGATTCGCCGACCGCCTGACGCGGCCGATCGTGGCCATGGGGTCGCGCCTGTCCCAGCAGGCGAGCGGTGCGCATAACGGCAGCTCTTTCGCCTCGTCGCTGTTGCTCGGCATCGCAACTGGGCTTCTCTGGGCCCCATGCGCGGGCCCCATCCTCGGCCTGTTGCTGACCGGCGCGGCTTTGAAGGGCGCCAGCCTCGGCACGTCGCTGCTGCTCTTGGCTTATGCCGCCGGTGCCGCGACGTCGCTCGCTGTGGCGCTGCTCGTGGGCGGCCGGGTCTTTGCCGCGATGAAGCGCTCGCTTGGCGCCGGCGAATGGATCCGGCGCGGCCTCGGGGTTGCCGTGCTGGCCGGGGTCGCGGTCATCGCGCTCGGCCTCGATACCGGCCTGCTCACACGCCTGTCAGTCGCCGGCACGAACGGTATCGAGCAGAGCCTACTCAACCGGCTGCATCCGACCGGCGCCCCGGCCATGCGCGCCGATCCCCAGATGGTGGCGGCCGTGGCGCAGCCCCAGAAACTGGTTCTCCCCATCGAAGGCGATCTGCCGTCGCTGGCCGGTGCCGACGATTGGCTGAACAGCCCGCCTCTGACCGCACAGGCGCTGAAGGGCCATGTCGTGCTGGTCGATTTCTGGACCTATTCCTGCATCAACTGCCTTCGGACCCTGCCTTACGTCGAGGCATGGGCGAAAAAATACCGTGACCAGGGCTTGATCGTCATCGGCGTGCACACGCCGGAATTCGCCTTTGAACATAATGTCGATAATGTTCGTGCCGCGATCAAAAGGTTCGGCATCGATTACCCGGTGGCGATCGACAATGATTACGCGATCTGGCGCGCTTTCAATAACGAATATTGGCCGGCGCATTACTTCATCGATGCTAACGGCCATGTCCGCGACCAGCATTTCGGTGAGGGCGGCTATGGCGAGTCCGAGCGGGTGATCCAGGAATTGCTTCGCGAAGGCGGCGCCAAGGCGATCCCCACCAGCATCGTCGGGGTCGCGGGCAGCGGGATCGAGCAAGCCGCAGATATGGCCGATGTAGAATCGCCGGAAACCTATATCGGCACGGACCGCGCCACGAATTTCGCCTCGCCGGGCGGCGCCATTCCCGATCAGATCCAGGATTATACCGCGCCGGCAGCTTTGGCCTTGAACCAATGGGCGCTCTCCGGGAGCTGGAAAATTCGCGCGGAGGATGCCGTGCTCGTGCAGCCAGGCGGGGAAATCAGCTTCCGCTTCCATGCCCGGGATCTGCACCTCGTGCTGGGGCCGGGCCAGGATGGCAAGCCGGTCCGGTTTCAGGTTCTGATCGACGGCAAAGCGCCGGCGGCCGATCACGGCGTGGATACCGATGCGGCCGGCAATGGCACCGTTAACGGCGTGCGGCTCTATCAGCTTGTTCGCCTGGCTGGCCCCGTAGCCGATCATATATTTTCGATCCGTTTCCTCGATCCGGGGGTGAAAGCCTATTCTTTTACTTTTGGCTGAGTGTGAGGGAGAAAGAGGCCGCTTTTTGAAAAAAGCGGCGCAAAAACTTTTGCTCTTTTGGTCTTGGGTGCCCCCGCTAAATCATCGGAAATTCAGAACGAATCAAGCTAATCATTCAGTTAGATTGCGGGCATAGGGCGTTTTACAAGCCAACGTAGATAGTAAGACGAGGCGACCTATGCCAAAAGACTTGATCGAGCCGGTGAAGCTTCCACCCTCCATGCCGGCTGAGCCGGTGACGGCCCACAAATTCGGCCACCGGGAGCAGATCGCCTATTCCGAGCCGATCGGCGACGAGGTCGCCTATACGACCTGCTACATGTGCGCCTGCCGTTGCGGCATCAAAGTCCATCTCAAGGACGGCAAGCTGCGCTATATCGAGGGCAATCGCGACCACCCGGTCAATCGCGGCGTGCTCTGCGCCAAGGGCTCGGCCGGCATCATGAACGTGCTGTCGCCGGCGCGGCTGCGCAAGCCGCTCAAGCGCGTCGGCCCGCGCGGCGCCGGCGAGTTCGTCGAGATCGAATGGGACGAGGCGCTTTCCATCGCCACCGAGCGCCTGGCCAAGATCCGCGCAACCGATCCCAACAGCCTCGCTTTCTTTACCGGCCGTGACCAGTCTCAGTCGCTGACCGGCTATTTCGCGCAAATGTTCGGCACGCGGAATTTCGCCGCGCATGGCGGGTTCTGCACCGTGAACATGGCGGCTGCCGGCCTTTATTCGGTGGGCGGCGCCTTCTGGGAATTCGGCGAGCCCGATTGGGACCATGCCAAAATCTTCCTGATGATCGGCATCGCCGAAGACCATGATTCCAACCCGATCAAGCTCGGCCTCGGCAAGCTCAAGGAACGCGGCGCCAAGATCATCGCGGTCAACCCGGTGCGCACCGGCTATGCCGCCATCGCCGATGAATTCGTCGGCATCACGCCGGGTACTGACGGGCTGTTCATTTTTGCTCTCATCCATTGCCTGCTCGAGAGCGGCAAGATCGATCCGGAATTTCTGGTCCGCCACACCAACGCGCATTACCTGGTCATCGATGCGCCGGGTGCGGCCGATCATGGCCTGTTCGCACGCGACGCGGAAGGAAAGCCGCTCGCCTGGGACCGCCGGACACAGACCCTCCTCCCGGCCGAAAGTGCCGATATCGATCCGGACCTGCTCGGCCGCCGCCGGCTCGCCGACGGGCGCGAGGCAGTTCCTTCTTTTGCTCTGGCCGTGGAACGTTATCTCACCCCCGAATACGCGCCGGAGGCGGTCGCCGCCCAATGCGGCGTGCCGGCCGAGACGATCCGCCGCATCGCCGCCGAGATCGCCGAAATCGCCTTCAATCAGCCGGTCGTGCTGGAGCAGCCCTGGACCGATACCAACGGGCGGCGGCACGAGACGATGCTCGGCCGCCCGGTCGCGATCCACGCGATGCGCGGCATTTCCGCGCATTCCAACGGTTTCCACACCTGCCGCGCGATCCATCTGCTGCAGATGCTGATCGGCGCGATCGATACGCCCGGCTCCTTTCGCTACAAATCGCCCTATCCCAAGCCAATTCCCGGCGGGCCCGTACCCGCCAAGGGCCGTAATGCGGATGGCTCCCTCACCGGCGGGCCGCTCGGCTTCCCCAGAGGGCCGGAGGATCTGCTGGTCGACGCGGATGGCGAGCCGCTGCGGATCGACCGCGCCTATTCCTGGGAAGCGCCGCTCGCGGCGCACGGGTTGATGCATCTGGCGATCGGCGAGGCGCATGCGCAGACGCGTCAGAAAATCGACACGCTGATGATCTATATGGCCAACGTCGCCTGGAACACGGCCATGAATCCCGGCGAGGCGATGCGCATGCTCAGCGACCAAAACGAAGACGGCAGCTACCGCATTCCCTTCGTGATCCTGGTCGATGCCTTCTTCTCCGAGAGCGTGCCTTATGCCGATCTCGTGCTGCCGGACACGACCTATCTCGAGCGCTATGACTGCATCTCGCTGCTCGACCGGCCGATCGGCTCGGCGCATGGGCCGGCCGATGCGATCCGCGTGCCGGTGCTCAAGCCCGATCGCGATGTCCGCCCCTTCCAGGACGTGCTGATCGATCTCGCGGGCCGGCTCAACCTGCCGCATTTCGTCGACGATGCCGGCCGGCCGCTTTACAGCTCCTATGTCGATTACATGACCCGCCACGAGCGCAAGCCGGGCGTCGGCCCGCTCGCCGGCTTCCGCGGCGCGGACGGCGCCGCCATAGGCCGCGGCGCGCCGAACCCGGACCAGTTGCACCGTTATGTGGAAAACCACAGCTTCTGGCGGCACCATCTGCCGGCCGAGCAACTCTATTACAAGCATTCCAACCGCGCTTATCTGGAAGGCGCGAAGGCGATGGGGCTGATCGACGACGCCTCCAAGATCACGCTGCATTTCTACAGCGAGACGCTGCAGAAATTCCGCCTCGCCGCCGAAGGCCATGGCGCGGTGCAGCCGCCCGAACGGCTCCGCGCGCGCGTGGCGCGCCACATGGACCCGCTGCCGATCTGGTACACACCGATCGAGGAAACCATGGTCGACCGGCAGCGTTATCCGCTGCACGCGATCACCCAGCGGCCGATGGCGATGTACCATTCCTGGGGCTCGCAGAATGCCTGGCTGCGCCAGATCCTCTCCGAGAACCGCCTCTACGTGCACAGCGAGACCGCCGCCGCCTACGGGATCGCGGACGAGGATTGGGTGCGCGTGGAGAGCCGCAACGGCACGCTCAAATGCCGCGTGCGGCTGATGGACAATGTCAATCCGGACACGGTCTGGACGTGGAATGCGATCGGCAAGCGCTCAGGCGCCTGGGCGCTCGACAAGGACGCGCCCGAATCCCGCACGGGCTTTCTGCTCAACCACGTGATCTCGGAATATCTGCCCGCGGATGACGACGGACGGCGCCTTTCGAACAGCGACCCCGTTACCGGCCAGGCGGCCTGGTTCGACCTCACAGTGAGCATCACGCGCTGCGAGCCCGACACGCCAGACGAGACCGCGCCGCATTTCACCACGATCAAGCCTCCTTTCACCCAGGAACAGCCAAAAATCCTGCGCTTCGGCGCGAAGGCTGGAAAGACTGCGAAATGACCTGCATTCCCGATCCCCTGCCGGGCGGCAAGAAGCTCGGCCTTGTCATCGATCTCGATACCTGCGTCGGCTGCCATGCCTGCGCGGTGAACTGCAAGGAGTGGAACACCGGCGGCCATTCCGCGCCGCTGCCGGACCACGACCCTTATGGTGCGAAGCCCGACGGCGTCTGGTTCAACCGCATCCATTCCTACGAGGCGGGTTGCGGGAGCACGAGCAAGACGGTGAATTTTCCGCGCTCCTGCCTGCATTGCGAGCAGCCGCAATGCGTGACCGTGTGCCCGACCGGTGCCTCCTACAAGCGCGCGGAGGACGGGATCGTGCTGGTCAATCCCGATATCTGCATCGGTTGCAAGCTCTGCTCCTGGGCCTGCCCCTATGGCGCGCGCGAGTTCGACGAGGACCAGGGTGTGATGAAAAAATGCACGCTCTGCATCGACCGCATTTATAACGAGGCGCTGCCCGAGGCCGAGCGCGAGCCCGCCTGTGTCGCGACCTGCCCCTCACGGGCCCGGCATTTCGGCGATTTCAACGATCCTGACAGCAATGTTTCCAAGCTGGTTGCCGAACGCGGCGGTGTCGCGCTGATGCCCGAGCTCGGCTATGCGCCGACCAATCGCTATCTGCCGCCCCGCAAAACGACGATCCCGACCAAACCGCTCGAACGGCAGGATGCCGGCGGCGGCAATGCCCTGCTCCGCCTGCTCGATAAGGTGCTTTCACGATGACCCCGGCAAGTTCCGTTCTTCTCCTCACCACGCTGACCGGCTTCGGCTACGGGCTGATCGCCTGGCTGGGCGCGCTGGCCGGCCTCGGTTTCCTGCCGCAGGCGCCTCTGTTTGTGCCGGTTGCGGTTGTGGTCGGGTTGGGCTTTGCCAATGCCGGCCTCATGGCCTCCATGCTGCATCTCGGCCATCCGGAACGCGCCTGGCGCGCTTTCAGCCAGTGGCGTTCCTCCTGGCTGTCGCGCGAAGGCGTCGCCGCGCTCGCGACATTCCCGCCCGCAGTTGGCTTCGCTGGCCTCTGGTGGCTGCTCGGTCCCGATGCGCTGGCGACGCGGATCGTAGGCGTGCTTGCGGCCGTGCTCGGACTTGTCACCGTGTATTGCACCTCGATGATCTATGGGAGCCTCAAGCCGATCCGCCAATGGCACAACCCGCATACGGCGCCCGACTACATGATCTATGCCGTGTTTTCCGGCGCCGTGCTGCTCGCTGCACTCTGGTCGATCTGGTTCGGCGCGGCCGAAGGGCTCGCGGTTGCCGCCGTGATCGCCGCACTTGCCGCCTGCGGTGCGAAATTCGCTTATTGGCGCTTCATCGACGCGCAAAAGCCGCTGGTCTCGCTGGCCTCCGCGACCGGGCTTTCCGCCTTCGGCACGGTGCGCCCGCTCGATCGGCCGCATTTCACCGAGAACTATGTGCTGCGCGAGATGGGTTACCAGATTGCGCGCAAGCATGCGGTGAAGCTGCGCCGCATCGCCGCCGTTCTGGCCTTCCTGCTGCCGGCACTGCTGGCATTGCTGGCCGCCTGCGGCATCGCTGCCCGCCGTCACCGCGACGGCCGCCACGCTCTCCGCCCTGGTTGGGCTTTTTGTCGAACGCTGGCTCTTCTTCGCCGAAGCGACCCATGTCTCGACCATCTATTACGGACGCTGAATTTCATGGGCGCTGAACCTGCAACTTCCGCACAAGCCGCGCGCGCGGCGCTGGAAACCCGCACCGCGATGTCCACGGTTCCGGCCGAGGCGCGGCGCGATCCCTGGCATGGCAACGACCACGAGCCGGACTACCGCTTCACGCTCGCCAATGAGCGGACCTTCCTGGCCTGGATCCGCACGGCCCTCGCCATGCTTGCAGGCTCTGTCGCCATCGTTCAGCTCGTGCCGCATTTCATGATCCCCGATGCGCGCAAGGCGGTGGGCGGCATGCTCGCCGTGATCAGCATCGCGATCGTGGTGCATAGCGGCTTGCGCTGGCGCAGCGTGCAGCAGGCGATGCGCCGTGACGCACCGCTCCCGTCTTCGCTCACCGTCTGGCTGCTCACAGCCGGCGTGGCCCTGGTCGGCATCTTCGTGTTGCTGCTGGTCATCGCCTTCGGCATCGGCGCCGGCTGACTTCAAGGAAAGTGCCCCATGGTCGAGCGCCTCATCCGCGGCGTGCCCGGGCTGCAGCCTGAACGCACCGATCTTTCCTGGACGCGCAGCACGGCTTCCGCTCTGCTCAATGGCGGGCTGCTGCTGCTCCGCCACCATCTCGCCGGGCCGAGCCTGCTCCAGCTTATCGGCGGTTGCCTGGCGTTGACGCTCGTTCTCTTCACCTTCGTGGTTTCACAGCATCGCCGCCGTACCCTTTGCCAGCGCCCGCTGCCCGTGCCGCTCGCGGCCCCTGTGCCGGTCCTCCTGCTTGCCGGCGGCACCGCCGCTCTCGGTGTTGTTACGTTCGCAACGATTTTGGTTGTTTGAGGAAGGAAGAAGGGGAAGGCTACTTTTTGTGAACAAAAAGTAGCAAAAAAACTTTTCTAATTTGGGCCCGTGGCGTTTCAACGCCACGGGCCCAAAGTCAACGAAGTTTTTGCGCCGCTTTTTTCAAAAAGTGGCCACTTTCCTTTATTTCAGCCGCCAGTGGAATCAGGATAGCGCTGGTTAGATGTGACGCCGCTTTGCACGACGGTCACCTGATAATCGACATGTTTGAGTGAGATCTGCTGCGCGGTGGCATGCACATCGTCCAACGGGGTTCTGGTAGCTGCATTCGCGGCGATCGGCGTCAGAGCCGTCGTCAGAGCTACGGAAGCGAGAATGTTCATAAAACGAGCCATTAATCTCTTCCTCTTCAAGATGGGGTTGAGAGTGGTGACGCCCCTCCGCTGGGCGTCGATTTCGTAGACAATGCGCCGAGGTACTTGGAGGCGCCTGATGAGCGCCCGGCGCAGCGGAGCCCGCCTGCACAAAACAGTGATTGCCTTGCTGCAAATTCATCTTTGCAAGGCGGGAATAATCGGCTCATGATTTTGTCTTTTTCGCATGAGGTTCAGTTGTTCAATGTTTCCAACTGGAGGAGCTCATGCATTTTCGATTTAAAAAATGTGGCCCGTTCTTTGGGGCGGCCATCATTTTCACGACGATAGCATGCTACGCACCGTCTGCCAACGCGCAAGACTCCGAGACCAATTTTCTCGGCGCGAACGAGGCCGCGATGCTGAAAATGATGGCGGGCATGGCGATCAAGCCAACGGGCGGGATCGATCAGGATTTCGTCGCGATGATGGTCCCGCATCATCAAGGTGCCATCGACATGGCGCAGGCCGAACTGCTCTACGGGCATAACCAGCAGCTCCTTCGTATTTCCCAGGAAATTGTGGTCGAGCAGGAACAGGAGATTGCCGCGATGCGGTTGGCCATCGGCGAGCCGGCGTCACCGAGCTGGGCGATCGAAGCAGCGCCGAAATCCGCAAAGACATCTGCTCCGGCCAAGAGCTTCAGCCGCGCCGCAGAGAGGCCTTATCTGCAGCAGACCGATGCCGCCATGGACAAGATGATGACGGATATGGCGGTCAAGCCGACGGGCGATGTCGATCATGACTTTGTCGCGATGATGGTGCCGCACCATCAGGGCGCCATCGATATGGCACAGGCCGAGCTGCGATACGGCAGCAATCCGCAGCTGAAGACGATCGCGCAGGAAATCATCGTCGATCAGATGCAGGAGATCACGCTCATGCGTCTCGCGGTCGGAGAGCCTCTCCCGCCAAACCAGCCATGCGCCGACCCAGCAGCATGACGATCATCCGCCAGGCAGCGCCTCGCAAAGCTCGGGCTCGGGCGCGACGCAAATGCAAATGTCCCCGAGCATGAACATGGCGCCGACGATCAGAGGCGGCGCCCACTGAACATTACCCCAGAAGGATAGCAGCAATGATACGCAAGACCCTCGCAGCTTCTTTGCTCACCGGCAGCATCCTCGCCGGCATCTCGCCAGCCTTGGCCGGGCAGGCGCCCTACGGTGCTGCGGCGCCGAATATCCCGGTCAGCAATCACGACCGTGTCTACACGGGCGACCAATTCTCCAATACGGTCTCGGTCATCGACCCGGCTGACAACAAGACGCTCGGCGTGATTCAGCTTGGCGCGCCGTCCCCGGCCAATTTCAGCCCGCTCTATAAGGGCCAGGTTCTGGTGCACGGCATGGGGTTCTCGCCGGATCACCGCACGATCGGCGTGGTCTCGATCGGCTCGAACTCCGTGGCGTTCATCGATACGGCGACGAACACCGTGAAACACATCACCTATGTCGGCCGCGCGCCGCATGAGGCCTTCTGGACGCCGGATGGCAAGGAAATTTGGATCACGGTGCGCGGCGAGAACTATGTCGATGTCCTCGATGGTAAGACCTTCGAGGAAAAAACACGCATCGTCACGCCGCCAGGGCCAGGCATGACGATCTTTTCGCCGAACGACAAATACGGCTATGTCTGCTCTTCCTTCAATCCCGTCATCGACGTCATTTCGGTGGCTTCCCACAAGATCGTCGCGACGGTGAAGCAGGTCAGCCCATTCTGCCCTAACATCGCGGCGACGCCGGATGGGAAACAGGTCTGGATCACGCTGAAGGATTCGGGAAAGACGCAAATCTTCAATGCCAATCCGCCCTTCAATGTGCTGAAGGTTTTGGATACGGGGCCGATCACCAACCATGTCAACATCGTCGACAACGCCAAAGGCAGCTTTGCCTATGTGACGATTGGTGGCCTTAATGAGGTGAAAGTGTTCCGCACCGACGATTTCCGTCAGGTTGCGACCATTCCCGTCGGCGCGCTACCGCATGGGCTGTGGCCATCGGGTGACGGCACGCGGGTCTATGTCGGCCTTGAAAACGGTGATGGCGTCACCGCCATCGACACGCTCACCAACAAGGTCATCGCCACGATGCCGATCGGCCAGGCGCCTCAGGCGCTGACCTATGTTCCGGACGCCGTGCCGAGCGGTGCTGGCACGCAGAATCTCACGCCGCTTGGCCTGGCCGGCGAGGCGACGCACCTCACGCTCGCCTCCACCGCCGCCGCAACCGGGCCGGCACCGACAAGCGTGACCTTGTTCAACCAGGGGCTTGTGCAGGTTCTGGAGGCGGCGGTCACCGGCCTGTCTCCGAAACATCCTTACGTGCTGGCACTCTCCACCAAGCCGGACGGCAGCGGGCCGCTCCAGCCGCTGACACCCTTCATGACCAATCCGGCGGGTGCTGCCATCGTCAATGCCATCGGGCCGATCCGCCAGATCGTGCAAGGCAATGCGCCGGCTGCGCGGCAATATCTTGTGATTCTGCCAGGCACGCCCGACAAGCTGGGCGCACCTGTGCAGGTGCAGGCCGCCGCCAGCACAATGTGAACGTTGGACATATCGTATCACGCAGTCCTCTCCGCCCTGGGCGGAGAGGCGCGTGAGCCCCCAGCTAAACAAAAGTTTTTGCGCCGCTTTTTTCAAAAAGCGGCTGCTTTCTTTTTATAGCGAACCGCTGGACCGAGGGGGCGGTCCAGCGGGTAAACGAGATCGTTCCCGTCAGGGCAAGGCGGCTGCCGGCGCGGAGGTTTCCTGCCAGCCACCGCCCAGCGCCTTGTAGAGCGTCAGGCTGTTCTGTTGTGCTGCGAGCTTCAGGCTGACCAAAGTGAGCCGGGCGCTGAACAACGCATTTTCCGCGATCAGAACGTTGAGATAATTATCGACGCCACCTTCGAAGCGCATATCGGCGAGCTGGTAATAGCGATTGTCCGCATCCACCAGATTTTCCTGTGCCTGCACCTGCGCGACAAAAGTCGGGCGGGCGTTCAACGCATCGGCGACGTCGTGGAAGGCCGACTGGATCGCCTGTTCGTAATCGGCGATTTCGATTTTCTTCTCGACTCTGGCAATGTCGAGATTGGCGAGGTTCTGGCCCGCGGCGAAGATCGGCACGTTCAGCTGAGGGTTGAACAGCCAGGAAACCTGGCCCGGACCAAACAGATTGTTAAGCCCGGAGCTGGCGGCGCCGCCATTGGCTGTGATGGTGATGGACGGGAAGAACGCGGCGCGCGCGGCGCCGATATTGGCATTGGCGGCAAGCAACACATGCTCGGCCGCGCGGATATCGGGACGTCGTTCCAGCAGGTCGGAGGGCAAGCCCGCCGGCACGTCAGGCAAGGCGGGCGACGCATCCAGGCCCGGCACGGCGTTCATCTGCGCCAGCAGACCGCCGGGGATCGGGGCGCCGGCGAGCAGCACCAGCTCGTCCATGTCCTCGGCTACCTGGCGCGTATAGAGCGCCACCATGGCCTCGGCCGTGTCGAGGGTGGTCTGCGCCTGGGCGACATCCATTGCGGTGTCGATGCCATGCGCCGCCGCCATCTGCGTCAGTTGCAGGGAGTGCGCCTGCGCTGCCGCCGTGTCCTGCGAGATTTGCAGTGATTCCCGGTCCGCGAGCCAAGTATAATATTCCGAACTGACCTCGGCGACGAGCGCGATTTGTGTGCTCAGCGCGGTGTCCGCATCGCTGAGGTAGGTCTCGTGCGCGGCTTTCGCCTGGCTGCGGATTTTGCCGAAGAGATCGAGCTCCCACGAAACCGCGCCGGCACCGAGGCTGTATTCGCGATAATTCATCGCAGCACTCGTCGCCGAGGACACTCTGAGGGGTATGGTAGATGTCCCGCCCGGCGGTTGCATCGACCATCGGATACAGGTTGGCGCGGTCGACGCGGTATTGCGCCTGCGCCTCCTGCACGTTCAGCGTGGCGACCCGCAAATTGCGGTTATTGGCGAGGCTGAGCGCGATCAGCCCTTGCAATGCCGGATCGCGAAAGAAATCGCGCCAGCCAATGTTGGCAGCTGCGGGGCCGCTCCCGGTGGGGCCGGCGCTGGCCGGCCATTCCGGGGAGACCGGCAAAGCCGGCCTCTGGTAAGCGGGGATCAGCGAGCACCCTGAAAGCAGGCCAAGCAGCGTCGTGGTGGTAATGGAACGGCGCATGGTTCAGTGCTCCTGCACGGCCGCTACGGCCAGATTTCGTTCTGAGCGGCGCTTCACCTTCGTTAGCGTGAGCACGACGACGAAGAACAAGGGCACGAAGAAGATTGCCAGCAAGGTCGCGGAGACCATGCCACCGACCACCGCCGTACCGATCGCGGTGCGGGCACCGGCACCGGCACCGGAGGCGATGGCGAGCGGGAAGGTGCCGCAAATGAAGGCGATCGAGGTCATCAGGATCGGGCGCAAACGCTCCCGCCCCGCATGCAGTGCGGCCTCGACCAGGCTTTCCCCTTTCTCGAAGAAGTCGCGGGCGAATTCGACGATCAGAATGGCGTTCTTCACAGCAAGGCCCATCGTCGTCAGCAGGCCGATCTGGAAATACACGTCATTATCAATGCCGCGCACCAGATTGGCGATCACCGCGCCGATAATGCCGAGCGGCACGACCAGCATCACCGCGACGGGGATCGACCAGCTCTCATACAAAGCCGCGAGGCAGAGCAGCACGAAAATCACCGAGATGCCGTACAGCGCGCCGGTCTGCGAGCCGGCTGCAACCTGCTCGTAGGAAATCCCGGTCCATGCCATGCTGACCCCGGTGGGCATTTCGGCGGCAAGCTTCTCGATCTCGGCCATCGCCGCACCGCTGCTCACGCCCGGCGCCGGCATGCCCTGGATCTCGTAAGCCGCATCGCCGTTATAAATTTCCACCGCCTGCGGCCCGACGGTCCAGCTGCCGGTTAGGAAAGAATCGAACGGCACCATGTCGCCGGCATTGTTGCGGACATACCATTCAGCCAAGTCGCTCGGTTGCATGCGCGCATCGGCCTCGCCTTGGATATAGACGTCCTTCACGCGGCCATCGCGGATGAACTGGTTGATATATTCCGAAGCCAGCGCGCCTTCGATCGTGTTGTCGATATCACTGATCGAAAGCCCAAGTGCGGAAGCCTTGGCGCGGTCGATGTTCAGCTTGTATTGCGGTGCCTCGCCCAAACCGTTCGGGCGCACGGCAACGAGCAAAGGATCGTGCGCGGCCAGCGCCAGGAACCTGTTACGCGCGGCGTAAAAATCCGCATCGCTCAGATTACCGGTATTCTCCAGCTCAAAGTCGAAGCCGCTGGCATTGCCCAGTTCCAGCACCGGCGGCGGTTGCAGCAGGAAGACCTTGCCTTCCCGGCTGTTGGCAAAATGCTGCATCACGCGCGCTGCGACCGCGGAAACCGATTGCGAGGGATACGGGCGATCGGCATAGGGTTTCATCAGCAGCACGAGAAGGCCCTGGCTCTGCGCTCGGCCGGCGAAGCTGAAGCCCGTCACCGTGAACACGGATTGCACGTCGCTTGATTCGGTCTTGGCGATATATTGCTGAACCTCCCGGTTCAGCGCTTCGGTCTGTTCGGCGGTCGAGCCATCCGGCAGCGTCACCTGGCCGAGCAGCAGGCCCTGATCCTCATTGGGCAGGAAGCCCGCGGGCACGCGGCTGAACAGAAACACCATGGCCAAGGTAATGACGACGAAGCCGAGCATGGAGACGCGGCGGCGTTTCGTCATTGTGCGGACGCCGCTCAGATAGCCATCGCGCGTCGAATCCAAGCTACGGTTGAACCATTTGAAGACGCGCAGACTATGCAGGCCGCGTGGCCCCGGCGGGCGCAGCAATGTGCCGCACAAAGCCGGGGTAAAGATCAGCGCGGTCAGGATCGAGAGACCCATCGCCGACACGATGGTGATCGAGAACTGGCGGTAAATGACGCCGGCCGAACCACCGAAGAAGGCCATCGGCAGGAACACCGCCGCCAGCACCAGGGCGATGCCGACCAGCGCGCTGGAAATTTCATCCATCGATTGCCGCGCCGCTTCCTTCGCCGGCAGGCCGCGCTCATGCATCAGCCTGTCGACATTCTCCACCACGACGATCGCGTCATCCACCAGCAGGCCGACGGCGAGCACCATGGCCAGCATGGTCAGGGTGTTGATGGAATAGCCGAGCGCCGAGAGAATCCCGAAGGTGCCGAGCAGCACCACCGGCACCGCGATGGTGGGGATCAGCGTGGCGCGGAAATTCTGCAGGAAGATCAGCATCACCACGAAGACGAGGGCGATGGCTTCCAGAAGGGTCTTGACCACTTCGGTGAGCGAGAGGGTGATGTAAGGCTCGGTGTCGTAGGGATAGACCATCTCTACACCGGGCGGCAGCCGCTTCTGCAGCGTCGCCAGCTCGGTTTTTACGGCCTTTTCCACATCCAGCTGATTGGCCCCGGGGGTTAGCTGGAGGCCCATGCCGGCGGCCGGATGGCCGTTGAACAGCGCGTCGATCGCATAGCTTTGCGGCCCGAGTTCAACTTGCGCCACGTCGCCGAGATGGACCTGCGCGCCGCTGGGCTCGACCTTGAGCAGGATATTCGCGAACTGCGCCGGGGTGCTGAACTGGCTCGGCCCGATCATCGTCGCATCCAGGCGCTGGCCGGGATCGGCGGGTAGTTCGCCAAGCTCGCCAGACGGGATCGTCACGTTCTGCGCCTGGATCGCGTTGGCCACATCGCCGACGGTGAGCCCGTATTTGTAGAGCTGGCCCGGTTTCAGCCAGATCCGCATGGCATATTCGGAGCCGAACAAGGTGTAGTCGCCCACGCCCGGAATGCTGGCGACCTGGTCCTCCATGTTCGAGCCGATGTAATCGGCGAGGTCCGCGTGGCTCATCCGCCCATCGGTGGAGACCAGCGCGAAGAACATCATATAGTCCTTCGTCGCTTTCTGGACGTTGAGCCCGGCGCTGAGGACTTCGCTCGGCAATGTCGCTTCGGCCAGAGAGAGCTTATTCTGCACCTGCACTTGGGCGATGTCGGGATCCGTCCCTTGCTTGAAGGTCAGGTCGATGGTCATCGAACCGTCGGATTCCGCGGTCGAGTCAACATATTCGAGCCCGTCCAGGCCCGTCATCTGCTGCAGGATCGGCCGGATCACGGTATCGGCGACGGTTT
Source organism: uncultured Pseudomonadota bacterium (assembly GCA_963798115.1). Classification (GTDB taxonomy): domain Bacteria; phylum Pseudomonadota; class Alphaproteobacteria; order Acetobacterales; family Acetobacteraceae; genus Acidocella. The sequence continues at coordinate 181,465 of CAWCRT010000008.1, forward strand.
GCGCCGAAGCACCGGCATAGGTGGTGCTGATGGAGATCTGTGTTGGCGCGATCATGGGATATTGCGCGATCGGCAGCTGCAAAATCGAGATCGCACCCGCCAACATCACGACAAGCGCCAGCACCCAGGCAAAAATCGGCCTGTCGATAAAAAAGCGAGACATAGCTTGGTTAGGCCTTTTGCTTAATTGGCGCTGGCGACAGCGAAGGATTGGGTCTCATCGACCGGGGAGACCGCCTGGCCGGGGACGGCGTTCAGCAGGCCGTCCACGATCACCTTGTCACCCGGTTGCAGACCGCCGGTGACGATCCAGTCGCTGCCGACATTGCCGCTGACCTGGATCACCCGCTCGGAGACGATGTTCTGCGGCCCCACCAGCAGCACGGTCGGATCGCCGTGCGTATCGTGCGAGACGGCCTGCTGCGGAACCAGGATGCCGTCTTTATTGACACCTTCATCGAGCTTGGCATGCACATACATGCCGGGCAGCAGCAAATGGTTCGGGTTGGGGAAAATGGCGCGCACCATCACGGTGCCGGTCATTTCATCCACATTCACCTGGGAGAATTGCAGCTTGCCGGTGAGCGGATAGGTGCTGCCATCCTCAAGCACTAGCGAGACTTTCGCCGCGCCATTGCCCTGTGTTTCGAGCTGGCCGGAATCCTGTTCCTGCTTCAGGCGCAGCCAGGTGGCCGAGGATTCGTTCACGTCGACATAGATCGGGTCGAGCTGGGTGACGGTGGCGAGCACCGTGGCCTGGTCGGCGGTCACCAGCGCCCCCGGTGTGACCGAGGAGGCGCCGATGGTGCCGGAAATCGGCGCGTACATTCTTGTGTATTGCAGATTGATCTGCGCCTGATCGAGCGCCGCCTTGGCGGAGGCGATATCCGCCTGATCCTCGAGCGTGGCGGCCTCGGCATCGTCGTAATCCTGCTCGCTCACCGCCTGCGCCGCGGCGAGCGGCTTGTAGCGCGCGGCCTTGGCCTGGTCGGTGGCCAAAGCCGCCTCAGCATGTTTCAGCGAGGCTTCGGCGCTGTCATAGCTTGCCTGATAGGTCGCGGGGTCGATCTGGTAGAGCGGCTGACCGGCCTTGACGTCGCTTCCTTCGACAAACAGGCGCTTCAGGATCACGCCGCTGACCTGCGGGCGGATGTCTGAGGTCAAGACCGCCGAAGTGCGACCCGGCAGATCCGTGACGCGCGCGACCGGCTGGGTGTGCACGGTTATCACGCCCACCTGCGGCAATGAGGCGGCCTGAGGCGCTTGCTTTTTGCTGCAGCCCGCGAGGAGTGCGAGCGCAGCGACGCTGGCCATCGCGATCGCGGAACGCCGCTTGTGCCAAAGGCGGGGCCGGGGCGTTGCGGTTTCAGCGGGGTGAAAGACGGAAGGAATAAGGCCGCTGGACAGCGCGGCAGGGGTCGGCATAGAAGTTCACCCTCGCAAAATATT
>CAWCRT010000009.1:0-168467 GCA_963798115.1 uncultured Pseudomonadota bacterium
GCGATCTGGTGAAGGCGCTGGCCGCCGGCGCGGATGCGGTGATGGTCGGCTCGAATGCTGGCCGGCACCGATGAAGCGCCCGGCGAAGTGTTCCTGTATCAGGGCCGCAGCTATAAATCCTATTGCGGCATGGGCAGCCCTGGCGTCACCGCGCGCGGCTCGGCGGACCGGTATTTCCAGCAGGAGATCAAGGACACGCTGAAGCTGGTGCCGGAAGGCGTCGAGGGCCGTGTGGGCTATAAGGGGCCGATGGCGGCGGTGGTTCACCAGCTGGTCGGCGGCCTGCGCGCCGGCATGGGCTATACCGGTTGCGCCGATATTCCGGCGCTGCAGACCGACGCGAAGTTCCGCCGCATCACCGGCGCCGGCCTGCGCGAGAGCCATGTGCATGACGTCGCGATCACGCGCGAAGCGCCCAACTACCGTCAGGACTAAATCCCTACTTCTTTTTTGGGGTTAAGGGGTCCGGGGCCTTCTCGGGCTCCCGGCGGAAGTGAAGGGGCAGCGCCCCTCGGCTTATTTTTTTTGGAATTTGTGAAACATGACACCCGCCGGACAACTCGCCGCCGCCATCGACCTTCTCGCCGTGATTGAGGCCGATCCGCGCCCCGCCGATGCCGTGGCCAACCATTTTTTCCGCACCCGCCGCTTATCGGCGGGGGGACCGGCGGCCGTGAGCACGCTGGTCTGGGGCGTGCTGCGTGCGCGCCGGCATCTGGGCTGGTGGCTGAACATTTCGACGCCCCGCAGACGCCGCGGCTGCTGCTTGCGGTCCAGGCTCTTTTCACCGGCCAGACGCCGAACAAGATCGCCATGGCCTTCATCTCCGGCCGCTACGGCCCGCCGCCGCTGAACCCGAGGAGATTGCGGTTCTGGACAATTCGCCGGCCGTACGCTGGAACACCCCAACATGCCGGAGCCGGTGAAAATACGAAATTCCGGACTGGATTTTGCCGAAGCTGCGTGCCCAGTTCGGCCCGACCCTGGCCGCTGAAATGACGGCGATGAACGGCCCGGCGCCGCTGGATCTGCGTGTGAACCTGCTGAAGGGCACGCGGGAGAGGCGATGCTGGCCCTGGCGCGCGAGGGGCTGCGCGCCGAACCCACCCCATTCTCCCCCTGGGGGCTGCGGCTGCCGAACGGCAAGCCGGTCACCCGGCAAGGCGTTTCAGGACGGGCTGGTGGAAATCCAGGATGAGGGCAGCCAGCTTATCGCCTGCGGTGATGCCGAGCCCGGCATGCGTGTCGCGGATTTCTGCGCCGGGGCGGGGGGCAAGACGCTGGCCATCGCCATGGGCATGGAGAACAAGGGCCATATCGTCGCCTGCGAGTGTCCGAGCCGCGGCTGGAGGTGCCATCAAGCGCCTGCGCCGGGCCGGCGTGCATAATGCCGAGCGGCATCTGCTGGAGCCCGGCGATAAATGGGTGAAGCGCCAGGAGCAGAAATTCGACCGCGTTCTGGTAGACGCGCCCTGCACCGGCACCGGCACCTGGCGGCGCAACCCCGATGCGCGCACGCGCCTGACCGAGCAGGATCTCGCCGAATTGACCGCCAAGCAGGCCGAGATTCTTGACCAGGCCCAAAAATTGGTGAAGCCGGGTGGAAAACTTGTTTACGCCACATGCTCCTTGCTCAATGATGAGAACGAGGCACAGGTGGAGGCGTTCTTGACCCGCACCAACCTTCAGACAGGTCCCCGTGGAAGCGCCGGAAGCGCTGCGCGGCCCACATCTGCGCCTGTCCCCGGGGTGCATGGCACGGATGGCTTCTTCGCTGCCGTACTGGCGCGGCTGCGTGATCGCCATCCGCCGCGCCAGGTGGCGGGACGCACCCGGCATCGCCGCGGTGCATGTCGCGACCTGGCGCAGCGCCTATGCGGATGCTGCCGGACGATTTTCTCACCATCTCTCCGCCAGCCGGCTCGCCGGCCAATATGACCGGTCATCCGCATGGGGCTCGGTATGCATGTGGCACGCCAGCAGCGGCGCTGACCCGCGCTGGTGGGCTTCTCTTCGGCCCGCCGCAGCCGCAGCGACCGGCTGGGCGAGGGCGAAGTGGAAACTCTGTATGTGCTGGATGACTGGCAGAACGGGGCTCGGCGGCGCGCTGCTGCGCGCCTCCGGAAAATTCTCGCCACGCTCGGTTGCCGTTCCGCCTATGCCTGGGTGCTGCGCGAAAACCCAGCCGGCTATTTCTATCAGCGCCTCGGCGGCAAATGCATCGCCACCAGCAAGACCAATGTCGGCGGCGAGGCGATTCCGCAGGTCGCCTTTTCCTGGGACCCGATAGAAACCCTGTTGGATGTCGACGCCTGATGCGCTAGCACGCGGCATGAGCGAAGAAAAAATCCTTATTCTCGATTTCGGCAGCCAGGTTACGCAGCTGATCGCCCGCCGCGTCCGCGAGAGCGGCGTCTATTGCGAAATCCTGCCCTTCAACGCCGATCCGGCGCGGATCGCGGCCTTCGGCGCCAAGGGCATCATCCTGTCCGGCGGCCCGGCCAGCGTGTTTGACGAAGGCGCGCCGCGCGCCCCGGATTATGTGTTCACCGCGGGCGTGCCGGTGCTCGGCATCTGCTACGGCCAGATGGCGATGTGCGTGCAGCTCGGCGGCGACGCCAAGGGCGCGGACATCCGCGAATTCGGCCGCGCGCATGTCGACGTGGTCGGGGATTGCGCGCTGTTCGAGGGGACCTGGGTCAAGGGCGCGCGCGAACAGGTGTGGATGAGCCATGGCGACCATATTTCCGCCCCGCCGCCCGGCTTCCCACCGTCGCGGTCTCCCTGGCGCGCCTTTCGCGATCATCGCCGACGATGCGCGGCGCTTCTATGGGCTGATGTTCCACCCCGAAGTGGTGCACACCCCGCATGGCGCGCAGCTTCTGAAGAATTTCACGCACAAGGTCTGCGGCCTCAAGGGCGACTGGACCATGGCGGGCTTCCGCCAGGCCGAGATCGCGAAGATCCGTGCCCAGGTCGGCAGCGGCAAGGTGATTTGCGGCCTCTCCGGCGGCGTCGATTCCTCGGTGGCGGCGGCCTTGATCCATGAGGCGATCGGCGACCAGCTGACCTGCATCTTCGTCGATCACGGCCTGCTGCGCGCCGGCGAGGCGGAAGAGGTGGTGCGGGTGTTCCGCGACCAGTTCAGCATCAAGCTCATTCATCGCGACGCGTCGGACCTGTTCCTCGGCCAGCTTGCGGGCGTGACCGATCCGGAACAGAAGCGCAAAATCATCGGCAAGCTGTTCATCGACGTGTTCGATGAGGAAGCGAAGAAGCTCGGCGGCGCGGATTTCCTCGCCCAGGGCACGCTCTATCCCGACGTGATCGAATCGGTGAGCGCGCTTGGCGGGCCCAGCGTCACGATCAAATCGCACCATAATGTCGGCGGCCTGCCGGCTTACATGAAGCTCAAGCTCGTCGAGCCGCTGCGCGAGCTGTTCAAGGACGAGGTGCGCGCGCTGGGCCGCGAGCTCGGCCTGCCGGAGACCATCGTCGGCCGCCATCCGTTCCCCGGTCCGGGCCTCGCCATCCGCGTGCTCGGCGAAGTGACGCGCGAAGCCGTGCAGGTGCTGCAGAAGGCCGATGCGATCTATCTCGAAGAGATCCGCGCCGCCGGGCTCTACGATGCCATCTGGCAGGCCTTCGCCGTGCTGCTGCCGGTGAAATCGGTCGGCGTGATGGGTGACGGCCGCACCTATGACAAGGTGTGCGCGCTGCGCGCCGTGACCAGCACCGACGGCATGACCGCGGATGTCTATCCGTTCGACGTGGCGTTCCTCTCGGGCGTGTCGAACCGCATCGTCAACGAAGTGCGCGGCATCAACCGTGTCACCTACGACATCACCAGCAAGCCGCCAGGAACGATCGAATGGGAATGATTCCTGGTCTGCCGAGAGGGTTCGCAGACGATCGAAAAAATCCCATAACCGATTGATATAAATTAAAAGATCTCTCAACATCTATAGCCGTCATTCGGAGAGCAGCGCTCCGTTTTGACGGCGTTTTTGACGGTATTAATTCTCTTGCCGTCGGCCCGATGTGGCGATACCGTCAGCTTAGGCGTTCTGACGGTATTTTTTTCGCTATATACGGCTGATATATAAAGAAAAAATCTCCGAAGAATGGTGCTTTTTCGCTTGACGGTATTTTGGTCAGGGGGAAGACCAGTGCTGACGGATACGGCGCTTAAGAACCTGAAACCGAAGGAAAAGCCTTATAACGTCGCAGATCGCGATGGCATGTACGTCGTCGTTGCCCCGTCGGGGACGATCACTTGTCGGGTGGATTATCGATCGAATGACAGGCGAGAGACCGTCACGCTCGGCAAGTATGGTCCGGCCGAACTTTCGACGGCGGAGATGGGTGTAAGCGGTCTGTCCGCTTCCGCGCCGTTGGCGCCCATCCCAGACGTTCTGGCCCTTGGGCCGGTTTCTCGGAAGCCATCAGCCGGCGGTTGGTGTGGAGGAAGGCGGAGCGCCCATCCCGGCCAAGACAGCCAATACGCCGACGGCCCGTTTCGGGTGCTGACCCGGGTGCCGACGCTCGACTTCAACAAAGAGGTGATTCCGCCCTGCGGGCTGCCCGACTTCCTAGACGGCGCGGTCGGCATCCGCACCGACGAGAATTTCTTTGCTGTTTTGCTGTGGCGGTGCTGCCGTACACCTACCGGGAGCTGCCGGTGCAGGACCTCGTCGCCGTGCTGTTCGCCCCGCATTAACGACAAAGCGGTCAGGGCACGGTTCCGCTCCGGCCCGGAGGGCACCACCTTCACCGCTCTGGGGGCCGCCATCACATCGCTAATGCGCCGTCGTGGTCATGCCCGTGACATCGTGTTGCGGCGTTAGATTGGCGGCGAGCACCTTGATCCGCCAGCTGCCCCCTTCGTCGGTCAGTAAGGACGCCGAGTAGCCGCCGATCTTCTTGCCCGCCTGAGCGCCGGTGCCCTGGATCTCATAGTGGGTGATCGACAACACGTAGCTGCCCTCGGGATGCGCGGCCAGGACGTTGACCGTCTCCTGCGTCCAGCCTGCCTTTTGCCGCCGGCCGAGTGCTGCGGTCATCGCCTGATGGTCGGTCAGCATGGTGCCGGCCGGGGTCAGAAAGATCCCGTCCGGGGTGAAGAGCGCGGCGATGTCGGCCGGTTTGCCGGCATTATAGGCCGCAGCAAATTCCTGGCCGATTTGCGTCGCGGCTTGCTGCGCATCGGCCTGCGAAATCGTGGATTGCGCGAGCACTGGTAGCGCTACCAAGCTCAGCAGGGTGGCCGCTGCAATCCGGATCAACATGGGTGTCTCTCCTTCCCGGTGTTGTGTTTCGCGCGACCGCAATCGGTTCGGATAAACATTTTTGTTCCTCCATCCAGCTGCTATAGGTGATCTCTGAAAAACAAATAATCCCGCACTCATGCGATGAGCCTGTCATTTTGGCGGGCGTTCGCTTGGCACCGATGGCTCCCGCCAAACCAAATGTTTGGCGTGCACAGTCTGGCCGGATCGTGAAGGTCGGGCGCTTCAGGCGCTAAGTGCTATTTAAAAATGATTGTAATAGAGCAACAACTGATCGATTTGAGAAGTGATGGATTTGAGAAATACGAAAACGTATACCCTCTTATTTTTGTCTCTCGGGATACTCAAAAAATTACACTGATATAGAAATATTCCTGGAAGGCAATGAATGAGATGTCATCGCCATTCCGAATGTCATTCTCTATTATACATTTCGAGACGGCCTGGGGAATTCCAGCCGAAGTGAAGAAGCCACTTGGATCGAAACGGTGGGCGTTCGCCACGGAGAGATTTCTACGATCTGTGAAGCTTCGTCTCTGAACGGCTGACTGCTCTAAAACGCCTCCGCAGCATACCATATCGATGTCTCGGTTTCCGTCCAGAGGCGTGCTAGTTGTGAAGTGCCAACTCATTCGTAGCGAGAGCAAGATGAAACACCCTGCTGTCTTTCTGTGCTTCGTACTTTGTCTTGGAAGCATGCAAGCTATCGGACAAGAACGGCAGAACTGCACCGGCCCGCAACTAGGAACGTGGAAGCTTCAGCACGACTGAAGACCTAGCGACCGGCCAGAAGACCGATTTGTTCGGCGCGCACCCAAGCGGTGATCTCAGCTATGGTCCTGGCAAGCCCCCAATGAGTGGTCCAATTCATATGTAGTTAATTTGGTGATTTGAGGCTGGATTTATTGGGGCGGGCAGCGGGCCATTCAAAGCGGCTGGCGGCGCTGGCCACAATAAAACCTCTGGTGCTGGCGGCCTGTAGCCAATCGATGAGTGTGGCCGGCGCGTGTTGTAGTGGCCACGCCAGGCTTCGATCAGCACCTTTGCCTCCTGCAGCGTGTAGAAAATCTCGCCATTCAGGAATTCATCCCGCAATCGGGCATTGAAACTTTCAATGTAGCCGTTCTCCCAGGGGCTGCCAGGCGTGATATAAGCCGTCTGAGCACCCACGGCCGTGATCCAAGCCTGCACCGCCTTGGCGATGAACTCAGGCCCGTTATCTGACCTGATATGTGTAGGCACGCCGCGCAGGATGAACAGGTCGGAGAGAACATCGATGACGTCGGTCGAATTCAGGCGCCGGGATACCCGGATCGCCATGAGCTTCTCGGGTAAATTCGTCAACGATGTTCAGCATCCGGATCTTTCGCCCGTCATGCGTGCGGTCCTCGACAAAATCATAGGCCCAGACATGGTTAGGCCGCTCCGCCCGGAGGCGTATGCACGAACCGTCATTCAACCATAAACGTGAACGTTTGGGCTGCTTTTGTGGAACTTTGAGGCCCTCGCTGCGCCAGATCCGTTCGACCCGTTTCTTGTTCACAAGCCAGCCCGCGTCCCGCAGCATGATCGTGATGCGCCGGTATCCGTAGCGGCCAAATTCTCGCGCCAACGCGATGATGTCCGCTGTCAGCGCCGCTTCATCATCAGCCGTCTGGGGCGCCCGGCGCTGTGTCGCCCGATGTTGACCCAGCACTCGGCAGGCAAACCGTTCCGAGACGCCTAGCGTCTCAACAACGCGTTTTACGCAATCCCGGCGGCGCGCCGGGCTTAGTAGTTTCCCGAGGCGGCTTCCTTCAAAACCAGCTTCTCCAGCGTCAGGTCAGACACCGCACGCCGCAGCCGGGTGTTCTCCGCCTCCAGCTCCTTCAGCCGCTTCACCTGATCGACCTTCAGCCCGCCATACTCCTGGCGCCACCGATAATAGGTCGCGTCCGTCACGCCGATCGATCGGATCGCGTCCACCGCCGATTTGCCCTGTGAAGTCAAAACCTCAACCTGGCGCAACTTCGCTATAATCTCCTCAGGCTTGTAAATCTTCCGCGGCATCGTCGACCCTCCCACCAAAAACTACATCAAAGGTGGACAAGTTCTAAGGGGGCAGACCAGTCCCGACTGCCGGATGTCCAGCATTCTGCTTAAGGAAGGGCGAAAGGCGCCAAACAGTCTCGTTCCAACCGACGCGGAGCGCGTCGAGCTCTACAGTGGGTTTATCGCATACGCCGGGACCTACAGCATCGAGGGTGACAAGGTTAGTCACCATATTGATGCATCGTGGAACCAGTCGTGGACCGGAACGACCCAAGTGCGGCAGTTCAGAAATCGACGGCCAGTCCTTGTACATTAAGACGCTGCCCGCCAAGAACCCACTCACCGGCAAGGAAAGCTCGTCCGTGTTGGTCTATGTTAAGGTCGAGTAGACACGTATCCACGCCACGCGGGCTAACCCCGCGCTCAACACCGACGAGGGGCGACCATTCTCCGCCCGCTCGCGCGCCTGTTAGTGCAATCATTTTAAATGAGAGTCAGCTTCGCAGGTTGGGAATTACTGCGTCTCTATCGCGGCATTCGCCAACGGCAATTTTGCGCCTCCTTTCGGCGGTCACAAATGACCACAAAGAGTCGGCACCCGCCAAAGCACTTACCAAGCGCCAATGTCCGGTTTGCCGCACTCTGAGCACCCGGAAGCAGACCGGCGCCTTCCGGCCTATAGCAGCCGGCGACGGTTCCAGTCCTCGACCCACGAGCCCTTGGTGCATATCTCAAAAGTTTTGCACCACCAAATGTTCGGCCGTGCGGGTGGCCGCGGGAAAAGCGCTTCCGTTCCCTCTAACTTTATGCTTATCTGAAGATCGCGTAGATTAACAAGCCAACAAAATCAACAAGATTAGGCGTGTTGCAATAGCCGCACGGGGAGCAGAACGCATAACGATTTCCCCGTGTGACGGTATGAAAATTCTTGCGACGCAAAAGGGGGGGTATGCGCAGATCAGCGAACTCGGTACGGTTCTGGCTGGACGCAAATGTCTGCGTTCGGGGCGCTATATTGCTTTGGCGATGTTGCTGGGTCTGCCACTGTCCGGAACGGCATATGCGCAGGCAAAAACTATCGCGATTATCGTGCCAAGTTTGAAGATCACTGTTTTGCAAACGGAATCGGCGGCGGCTGAAGCCGAAGCGAAGAAGCTCGGATACCAGACGATCCTGCTGACCCATGACTTCAATACCACCAAAGAACTGCAGGATGCCGACCAGCTATCGTCGAAAAAGTAGCTGGCGTAGTCTGGAACGTCGCCGATCCTGATTCTTCGAACGTGGCGGTCCAAAAGGTGCGCGGCGCGGGCATTCCGGTTGTCAATATGGACCGCGTCCTGACACTGCCCAAGACCGCAAACGCGTCGTTTGAATCTGAATAATTACCAATGCGGCGCGCTCGCAGCGCAAGCCTTCATCAGCATGGTTGGCAATGCGGGGACATATGCGGAACTGCCGGGTCTGCAATCGGATCAGATGGGCCGCGACCCGTTCCGCAGGCTATCACAGCGTGCTGGATAAATCAGGGCTGAAGATGGTGGCGCGTCAGCCAGCCAACTATGATGAGACGCGCGGCTTTCAGCTCGCCGGCAGCATACTTCAGGCCCATCCCGACATCAAAGGCTTTGTCACGGGCAATGATTTCATTGGACTTGGTGCCGCCGCCGCCGTACGGTCTCAGGACAAGACGGGAATGATCGTGGTGGGGATCGATGGCGGCACCGATGCCGTCAACGCGATTGCTTCAGGCACCAGCGCGTTTAAGGCGTCGGCCGCGCAGCCGGTGGTGGCCATGGGTGAGCAGGCGGTCGTTCAGCTCGACAAGATCATTCGCAATGCGCCTGGCGGTGTGGCGGCCGGTTCCGTTCAACTGCTGCCCTGCACGCTGATCGAGAAGAAATAGCTTGCGTTGTCGATCAAGGCGGCGGTGCGCATCAGGGGAAAGAGCGCATGAACAGCGATACGTCGTCCTTGGCTCATGGCCAGGCCAAAGGCCTGGCCTGAGCCGGCGATCGCCGTGCAGGCGTTGGGGATCACGAAGGGCTTTGGCGGCATCAGGGCGCTGGAAGGCGTCGATTTCAAGCTCATTACGGCAAGGTGAATGTGCTTCTCGGCGAAAACGGCGCGGGAAAGTCGACGCTGATGAAAATCCTCGCGGGCGAGATGTCTCCCGACGAGGGGCGTATTGTCTGCGACGGTGTGGATGTCCGGTTTCATTCGCCGCGGGACGCCCAGGCGCATGGCGTGGCCCTGATCCATCAGGAGCTCAGCGTTTTTCCCGCCATGACAGTTGCGGACAATCTGTTCGCCGGCAATGAAAAGCGTCGCGCAGGTCTGGTTGATACGCGCCTGCAAAACGAGATGGCGGGCAGGATCCTCGCCCGTCTGGGGCAGACGATCGACCCGCAGATGTCTCGTCGGCACGCTCGACGGTGGGACAGCAGCAGCTCGTCGAAATCGCCAAGGCGCTGGCACAGAATTCACGCATCCTGATCATGGACGAGCCGACCTCGGCGCTCAGCAATGCCGAGGTCGACGCTTTGTTCGACGTGATCCGTGATCTTGCTCGCGGCGGCGTCGCGATCATCTATATTTCCCATCGCATGGACGAGATTTTCCGGATCGGCGATATCCTTACGGTATTCCGCGATGGACGGACCGTGGCCTCGATGCCCGCTGCCGATGTGGATATGGCCTGGATTCACGGGAAGATGCTGGGTCTCGCGACAGCGCGAGGCCCTGGAGACGACGCAGCCGCGTCGCGAACGGGACGAGCGCGCGCGAGGCCATCCCGGCACTCGAAGTCGTTGATCTTTCGGTGGCGGATGGTAAGGCTGATCGCTTATGTCTTGATCGCGTGTCTTTCACGTTGAAGCGTGGCGAAGTGTTGGGCGTCTTCGGGCTGCTCGGCGCAGGCAAGACAGAGCTTGCGGAGGCGATTGCCGGACATCTGCCCGGATTACAAGGGCAGCATCCGTCTTGCCGGCCAGACGCTGACCGGGAGCGTCCCGGCGCGTTTGCGTGCCGGTATAGCGATGGTGCCGGAAGACCGCGGGCGTGATGCCGTGGTGCGAACGACGACGGTGGCCGACAACATGCTTCTCAGCAGCTTTGGCGCTGTTTCCCGTCATGGCATGGTGTCCCAGGCACGTTCGGCTGCTGCGGTTGCCCGCATGATTGCCTCGTTCGGCATTCGTGTCGGTTCGCATGAGCAGCCGCTGATTTCGTTGAGCGGCGGCAATCAGCAGAAGACGATCATCGCCCGGGCGCTGCTCACCGAGCCGAAGGTTTTGATGCTGGACGAGCCGACGCGCGGCATCGATGTCGGCGCCAAGGCCGAAGTTTATGCCATCATACGAAATCTGGCCGATGCAGGATTAGCCGTCCTGTTTGCGTCGTCGGAACTGCCGGAGCTAATGGGCGTCACGGATCGGATTCTCGTTTTGTCTCGTGGCCGTGTTTGCGGGCTGTTCGAGACGTGCGCTGTGACGTGAACATGACGTGCTGCAGGCCAGCACCGAGCCAGGAACGGATCTTGCCCATGTCTGATCAACCTGAAAAGGCCACGCTGTCGCGCTCAATTTGCGGGGCATCAATCCACGGGCCGTACTAGCATCGTTGCGACCCGGCTGAGATCGCTGCTGGCGCTTGCTGTCATCCTCGTCGTGTTCTCCCGCTTGAGCCCGGTCTATTTGAGCTGGGCCAATCTCGTCGTCATGACGCAACATGTGGCGGTCACCGCTTTGCTGGCGACAGGCATGACATTCGTGATTTTAACGGCGGGGATCGACCTTTCGGTTGGTTCGATTGCGGCCCTGTCCGGTGTCGTGGCCGGTTATCTGATCGATCAGGGATTGCCGATTGGCAACCATTTGCTGTTTCTGCCGGCGCTTGCCGTCATCCTGGTGGCTGTCTTGCTGGGCGCGGGGGTGGGGGCCGTGAACGGGGTGCTTGTGGCCGTTATCCGTATTCCCGCCTTCATCGTGACGCTCGGCATGCTGTATGTTGCCCGCGGCGCCGCGCTGCTCATTGCAGGCGGCGCGTCCTTCATCAACCTGTCGGGCGATCCTGCCAAGGGAAATACGGGCTTCGACTATGTCGGAACCGCTCGCTGGCTGAACCTTCCTGTCATGATCTATATGATGGTCGCCATCGGCGTTGTCGGCGCTTTTGTCGCCCGCCGCACTGTGTTCGGCAAGCATGTTTACGCCGTGGGCGGCAACGAGCGGGCCGCGGTCAGCGCGGGCATCCGGGTCGCCTCCGTCAAAATCGCCGTCTACGCCATCTCCGGACTGTGCGCGGGGATCGGCGGCGTGTTGCTTGCAGCACAGCTTTCGGCCGCTGATCCGACGGCCGCCACGAATTACGAGCTCGGGGCGATTGCAGCGGTGGTGCTTGGTGGCACCTCATTGTTCGGCGGTCAGGGCACGGTTGCGGGCTCGATCGCCGGCGCCTTCGTGATTGGGTTCCTGAATGATGGGCTTGTTCTCGCCAATGTTTCAGAATTTTGGCAGATGGTCGCAACCGGGCTTGTCATCATCTCGGCCGTTGGGATTGATGAATTCCAGCGCGTTGGTGGCACCAAGCTTCGTGCCCGCCGGCGTCTTCGTCAAGCCGGATGAGGACATCGGCGGGATGCCGACGCACGTTATAATTCGCCGGCCGCACGCAAATATTGCAGGGCAGAATCTGCCTCGTCCGGAACCGCGATCCGACGCATCACAGCGCCAATGCTGCCTTCGACAGCCGCCATGTTTTCGTCATAGAGCATCGGCTGGAAGCCGCCGTCTCGCAGCAGTGAAACGAGAAAGGTCAGGCGCACCGGGTCATTTGTCGAAGCGATCACGACCATGCGGTTACCTTTGCATACGCCAAGCGGTACACCAAGTGTTTTGCGTTATGGAGGGCGAGGCCCTGGTCCGCCGCGCCGGCAAACGCCTGCTCTGCAAGTTCTATAAGCGCCGCGGTGCCAGGCCAGATCGGGAGATGCTCGGGTGAATGGCGCGATGTCCTTAACCTCCCTGATCGCCGTCGGGCTTGCCATGGTCTTCGCCGCCGGGCTGATCCGCGGCTTTACCGGATTTGGCTTGAGCATTGCGGCGGTGCCGCTGCTGAGCCTGATCTTGCCGCCCTCCCAGGCGATACCGATCGTGCTGCTGCTGCAGCTTTTGGTCAGCCTCAGCGGGCTGCGTGCTTCGCTGCAGATCTGCCACTGGCCAGCCATCCGCATGCTCTCGATCGGTGCGGTGATCGCCACCCCGCTCGGTGCGTGGGCGCTGGCGCGGTTGCCGGCGGCGCCAGTGCGCGTCGCGATTGCAGCCATTGTGCTAGGCGCCGTGTTCGTGCTGGCGCGCGGCTTTCGTTTCAAGGCGGGCTCCGGCCGGCTCACCTTGCCGTTTGGTCTACTGTCGGGCCTATTTAACGGGCTTGCCGGCATGCCCGGCCCCCCGGTGATCGCGTATTTCCTGATGACGCCCGCCGCTACCGCCGTGGCGCGCGCATCGATGATCGTCTACTTCCTGGCAACCTCGATTTTCGCGCTGGCGCCGATGGCGGCCTTTGGTCTGATCAGCCTCCACAGCCTGGTTGCGGCCGCGATCGGGTTTCCGGTCGTGATGATCGGGTCGGCGCTCGGCGGGTGGATCTTCCGGACCACCCCGGAGGCGCATTACCGGTTCGTCGCGCTCTGCCTGCTTGTAGTCGCCGCCGGCCTGGCCGGGATGCGCGCGTTGGGAGCGATGTGAGGCCTGTGCGGCGCACCAGATAAATCTTACCGACAATCATGTGGCAATCGCTAGCATCCAGCAGAGTGGCCCCGCACCGGCCGAGGTGTCGACGGCGTTCGACGCCATGCCCCCGAAGGCCACCCAAGGCTACGGGGGAATCCGGGTCGTCCACGCAAGTTAGTCCGCGGCCGCGCTGACCTTCGCAATCATGGCGCTGCTGAGCGCGCCCTGATTGCGATCCGTTACTCGGCCGGCAAATGGGCAACTATATCGGAGGTACGAGTAGCGAGCCGTTGCCAAACGAGGCCATGTAAGATCAGCGAGACCGGCACGGCGTAGAGCGGCACCAGAGCCAGCGGATAAGCGGTGATCAGTCGGTTAGGTGCGTCGAACGCGAGTAACTGCGCTGTACCGGGCGAGGTCAGGAACCCGGTGGTGACGGCGACGACGAGATCGGCGATGCCGAACGCATTCCACCACGCGACAGTGCGTTGCTTGTCCGGCCAGCGCGCGATCGTGTAGCCGACGATCGGCGCCGCAATGCCAGTGGCGAGATCGCCGAAACCGGCGGGCAGCGCGAACGCACCAGGCAGATGGCGGCCGGCCCACAGGATGAGGAAGACGGCGCCGACGACGCGATAAACCTGGATCGCGACGAGCGCCCAGAGCGGCGTCGCCGCGACGATGCGCCGCGCCGTCGAGCTGGCGGCGATCCCGGCGAGCCCAAGGATGACGGGTAGCACCACAGCGACTCCCATCCAGGGGCCGAGGTGGTCCGGCGCGTTGATGAAGACCCCGGCGCGCCCCAGCGTCTCCCCGAGCAACTGCCAAGAAACCAGGACGGCCACGGCGACGAGCCAGGCAGTGGCGCGTTGGGCTCTGGCTAGCCCAGCGCGGCCACTCGCCCACCAGATCGCCACGGCGAGCAACGCCGTGACACCGTACGACGCGGCAAGCATGACGGGTTCAAGTCCTGCGGGAATGGTTGGCATCGGAATGCTCCTTGTTGATGGAATGGGTGCGGTGATGGGCACGGGGGCTTCGTGGGATCGATTGAAGCTGCTTTGCGCAAGGCTTGAAGCTCCACGCTGCGATAAGGAATGCCTCATGATCGGTCCTCCATTCGGTTCTTCGTGTTGGGTAGCGACCGTCGCAATCGGGTCGCCCGCGAAGGGTTACTCGCTGCCCCACACGCCATGCGGCGTGATCTGGCCGGCCGCGCCGATTGTGAGTACGGCGGCAGTAAGCAAGGCGGACGTGACCAGTCGCGTCATTGTATGAATTAGTTACTAAACTGGAAGTTACTACGTCTATAGTAGTCGCTAGTTGACTATCAACAAAATAGTCGCTATTCAATTCAAAGTTATGTGAACTCGCCGGCGCCGTTCGGCGCCCGTATGGCGCGGCGCTCGCTTCTGCTAAGAAAATCGGCCTGGTCTGGGCAGGGCATGTGATGCATCAAGGGATGGATATGCTGAAGTCGGACACTGTGCAGAGTTCGGTCAAATCCGGTTACGGGCATGATTGCCCGGTAGCCCGCACGCTCGATATCGTCGGCGAACGCTGGACCTTCCTGATCCTGCGCGATCTTCTGCGCCAGGGCCCTCGAAAGTTCCAGGATCTGGAAGCAAGTCTCGCCGGGATCGGTCCCAACACGCTGTCGGCGCGGCTAAAACGGCTGGAAGGAGCGGGGATCGTTGAGCGGCGGTTTTACGAGCAGCATCCTCCGCGCGCCGAGTACGTATTGACCGAGAAGGGGAAGGCACTGGGACCGGTTCTGCTGGCCCTAAAAAAATGGGGCGAGATGTACTAGCGGGCGTGTCGCACGCTTCCGGCTGCCGTCTGCCCACTACATCGGTCGGCGCGAGAGTGACCGGCCGGATTGACGGCAATGCCGCCGGATATGAGCGCCTCGCTACCGGCGGCAAATTGGCGGTGGCCGGATGGTATGGTGACGCCCTCATGGCGCAGCAACCAGCGATGCCGCCGCCGTAGCCAGTGAGCTTCAAATGTAACGAAATGTATTCAGGTCCGCGTCAGCTTCCTCGGCTAGGGCTCGCGCCAACGGCGGAGCCGATTCCGGTTCCAGCAGGATGATGGTTGATGCGCATCTATGTACTGAACCTTGGGCGTGCGGCCGATCGCCGTGCCCATATCGAGCGGGCCGCCGACGCCGTCGGCATCACCCCCGATTTCATCGAGTCGGTGGACGGACGGACGCTGACCGACGCGCCGCGGAATCTGGTAGACCACAGCCGCCAGCGCCGGATCACACCTTTTTGCTGTCGGATAACGAAATCGGCTGCTGGCTGAGCCGTCGCCGCGCCATGGCGATGCTGGTCGAGAGCGGCAAGGGGATGGCGGCGATCCTGGAAGACGATGTCACCTTGCCCCCGGATTTTCCGCGCGTTCTCGAGGCGTTGGAGCAGCAGGGTGGGCTGTTCGACGTGGTCACCCTCTATCGCAATTTCCAGCGGGATCCCGTGTTCGAGACATGCCGCCTTTTGACACGAGGCGTCTCGCTCGGCCGCATCGCGCGAATGCAGACCGGGGCGGTCGGGTACGTCATCCCAGGCCGCGAAAAAATTCCTCGCCGCCACGCAGACCTTCGTGCATGCGGTGGACAAGGAAATGCACGGCTATTGCGCGAGCGGCCTTGACATCCACGCGCTGAGCCAGCCCGTGGTGATCCTTCACGATGCAGGACACTCCTATCTGAGCGAAACACGGCTGGATCACCGCCCCAAGGAACGGGGCAAATATCCGGATGCCGACACCCTCTACTGGCGTGTGCAGCATTTCGCCCACCGCGCGGCGGACAGCCTCCTGAAACGTGTCGCCTTCCCGGCTTATGTCCGGCTGGGCCGCAACGAGGATTGGAACTCCCGGCTCTCCAAGATCAGGCGGCTGAAGGTCGCGCTGCATGAGGCACTGCAGCCTCGTCTCGCCTTGTCCCGCTAGACATGACCGCAACCTCTCTGCCTTTCGCGGGCAAACGCCTGCTGCTGGTGGCGGCGCATCCGGATGACGAGACGCTGCTCGCTGCGTCACAATTTTCCGCCTGCCGCACACTGCGCATCGTCCATACCACCGATGGCGCGACCTCGCGCCGCGCCGCGCGGGCGAACGGCTTCTCCAGCCGCGCCGCCTATGCTGACGCGAGACGTAGCGAACTGGCGACGTCTCTGGTCCAAGGTTTTTCGCTCCACGCGGAACAGTTTCGTCCCGCGCGGGACTATGATTTTTCCGTCCCACCTTTTGCTGGCCCGCTCGGTTATGAGATCGATCCGCGGGCGCCCGAAGGGCGTGCCTGGCGCGCCCTCGTTGGGGCTGAATTCATCCACGCCAACAACCGGGCCTTCCATCGCGCCCAATTGTGGTTCGCGTTCAAAAAAGCCCGGATAAAACGCAAATTCTCGGGCCTCCATCTCGGCGAGCGCAAGGTAGCAGTCTCCGGTTGAGTAGACGAAGGGCGAGGGGAACTGGGGGAGCAGCACGGTGGCTTTGTGCCGTTTTCGGCGCAGGAAGCCTTAGTCACCTTGGTTAGTTGAGGGCAGCATGCGCCGCAGCACGTCGTCCTTGAGCAGGTAGTGATGGCCGAGCGCCGCCAGGGTGTGACCGCCCACCAGGATCATGATCAGCCAGGCATTGACGTCGTGAATGTCATCGACGAAGCCTCCAACTGCCTTGGAGAAAGTGCCAAGGGGGGAGGGGATCAGCAGGCCGAAAAAACTCAGCGGCCGGTTGTCGGTCCAACGGGTCAAGAAACCCAGCGCCACTTCCGCCACGATGAGCACGTACAGGGCGCGGTGCATCATCTTTGCGATGTACCCGATGAGGTCTTGGCCGGTCTCGAACGAATTGCGGCCGAAGGTCAGGCGCCAGAAGATGCGCAGCACGATGATCGCGGCGAGCACGAGACCGAAGGATATATGCCCGATGATCAGCAGATCGCGGTCGGCTTTGGGGAAAAAACCCCAGGTCTCTGCCAGGCCGAATTGCAGGAACACCAGCGCCGCAGTGGCCCAGTGCAGGGCAATCGACACGCCATCATAGCGGGCATGGTCATCGTCAGGGGCGGGATAGTTTGCTGATGGGATCAGATCGGCATGGTTGTCCATTTTGCTAACTCCCTGGGTTCAAGCGACGGTACCGAACAATCGATGAATATTGTCACTGCCACGGCAAGTCTGCCCCAGACGACGACGCGCAAGTCCGGCGTCAGGAGCGTCACGTGGTGGGTCAAGTATCTCGTCAACATCGTTGAGGTTCATGTCTGACGGCCCCATTTATGAAGCAGCAACGGCAAGGCCAGCAGCACCAGCGGGAACTGCACCAACAGCCCGGCGATGATGGCCACGGCCAGCGGCTGCTGCATCCCAGCCCCCTGGCCGAGATCGAGGGCCAGCGGCATCAGGGTGACGATCGCGGCCAGCGTGGTCATGGCGATGGGCCGCAGCCGGTTGGCGCTGGCCCGCATCAGCGCCTCGCGCGCAGGCATGTGAGTCAGGAGCTCCTGGAATTCCGAAACGTAAAAAATCGCCATCTCGGTGGCGATGCCGACGATCATCACCATGCCCATCAGCGCCGTGATGTTGAGCTGAAGCCCGGTGACGTAAAGCCCGGTAAACACCGCCGTGGTCGCAAGCAGCGAGGTGCACATGATCGCGGCAACCCAGGTGAAGCGCTCGTAGAGGAATAGGAGCAGAATGAATTCCGCCAGCAGTGCCGCGAGGAAGACCCGCGCAAGACCGGCAAAGGCGGCTTGCTGCTGTTGGTAGAGCCCGCCCAGCGTGTAGGTGACGCCGGGGCCGAGTATGCCAGGCTTGGCCAGCGCCATTTTCACATCCGCGATGCCCGCACCCAACCCGCGCCCGGTGAGGCGCGCCGTCACGTCCACGATCTGTTGCAGATTTTCGCGGGTGATTTCCGGCTGGCCGGAAACGGTGGTGAAGCGGGCGATGCTGCCCAGCGGCACCAGCGCGCCGGAGGGCGTGGCGATGGGCAGCGCCGCCAGTTCGTCGCTGTTGATGCGTGCCGCGCCGGCCAAGTGCACGCGCACGCCGATGAGCTGCTGCGGCCCCGCATATTGCGTGGCCACGGTGCCCGCCATTTCGGTCTGCACGATGTTGGCAACCTTCGCGGGATCCAGGCCCAGCAGTGCCGCGCGTACCGGGTCCACACTGATGTTGATCGCATCGCCCGCCGGGATGATGCCGTCATCCACCGCATTCACGCCCTTGATCCGGCTGATCGCGGCGGCCACGCGCAGCGCCGCGGGGCCGAGTTCGGCCGGATCGGCGGCGGCGAGCTTGATTTCGATCGGCTGCGGCACGCCGGTGAGGTCGCCGATCTCGTCGCCCATCAGCTCGTGCGGATCGATCTGCACGCCCGGCACCTTGGCGGTGATCGCGTTGGCGATGCGGGTCATTACCGCGTCCACGAGCGGGCGCTGTGACGAGCGGCACCAGGCGGATGACGAAATCGCCTTTGTTGGATTCCGCGATATCGCCGCCGAAGCCGGCGCCCGCGCGCACCGAATAGCTGGCCACTGCCGGATCCTGGCGGAGTATCGCCTCGATCTCGCCTACCTCACGTTCGGTCTCGGTCAGCGAGGTGCCGGGGGCGGTGAGGTAGTCCATCACGAAACCGCCTTCATCGAGATCGGGCAGAAAGCCGGTCTGCACGCTGGTGTAGGAAAACAGCCCGATGCCCAGCAGCAGCCCAACCGGCAGAACGAGCAGGAACGGACGCTGGAACAGCCCGGCCAGCAGGCGCCCGTGCACGGCAAAGAGAACGCCCTCGCGTTTGGCGCCCGGATCCTGCCAGCGTTTGAAATCGATGAGCATCCCCGCCAGCAGCGGCACCACCAGCGCCGTGAGCGTCCAGGAGGCGATGAGCGTTGCCGCCATGGTCAGCGAGAGCGCCTTGAAAAATGCCCCGGTGACACCGGACAAAAATCCGAGCGGCGCAAACACGATGAGTGTGGCGGTGGAGGAACCGGTGAGCGGGCGGAAGAATTCCGCGCCAGCGTTCAGCACCCAGAGCCGCCCCTCCTGCTGCTCCCCGCCCGCGCTGCGCCGCGCGATATGCTCGATCATCACGATCACATCGTCGATGACGAGCCCCACAGAGGCGGCGAGGCCGCCCAGCGTCATGATGTTGAAGCTGAGCCCGAGCAGCGAGAGCACGAGGATGGCGGCGGCCAGTGAGGCCGGCACGATCATCACCGCGAGCAAGGTGATGCGCCAACTGCGCAAGAAGGCGAATAGCACAAGGGCGGCCAGCACCACGCCGATGAGGATGGCATCTCGCACGGAACCTGCCGCAGCCAGAACCAGCGTGCTTTGGTCATACCATTTGCTGAGCGCAACACCCGGCGGGATCTGCGGCGCAAAACCCTTGAGTGCCGCATCCACCTCATGCGCCGCGGCGACCATGTCCGAGCCCGGCTGCTGATAGAGCAGCAAAGTGACGGCGCGCTTGCCATCGGCTTCCACGCCGAGGAATTGCGGCACCACGCCCAACCGCACGGTGGCGACATCGGCGAGGCGCACCACGCCGGACGGCCCGGCCCGGAGCACGGTATTGCGAATGTCAGACAGGCCGTGGAAGCTGTTATCCGCCATCAGCAAATAAAGCAGATCGTGGTCCTCCACCCGGCCGACCGATTGCAAATTGTTGGCGGCATTCAGAGCGTCGACCAAATCGTCGAGCGTGAGGTGGTCGGCGGCAAGACGCCGCGGATCGGCGGTCACTTCCACTTCCCGGTGTCGCCACCCTGCACCACGGCGCGAGCGATGCCAGGCAGGCCGGAGAGCAGCGGCACGATCTGGTAGGTGGCGAGCGTTTGCAGTTTCGTCTGGCTCACAGTGGGGGACGTCAGCGCATAGGCCATGAAGGGGAACACGGTGGGCTGCATGCGCAGCACCGTGTAGCTGACGCCGTGGGGGAGATTGGCGAGGCTCTGCGCCATCGCCGCATCCACGCCGAGCGTGGCGGCCGACATGTCGGTGCCCCAGGCGAAGTCCACAGTGAGCTGGGCGGCGCCACGCGAGGTGGTGGAAACCACGTCGACCACGCCTGGCACCGCGCGCACGGCCTGCTCGACCGGCTGCGTGATTTGCAACACCATTTGGGCGGCGGGCTGGCTGCCTGCGTCAATGTTGATACGCGCGCGCGGAAACGAGGCGTCGGGGTACAGCCCAATGGGCAGCGAAACGGCGGCGGCGATGCCGGCCAGGGCCAAGGCCAGCGCCAGGACGATAACGGAACGGCGGTGCCGATCGAGCCAGGGAATGAGGCTCAATTTCCGTTCCCCAGCAAAGTCGCGGTCATGCCGTCCGAAAGCTGGTAGGCCCCGGTGGTGGCGAGCTTCATGCCGGGATCGAGCGTCGGCGCCAGAACGACGCTGGCGCCGTCGGCTTCGAGAACGCGCACCGGCTCGCGATGGGCGACGTCATGCGTGTCGAGCTGGTAGACATACGTGCCGTGTTCGTCGTTGAGCACGGCACTGCGCGGCACCGGATCGCCGGTCACGGTCCCGGCGGTGATGGTCGCCGCCACCGGTTCGCCCAGCGGGGCGACGCCCTGGGGCAGCAGGGTGATGTCGATAAGCCCGGTCTGCGGATCGAGCATGGCGGCGCGTTGCACCACGGTGGCTTGCACCTGCGCGTTGGTGTTGAGCAGGGTGAGCAAACCGGGATCGCCTGGCTGCACGCGTTGCGCCGCCGCTTCCGGCAAGCCCACGAGCGCGGTGAGCCGGCCGGCGGCCGCGAGCTTGAGGATAACCGTGCCGGCCGGCAGCACCCCGCCCGGGGGTACCGTGAGCGCGGTGACGATGCCCGCGAAAGGTGCTCGTAAGGTCTCATCCTGGCCCACGCCCGCCGTGCGCAGGGCCGTGAGGGCGGCGTCGGCGTCATTCTGAACCTGGAGCGCGGCCGCGAGGTCGGCGGTGGTGGCGAGATGCTGTTTCAGCAGCGCCGCGACATGGTCGTGCTGGGCCTGGGCCGCACGCACCGCGTCCTGTGCCTTGCGCAGATCGGCGGCGGATTGCGGGTCCGGCGCCACCTGCGCCAACGCTTGTCCGGCCGCTACCGCTTGGCCCGGATGTGTCAGGAACCCGGTGACGACGCCCACCGCCGTGAGCGCTATATTCGTCTCGGCCTGCCCGGCGACGATGCTGCCCCAACCGGTGATCTGCAGCGGCACCTTGCGCTGCGTGAGCGTCAGCACGCTCACGGTGGCGCTGGGAACTGGGGGGGCATCCGCCGCATCGGGCGCGCGGGTGGCCATATAGGCGGCGGCGAGGCCGATCACGGCGCCCCCGCCGAGCAGGGCAGCTTTTTTCATCAGGGTTATTCCTTTTGAGCGGCGGCGAGCGGCGGCAGGCCGAGCCCGAGCAGTGTCGCGAGGGCGAGTTGAGAGTTTTGCAGCTGGGCTTTGAGTGTTATGGCGGCACGCTCGCGCTCGCCGGCCGTGGTTTGCAGCAGGGCCCGCGTGGCGCCGCTGATCTGCCCTTCGGCAAAGGCGGTGCGTGCGGATCGGGCCAGGAGTTCGGCTTGGCCCGCTTCACGCTGCAAGGTGCCCGCCTGGGTTTGCAGGAGCTGGATCGTCGCGGTGAGCGCTCGCGCCCCGCCCGCGGCATTGGCCAGCGCCGCGGCGTATTGCGCCCGCAACGCCGCCCGCGTCGTCTGGGCCACGGCGATGCCGCCGCGATTGCGGTTGAACAGCGGCAGGGTCAGGCTCATCTGCGGCCCGGCGGAGAGCACGCCGGAGGTGTCGCGCCCGTAGGTGGCGCCGACGCTGAGGGGCTGGAACTGCGAAAGGATTGCCGCGCGCAGTTTGGCGTCGGCCTGCGCGTAGCCGTAGCGCAGCGCGATGAGGTCCGGCCGGCGCTGGGGCAGCGTGGCCAAAGCGCGGGCGATGGTCTTTGGGGTGGGGGCGCTCAACGCGGGCGGTGTCAGCGGAATGTCCGTGCCGGGTTCAAGGCCGAGCAACGCGTCGAGCCGGTCGCGGTCATGCATCTCGGTCTGCTGCGCGGTTTCCAGCGCGGCTTGCACACCCGCCAGCGCCGCCAGGCTGATGGCGGCGTCGTTCATCGTCAGGTTATGCTGGGCGATTTGCGCCTGGGTGGCGTAGTTCACGCCTGTCAGCACCGCCGCGTCGTCCTCAAGGCTGGCGGTGACGGCCTGATCTGCCAGGAGGGTCACGGCAAGCTGTTCGGCCTGCGACGCCACCTGCCATTCCTGCCAGAGAATGCCGGCATCCACCTGGGCGAGCCCGGCCTTCGCCGCTGCGTTGTTGGCGCGGTAGGTAATGAGCGCACCGACGTCCTCCATAAGCCCGGCATTGATGGACGACATGCTCGCCGGACCGCCGAGCAGGGCGCCGAACCCGCCAGTGATGGAGGGATCCGGCGGCAACCCGGCGCTCAGCAACTCGGCGGTGGCGACATCATGCTGCGCCCGGGCGGCGGCCAGATCGGGATCGTTGAGCACGGCCAGCCCGGCCACGTCATCCAGGGTGAGCGGCCCGGACGTGGAAACATTCCCGCCCTCCGGCAGATGATGCTGCAGAGCGTCCAGGCTATTCTGCAAAGGCGGCGCCTCCGGCAAAGGCGCAGCCCGGTAGTGGGCACAGGCCGAAAGGCAAGCGCAAAGGAGGGAGGGGATCAGAGCCGATGGAAGGCAACGCATGCCACCCCAATGCCTTGGCCTTTTTGCCCAAAGCGTGATGAGGAAATTGCTAAAAGTTAATTTATTTAACGCGCATTCCCGTTCATGCCGAGAATTCTGCTACGTAACGGACCATGCGGATTTTGTTGATCGAGGATGATGCCAAGGCTGCAGCGCACCTGATCGATGGGCTGGCGCGGGAAGGGCATGACGTGCGGGTGGCGCCGGAGGGACGGACGGGGCTGTTCGAGGCTGCTCGTGAGGAGTTCAGCGTTCTAATCATCGACCGAATGCTGCCGGGGTTGGACGGGCTTAGCCTGCTGCGCACGCTCCGCGCCGCTGGGATAAAAACACCTGCTTTGTTTCTCACGGCCCTTGGTGGGCTGAGAGACCGGCTGGACGGGTTGCGCGGTGGTGGCGATGACTATCTCGTCAAACCCTTCGCCATGGCAGAACTGACCGCCCGCGTGGCGGCCTTGTCCCGCCGCAATGCCGTAGCGCCGAAAACCTTGCCGCTGCGCATCGCGGATCTGGAGCTTGACCGGCGCACCCGGACGGTTTGCCGCGCCGGGCGGCTCATCGAGCTCAAGCCGCGCGAATACGAGGTGCTGGAATATCTGATGTTGCATCAGGGCCAGGTCGTTACCCGCACGATGCTGCTGGAGGATGTCTGGGGCTTCCACTTCGCGCCCAAGACCACCGTCGTTGAAGCCCATATCAGCCGCTTGCGGGCCAAGCTGGATACCGGCTTTTTGACTGTCCTCATCCATACCTGCCGGGAGGCAGGTTATATGATCGATGTCGTTTAACACCACGCTCCGGCGGTTTTCCCGCTTCTCCGGCTTTCGCCTGGCGCTGCACAGCCTGGCGCTCTCGCTGGGCGGGGCGTGCCTCGTGTTTGCGATTGTTCACCACTTCGTCGAGATCAGTTGGCGCAACGAAACCGAGAGCGAGGTCTCCGGCGCGTTGACCGACCTGCGCGGCGATCTGCGTACCAACCACCAGTCGCTCGCCTGGAATGTGCGCGCCACGATGGCCGAAGGCGGCGGCTTGTTCTTCGCAGCCCTCGCACCGGACGGGAGCTGGGAAGCCGGTAATTTTCACCTCACCCAAGCCGCTGCCGCGCGCTGGACGGGCGCGCGGACCATGCTGCGGCGCGATGGCCTCAGCCTGCCGCGCCGGGTGCAGGCGCTTCATGGCACGGTTTGGCATCTCCCAGACGGCGAAACATTGTTCATCGCCGGCAATGCCACGCCGTGGCAACTCCTGAACAAGTTGACTCTGCATTCCTTCGTGGCGGTGCTCGCGACGATCATGGCGCTCGGCCTGCTCAACGGTTATCTCGCCGCCCGCGCCGCTGAACGTCGGGTCGATATCTTCGCCACCACGATCCGCGAGATCATGGAAGGCGACCTCACGCGGCGGATCGAGCTGCGCGGGACAGGCGACGAATTCGACCGCCTCGCTGTGGGGTTGAACGCCATGCTCCAGCGCATTCAAACGCTGATGGAGAATCTGCGGCAGGTGACCAATGATATTTCGCACGACCTGCGTTCGCCCCTAGCCCGGCTGCGCGAGCATCTCGAACTCTCGCGGGAGCGGTTCCTCGGGGCGGAACTTACAGCGATGTTCGACGAGGCGCTGGCACAGACGGATCAAGCTCTGGACATCTTCTCTGCCATGCTGCGCATCGCCGAGGTGGAGGCTGGGGCATGGCGCGAGGGCTTCGTTACCGTCGCGCTCTCGCCGCTGCTGACCGCGCTCGCCGAGACCTATGAGCCGTCTTTCGAGGCGGCGGGAATCATCATCGAGACGGATATCGCCCCCGGCCTCGCGGTGCCAGGCGATAAGGACCTGTTGACGCAACTCTTCATCAATCTGCTCGACAATGTCACGCTGCATGCCGAAGGCGCGTCGCGCATTGTCCTTCATGCCGCGCAGACGGGAAGGGGGGTTGAAGTCAGCATCGCCGATAATGGCCGTGGCATCCCGCCTGGGCAAAGCGAGCGTGTGATGCAGCGTTTTGTCCGGCTGGATACGTCCCGCCACCGCCCGGGCTATGGGCTGGGCTTGCCGCTGGTCTCTGCCATCGCGGCCCTGCATGGCGGATTGATTAATCTGACCGATAATCGTCCCGGACTTAAAGTCGGGATGAGCCTGCCGGGCCAGCGTAGGATGCGCTCAAGGCGCGTTTGACGGCATGGTGGGCGTCGTCAAGGCCATCGCAAGTACGGCCTCGGGGCTGCCCGTAAGCCTTGATCAAGGTGATGGTAGCCGATAGTCAGGGAAATATGGACCTGAGAGCTGTGCCGAAATTTCTCAACGAAATCAAAAGTCGAAATTTTTGACGGCTATTGTGTCATAATTTTGTGCGAGGTGGTATATTTTGTTGAGGAAAATCAGTGCGTTATGCTGGGACCGGACAATCGAATGGGAGTGATTGACCCCATGCCGCACGCCACCATAGGCAAGACGCCAGCCCGCAAGCCGGGCCGGCATTTCTTTGCCAATCCGGGGCCGACCAACATTCCGGATTCGGTGCTGCGGGCGATGGACCGCAACAGCATGGATTTCATGGAAGCCGACTTCCTGGAAATCTACGACCAGGCGCGGGCCGGGCTGAAGCGCATCCTGTTCACGGACCATGAGGTGTTTTTCTACGCGTCTTCCGGCCATGGCGGCTGGGAGGCGACCATGGTCAACCTCTTCTCCGCCGGCGACAAGGTGCTGATGATCGGCGGCGGCTATTTCTCGAGCACCTGGGCCGCTTTGTCGCGCGCTCATGGCATCGAGGTCGAGATGCTCGAGGTGGACTGGCACGAGGGCGCGAAAATCGCCGACCTCCAGGCGCGCCTGGAGTCCGACAAGGACCATCAGATCAAAGCCGTCTGCGTCGTGCATAACGAGACCTCCACCAGCGTCGTGCTGCCGCTGCGCGAGATCCGGGCGGCCCTCGATGCCGCCCGGCATCCGGCGCTGTATCTGTGCGACACCATCTCCTCGCTCGGCTGCTTCGCCTTCAAGATGGATGAATGGGGCGTCGACGTGGTGGTGGGCGGCAGCCAGAAAGGGCTGATGCTGCCGACCGGCATGGCCTTCAGCGCGGTCGGCCCGAAGGCCCTGGCGGCGCATGAAAAAGCGACGCTGCCACGCTTTTATTTCGACTGGACGGCGATGCTGGCGCGGCGCTTCCGCAGCTTCACCGGCTCCGCGCCGATCGTGCCCTTCTTTGGCCTGGCGGAATCGGTCAGGCTGCTGGAGCAGGAAGGCATCGAAAATGTCTGGGCGCGCCATCATCGTCTCGCGAAGGCAGTGCGTGCCGCAGGACGTGTCTGGGGCAGTGGCAATCAAGGCCCGACGCTCTATTGCCGCGATGAGAGCCGTTATTCGGATTCCGTCACCACCTTCGAGGTGCCGGAAGGCCATGACGCCGATGTGCTGCGCAAATGCCTGCTCGACCGCTACAATGTTTCCACCGGCGGCGGCCTCGGCGCGCTCTCCGGCAAAGTGTTCCGCATCGGCCATATGGGCGATCTGAACGAGGCGATGATTCTCGGCACGCTGGCGACCGTGGAGGTCGCGATGGGTGAAGTCGGTATGCCGCATACCAAAGGCGGCGTGATGGCGGCGATGGAGGCGCTTTCGAAATGACATTTCAGGTCAAACGAATCCCGGTCACCCCGTTCGAGCAGAACTGCGCGCTGATCTGGAACAGTGAAACCAAGGACGCGGCCGTGATCGATCCCGGCGGCGATGTCGACGCGATCATGGCCGCCATCGCCGAAGAGGGCGTGCAGGTGAAGGATATTTTCCTCACCCACGGCCATCTCGACCATGCCGGCGGCGCCGCGGAACTGAAGGCCAAGCTCGGGGTGAAGATCACCGGCCCCAGCGAGGCGGACGAGTTCCTGCTTCATAGCATGAAAATCCAGGCGGAATCCTACGGCTTCAAGGCCGAAGACTGCAGCCCGGACGCCTGGCTGAAGGAAGGCGACGTCATCACCATCGGCGGCCAGCCCTTCGAGGTGCTGCACTGCCCGGGCCATACGCCGGGCCATATGGTGTTCGTCAGCCGCACCCTGAATTTCGGCATTTTCGGCGACGTGCTGTTCCGCAACTCGGTCGGCCGCACGGATTTTCCGTATGGCGATGGCATCGCGCTGATCGCCTCGATCAAGACCAAGCTGATGGTCCTGCCGGATGATTTCACCTTCATCTGCGGTCACGGCGCGGCCTCCACGATCGGCGCCGAGCGTCAGAGCAATTTGTATATTCGTTAAGCAAGAAAACAGAAAAAGTAAGCGCTACTTTTTGTGAACAAAAAGTAGCAAAAAAACTTTGCTAATTTGGGCCGTGCTGGTTTCGCGGCCGCCGGCCCAAAGTCCAAAAAGTTTTTGCGCCGCTTTTTTCAAAAAGCGGCTTCTTTCTTGTTTCTTCCCTGTTTCAGACCGGATCAATATCCATCCACGACAAATGTCCGCCTTTCCCGGCGCCGGTGTCGAGGAACACCGCGCGGCCGCCGGAATCGTTGGTGCGGATATAGGGCCGTCCGTCCTGGCTGCGGCGGTCATGGCCGCAATAGACCGTGATCCCGGCGGGAATGTCGTCGATCCAGTCCAGCAGCCGTTCCGGCCGGCCGGCTTCGGTGGCGCGGCCGGTGGTCTGGCCGAACAGAGCGCGAGCCACCAGCGGGTCTGGGCGGCGTGTGGGGAAGAGGGGCGGCGCCTGCCGACGCATTGCCGGATGAAATCCGCCATGCACGAAGAAGGCGCGCGGTGTCGCCACCCAGGCCGGGGCATTCATGATTTCCTCCAGCGTGCGCCGGTGCATGGCAAGCGGCAGCTCGGCGAGGCTGCGTTCCACGGCGGGGCCCACCACATGATAGCCGAGCAGGCCGCGCGCCAGCTTGTAATCATGGTTGCCGAGCAGGAACATGCCGCGCCCCTCGTCCAGCAGCCGGAACATGACGGCGAGCGCCCCGGGCGTGTCCGGCCCGTCATCCACCAGATCGCCGAGCTGCACGATATAACGGTCGGTCTCGGCGGCCAGGGCGAAAGCGCGCGCATCGCCATGCACGTCGCCGACCACACGCAAGGGCATGCCGGCGGGAATCATGCGCTGATCCGCGCGAAGGCGGCGAGTGCGCGCGCCCGGCCTTCTGTCAGGGAAACGATTGGCAGCGGATAGGTCCTTCCCAGTTCCACGCCGGCCTGCGCCAGCGTTGCGGTGTCGGCTTCCCAGGGCGCTTGGAGGTGCTTATCCGGCAGTGAGGCGAGTTCGGGGACATAGCGGCGCACATAGGCGCCGTCAGCGTCGAATTTGCGCCCCTGCAGCACCGGGTTGAACACGCGGAAATAGGGTGCGGCATCGGCGCCGCAGCCGGCCACCCATTGCCATGAAGCGCCGTTGGCCGCCTCATCGGCCTCGCATAGAGTATCCCAGAACCATTTTTCGCCGTCCTGCCAGGGCAGGAGCAGATGCTTAATGAGGAACGAGGCGCAGATCATCCGCACGCGATTATGCATCCAGCCGGTCTGCCATAATTCGCGCATGCCGGCATCGACGATGGGAATGCCGGTGCGCCCGCGCTGCCAGGATCGCAGGGCCTCGGCATCGTCCCGCCAGGGCATGGCGGCGAATTCCCGGCGGATCGGCTCATGGCGCAGGTTTGGATATTGCCAGAGCAGATGGAGGGAAAATTCGCGCCAGAGCAGCTCGCCCAGGAATTTCCGCACGTCGTCTCCTGGCCCGGCGGCGGCGGCGGCGGCATGCCAGAGCCGGTGCGGCGAG
This sequence comes from uncultured Pseudomonadota bacterium, assembly GCA_963798115.1. GTDB lineage: Bacteria > Pseudomonadota > Alphaproteobacteria > Acetobacterales > Acetobacteraceae > Acidocella. Next base: position 28,516 of record CAWCRT010000009.1, read on the forward strand.
ATCTCGCCGAAATGCACATAAGGGGAGAGTTTCGATGTCCCGGCGAGTCCGGGCACATCACGCGTCGCCGCGTAATTTTGCAGCGGCCCGGCGAGGAAGGTTTGCAGCGTTGCCTGCGCGCCGGCCTCTCCGGGTGTCCAGTTATCGCGCAGCCCCTGGGCCCAGTCGGGCTGCGGCAGGAGCTTCCAATCCTCCAGCCGGTCGCTTTTCACTCCCATCACACCGGGAATATGCGCGGGTGCTGTGAAGAAATCCTCAGCCACGCCGGCCGCGAAACAGGCTCTGGCGAACGGGCCGTAGACATTGTGGGCGCCGCCGCTGCGGGTGATCTGCTCCGGCGCGAACAGGCTGGCGGTGCCGTGCGCCTGGAAAACCACGCCGCGCTGCCGCAGCGTGGCGCCGAGGCATTGGTCCTGGGCATTCTGCGTGGGGTTCAGGCGGCGCGCCGCATGCACGCTGCCCACCTTGGTTTCGGCGACGAGTTCGGGAATGATCCGCGCCGCATCCCCGCGGCGCAGAACCAGCATCGCGCCGCGCGCCTGCAGGTCGGCTGCCAGAGCGGCGAGGGAATTATGCAGCCACCAGCGCGCGGCGGCCCCCATCGTTTCATCGAGAATATAGAGTGCGAGGATGTTCCCGCCCGTCGCCAACGCGGCGGCGAGCGCCGCGTTATCGTTCAGCCTCAGATCGTTGCGAAACCAGACGAGGCTGGATGTCATGCCACCTCGGCCATGCGGCCGAGCTGTTCGAGGGCGAAGGAGAAGAGCTGATCCTGGCCGAGCAGGAACACGCGCAGGCCGCGCGGGAACAGCCGGGAGATTGCCGGGTCATGCACATCCAGCCCGCCGGTGAAGGCGCCGAAAGCCGGCATCATCAGCCGTGCGGCATCGGTGACGAAGCAGGGCCGGCTAATGCGCTTGGCACGGGCCTCGATGCTCGCCTTGGGATGGAAATGGCCGGAAATCTCGATCTCGCGCGGGCCCAGAGTGGGCTGGGCCTGATGGCGGAAGGTGAACGGGCCTTCGCGATATTGCGCCACGGAAAGGCCGGGCATGCCATTCGGCGCGGCATCATGGTTGCCGGTGATCCAGATGAACTGGGCTTCACGAGCCATGGCGTCGACTCGCATGCGGTCGTCCTGGCTGAGCCGGCTCGCGGCATTACGGTCGTGAAAGCTATCGCCAAGAGCGATGACTTTTTTCGGCCGGTACAGCCGTACCAACCGGTTCAGCCGTTCCAGGGTCGCGCGCGTGTCAAAGGGCGGCAACAAGGCGCCACGGGCGGCAAGCGAGGAGGATTTCTCGAAATGCAGGTCAGCGACGATCAGCACCCGCTTTGCTGGCCAGAAGGCGGCACCTGCGGGGTCGAGCATCAATCGTTCGTCACGAAAGTGTAGCGGTGCGGCGGTCATGGCCGGTCAACAAGCATATTCTGTGCGCGAGGGCTACGAATAAATTTTTGTCCAGAAGGGCTTTCCAACGTCGCCTCTGCTACCAATGCTTCGGTCTCCGCTAACAAAAGCTCTTCTGTCGCGCCGTGGAAAACCTGTTCGCGGCCGATTTCCAGCAAGACCGGCACTGCAAGAGGCGAAACCCTGCTCAGCACCAGATGCGTGATTTTGCCGCACGCCCGGCGCAGCAGGGCGGCGATGCGGCCAAGATCGATCAGGCCGGTGGCGGCGTCCGCCCGAGTTGCGCGGAGCAGCACATGGTCCGGCTGGTATTTGCGCAGCACGTCGTAAATCAGGTCCGAATTCACCGTCACCTGGCGGCGATTCTTATCCGCGCCCGGCTGGTGGCGCGGAATCAGCCCGGCAATCACCGCCACCTGGCGGAAGCTGCGGCGGAGCATGGAGCTGGTTTCCATCCAGCTTTCCAGATCGTCGCCGAGCATGTCCTCGTCCAGCAGCCCGGCGACATCACGCGGCGGCTCGAGCGACCATGTGGCGAGCACGTAATCGGTCGCGACGAAGCCGAGCGGGTGATAGCCGAAACGCTCCATCCGCCGGGTCAGCAGCATGCCTAGCGTCTGGTGCGCGTTGCGCCCCTCGAACGCGTACACCACCATGTACCACCGCCCGCCGCGCGGAAAGCTCTCCACCAACAGCCCGTCAGGGCCGGGCAGGCGGGAGCGGCGGCGCTGCAGGGTCAGCCAGTCTTGCACATCCTGCGGAAACGCATCCCAGGACGAGGCATCGTGCAGCATGGCGCGCACGCGGGCGGCAAGGTTGGTGGTGAGCGGCATGCGCGCCCCTTCATAGGCCGGGACCTTGGGCTCCTTGCCTCGCCCCTCGGTGACCTCGACCATTGTTTCATGCAGGCGCAGGAAGATCAGCAGGCGGCCGGCGAACATGAAACTGTCGCCGGGGCTGAGTTGGTTGACGAAATATTCCTCGACCTCGCCAAGGGGGACGCCAAAACCTCGTCTTTTCCCGACCAGCCGGATTTTCAGCAGCGGCGCCTCGACAATGGTGCCGATATTCATCCGGTGCTGGCGCACCACCCGCTCATTGGCGGCATAGACATAGCCTTCGGCATCCCGGAAGAGCTTGCGGTAACGCTCATAGCCGGCCAGCGCGTAGCCGCCATCCTCGACGAAGCGCAGCACATCGTCGAAGTCGCGGCGGGACAGGTTAGCGTAGGGCGCGGCGCTGGTGACTTCCGCGAACAGCGAATCGGGCAGGAATTTACCGGCGCAGGCCATGCCGAGAATATGCTGGGCCAGCACATCCAGCCCGCCGGGGCCGGGCGGCTCGCCATCCAACGCCCGGGCGGCCACGCCCGCCATCGCCGCCTCGCATTCCAGCACCTCGAAACGGTTGGCCGGCACCAGAACGGCGCGGGAAGGCTCGTCCAGCCGGTGATTGGCCCGCCCCAGCCGCTGCAGCAGGCGGGAGACGCCCTTCGGCGCGCCGACCTGCAGCACCTGGTCCACGCCGCCCCAATCGATCCCGAGATCGAGCGAGGAGGTGGCGATGACGGCGCGCAGCCGCCCGCTCTCCATGGCCGCTTCCACCTTGCGGCGCTGCGCGACATCCAGGCTGCCATGGTGCAGGGCGATCGGCAGCGTCTCCGCGTTATGTTTCCAGATTTCCTGGAACAGCAGCTCCGCCTGGGCGCGGGTGTTGACGAACACGATGGTCATGGCGGCTTGCCGGATGCGCGCCAGCACGGCGCCGGCGGCCTGCAGCCCCATATGGCCGGACCAGGGAATGGAGCCCGGCGGCAGGAGCAGCTCCACCACCGGTGCGGCGCCCGGCCCGGCCTCCACCAGCCTCGCGGCGCGTCCGATATAATCCAGTATCGCCTGGCGGTGCGCGACGGTGGCCGAGAGCCCGACCACGCGCGCAGGCGAAAGCGTCCTGAGCCGCGACAGGCAGAGCGCCAGCTGGTCGCCGCGCTTGGTGCCGGCCAGAGCATGCACCTCATCCACCACCACGCAGCTCAAGTCGCGGAAGAAGGCGATGCTGTTTTCGTCGGTGAGGAGCAGATGCAGGGATTCCGGCGTGGTGAGCAGGATGTTGGGAGGGGCCTCCCGCTGCCGGGCGCGACGGTTGGCCGGCGTGTCGCCGCTGCGGGTCTCGATGGTGACGGGGAGCGAGAGGTCATTCACCGGGGCCTGAAGATTGCGGGCAATGTCCGTGCCCAGCGCCTTCAACGGGCTGACATAGAGCGTGTGCAGGCCGGGCCCGGGCCGGTGCGCCAGTGCCACCAGGCTGGGCAGGAACCCGGCCAGGGTTTTCCCCGCGCCGGTCGGGGCGATGAGCAGCGTGTCCACCCCATCGTCGGCGGCCTCGAGCATGGCTTGCTGGTGGGGGCGCAGGGTCCAGCCTTTTTTGGCGAACCAGGCCGCGAACGGAGCTGGTAGGGCAACCATGGCGCACCATATGGTGTTTTCATGGTTTGTTCCAGAAACTTCGATTCAGCAATGATCGCTCCCAGAGCAGGAAAGGCCGCAGCTTTTAATAAAGCAGGCCCGGCCACCTGATGCCGCCGCCCGCGGCAAGCTGGCTGATGCCGACGCCGCAGGGCCTCTATTGCCGGCCGGGCGATTTCTACATCGATCCGCTGCGCGCCGTGCCGCGCGCGGTGATCACCCACGGCCATTCGGACCATGCGCGGCCGGGCCATGACCATGTTCTGGCGACGCCGGAGACGCTCGCTCTCATGCGCACCCGCTGGGCGCGGAGCGTGCCGGCGCGCAACAGCAGGCGCTGGATTACCACGAGCCGCTCACCATCGGCGCGGTGCGGGTCACTCTGGTGCCCGCCGGGCATGTGCTCGGCGCGGCCCAGATCGTGCTGGAGCATCAGGGTGTCCGCGCCGTGGTGTCGGGTGATTACAAGCGCCAGCCGGACCCGACCGCCGCACCCTTCGAGCCGGTGCGCTGCGATCTGTTCGTCACCGAGGCGACTTTCGGCCTGCCGGTCTTTCGCCATCCCCCGGCGGAGGACGAGATCAGGCGCCTGCTGGACTCCGTGGCGCTGTTTCCGGAGCGCACGCATGTGATCGGCGCGTACGGGCTGGGCAAATGCCAGCGCCTGATCGCGACATTGCGGCAATGCGGCTACGATGCCCCGCTCTATCTGCATGGCGCGCATCTGGCGGTTTGCGAGACCTACCAGGCGCTTGGCGTGAGATTGAGCGATATCCGCCCGGCCACGGTCGCCGCGAAGGCGGATTTGCGTGGGGCTGTGGTGCTGGCACCGCCTTCCGCCATCGCCGACCGCTGGGCGCGGCGGCTGGAAGACCCGGTGGTCTGCATGGCCTCGGGCTGGATGCGCATCCGCCAGCGCGCCAAGGCCGGCGGCATCGAGCTGCCTTTGATCATTTCCGACCATGCCGACTGGGACGATCTGCTGCGCACCATCAGCGAGACCGAGGCGCCGGAAGTCTGGGTGACGCATGGCGCCGAGGAGGCGCTGATCCATGCCGTGACCAAAATGCAGATCCGCGCGCGGGCCCTCTCACTGGTCGGCTATGAGGATGAGGAATGAGGGAATTTGCCGACCTGCTGGAGCGGCTGGTCCTGGCCCCGGCGCGCAACACCAAGATCGCCCTCCTGCGCGCCTATTTCACCACGCGGCCGGACCCGGAACGCGGCTATGCTCTGGCCGCCATTGCCGGGGCGCTGGATTTTCCAGGCGCCAAGCCGGCGACGCTGAAAGCCCTGGCGCAGGAGCGCACGGACCCGCTGCTGTTCGAACTTTCCTACGATTTCGTCGGCGACCTCGCGGAAACGATCGCGCTGATCTGGCCGGGTGCCGGCTCAGGCCATCCGCCGGACCTGCCATCGGTGATCCTCTCTTTGCGGGGCACGGCGAAAGACAAAATCCCGGCTTTGATCTCCGCCTGGCTGGATGCGTGCGATCCCTCCACCCGCATCGCCTTGATCAAGCTCCTTACCGGGGGCTTGCGCGTTGGCGCATCGCTGCGGATGGCGCAGCTCGCGCTGGCGGAAATGGGAACGGTGGAAGTGCAGGAGATCGAGGAGCTCTGGCACGGGCTCGAGCCGCCTTACGAAGAACTGTTTTCGTGGCTGGAAAAAAGCGGCGAAAAACCGAACCCGCAAGAACGGCCGGTTTTTCGCCCGGTGATGCTCGCTCATCCGGTCGAAGAGGCCGATCTCTCGCGCCTGGACTGGGCGGCGCATCGCGCCGAATGGAAATGGGACGGCATCCGCGTGCAGCTCGTCGCAACCCCCTACGGCAAACGGCTTTACACCCGCACGGCTGACGATATTTCCAGCGCCTTTCCGGAAATTCTCGATGCCATGATCATTCCATGCCGTGCTCGATGGCGAGCTGCTGGTGATCCGCGCGGGAGAGGTGGCCCCCTTCAGCGATCTGCAGCAGCGACTTGGGCGCAAGCACGTGTCCGCTGCCATGCAAGAGAGATTTCCCGTCGGCGTGCGGCTTTACGACATTCTGTTCGACGGCGCCGAAGACCTCCGTACGCTCGCCTTCGACGCACGCCGTGCCCGGCTGGAAGACTGGTTCGCGCGCGAGCAGCCGGCGCGGATGGATCTTTCGCCGCTGATCGCTTTCTCCGGGCCCGAGGAGTTGGAAAAGCTGCGGGCGGGCGCGCGCGAAGCGGCGATCGAGGGGCTGATGCTCAAGCGCGGGGATTCGCCCTATCTCGCCGGCCGGCCGAAAGGGCCCTGGTGGAAATGGAAGCGCGCGCCGCTCAGCCTGGACGCGGTGCTGATGTATGCGCAGCGCGGCCACGGCAAGCGCTCTTCTTATTACTCGGATTATACGTTCGGCTTGTGGAACGCAGCCGGCGAGCTGGTGCCGGTCGGCAAGGCCTATTCCGGTTATAGCGATGCCGAGCTGATCTTTCTCGACCGCTGGATCCGCAACCACACCATTGCGCGCTTCGGCCCGGTGCGCGAGGTGGAGAAAAGCCTGGTCTTCGAGCTCGGGTTCGATGCCGCGCAGCTTTCCAACCGCCATAAATCAGGCGTCGCCTTGCGCTTCCCGCGTGTCTTAAGACTGCGCACCGACAAGCCGGCGGCGGACGCGGACCGGTTGGAAACCGTGCTTGGGTTGATTGTGTAAGGATTAAGGGAAGGGGCCGCTTTTTGAAAAAAGCGGCGCAAAAACTTTTTTGACTTTGGCCCGTGGCAGCTCCACCAGCGCGGCCTAAATGAAAAAAGTTTTTTTGCTTCTTTTTGTCCACAAAAAGAAGTCCTTCCTTTCTTTCTGACCATTGCAAGAGTGATCGGCAGCAATCGTTCATTTGATTGCTCCCGCCACGATTTTTGTTGTACTGCTTGCGCGCCTATCAGTCGCGGAGCCTGGGCGCGAAACAGGTTTGGCGGGGTGATGAACCGGGAGGGTTTCAGCCGTAAAACCGTTCGTTCAGGACCTCTTCATTGTATGGCTGTTCGTTAAAAGGTCCTTTAGGACAATAAACTTCATTATCCGCCGGCCCCTGGGATGCGTATAGTTGTCACCGGAGGAGAAAAAGCGAATGGAAACTTCAAGACAAGAAGCCGTACAAGATCGAACCCGTGCGGCTTTGGCGATGATGCCCGAGGCTTTCGTGCGGAATTGGCAGTTGACCGGCCTGAGGGTTTTGCGTGCGCAGGAGCGGATGTTGCACGGCATGATGTCCGCGGCGCGGCTGGAGATGCAGTTTGGCCAGGATCTGCTCATGAACCGCATGGCGCGTTTCAATGCGAGTGGCGACAATGGCGGACGCAACGAGGGGGCGTTCCAGGAAATTGACCGCATGATCACCATGATGCGGGAGGTGACGGAGGAGCTGCGCACCGGCTTCAGTGAAGCGACGCAACTCTTGACCGATACCGCCGAGGAAGTGGCCCAGAACACAGCGCGCAAGGCTGGCGCCGCCGCGCAAGCGGCTGCCGACAATGTCGCCGACGCGACGCATGAGAGCCTGCAAAACAGCGGCAAATTCACCAAGAAGGTCGTTGAATCCACCGCGGAAGCCGATGAGGCCGAGAAGGAAGAACGCCGGCGCTCCGGCTAAGCGCGCGCCACCGCCAGCCGCTTTCAGCCATTTCGAGGATCGGTTCGGGACCGGTATGCACCGGTCCCGAACCGATTACTGTGCCGCTTTCACCTTGGCTTTTGAGGCCGGGGTTTTTGCGGCCGGCTTGGCTTTGGGCTTGGCCGCCGCCTTCGCCGCGGGGGCTTTCGCTTTCGGCGCGGCCTTCTTTACCGCAGTTTTCTTCACCGCAGTCGTACTCTCGCCCTTCGCGGCGGCAGCCTTGGTCGGCTTTTTCGCCGTTCCCTTGCGGCCGCGCGGGGCCATCGTTTTTCCTTTTTCCGCCAGCAGCGCCACGGCTTCGTCCAGCGTGACCTCGGTGAGTTCGGTGCCCTTGGGCAGGTTGGCGACCACATTGCCCCATTGCGCATAGGGACCGAAACGGCCTTTGCGCGCGACCACCGGCTCCTTGTCCTTGGGATGCTCACCCAGATTGCGGATCGAATCCTGCTTCTTGCCGATCAGGTCCATGGCCCGGTTCAGCCCGATATGCAGCACATCGTCATCGCGATCGAGCGACGCATAGATCGCGCCCATTTTCACGTAAGGCCCGAACCGTCCCACCGCCGCTTCGATCTTCTGCCCCGTTTCCGGATGCATCCCGATCAGGCGCGGCAGGGATAACAGCCCGAGCGCGTCCTCCAGGGTCAGTGTCTCGGCGCTCATGCCGCGTGTCAGCGAGGCGCGTTTGGGCTTGGCCTTCTTGTCGGCCGGGTCGGGCTCGCCCTGCTGCACATACAGCCCGTACGGGCCGCGCTTGAGGGCAATATCCTCGGCGGTCTCGGGATGCTGTCCGAGCAGGCGCATGCCGTCTTTCAGCGAATCTTCCGGGACGTCGCCGCCATCCACGGCCAGTTTGCGGGTGTACTGGCAGGTCGGATAGTTCGAGCAGCCGATGAAGCTGCCGAAGCGGCCGAGCTTCAGCCCGAGACGGCCGTTGCCGCAAGTCGGTGACGGGCAGGCGCGCGGGTCGGCGCCGTCCTCGCGGGCGGGGAAGAAATGCGGACCGAGATCGGCGTCGAGCGCGTCGATCACATCGGAGATTTTCAGCTCCTTGGTCTGCCCCACGGCCACGGAGAAATCGGTCCAGAAGGCGCGCAGCACGTCGCGCCAGCGCGCATTGCCCTCGGCGACTTCGTCGAGCTGCTCCTCGAGATTGGCGGTGAAGCCGGTATCGACATAGCGGGAGAAGAAGCTGGTGAGGAAGGCCGTGACAAGGCGGCCACGATCCTCGGGGATGAAGCGCCGCGCCTCGAGCCGCACATAATTGCGGTCGCGCAGCACGGTCAGGATCGAGGCATAGGTGGAAGGCCGGCCGATGCCGAGCTCTTCCATTTTCTTCACCAGCGAGGCCTCGGAATAGCGCGGCGGCGGCTGGGTGAAATGCTGGTTCGCCTCGACCTTGGCGGTCTTCAGCGGGTCGCCCTTGCCGATCGGGGGCAGGATCCGCGCGTCATCATCCTCCGCCGGATCATCGAGATCCTCGCGATAGAGGCGCAGGAACCCGTCGAATGCCAGCACCGAGCCGGTGGCGCGCAGGGTCTGGCCCTTGCCGTCGGTCATGTCGACACTGGTCTGGTCCAGCTCCGCCGCCTGCATCTGGCAGGCCATGGCGCGCTTATAGATCAGCTCATAGAGCCGCGCCTGCTCCTGCGTCAGCATCCGGCTGACCCGCTCGGGCTTCAGGCTCGCATCGGTGGGGCGGATCGCCTCGTGCGCCTCCTGGGCGTTCTTCGCCTTGGAGACATATTCGCGCGGGGCCGCAGGCAGATAGTCCGGCCCGAATTCGGACTTGATCTGCGCACGCAAAGCGGTGACGGCTTCCTTGGCGAGCTGCACGCCGTCGGTTCGCATATAGGTGATCAGGCCGATCGTCTCGCCGCCGATTTCCACGCCCTCATAGAGCTGCTGCGCGAGGCGCATGGTCTGTTGCGAGGAGAAGCCGAGCTTGCGGCTGGCCTCCTGCTGCAGCGTGGAGGTGATGAAAGGCGGCGGCGGATGCCGGCGGGTGCGCTTCTTCTCGACCTGCGGCGACGCTGAAATCCCCAGCCTCGACGGCAGCCTTGGCGGCCAGTGCCTTTGCTTCGTCGGAAAGATCGAACTGGTCGAGCTTCTTGCCCTGGTAATGTGTCAGGCGGGCAGGGAAGGGCGCGCCCGTGGGCGTGACCATGCCGGCTTCGATGGTCCAATATTCACGCGGGCGAAAGACTTCAATCTCCGCCTCGCGCTCGCAGATCAGCCGCAGCGCCACGGATTGCACGCGCCCGGCCGAGCGGCTGCCCGGCAGCTTGCGCCACAGCACCGGCGACAGCGTGAAGCCGACCAGATAATCCAGCGCGCGGCGGGCGAGATAGGCCTCGATCAGAGGCTGGTCGAGCGCGCGGGGCGCGGCCATCGCCGCCTTCACCGCGGATTTGGTGATTTCGTTGAAGGTGACGCGCAGCACCTTGACGCCCTTGAGGGCATTCTTGTCCTCGAGCATGGCGCGCACATGCCAGGAGATCGCCTCGCCCTCGCGATCCGGGTCAGTGGCCAGATAGAGCGTATCGGCGCCCTTCAGGGCCCTGGCGATTTCACCGACATGCTTCTGGCCACGCTCGTCGGCTTCCCAGAGCATGGTGAAATCCTCGTCGGGACGGACCGAACCATCCTTCGCCGGCAGGTCGCGCACATGGCCGAACGAGGCCAATACCTTAAAAGAGTTGCCCAGATACTTGTTGATAGTCTTGGCTTTGGACGGGGACTCGACGATGACGATATCAGTCAAAAACCGTTTCCGATCATGGGTCTACGTGGCGTGCCACCCGGTTGCCGGCAAGGGTTTCCACCCTCCCCGCGAGTTCTAGTTCAAGCAGGATCGCCGTGATGGCGCTGATCGACAGTTGGCAGCGCCGCGCGATCTCGTCAACTGCAACCGGATCGGCACCGATCATCGCCGGGATCAGGCGACGCCCGCGTGCCAGTTCCGCCGCGTCCGCCCGCGCGTCGGGCAAAGGCACCGGCAGCACTGATTCGCTGAAACCGGTCGGCGCCACGCGCTGGAACATCGGGTCGCGGGAGAGACCCAGGCGGCCCGGAAGATCGGGCAGGTTGGCAAGCACGTCGGCAGCCGATTCGGTGAGGTGCGCGCCCTGGCGGATCAGGTCGTTGGCGCCGGCGGAACGCGGGTCGAGCGGCGAGCCGGGCACGCCGAACAATTCGCGCCCGGCCTCATTGGCCAGACGCGCGGTGAGCAGCGAGCCGGAACGCGCCGCCGCCTCGATCACCACCAGCCCCAGCACCAACCCGGCAATGATGCGGTTGCGCTTGGGGAAATGCCTGCCGACCGGCGCGGTGCCGAGCGGGGCCTCCGCCACCACCACGCCTTGTTCGGCGATGCGCGCCTGCAAGGCGGCATGTTCCGGCGGGTAGGGCATATCGAGCCCGCCGGCGATGACGGCGACGGTCGTCCCCGACCGCAAGGCGCCTGAATGGGCGGCGGCGTCGATGCCACGCGCCAGGCCCGAGACCACCACCAATGTCGCGGCCAGTTCCTCGCCAAGAATTTCCGCCAACCGCATGCCGTTGGCCGAGGCGTTGCGCGCCCCGACAATGCCCACAGCCCGGGCCTGCAGTTTTTCCACATCGCCCAGCACCGCGATCGCCGGCGGGGCATCGGGCAGTTGCGCGAGATAAGGAGGATAATCCGGCTCTTCGAGGAAGAGAAATCGTCCCCCCATGCGCTGCACGGCGCGCAGTTCGGCTTCCACCTTGGCCATGGCGGGAACGACCGGCGCCGCGCCGCCGGCGCGCGCGAGTTCGGGCAATGCCGCGAGCGCGTCCGCGGGTGTCGCGAATCGCGCCATCAGCCGCCGATAAGTGACCGGCCCCACGCTTTCCGTTCGGATCAGGCGCAGCCGGTCAAAATCGGTCATGGGTGCGGGGTCATGCCTTTCTGCCGATGCGCGGCTCAGTGCCCGCGCGCAGCCGAGCGATGTTGGCGCGGTGCGTCCAGAATATCAGAACGGCGATGAGCGCCGCCAGGATGGCGAGGTGCCAATGGCCGAAAATCAGCGCCGCCAGCGGCGCGATGGCAAAGGCGGTGAGGGCCGAGAGCGAGGAATAGCGGCTCGCCCGGGCCATCGACAGCCAGGTGGCGCAGGCGACCAGCCCCACCGGAAAAAACGTGCCGAGCAGAACGCCAAGCCCGGTGGCGACACCCTTGCCGCCCTTGAAGCGCAGCCAGACCGGGAACAGATGGCCGAGCAGCGCGGCCAGGCCGGTGCCCAGCATCGCCGCCTGGCCGAATGGCGCCGCCACCAGCACGGGGATCACGCCTTTCACCCCGTCCAGCAGCAAAGTGGCGGCGGCAAGCGCCTTGTTGCCGGTACGCAGCACATTGGTGGCGCCGATATTGCCGGAGCCGATGCTGCGAATATCTCCGAGCCCGGCCGCGCGGGTCAGCAGCAGGCCGAACGGGATCGACCCGCAGAGATACCCCAACAGGAGCAAAGCAAGAAAGCTCATCCGAACACCCGGCGGCCGGCTTTCCAGGTGCCGAGCACCACGCCTTCCAACGCCCTGCCGTCAAACGGCGTGTTCTGCGCCTTGCCCGGCAGCTGCCCTGCGGTCACGCGCCAGGAGCGGTCGGGATGGAACAGGCACAGATCCGCCACCTTGTCCTTGGCGATTCGGCCCGCATCCAGGCCCAGCCATGCGGCGGGCTTGGCGGTTAACAGAGCGAGCGCCTGGGGCAAAGAGAGATGCCCGCTTTGAACCTGCGCCAGGGTCACGCCGAGCAGCGTGGCGAGACCGGCGCCGCCGGGCGTGGCGTCGGCGAACGGTACGCGCTTGTCATCGGCGTCGCGCGGCTGGTGGTCGGAGGCGATGGCATCGATCGTGCCGTCGGCCAGAGCGGCGACTACGGCCAGCCGGTCCGACTCGTTGCGCAAAGGCGGGGAGAGCTTCAGATAGGTGCGGTAATCGCCGATCGCGGTTTCGTTGAGATCGAAATAAGGCGGGGCGGTGTCGCAGGTGATCTTGAGCCCCTGATCCTTGGCCTTGCGGATCAGCGCGAGCGATTCCGCGGTGGTGATATGGGCAAAATGCACCGCCCCACCGGTGAGCTGGGCCAAGCGTATGTCGCGCGCCACGGCGATGGCTTCCGCCGCGGCGGGAATGCCGGGCAGCCCCATCCAGCTCGCGCGCGCGCCCTCGGTCGCGGCACCGCCGGCAGCGAGTTCCACATCCTCGGCATGTTGCACGATGCGCAGGCCGAACCCGCTGGCATAAGAGAGAGCACGGCGCATCAGCCGCGAGGAGGCGATGGTCTTGCCGCCATCGGTGAAGGCGATGGCGCCGGCATCCTTGAGCAGCCCGTATTCCGCCAGCTCCACGCCACGGCAGCCGCGCGTGGCCGCGCCATAAGGCAGCAAGGTGACCGAACCTGTTTCCACGCCCCGCAGCACGATCTGGCGCACCAGAGCGGGGTCGTCGAGCGCCGGTTTGCTGTCGGGCAGCGCGGCGATGGTGGTGATGCCGCCGGCCGCGGCCGCCTGGGCGGCACTGGCGATGGTCTCACGATATTCAAAGCCCGGCTCGCCGAGCGAGGCGCGCAGGTCTATCAGCCCGGGGCAGAGCACAGCACCTTCGGCCTCGATGATCTCGGCGCCGCCGGGCGTGCCGAGCGAGGGGCCGAAATCGGCGATGCGGCCATCCCGCACGAGCAGCTCGCCTTCGCGCAGGGACTGAGCGGTTTCGTCGAGAAACCTGATTTTACGGAAAAGGATCAATTGTAGCCCCGCGCTAGAGTATCGAGTACGGCCATGCGGACGGCCACGCCCATTTCCACCTGTTCCTTGATCACCGAGCGGGTCGGATCATCGGCGACCTCGCTGTCGATCTCCACGCCGCGATTCATCGGGCCGGGATGCATCACCAGCGCATCCGGCTTGGCAAAGCCGAGCTTGCGGCGGTCGAGCCCGTAATAGGCGAAATATTCGCGGGCGCTGGGGATCATGCCGCCATCCATGCGCTCCTTCTGCAGGCGCAGCGCCATCACGATATCGGCCCCGGCTAGGCCTTCCTCCATATTGCTATGCACGGTCACGCCGGCGGCATCGATGCCGGGCGGGATCAATGTCGGCGGGCCGATGAGACGGACGAAATTGCCCATCATGGTCAGCAGCAGGATGTTGGAGCGGGCGACGCGGGAATGGGCGATGTCGCCGCAGATGGCGATGGTGAGGCCGGACAGGCGGCCTTTGTTGCGGCGGATGGTCAGCGCGTCCAGCAGCGCCTGGGTCGGGTGCTCATGCGTGCCGTCGCCGGCATTGATCACCGCCGCATCCACCTTCTGGGCCAGCAGCGCCGGCGCGCCGGAGCGATTGTGGCGCACCACCAGCAGGTCGCAATTCATGGCGTTCAGCGTCGCCGCGGTGTCGAGCAGCGTCTCGCCCTTGGTCACCGAGGAGGTCGAGACCGACATGTTGATCACGTCGGCGCCAAGCCGCTTGCCCGCCAGCTCGAAGCTGGTGCGGGTGCGGGTGGAATCCTCGAAAAACAGGTTGATGAGGGTGCGCCCGCGCAACAGGTCCCGTTGGGTTTTACCGGAACGGTTGAGCAGCGCGTAGCTCTCCGCGAGGTCGAGCAAGGAGGTTACGGCGACGGGGTTGAGGCCCTCGATGCCGAGCAGGTGGCGGAAGGATGTCATTAAAACCCGCTTAGATCACAATAAACCGGTGCCTGGGAAGGGCTAAACCCGCTCAGGCACGCAAAGGATCGCGGGCGCCCGTAACGCTTTGCCGATGCAAGCTAAATCGGCCTTGGTCTGGCACCGGAAGCGGCCAGTTCACCTAGTCCGTGCGTTGGACGGCATCTTGCTCTGCACCTTGCATATAGAGGCGGCTGCTCATCGCTTCGATCGCCGCCAGAAGCTCCTGGTTGGAAGCATCGGCATCGATATTTTCCTGCACATAGGCAACGGCTTTCGATCCTTCGAATTGATTCAGGACCAGCCGCGACGTGCCGTTGGGAACGTTATAGTCCACATGCCAGACGAAATGGCGTGTCGGAAACGGGCCCGCAAGCGGCGCGACCAACGTTGAGCCAGGCACGGCCTGCAACATGCCGGCCATAATCAGTCTCTGGGACTCACCGTCGGTTCTGTTGGGCAACGCCATGCGGATATTCACACCGGCAAGCCCCTTGGATGACTGCAACTCGAATGCCGGCTGTCGGCCAGAATTCTTTGGCGCCGCCACACAAGCGGTCAGGCCGAGCAGCGAGAGGAGCGGGACTGTCATCAAAGCGATCTGCAACCGTTTGAAGCGTTTGGGTCGCGCGAATAGCGGAGAGGCCGTGGTGGTCATTGGTATACAATATTCCCTTATGCCGAGCGAAACATAAGGGGGCCCTGCAGCCTGTCCAGGGGCGTGGACCGTTCAGCAGGCAGGGTTCGCTCAACACTTCTGAGTGAGGTGTCGCTTTGCCCAAAGACGTCTGACGGCGCAGGCCGGATTCCGGTGACAGAGGTTGAGCTGATCGGGGCCGGCCGAATGCTCAACGCACCGGGCGCAGCTTTACGTCATTGGCCGGCTCTTTTCTCGATGAACATGGTAATCGTGGCGTCTAAAAGGTGATGTTGGTGCGCACGCCGACCACCACCTCGTTATGCAGCCTAGTCGTGGGGTCGTCCGGGTTCATCACGCCGCCACCCGGATTGGCGATGAATTGCGCATCCGGCTGAACCTGAAGCCAGGGCGTCACCTGGGCCTGATAGGTGAGCTCGATCAATGTCTCGGTCCCACGGACCGGCACGAACGTACCCGAAGAGAGCGCGGTGGCCTGATCAAGCTCGGCCGCCCGGCCGCTTACCTTCACGATCCCAAGATCGATCCCGGCGCTATCATTCGGGCGTCCCGGGAACGGGGCGGTCAGCGTCAACCCGGCATTGGCGCTGAAACGGATCAGGTTTTGATCCTCCGGTGCGCCCATAACTCGCGCGAAAACATTAAGGCTCCGCGGCGACGCCTTGGGCTGCCAGACCGTCTGATCGACAACGCCGTAGACACTGTAATTACCCTTATGCATCGCCGGAATGCCGTTGCTGGCCGGGCTCGCCAACGAGAGCCCCTGATTGTCGAAAGCCTGGTCGGGGAAATAAGCCGTGTCGTACCAGAAGCCGAGCTTGTCGGTGCCGGGCAGGTTGGCGAGCATGTTCACATGCAACTGCGCTTCGGCGATGAACAGCGCGCCGGTATTCAAGTTGAACCGCACGCCGCCGGCATCCGATGATTGTGGGTCGTCATTGAAGGAACCACCTGGCGGATTGTCGTCGAACACGCCGGCCAGAAGCGTTAAATATGATGCCGGTGTCACCAGACCGCGTATGCCCAGTGAGGAGAGTGGATAGGCCGGGCCGCCGCCATAGAGATCGTAGGAGGGCACCGCCGGCCAGCCCGCCATCGTGTTGACGAACAGCGCGGAATATTTGCTGACCATGAATTCCTGATCGATGCTCTGCTGGCCGATTTTGACGTCAAAGGCGCCATTGGCGAAGCTCTGATCATACCAGAGCTCCCAGAGTCGGGTGGCGTTCTCCGCCTCAGTGCCACTCGCGGTCTGAAGATTGTCAAGATAATAGGGGCTGAGGCTGCGGCCGTGGATCTGCAGCGCGCTCACATTGACCGTGCCCCCCGCCAGCCCGAAGGCCTTCTGGGTATCGATCTGCAGCGTGGCGGTGGTCACACCCTGCATGGTCGCCCCTTGCTTCACCCCACCGGAGACATTGCCCAGCAAATTCTCGGTGTCCTGGAAGCCGAGCGTGATGCCGTAATCCCCGAGCGTTGTCCGCAAGCCGTCCATATTGCCGAGCAGGTTGCTGCGGTCCCACCAGTTGGCGGAGCCCGTTTGGCCCTGGTCCTGGCCCTGGGGCTGCGTCTGAGCTGAGGCGGGCATCCCCCAAAGGAAAAGCGGAACGGCAAGGATCGAGGGAGCGAAAATGACCCGATTTGCATGTGCGGCGGACATGGTTAGCTCGTTTTCCAATCGGTCAAAGCTAACAGAATCGGCTCGAAGCAGGGCGAAACAGCGCCGCTTAAGGTCATCACGTCTCTCTCCAGTTACGAATAGGGATTATTCTAAATAAACGGATACAGGACTAATTTAGTTCTGAATCGGCGGATACAGGACTGCATTGGTCCTGTCAAACCTAGTTGCGAATAATTCTTATTCGCAACTGAGCGATGAACCGCTATCGGAGAAAAAGGCGGGCATGAAAAAAGGCGCCCTGAGGGCGCCTTTTCGAAGGGGAGGCGAGCCGAAGCATCGCTTATCTAAATAACAATAGGCTTCGCCGGGACGCTGCCACGCCCGGCACCGATCGCTACCGCCCTCAGGCGACGCGATGCACCCAGCCATGGCGATCTTCGGCCTGGCCGCGCTGGATCTTCACCAGTGAGTCTTTCAGCATTTTCGTGGTCGTCCCAGCATGCTCGCCATCGCCGATGAGCACCTGGCCACCGGAGAACTTGATCTTGCCGATCGGCGTAACCACGGCCGCGGTGCCGCAGGCGAACGCCTCGCGCAGCCGGCCGCTGGCCGCATCCTCGCGCCATTGCTGGAAGGAATAGCGCTCCTCACGCACATTGATACCGGCGGCGCGGGCGAGGGTGATGATCGACTCGCGGGTGATGCCGGGGAGAATCGTGCCGCCCAAAGGCGGGGTCAGCATCGAGCCGTCATCGAACACGAAGAACATGTTCATGCCGCCCATTTCCTCGAGCCAGCGATGCTCGGCCGCGTCCAGGAACGCCACCTGGTCGCATTGATGGGCAATGGCCTCGCTTTGCGCCAGCAGGCTCGCGGCATAATTGCCACCGCATTTCGCCGCCCCGGTGCCGCCGGCGGCGGCGCGGCTGTAACGCTCGCTCACCCAGACGGACACCGCCTCGGCGCCGCCCTTGAAATAGCCGCCGACAGGGGAGGCGATGACGGCGAACAGATAGGTCTTGGCCGGCCGCACGCCGAGAAATGCCTCATTGGCGAACATGAACGGGCGCAGATACAGGCTCTTATTCGGGTCGTTCGGCACCCAGTCCCGGTCCACGCGGATCAGCTCTTCCAGCGATTGCAGAAACAGATCCTGCGGCAGCGGCGGCATGGCCAGACGGTCGGCCGATTCCTGAAAGCGCTTGGCATTGGCCGCGGGGCGGAACATCACGATCTCGCCGGATTCGATGCGATAGGCCTTCAGCCCCTCGAAAATCTCCTGCGCATAATGCAGTACCGCGGCCGCCGGATGCAGCGCGATCGCCTCACGCGGCTGGATCCGGGCATCATGCCAGCCGCGCCCCTCAGTATATTCGATCACCGCCATATGGTCGGTGAACAGGGTCCCAAAGCCTGGATTTTCCAGCAAAGAGGCCCGCTGCGCCGGCGGCACGGCGGCGCTGTTTGGAATATGTGCAAAGCTGAGGTCAGACGCCAAGGTGAGATCTTTCGCTGGTTATAAACGCCGTGAAATTTGCAATAAAATCCATCCCCCGTGAAGACGGCGCCGCGATGGCTGCCTTGTGGGAAAGGAAGGCTGAGGGACGCCCAAAGTGAAGAAAGAGGCCGCTTTTTCGATCAAAAGCGGCGCAGAAACTTTTGCTATCCCCTACATATTCGGCCCGCATTCGAGAATTTTTGTATAGGTCTGGCCCGGAAAATCCTCTAACCGGCAGTTCATATGATTGTTTTTCATGCCGCGGTCGATGGCGTAATATTCCTTGGGCGGCAGCTGGATCTGCATCTTCACGTCACCATTGGACATCATTGACGCGTGTAGCTGGCCATTGGGTTGCATCGCCAAGGCTGCGGCGGCGCTGACGCCGGCCAGGACCACAGCAGCGAAAAGAACCTGTTTCATTGCTTCCTCCTAAGGATTGCCTGTCGTCGCTTGAGCGGCCTGACAATAGCGCAGGCGCGCTGCGGCGTTCGATCAAAATTCGGTTTTTAGAGACTGATTTTGCTTTTATTTGCGCTCCACCTCGTCTAATTTCTCAAAACTCCTCTCTTTCTTAAGTATATTTGGTTTTCGGACCATACTCCCAAGGGGCTTATTGGCTTTCTGGAGGTGAGGGAGGCATGAGGCGCGGGCAGCCGGAGCGCGCAGGATACGTGAACGTCATGCGCTTGACATCGGATTTTTCTGGGATTCTCCGCGCCGGACGCCTACAAAGATCACTCGCCCGTGATGGCGGTACGTGGAAGGCTCATGTAGGGAGGACCATTCAGTGTCCAGCTCTCTTCGTCGCGGTTTTTTGGCTTTGGTGGTCGTTGGGCCCGCCTTTCTGGTCGGCTGCCACGCGGATCCGCCGGTCACCGCGCCGGGCCGGCAGGCTTATTCGCTGAACACGCCGATCTGCAATATCGCCGCCAACAAACAGGGAAAGGCGATCCTCGAGCGTGACTTGCCGGGCCTGATGGCCAGCCGCAGCTATCCGTTGATCGATGGTATGAGCCTGACGCAGCTCGCCACGATGTCCGGCGGCCGGCTGAGCCAGAGCAAACTCCAGCTGGTGCAGGCGGATCTGGCGCAATTGCCCAGCACAGCGGAGGGCGGGCCATAGGCGTTAGCCAAGCCGGTGTCGTGCCGCCAAAGGCCAGATTTCCGGCTTTTCTGTTTGAGCGTGGATCTCAAGCCGTGGGATTTCCGCCTCGGCCAACGCCGTAGGTTTGACCGCATCGGTGGGGCCGCTTGCTGCGCTCGGTGACAGCGTCCGGATGCGTGCCCCCCATCCTCAACTCAAAAAACACGCCGAAACAGCTCTGCCGCTCGGTTCCACGAGTGGCAGACATCGGCGATTCCGGTAACACCGCCCGGCATTGCGGAAACTGTCGACCGTCCAGCAAACAGGCCGTAAGCTCGTCTTAACGGCGCAAAACATGCCGTCAAAAAATCAGACTGCAATGTCATAAAAAAGAGGAAACAATGAGAAACTCCGGGGAACCCGGCACCGAAGCGGGGCACGCCATACACGCGCCCCGTGCAGCCGTGAAAGCGCGGCCTCTGGCCGGCTCGATCGGCTGGTCGATGGCGTTCGGCCTGTTCATCGCTTATCTCGACCGCACGAATTTTTCCGTCAGCATCACCCAGGTTGCGCAAGATCTGCGTTTCGCAGGGGCGCATTTCACCGTTACGTCAAGCTGGCTGCTCACGATCTTTCTCATCGGCTATGCGATCTTCAACATCGCGGGTGGGTTTCTGACGCGCAAGCTCGATCCCAAGCATGTGCTGATCGGCTGCGTTGCCATCTGGTCGGTCGCGACGCTCATCGGGGGCGTTGCCGGCTCGATCTGGCTCCTGCTGGTCTGCCGTTTCATTCTGGGCGCGGCCGAAGGCGTTTATTGGCCGCAACAATCCCGCGTCGCGCGCGCCTGGTTCGCGCCGGAAAGCCGCACCCGCGCCAATGGCCTGATCCAATATTACGGCCAATATGGATCGCTCGCCTTGGGCTTCCTGCTTCTCACCCCACTCTATGGCGCTTTCGGTTGGCGCGCGCTGTTCCTCATGACAGGCGCTGTGGGGCTGATATTGGTCGTGCCGCTCTATATGGCCGTGCTACGCCCCGAGCGTGACGCGCCGTATTTGCCGCCGGCCAGAACGGGCTCCGGCGCGCCGCTCAGCTTGGCTTCCTTCGGCGGCATGTCGTTTCTGCTGCTGGTGATCAGCTATCTTTCCCAGGGCATGCTGTTTTGGGGCATCACGCTGTGGATTCCCCTGGTCACGAAATCCTTGGGCTTCACCGGGGCGACCCAGGCGCTGGCGGATGCCTTGCCCTACCTTGCCGCTGTCCTCCTCGCGATCCCGATCACGGCGCTCAGCGACCGCACGGGCAAGCGCGTCCTGATCGCAAGCCTCGGCCAGATCCTGCCAGGGCTGCTGCTGCTCCTGCTGCCGGAGATTGCTAACCCGTCGTTAAAGCTCGCTATCATCACCATTGCGCTCGGCTATTACGCCAGCAGCTACACGCCGAATATCTGGTCGATCCTGCAGGCCTCGGTGGCACCGGAGGCGGTCGGCCCGGCGTCTGGCATCATCAACGGGATCGGCGCCGGCGGCGGCGGGACCATTGCAGGCTTTCTCGTCGCTTTCATGGACAAGGCAACGGGCTCTTATATGTCGGGCTTTGTCGTTCTTGGTCTTATCGTGGCGGTGGGCGGATTTTGCCTGCTGGCCTATGGCAGAATGAATGCAAAAAAATTAAACGCCGCCCCTTTTTGAAAAAAGCGGCGCAAAAAATCCATATCCAGGCGGGGCCTCGCGATCCACCGACCGGGCCCTGTCCGGCACAACTCAAAAATGATACAATCGTTCAGGACGCCCTTCTCCGTTGCCGGAAAATTGGCTAAGAGTTTCCTCTTAAGACATAAAATTTCTAGGGGAACGGAGAAAAATCATGGATTCCGGAGTGGAGATTTCGCGGCCGCGCACACCGCCGATGGCCCGAGTAACCGGCTTTTTCGTATATATATTCGAACGGCTGTTGCCGGAGCCTTTCGTCTTTGCGGTTCTCCTGACCCTGCTAACCGCAGCCCTGGCATTTATTTTCGCACCGAAGCACACAATGCCGGACGTGCTGACAGGCTGGTATGGCGGGATTTTCACGATCTTTCCGTTTGCCTTCCAAATGGTGCTGATCCTGGTCACCGGGTATGCGCTGGCAAGTTCTAAACCGATCTCCGCGACGCTGAAGCGCATTGCCGCGATTCCCAAAACGCCGCGCGGCGCCGTGGCGCTGACCGTTCTGGTGGCGCTGACGACGGTGACGTTGAACTGGGGTTTTGGTCTGATCACTTCGGCGATTTTTGCCCGTGAGATCGCCAAGCGTCACAGGCTCGACTTTGCCTGGTTGCTGGCCGGTGCCTATAGCGGCTTCGTGATGTTCCCGCCGGGCCTCTCCAGCTCGATTGCGCTGGCGCAGGCAACCCCGGGCTCGCCGCTCAATATTGTCCAGAAACTCACCGGCCAGATCATCCCGCTGCACCAGACGCTGCTCTCCACGTTCAATCTCGTCCCATCCCTCATTCTCTTTATCGTATTGCCATTGCTGTTCAGCCGCATGCAGCCGCCCGATGCGGATATGCAACCGGCCGATCAGGCGCGGCTGGAGGCGGAAGATGCGCCGAAGATCCAAGTGCGCACGGGCGGTCTTGCGGGCGTGCTGGACCGTGCCTGGATTTTGAACTTGGCTCTGGTGGCCGCGGCTTTCGGGTATCTGGGCATGCAAATGGTTGCAGGAAAATTCAGTCTCGATATCAACTCGCTGATCCTGATCTTCCTCGCCCTTGGCCTGCTGCTGCACTGGCAGCCGGTCGCCTATGTCGAGGCCATCAATAATGCGGCGCGTGTGACCGGTTCGCTGTTGCTGCAATACCCGATCTATGGCGGGATCATGGGCATGATGACGGCGACCGGACTGGCGGGCGTCATCGCAAAATGGTTTCTGGCCTTCTCGACAGCGCATACTCTGCCGTTCTGGGGCTTCATCTCCTCCATCATCATCAGCCTGTTCGTGCCAAGCGGCGGCGGGCATTGGGCAGTGCAGGGGCCGTTCATCGTGCCCGCGGCTGTGGCGCTGCATGTGAATTTGGCGGCAACCGCGCAAGGTGTGGGCTATGGTGAGGCGGTCGCGAATATGATTCAGCCGTTTTGGGCGCTTCCTTTGCTGGCCATTGCGGGGATCGGTATGCGGCGGGTGATGGGCTTCACCGTCATCACCTTCTTCGTCTCGCTCGTTGTATTTGGCGGGTCCTTGCTGCTGTTGGTGTGATGTAAGCCTGGTCGTTAGCCACAAAAATCAGCTCTGGGTGGTGCATAATTCGAGGATACCGTTGAAAAACGCGAGTATTTTGCACGTTTCTGGGCGCTGAATTGTTGGCCGACCTGGAGCGTGTTCCCGAAGCCCACCGGCTTCAGCCCAGATCCATAAGCAGTATCCGCCGCCAGTCGCCGTGGATGAAGATCGAAGCGTTCCTTGGTTCTCGAGCATCGTCTTCGTTGCAGCGACTTCGGCCTGCCAGCGCGCCGGGGTGGCTTCGACATCCACGATGATCGCCAGCTTGTTATCGATCAGATAATTGGTGCCGTAAGCAAAGGTGAGCTTGGAGCGCCCCTTGCTGGTCCAGGCGGCGGCAGGATCGGTGAGCGAGGTTACTTGCGGCTCTGAGGGGGCATTGCCGGGAGGCATATCATCGTCAGCGTTCGTCGCGTGCTTTGCTTCAGCCGCTGCGGCCTGATCAACGCATCCAGATATTTGCGGACCGGCCGGGAGACTTCCGCCGCTTCTGGCCAGGCTGTGGGTTTGCCTTCAGCTCTGCGCCGGAGGCTGGCATCCGCCTCGATCACATTGGCGTCGATGGCGAAGCCTTCACCACCGACCAGACCAGCCTGCAGGCACAGGCGAACGACCTCCTCGAAGAGCTGGCGGAACAGGTCGCTCTCACGGAAGCGGCCGTGGCGGTTCTTGGAGAAGGTCGAATGGTCCGGCACGTCGCCCTCCAGGCCAAGGCGCAAAACCAGCGATAGGCGAGGTTGAGATGCACCTCCTCGCACAACCGGCGTTCAGAGCGGATGGCAAAGGCATAGCCGACGAGCAGCATGCGGATCATCAGCTCCGGATCGATCGAAGGACGGCCGCCCGCGGCATAATACGGGGCCAACGTCCGGCGGATCGTGCTCAAATCCAGCACCGCATCAATTTGGCGGAGCAGGTGGTCCGAGGGGACGTGCCGATCGAGGCTGAACTTATAAAAAAGCTGCGCAGGTTCGTCCTGTCGACCCATCATCGCACCATCTCCCGTTCGTCGAAGACAGAAACGAGAGAATGACCAAACGAACCGCGCCGCAATCAGGACTTTTCAACGGTATCCAGGAATTATACATCATCCATAAAATCAACCTAAAGGTGTATTAGGTGCTCAATCTGGCCGGCCGTACCGTTTCAAAATTGGGGGGCGCGACGAATGGCAGATCAGAAGGAAACGCCATTATCGGCGCTTGAATCCCACTGTCGTCGGCATATTTTGTGACGGTCGACACAGTTGATGTCAGAAAACACAATGATGTTTAAGAGCATTCTTAAATCTGTCATCCGCACTGGTTGCCTCCGCTTCGTCGATGCCGCCGGGCGGGCGTATCTGATCGGCGATGCAAGTCCGCCATGTGCGACCATCCGGCTGCGATCCAAGCGCACGGAATACGCTCTCGCCTTTAATCCTGCTCTCTCTGTCGGTGAAGCTTATATGAATGGCGAGCTAATGATCGAGGAGGGGAGCCTTTACGACATACTCAAACTCGTCGCGCTTAATTTCAATGATGCCCACCGTCACCCATGGCTGTCCCTCATCGAACATGCCGAAAAATATCTAAAACAGCATAACCCAATCGCCAAAGCCAGGAGGAACGTCGCTCACCATTACGACCTTTCGGCCGAATTATACGCGACCTTTCTCGACCAGGACTGGCAATATTCGTGCGCCTATTTCCGGAGCCAGACGGATAGCTTGGATACTGCCCAGGAGAACAAAAAACGTCATATAGCGGCCAAGCTGTTTCTTAACCGGCCAGGGCTTAACATTCTTGATATTGGGTCAGGCTGGGGTGGGCTCGGGCTTTATCTCGCCGCGGAGGCCGACGCGAACATCACGGGCGTGACGCTGAGTGCCGAACAACAAAAGCACAGCGAGGCTCGTGCGGCTGCGGCCGGGGTCACGGACCGGGTTCGCTTCCAATTACGCGATTACCGTGAAGAACATGGGCTTTATGATCGCGTCGTCTCCGTCGGCATGTTTGAGCATGTTGGAAAGCGGAATTATGCGGAGTTTTTTACAAAGCTCGGTGAGCTTCTCACCGCGGACGGCGTCGCTTTGCTCCATACGATCGGCTACTCGGACGGCCCGGGTGCCATCAACCCGTTCATCCGTAAATACATCTTTCCTGGCGCAGACTTACCCTCGCTTTCTGAGATCTTTTCAGTGGTCGAGAGGTCTGGATTGATGGTTACCGATGTCGAAGTGCTACGGCTCCATTATGCGGAGACGCTTCGTCACTGGCGGAAGAAATTCATGGCGCGACGAGAGGACGTGGTTCGTCTCTATGACGAGCGCTTCTGTCGTATGTGGGAGTTCTATTTGGTTAGTTGTGAAATCGGCTTTCGTTACCGCGGCATGGTTGTCTATCAATTGCAGCTGGCGAAGAATCTCGATGCGGTGCCGCTCACCCGCGATTACATCTTGGACTGGGAGCGGCGGCATGCTGCTGTGAAGCTTGAATTTTGATGGTATGAACACGGCCGATTGTGGGCGTGATGAGCTTTGGCCGGCTACAGCCAGGCGGGTCTCAGCCGGATGCCCATGACCTGCTTCGGTCCAGGTAGCCACGGCTCCAATCCCGGCTGCTTTGCCCCAACTGTCGCGCCAGGCCCAGCCGTTCCCGTTCATAGGTTTCAAGCGCGGATAGGCCACCGCGCCGTTCAGCCTCGATCGCGCTGCCGAGCGCTTCGACTTCTTCAAGGCCCGTGAACAGGCCGGCGCCAGTGGCGGGCACGACGACATGCGCCGCATCGCCGAGCAACGCCAAGCGACCATGCGTCAAGCGCTTGGGCACATATTCGGCGATGGGGGTCGCGAACACGCCTCCGGCCGCAAGCGTGGCCAGGATGACGCTCTGCCAAGGTTCGGGCCAATGACGCTTGGTTTTTTCCTCAAGCCGCGCGCGGTGCGATGCGTCAAACTCATGCGGCAGCAGGCTGCGTTTGACGACGCCATCCCGGACGCAGCCGGCATCTTCAAAGACGCTGGTCAGGTCGGGATCGTACCAGACCCAGTTGATCGTGCGCTGCCCTGAGGCAACCACGCCTGTCGGCCCCGGGATCTCGTAGGAGACCAGGCGATAACGCTCGGTCCGTAGGCTCCCCTTCTGGGGGCGCCCGGCGAAATCCACGCCAGGGGGCATGTCGGCTTCAGCGATCGTCCCACGCCATAAGCCATAGCCGGCATAACGCGCATCCGGGCGATCGGGGGCGACGAACCGGCGCACGAGGCTCCCATATCCATCGGCACCGAGGATGATATCGGCATCATAATGCCGGTCGATGGTGCTGGCCGTCGCCGAGCCTTCTTCCGTCCGGACACCGACCACCGCGCTGTCGGTGACGATCTTAACCGCCGGTGATCGATCCGCGATCCGCAGCAGCCAGCCATGAAGGCCACCCCAACTCGCGGATTCCCAGGGCCTCAACGTCACCGGCAGTGCCGGATAACCGGGCTGGCCGAAGGCGGAAATGCCGGTCACCTGCGAAAGCTGGCCGCGGTCGACACCGATTCCGGTGCCCTGCGTGAAGCCGGAACCACGCTCCAACACGGTGACTTGTAACCCTGCGCGGGCGAGGCGAATGGCCGCAGCGAGGCCGATCAGAGAGCCGCCGACAATCACGGCGGTACCGGGTTCATTAGGCATTACAGCGTCTCGGCTCGGTATGGCCGGGGAGCTTTACCGGCAGCGCGCAGCATTGGCCACGAAACGCTGTGCCGGTCAAACATCAGGCGGACTGACAGCCGGACCGGCACAAGGGCAGGGGGGCCCTGCAAGCGCCCTTTCAAATCTCCGGCAACAAGTACGGCTACCAGGGAGCGCCTCTCATCAGATCTATCTTTTGTCGGCGGACGGGCTTTCAAATCACGGAAGCGGACGGATGCGATGAGCCCTCCGGCGGTGCGTTCCACAACCGAACCTCGCCATAGCGCATTGTGATTGTATGTGGCACAGTTGCGATCCACGCGTGATCTGACCAGCCGAACGGACGAAGGGCCGCAGTGACCTTCTCGGCCCCGGAGCGGCAAGGCTGACGGCGGAGTTCGGCTGTTGAACATGTCAACTCGGTTCGGCGGAGACGGAGATCGCAACTTCCAGGTCTTATGGGAGGATGGCGAGCGAGTCTTCTGCCGTGCGTGGCACCACGATGCCGATGGTAGCCGGCACGCCGTGCTGGCCGTGCTTCCTGCGGCGGAACATCCGACCGCGGCAACCCTGGAGCGCCTGGCGCACGAATACGGATTGAAGGACGCGCTGGACGGAAGCTGGGCGACGCGGCCATTGGAGCTCGTCCGCGACCGCGGCCAGACCATTTTATTGCTGGAGGCTTCCGGCAGCGAGCCGCTCGACCGGCTGCTCGGCGCGCCGATGGAGATTGGACGCTTCTTGTCCCTCGCCATCGGCATCGCGGTTGCCCTGGGCAAGGTCCATCAGGCCGGGCTCGTTCACAAGGACGTCAAACCGGCTAACATCCTTGTGAACCGCGCCGGCGGAGAGGTTCGGCTCACCGGTTTCGGCATCGCCTCGCGTCTGCCGCGCGAGCGGCAGGCGCCCGAGCCGCCTGAGACCATCGCCGGCACGCTCGCCTATCTGGCGCCCGAACAGACCGGGCGGATGAACCGCTCAATCAACTCCCGCAGCGACCTCTATGCAATCGGTGTCGTGTTCTATCAGATGCTGACGGGCTCACTGCCGTTCACCGCCTCCAATCCCATAGAATGGGTCCATTGCCACATCGCGCGCAAGCCGGTGCCGCCGGCCGAGCGGTTGGCGAAGATCCCCACTGCGATCTCGCAGATCATCATGAAACTGCTCGCCAAGACCGCGGAGGAACGCTACCAGACGGCTTCCGGCGTCGCGCGCGATCTGCGGCGCTGCCTGGCCGACTGGGAGATAAGCGGCCGCATCGATGACTTCCCGCTTGGCGAACAGGACATCCCAGACCGGCTGCTGATCCCTGAGACGCTGTATGGAAGAAAGCGCGAGGTGGAGAGCCTGATCTCGGCCTTCGATCGCATCGTCGAGAGCGGCGTGCCGGAATTGGTGCTGATCTCGGGTTATTCCGGCATCGGCAAGTCCGCCGTCGTCAATGAGCTGCACAAGGCACTCGTTCCGGCGCGTGGCCTCTTCGCCTCCGGTAAATTCGACCAGTACAAGCGCGACATCCCCTACGCGACGCTGGCACAAGCCTTTCAGGGCCTGATCCGCCCCTTGCTGGGCTTGAGCGACGCAGTGTTGGCCGAGTGGCGCGATGCGCTGGCCGAAGCGCTGGGCCCGAACGCCAAGCTGATGGTCGATCTGGTTCCCGAATTGAAGCTGATCACCGGCGAACCCGCGCCTGTCCCCGAATTGCCGCCGCAGCACGCACAAAGCCGTTTCCAGTCGGTGTTTCGGCGGTTTCTCGGCGTCTTCGCCCGGCCGGAGCATCCGCTGGCGCTGTTCCTTGACGATCTGCAATGGCTCGACCCGGCGACGCTCGATCTCATGGCGGATATGTTGATCCAGCCGGAGGCGCGGCACTTGCTGCTGATCGGCGCCTACCGCGACAACGAGGTCCGGGCCGACCACCCGCTATTGCGCAGGCTCGAAATGATCCGTCAGGCGGGCGCCCGCTTGCAGGAGATCAGCCTGGCACCGCTGGCGCTTGCCGACCTGCAGCAATTGATCCTGCATGCGCTGCGCTGCTTGCCAGAGGAAGCCACATTGCTGGCGCAGCTGGTGCACGAAAAGACCAGCGGTAATCCTTTCTTCACCATCCAGTTCCTTCATGTGCTCGCCGATGAGGGCTTGCTGCGCTTCGACTATGATTCGGGACACTGGCAGTGGGATCTCGCGCGCATTCACGCCAAAGGATATACCGACAATGTCGTGGACCTCTTGGCCGGCAAATTGACCCGGCTGCCCACGGCAACCCAGACGGCGTTGCAGAGTCTTGCGTGCCTCGGAAATGCTGCTGACATTGCCATGCTTTGTCTGGTCCGCGACAGCTCGGAGGAAGCGGTCCATGCGGAATTGTCGGAGGCGGTGCGGCAGGAACTGATCGTTCGCGCGGACGGCGTCTACAGATTCGTCCACGACCGCGTCCAGGAAGCCGCTTATGCGCTGATCCCGGCGGATTTGCGCGCCGCTGCGCATTTACGGATCGGCCGTCTGCTGGCGGCGCACACGCCGCCGGAGCAGCAGGAGGAGGCGATCTTCGAGATCGTCAATCAGCTCAACCGAGGCGCCGCTTTGATCATCGCACCGGAGGAGCGTGAGCAACTGGCCGCGTTTAACCTGATCGCGGGCAGGCGCGCGAAAGCATCCACCGCTTATGCCTCGGCGCTCATCTATCTCGTCGCCGGCGTGGCGTTGTTGGCAGAGGATCGCTGGGAGCGTCGGCACGAGCTCATGTTCGCGCTGGAGCTGGAGCGGGCCGAATGTGAGTTTGTCACCGGCGCGATGGCGGCGTCGGAAGCGCGGCTTGACGGTCTCGCAACCCGCGCCGTGAGCCTCCCCGACCTGGCCACCGTCACCCGCCTGCGGCTGGAACTCTTCACCGCCATCGGCCGATTGGAGCGCGCCTTCGAGGTCGGTGTTGCATATCTGGAGCGCGTCGGCATCGCGTGGCCGGCGCAGCCGACGCAAGAGGAGGTGCGGCAGGAATATGCGCTTATGTGGCGGCAGCTCGGGGAGCGCCCGATCGAGGCGCTGATCGACCTGCCGCGGCCGGCCGATCCGCTCGCGCACAAAACGATGGAGATCCTCACAGCGCTGGTGGTGCCAGCCTGGTATCTCGGCCCGAACCTGCGCTTCCTCCTCATCGGCCGCACGGTGAATTTCAGCCTCGAACATGGCAACAGTGACGCGTCGTGCCACGCCTACGCCATGGTAGGCGCCATTCTGGGGCAGGAATTCGGCAACTATGAGGCGGGGGCGCGCTTCGGTCGGCTCGGCCTGGAGCTAATGGAGCAGCGCGGACTGGAGCGCTTCAAGGCGCGCGTCTACATGGCCTTCGTGTCCTACATCATTCCCTGGACACAGCCGATCCGCACCGCCCGCCGCTTCGTGCGCGGCGCCTTTGATGCGGCCAACAAGTTCGGCGACCCCAACGTCGCGGTCTATAGTTCCGCCAGTCTGAACGCGATCCTTCTTGAGAGCGGCGATCCTCTTGCCGAGGTATTGGCCGAGGCCGAGGCCACGCTTGATTTCGTGCGCCGGGCGGGATCCTTCGTCGAACTCATTACCCCACAGCTCCAGATGGTTCGGACATTGCGCGGCCTGACGCCCGTCTTCGGCTGCTTCAATGATTTCGGCTTCGACGAGAAGGGGTTCGAGCGGCACCTGGAGGAGGATGAGCGCCCAGCGAGCGCTCCCTGGTGGTACTGGCTCCGCAAGCTGCAGGCGCGCATCCTTGCTAACGACCATATTGCCATCGTAGCGGCGGTGGCGAACGTCGAACGGCTTCTCGGGGACGTGCCGGCGCTCTTCGAGCAGGCGGAGGGCCATTTCTACGCCGCGCTGGCGCGGGTCTTGCTCTGCGATACGGCCTCTGCCGCGGAGCGGACCCAGCATCTCGAGCTGGTGGCCGGCCACCATCGCCAGCTTCAGGCGTGGCGTGAGATCTGCCCGGAAAACTTCGAGACCTATGCCGCGCTGGTCGGCGCGGAGATCGCGCGCGTGGAAGGGCGCGACGCCGATGCGATGCGTCTCTATGAGCTTGCGATTCGTTCAGCCCACACCAACGGCTTTATTCATAACGAGGCGCTCGCCAACGAGCTGGCCGGCCGCTTCTACGCGGCGCGTGGCTTCGAGAAGATCGCCCGTGTATATTTGCAGGACGCGCGTTACGGCTATCTGCGTTGGGGGGCCGAGGGCAAGGTGCGGCAACTCGACGAGCGATATACTGAGCTCAGGCAGGAACTGCCAGCGCCCGCGCCGACCGACACGATCGGCGCGCCGGTCGAGCATCTCGACCTCGCCACCGTGATGAAAGTGTCGCAGGCGATTTCAGGCGAGATCGTCCTGGAAAGGCTGCTCGACACGCTTATGCGCACGGCGATCGAGCAGGCGGGCGCGGAGCGCGGCCTGTTGGTTCTGGCACGTGGCGCAGCGCCACTGATCGCGGCGGAAGCCACAACCAGCGGCGATACGATCATCGTATCGCCGCGCGACGAAGCGGTGACTGAAGCCGCCCTGCCAATGTCGGTCCTCCATTATGTGTGGCGTGCCCAAGAGGGCGTGATCCTCGACGATGCTGCCGCCGAAAGCCGTTTTTCCGCCGATCCTTACATGCGGCAACATTCCGCCGGCTCCGTTCTCTGCCTGCCAATGCTCAACCAGGCCAAGCTGATCGGTGTGCTCTACCTGGAAAACAAGCTAAGCCCCCACGTCTTCGCGCCGGCCCGGATCGCGGTGCTGAAGCTGCTCGCCTCGCAGGCGGCGGTCGCGTTGGAAAATACCCGGCTGTATCGCGATCTTGAGCAGCGCGAGGCGAAGATCCGCCGTCTGGTCGAGGCCAACGTCATCGGGATCTTCATTTTTGCGCTCGATGGCCGGATCGTTGAGGCCAATGACGCGTTTCTGCAGATGGTGGGCTACGACCACGAGGATCTGGTCTCGAGCCGTCTCCGCTGGACGGACCTGACGCCGCCGGAATGGCGCGACCGTGATGCGCTGGCCGTGGCGGAGGTAAAGCTGACCGGGGGCGCGCAGCCTTACGAGAAAGAATATATTCGCAAGGATAACAGCCGCGTGCCGGTGATGATCGGCGTGGCGATGTTCGAGGAAGGCGGCGAGGACGGTGTCGCCTTCGTGCTGGATTTGGCCGAGCGCAAGCGGGCGGAAGCCGAGGCGCGCGAGAGCGAGCGGCGCTATCGCGAGACGCAGATGGAGCTGGCGCACATGAACCGCATTGCCACCATGGGTCAGCTCACGGCGTCGATCGCCCATGAAGTCAACCAGCCGATCGCCGCGACGATTATCAGCGCGCAGGCGGCTCTGCGCTGGCTCGATGCACGGCCGCCGGATCAGGAGAAGGTGCGACAGGCGCTTGGGCGCATCGTCAAGGATGGAAATCGGGCGGGTGAGGTCATCGCCCGGATCCGTGGCCTCATCAAGAAGGCGCCTTCGCAGCAGGAGGCGCTGGTGATCAACCAGGTCATTATTGAGGTCATCGCTTTGCTCCGCGGCGAGATGACGAAGCATGGCATCTCGGTGCAGACACAGTTGGCGGATGATTTGCCGACCGCTTCAGGGTGATCGGGTGCAATTGCAACAGGTGATCCTCAACCTGATCGTCAATGCGATCCAGGCGATGAGCAGCGTCAGCGCGGGGCCACGAGAATTGCTGATCAGCGCCGGGCAGGCCGAGGCGGACAGCGTGTTCGTTGCGGTGCGGGATTTAGGGCCGGGGCTGGCACCGGCGGCTGCCGAGCGCCTGTTCGAACCCTTCTACACGACCAAGCCCGGCGGGCTGGGGCTGGGTCTGTCGATCTGCAGATCGATCATCGAAGCCCATGGCGGCCGCTTATGGGCGAACGCCAACATGCCCGGGGGCGCCGAATTCACATTCACGATATCCGCCCATCCGGGCAGCGCATTTTAAGTCCTGGCAGGACGAGGGCAGGGGGCCTGTGAGCCAGGCGACGCCTATTAACCAATAGGGTGGAAGGGGACGTGTTGCCTTGTTGCCCAACTTAAGAATGTCCGACCATGAGCAGGCGTATTTTTTGAGCTGGAGAGGAACGGATGGCGACCTATACCGCTGACATAAATTGGGCTCTCAAAGAAAATGATGATTTTCTGAAGGGACGGTATAGCCGAGGTCACATCGTGAGCTTCGACGGTGGGGTAGAGATTGCGGCATCCGCGTCGTCCCACGTGGTCGGTAAATGGGCCGTGGCCGAGGCGGTCGACCCGGAAGAAATGCTGGTCTCTGCCCTTTCCAGCTGTCACATGCTGTCCTTTCTGCATGTCGCTCGGCAGGCCGGCTTCACGGTCGCTACGTATCGCGATCATGCGGAAGGTGTGATGAGCGAAATCGCGCCGGGCCGTCAGGCCATCACGAAGGTCGTTTTGCATCCGCGCATCGAATGGGTGGGGTCAGTTCCGGACCAGGCGACGCTGGACCACATGCACCATGACGCGCACGAAGCCTGCTTCATTGCGAATTCAGTGAAGACGGAGGTGACCGTGGGTTAAGCCCGCGTCTCCGACGTCCGCTGGCAACTAGAAAGTCGGACAATGAAACAAGGAGGGACAAAAGCCCTCCGTTTCTGTTCGGGCACATTTGTGGCTGGACAGCCGGCGGGCACGATATCCTGCACCTGCCGCGCGAAATCCGCGATCATCTAGGGCGAGAGCTTCAACACCTGCTGTACAATCGCCACCGGCATATGCGCGATGGCTTCAGCTTGCAGGGTGAGGCTCCAGCCGATGGCAGTCTGCGAAGTGATCAGACCGCTTTGAGATTGATTGCGGCAGCCTTGCCGCGCTCCATCGCGATGTCGAACGTGACCCTCTGGCCCTCGTCCAGACCGCGCAAACCCGCCGATTGCACGGCGGTGATGTGCACGAACACGTCCTTGCCGCCATCTTCGGGAACAATGAAGCCGAAACCTTTGGTGGTATTAAACCACTTGACTGTACCGGTAGACATTATGCGACGTCACTCCTTGCATTGGCACACCACGCGGCGATCGCGGGGATTATGGGTAAACCGGGTCCTGGAAGGCTCGTAGGTGCCCGGTCGCCACGTGCGTTTCCCAGATTAGCCTAAAGTCGATTGCCGTCAAATCTCGTGCAGAAACGCCTGATCAAGACTGTTCCAACAGCCAGGAGCGCAAGACCGCGACGCTGCTCAGCTGATCGTGACATGCCGGCGCCGGCGCAAGCCACCCCAGGGGCGATCATCGTGGAAGACCGGATCCCGACCTCAATCCACAATAAACAGCCTCCCGGTCGCCACCCGCTTGGGCGCCGGCGTTACGGAGCGAGGTTAGGGAGCCGCGGAGAGCTGGTTCCAGGGCGTCGAAATCGAAGTGGGCGATGAGCTCATCGAGGCAATCCTCGCCAGTCTGGTTAACTACCGTACGGCAGTTATGTTCGACGCCAAGCAAATGTCGGCCGCGCGTTGACTCGTGCAAGTCGCCTTCAGACTTTCGCCCAGATGGTCGGCCAGTACCGTGGCTGCCCGCGGTCGTTGGTCAGGGTCGATCCGGCACTGGCCTTGGGCATCAGCAGCTGTCTGAGGCGAACTGAGTGCCGTTTGGTGCCAAAAATGCAATAGGTCGAAACAGCACCTTCTTTCCATAATATCGATTCTGCGATTTTTAATTTAGGCGTGTTTTGGTGTCGTGTTGTCGTGTCGCGCTCTTTAGTTCGTGAGAATCTCGGGCCCGCTGGTCCGTGCTGCCGCGCCCTCTCCCCTGCTGTACCCTCCAGACAGCGGGCGGGGCTGATTCGCCAGACCATGGCCGCAGGACGTAAAACGATGGACGCTGTGACGATCGGCGTTGGGAACTTGGATGAAGCCGCGGAGAGGTTTTGCCTGGCGTTCGAAGGTGTTCGCCAAGGCGGCGCGGATTTCCTTTGTAACCGAAGAGCTCCTTTTGCGGGTGCGCACCTCAAGGCGCTGGGAACTCATTCGCGCATGGTCGGGCAAGGTCCGATGAGCCTCGAGGTGGCAGCGCGGTTTGTCGGCATGATGGGGAGACCATTCACGGTGACGTTCAGGCACTTCTCAATGTTGGCATTTTGGACAAAGACGACGGCGAGAAAATCGTCTTTCCGTACGATGCCGTCTATTTGGAACGTCGCTGGCGGCTAGCTCTGTAAAGCGCCCCTTGGCGGTTGTTATACTATACGTGGATGAGGATCAGTTCCACGGCTACATGTTACGCGTCCCCTGCCTATGGCTTTCTCGGCGCCGCGCAAATGCGACAACTTGCTTATGTCGCACGGGGGCATCTCGACCGGGGCTATGAGCATTTCACGACCCCGCAATGAAACCGTGTTTAAAAATTCGCCGGTGCCAGTCCGGCCCAGTCGGGATATCGGCAGCTATCGATCGGTTTGGCTCACGCCGTTGGAAGAGCCGCAATTTTAACCAGGAGAAGTAAAATGAGCGAAGCAAATCCTGACTCGAAACAACCCGCGCAGCCATGTCGCGGATGCGTCCGTGCAGACGGCGCGGGTCAACCGCCGCGGCATTTTCGCAGG
Organism: uncultured Pseudomonadota bacterium; assembly: GCA_963798115.1. Classification (GTDB taxonomy): domain Bacteria; phylum Pseudomonadota; class Alphaproteobacteria; order Acetobacterales; family Acetobacteraceae; genus Acidocella. Next base: position 63,070 of record CAWCRT010000009.1, read on the forward strand.
CGCAGCTGCTGGATTGGCGGCTGCCACGCTGGTTCCCGCAGCCGCTAAGGCGCAAAGCATGAGCGGAGACAGCATGTCCGGTGGCAACGAGCACGCGGGCAGCGGTTATGTGCAGACCAAAGATGGCGTCGAAATCTTCTACAAGGACTGGGGCCCGCGCGACGCTCAGCCCATCCACTTCCATCACGGCTGGCCGCTGTCGGCGGACGACTGGGACCCGCAGATGCTGTTCTTCCTGGCCCAGGGCTATCGCGTTGTGGCGCATGACCGGCGCGGCCATGGCCGCTCGACCCAGGTCTACACCGGCAACGACATGGACCACTACGCCGCCGATGCCTCGGCCGTGGCCGAGTATCTGGACCTCAAGAATGCCGTCCATATCGGCCATTCGACAGGTGGCGGCGAAGTGGCTCGCTATGTCGCCAAGTTCGGCCAGCCGCAAGGTCGCGTTGCCAAGGCCGTTCTAATCAGTTCTGTGCCGCCGCTGATGCTGAAGACCGCGAGCAATCCCAAAGGCACTCCGATCAAGGTGTTCGACGGCTTCCGCGAGACTCTGGCCGAGAACCGCGCCCAGTTTTATCTTGATGTCGCCTCCGGGCCTTTCTATGGCTTCAACCGGCCCGGCGCCAAAGTGTCTCAAGGGATCATCGACAACTGGTATCGCCAGGGGATGGAAGGTGGTGCCATCGCTCAATATCAGGGTATCAAGGCGTTCTCTGAAACTGACCAGACCGCAGATCTGAAGGCGATCACCGTTCCGACCCTTATCATGCAGGGCACGGATGATCAGGTTGTGCCTTACGAGGATGCTTCACAGCTTCAGGCCCAGCTGATCAAGAACAGCACGCTTAAGCTGTACAAGGGCTATCCGCACGGGATGATGACTGTCCATTCGGGCGTGATTAACAACGACATCCTAGCCTTCATCAAGGGATAACAAGGACGTCCCGATGGCGCTGGCAAGGCATCCTGTTGGTGGAAACCACGCTCGTGGCCGGCGAGACCTCGAGCGAATTGCATTCTCACACCCCGGCGCTGCGTAGGTCAGAAAAATCTGGGGATCGGGCCCCGTTGCGGTGTCTGGTCGGGTAGATCGACCTCCACCTCGTCGATATAGCACCACCCCCAGCCCTCGGGCGGGTCATATCCCTCGATGATCGGGTGGCCGCTCGCGTGAAAATGCGCAGTGGCATGGCGATGTGGGGAATCGTCGCAGCACCCGACATGGCCGCATGTGCGGCAGAGCCGCAGATGCACCCACGCGCTGCCGATTTTCAGGCATTCCTCGCACCCCCGGGCGCTCGGGACGACCTCGTGGATTGCCGATGTGTGCCTGCAGGTCATCATGCTTTCTCCCCGGCCGATTGCGCGGCGATCATAGCATGGATCTGGGCGACCACCGCGGCGCCTTCACCGACCGCGGCCGCAACTCGCTTGGTCGATCCAGCGCGTACGTCGCCAATCGCAAATACGCCGGGCTGGCTGGTTTCCAGCGGCTGTGCGCCCTTGCCGGTCACAACGAACCCTTTATCATTGGTCTCGACACAGCCTGCCAGCCACTCGGCATTGGGATCGGCGCCGATGAACAGGAAGAGGTGCCGCAGCGCGCGGCGATTTAGTGTTCCATCGGCGCGATTACGGAAGGTGACGGCGCTCAACCCGGTCGCCCGGTCGCCCTCCAGGAATGCGATCTCGGTGCCGACATGAATTTCGACATTGGACAACGCGGCGATCCGGTCAATGAGATAGCGCGACATCGTTGCCTCAAGCGGCCGGCGAACAATTAGGTGCAGATGCCTGACCTGCGGCGCGAGGAATACGATCGCCTGGCCCGCCGAGTTGCCGCCACCAACAAGCGCAATGTCTTCGCCGGCACACAGCCGCGCCTCAATGGGGGACGCCCAATAGAATACTCCGGCACCTTCAAATGTCCCCAGATTGGGGACGTTGAGCCGGCGATAACGCGCGCCGGAGGCAATGACGATCGTCCGCGCCCGAATGCGGCGCTCGCCGGAGAGATCAAGCCCGAAAGGGGCTCCTCCGCAGTTGAGCCGCTCCACCTTGAGTGGGATCGCGATCTCCGTCCCGAATTTCAGCGCCTGGTTGAAGGCGCGGCCGGCCAGCGCCTGTCCCGAGATACCGGTGGGGAAGCCGAGATAGTTCTCGATTCTCGCCGATGCGCCCGCTTGGCCGCCCACGGCGCGGTCGTCGAGGACGATGACCGACAAGCCCTCGGATGCTGCGTACACCGCCGCCGCAAGTCCTGCTGGCCCAGCGCCGACGATCGCTACATCATAGAGCTTTTCGGGATCCAGTTCGGGGGTCATGCCCAGGCATCTGGCAACTTCCGCGTGACTTGGCTTTTTGAGCAGGGCGCCACTTGGACACACAACGAGCGGCAACTCATCGGGGAGCACGCCGAGCCTTTCGACCATCGTCCGCCCGTCGGCGTCGGTCGCCACATCGAGCACAAGATTAGGAAAGCCGTTGCGGGTAAGAAATTCCTGCAGCTGGACAATGTCCGGGCTGCCTGGGGCGCCGATCAGGATCGTTCCGGCCCCGCCTTCCTCTATCAGGCCGACGCGGCGCAGGATTAGGGCGCGCATCACGATCTCGCCGAGTTCGGCCGATCCCACCATGAGCGCGCGCAGATGGGCGGCGTCAAAAGGCAGCGCGCAACATCCTTGCGGACCCGCGCGACCCGCAGTGATCGAGGGACGTCCGGCAAGCTGATTGACCTCGCCGCTGAACTGCCCGGCACCATACGTGGTGATCGGCACCTCGCCGCTAAGTCCGGCCCGGCGAAAGACCTCGATCGTCCCCTCCAGCACCAGCCAGGCCGGAACTTTCTGCTCACCGATTTTGTAGACCATCTCTCCAGCCGCGAAATGGCGGCCGGGGCCACTCGCGAAGCGCTTGGCAGCCTCGATCTGTGCGGCGGTGAGGACCGGAAACATCTGATGCTGGCGCGTATCGAGGGTGCTCATGATGAGATCCTATCCGTAAGGCCAAAATGGTACTGACAGGTTAAGCGGGTCAAACGAAGAAATGTCCTATAGCCAGCGACGGCGAAGATTTCTACGCGGTCACTGGGCGCTTAAGTCTCGATGAAGGCAAGAAGATCCTCGCTCGACTGGCCGATGGCGCGTTACCGGCAGGCCGTGACGATTTCCGTTGAGCGTGCCGAGCCATAAGTGCTGACATAGTGCGCGACCTGGCCGCCGTAGGTCGAGTGGCGATCGGAGGCATTGTCACGTTAAGTGGCTACGGTCGAAAATGACCGCGCTGCGATTGCTGCTATACGTGATTAAGCGGCTCTTCGCACACACTGATGATGCTGGCTGGAAACCGATGGCGATGATGCGGATCAGGCGCTGACTTCATCCACGCAGTCTCGCCGATTAAACCTCCCCCGGCCAACTGTTAATGTGACAATGCCCACCGGATGCATCGTCGCCAGGCAGTATGGCATTTTGGTACCCACAATCTTCGTCATCGACCTGACATCGAGGATTGTGCTGTCGCTGATCGAGGCCGCCGGCGCCGGGCAAGCTCAAGGTGGGCCGGGCTCAACCCCGGCGGCGGCAACTTTGCGCCTGACGGCCGCGCGGTTCTTGGACGGCCGCAGGGTTATCGTCGGTTAAGGGGGCAACATTCAACGCCAATTCACAGCATGGAACTCGGAGTTCGACGAATAGTACGGCTGCCTTGGAAGAGAAGATTTTATGTATGCTGACGTGCCCTGCAGTGTCGGCGCCAAGTTCGGAAACTACCCATACCCTTCGTCCTTGCCTCGACGCACCAGCCTGCCACGGAAGTTATTGATTTGATGTCTGCTTTCGCCGGTTGTGCCGGGCAGCTTTCGGCCGAGTGCGGCCGATGGAAGGACCGGCGGCTTTGCGCCCATCCCGGTCGCTCGACGCTCGACGATTAATCTTGAAAGCAGACGCACGAATACTTCAGGGGGCCAGCGCCCAACATCCAGTAGCGGCACGCGGTTTTTCCAGGGCGCCCGTGGTTGCATTGCAGCGCGAATTCTGGCCTATGGGATCATCAATACTTACCCAGGCCACCTTTTGATCATCAGAGGACGCAGGGTGATAAAAAAAGTCCAGGAACACAATTATTCATGCGAGGCCCGCCGACCGAAGAACTTAAGCCGTCAATGCTACGCGCCTATCAGACCCCCGCGTTCAGTACCGCGGCCTGGCAGACCGCTTCGGCTTTCAGCCTCTACAGCGCCTGTATCGCGGCTATGTACGCGGCGTTGCACGTCTCTGTCTGGCTGACACTGGCACTCGCCCTACCGGCCAGCGGCCTGATCGTCCGCATCTTCATGCTTCAGCACGATTGCGGCCACAATTCGCTGTTTCCATCGCGGCGCCTAAACGGAATTGTCGGCGCCGCGTGCAGCCTGGTGACATTGACGCCCTTCGCCTATTGGCGCCGTCTGCATGCGCGGCATCACAAAAGCTGGAACGATCTCGACAACCGCGGCATCCCGGCCGATTTCTTTTCAGATTGCTTGACGCTGGCGGAATACAACGCTCTCCGCCCCTCGTCGAAATTTCTGTACCGTGCGTCCCATCATCCGGTGTTGATTCACCTCCTGCTGCCGTCGGTCATTTTCATTCTGCTATATCGTTTGCCTTTTGATACCCCGGCATCCTTCCGGCGCGAACGCCGCAGCGTTTACCTGCTGAACATCGCGCTCATTGGCGTGTTTACACTGCTGATCGCCCTTTTCGGCGTAAGGAGTGTTGCGATAGTGCAGCTTCCAGCCATGGCGATCGCAGCTATCGCCGGGATCTGGTTGTTCGCGGTGCAACACCGGTTCGAGAATGCGCAATGGACAAAAGCGGAAGATTGGAATTTCAATCAGGCTTCCTTGCACGGCACCTCATACTTGAAACTGCCGCTCGTCATGCGCTGGTTTAGCGCGAATATCGGCTTGCACCACATCCATCACCTACGCCCTGGCATTCCAAACTATCGTCTGCAGGCTTGTCAGGATGATTTTTTTGAGGAAACGAAATCGGTAACGGTGCTTACCCTGCGCGACGCCTTCAAAGCTCCCAGCTATGCCCTCTGGGACGAAGCATCAGGCCGCATGGTACCGTTTCCCTCCCACCGGACGTAAGACACTCCCGCCCTCGGCGGCTGGTACGCACCATCCCGGTCGTAGCGGCTCATTGCCCGATATCTCAGAACCAGACATTGTTAGGGAGACGAGCCATCGTTGGTTCGTTGCGTAGCTCGTGATTGCCGCCCCCAAGCTTGGCGGTGCTATCGGATGTCGTTCACCCAGACGTGCCGAAGCATGTGGAACAGGAACGCCGAGCTCAGGCTAAACAACAGCATCCCATTCAATGGCTCGAGGGCGCCGATCAGCTCCCACCGGCGTTCAAGAAAGAAATTCGCACGCCCGTAGCTGGTCATGGCGTTGAGCGAATACAGCACGGCCAAACTATAGTCCGGGAGCGCACCCAGCAGCCAATAGGCCGTCACAACCGAGCCGAAGACTACTAGCGGCCGTGCTATCATGCGAGCGCATGAGATCCGCGAAAGGAGGACCAATGAAACCTCAGATCGGCGCGATCACGCTGGCCCGGGTGCGGTCGAGCCGCCCGCTGGAGGCCGAGACGCATCGTAATATCGAGTTGATCTGGCTGCTGCGGTAACTGCGCCAGGACTTTAAGACGATCGCCGGCTTCCGGTGCGCGAATTGTCACGCTTTCCGTCAGGTCTTTCGTCAGTTCGTATTGCTATGCCGGCAATTGGACCTGTTCGGCCGTGAGTTGCTCGCGGTCAATGGTACGCGGATCAAGTCGTGCTCTTTAGCCGTAAGTGAAGTCCGGTTTGCTTTGCCCAACTTCAATAATATAACCGTCAGGATCGCGAATGTAGCAGCGCGTCTCGCCGTACTTGTCCTTTGGCTCTGTGATAAACTCGGCTCCTCGATTTCGCCATAGATCATAGCACGCTTGAATATCTGCAACGCGGATATTCATAAAACTGCTGACTGAATTGGGGTCGGCGGGCACGCTGAGCGTTACCGAGGGTTTGTCGGGTGTAGGACCGCCCCCGACATTGATGATTAGCCACGTGTTCGCGATCTGGATATACCCCGGCGCGCCGCTACCGTCTCCTCTGCTCAGAATGCGACCTCCGAAGACGGTTTCATAAAATCGAGCCGACCGTTCGATGTCGGCGACGGTGAGAAAATGTGCGACGGTAAACCCATCCTGCGGCGGCATCTGATAGTTTCTCTGCTCAACTTGTACTTGGTTCATAGATGGCTCCTATTCGGATATGCTATTTCACCGTTCGCCAGAATACGGCGCGCAGTGTGCTTTAGCCAATGAACTATGACTTACAGATGTTGTTTATCCGTGCGAGAGTTCCCTGGAGTTTGCAGGGGGCCCGCGCGCACCGAGCGCCGGCAATCTCCATGAACAAACGTCTGCTTTTCGCCGTTGGACACTCCAAACCTGCCGTACCGCCGCTATCGGCCCGAACCAGGTGTGGGCGGAATATCCGATCGATAACGAGGACTCGAGTGCCGATCACCTGCAACAATCTAATCGCCGATGTACGCAATTGAGAACCTCTTATCCTGTGATAAGCATTCGGTGCATCAATAGCGTCCAAAAGACGATTAAAGAACTCGTTTTCAGCCGGTTGTGGCGGCATACGCATGACGACGATCGGTCGACGATAAATACCGTGAATTTCATCGAAAGAAGAAACATTTTGACGTTCAAATTTGCGAATTAACATCGTTTTTCCATCCCGCTCTCGCCGAGCAGGGCAATTGGGCGCACATCAACTGGGAGATGAGAAAACTCTGCTGACAGCCTCGCTCAAAGGCGCGGGAGCTGCGCCGTTGTCGACACGAATCGCCTCAGATAGCCCCTGTGCCGGTCACACAAGATCGATTCCCCTGCCTCTAAGCCACTCGCCTTTTGGAAGCATAGCCTGTGTCACCGCCAGAGCGACGCCGGCTGCGCTAGGCGGATCAAGGGAGAGCACAAACCCGTGACCATTCGCGTATGCATATGGAGCTGTCCGGGATTGTTCCGGCTTTTTGCCTCCCGTCTCTTGGCCGGCACGCCGCTCGCGCACCGCCGCGAGACACCACGCCAGTACAAGCGTTCAAGACTCAAGCCTAGGCGAAGCCCACCGGGCGTACCTGTAATTCTATCGGGCTGAGGCCCTTGCGTCACCCCTGCCCTGTGCTTCACCTTGCCATGCGCCTCCAGTGGCTTCCTGTCAGCGCTCAGGGCTTCTCGGGGCCAGCCAGGCCGCGATCAGCGAGGCCTGGCGCGGCGTGGCTGGATGTTACGTTGACCGGGCTGAGGCGATTTCTACCCGGCGGAGCCGTAGGGCGATCAGGAAGCCTGCCCCCGCTGCAATGGCCCCGACGAGAAAGACACTGCCATAACCAGCCCGATCTGCGAGAAACCCGGCCAGGGGGCCGGTCAGGCCGTAGGCAAGATCCTGGAAGGCGGTAAATCCACCCAGGGCCGTGCCGCGCAGATGCGGCGCCACCAGATGCACGACCTCCCGCCCCATGGACGGAAAGATCATCGAGCAGCCGAGACCCGTCAGGAACGCGCCCAGCAGCGCGAGTGCCGGATCGTTGGAACCCCAGATCAAGGCTTGACCGATCATCTCGATGGCCAGCGAACAAATCGCCACAGGCATACCGCCCAGACGATCCGGGAGATGACCAAAGAGCACGCGCACGAGAACGAAACCACCGCCAAACGCCGTAAAGCCAAGCCCGGCATAACTCCAGTGCCGGTGGAGGAAGTAGAGAACGAAGAACGAACCGATCGCGGCGAAGCCGATACCCTGGAGGCACACGATCAGCCCATGCCCCCAGATCCGTCCCATGACGCTCAGGAAAGATGGCCGCATGGCTTGAGGGTGCGGCGGGATGCCTGCCATCGACAAGATTGCCAGCAACCCAAGGCAGGGCAACACGGCACTCACGGCCATAGCGCCAATGAAACCTAGTCGGTCGAGCAAGAGCAGGCCGATCGGACCGCCGACGGCCAGAGCGCCGTACATGGAGGCGCCGACCAAAGCCAGCACCTTACCTGATCGTTGCGGGCCGACGAGGCCGATACCCCAGGTGATCACGCCGACGCCGACCAGGCTTTCGCCCAGTCCAAGTAGCAGACGGCCGGCGAGCAGGACGATGACGGCCATCACGGTGGCGTGGGCAAGCAGGCCTGCGACCAGCGAGACCATCGAGCCCGCCATATAGAATGACAGGCCGCGTGCAACGGCGACCTTGGCGCCGCGACGGTCGGACAAATGGCCAGCATGCCCGCGGGTGACGATGGTGCTGAGGAAGGCGATGCCGACCGTCAGACCGGCCCAGACATTATCGAGTCCAAGCCGCCCGGTGACATAGACCGGCACAACGGGAAGCGGGATCGCAACGCATAGATAGGAAACGAACAGAACCGCGGTCAGCAGCAAAAGTCGCGCCTGCGCTGGGTCACATGTAGATTGGGAGGTCATGTTTTTCTCCGAAACGGTCTGCTTGCAGCCGCGATCAATTCCGGCCCCATTTGCCTTGAGAGATGCCGGGGCCCCGCGGCGAAGCGCTATGAGTGCAGCGTGTGGAGGTAGGCGATGATTTCCTTTGCCTGCGCCCTCGAAAGTCGCCCCGACCAGGCCGGCATCGGCGCATCGAGCGGCGCGCCATTCTCGTCCCTGGCGTGCAGGATCGCCCGTAAGATCATCGCGTCGTCACCGTGATAGGTGGCTTCCAATCCTGGCGAGCGCAGATCAGCCGAGACGGCGTCGCCGAAATGGATGCCCCCCGCGCCGGAAGCCTGGTGGCAAACCGCGCAGTTCGCGTCGAATAGAGCTTTGCCGGCAACGATCCCCTGGGCCGTTTCCAGGCTGTGCGCGGCCGCGACCGGTGCGAAGAGAGCCATGCTCAGGGCTCCAGCCAAGAAGCCCCACGAAGCGGTCCCTCGCCTGCGCCTGGTCATAGCGTGCCCGCCGGCGGCCTCGATGAACGCGGGTTCGAACTGGTTGATCTGCGGCGTCATTTGCGTGTTTTTTCCTGATCTTGGCTGACACCGGTAAAATGCGAGCAATCACTCGTATTGGCTATTCGCATTGCGCCTCAGGCCCGACACAAGTTCCCACCAGCGTCCACGACTACGAAAAGCGCCAAAACAAACTCGTTTGCAGGAGAGCGTGAACGTCAGAAGCTCGCATTTTGGAACAAACTAAATCCTCCGGGGCCGCGGTCCTTTCGGCGCTGATCCCCACAGCCATAGCGCACCAATTCCGCCGCCCTGCCCTGCCGGCGGCTCGATTTCGAGGAGGCCACCGTTCGACGCCGATACCGAGCGGGTCAGCGCGCAGTCGCGCGCCATCCGGCCGGCCACCACGGCTTTCACAAATTGCGCTCGGCCTATACGGCGCAGGCGCCCCTTGATAGTCTAGCGTCCACTCGGGGGTTCTGGTGGATGATGGCACAATTCCTGGACATTCCGGGGCAAGGCCTGCTCCAGATCACAGAGCTGTTTTTGGCCTTCTTTTTATCCGCTTTGATCGGGCTGGAGCGCGAAATCCGCCAGAAAAGCGCCGGGCTAAGAACCCACACGCTGGTCGGCGTGTCCGCCGCCCTTTTTATGCTGATCTCGAAATACGGCTTCGACAATATTCTCGCCTACGGGCGGGTCGTGTTGGACCCATCGCGTGTCGCCGCCCAGGTCGTGTCCGGCATCGGCTTCATTGGCGGCGGCGTGATCTTCATGCGCCGCGATGTGGTCCGTGGCCTGACCGCGGCGGCGCTAATTTGGTTCACGGCCGCCCTGGGCATGGCGTGCGGTGCCGGGCTAATTCTGCTCGCGCTCGCCACGACGCTCGGCTACTTCATCATCATGCTGGCTTTTCCGCTGTTGGTACGGCGGCTGCCCAGGTCCAAGAAGCTGCCGACCGAAATCCAGGTCTCCTACCAGGATGGGCGTGGCCTCCTGCGGATGATCTTAGTCAGATGTACAGATTTGCGTTTCTCCATCGACCGGGTCGCGCTCCAGCAGAACCGGGGGACAAACGCTGCCTTTGAGGCGATCGGTTTTAGTCGGGACGAAGATCACGAAATCACGCCACCGAAGAGCGACGTGACACTGACCATGCTGGTGCGCGGCAAGCGGCCGATCTCACATCTCGTTGCCGCCATCAGCGACATTGACGGCGTGCAGGAGGTCGGGAGCGTGGATCGTGGGTCTGAATTTGAGTAGCAGCCGCCGGCCCATGGCCGGCTTGGTTTAGGACGATGCGTAATTCCTGGATACCGTTGAAAAAGTCCTGATTGCGGCGCGGTTCGTTTGGTGATTCTCTCGTTTCTGTCTTCAACGAACGGGAGATGGTGCAATGATGGGTCGGCAGGACGAACCTGCGCAGCTTTTTTATAAGTTCAGCCTCGATCGGCACGTCCCCGCGGACCACCTGCTCCGCCAAATTGATGCGGTGCTGGATTTGAGCTCGATCCGCCGGACGTTGGCCCCGTATTATGCCGCGGGCGGCCGTCCTTCGATTGATCCGGCGCTGATGATCCGCATGCTGCTCGTCGGCTATGCCTTTGCCATCCGCTCTGAACGCCGGTTGTGCGAGGAGGTGCATCTCAACCTCGCCTATCGCTGGTTTTGCCGCCTTGGCCTGGAGGGCGACGTGCCGGACCATTCGACCTTCTCCAAGAACCGCCACGGCCGCTTCCGTGAGAGCGACCTGTTCCGCCAGCTCTTCGAGGAGGTCGTTCGCCTGTGCCTGCAGGCTGGTCTGGTCGGCGGTGAAGGCTTCGCCATCGACGCCAGTGTGATCGAGGCGGATGCCAGCCTCCGGCGCAAAGCTGAAGGCAGACTCACAGCCTGGCCAGAAACGGCGGAAGTCTCCCGGCCGGTCCGCAAATATCTGGATGCGTTGGATCAGGCCGCAGCGGCTGAAGCAAAGCACGCGACGAACGCTGCCGATGATATGCCTCCCGGCAATGCCCCCTCAGAGCCGCAAGTAATCTCGCTCACCGATCCTGCCGCCGCCTGGACCAGCAAGGGGCGCTCCAAGCTCACCTTTGCTTACGGCACCAATTATCTTATGTGGACGACCCCCTCCCTGTAAGATGTTGGGCAGCAATTTGATCGGATCGCTTGCGATCATATGTCCGGCCTCTGTTGGTGCGATCGCACATGACCGCTGGCCAAGATGGTTTCCGCGACCCGAGTTCCCAACAGATCGGCGACCTTTTACGGCCACAGATAATTTCGGAGTGTCTCGCGTCATGGATCGATCGATCACACCATCTGCTCATTTCTTACAAGTTCCGGCATCAGCACAGCACGGTAGTATCGTTTGTCGTGATCCCCGTGTCTGGCTGATCTCTTAAGCCGCGCTCGTTAGGGCGGGCGGCATAGCTTTGACGCGGTAGGCATCGCCCGTCACCATCATCTTCCAGGCGATGCGGGCGATCTTATTGGCCAGCGCTACGGCAGCGAGCTTCGGCGGCTTGCGCTTGAGCAACTCTAGTAGCCAGGGAGAGGCATTCCTGCCACGTCCGCTTCGGACCTGCCGGAGCAAAGCTGTTGCCCCAACCACCAGTGTGCTTCGTAAGGCTTCATCCCCAGCGCGCGTGATGACACCGAGCCTGACCTTGCCGGCGGTCGAATGATCCTTCGGCGTCAAGCCGATCCAGGCGGCAAAATGTCGTGCCGATCGGAATTGCTCGGGTGCAGGTGTTTTCATCAGTAGCAATGATGCACCGATTGGTCCTACGCCAGGAATCTTCGCCAGGCGCCGGCTGCAGTCGTCGGCGTGGTGCCAAGCCATTAGCTTCGCTTCGGCCTCTTCCAATTCAGCTTTCAGCTTCGCATACTCCTGCCCCTGTAACGTGAACAGTTCGCGTACCTGAGCGGGCAACGTCTTATCAGTTTCGATGCGTTCGAGCAGCGCCTCGATCTTGCATACGCCCTTGGCGGCAATCAGCCCAAATTCGGCGGCGAACCCGCGTATCGCATTGGTGAGTTGCGTACGATTGCGCACTAACCGGTCGCGCAGACCAACCAGCATAAGGGCTGCCTGTTGTTCGACCGTCTTCACCGGCACGAACCGCATTGTCGGCCGGCTCGCCGCCTCGCATAAAGCTTCAGCATCGGCCGCATCGTTCTTTCCACGTTTGACGTACGGTTTGACGTATTGCGGCGGGATCAGCTTAACCTCGTGCCCGAGCGACTTCAGCAGTCGCGCCCAGTGATGTGAACCGCCGCACGCCTCGATCGCGATCACCGTCGCCGGGAGCTTCTCGAAAAACGCCACCATCTCCTGGCGCCGCAGCTTCTTGCGCAGCACCACCTCTTCATCTGCGTTCACGCCATGTAATTGAAAAATGTACTTTGATGTGTCCATGCCAATTCGAATAATTTGTCTCACGGATGCTCTCCTTTTCTTGAGATTTTCGACAACCTCATTCTGGCACATTGATGCCGTACGGGGGCCGTCCACCCCAACAGATCGATAACAAGCTGGCGATCATCGTAGATGTCGAAGCCACCCCGGCGCGTTGGCAGGCCGAAGTCGCTGCAACGAAGACGATGCTCGAGAGAACCAAGGAACGCTTCGATCTTCATCCACGGCGACTGGCGGCGGATACTGCTTATGGATCTGGGCTGATGATCGGCTGGCTGATGCGTCGGGGGATCGCGCCGCATGTGCCGCTCTTGGATCGAGAACGGCAGACCAGGGGCTTTTTTACGCGGGCGGATTTTCAATTCGACGACCAGACCAACACCTTCACGTGTCCGGGCGGCAAAACGCTCAAGAGCAACGGGCTGCTTCGCAATGATGGAACCATGCCCTACTGGGCCAGCACCACCGACTGCCGTGCATGTGCGCTGAAAACCGCTTGTACAACGGGGGCAAAACGCATCGTCACGCGCCATCTGTTCGAAAAAGATCGCCAGCACATAAAGGCGCTGCAAGGAACCGAGGCGTTTGTACGCTCCGCCCGGGAACGGAAGAAAGTTGAAATGCTGTTCGCGCATCTCAAGCGCAATCTTGGGCTACGCCGGCTGAGATTGCGCGGCCTGACCGGCGCCAAAGATGAGTTCCTGCTCGCAGCAACGGTTCAGAACCTGAAAAAGCTCGTCCGCCTGTGCGCCAATGCTCCACCGATCGCGCCCAAATGCCCAGGGTAACCTTGGAATTCCAACCCCAGAGCCCACCGGGCAACAAGCCGGTGGGCTTCGGGAACACGCTCCAGGTCGGCCAACAATTCAGCGCCCAGAAACGTGCAAAATACTCGCGTTTTTCAACGGTATCCCGGTCGTTCGCAACGGCTGGCCGAATCGGTCGCGTTTGGTTTGTGCACCAGACTTCTGCAACAAATCTCCCCTGTATGGGCCTTGGATCTAGTGCGCGGAATTCTTGCAGACCGTGTAAAAGCTCCGGACAGTAACGTCGGCAAGAAAATTACACTGCTCATTTAGATACAAGCTAAATAATCATTCGCTGCTACGGCGTGAAGCGATACGATCGTGCCTCACCATGACGCGGTCGGGTTTCACACTATCTGCTTGATTTGCTCGAAGTAGCTGTCGGCGTTTTCTCGGGCAATAAAGGGGGGCACCACGGAGACCGCCTTGCCTGATTTCTCAATCTTCACCCTCGGCCTTGTCCTGCTAACCGCCTCCTTGGTGGCAATCGTTTGCCGCCGCCTTAAAATGCCCTACAGCGCTGGTCTGGTGATTGCTGGCAGGAGGGGCCGATGCGTAGAGTGCGCTGAGGGACTGTCTCAAATTTCGCCGCTTCATCTCGAGGCGGGAGGAGTGGAAGGGGGGTTGCCCTTACCGCAGGATTGGCGTTTCCGGGGGTTATGCTTGCGGCGTTCGTGGTGGCTGCCGGGATGCATTTCCTAATTGGGTGGAGCGGGATTGGCGCGGCGCTGTTTGGCGTTCTGATTGCCGCCACCGATCCCGTCTCAGTCATCGCTTCTTTCCGGGAGATGAAAGTCGAGCGGCGCTTGAGCATGCTGGTCGAGACCGAAAGCCTGTTGAATGACGGTGCCGCAGCCGTGGGCTTTGCCCTGTTGCGCGCTATCGCCGCCGGAGAAGCGATCACCCCCATGGCGCTCATCGGCTCGCTACTGTGGACAGTGATAGATGGCGTGGCAGCGGGACTGCTGGTCGCTGGCAGCCTGTTGATACTTGACGGTCGCACCGAGGATCATCTGGTTGAAATCACCCTGACAACCATTGCCGCTTATGGATCATTTCTGCTGGCCGAGCACCTCAAGATGTCGGGCGTGCTGGCCTCGTTGTCAGCCGGGCTGCTGGTCCGTAATTTCGGCATGATGCGTTCAATCTCTGAAAGCGGCCGGGGGCATGTGATGGCTTTCTGGGAATACGCCGCCTTCCTCGCGAATTCGGTTGTGTTCATCCTGATCGGCGATCAAGAGGCGCACCAGCACCTGACCTTTGTTGCCGGAGCTGCCGCTGCCGCCATCGTGCTCGTGCTGGCCGGGCGCGCGCTTGCGGTCTACCCGATTTGCGCCCTTTTCACCCGTAGCAAGTTGCGGGCGGTTTGCGCGGCGCATTAGCGCTTCCCCTCGCTCTAGCGTGTGTCCGTTTTGGAGACGCGAGAGATCAAGCTGGATGACCCGACATGGGCGCGGAGCCACCGGGACATCGTCACCATGGACGTCCACTTCCGGATCATCCGACCGTCACGTTGGCGCCGGGTTAAGTCGCTTTCTAAACAGGCGTTTGATGCGCACCGGCCAGCAACGACATACATTGCTAAACCACAACAACAGGCCTGTCCACATGGCGTTCGGCCGCGAAAGCGCCGACCCGGCCCAGAGCCGCCCGGCGCCCCTTAATTTCATTGGCTCGCGGACTTACTTCCCGCGGCGCGTATCGAGCGCATCGTGCAGCGCATCGCCGGTGAGATTGAAGCCAAGGACGGCCAGGATGATCGCGAGCCCCGGAAAAATGGCAAGCCATGGCGCCTGGGTCAGAAATTGCTGCGCGGCGTTCAGCATCGAGCCCCAGGATGGGGTCGGCGGCTGCTCGCCCAGTCCGAGAAATGAAAGCGATGCCTCCGCGATGATCGCGGTCGCGATCGAGAGGGTTGCCTGGACCAGAACCGGTGCCGCGATATTCGGCGCCACATGCCGGAGCGCGATACGCCAGGGTGGGTTGCCAACCGCCCGCGCGGCCTCGATGAAGTCGCGTGTCATCATATCCAGCGTCGCGGCACGTGCCACGCGCATGAAGATCGGCGCCGAACTCACGCCGATCGCGATCATCGCATCGCGCAAATTGGGGCCGAGGAAAGCGGCGAGCGCGATGGCGAGGATCAGGAACGGAATCGCCAACATCGCATCGACGATCCGGCTCAGGATCGCATCTGTCCAGCCGCGGGCAAAACCGGCGAGCAGCCCCACCGGCACGCCGATCACCCCGGCGATCAGCACCGAGATCACCCCTGCCTCCAGGCTCGCGCGCGCGCCCCAGATAATGCGGGACAGCTCGTCGCGGCCAATCTCGTCCGTGCCGAGCCAATGCGCCACGCTGGGCGCCTTGCGGATGGCCGCCCAGTTGGTGGCGTCGGGGCCATAGGGCGCGATCAGCGGTGCGCCGATGGCGGCGAGAATAAACACCGCCACCAGCACGGTGCCCACAATGCCGGATCCATGCCGGACAAGGCGTTTCCATTTGAACCGCGCCCTTCCGGCGCCCGCCACGATCGCGGTCATCCGCCGCGCAGCTTCGGATTGATCACCGCATAAAGAATATCGGTGACGAGGTTGATCAGCACGTAGAGCAGGCCAGTCACCAGCACCACGCCCTGAATCACAGGATAGTCGCGGTTGAACACGGCATCGACCACCAGCTTGCCAATGCCGGGAATGTCAAACACCTGCTCGGTCAATACGGCGCCGGACAGCAACGTACCGAGCTGCAGCCCGGCCATCGTGACGACAGGGATCAGCGCGTTACGCAATGCGTGGCGCAACACCACCACGCTTTCCGACAGTCCCTTCGCGCGCGCAGTCCGCACGTAATCCTGCTGCAGCGCCGTCAGCATCGCGCTCCTTGTGTGGCGCATGATGATCGCCGCGATCCCATTGCCGAGCACGAAGGCGGGCATGATCGTTGTCAGAAACGATTGCAGCGGATCCTGCGACAGCGGCACATAGCCGGAAGGCGGCAGCCATCCTAGATCAACCGACACGGCCAGGATCAGAACGATGCCCAGCCAGAAGCTCGGCACGGAAAGTCCGAACAATCCGATGGAAGTCGCCAGCCAATCCAAGGGCGTGCCCTTCTTGACCGCAGAGATCACGCCCAATGGAATTCCGATGGCGAGTGCAATCACGAACGCCATCGCCGAAAGCTGCAGCGTCACCGGCAGCTTCTGCAGCAGCAGCGTCGTGACCGGCGCGGAAAGTTCCCAGCTATAGCCAAGATTGCCGTGCAGAACACCGGCAAGCCAATGCAAGTATTGCTCCCAGAGCGGGCGGTTCAGCAGCAGATGGTCGCGGATCTGGGCCACCACATGCGGATCGCCCGCTGAATCCCCCGCGAGCATCACCGCCGGATCGCCCGGCAGCAGGTGCTGCAGGGTGAAGACGATCACGCTAACCAACAGCATCGTGGGTACGATCTGCAGAAGCCTGGCGCCAATCGAGCTTTGCATCGCGCTTGTCTCAGCTGGCGAAGTGCATGCCCTGAAGGCGAACGATGCCGTCGGGAACTTGATCGAATCCTAGCAGAGTCTTCTTCAAACCAACGATATTCTTCGGCGACCAGAGATAGAGCACCGGCAGATCCTGACGTTCGATGTCCCAAACCTTGGCGTAGAGCGCGGTGCGGTCCGCGACCGATTGCGCGACCCGCGCCTGGTCGAGCAACGCATCCACCTGGCTGTTATCATAATGCCCGTAATTGAATCCGTAGCCGCTATGCAGAAAGGAATACATGTTGCCGTCCGCATCCGCGCGTCCGGACCATAGGATCATATAGGCCTGGAAATTGCCGGCCCGCGCGGTTGCGAGCGAGGACGCGAATTCCATCGCCTGGATCTTCACGTCAAAGCCAGCAGGCTGCTCCATCGCCTGGATCACCTGCGCAGCCTGCAGCAAAGTCCGGGCTGTTCGGCACCAGCAACGTCACAGCAATCGGCGTTTTGACCCCGCTCTCCGCCACCAGATTCTGCGCCGCCGCCAAATCCATTGTCGGCGGCACGATCGAGGGCACGTAGAAGCGCGAGGAGGGCGAATTGGCCTGGGCGATCGGCGCATAAAGGCCGTTATACACGACATTGATCAGCGCCGTGCGGTCGATCGCCAACTCGAAGGCGCGGCGCAATTGCGCATGCTGCCCGATCGGCGACTGGCTCGCGGGCCCGTTCGCCACGTTGAAGGTGATGCCCACATTGGCGAGCGACGTCTCGCTCACAACCTCAAGCTTCCGATTTCCCTCGATCGTCGCGACATCGTTCGGCAGCATCGATCGTCAGCAGGTCGAGCTGGCCGGCCTGGAGATTGGCAACGCCAACCTCGGAATTGACGAATGGCAGGTAATCGACCTCGTCGAAATGGATGTCCTTCGCATCCCAGTAGCCAGGAAATTTCTTCAGAACGATCTTCTGTTCAGGAACCCGCTCGCACGAAGCTGAATGGCCCGGCGCAAACGGGGTGCAGTCCGAAATTCGTACCCTCCGCCTGCGCCGCCTTCGGCGCGATGATAATCCCGGCCCGGTCGGCAAGCTGCGCCAGTAGCGCCGAATCCGGTGCCTTCAGTACCAGCTCGACGGTCAGCGGATCGATCACCTCGATCGACTGGATGTCGCTGATCTCCCCACGCCGCAGACTGCCCGGCATCGTCAGGTCGCGATTCAACGTGTATTTCACGGCCGCCGCATCGAGCTTCTCGCCATCCTGGAACAGCACGCCCGGCCGCAGGTAAGAATCAGATGGGTCGGATCTTTATATGTAGTAGCCGGTGGCGAGCTGCGGCACGATGTGCAGGCCAGTATCAAAGTCGAACAGCTTGTCGCACATGCCTGCAAAGACGATGCGTCCGACATAGCTGCCGCTCAGCGTCGGGTCGAGACTATCGCTGTCTTGCAGCAGGCTGATATGCAGAACCTTCGGTGGATCGGCGAAAGCGGTGGCGGAAAGCGCGACGGAAGCGGAAAACCCTGAAAACAAACTTAGAGTTAGTAATGCTATACGCATATCGTACCCACCCCCGTCGCGTGAATTGGTTATACTGTAACGATACAGTAAGGGACGGTTCGAAACACCGCAAGCGCCATAACAACCGTTACTTGACCAGAATTGCATTTCGCTTTCTGATATCCTCATGAATGAGCTGCTCCGGATCGAAGGCCTGCGCACCGTATTTCCAACATCATCTGGTGAGTTCGCCGCGGTCGCCGGCATCGATCTCGCCATAGGGCGCGGCCGCACCCTCGCCATCGTCGGCGAATCAGGATCCGGCAAATCTGCGCTCTCCCTCTCGATCATGCGCCTCATTCCGCAGCCCGGCAGGATCGCTGCCGGCGCCATCATCTTCGACGGCCAGGATCTTCTGAAACTACGCCCGACGGCGATGCGTGATTTGCGCGGGCGGCGCATCGCAATGATCTTTCAGGAACCGATGACCAGCCTCAACCCGGCGCACACGATCGGCGCGCAAATCGTCGAGGCGATGGCCGCCCATGAGCCGCAAATGCCAGCCCACCAGCTGCGCGCCCGCGCCGTCGCCATGCTGGAGCGCGTGCGGCTTCCCGACCCCGCCCGCCGGTTCGACGATTATCCGCACCAGCTCTCCGGCGGCCAACGCCAGCGCGTGATGATCGCCATGGCGCTCGCCTGCAAACCCGAGCTTCTGATCGCGGACGAACCCACGACCGCGCTCGACGTCACCGTGCAGGATGAAATCCTCAGCCTGCTACGGGAGCTCCAGGCGGAGACCGGTATGGCGCTCCTGCTCATCAGCCACGATCTCGGCCTTGTCGCCGGCATGGCGGACACCGTCGCCGTCATGTACGCCGGCCAGGTCGTCGAACTTGCTGCCTCAGCCTTGCTATTTGCCGATGCACAGCATCCCTATACGCTCGGCCTCATTGGCAGCGCCCCCCGTTTCGCCGCACGCCAGACGCGGTTGCTTGCGATCGAGGGTACCGTGCCAAGCCCCTCCGCCATGCCGGAAGGCTGCCGCTTTCATCCGCGCTGCGCGCTCGGTGAGGCGCGATGCATCGCCGAACGCCCGGTTTTGCGCGATTTTGCCGCCAATCACGCCGCCGCCTGCTGGCGCGCGCCACTCGATGGGCTTGGCTTGGGCAATAGCGGTGAAAGCGAAACAAGCCGCCTGCGGGGGACCGCCATATGACCGCGCCACTCCTCGAGGTTGAAAACCTGTCCCGCCGATTTGCCGTCCGGCGCGGCCTCTTCATCCCCCGGACCGTCGGCCATCTGCAGGCTGTCGACAACGTTTCCTTCACCCTCGCGCGCGGCGAGACGCTCGGCCTGGTCGGCGAATCCGGTAGCGGCAAATCGACCACCGCGCGCCTGATCCTCCGTCTGCTCGACGCGTCATCCGGTACCATCCGCTTCGACGGCGCCGACATCACCACGCTCAGCGGCGCCCCGCTCCGCCGGTTCCGCCGCCGTATGCAGATCGTCTTCCAGGACCCCTTCGCCTCTCTCAATCCACGCCAGACCGTCGGCGCCATCGTGGCCGAACCGCTGCTTCTCCACCGCCCTTGCAGTGCGGCGGAACGCAAGGAACGCGTCGCCGAGATCCTCTCCCTCGTCGGGCTCTCGGAAGCACATGCGGCCCGCTACCCGCACGAGTTCTCGGGGGGGCAGCGTCAGCGCATTGGCATCGCGCGGGCGTTGGCCGCGGAACCCGATCTCATCGTCTGTGACGAGCCGGTTTCAGCACTCGACGTCTCGATCCAAGCGCAGGTCTTGAACCTGCTCCGCGACCTCCAGAAACGGCTCGGCATTTCCTATCTTTTCATCACCCACGATCTCGCGGTCGTCCGCCACATCGCCGACCGCGTCGCGGTCATGCGCCAAGGCCGCGTCGTGGAACTCGCGGGAACCGAGACGCTGTTCACGTCCCCCGCCGCCGCCTACACATGCCGCCTCATCGAGGCGATGCCCGCCACCCAAATTGGCCCCGCCATCCAGCGCCGCCTGCGCCTCCTCGCCGCTGGCCGACCCCAGGAACTCATGAGTGCGGGCGGAGCGTTTCACCCTTGCGCCGACAAAGCGGGGGCCTTGCGGTAACTCGTCGCCTTTTCATAGTCATAGGCCAGAGCGAGAAGGTCCGCCTCACACCACAGGTTTCCGACAAACACCAGGTTGAACGGCGCACCGGAGGCGTAATAACCAGCCGGAACCGTGACCACCGGCATGCCGGCGATGTTGATCTCGCAAACGGTGGTTTCGTTGATAATGCCTTTGCTGTTCAGGAAAGGAAGCTCGTTGCGCATCTGCGGGAAGACCAGCGCATCAAGCTGATGCGTGGCGAACACCTCCTCAACGATTTCGAGATAAGCCTCACGCGCGCTCACGAACTCCCTCAGCGGCGGCGGCACAGTCGGATGCTGCTTGGAAAATTCAGTTTCTGCCAGATAGCTCATATAAGAGAGCACGCCAGCGGGACCGTACGGATCCTCAGACTTCACGACTTCCGCAAGGGTTTTATAATCCTTGATCGCCGCAGAAGGCCCAAGGCGGCGCAGATATAGCTCCACGTCATAGGGGCAGCATTCCATGCCGCGCGCATCAAAATGGTATGTCTCGGAAATCGGCTTGCCTATGGCGGCAAACCCGCTGCCCGCGAACGGGTCCTCCAGCATGGTGGCGCCACGCGCCGCGATCTCATTTTGCGCGCGCTTGTACAGGGCAGCGCATTCCTCGGAGAGGGCGCTGTCGCGCCAGCCGGGGCCATAAAGCCCGAGCCGCTTGCCCTGGAGCGCCGTCGTGCTGAGCTTGGCGGCATAGCCACCCTTCGGACGCTTGCCGATGCAGGCGACGGTTTTCGGATCTTCCGAGCTGTAGCCGGCGATGACATCCAGCGCCAGCGCCGCGTCACGCACACTGCGGGCGATCGGGCCGACCACATCGCGCGTGGAGCCGGCCAACGGAACCACGCCCGCATTGGGCACCAAAGCGAAGGTGGGCTTGATGCCGACCAGCGCCTGCGCGGAGGCCGGGTTCTGGATGGAACCGCCTGTTTCCTCCGCCAACCCGAGCACGGCCATGCTGGCGGCAACCGCCGTGGCGGTGCCTGCGGTGCTGCCGCCGGGCATGCGGTCCGGGGCGGCGGCGTTCAGCGTCGGCCCAGCCCAGCTATCGCTCGCATGAGTGCCGGTCGCGCTCAGGATGGGGACGTTGGTCTTACCGAGAATGACACAGCCAGCCGCCTTCATGCGCGCCACCACGGGGGAGTCCGTCTCGGGGATCAGATCCACCCCACCCGCCTTGGAGGACAAGAAATGCCAACCGGCCGTGGTCGGCAGACCGGCCATATCCATCGTGTCTTTGATCACCACCGGCACGCCGGCCAGGGACCCAAGCGCCTCACCGGCGGCACGGCGGCGATCGATCTCGCGCGCATCGTCCAATGCGGTAGGGTTCATGATGATGATGGCGTTATAACGCGGATTATAGGCCGCGATGCGCTCAAGGAAGGCTTTCGCGAGTTCCTCGGCGGTGACACCGCGCGCGAAAGCTCCGGCGGCCCCTTCCAGTGTCATTTCAACCAGATCGGCATCGGTGAGCACCGGCATGATTAGATTGGCTGACATTCTATGCTTACCTTTTTCGGTTTGATCACAGGAGAAACCCGGTTCGGTCCATGCCGGAGAGGATTGCTTTCAGGCCAAAGTCTTTTCCACCGCGGCGCCCATCGTCATCAACTGCTGGTCGCGCCCGGGAGACGCCGCCAGCAGCAGCCCCACCGGCGCCTCGCCGCGGCGATGGATCGGCAACGACAGGCCGCACCCGTCCATCAGATTGACCAAAGCGTTGTTGCGCAGCGCCAGAAGGTTGAGGCGGGTGAAATCCTCGTCGCGCGCCACCTCGGCCAGACGCGGCGCAACGACCGGCGAGGTCGGCAGCAGCAGCGCGTCGAACGCCGCCATGCGCCGCTGCATCTTTGCGATGAAGGCGGCGCGCGTCTGCAGCAGGCGGATATAGTCCGTGGCACTCTGCTCCGCGCCACGCATGATGCGCGCCAGCACACGCTGGTCGTAATCCTTGGCGCCTGTGGCGATGAAGCCGGCGTGCCATGTATAGGCCTCGGCGGCGGAGAAGCCGCCTTTATGCGCCAGTTCTACCAGCTCCTCAGAAAATTCCGGCACGGCGATTTTGTGCACCCGCGCCCCGGCGGCGGAGAGGCGCGACAGCGCCGCCTCGAACGCGGCAGCGACGGGCGCCTCCATTCCGTCCAGCACCAGCCGGTCCGGCACGGCGAAATTCAACCCGGCGACGCCATCCCGCGCCAGGCTAGGCACAGCCCTTTGGGCCAGAATCGAATCGATGATCGCGCAGCAGGAGACCGAACGCGCCAGCGGGCCGATCGAATCCAAGCTCGACGAAAGCGGCACAGCGCCCTGCAACGGCACACGCCGCGCCGTCGGCTTGTAGCCGACCAGCCCGTTGAAGGCCGCCGGAATGCGGCAGGAGCCGCCAGTATCGGTCCCGATCGCGCCATGCGCCATGCCGTCGGCCACCGAAACCGCGGCACCAGAGGATGAGCCGCCCGGCACGCGGCCGCTCTCGCGGTCCCATACCGAGAGCGGCGTGCCGTAATGCGGGTTCACGCCGAGGCCGGAGAAGGCGAACTCGCTCATATTGGTGCGGCCGATCAGCACGAAGCCCGCCTGGCGCAGCCGCGCCATTGACGGCGCATCAGCCTCCGCCGGCTTGTTGTCCGCGAAAATTTTCGCGCCGGCCCTCGTCACCTCGCCTGCAATGTCGAACAGGTCCTTCACCGAGATCGGAATGCCGGCATAGCGCGACGGCGCGGCGCCGGCCTTGCGCAACCCGTCCTGCGCCTCGGCCACGGCTAACGCCTTGTCAGGGTCAACCGCAATGAAGGCACGGCCCCCCTGCCCGTCCGGATCGGCGATCCGCGCCAGGCACTCTTCCGTCAACTGTCGGCTGGTGACGCGCCCGGCGGCGAGCGCAGCGGCAAGTTGGTCGAGCGTCGGGAAATTCGCGTCCATAAACCGGCTCCGCTGGTTGTCGCACTAACTCACCGCAATTTTTCGCGCGATGCAATGCGTGCGGCCGAGATGCTTGACGTTCGACGGCGCCATTTTGCGCAGGGCCGACCCGTTCCCAAACGCCGTTGGATTATATTCAAGCCATTTTCTGATTTCGGTGCTCAATATTTCATCCAATCCAGATTTAAAACGACATATTTTACGTCATTTTCCGTTGATCGACGGAGATTTCATTGGCACGCTGATGGCCGACTGGAAATCGTTGCCATGGGCTCGCACCGCCACCCATCGTTACGCGGGCCGCCCTAACCTGGAGCGCGCAAAATGTCGATGACAACCGCCAAGCCGGAAAACTGGTATTCGCGTCTGATCAAGAACGAGCAGGTGGAAGATTATTCGCTGCGCTACGCCCCCGCCTCGTTCCGTCGCTGGTCGCCGGCCATCGTCGCCTCGGCGGGGCTCGGTGCGTCCGCAGCCTTGTTTCCCTTTGCCATCAGCGCCGTGCTCACCAACGCCTCGGGCAGCGCCAATGCGCTGATCGGCAATCTGATCGCCGTGATTTTCTGCGTGGTCACCGGCATCCCCATCGCCCGCGACATCGCCAAATATAATCTCGACATGGATTTGCTGACCCGCGGCGCCGGGTTTGGCTATCTCGGCTCGACGATCACCTCGCTCATCTACGCCACCTTCACCTTTATCTATTTCGCCTTTGAAGGTTCGATCATGGGCCAGGGCCTGAGCGGCACGTTCGGCATTCCGCTCTGGCTCTCTTACGCCATCGTCGCCATCCTCATCATCCCGATGGTCACGTTCGGCATGTCGTTCCTGGCGAAGTTCCAGGCATGGAGCTGGCCGATCTGGGCGGCGCTGCTGGCGCTGCCGGTCGCCTATGTCGCTGGCTTCGGGGATCACAGCACCGCCAGCTGGTTCGGCTATGGCGGGCTCTCCGGCAAACAAGCCGGCGGCGGGCTGATCAACATCTCCTCCATCGGCCTTGCCGCGGCTGCGCTGATGTCGCTTTTGGCCCAAATCGGCGAGCAGGCGGATTATGTGCGCTTCATGCCAGACGGCAACGCGGCGCCGCGCGGCGCACTGAAATTCTGGACCTTCATGTCCGGACCGGGCTGGGCGCTGGTGTTTCTTGTCACCTTCACGCTGGGCTCCTACCTCGCCTCCTATGCCGCGCCGCAGATCGGCGCTGCCAGCAACGAGCCGTTCCAGACCTTCGTGTATATTTACGACCGGTTCCTGCCGCATTGGCTCGGTCTTGCCTGCGCGTTCTTCCTGGTCGTTGTGGCTCAGGCGAAGATCAACGTTACCAACGCCTATTCCGGCTCGCTCTCCTGGTCGAATTTTTTCTCCCGCATCCTGCACCGCCATTATGGGCGCTTTACCTGGCTGCTGCTGCAGATCGGCATCGGCCTCGTGCTGATGGAGGCGAGCGTGTTCAAAGAGATGGCGGCGCTGCTCGGCTTCTATTCCAACGTCGCGGTAGCCTGGATCACCGCGGTGTTCGCCGATCTCACCATCAACCGAAAAATTCTGAAAATCGGCCCGTCCTGGATCGAGTTCCGCCGCGGCTATCTGTACGATTTCAACCCGGTCGGCTTCGGCTCGATGATCATCGCTTCGACATTTTCCATCGCCGCTTATTTCGGCGCGTTTGGGCCCCTCCTCGCGGCATATTCGCCCTTCGTCGCGGTGCTGATCTCGCTCATCGCCACGCCGGCGATCGCGATCCTCACCAAGGGCAAATACTATCTCAAGCGCGCGCCGGAACAGGAAGTCGCCAGCACCAGCCGCGGCACGCTCACCTGCAGCGTCTGCGCCGGCGAATTCGAAGCCTTCGACAGCGTGCATTGCCCCTTCCACAAAGGCAGCGTCTGCTCGCTCTGCTGCACCATCGAATCCAGCTGCGGCGATCTGTGCAAAGCATAAGGAGCGGCACAACCCGAGGACAGCGAATTCGAGGTCGGACATATGCCGAATGCGGAGCTGCTCGTCGTGCCTTCGGTCTGGGGCCATTTCGCCGGCGGTCCCGGCACCAACCCGGAAGATGTCTCGTTCATCGACACGGCGTTAAAACGCTTCTTGAACGCCTGAAGGGAGAAAAGATGCCGGTCCGCCCCACCATCGGCCAGCTGCATGCTCGATGCCGGCGGCACCATTCTCGGCAAGGCGCATTGCGAGTGTTTTTGCCTCTCCGGCGGCAGCCACACGAACGCCTAGGGGCACGTGCACAACCCGCGCCGCCATGGCTATTCAGCGGGCGGGTCGTCTTCTGGCAGCGCGGCGGCGACAAGGCCGGCTCCATCCGCATCCCATATACCGGGGTGATTTCGATCGAATCCACGCTCGACCATGTCGGCCCGATCACCGCCAGCGTCGTCGATAACGCGTTGTTATTGGAGGTTCTGGCCGGGCCGGACGGGCTTGACCCCCGGCAATACGCACCGCAGACCGTCCGTTATACCGAGGCGCTTGGCCGAAGCGTTGCCGGCATGAAAATTCGGCATTGTGCGCGAGGGTTTTGGCTGGGCCAATTCCGAGCCGGACGTGGCGCCCGTTCGTCCCCTCGGCGCTGATCAGCTACAAACTTCTCGACCCTGCGATGGTGAAGGCGATCCACACCGGCTTCATCACCGCCAACATGCAGTAAATCTACATCGCCTGCCTGGTCGCCGGCAGCATTCTCGGCATGGACCACAAAGTGCTTGTACTGGGCTTTTTGCGCATGTTTGCGCCGCTCATCGTCGGCACTCTCGGCGCGGTCGTGGCGGACATCCTGGTCGGGCTCGCTTTCAGCGCTGGAGCCTGGCTGTCTTCAGATCGGGGCGAAGCGCCGTTCATGTCCGAAAATTGTAGCCATTTTTCCACCCCAAGATTATCCACAGATTTGAGGATAATCCTGTGGGCTTACTCTGTATCGTGCGGCATTTGTCGCTCCCTGCCTGGGTTTAGCTTCAGTTGAAGCCCCCCATGCCCCTGACGTCACTGACGAACCATGGTTCGCCCGGCCGCGGAGGGAGTAGGTTGAACTCTACTTCAGGCAGGGATGGCAACTCCATTGTTGGGCATACCGCGTGGCGGACCCACCATGGCGCGAAGGCCAACCTCCGTTTCGGCAAGTTTCAAACCCTCGGATTCAAACCCTCGGATCGTAAAGGTGGAAGGAATGCAACTTCGCCTACTTCCCGAACTTCTCAAACACCTGCGCGTCCAGATTTTCCCGCATGAGCATAGTAATGCTCGGCACCTTCTCGAACCCCAGGCCTAGCACCCGCTCCCCATCCTCATCCAACGAAACATCCTCGTATTTCGCGCTGGTCACCTTTTCCCATTTCGTCGCCTTGCGCACTTCCAGGCTGACCACGGTCACCTTGAACGACAGCCGCACGATCGCATCTTTGGGGCGCCCTGGTTTCACCAGGCTGGGGCAACCCGCCATCACCCGCCAGCCATTCCGCGCCGCCCAGAGGGTCAACTCGTCTTGCGTCACAGACCGATCTCCTGCGCCAGCCGGTCGGCCTGACAGATTTTCGACCGACACCGCCAAGTCGAAGTTTTTTCCGTTTCAGTCAGCATGTCGGCAGTTTGAATAGGTCCCCCCGCGCCGTTGAATCGAAAACGGTCAGTGCTTCGCCCTCGCCTTTGCTGCTTCGCTTCGTGCCTACGCAGCAGGTCTAGCAATTCGAAACCGAATGGCCCGGGGCTGATCATCTCGATATCATACGCAATCAGTCCAGCTAATGCGAGCGTGTCGGCACGGCGCCCTTTGATGGTGTGATTTCATGATATTCGTCGGGGCCAAAACCGATCGCCTCCATGGCAGTGCCTGTCCCCCGGTTCTCCTCCAGCCCGACCCGATCGACGGAGAAGCGCAGGTCGGAGGTCTTCGCCATGCAGGTGCTCAAGGAGGCAAAGGCCTGCCGTCGCATAGTCTTCTCGCGCTGTGGCCGGGCGTGTAGGTCGCCCCAGAGAGGCCATTCTCACCGTGGCCTCTGAACCAAGGCCTATTGCAGCTGACCACAGGCTTATTCCCGCGATACGCAGATGCCATAGATCGAGCTGCCAAAAATAGCGAAACTGCCGTCACTTTCGTGTCGCATAAAAAAATAAACGTAAAGGCACGGGGGCGATTTAGTTACCACCAAGCGAGCTGGAGAACCTGTTTACCATGCGCATGATAAGAAACCGTAGCACTGCGATTACCCTGGCACTGCTCGGCGCAACCGCGATCGGCAGCCTGACCGCCGGCCCAGCGTTCGCCGCTGACACCTCGTCCCTGAACGAGACGGCCGCCGTAGAGAGCACCGTCAAGCCGGTCGGCGACTTCACCAACCTGGTCAAGCGCGTCACGCCCGCCGTGGTGTCGATCACAGTGCATCCGAAACTTGATCAGACCGCGGATGACAGCGACGGGGCAATTCGGCGTGCCGCCAGGCTTCCCGCAATCGCCGGGGTTCCCCCCGGGTTTCCCCTTCGGCGGCGGCGCTCCCGCGCAGCCGCAGGCGGTCGAAGCCAAGGGGGCCGGCTTCATCATCAATTCGAACGGCATCATCGTCACCAACAACCACGTGGTGAAGGATGCGCAGACCGTCAGTGTCACCATGTCCGATGGCACGAGCTATCCGGCGAAAATCGTCGGCACCGATCCGAAAACCGATCTCGCCGTGCTGAAGATCAATGCTGGCCATCCCCTCCCCTATGTCGAGCTTGGCCAGTCCAAAGATGTCGAACCGGGCGAATGGGTGGTGGCGATGGGCAATCCGTTCGGCCTCGGCGAAACCGTGACGGCGGGCATCGTCTCGGCGCTGGGCCGCAACATTGGCGACGGACCTTATGACCGCTTCATCCAGATCGACGCGCCGATCAACGAGGGCAATTCTGGCGGCCCGCTGTTCGACCAGCGCGGCCAGGTGATCGGCATCAATACCGCGATCCTGACGCCCTCGGGCGGCTCGGTCGGCATCGGCTTCGCCATCCCCTCCGACATGATCAAGCACGTCGTCTCGCAATTGATCGCGAACGGCAAGGTGACGCGCGGCTATCTTGGCGTGGCGGTACAGCAGATCTCGCCGCAAATGGCGCAGGCGATGGGCCTGCCTTCTGACGATCCGACCAATGATGGGGCGTTGATCGCCGCGGTTTCCAACGACAGCCCCGCCGCCCGCGCCGGGCTGCAGGCGGGCGATGTCATCACCGCCGTGAACGGCGCGAAGGTCACCGATCCCAGCGATCTCGCCGCCGATATCGCCGATATCGATCCCGACCAGGACGCTAACATCACCTATGTGCAGAATGGCAAACGCACGACAGTCGGTGGCGGTGACGACCATGCCGGCCAATCCGAACGCCGATTTCCAGGTCGGCGGCGGCGCTGCTACCCGCGACGAGCCATGCGGTCTTTGGGCCTGATCCTGGCGCCCCTGACGTTCGATAGCCGCAGCCAGCTCAACCTGCCGAGCAGCGCCTCCGGCGCGTTGGTCGTCAACGTCACCCCGAACTCGCTCGCCGATCAGGCCGGGCTGCAACCGGGTGATCTGATCGTCGGCGTCGGTTCGACGAAAATGACCTCGCCGGATCAGGCGGTGACGGTGATCGATGCGGCGCGCAAGTCGGGGGCGAAAGCCATAGCCCTGCGCATCATCCGCCAAGGTGAATCGCTGTTCGTCGGCATCGACCTTACGAAGAACGGCTAACTGGCTGGCTCTGGCGCAAATTTCTGGGTTGAGGTCAGACTGCCTCGTGCCGATGGAGCCTAGAGCTGTCCTAAAAATGAGCTATACAAGTTGAGCGTTAGCAGCATTCTACAGATTCTCCGTGAGAAATGCGGGTTCCGCCGATTCATCAGAACGTCCCCAATGTTGACGACGCAATCTCCCTCGAAGCGGAAAAGGATCCGTTGAAAGCGGTCGAGATGCGGCCGCCCCTGTCCGACCTTCATATGTCGTGGGGTTAATGGCCGCATCTCGGACTGATGGCGTTTCTAACGCTGCGTCTTCACGTGCGGCCCGAGTAGCGAGAGATCCGCGTCCCCGAGCCTGTCGCTGGCCGTCAGCAGCTGGTGCCAGTACGGGTACAGGATTGGGGGTGCGCTTACCTCGTCGAGGCGCTGGCGTTCTTCCGGCGTCAGCACGAGGTCGGCGGCGGCAAGGTTGTCCTTGAATTGCGCCTCGGTACGGCCGCCAATGACCACCGAGGTGACGGCCGCGCGGCCGAGCAGCCAAGCCAGGGCAACCTGGGCGGCCGAGACGCCGCGCGCCTGTGCAATCGCGATAAGCGCTTCGACGATATTCCAGAGCCGGTTTTCGTCACGGATCGGTGGTTCCGGCCAACCCGCGAGTTGCCGCGTGCCCTCTGGTGCCGCCTGGTCGCGCCGGTGTTTGCCGGACAGCAGGCCGCCGGCGAGCGGGCTCCAGACCATGACGCCAAGCCCCTGATCGAGCGCGATCGGGATCAGCTCATACTCGGCTTCGCGCGCTTCCAGCGTATAGTGGATCTGTTGGCTGATGAAGCGCTGGCGATGCTCGCGCTCGGAGATGCCCAGCGCTTTCATCAGATGCCATCCAGAATAATTCGAACATCCGATGTAGCGGACCTTGCCTTGCCGCACCAGCATGTCCAATGCCTCCAGCGTCTCTTCGAGCGGCGTCAGCCCGTCCCATTCATGGACCTGGTAGAGATCGATCACATCGGTGCGCAAGCGCTGCAGGCTGGCCTCGCAGGCACGGACCAGGTGATAGCGCGACAATCCACGGTCATTGGGCCCCTCGCCCATCGGAAACCGCGCCTTACTGGCGATTAGTACGCCGCCTTTACGCTTGCCGCCGAGCGCCTCGCCGATGATCTCCTCGGATGCGCCGTTTGAGTATATATCCGCCGTATCGATGAGATTGACGCCGGCATCCAGGCAAAGATCGATCTGGCGCCGCGCCTCATCGAGCCCCACATTCCCGACCTTGGCGAAGCCACCTTTGCCACCCATGGTCATCGTGCCCATAGTGAGAACGGAAATTTTGAGGCCCGATCGGCCAAGTTGACGATATTCCATTAACCCCTCCTTGAGAGGGTGGAATGCTTAAATGCGGATTAGCCGCAAGTCACTGCTCGTATCCTAAAAAATGGCGCTGATGAGCCCGCGCAGAGCACACCATAGGCGATAACGCCGATACCAAGCTCACGCAGGGTGGTCGGATGTCGGCCGTAAAGCTTGCCATCAAGGTCACCGGTCCCCTCGTCTTTCTAACTGTGCCGGTTTTGCGGGACAGGGAACAGCCGCAGAGGAGCTTAATTCACCTTTTGTTCTAGCCATGCTAACCCGACCGCATGGACAACACGGCCACTCGTAAGGTGATCCATATCGACATGGACGCCTTTTATGCCTCCGTCGAGCAGCGCGATAACCCGGCACTTCGCGGGCGTCCGGTCGCTGTCGGCCACGGCAAGCGCCGTGGTGTGGTTGCCGCCGCGAGCTATGAGGCTCGGGCTTTTGGTGTGCGGTCGGCAATGCCCTCGACGGTCGCCATGAAGCAGTGTCCCGACCTGATTTTCGTGCCGCCGCGATTCGACGCGTACCAGGCCGTATCGCACCAGATCCATGCGATCTTCGCCGACTACACGCCGCTCATCGAGCCCCTCTCGCTCGATGAGGCATACCTCGATGTCACCGCCAATCTTCGCGGCCTTCCCTCTGCCTGGCTCACGGCAAAGGAGATCCGGCGACGGATCTTCGAGGAGACAGGTCTGACGGCATCCGCCGGCATCTCCTACAATAAGTTCCTCGCCAAGCTTGCTTCGGATCACCGAAAGCCAAACGGGCAGTTTGCCGTGACACCCGATATGGGGGCGGTATGGGTGGAGGCGCTTCCGGTCAAGAAGTTCCACGGCGTCGGACCCGTGACGGCCGCCAAGATGGAGCGCCTGGGGATCCTAACCGGCGCGGACCTTTGCGCCCAATCGCTTGCGTTCCTGACGCAGCATTTTGGGCAGGCTGCAAGTTGGTACTATGGCATCGCCAGGGGGCAGGATGACCGTCCCGTCGTCGCCAACCGCGAGCGTAAGTCCTCCGGGTCTGAGACCACCTTCCAAGAGGACCTGACCGACCCTGCACGGATTGAAAGTGCTATTCGCGCGATGGCCGATGAGGTTTGGGACTGGTGCGAGAAGACTAACGCCCGCGGTCGCACCATCACCGTGAAGATCAAATGGCAGGATTTCAGGGTTTGCACCCGCAGCCGAACCCTACCCTCGCTCGTCGCGAGCCGGAATGACTTGCGAGACGGCAGCGTGGCACTGATCAGAAAGGTCTATCCGCTGCGAGCTGGGGTAAGGCTCGTCGGCGTCACGCTTTCCCAGTTTCAGCGCCATGAACCGCGTGCGGTAGACCTCTTGACCTTTGCAAAACAGGAAAACTTGGCGCTGCCGACAAACTGAAAACCCAACCAGAAATGGCTGCCATGGGAAACGGCCGGGCCGCTTCGGGCGCCCCGACATTATTATCCGCCTCCATGTTACGGAAAATGTTTCGTTACTGTAGACAGAACCATTTCGATATGTGCGGCGTCGGTATCTAATCTGGAACTTATCGTCTAGACCGGCAATTCTATTAATCTTTGGGGCAGCTTGCCGTCCCTTAAGTTCCTTGATTTCTTCTTGGGCCTTGCGTTCTCTTGAAATGCTCTATTGCTCTGTTCCAAGCTGTTCCAAACCTTGCACCATAGCGGGGCATTGGAGGTCGAACTGACCCGCCGCAATATCCCTTTCGTCAAATTTGGCGGCCCCTGCCCCGCCCCGTGCCGGCGATGCCTGGAAGGGACCGCCAGGCGCCGCGGATCGACGTCGCGGCAAAGATGCGCGGCATGTGGCGGCAAAGAGATCCCACGAATGGGTAACCTCTACTCCGTACCCACGGCCAGCATGGTCCGGGAGTTCATCAAGGCTATGTCCTAAAAGCGAGTTCAGGGAGAGCCTTGCGATATTAAGACGCACGTCCCCCTCGCTCTTCGGGAACCACTTCAAAATCCTTCAACGAACCAGACCGTAATAGTTGCAGTGTGACGGGGCGCCCGATCTTGTTGGCATCCAGTTTCCGCAGGAAATCATCCGTCCCAATCACGAGCTCCCGGTCGATCGCGGTGATGATGTCGCCGCACCGCAGACCAGCGCGATCGGCCGGGCCCGCGCTCACAACCGCGCCGACCCGGACAGCTGTTGCCCCGATGCCCGCAGCCACAGAAATGCGCCGGGGTATGGCCACAGTTTGCGCTTCAATCCCTAGATGCGCGCGCCGCACGCGCCCATGCATGAGAAATTCACGGAGCACGAACATGGCCGTGTTGCTGGAAACCGCAAAGCATAACCCTTGGGCGCCGCCGATCATGGCGGTCGCAATCCCCATGACCTCGCCAGACGGGCCCACGAGTGGGCCGCCGGAGTTCCCGGGGTTCAGCGCCGCGTCAGTCTGAATAACATCATCGATCAAATGTCCGCCGCGGCCCCGAAGCGAACGGCCGAGGGCTGACACGACGCCGGCGGAAACGGTTAATTCAAAGCCAAGCGGATTGCCAATCGCAACCACCAGATGCCCCCGCTTGAGAGACTTCGAGTCACCCAATGCCGCGATCACACTGCCTTTGGGCAAGTCGGCGCGGAGCAATGCAAGGTCGGCATCCGGATCATCGCCCAGCACGGTCGCGGCCGTCTCGCCGCCGTCGGTAAGCCCAAGCCGCAGGTGGCGGGCGCCAGCAACGACATGGCTATTTGTCAAAATGAGCCCATCGGGCGCGATGATCACGCCCGAGCCGACGGCTGGTCGTCCGCCCAGCCCGCGGCTTTCCACCCGCACCACAGCCGGGCCGACCCGGTCGGCCATGAATGCGACCGTCCGGGAATAAGCGTCCAGGGGGTTTTGCGTATCGGCAGACAGCTGATCACGCACAAGGTCTGCAGGCCCAACATTATCGAGCATAAAATCCCCCTACAGATGCAGCACACCAAGCCTGGCGGCGTGCGCCACGGCATCCGTTCGGCCGATGGCGTCAAACTTGTTGAGCAGCGAGCCGACATGAAATTTCGCCGTGTGGACCGATATCCCCAACCGGCGCGCGATCAGCTTATTGGATGCACCTTCGGCCAGAAGGGCGAGGACCTCCTGCTCCCGCGGCGTCAGCCCCAGATCGTCAGATGGGGGATCCAGCGGTTCAGGCATTGCGAGCACGGCATCCGCCGGCTCGCCCCGGGCCACCAGGCGCAACCCCGCCACGCCGCCGAGAAGCGTCGCCAACCTGTCCGCAAGCATGCCGTCGTCAATCGCCAGCGCGATGGCAACCGGCGCGCCCAAGTCTGCCGGTTTCAGGTTCAAGGTTTCTCCCCGACGCGCAAGTCCACCTCCAAAGCCTGACCACCGCGACGCAGGCCAACCTGCACGGTTTGATCAACACTCTCGGGACCAAGCCTACGGAAAAGCTGCGGCACGCCGGAGATCGCCGCGCCCTGCCACGAGACGATTATGTCGCCCTGATGAATACCAGCCACGCTGCCAGGTCCCCCGGGTGCCACGCTCATCACCATCGCAGCGGTCCTTTCGCCCTGCTCCAGCGGCACGGTCTGCAGGCCAAGACCAATGAACCCTCGGGCGATGCGGCCATGGGCTTGAAGTTGGCTCGCCACCCGCTCAATCGTGGCCACTGGAATAACCAGAACCCGTCGCCGCGGGCCAAACACGGGCATGCCGACAATCTCTCCCGCTGCATTGAGCGCGGCACCACCCTCGGCATGCCGGCGCAGCCGCATGTCCAGCTCAATCCGCGCATCAATTTCGCCACCGCGCATGGACCGCCACGCCGGCCCGGCGCGGGCCACTATGCCGAAGGCAGCAAGCGCCGCGCCCTGGTCAGCCCCGATCGCAAGGACGATGGCGCCAGGCTGGGTGGCCGTGCTGGCAAAGGTGAGCGGCGACGGCATTTCGCCGTCGATCCGCAACAGGGCGATATCTGTGGTCGGGTCCCGCCCCGCAAGCGCGGCGGACCTCCGTTCGCCCGTTGAGAGAGTCACCGCGATTTCGCCCTCGTCAGCCAAAGCCTCATCCGCCGTGACCACCAGACCGTCGCGCCAAACAAAGCCGCTGCATGCCATGCGATGCGACTGTACCGAGACAATTCTTGGGGCTGTTCGTTCAGTTAATGTGCTTAGATGAGTGGACAGGGCTTCAAGGCTGAAATGATCGTTCATATCGAGCTCCTTTGGACCCGGCACTTTGGGCGCCATGACGATCAGCGACTACTGCCCGTATGGGCAGGAACATGCTGCCCTTCCAGCAAAAGCCTTTGCAGAAGGTGCCCATGCCCAAATGCATATGACACCATATCTTGAGAATGTGGGGTTCAAATTCGTTTCCTACCTTTGGTAGGTTATGGTGGGGGCCGTTACAGGCGACTATTTGGTTCGAGGAGGGACAATATGCCATTGGATAGCGGCGGCAGCGAGCGACGCCAGAAGAGGTCCCTAAATGTCCTGGGGAGCGTATTGGAGCCCTGTTCGTATGATCCAATCACTGGATTCTATCGCGACGGGTGCTGCGCGACGGGCCCGGAGGATCTCGGCAGCCATACGGTTTGCGTGGAGATGACGGCGGCGTTCCTGGCATTCAGTCAGGCGAAGGGGAATGATTTGAGCACCCCAAGGCCGGAGTTTGGGTTTGCCGGGTTACAAGAGGGAGACCGCTGGTGCCTCTGTGCCCCTCGGTGGCAGGAGGCGTTCCTGGCGGGATCCGCGCCTCGGGTTTTCCTCAGGGCGACCGAGATCGAGGCGTTGCAGTGGTGCAAATTGGAGGATTTGAAGCGATTTTCCGTGGATTTTATGTAAGCACATATTTGTTGCCATCCAGCGCCACCGTCCCCAGCTTCTGCACAGGCCTTTCGCGCGTTAGCGTCTGTTTACATTGAGCTGGATCGGGTATCGCCGGTTGCATGTGCTGCTCAGGCGCGAAGGGGATTTGATAAACACGCGCGGGCGCCGGCAAGGTCGCCGTCCTTGGCTATTGCATCGGAGGGCTAATGACCTTCCTGATTGCCGTTCGCTAGGTGTCGACGTCGCCGTCGTCTACCACGGCGGCGACACAGAAAAGTATCTTGATGAGGTGGGCGGCCTCAAAACGCCGCTTCTCATGCATCTGGCCGAGGAGGATGAGTTTATCTCCAAGCCAGCGCAGGAGGAGATCAAGGCAGCACTAGCTGGCAAACCGAACGCGACGGTCTACAGCTACCCGGGCCAGCATCACGCATTCGCGCGGCATAACGGTGCGCACTATGACGCTTCCGCTGCTGCCCTGGCCAACGGCCGGACACACGACTTCTTGAACCGCGAACTCAGATAATCGTTGCTTAATCATTGTGAAAGGGCAATGCAGTTAAACGCCCATTTTTCACGAGATTTTTCCACAGCGGACGGGCTGCTTCCGGCCGAGGCTATGTAAAAATGGGTAATTCAGGCTATAATGGCGCGGGATTTTGCAGGCCGCCATGAGCCGCTTTGTTGAAGCGTGGGATCGAAGCCAATCCTGGCTACTGCCGAACTCCTTGGAAGCTGACCAATAAGCCTCTTTGGTCACCACGCGCCGCGGACACTTAAGAACGGTTTGTTACGCAGGCGTTCGGCATCGAAAATCAAATGCTCCGAGTGGCCCCTTACGACAAAGGAGAATGGTTATGACACAAAATATTAAGAATGTGGTCCTGGTGCATGGCGCATTCGCCGACGGCTCGGGCTGGGAGCCCGTCGCTAACATCCTCAAGAACGACGGGTGCAAGGTATCGGTGGCACAGCCCCCAGAGACCTCTTACGCCGAAGACCAAAAGGACACGAAGGCCGCAATCGACGCCATGGGCGGACCGGTCGTTTTGGTCGGTCATAGTTATGGCGGATCCATCATTACCGAGGCCGGCAATCACCCTAACGTTGCGGCGCTTGTCTATATTGCCGCATTTGCTCTCGACGAAGGCGAGAGTTGTGCATCCATCGAAGAGGCTCTGCCGCAAGCGTCCAAAGCGTTCAAACCGGACAGCAATGGCAACTGGTGGATAGACGAGGCGCATTTCGCGGCCGACTTCGCAGCGGATATTCCACGAGAGAAGGCGGAGTTCATGGCTATATCGCAGGTGCCGATCTCAACCAACTCCTTCACCCACAAGGTTACGAATCCTGCATGGAAACATAAGCCCACCTGGTACATGGTGGCCACCGAAGACCGTTCGATCAATCCGGACCAGGAACGAATGATGGCGAAGCGCGCCAAGGCCAAGACGGTCGAAGTGAAGGCAAGCCATGTGGCCTACATGTCTTGCCCAAAGGAAACGGCGCAGCTCATCAAAGAGGCTGCCACATCCGCACAGTTCAATGGGTAGCCATACGCTTTCAGACAACATGATCTTCGCCGATCGCAACCGGGTCGGCGGAGATTCTGTATGGATATCCGACCTATCTTTTACGGTCCGGGCGCAGGACAATTTTTCGGCGAACACCACATGCAGGTTGCCGACAGAATAGTCGGTAAATAGGTGGCCAGCCTGGCAATCGGTATTGAATTGGGACGCGCCGCCGACACGCATGTGCTACGAATGATATCTCTCCATCAGTAACTGTATGCCGTTTCGCCAATAGCTGGCGGCAGCCAAGTACGGAGGAATTTTATGAGGGCATCAGATCCGCGCAGCTGGATGTGGTCCGAAGCGCTGGAGATGCTGGCACGGGCGGAACGCATGCAGCGCCAGATATTCCAGCCGGGGATTCAGGATGACACTCAGCGCCCCTGCTGGGAGCCGCCGGCGGATGTACTGGAGACAGAGCACGAAGTTATTGTGATCACGGCACTTCCGGGTGTTGATCCGGCTTCGATCACGACGATCATAGAAAATGGCGTGCTCGAGATCTTTGGCCAGCGAATATTGCCGGTGGAATTGCGGACCGCGACCATCCACCGGCTGGAATTGCCGCAAGGCTGTTTTCAACGCCTGCTGCGCATCCCGCCCGGGGCCTATGGCGAGGTCCGCCGCACCTTGGCCAGTGGCTGTCTCATTGTCACCCTTCGCAAGCTCAATCCTGTCGGGTGATGCCCATGCGTCGCAAAAACGGCCTGTTTCGCAGCCCCGATGAAGCTGGCGCCGGCGCATCGGGGGAGCCGCAGCTCGCACCGGATGCTTTGATCATTGTGCCTGTCCGCGATTTTGTACTGTTCCCAGGCGTGGTGCTGCCCGTAACGGTGGGCCGTCCCCGTTCGGTTGCCGCCGCCCAGGAGGCGATGCGCCATAGCCGCCGGGTCGGCTTCCTGATGCAGCGTGACCCGGAGGCCCAGGACCCGTCCGGGCTGGATTTGCACCGCACCGGCACGATCGCCACTGTGCTGCGCTACGTCACCGCCCCGGACGGGGCCCATCATTTGATCGCGCAAGGCGAGCAGCGCTTCCGCGTCGTCGAGTTTTTGCGCGAGACGCCTTACTTCGTCGCCCGTATCGTCCGCATAGAGGAACCCAAAGCGACGTCCTCGGAAATCGAAGCCCGCTTCCTCCATCTGCAGAGCCAGGCGGTGGAGGCTTTGGAACTTTTGCCGCAAGCGCCGCCGGAGCTTGTCGCAGGGGTCAGGAGCGCCGACTCGCCCGCCACACTCGCCGATCTGGTGGCCGCCTTTTTGGATATCAGCCCGGACGAGAAGCAGGAGATCCTTGAAACCGTCGATATTTCTGTGCGCATCGACAAATTGTCGCGGTTGCTGGCGCATCGCATCGAGGTGCTGCGCCTGTCCCAGGAGATCCGCCAGCAGACCAAGAACGCGCTCGACGAGCGGCAGCGCGAAGTTTTGCTCCGCGAACAGCTCGCCGCCATCCAGCGTCAGCTCGGCGAGGGTGACGCCGGCAAGGCGCAAGAGATCGCCGCGTTGAACGAGGCCGTGGCCAAAGCCGGCATGCCGGCCGAAGTTGAGGCTGCGGCGCGCAAGGAAATTCGCCGGCTCGAACATATGCCCGAGGCCGCTGCCGAATATGGCATGACCCGTAGCTATCTCGACTGGCTGATCGAATTGCCCTGGACGTTGCCCGAGGAAAAACCGATCGATATCGCCGAGGCACGGCGCATTTTGGACGCCGACCATTTCGGCCTGGACAAGATCAAACAGCGGATCGTCGAATTTTTGGCGGTACGCAAACTTGTGCCGAACGGTAAAGCACCGATCCTGTGCTTCGTCGGGCCGCCTGGCGTTGGCAAGACGTCGCTGGGCCAGTCGATCGCACGCGCGATGGACCGTAAATTCGTCCGGGTCAGCCTCGGCGGCACGTATGACGAGGCAGAAATCCGCGGCCATCGCCGGACCTATATCGGCGCACTTCCAGGCAACATCATCCAGAGCATTCGCAAGGCCGGGACGCGCAATTGCGTGATGATGTTGGACGAGATCGACAAGCTGGGTGCCGGCATCCAGGGAGACCCGTCCTCCGCACTGCTCGAAGTGCTCGATCCCGAACAGAATGGGGCGTTCCGCGATAACTACCTGGCTGTCCCCTTCGACTTGTCCCGCGTGGTGTTCATCGCGACGGCGAACATGTTGGACACGGTGCCCAGCCCCTTGCGCGACCGTATGGAGATCATCAGCCTCGCGGGCTACACCGAAGATGAGAAATTGCAAATTGCCCGGCGCTATCTGCTCGCCCGCCAGCTCACCGCGAACGGCCTGAGAGCAGCCCAGGTCGTGCTGGACGATGATGTTTTGCGCGCGATCATCCACGACTATACCCGCGAAGCCGGGGTACGCAGCCTGGAGCGCGAGATCGGCCGGCTGCTCCGGCACGAAGCGGTCAAGATCGCCGAAGGGAGCGCGCAGCAGGTGACAATCACGGTGAGCGACCTCCCCGCGATCCTCGGACCGCCGCGCTTTGAGAGTGAAGTCGCCATGCGCACCAGCGTTCCCGGCGTTGCCACCGGGCTCGCTTGGACACCGGTGGGCGGCGATATCTTGTTCATCGAGGCGACACGTTCGCCCGGCAAAGGCGGGTTGCTGCTGACGGGTCAATTAGGCGAGGTGATGAAGGAAAGTGCCCTCGCGGCACTCAGCCTGGTGAAGAACCGCGCCTCAGCACTCGGGATCGACCCCGAGATTTTCGGGCAGACCGATATCCATGTCCATGTCCCGGCCGGCGCCACGCCCAAGGACGGTCCGAGTGCGGGGGTGGCCATGTTCATGGCGCTGACCTCGCTGCTCACCGGCCACACGGTACGCAATGACACGGCGATGACCGGCGAGATCAGCCTGCGCGGGCTGGTGTTGCCCGTCGGCGGCATCAAGGAAAAAATGGTGGCCGCCGCCGCCGCGGGGATCACACGGGTCATGCTGCCAGCGCGAAATCGCCGCGACTGGGATGATATTCCCGAGGACGCGCGCAACAGACTGGAATTCATCTGGCTGGAGAAAGCCGAGGACGCGGCGGTGGCCGGGTTGGAAACCAGACCGCCGCTATTGTCGGAAAGTGAGCCGGACTCAAGGAGCGCATAAATCGCTACATGCGGCCTGCGAACGGAGTGCGCCCAGATCGACGCTACGATTGCAGCACGATCGGCCGGTAAGGAATCATGATGACGTGCAAACACATATTGGCGATTCGCCAGGTCGTCCCGAGCGCCCGGGGCTGCGAGGAATGTCTGAAAATCGGCAGCGCGTGGGTGCATCTGCGGCTCTGCCGCATATGCGGCCATGTCGGTTGCTGCGACGATTCCCCACATCGCCATGCCACGGCGCATTTTCACGCGAGTGGCCACCCAATCATCGAGGGATATGACCCGCCCGAGGGCTGGGGATGGTGCTATATCGACGAGGTGGAGGTCGATCTACCCGACCAGACACCGCAACGGGGCCCGATCCCGAGATATTTCTGACCTACGCAGCGCCGGGATGTGAGAATGAAATTCGCTCAAGGCTGAGAGCGAACCTCGGCCGGCCGGTAAATCATGGTCCGTCAAAAATATCAGTAATAGACGAGGAGACGTTCACATGCGACCCGACATGGTTCCAGGGGCCACCTTCCCCGACTTTGAGCTGTCCGACCAGACCGGCAAACACCGGAAGCTCTCCTTGCTGCAAGGACAGCATCCGATGGTTGTGGTCCTGAGCCGCGGAGGATTTTGCCCCAAAGATCGTCGCCAGCACGAAGGGCTTGTTCATTTGCATCGTGAGCTCGACGTCGGCTATTGCCGGCTGGTCACGATCAGTACCGACAACATCACCGAGACCAATGAATACCGAAGCGGCGTGGGTGCTCACTGGCCCTTCCTATCGGACCCGCGGCGTATCGTGCAGCAGGCCCTCGACATCGCCGAATACACCGACCCGGGCCACAATCCGATGATCCCCTACACCATCGTCCTGGAGCCAAATCTTGTCATCTACAAAATCTACAACGGCTACTGGTTCTTCGGCCGCCCCACTATGGAAGAACTTCGCCAGGACCTGCGCGCCGTGACGAAGAAATGTCGGCCGGACTGGGACATCACGACGCCTGGACTCAAGGCTGCATGGCAGCAGGGCCGCAAGGACCTCTTTTATCCTTACGGAAAAACCTATGCCCAGACCCTCGGTGAACAGGATTAGCCCGCTTCATTCATGGGGTTGAAGGGGAGCGGCGCATGAAGCGCCCGCTGGCAGCCTTCGGCGCCGCCGCGTGGTCCTCTTCACCGGCGAATGGTTCCCATCAATTGACAGTGCAGGAGATCGGTCAATTCGGGCGTCTCGGGCTCAAGCCGATCGTCTTCGTGCTCAACAATAACGGCTATCTGATCGAGCGGCTGCTCTGCAAGGAACCTCAGATCGCCTACAACGATCTCGCGCAACGGCGCTATACGGAGCTCCCGCATGCCGTCGGCTGCGACGACTGGCTGACATTACGGGTGACAACCAATGGCGAGCTCGACGCTGCGCTCGCGGTAGTGTCGCAGTCCGATCAAGCCGCCTATGTGGAGGTGGTAACCGATACCTATGCCGCCTCCGATCTGGAGATGCAGATGTTCGCTCAAGCGTGGTGGTAGCCGCTCAGATGTCTGCTGCGGATGGGTGGATAACGGACATAGTTGACCGGTGTCGTGACGTGTTGGCGTATGCGGTCGCAGAAGCCTGACTTCCGCAACGAGAGGCATTGAACGAGGCGCTTTTTGAAAGATCACTCTCGCGGCACTCACTCAGAGTAATCCACTGGCTCCTCCGGCTTCTCCGGGGGCGCATTGTTGTAGAAGATGAACACCAGCGGCGTGCCAGGCTCGGCTGTCGCGTCAGTGCGATAACCGGAGACCTCGCCCGCCACACCGCTGGTGTATTCCGCGACCACTTCGCCGAATGTATTGCGCTGGATTGCAATCCTCTGTCCGACGTCAACCGTGTCGTTCAGTTTGGTTAAAAGTTCAACAAATCCGCCATGGGTCGCGAGGACGGTGTGCCCGCTGTTGGCAACGAAGAGGCCTGTATCCAGCCCGGTGCGGCCCATCGGGCCGACGATGATTCCGTGGTGTTTAAGCACATTCTTTGTGCCCTCTACGAACAGTGGGATCATCGCGTGGTCCAGAATGCGCGGGGCACCGATCTCAGCTGTGAAAGCCGGGATGCCCACATTGATGAACGCGTTCGCCAGGAGTGTGGGATAGGCAGGGTCATCCAAGATCTGATCGATCGGATACAGCTCCGCCATCGCCCGGACCTCGGGCAGATCCATCCGGGCAAGATGAAACGCGGTTATATCCACCCCGGTCGCCCCGGTATGGAAATCTATTGCGTAGTCGGCGTTCGGCCTGAAGAGCCTGTTGAATAGGAGCCCGGCATGCCGGCTGGGCGCACTGGCGCCATTCTCATTGCCAGGCCACTCGCGATTGATGTCGATGAGGTCAATTCCCCTTCCTGAATTGGGCCAGCGACGCGCCATACCTTCGAGGGCCGGACGGGATACATCCAGAACCGCCATGACCGTGCCCGACATCTCCGCCGGATTGAGCTGGCTCATGACGGTCTGTATCGTGTGCACGGAACTGATCTCGTCGCCGTGCACACCGCCGATGAGGGCGACGCGCTTGCCTGGCTTTGCCCCTTTGGAGACCATCACGGACACATACCAGTGCTGACCCGTGGGCATCTGCACGCCCTGGAAATAGAAGAAGTGCCTGCCGGGTTCCAGGTCGTTGACGCCGAGCGCGCTGATGACTTTCTTCCCCTGGATCACGTCACCAGTGTAAACCGTTCCTTGTGGAGCAACCTGTGCTGAGCCGGCGGCGCCGGGCACTGTTGTGCCTTGGGCATTCGCAGCGCCGGTATTGGCCGCGAGGACAGCGGATGCGCCGATCGAGGCAATTGTCGCCATCATGAAGTCGCGGCGATCGAGCCCGTATCTTAGTTCGTCCGACATGGCGAGGGTCCTTATGCATGTGCGAGAGTGAAGGATCTTCTACCAACTTGGGTAACGTCGCAGGGGACTTTGCGAAGGGTCGCTAGTCGACGCCAGTAACAGGCTCTCGTTTATCACGTTCCGCAGATCCGTTGCACGCGCGTCTGATAGGTGATGGAGCCGAGCGCTGCGATCGTGGCGGCTTCAGCGGATGACCGCGTGGGCCCAAGACCGGGGGGCGGCGGCCGGTCGATCGCGCCGGGCGCTTGGAGAAATCCCGTTTCCTTTATAGCGCTTTTCAGGCCCACACCGAACACCGTGACAAATCAGCACGCAGTAGAACGCCACCGCCACCATCGTCTCGACGGCCTTAAAATTCTGCGTGTAATCGCGCTATCCGCAACGCCTGCGATACGGCGACCAGCCGTTGGATCACCAGGAGACGTGAAAAAACTATTCCGGCGATACCGTGCTTCCCCGGATATTCTGGTTTCAACGATCCCCAGCCTCGAGTGCATACAATTTTGCTAGCCGTCTTTGATGGCGAGCGGCACCGCTAAACCTCGCGGTTAGAAAAATATCGATGACGTCAAGGGCGAGCATGGTACCTATCACCCTGGCCCCCAAACAAATCACGTTCATGTCGTCATCTTCGACCCCCTGATGAGCAGAGAAACCATCATGTATTAGGCCCGCGCGGACGCCGGAAATCTTATTCGCAACAACGGATGCCCCTACGCCGCTTCCACAAAGCGCCACACCACGCTCAATGGTACGCGCGGCTATCGCGCGCGCCAAAGGTACAACGAAGTCGGGGTAATCGTCCGCGGAATCCATTTGGTATGCACCGAAATCCTCAATCTCATGTCCCTTGCTTTTCAGGAATTCGACGACTTCGCCCTTTAACATGAATCCGCCATGGTCTGCCGCGATTCCAATCCGCATCATCTCCTCCTTCGGTATCTAGAAACACCAAGCGAGTGCATGGATAAATTAGCTATCTTCCATCGTTCTTGCAGGATTTGAAACTCTGGATTTGGCTGGTCTTCCATGATGTG
This sequence comes from uncultured Pseudomonadota bacterium, assembly GCA_963798115.1. GTDB lineage: Bacteria > Pseudomonadota > Alphaproteobacteria > Acetobacterales > Acetobacteraceae > Acidocella. Next base: position 106,814 of record CAWCRT010000009.1, read on the forward strand.
CAACCGATGCTCCTGCTGGATTCCGCAAGAGTTCTCCGAATTTTCTTGCAAATTACCGTCACGACGCAACTTTCCCTTCCGCAGCAAGATAATACCCACGGATAGCGGTAATCGCCGCGGCGTAATCGTGAGATCCAAAGATGGCAGATCCCGCGGCAATGGCACTTGCACCCGCTTCAACCGCCTGTGCAGCGGTCTTCGGGTTCTCTCCACCGTCAACCTCGATGATCGGATTGAGACCTCGTTTGTCGCAGAGTTCCTGAACACCGCGGATCTTTGATAGCATTTCGGGCAGGAATTTCTGGCCAGAGAATCCCGGATTGACGGTCATAACAAGAATGATGTCGCATAGATGCAGCACGTGTTCGATCAGATCGATTGGGCTCGCCGGATCGAATGCGACGCCGGATTTTTTGCCAAGCTCACGTATACTGGAGAGTACGCGGTGCAGATGGACAGTTGAAGATGGCTCGGCGTGAACGAGAAAATGATCCGCACCCGCCTCAGCAAAGGCAGCAAGGTGCCGCTCTGGTTCGACGATCATCAAATGAACGTTGAGTGGCTTGTTTGTGCATCGTCGCAGCGCTGCAACGATAAGAGGCCCAAAGCTTATGTTCGGTACGAACCGTCCGTCCATTATATCGACATGAATCCAGTCAGCGCCAGCACTGTCGACGGACCGCACCTCCTCCGCGAGCCGCGTGAAATCTGCCGACAAGATCGACGGTGCGACGAGGATGGTTTTTCTGAATGCGTTATGGCTGCTATTCAATTTGTCCGATCCGTCTTTCGATAGGCGTGCTCCACCATATGGCGCTACCCGATCAATTTTGGAGGTTCCCGGGATATCGCGTTTCGTAAGCTTCGGTACCCAGCAAGCGTTGAATTGCCCCATCGCAGGCACGATTAAGAATGCCCACTTTGACCTCGGCTAGGAACATGGCCCGGTTAAGGTCTAATTTATTTTCGAAAACGTTAATAATTTTTAAGTGAACCTCAGATCGTTGGCGTTCATAGACAATGTGTCCCGACACGTAATCTGCATGGCCATTTCTAGGGAGATAGCATTGTTGATCGTGGGTGACATCGGAGGGACCACGACATGTTTGGCGCTCGTTTCTATGGAAAACGGCCCCCGTGAATTCGTCGCCGAGGAAAATTCACAGCGGTGACTGCAATGGGCTGGAAAGCAATTGTGGAAGCATTTCTCGCGAAGACGGAGGAGCGCGCGACATCAGCCTGCTTTGCCGGGCCCCATTATAGAGGGACGGGCCCACCTGACCAAGCTGCCGTGGAACCTTGAAGAAGGCGCGCTTTGCCGCAGCCTCCACCTAAGCGCGGTTAGCCTCCTCAATGACTTGCAAGCGGTCGTCCATGCGGTGCCGCAACTGCGGCCCGAGGAGACCGTTGTCATCAATGAAGGCAAAGCGGTGGAGCACGCCGCAATCGCGATACTGGCGCCAGGAACCGGCCTCGGAGAGGCGTTTCTGATCTGGAGCGGCACAGAAGATATCTCTTGCCCATCAGAGGGCGGCCATGCTGATTTCGCGCCAACCAATTAGATCCAGGCTGGGCTCTGGGCGTTTTTGACTGACCGTTTCCGCCACGCCGCTTATGAGCGGGTCTGCGCCGGCTCCGGCCGCAGGACCGCACGCCGTTGATCGTCGAAGCCGCACTGAAAAATGCTGACAGAAATCCCCTCGCGGCGGCAACTTTGTGTATTGTCCTCGATGTATGGGGGGCCGAAGCCGGTAATCTCGCGCTTAAGGTCGTGGCGACAAGCGGGGTATATCTTGGCGGGGGTATGGCGCCGCGAATGATCCCACGGCTTCAGGATGGCGCCTTCATGCGGGCTTTCACATCCAAGGGGCGGTTCGCCAAGCTTCTCGGCGACGTGCCTGTCCATGTCATCAAAATCGACGCCGCACCGCTCGGCGCGGCCATATACGGGCTCGAACAAGCTCAAAATGCATCCCGCAGGCGGTCATAGCGCCGCTAAGACGATCTCACATCAGCCAGGAATTCACATGTCCGAAACGCTCGATATCGACCAGCTGGCCATCAACACCATTCGCCTGCTTGCTGCCGATGCCGTCCAAAAGGCAAATTCCGGTCATCCAGGCACGCCGATGGGCGCCGCGCCGACTGCGTACACGCTGTGGCAACGTTACCTGCGCTATGATCCCGCAGCGCCGGAGTGGATGAACCGCGACCGCTTCGTTCTCTCCGTCGGGCACGCATCAATGCTGCTCTATGCGTTGATCCATCTTTCCGGTGTCAGAGGCAGCCCCGAGGTTTACGGTGGCGCTGACCGCCCTGCGGTAACACTCGATGATATCAAGCATTTCCGCCAGGCTGGCAGTCGCTGTCCAGGCCATCCTGAGTACCGCCTAACCTCTGGCGTTGAAGCAACCACTGGACCGCTCGGACAGGGCTTAGGCAATAGTGTGGGGATGGCGATCGCCAGCAAATGGCTCGCGGCCACCTATAACCGGCCGGACTTCGCCTTGTTTGACTATAATGTCTACGCGCTTTGCGGCGATGGGGACATGATGGAAGGCATCGGCAGCGAGGCGGCGTCGCTCGCGGCACATCTGGGGCTTTCCAATCTTTGTTGGATCTACGACAGCAATACGGTGACCATCGAGGGCCATACCAACATCGCCTATTCGGAGGATGTTGCCGCCCGCTTCCTGGCATATGGCTGGAACGTAACGACCGTGGCCGACGCGAACGATCTTACACTGCTCGACCGCGCCTATCAGATTTTCCTCAAAAACACGGACCGCCCTACATTGATCCTGGTGCACAGCCAGATCGGCTATGGCGCACCAAATCGGCAAGGCAGCCCAAAAGCGCATGGCGAGCCTTTGGGTGAAGCCGAGCTCAAGCTGACCAAGGAATTTTTTGGCTTTTCGCCAAACGAGAGTTTCGTGGTCCCGCCAGAAGTGCCGAAGCACTTCGCTGCCGGCATTGGCGCAAGGGGGGCGGCAGCGCATGCCGCGTGGGATAAATTGCTCGCGGGCTATCGTGCTGCGTATCCCGAATTGGGCCGGCAAGTTGATGCGATCAATGCCGGCACGCTACCGGACGGCTGGGATTCCGCCCTGCCAAGCTTCCCGCCCGACGGAAAAGGCATGGCCACACGCGATTTATCCGGCAAGGTCCTGAATGCCTTGGCGCAACGCATACCGTGGCTGCTTGGAGGGGCCGCGGACCTTGCGCCCAGCACCAAGACCAATCTGACCTTCGAGGGTGCTGGGAGCTTTGAGGCACCCGGTTCGGTCGGTGACTATCACGGCCGCAATTTCCATTTCGGCATTCGCGAACACGCCATGGTTGCCGCGGTCAGTGGGATGACGCTGTCCGGGCTGCGCGCGTTCGGCTCCGGTTTCTTGATTTTCACTGACTACGCGCGCGGCGCCATCCGTCTGTCGGCGATCATGGAGCTGTCGGTCATCCACATATGGACGCATGATTCCATCGGCGTCGGCGAGGACGGCCCAACCCACCAGCCCATTGAGCAATTACTGTCCTTGCGCGCCATCCCGGGCATGGTGGTGATCCGCCCGGCCGATGCAAACGAGGTGACAGAAGCCTGGCGGGTCGTGATGAAGCTCAAACACCGGCCCGCCGCGATTATCTGCTCCCGGCAGCCCCTGCCGACCATCGATCGCGACAAATTCGCCCCCGCGGCCCTCCTGGCGAAAGGCGCATACGTGCTTGCGGATCCTGATGACGGGAAGCCCTCCGTTATCCTGATAGGGACCGGCAGCGAGGTATCCTTGTGCATGGCGGCGCGCGAGAAACTGCTCTCAGAAGGCGTCGCAGTGCGGGTGGTCTCCATGCCGTCATGGGAATTGTTCGACGACCAGGACCAGGCTTACCGGGACAGCGTATTGCCACCCGCAGTGACAGCACGCGTGACCGTGGAGGAAGCCTCCCCGTTGGGCTGGGATCGCTATGCCGGGCGCTCAGGTGTCGTGCTCGCCATGCGCAGTTTCGGCATGTCGGCGCCGATCGCCGTAGCGGCGGAGCATTTCGGTTTTACCATCGAGCACGTCGTGGCAGCGGCGAAACAAACGCTGGCCGCCAGTTGATCACTGCACCGCAAAGTCGAGAGCCCTCCCCCTGGATCAAGGAGCGATGTCATGCAGTTAGGAATGATTGGCCTGGGACGAATGGGCGGCAATATGGTGACGCGCCTCAGCAAGGCTGGCCATGAATGTCTGGTGTACGACACGCACCAGGCCGCCGTGGATGCACAAGTTGGTAAAGGTATCAAAGGCACCACGAACCTCCATGATTTCGTCAAGCAGCTGAACAAACCCCGGCTGGTGTGGCTGATGGTTCCCGCCGGCGCCGTGGATCCGGTGCTGGAATTTTTGGTGCCGTTATTGGAAGCCGGTGACATCATCGTCGATGGCGGTAATTCCTATTACCATGATGATATCCGTCGTGCCCGGGAACTGCAGCGCCAGGGCATTCACTACGTGGATGTCGGCGTCAGCGGCGGCGTATGGGGACTCGAGCGCGGTTATTGCCATATGATCGGCGGCGAACCGGATGTGGTGAAGCAGCTCGATCCGATTTTTCGTTCGCTGGCACCTGGCGTCGGCCACACACCACGCACGCCGGGGACGAGCGGCGATCCGAGCACCGCCGAACAGGGTTACCTCCATTGCGGCCCAAACGGCGCCGGGCATTTCGTGAAGATGGTGCATAATGGCATCGAATATGGGCTGATGGCGGCCTATGCCGAAGGGCTGAACATTATCAAACATGCCAATATCGGCCTGAAGACCGAAGCGGCCGACGCCGAGACGACGCCGTTACAAAATCCCGAACACTACCAATACAACATCGATATCGCCCAGGTCGCGGAAGTCTGGCGGCGGGGCAGCGTCGTCGCATCCTGGCTGCTGGACCTCACCGCAAGCGCATTGCGAAAGAGCCCTGATCTAAAGAACTTCGAAGGTCGCGTATCGGATTCCGGCGAGGGCCGCTGGACGTTGCAGGCCGCCGTCGACGAGAGTGTGCCGGCCCCGGTAATTTCGGCGGCATTGTTCTCCCGCTTCAGCTCGCGGGGCGAGGATGACTATGCCGATCGGCTGCTTTCCGCGTTGCGTTACGAGTTTGGCGGGCATGTCGAAAAACCAAAGGACACGCCGTAATGAGCGGCGCAGCATCGGACGCGCTCGTCATTTTCGGCGTCACCGGCGACTTGGCCTACAAGCAGATATTTTCCGTTCTTCTCGGCTTGGTGCGCGACGAGGGATTGGACGTGCCGATTGTCGGCGTCGCGAACGCCGGTTGGAACCTCGATCAACTCAAGGCGCGCGCCAAGGATAGCCTCACGCATCACGGCGCGGTCAATGCCAAGGCACAGGATAAATTGCTGTCGCTGCTACGCTACGTGGACGGCGACTATACGGACCCCGCGACCTTCGAGAAATTGCGCAGTGAACTCGGCAAGGCAACGCGCGCGCTGAACTATTTGGCCGTGCCGCCCAGTATGTTCGGCGTCGCGGCCCAGAGGATCGCAAAATCCAGTACGGCGAAGGATGCACGTCTGGTGATCGAAAAACCATTCGGCCACGACCGCGCTTCGTCCAGGAAACTTAACGAGGTGTTGCGGCAGAACTTTCCCGAAGAAAACATCTTCCGCATCGACCATTTCCTGGGCAAGGAGCCGGTACAAAACCTGCTCTATACCCGTTTCGCCAATCCGATGTTCGAGCCTATCTGGAACCGGCACTATGTCCGCAGCATCCAGATTACGATGGCCGAGGATTTTGGCGTGGAAACCCGGGCACGCTTCTACGATGCAACGGGCGCCAACCGCGACGTGCTGCAGAACCACCTGCTGCAGATCCTGGCGCATGTCGCCATGGACCCGCCAACAGGCGAGGAAAGCGAGGCGATGCGCGACCAGAAGGCAAGCCTGCTGAAGGCGGTCCGCCCGATCGGTCCCGCCGACGTCGTGCGGGGCCAATATCGCGGATATCGCGACATTGCCGGTGTGCGGCCAGGCTCTACCGTTGAAACTTTTATTGCCGTGCGGTTGTTCATCGAAAGCTGGCGATGGGAAGGTGTGCCGATCTACATCCGCACGGGCAAAAACATGCCCGTCACCGCCACCGAGGTGTCGGTCCAGTTCCGCCGGCCGCCGCGGGAAACCTTTGGCGAACTTATACAGGGCAGCTCGGCACATATGCGGTTCCGGTTGAGTCCCGATACGGCGATCGGCATGGGCTTGCGGGTCAAGCAGACCGGAGATCGGATGGCTGGCAGCGACAGAGAACTGATGCTTACCGCGCAAACGGCCGCCTTCTGTCCGCCCTATCAGCGGCTTCTGGGAGACGCAATGCATGGAAAAGGCGACCTGTTCGGGCGCGAAGACATCGTGGACGCCCAATGGCGCATCGTAGAGCGTATTCTCGACGATGCGACGCCACTTTACGTTTACGAACCGGGAAGCTGGGGACCAAGCGAGGCGATAGAGCTGATCGGTGGAGACGGGCCGTGGCGTAATCCCCGGGTGGCCCATGTCGATAGCAAAGCACCGGCAACGTGAAAGGTCAGGCGCCATGACAGAAGCTTTAAACACTGTTTTTCTGTTCGACGTGGACAACACACTGCTGGATAATGACCGTATCCAGGCCGATCTCGGAAAACATCTGGCCGATAATTATGGCTCCGCCGCTCGCGACCGTTTCTGGCTGATTTTCGAGCAGCTTCGCTCCGAACTTGGCTATGCCGATTATCTGGGGGCCCTGGAACGCTACAGGCTTGAAGCCATGCACCATCCCAAAGTGCTGCGCATTGCCAATTGGCTGGTGGATTACCCGTTCCATGAACGCCTCTATCCCAACGCCATCTCAGTCGTCCAAGCAGCGCAGCGCCTCGGCACCACGGCCATACTCTCCGACGGTGATGCCGTATTTCAGCCGCGTAAGGTTGAGCGATCAGGGCTTTGGCCGGTATTTGGGGATAATGTGCTAATCTATGTTCACAAGGAACTGGAGTTGGCGGATGTCGAAGCCCACTTCCCAGCCAGGCACTACGTTGTGATCGACGACAAACTGCGCATTCTGCACGCCATCAAGCGCATTTGGGCAGATCGGGTGACAACAATTTTCCCGCGGCAGGGACATTATGCGGCCGACGCAAAACTTTTGTCGGAATTTCCGCCGGCGGACATCACAGTAGAGCATATCGGGGACCTGCTGGAATACGATCTTGCGGCCCTGAATAAACGATAAAGGAAACGGAACATGGCATCGAATGCTCCCAGCAAGCTGCAAAATCTTGGGCAGAGCCTGTGGATCGACAATATAACCCGTGACCTTCTCGATAGCGGTACATTGAAACGCTATATCGACGAATTGTCGATCACGGGCCTGACATCGAACCCGACTATTTTCGATAACGCGATTTCAAAAAACGCCTGGTATGACAAGGAAATTCGTAATCTTTTAGAAGCCGGAGCGGCCGGAGAGGAGCTGTTTTTCAAGCTTGCCATTCAAGATCTCAGCCGGGCCGCCGAATTTTTCCTGCCCGCCTATGAGAGAACCGGCACAGTCGACGGTTTTGTGTCGTTGGAGGTCTCGCCGGTATTCGCCTACGATACCAAGGCGACGGTTGAACAAGCCAAGACGCTGCATGCCCAGGCAAACAAGCCAAATCTCCTTGTCAAAATACCCGGCACAAAAGAAGGTTTGCCGGCGATCGAAGACTCGATTTTCGCCGGCGTACCCATCAACGTCACCCTGCTATTCTCCACCGACCAATATAAGGCGGCCGCCGATGCCTATATGAAAGGCTTGGAGCGGCGCGTGAAGGCAGGATTGTCGCCGGATGTGCGGTCGGTCGCCTCAATCTTCGTCAGCCGGTGGGACGTTGCCGTGGCTGACAAAGTGCCCTCGGCGCTGCGCAACACGCTCGGCATAGCGGTCAGCAAACAGGCTTACAAGGCGTACCGTGACATACTGGAGAGCGACCGGTTTCAGCGTCTGGAGAATCTGGGCGCACGCGCGCAGCGGCTGCTATTCGCCAGCACCGGCACGAAGGACAAAACGGCACCTGACACGCTTTATATCGACGCCCTCGCCGCGCCGAATACGGTCAACACGATGCCGGAAAGCACGCTGCTGGCGTTCGCGGATCATGGCGCCACAACCGCCGCTCTGTCCCGGGACGGAGGCGATGCGGACTCCATGCTCGCAAAACACCTCGACGCCGGCGTCGACCTGACCGCCCTCTCAGCGCAATTGCAGGCCGAAGGGGCCAAGAGCTTCGTCAAATCATGGAAGGAACTCCTGGCCGCGATTGAGGCCAAAAGTAAGGTACTGGCCTGAAAGTGGAAAAATACAAATGTCCGCTCTAACCGCCGCTCCGGCCTGGAAAGCCCTCACAGCCCATTATGCACGGATCAAGGATGTACATCTCCGTGATCTGTTTGCGGAGGATGCCGAGCGGGCAGAACGTTTTTCGGTCGAGGGAGCCGGTCTTTTTCTCGACTATTCGAAAAACCGAATCACCGCGGAAACTCTCCGGCTATTGTAGAAGAGCGCGGCGTGACAAAACGACGAGATGCGATGTTTGCCGGCGAGACAATCAACATCACGGAACGCCGCGCCGTGCTGCATATCGCGTTGCGCGCTCCGCCAGACACGCGTATCGAGCTCGATGGGGCCGATATAGTGCCCGACATTCACAGAGTGCTCGACGCGATGGTGGTATTCGCCACAAACCTGCGCAGCGGCGCGTTTACGGGCCACACCGGAAAACCTATCCGCAACATCGTAAACATCGGCATCGGTGGATCTTACCTGGGACCGGAGATGGCCTACCGCGCATTGCGGCCATATAGTGATCGGTCAATGACCTTCCGCTTTGTCGCCAACGTGGACGGCGCGGATTTTAATGAAGCCACGCTTGATTTGGATGCCGAGGAGACTCTGTTCATCATCTCCTCCAAAACGTTCACGACGTTGGAAACAATGACCAACGCAGCGGTTGCGCGCATCTGGCTCGTGCAAAAGCTTGGTTCGGAAACGGCTGTCGCGAAGCATTTTGCGGCAGTTTCCACGAATATCGACGGCGCGACAAAATTCGGCATTGATCCCGCCAATATTTTCGGCTTTTGGGACTGGGTCGGCGGCCGATATTCGATGGATAGCGCAATTGGACGATCCACGATGATCGCGGTGGGGCCGAACAATTTCAGCGCGATGCTTGCCGGCTTTCGCGCCATGGACGAGCATTTTCGTACGACACCCCCTGCCCGCAACTTGCCGATGCTGTTGGGTCTGATGAGCCTCTGGTACAATAACTTTTTTGGCGCCCAGACGATCGGGATCATGCCATACGCCGCGCAACTTGCGCGCCTTCCGGCCTACCTCCAGCAATTGCAGATGGAGAGCAACGGCAAGCATGTCGATCTGGCTGGTCACGCCGTGGACTATCAAACCGGCCCGATCATATGGGGAGAACCTGGCACCGATGGTCAGCATTCGTTTTATCAGTTTCTGCACCAGGGTACGAAGTTAATTCCCTGCGACATGATCGGCTTTTGTCGAGCAATGGTCTGGGGCTTCACATCCATGCCGCGCTCCCTGGCAAGGTTTGCCACATGGCAGGCGCGGCGCAGCAAACGCTGCATCTTCCCCGACCAATCCTCCTTCTCGATATCAGCCAGCGCCTGCAATTCCCGCAAATGGTGGGCGTTGCACAAGGCGTGCTGTACGTCTGGCATGGTGTAGTAGGGCTTCCAATGATCATGGACCACGATCCCGGTGACTGACTCCATCAGACTGCCGCGTTTCGCGCTGACACGGTAGAAGGTGAGCCACGCATTCGACGCCACATGCAACCATTGCGTTTTGCCGCCGATGCGAAAGCCAGTCTCATCCATGTGTTTTACGCTCGCGTCTGCGACAAGATCGCGCACCGCGTCGCCAAATCCATGCAGGCTCGCCGCATAGGACCGGCTCATGCGCGCGATCGTGGCTGCGGTGAGCCGGACGCCGAACAGGTCCTCCATTAGCGCCGCAAGCCGGTCTTCGGGCAGGAACTGTGCGTGAAGCAGATAAACGGCGAAGGCTGCAATTCGGCTGCCATACTGCACCGGCGCGTTAACGCCGGCTGGAAAATCCGCCCGCGTTCGAGTGCCGCAAGCGGCACAGGCGCAGGCATGGGCACGATGTTCGATGATACGCAGGGGCTGTGGCTCTGGCAGGTCAAAAACCTGCCGCGCGGCGTGCGAACGCGACATTGCCGAGGTGAGGGCCGCACCGCAGCCGGAGCATGATGCTGGGTAGTGTTCGATAATCTGATCCGGGGTCGTCGATTGACGCAGCGTCTCGCCAGGGTGGCCCTTTTGCCCGCCAGGCTTGTTGCCCAAACGTTCGCGCAGGCTTCGTGTCCGGTTCGGCTTTTTTAACCCGTCACTCGATGGCGGTTTGCCGCTGTTGCTGCTGTTCAGTCCAAGCTGACGCTCAAGCTCGGCAACCTTCACCAACAGGGCGGCAATCTGCGCCTGCTGCGCTGCAATCACGGCAAACAGCTCTTCGGTCGACGGAGGGATGCCCGGAGGTGCCATTACCACCTTGACTTACATCATGCCGTGACCAGTCAACCAGGAAACCAGACCAGGGTAGCTGGGCAGTTACCTTTTGTCAAAGACTGAGTCCCTCCGCCGAACAACATGATATGTTAATGGCCAACCTATTCGCCCAGGCTGAGGCGCTGGCCTTTGGGAAGACAGAAGAGGAGTTGAAAGCTGACGGTTCGCCCGACTTCCAGACGCCGTTTCGTGTCATGGAGGGCAATCGCCCCACCAATATGATCCTCGCTGACAAACTTGATCCAAAAACACTTGGCAGCCTGGTGGCGCTGTATGAGCACAGCACTTTCACCCAGGGCGCGATCTGGTCGATCGACAGCTTCGACCAATGGGGCGTCGAGCTGGGAAAGGTTCTGGCCAGCCGCATCATGCCTGAACTTCGCCACGGCGCCGAGCCGAATCTCGCGCATGACTCATCAACGAACGCATTAATCAGCCGCTATAGGCGCCTGCGAGGGTGAAGACTGTGCAGTTTGCCCGTCAGAGCCCGTCTGCTGTACGAACGCGCCGGCCCGCAAGATTCCACGCGATTTAAACGACGACAGCCGGGACGTGGCACGTACCATCGCAAAGACGCCGGGTTATGAACGAAGCGGGCATCCGCGGAAGAAGGTTGAAATGCTCTTCGCCCACCTCAAGCACATTCTCCACCCCCGCGTCGAGTTCTTGCTCGCTGCAACCGCTCGAAATCGTCGAAAACTGGCAAAGCTCAGGCTGCTGAACAGCGGCGGCGAATTGCAAGCCACTGCAACAAAAGGTACCTCTTTGTGTGGGTCTTGGATCTGGTGATAAATTCCTGAATTTCGTTCCAAGAAAACCTCCGCCGGAGCGCCAGCATCGGGCGCGGCAGCACTTGCCAGCTGGCGAATTTTCCGTTTCGCTGTCTTGCCCCCCCGATCGCCGGGGGCGCCGCGAACAGGAACCGCATCATGAAGGTCACCGTCGAAGTTGACTGTACGCCTGAGGAGGCCCGAGGATTCCTCGGCCTTCCCGACGTCGTCCCCGTTCAGCAGGCTATCATGGAGAAACTCCAGCAGCGCATGAAGAGCGCCATCGACGCAACCACGCCGGAGGCGCTACTGAAGGCATGGATGCCGATGACGCCGGACCAGACACGGCAGGCGTTCGCCAAGATGTTCGGTATCTTTGGGGGCTCAAAGTCTGGCGACAGGGGCTGACACCGCGACGGGCGAAGCCCCTCGAAGCTCGACATGCGCCTGACCATAGGTCCGGCCTACGGCTAGCACCTCCCGGATTCGGTCAGGTCCGGCGACGTCGGTGTTGCGCCAATCCCCGGGCGCCCGACGGCCTTGCTAGACTGAAAGCGGACATTTACCTTAGACCAGCACCACGCGTAAGTTCGGCTATACCCTCGGCAATCGTGGCATCCGTGGGCAAACTGATGGTTTTGACCTTGAGCATGCCCCGAGGAAGCAGCCCCCTACGAACAAGAAAAAGCAAAAGGAGGAAATGTTGCCCGAATTCGTTAAGCTGCAAGTCGACCAAGCGAATGACCGCAGAGAAATATTCATCAACCCAGCCAATGTCCTATACGTTCATCGGCACGGTCACAGCGATGCTCAGACGACAATCATCTTGGTAGAGGGGAAGACCTGGACTGTGACAGGAAAGCCAGAGGATATAGCAATTGAACTGAGCTATTAGACACGTGAATAAAGACGAGAACAGCAAATAGCCCTACGAGACATTTGCCCAGCCCGTCTTCCTATCCGGAAATCGTTTGTCCGTGTTTATCCAGAGACCGTGCTGGCTAAGCGCCTGTAAGGGATGAACGACCGACATATACGATGCATATTCATTCCGGTGCGATCTAGGCACAATTATCTACTTTCTACTTTTCAACAACTGCACGAAGCTTCGAAGTTTCGACAATAGCATTTCAGGATGTCTTTTCTTCTCTGTCTCTTGTGCGGCTGCGTCGCGTCGCAGCGCTGCTTGGCCACGCTGTGCCAAAGCTTCCAGAGCTTCGCAAAGCGCCGGCTGGGCCTTGATTGCGGCGGCGATCGCATCCTTGTCAAGCCGGCAGGCTTTCAACGGCGTCAGCGCCGTCGCTGTCGCTGCGTAGGGCGAGCCGGTGATCAGACCAAGTGCGCCAAGACTTTCGCCGGGACTCATCCGGTGCACAAGGCGGGGGCCACCAGGTTCGTTGACTGTGATCTCGGCAGTGCCAGACGCAATAATGTAAAGCGCCTCCGGCACACCACCTTCCTCGATCAGGGTTTGCCCTGGCTGTAGCCAGACTGTTTTGAAATGTTCAGCCAGAAAATCGCGTTGCGCAGGCTCTATGACGCTGAACAGGTCGGATTGTTCCAACAACTGGCCAGGTGTCAGGATTGGAACAGGCGGAACGACGGCGGTACCCGCTACGGCAAGCGCAATGCCGCCATAGTGTAGGTGGCGATGGACCTCAACGAAAAGCTCGTTACGTGCTGGGACAAGCTGGTTGCTCGAAGAAACTGCGAAAATGATTTGGTAGATGCAGCCGTCGCCATTCAACCCCGCGCAAATGATTTCTGGCGCGGGAGAGTTGAGCAGGAGGCGACAGGAGCGCACGGCGGCTGTAAGCGCTGCAAGGCAACGTTCAGGTGGGACATTGGCATCGAGCCTGACCTCAATCGTATCGCTGCGGATGGTTGTGGGCCGGCTGCGGTTCACCAGCCGGGCTTTTGCGATCACGCTGTTCGGCACGATGGCGACGTTATTTTGACCGGTTGCAATCTGCGTAGAGCGCCAAGTGACCTGGATAATTTGCCCTTCGATGCCGCCTTCCACCCAGATAAGGTCTCCAGCCTTATATGGTCGCTCAAGACCCACTGCTATGCCGGAGAACACGTCCGCCAGCGTACTCTGCAGCGCAAGGCCCAGAACGATGGCGATGATCCCCGAAGTTGCCAGGAGACCGCCTATGGAAACCGCAAAGACGAAGTCGACGATGGCAAGTGTCGCAGAAATATAGATCACGCCGGCAACGAGGTCGGAAATGATCTGGGTTTCGCGCGGCCGGCCTTCCAGGATGACAACGAGGCGCATCAGCCCGATCGCCACGCGAGCGCCCATCAACCACCATCCGGCTTCGATCAATTTTTCCCATAATTGCGCACCGGGATGGGCGGTGTTGAAGTTTGCGCTAACGGGGGAGCCGAGGATCTGCTTCAGTAGCAGAGTGAGCGCGAGGAAAATCGCGATAGACCAGACGGCACGCAGCCATAGCGGCCAGTTCATACGCGCCTGAGGAAGCAGCGCAGCTACGAAAATCAGAACGGTCGATAGACTTAGAGGAAGCAGCGGGCCTGTCATATTATTGCTTGGTTTGCTCCGAAACAGATCGTCACTGCTGCTGATAGAAATCGCCCAGCGCCTTAATCTCGGCTGGAGTCAAACGCTTGGCAATAGCGGCCATCACCTTGTCGTTCGGCCCGGGCGACGACATGTCCCGCCAACTGGTCAGACGGGAGGCAATATAGCTGGAAGTCTGACCGGCGAGCGCCGGAATGAAGGGGGAGATGCCTTCGCCCGAGGGACCGTGGCAGGCATCGCAGGCGGGAATCGCGTGGGCGTTGTCGCCGAATTCATCGAGGTTTATGATTGCCGCCGGCCCGTTTGCCGGTTTCGAAGGCGGAATAGGCAAGGTGGCGATATAGGCTGCGAGGGCCGCTATCGTGTGTGGATTGAGCGCACTTGCAATCCCCTGCATTGGGTTGCCTGCCGGCCCGGCGCCGGCGCGATAAGCGTATAGCCTTTCGGCGGCATAGGGCGCGGGCAAGCCGGCAAGCCGTGGAAACGGAGCCCCAGGTGCGGGTATACCGTGGGTGCCATGGCATCCTGCACAGGATGCAAAGGCGGTTAGTCCATCCGCAGGTTTGGCGTTCGCAAGATCGGCGGCCCAGGGCGGCGGTGGGGTCGGTTGTGGGAAGTTGACCGCTGATTGGGGCGGCGGAGGTTCCGGCGACCGCAGCGATCGACGCAGCCGTAAGAGCGCTCACGTAGAGATCGGCCGCGTGAAATGTATATGCACCGCCGATGACAAAGGCGGCGATGCCTCCGACGATCAAGGTCTGGTTGATCATGTCGCTACCAGCGGACCAGGGGCCCGCAGATAATCCTTCTTGATAGCGTCGACGGCACGGTAGGTGAGCGCGCCGATCGTGCCGGTGGGGTTGTAGGCGGAGTTCTGAGGAAACAGCGCACTGCCGGCGATGAAGACGTTCGGTACGTCCCAGCTCTGCCCGTATTGGTTGGTGGCGCTAACCGCCGGATTATCGCCCATCGCCGCGCCACCGGTGAGATGCGTCGTTTGGTAGTGGGTGGAACTATAGGGTTTCGTGCATGGATTAGGCTCGACGATCTGCACGCCACGCATCTGTTTGCCAATCTCACTGGCCTTCTGCGTGAGGAATTGCGACTGCTTGATGTCGTTGTCGGCAAAATCGAATGTGATGCGGAGTAGTTTTTCACCCCACGCATCGGTGTAAGTGGGGTCGAGATCGACGAAGCCGCCGCGCGTGGGCAAGCAAGCACCGGTAATCTGGATCGGCATCGCATGATTGTAATAGCGCGCGACAGCTTGTTTCCAGACGCTGCCCCATGTGGGCGTGCCTTTCGGCGTGGGGTGGAAGCCGATCGGCGCGCCGCCGGTTACCTGGATCTGGATATAGCCGCCACCAACAAAACCAAGTGGGCCATGGTCGAAATTGTCGGCGTTGAAATCGTCCATAGTGACCGCCACAGCGCCCGCCCCCATGAATGGGTTGAGGCGGGTATTCTCATCGAAGAAGAGATTGACCGAGGCGGTCGTCTGATGGGTGAAGTTGCGCCCGACCGTGCCCGTCCCGGATTGCGGATCATAAGGCTGACCGATACCGGACAGCAGCATCAGGCGGACGTTATTGATCGCGAAGGAACAGAGATAGACGAGATGCGCAGGTTGGAAGAGTTCCTGGCCGGCTGCATCGGCGTAGGTGACGCCGGTCGCGTGCTTGCGATCCGCTGAGAGCTCGACGCGGAGCACATGCGCGCGTGTCCGAAGCTCGAAATTCGGCAATGCGAGTGCCGCAGGGAGGACGCAAACCTGGGGCGACGCCTTGGCGAAATGTTCGCAGCCGTAATTCGAGCAGAAGCCGCAATAGACGCAGGCATTCATCGCCAGCCCCTCGGAATTCACGTAGGGCTGCGTGCAGAGCGCAGACGGCTGAATATACGGATGATAGCCCAGGCCTGCCGCCGCTTCGCCAAACAGGCCCGGTGCATAAGGTACCTTCATCGGCGGATTAGGGTAATCCCGCGATCGCGGCGCATCGAACGGGCTTCCACGGGGCTGCAGCACACCGTTAATATTGCCGGCCCTGCCGGACGCACCGATCAGCCGTTCGAAGCGATCATAATAGGGTTCGAGATCGTTATAACTCACCGGCCAGTCCTGCGCGGTGATGTCCTCCGCCCAGATGCCCGCTCCGTAGCGTTTGGTGTAGTGGCTTCGAAGCGAGAACTCATTCACATCGTACCGATAATAGGCACCTGACCAATGGATACCGCCACCGCCGAGATGAGTCGCCGGGAAGGCAAACTGCCAGCGGCGCATCGGTAAGGCCGTTTCCCCGACAACGTTGCGGAATGTGTATGTTTCGGTGGCCGTATTCTGGTGCGTATGGTTGCGGCGGGCGTATTTCAGCTCGTCATGCACTTGCGGCGCTTGGTAGTCGGGCGAGGTCCAACGCGGTTCACCGCGCTCGAGCACGACAACGCGTTGGCCCGCGGCCGCAAGCTCCTTGCCGGCAATGGACCCTGACCAGCCGCCGCCGACGATCACCACGTCCATATCGGGCAGAGTCTTCGTCATTTGGCGCCGCCACAGATTACGGGTTGTTCGAGGGCCGCCGCCCCGGACATTTTCATGGCTGGTGCATCGGCGATCGATAGCGGCGGATGCGGCCACGGCATGCCCCAGTGCTCGATCGCATCCGCGAAACTGTCATAGCTGCCAGGAAAGCCGACCAGCTTCCAACCGGCGAGCCCCTTGTTACCGCCATAGGTCGGATCTGAGAAAAACCCTTCCACTGTGACGTCCAGGAGGGCCGCAAAGAAGATTGCGGAGGGCACTGGAGAAAGATCGATCTCTCCCGTTTGCAAACCAGCGAGGATGGCATCCTGCTTCGCACCGTCCAGATCGGCGAAGTGTTTACCATCTGCGGTATCGGCCACATGAGCGTCGATCAACGGCAGAGCCGCACGAAAAAGCTGCGCGGGCGTAAAAGAGAGTTGATAGCCTTGCTGCGGTGTGCCGGTACGGAACGGGCCTTGGGCATAGAAATGGTCACCTGCTCCCCAGGGGCCGGCGAGCTGACGATCAATGAAGCGCGCTACGCCAGCATCCTTCGCGCCGGCGCCGAGCGCATCACTGGGCACGAGGCGGTCGATCAAGGCCTCGACCAGCCTCAGCTCGGCCGGTGTGAAGAAGAGGCAAGGACCATCCGCTGGCGGCGCAGGATCCGGCCGCGGCGGCGCATCCGCCGGTGCATCAATCTTGGGCGCGTCGGCAATAACCAGAGGAACGCCCAGTGCGAGCGCGCCGAAGAGATCGCGCCTGCCGATCATGGCCCTGCCTCCGAATGCCCACCTGCTGCCCGCATCGCGCCGCCGCGCTTAGCGTCACAAACGATTCCGACCATCAAGTCGCTCCTCCCTCGACATCGCCCGACCGCCTTCGGCACAAGACGCGATGACAGCTTTCTGCACATAAATAGACAATAAAGATGGCATACAGATGGAAGAGTTGCTCGAGGCGCGACGGCGCTGGATCAACCACGCCGGCGAGCGCCTTGCATGGCGCCGTCTCCTGCTCAAATCGCGTCCACAAACCAGATCAAAAAGCCAAAAGCTTGATCCTGTCGGTATGCGGTTAAGGAAACCACAAAGTTCAACTGAAGTCACCACATAAATCGCGCAACGTCGGCCACCGGCAAACCAAGCTCTACTTGCTTTAAGACCTCGACAATCAGCTCAACCGAGAACCGTTTCCCTTCATGGCCGATCTCCTCTTCCAAACCGAGAAAATCTGCCAAAAAACCAACTCAAAAAATGGACCACTTTAAGGGAAGCACTTCACATCTCGATTGCATGACCGTCTAATAGGGAGGCGGCGTGACGTAGCCAGGCGGATAAGTCGGGGGAGGAGCAGCGTAGGTGCTGCTTTGAGATGCTGAATTCGCGGCCGCACCGACGACGGCACCGACCGCGACGCCTGCGGCGACGCCGCCCCAGCTCGGCCCGTCATCGTAGTTGCCATCGCAGCAATCGCCGGAGACATTCACGTTCCGACTGGTGTTGACGTTCGCATTCCGGTTGACGTTTGTGTTGGGGGTGTTCGACACATCGCGGTTAAAGTTGTTGGCGTTGAAATTGCCGCTGCGGCTCGCGCCGCCGGCGGCACGCTGCCCGCCCCCCCCAGCCCGCTGACCTCCGCCACCACCACGTCCGCGTGTTTGCGCAAGGATCAACCCAGGCTCATCAGGTTGACCGACTGTATCGATCGCCCGGGAAACGCTGCCCGGTGCGAACCGCGTAACCGGCGCCGCCATAGCGCTACCACAGAGCGCCAGTGTGACGGTGAGCAACAGGGTGTATCTTTTGTACATTTCAGTGTCCCAAATACTTGGCTTGCAGCGCCTTGAAGTCCGCGATCGCCCGCGGGCAGGCCGCATGGTCGAAATCATGCCCTGTTCCATAGCCGAAGGAGCTGCTGTAAATGAACGCCGCCTGCAGCCCAAAATGCAGGCTGACCTGCGTTGCGAGGTCGATGGCGCCTTGGCCCACTTGTGGTTTATCCGCTTCGCTGGAACAGACGTAAGCCTCACCCGACATCACACCCAGCTTGCGGATACCTGTCATAAATGCGTGGTCCGCATCGATCCCCTTCTTTGCCGGCTGGTCGGCAAAGGCGGGGGCAACAAACATGGCTGCGAGAACGCAGGCCGCGAGGATGGGTCGCATTGGTTCTTCCTACACCGATGTTTGGGCCGTTGAGGGTATGGTTCCGGTTTTCTGACCGGAAGCGAGCTACCCAATGATGCTACTTTAAAAGTCGAAGGCATCGGCCCGCATTGATCTAGATCAATGGATCCCCTGGAAGAAGGTAGATTTGCTTCGACAGCGACAGCCCTGTGGTCGCGGATCGCATTGTTCGGCACGGATTATGATGTCACGCAGCACGTTCGCACCTGGCGCCGACGACTCCACGCCCGTCTTGTGCACGGGCGCGTCGATTGCATGCAGCGCCGTTAAGGTCACACCCCATACCCATCCATCCACCGGCTCCTTGGGCGAGAGAAATGCGGAGAAGGATATCGGCCCAAGGCCGAAGGGCACGGAACTGGCGGGTTCAAAGGACGGGTTCCATATCAGCGGCGCGATCGTTCTCGTAATGAGATTCCAATAGTCGCTGATCGGGAACGGAATCACCGGCTGGATGTTGAGGATGTCCTGGGTGTCTTTGTGCGGACCGACGTTAAAATTGATGTTGTTTTGGAACGGAACGCTGATGATGGTGCCGATCGGATTTTGTAGTTCTTTCGCGATATCGCTTGCGCTCTGACCAGTCGGGGCCCCGTCGTCCGCGCTCTGGGGCTGAACCAGGTTCACGTGCGCATCTCCGGACGGCGATCCCTGCACGGTTAGCGCGCGAGATTGTTGACTGATCCCAACGACCGAAAACAAACAGACAGCCATGAGAAGCGGCGGGTTCGTGGTCATCGAAGCCTCCGGAGGGTGACGCGTCACACAGCGGCCTGGCTGGTGGTTGCTTAAGCATGCGAGCGGTTCTGCACGGCTGTCAGCGCCCAAGTTCCAGCCAGAATGGACACCCGCAGGGCCTCACGCTTGGTTCACATCTACCCCATTTTGTCGGCGGAAACGGAATTAAAACAAATACCCCACTCTCAACTGGGCCTTGAAATTATAAACTGGAAACTCCTTGATGATCGGAATGCCGAACTCGGCCGAAACCACCGTATTCATGGTCGGCTTCCAGCCGACCATGAAGTTCAGCGGCAAGAACAACCGTCCCTTCTGGTTCCATACTGGCGTCCCATAGTTCATTCGAATGTCCGGGCTTGGGTAAAGCGTGAAGAACAGATCGTGCGGCAGGTTGAGGTTGAGGGTCGGCGCAATGCGCAACTGCCGCAACATGGTGCCGCTGTCGTTGCCTACGAAATCAGTTCCATAACGCACCTGCGGCGCGAAATAACTGCCCGGACTGATCTCCGGAAGCATGGCGCGGACGACGAGACCTGTGACCTGTTCCCAGGCGTCCATCGCCACGCCGTTCGTCGAGGTCGGGGCGATCAGCTGCCCACCGAGCGCGACCGCCCAGCGTTGATCGATGTCGTGCACGATCCACGCCTGAGTGAGCACGTTGCCGAAGCCATGTACGGTCGCGCCGATTGGATTCCTGGGCGTCACCGCGTTTGTCCACACGACCGGAATTTCGGCGCGGAAGTTCAGTTCCCATTGCGGCGCGAGCCTGAACGGCGGGGCATCAATCCGGATGAATGGTGTGTTCGTTTCGACGCGTTTGGTTGCCCCCTCCTCTACGCCCGGACCTGGAGTTTCCGTATAGCGGTCAAGAAGCTCGATCTTGCCCAATGGCTGGGTTGGATCGTCGCCGGTCCCATTCGCGACGTCGAGGCCATCCGAGTCCGCAAGAACGGGGCCTGCCACGCTCAAAGCACTCGCGATAGAAGCATAACAAGCAAGAGCGACAAGCGATTTTCGCTCTTGCTGGTATAAAGCGCGCGCTAGCTTCAGGAGCCCTGTCGCCACGAACCGCCGCTCACCTCATCGTCGCTAGATTCCGCCAGAAGGTCTCGAGACTCTTCGTGCCACCAAAGAGTGTGGTAAAATTTGTGGAATCGACCAGAACGACGTCTCCGGCCCTCTGCTCGTTCGGCGGCATCCACAGGAGGCAGTTGAACTCCCTCTCGCCGGCCTCGGTGAAAGGGTGCGGACGATCAAGGTCGATCGGCTGCCGTGCAAGCACTTGGATGGCCCCCTCGCCTCCCGTCAGTTCATAATGCGGCAGATGCGGGTGGAAGTTGAGGGTCGGGACGTCTTGCAAGAGGCCAAGCCGATCGAGGTCGTGGAAGGGCGTGAGCGGCGCAATTTCGTCGGTGCCTTTCACAAGCGCGGGCCGAAGGCCGTAAATGTTGTGCACGGGAACGCCAAGCCCCTTCATCAATGAGCGCGTGTACTGCCCAAACCTCTGCTGGCGAGGCACGAGCGGGTCGCCGTGATGCAGATATTCAACTTGGCGTTGCTTCATGTCATCGCTGAAGCCGACGTCATGATGGGGTGCCAGCAGAAGACAGGTGCCGTCGCGCTTCAACCACGCGCCGATCGCGGCAATCTCGCTCTGGCGCCGCCTCCTGTTCGGAGAGAATATGGTCGAGTCCGAACACCATCAGCGTGTCGGCGTCGGCAAGAATGCGCTCATCGATCGGCAGTTTGTATCCGGCTTGGTCGATGCGCTGGAAGACGGCGACCGGATGGCCCGTTATTTCGCCGGCGATCTTCTGGAAGCTGAGCGTCGAGCGGTGAAACAGCTCGAGCGTTCCCGCGATGCCTTGCAGAAACTGCGCTTCGCTCCATTCCTGCAACTCATAGGCCGGCCAGGCGACACGGCGAACGTCCGTCATCGTCGAAAACCGGTTATCCATCTCCGCAATGTCGCGCTGGGACTCCCACGGGTAACTCCAGGTCCAGTAGATGCTCATGCGCCGTTTGCCCGGGGTATATTTACGCGGAATGTGATCCTGGTTGTATGTCCGGGCGGAAGCTTGGGCTGACATAGGATCCTCCCTTTAACGTGATGGCGGCTCAAGCCCGGCTTTGTGCGTCCAGTGACGCGAGATAGCCAAGCGCCTTGAGTCCCGGCAGAAAAAAATACGCGCCCCCTTTCAGGGTGGTGAAGGCGGGCAACCCGACGATCTTCCTGCGAATGGGCCGCTTTGGAATCTTATAGTCCAACGTCCCGTCCTGGGTGCCGATGATCGGGTCGCGTTCGTTGCCCAGATCGTTGAAGGTCCGATCGTTGATCCAGACATTCTGTGCGAACTCGAACTGGCGGATCAGGCTCGCGCAGATGATGAAGGCCGCGATCCCGCGCTCGGCCCCGTCATCGGGCGCGCCTTCCGGCAGAGGAGGCCCGTATGGCGCCCCGCGTCGGATCATCCGGCGCCGGTTCATGTTGTGCGCCGTGTCACGGGGATTCATCCGGCGAATATGCGCGCCGAGCGGGACCGCATAACCGTGCGGGTCCATCTCCTTGTAGGTGAAGTCATTGTTGCGCTGCATGTCGGCGCCGAGGGCCGGATCGTCTTTTTCGGACGCGAGCGCGAGCGGGGCGCCGCTGCGCCAGCGCCCCATCAACTTCGCCGCGATCAGTTCCTGCTCCTCCGCACTCTCGCCATGCTGCCGGAGAAAGTCACGGAACTTGCCCACATGCTCCTCGAGCCGCCGGTAGGCCATGAAGCTGCCATTCCGGGCCAAAATTTCGGGCTGCGGGCTGGTCGGCTATGACGCCATATTCGTCGGGATAGCCGATGATGAACTCGCCTGGCTTCAAGGGCGCGCCGGCTCCCGGCCTTGGTTCATCACCGTTCCCCTCGATGACCGGTTCCGACAACCTGTCGCGGTAGCCGAAATGCTCGTGCGCATATCCGAACGGTGGAAGGGCATGAAGGTCGAGAACGGAGAGCAGTTCGACGCCCGGACAGGCGGCGATCAGTTTCCCGTGCTCTAAGACGCACCGCTCATGCTCCGCCGCATCCCGTGCAAAGAGAATGACGATGGCATGAAGATCGGGGCTCGCAAGCCCGCCGACCCAATGTTCGGGCGCGTTCAAGCCAGTGTCGCCGAGGGTCTCCGTCCGCGCTGCCATGCCCTGCTTGAACTCTTGCGGAAACGATTCGAGCGAAGCCTCGTCCAGTCCAAGCGCACGCAGGCCATTCCAGGTGAAAGCCGCCGTCACCCAGCGCTTGTCGCTGTCGAGTCCGGCGCGCATCGAGGCCGCCGAATGAATCGTCTCTTTGATCGCCGACACCCAAGCGCGGCCGCCTTGGGCATCGCGAAACGACAGAAATTCGTATCGGGCCGCGAGCGCCGGGGCGCGCGTCAGCAGGATGTGCTGGATGTCGTCGAATTCAAGCATCGCCACGTTTCCTGTTTAATTGACCTAACCGTCAGCGCCGCGTCTCGCAAATGTCGAACATTCCTCATCCAGGATCTCATTGCATCTGATCGAGCATGCTCGAAAACGCGGCCTTCAGTGTGAGGGCTTTTTTGATCTCGGTCGCGCTCACATACGGATATTCCGCATATTCGAGGAAGCTCGGGCATTGGTGGTCGCGGACAAACTGGACGAAGGCGGCCGGGTTTGTCTGCCAGTCCATCGGGAAACCCTCGAGGTTTTCGAACACCGTCCGCAGCCCGGTGATACCGAACAGCGTGACGGCGTCTTCGGTATATTTATCGAAGTCTGTGTCAAAAATGCCCTGATACATGAAGTAGGTATCGCCTTTGATCGGGAAGAGTACCCAGCGCAGGTAGTGCAGTTGCAAGACAGCCAGGGCCTCCGGCTGCTCGGCGATCGTTTTCTCGATGTCTTTCGCGTATTTGTAGAAGATTTCTTCGTGGCCCGGAATCACCTTGGCCAGGATCGAGAAGCCATAGCAGGCCGGGGTCTTGGGAAAGATCGGTCCGTAGCGCCCCTGTTCGACCTTGTCCTCGAAGTACCCTCCCTTGGGGATCGCCATCGCCGCGGGCTTCGACCAGTCCTGTGTCTTGGATTCGCTCGACATTTGTGTTGCCCCTCCTTGATGTGTTGCCGGAAAAAACTGTCCTTCGCCCCCCGGATCAATTTGCCGGGCCAAGCCCCCTCCCCGGTCCGAGGAGAAAGGCGCTGAAGAGCGTCCCAGAAAAACAGGCCCTTTGTTGCGCGGACCGACGAGGCATGAGAACGCTACGCATTGCGATCGATGGTCAGATCGCCGCTCATCGGGCGGTCCGTGCGCAACTTGCGCGTGTCTGTTCCTTTCTGTGCCTCGATGATCTCACGCAGGCCGAGGCCCCAGGAGGAGACGACCTTCAGGAAAGGCAGCAGCGGCACGTCGAGATATGTCACCTTGTCCGGAGCGAACACGTAGAGCGCCCCTGACATCGGCGCCGGCGTACCTGGCACGAAGACCACCAACCGTCCGTCTGCGAGCTCTTCCATCACCAGCGCCGGACACTGCCCTTCCTCGATCGCCGCGAGGGCGGGGCGTGGTTTGCGGCTACCTTGCTCCGCCAACAGACCGTCGCCGGTAAACGCTTTGGCCAAGCGGTAGCCTGGTATCTGTTCGAAGACTTTCCGTTCCAGCACGCGCCGGACCGCACGGCCAGAGCTGGAACGGACCAGGAGACCGAACACGAGGCAGAGCAGCAGCAGCAACACCACTGCGACGAGGACCGGGTGTTCTGTCTGACCGGCGACACGCTCGGCCGCATCCTGAACTTTCCGTAAGATGGCCAGAACCAGAAGGACGATCGCGCCAATCGGCAGCACGACCATCGCACCGTCCAGCAGCACGCGCCGCAGCGGCCCGAACCTAAACATGAGTTTCACTTCCTTGTTCGTATATCGTCATA
Organism: uncultured Pseudomonadota bacterium; assembly: GCA_963798115.1. GTDB lineage: Bacteria > Pseudomonadota > Alphaproteobacteria > Acetobacterales > Acetobacteraceae > Acidocella. Next base: position 131,142 of record CAWCRT010000009.1, read on the forward strand.
CCATTCCAAGAGCAGCAAACCCGGCCCCGCTACACACGCGCGCACATGCCGGCGGCCTCAGCTTTGAAGCACCTCGACGAGGTGTCGGCGTGCCTTGACCTATGCCTCGCTCGACAAGGCTCCTCCGAGGGAAAGCACCACATGCACGACATCGCCCTCCCGCGTCAGCGTCATAGGCAAGCCGCTCTGCCGAAAGACGCGCAGCATCGCCAAGTTCCGGGCGAGCACGTCAGCCTCGAACTGATTGAGGCCCTTCGTACGTGCGATCCGAACCATGTGTTGCAGAAGGGCGCTTGCGAGCCCGCAGCCCTGGTAATCCTCCTCGACAAGGAAGGCGACTTCCGCGCTTCGAGGCGGAGCGGCATGGTCAATGACGAAGTAGCTGGCCCCGCCGACGACCATTTCGTCCTCCCGGGCGCCGACCGTGACGAGCAGCGCGACGGCATGGTCAAAGTCCGCCCCGGTGATCCGGGTGAGTTCCGCCTCACTGACATCCGCCTTGTACCCAAAGAACCGAGTATACACGGTATCCCGCTCAAGTTTGTGGAACGCACGGTCGATCGCGGGCCCATCATCTGCCCTGGCAGCCCGCACTGTCACAATCGTACCGTCGCGAAGTATCTCTTGTGACGTGTAGCCGTTAAAATCTTGCATGACTTGCCCTCTCGTCTCTGCGAACAAATCGGCAGGAAAAATAGTCCAGCAGGGACTCGCTCATATGGATCGCTTCGTCGACTTGAGCTTCGGTTAGCCGTCAAATCGCATTTCGGAGACGTGCTCCGGCACGATTAATTCTGCGGCAGTCAATCCGAGCACCTCTGCAATCGTAACGCCCGGGCCGGTCTGCTGGAGCGTCGCCCGGCCGTTTGGGAAGGCGATGACGGCAAGTTCAGTGACTAACAGATCGACGGGGCGGATTGAGGTGAGAGGCAGATCGCAGAGACAAACGATTTTCGGCTTGCCTTTGGCGGTATGCTGCATTGCCACGACGACGCGTTTAGCACCGGTGACCAGATCCATGGCCCCACCCATTCCGGGTACCATGCGCCCCGGGATCATCCAGTTCGCCAAATGCCCCGCTTGATCGACCTGCAAGCCGCCGAGCACGGTCATGTCGACATGGCCGCCGCGGATCAGTCCAAACGAAGTTGCGCTGTCGAAGATGCTCGCTCCAGGAAGTGCTGTCACGGGGCGCCCCGCAGCGTCGGTCAGGAGTGGCTGGGCCATACCCTCTTCCGGGATGGCGCCGGTGCCGATCAGTCCATTTTCCGACTGGAAGAAGACGTGCACGTCATCTGGCACGTAGTTGGCAACGAGCGTCGGGATTCCTATGCCCAGGTTGACGAGCATACCGTCACGCAATTCCCGGGCGATGCGGCGTGCGATGATGGTCTGGGGGGTCATGACGATCTCACGGGTTGCCGACCAAGTAATCAACGAGTGGAGCGGGCGTAAGGACGTGATCAGGCGCAATAAGTCCAACCGGCACGATATGTTCGGCGCTGGCGATCACCGTATCGGCGGCCATGGCTATGACGGGGTTGAAGTTGCGAGCCGTCAGCACATAGGTGAGGTTGCCGAGGTAATCCGCCAGGAACGCGTGGACGAGAGCAAAATCGGCACGCAGTGCAAGCTCGACCAGATAGGTCTGGCCATTTGCCTCTAGCTTCTGCTTGCCGTCCTCGACGACCGTACCCAGGCCGGTCGACGTGAGGATGCCGCCCAACCCATAGCCGCCGGCTCGGATGCGTTCGATCAGGGTCCCCTGCGGCACCAGCTCGGCGATCAGATCACGCGCCATCATCTGCTGTTGGGTCTCGGGATTCAGACCGATATGACTGGCAATCACCTTGCGCACCAGCCTGGCACTGACCAGCTTACCGATGCCTACGCCCGATAAGCCGGTATCGTTGGCAATCACCGTGAGATCGCGCTTACCCTGTCTTACAATCTCGTCGATGATACGACCGGGCGAGCCTACGGCCATAAAGCCCCCGACCATCAGACTGGCGCCATGGGGGATCATGGAGACCGCATCTTCAACCGATATCGTTTGCACGTGGTTCCCTCTCCGAACATGGACGGCATCAAAGCGATTGCCGGCCAGAGAAGAGCAGAAGTCGATGACTGCAACGCCGCTGCCGCTCTAGGCGATTCAGGGCGCGTTAAACTGCGCCAACATTCGCTACGGCGCATTGACGTAGATCAAGTGTCACGACGCGACTTGTCTTCCCTATGCTGCCCAAAACGCGACGTTGAGAGCGGTATCACTCGTTTCCCTATCCGACGACGGCGTTCGCCGCAGACTGGTTCCGCACGCCTCAAAACTCGACAATGTGATTCCGGACCGCAAAGCGAACGACATCTACAATCGAATTCGCACCGATTTTGTGCATGATCGCACCGCGGTGTGTCTCCACCGTCTTCACCCCGATTTCAAGGCGGCGCGCAATCTCCTTATTCGACCGGCCTTCAGCGAGTAGTTGCAGGATCTCCCGTTCACGCCCGGTCAGCAGCTCCCCGGCAGACTTTCCCGCCGAAGATACGTCTTTTGCCACGGCGCTTAGATAACCAGTGAGAATGGTTTCATTCACCCGCATGTTAAAATAGGGTCGATGAATGGCGAGCGAAGCAACCGCATCGATGACATTATGTGCCGGATCTGACTTCAGCAAATAGCCCCGGACGCCTGCGACAAGCATATCTCTCACCAACTGGTCCAAATCGTGCATCGTAAATATGAGGATCTCGGTGGCAGGACTGACCTTGAGGATCTGCTTTGATGCGTCGACCCCATTCAATTCTGGCATACTAATATCCAGAATCGCAATATTTGGTTTCATCTCTTGGCACATGCTCACGGCTTCGCGACCGTTTACAGCTTCGCCGCAAACTTCCCATTGCGATTGCCCTTCAAGCAATTTACGCAACCCTTCTCTAACAACATCGTGATCATCAGCGATGACGATACGGACCCCCGCTTGCGTATCTTGACTGCGACTGGGCTGTCTTTCGCTCATCAAGTTGCTCTACCACTTATTTGTTGCGACTAGCGAAGAACGGCTTTGCGACCGGGCACGGCAGCCTATTTATGAAACGATTTCTTCGGATTCCGTAAGACACTTACATGGAAAGACGACACGCAACGTGACGCCATACTTATCGGATTGGATCGTCAAGGTACCGCCATATCGATTCGCCCGAGCACGCATGCTGACAATCCCGACGCCAGGCGCCGTTGAGGGCTTACCTTCAATGAAGCATGCCGGGAACCCTCGGCCATTATCCGTGACCTCCAGAACGAGCTTGTCATTCGTCAACCGCATGACGACGACGGCAGACTTGCTTCCCGAATGTCGATAGACGTTTGTTAGCGCTTCCTGAATAATGAGAAACAACACACGTTCAGCATCCGGTAAAATGGCCGGTAGCCTCGCCACAACATCGAAGACAACTTGAATACCCGTGCGCTCCGCGAAACCCTTTAAGAACAAATGGACCGCATGAGCAAAGTGGAATTCCGCCAAATCCGGAGGATGAAGTAAATAACTCAGCGTCCGGATCTCGCTCAGCGAATGCTCCAGATGATCCAATGCCTTAACGCCACTAGCACAGAAATTTCTAGATCGCTCAACGTCGTTGAGCGCGTTTTCTAGATAGAGCTTCGACGCCACCAATTCCTGTGCCGTCACATCATGGATCATGCGGGCAATCCGCCTGCGCTCGTTATCTTGCGCCTCGAGCAACTCCATAGACAGGAGATTTATATCGCTTTTCGCCTGCCGGAGATCACTAAGGTCTCTATGGATAATGGCAACGTGCCCCGGCAGACCGCGCATTCTGGTCACGTCCATTCGCATCCAACGCACAACATGGCCATCGGTCATTTTGTGTGGCACCGAAAATGAGCAACGTCCACCGGTGAATATCTCACGAAGATTTTTTGCCGCCGAGGCTAAATCGGGCAACGAACTCCCTACAACCCCCACTCTCCGCATGAACTCTTCATCATCATCGACTATATCGGCGCACAGCGAACTCTCTGCGCTGACGAGGTCCCAATGGATGTTCTGCAACACAATTCGACTAAATTTATCTGCAACGGCGAATGGATCAGAAAATGAATCTATAATAGCACTCAACACAGAGACATCTGATCGCTCGTGGCTTGCCCTCTGCCCCTGCGAATTTGAGCAAAGACCCGCAATGTCGCCGCTAGCCCGGATGATTGGCTTCCGTCTCACCGACATTTGCCACGAACTCCGTTGAGGACCGACCTTCGCAACACCTCGTCCCAAAAAACAGGTTCGTAATTGACCTGCATCAATTTGATGCGAATTTGGATCAAATTGATTCTCCACGCCAAGACGAAGCGCTGCACGCCCCGGAAGCGCCAAAATCATCCAGCCTGCCCATCGAACGCGCCAGAGACATTGACTTTTCGACCGGTCCCGATGCTACCATTCGGGTGGGCCGACGCCAATGTCATGCCAACCCCCCGTGGGTGGAATAGCTGGCTTTGGCCTACCCTCTGGCGGCAATAATTGTCCCCAATTGGTACGTTGCATCATCTCCTCGCGTGTTTCCGGGCTTACGAACCCGTTATTAGCTGCGATTTCCCACCCTCCACCTAGAGCCCGATAGATTCGAGCAACGCTCGAGGCGACCGTTCCTATCGTCGCAGCCAAATTGGTTTCCGCTTGAAGCAAGTTCTGCTCCGTTGTCAGTACCGTCGTAAAATCTACCAATCCCTCATGGTACTGATCTAAAGCCAGGTTAAGCGCCCCCTGCGTCGCGCGAACGCTTCTCCGCAGGAACTCGACTTGCTGACGTGAAAGGACAAAGCTCGCTATACCGTTCTCAACCTCCTCCTGGGCCGTGAGCACCGTGTTCTTATAGTCAATTAAGCGGGCTTGAAGACGCGCGTCTTGCACCCGGACATTGTTGGTAATTTGCCCGTAATTCAAGATATTCCAGTGGAAAGACGGACCGAACGCGAAGGTAACCGCCTTGTACGTAAAGAAGTCGCTGAGGCTCGCCGGAGGCGCATTCGTGGCAGCAAGACCGACCGTGCCGAAGAGCGAAAAGGCCGGATAAAGATCCGCCTCGGCAATTCCGATCTGGGCGCTTTGCGCCGCGGCCAACAGCTCTGCCGCACGAACGTCCGGACGCCGGCGCAGAAGGTCAGCGGGTATGCCCACGACCACGTCATCCGGGGCAGCGGGTATCCCGGACGACTCCCCGAGGATCGCATCGAGAGATTGAGGTTCCATCCCCAGCAACACCAGCAGCGCATTCTTTCCTTGTGCCAGTTGAATTTCGAATTGCGGCAGTTGCGCCTCTGTGGCCGCCAAGACGTCCTGTGCCTGGTAGACGTCCAACCGCGTGGTGCTGCCTTCGTCGAATCTCGTTTGGGCAATGTAGAGTGCCCGGCGCTGCGTTCTGATGTTAGCACGCGCGATCTCTATCTGCGTCTCCAGCGTCCGGATCCCGAGATAGGTGGTGGCAACGTTGCCGAGCAAACTCACAAGAACATCATCGTAGTTCGCGATCGAGGCGAGATAGGCCGCAGTCGCCAACTCCACGCCCCGACGGAACTTTCCCCAAAAATCCAACTCCCATACAAGTTCAGGCCCCAATGTCGCCCGCCAGAAATCCTCCGCCGGCGCCGCCGACGAGTAGATATCTTGGTGGCTAAGACGATTGTAGCTCACACCGCCATTAAGCGCCTGCGCCTGTGGATAGACATTGCCTGTCGCAATACCCAATTCCGCTCGCGCCTCCAACACACGCGCCCCCGCAGCTTGAAGGGTCAGGTTCTGCGCGTAGGCTAACGCCACAAGTTGATTTAACGCCGGATCCCCGAACACCTTCCACCAGTCGCGAAGTTCCGGCTCTTTCGCCGGAAGCTTCTGCCCGCCAGCGCCAAGATAGGCAGGAGCTACCGGCGCCACCGGTGTCTTGAAGTTCGGGCCAACAAGCGTGCACCCCGAACAAGACGTGGCAATGGCAGCTGACATCATGAGGACCCGGCGGCGGCCAATCAACCTGTTTCGCCCTAAGTCCTGCGGCTGGAATCGCTCAGAACTCGCTCCATCGCCCCGGCTAACCGGCAAAATTGCCATCGTGCTGCGCTCCATGGGATCATCCCTGTCACCTTACGATGCGCCTCTCGATCCTCCGTTTTGGCCCGGCCTCTTACTGAGCCGACAGAAATTTTCGGAAGCGCACAAAGCTTGCGATAAAAAAGAAAAGGCCAATCGCAAAAACCACAGCAAACTCTCTCCAGACCACCGACAATCCTGCCCCCCGAAATAGAATCGCCTGTGCAAAAGAAACAAAATGCGTGGAGGGCGAAATCTGGACCGCGGCCTGCATCCAGGGAGGCATGCTTTCGACAGGCGTGTTGCTCCCCGACAATAGATTCATCGGCAGTACGAGCAATATAAACATCAGGCCAAGCTGCGGCATTGTGCGCGCGACAGTGCCCAGAAAAATACCCAATGATGTTGCAAAGAAAAGATAGATCAGCGTCCCGAACAGGAACAAACCGACGGACCCCATCGCGTGCAGACCAATAATTCCCCGCAACATTCCATAGACACATATGGCGGTGACAGTTATAATAATTAACGCATTCGCGAGCACCTTCGACACCATAATCTCCGTTGGACCCACAGGCATCACCAACAGATGTTCAAGGGTTCCATGCTCACGTTCACGCAACAGGGCGGCGCCAGACAGCAATACCGAAAGCATTGTAATATTGTTTAACATGCCCATCGTGCCGGTGAACCACGAGCCGATTAGCCCCTGGTTGAACGCCGCGCGTATCTGGACCGCGACAGGCGGCATTCCCGAGGTGGCACCCTCGAGGAACTTGGCGACCTCGCCCTGGATGATCGTGTTAAGGTAGTTGGCACCAAGGCCCGCCTGCATCATCGCCGTGGCGTCGACCAGAACCTGAACCGTCGGCGAACGATTGGCACGCACATCAGCCTCAAAGTCCGGCGGGATGTCGACAACGAACGTGAAACGTGCACTATCCATCGCCGGATCGATCTCGTCACGCGCGAGCGCAACCGGGCGTTGGAAGAGCGGCGGCATGATCGCATCAACGATACGATGGGCAAGTGCGGAGTGATCCTCATCGACCACCGCGATGGATGCATCCGCAAGTTCCTGAGAAATTCCCGTCGCCTGGCTGTAGACTGCAAACGAGAATGAGTAAACGACAAAGATTACCATAAACGTATCGCGTCGAAGGCTGATCAGTTCTTTCCAGGTCAGCTGCATGATATTCCGAATACGGGACGACACTAAGCCTCCTGTTTTGGCAGAAGGACCATGGCAAGCAGCAGAAGTACCGGCCAGATTACAGCCATCCAAAATATGAATGGCAAAATATCGAAAAATGTCAGCGCTTTGGTGAACGCACCGACGCTGACTTTCATAAAATAGGTGGTTGGAAACACGGTGCCGATTATGTAACCTGTGCCTCTCAGGGTAGAGACCGGCTGAAGCATTCCGGAGAATTGCGTGGCTGGCAACATCGTCGCGATGGCTGTTCCGAAGACAGCTGCCATTTGCGTTTTCGTAATGCATGATGACAGGAGGCCGATCGCTGTCGTGGCAAACACATAAACGACGGCACCAAGCGCCAGTCCTATCAGGCTCCCTTTTAACGGAACGGCAAATATCGTGACCGCCATGAGCGCCATAACAAGAAAATTAACCAAGGCAAGCACGACGTATGGGATCTGCTTTCCTAGCAGGAACTCTATCTTGGAAACGGGCGTTCCATACAAATTGGTTATGGTACCTAGCTCCTTCTCCCGCACCACGGACAACGCCGTTAAAATGGCGGGAACAAATACGAGTAGGAGCGCGATGGTCGACGGGACCATCGCATCAACACTGCGAAATGCCTGATTATATCGGAACCTCGTCGACACTTGGACCGCTGAAGGGTCAACCCCGGTTCCATACCCGGCGAGATCCTGCAAGAACCGGTCATTCAGGCCGGTAATGTAAGACATGATCGTCAGCGCGAAAAACACGTTTGAGCCGTCAACTGTGGCTGATACGTCAACCGGGTGCTTCTGACGAAGGTTTCGGCTAAAATCCGGTGGTATCTCCACGGCGAACGTTATGGCGTGTGATCTGAGCGCGCGGTCAAGCTCGGATTGACTGTGCAGCGGCGGTCGCTGGATAAAATATGAAGAACCAGCATATTGGTCTACATAGAGACGACTTTCCGGCGTTTGATCGAAATCAAGGACCGCGAACTTGACGCGATCCACGTCAAGCGTGATGCCGAAACCGAATACCAGCATAAGGATCAGCGTACCGGCTAGCGCGATCGTCAGGCGGATCGGATCGCGGGCCAGTTCTACGGCTTCACGCCAGCCATACGCCAAAATGCGCCGGGGTGAAAAGATCGGATAATGACGCGACGTAGCATCTTCCGTAGCCTGAAATGCCGATGAAGCGGATGGAAGATTCTCTTGCGCTCCTCCCTTCTGCATATACGCAATGAAAGCATCTTCGAGCGTGTTGGCATTCTGATCTTGTTGAAGTTTTTCGGGCGTATCACAGGCGATAACGCGGCCCGCATGCATGAATGAAATACGGTCACATCGTAGCGCCTCGGACATGAAATGCGTGGTCACAAAGATGGTCACATGCTGCTCGCGAGAGAGCGCAATAAGTTCTTTCCAGAACATGTCCCTCGCGACGGGATCGACCCCCGATGTCGGTTCGTCGAGGATCAAAATTTGTGGCTCGTGCAGAACCGCGACTGCGAGAGAGAGCCGTTGCCTGACGCCGAGTGGCAGAGCATCCGGCAAATCGTCCAAATGAGGCACCAGTCCGAATTGCCTCGTAACGGTCTCCAGGCGGTTGGCGCCACGCACGCCCCTTATATCAAAGATCTCGGCGTGCAAGCGAAGATTTTGACGCACCGTAAGTTCGCCATAAAGAGAAAAGGCCTGAGACATGTAGCCGATGCGCCGCCGCGTATCTATGTCAGCCGCCTCGAGCTTCTGGCCGAACAGCAGCGCCTCACCTGAGCTGGGCGGAAGAAGACCTGTGAGCATCTTCATCGTCGTGCTTTTGCCGCAGCCGTTGGAGCCGAGGAAGCCAAAGATCTCCCCCTGGCGAATCGAAAACGAAGCCCTGTCGACAGCCGTGAATGAGCCAAACCGGCGGGTCAGCTCATGCGCCTCAATTGCCACAGGTGCGTCAGGTGGAATGGCTTCGACTACGGCCGAGATCTGCCGCAACTCGGCCGTCCTTTCAGGCGGAAGCAGCGCAATGAACGCACGTTCGAGCGTGTCCGTGTTGGTATTCTTCTTGAGTTCGTGAGGCGCGCCATCGGCGAGAATCTTCCCGCCATCCATCATGACCACGCGTCCGAACCGATCGGCTTCGTCCAGGTCTGATGTTGCAACCACGACCGTAAGCCCCCGACGAGCCGCCATGATGCCGTCGACGAGCTCCCAGAATTGCCGGCGCGAGAGCGGATCGACACCCGTTGTAGGTTCGTCCAGGAGAAGGAGATCCGGATCGTGGACCAAAGCACAGCACAAGCCAAGCTTCTGCTTCATGCCGCCGGACAGCTTGCCCATGTAACGGGTGGCAAATTGGGCCAAGCCGATGGCGCCGAGCAACTTCGCGATCCTGGACTCGCGCTCTGCACGGTCCTGGCCGAAGAGGCGCCCAAAAAAATCGATGTTTTCACTGACCGTCAGCGCTGTGTAGAGGTTCTTTCCGAGCCCCTGCGGCATGTAGGCGATTCGAGGCATCACGTTCCGCCTTTGACGCCGATCTGTCATATCAGCGCCGAGTGCTACGAGTTTTCCGCTCTGGATTCGTTTTACACCGGCGATCAAGGCCATGAGCGTAGATTTGCCAACGCCATCAGGCCCGATCAACGCCACCGTCGACCCGGATGGAACAGTCAGACTCACATCATCAACCGCAACGACCTTCGAATACACATGTCGGATAGAATGAATTTCGATCGCGGCAATAGAGTGAACATGAGCATCGTTCATTCGGAGCCCGCCTCTGCCGTCAGATCGGATTCGAGCCGGGACGGCCACTGAACCTTCGGATCGACCTTTACATATGCGACACCCGTGACTCCAACTTTGACCTTATCAAGGTTTTTCATAACTAATGATTGGGGGATGCGGGCCTTTACACGGAACATCATGCGTTCGCGCTCCGTCTGTGTCTCGACTTGCTTTGGCGTGAACTGGGCGCGTGGCGAAACAAACGAGACGTAGGCCGGAATGGGGCGGTTTGGCAGCGCGTCGAGGACAATACGGCTGGATGCGCCCATCGACAGCTTACCGGCCTCCGTGCTGGGCAAAAAGAACGTCATGTAGACGTCACTGAGATCAACCATTGTCCCGACTTGCCCGCCGGCGGGAAGTGTTTCGCCGATTTTGGCGGGGCGAAAAAGAATGCGCCCTAATTTTGGCGCGACGAGCGTCGAATCAGCGATCATATGCTGGAGGCGTTCTTGCTCCGCTTTCGCGGAGGCGACCGCGGCATCCGCGGCAGATGCCCCGGACTTAGCCGCAGCAAGACGCTCGGTCGCCGACCGTTGCGCAGCGGTCAACTGCTCGACGCGTTGGCGGCTGACGGCGTCTTTCGCAACCAGAACCTGACCGCGCGCAAGTTCGCTATTCGCAAGGTCCAGTTCTGCCTGGCGGACCTGTATGGTTGAGCGGGTCGCATCCGCATCCTTTTGGCGTTGGTCAGCCAACGCAGCAGCCGCCCGTTCAGACGCATCAAGCTCACTCGTGTCCATGCGCGCAAGAACCTGCCCTTTTTGAACAAGATCACCTTCTTGAAAATCGATCTCGGCAATGCGGCCCGCGTATTTCGTCGCGATCGCGATCTCGTCGCCCTCAACTCTTCCGTTGCCGAACACAATGCCATGAGGAAGCCTTGCTTGCAGGGCGGCGTAATAATAATAGCCGCCACCGGCGATAACGACGATGCCAAGTAATGCTAGAATGCCAATGCGTCGCCTGGTCATCCGGAACATCCGTTCATGCCATGGTCACAAATAAGGGATCGCCTTTCCGTGACACGATCTTAAGCAGCCGACCAACGAAAGGAACATCCGGGGAAACCCTTAGAGCCGGAAGAGAGAGTGCGGGGGTACGCCCGGAGACACGCTCTGAGGGCCGGTTTCTTCTACCATCAATTTCCGGTCGCGATCAGTAATCTACTGGATGGTCGATCAGCCTCGGCGACGATAATGCTTACTCTCAACGCCTAATTTTTGCTCTGAATGCTGACTGGAGCTCCGTAGGCGCGAAACAGGAATCGAAAGACGTTCCTGCTATACGCAAAATTCGCGAAACCAAGGGGACTACGGAATGACGCTTACGGACCGCTCTTCTCGCTCGGGTGTCACGCAACCGCCGGTCGCGCCGGCCCAACATGAGCCGGCGATGATGAAGCGGACGGACAATATGACGTGGATCGAGGCCGCCTGCATGTTGACGATGTTCCCTGCCACTATGGCAGCGCAGGCGATCGATTACAGCTTGGACGCTTGGCAGCGCTCGGTCTTATTTTTCGATATTCTCCGGCAACGCGGCAACACGCACTTCGCTCACAACGCGCGGCACGCACCAAACGTATTGCACTACCAGTATGAGCTCGTGATGAACGGTCTCGAGCTTGAGCGCCCGGTGAATTATGCGCTGCTGCGCATGTTGCCGCCCGCCGGGGTAGAGAGCGATGCACGGATGCGCCCCTTTATCGTTTTTGATCCACGCGCGGGCCACGGGCCGGGCATCGGGGGGATGAAGTCGGATAGTGAAATCGGCGTTGCGCTCGCCGCCGGTCATCCTTGCTACTTTGTGGGTTTTCTTCCTGAACCGGTTCGAGGTCAGACGGTCGAAGACGTTTGTCATGCCGAGGCCGTTTTCGTTCGTATGGTGATAGCACTGCACCCGGCCGCAGATGGCAAGCCATTTCTTATCGGCAACTGCCAGGCCGGTTGGCAAATTGCCATGATGGCCGCCATGCACCCTGACCTTGTGGGGCCGGTGATGCTCGCAGGCTCGCCGCTTTCCTATTGGGCAGGCGTCCATGGCAAGAACCCGATGCGTTATCTAGGCGGGCTGCTCGGAGGAACTTGGAGTACGTCATTGGCCGGAGATATTGGAAATGGCATTTTCGATGGCGCCTACTTGGTTAAAAATTTCGAGGCACTCGATCCGGCTAACACCTACTGGCAAAAGCCGTATAATGTTTATTCCAAGGTTGATACCGAAGGTCCACGCTTTCTGGAGTTTGAAACGTGGTGGGGAAGTCCGGTCCTGCTGACCGCGAACGAGATGCAGAGTATTGCGGATCAGTTGTTCGTTGGCAACCGCCTCTCTTCCGCCGGCATCCGAACAACCGAAGGCAGTGCGGTTGATTTACGCAATATTAAATCACCCATCGTCGTCTTTTGCTCGTTCGGTGATAACATCACGCCACCTCAACAGGCGCTTGGCTGGATACTGGATCTTTACGACCAAGATGCTGAAATTGTCGCTGCCGGGCAGACCATCGTCTATGCGCTTCATCAAACAATCGGACATCTGGGTATCTTTGTGTCGGCAAAGGTCGCGACGAAAGAGCACGAGGAACTCCAAAAGGCAACAGATCTGATCGACATATTGCCTCCCGGTCTGTACGAAGCCGTATTTGAGGAGAAGACCTCTGCCACGACCAACCAGGAGTTGGTTTCGGGGAATTATGTCGTCCGCTTCGAACCACGAAGCCTTGCGCATATCCGTGCGCTCGGTACGAACGATGCGGAAGATGACCTTCGTTTTGCCACAGTCGCGCGGGTCTCTGAGCTTACACAGGGATTGTATCGAACGTATGCCAGTCCTTTTGTGCGCTCTCTAACAACCGAACATACTGCGGAATGGCTTCGACGACTACACCCACATCGGCTTCGATATGAAATGTTTTCGGATCGCAACCCAATTCTGCGGCCGCTTCCTGCAATTGCCAATCAGGTTTCTGCAAAAAGAATTCATATCGCCGACAACAACTTCCTCCTGCAGTGCGAGCGCACCTTCGCTGAACAGATGGTAAAATCTCTCGATCTCTACCGGGATGCAAGAGATTTATTCATCGAGAGTTGGTTTATGGCGGTTTACGGCGCCTCGCCTCTCCAGGCTTTGGTTGGATTGCGGGCTGATGCGGCGGTGGTACGCCGTCGAGTGGCACGTGATCTTACCCGCCATGAGGTCCTTGCCAAGTCGGCGGCCGAACTTGAGGCGCGGCTCCAAAACGGAGGGCTGCGCGAGGCTGGCATCCGCGCGCTCGTCTATATCGGCTTGGGCCAGGAGTTTCCGTCGTTCGACGAACGTGGTTTCGCTATCATACGAGACGTCAGGGCGCACATGCCCGAACGAGAACGGACGCCTCTGGCGGCGTTTAAGCAGCTTCTCCGGGACCAATACGCGCTCATTCGCGCTGACGAAGCTCGTGCAATGTCGGCACTTCCAAAGCTATTGCCGCACGATGTTGCCGCGCGTAGGAGCGCTTTCGACTTGATTCGTCGGATCGTTCTTGCACGGGGTGAACCAAGCCGTGAGGCCAGACAACGTTTGGCATCGGTTGAAGAACTATTCAATTTGTCGGAGTCCGCGCGTACCGCTGCGCCGAACACACCAAGCGCGTCACTAAAACCGTCTACGGACTCAGCCGCGGAGTGATACAAATACGAATCCGAGCGGCGCCAAGGGGCGCGTGTTAAAGTATCCTGCTTTTCATTGAGGTTGTTGTGATGAGCACGCCGAGCGTGGAAGCCAATTACACTTTTGATGAAATTGCGATCGGCGATTTGGCGAGTTTGACGCGCTCGATCAAGCATAATGATATTGCGCAGTTTGCTTTGTTCTTCGACGATTTCAACCCGACCTATCTAGGTTTGCCGGGAACGCTGACGATTCGGAGCATGCTGGGGGGAGCGCTCGTCTCCGCCATACTGGGGACTCGCCTACCCGGTCCGGGCACGGTATATGTCGCACAGTCACTGCGGTTCCTCAGGCAGATTGCGGCCGGCGACTCCCTGACAACGACGGTTACGGTACGTGAAAAACACCCAGAGATCAGGTCAATCGTATTAGACTGCGTTTGCGTCGACGGAACGGATGCTACGGTGATGACCGGTGTGGCTGAAGTGATTGCGCCAACTGAAAAACGTTCTGCACGTGCGGCAAAATTGAACGATTTACGATCGCCCACACATGACAAATATGATCGCCTCATTGCCCGTTGTCATGGTCTTGAGCCCGCGACCACCGCTGTCGTATGTCCTTGCAGTGAAGCATCTCTTGCGGCAGCGGTCGAGGCGGCAGATGCAGGCATCATCCTGCCGATATTGGTGGGGCCTAAGGCAGAGATAACGGCCCTGGCAGGCCACTCAAATATCGATCTCTCAAAATGCGAACTGGTCGATGTGCCGCATAGTCACGTGGCGGCAGAAAAAGCAGTAAGCTTGGTGAAATCAGGCAAAGCCAAACTTCTCATGAAGGGGAGTTTGCACACTGACGAGCTCTTGGCCGCAATCGTCAAGAAGGATGGCGGCCTCAGGACATCACGCAGGATCAGCCATTGCTTTATCATGGATGTACCCGATTATGAGAAGCCGCTGATTATTACGGATGCGGCAATCAACATCTACCCTACGCTCGAAGATAAGATCCACATCATCCGCAATGCTGTCGATCTCGCGCATGCCTTTGGCCTAAAGAAGCCACGCGTCGCAGTGCTATCGGCCGTTGAAACGGTCAATCCAAAAATCACTTCGACGTTAGATGCCGCAGCTTTGAGCAAGATGGCTGATCGCGGCCAAATTGCCGATGCCATTGTCGACGGTCCATTGGCGTTGGACAACGCCATGAGCGAGGAGGCCGCAGACGTCAAAGGCATCTCCTCCCCGGTTGCAGGCCGGGCGGATATCCTTGTCGTTCCAGACCTGGAATCGGGAAATCTGGTATACAAATATATGAGCGTTGTGACCGGCGCCGACGGTGCCGGTATCGTTCTCGGCGCTCAAGTTCCGATCATTCTGACAAGCAGGGCCGATTCGATACGCACGCGCCTCGCCTCCTCTGCCGTGGCTGTCCTTTACGTCCATGCCACGCAATCCACCACGCTGATGGGCGGAGTAAAATGAGCGGCCTGCTCCTCGTGCTAAACGCGGGATCATCGAGCATCAAGTTTTGCGCGTTCACCGATGCTGACGGCGCCGTTGGAGAGGTGGTTCTGAAGGGGAGGATCGACGGACTCGGCGTGCGTCCTCGGCTCGTCGCGACGAACGCGACGGGCGACTTGCTTGTCGACAAATTATATCCCGTCGGGGAAGTCAGAGACCATGACCAGGCCATTGGCGTGCTCTCGGCATGGCTTCAAACATTTGCGGGCCGAGGAACTCTCATTGCGGCCGGGCATCGCGTGGCACATGGCGGCATGAGCTTCGCCGATCCGGTTCTGATCGACGACGAGGTCCTAAGTGAACTCGACCGTCTGGCGCCGCTCGCCCCCCTCCATCAACCAGCGAACATCGCCGGCATTCGTGCGCTTCGTGCGAGAAGGCCCCAGCTGCCGCAGGTGGCCTGTTTCGACACTGCCTTTCACCGCCGTCATTCCGAGATTGCCGACCGTTTTGCGCTGCCGGAGGGACTCCATCGGGAAGGCATCCGCCGCTACGGTTTCCACGGGTTGTCCTATGACTATATCGCGCGAAAATTATCGATTGTCGCGCCAGAAATTTCGGGGCGCAGAGTGGTCATAGCCCATCTGGGAAATGGTGCCAGCTTATGCGGCATGATCGGCGGGCGCAGCGTGGACACGACGATGTCCTTTAGCTCGTTGGACGGCTTGCCGATGGGCACTCGATGCGGAGCGCTTGATCCAGGCGTGTTGATTTACTTGCTCCGGGAAAAGAGGATGTCCGTCGATGCCGTGGAGAAGCTGCTCTACACGGAATGCGGCTTACTTGGCACCGCCCGTTCTGGCCGCCAGCCTATCGTTGTTATATGCAGGGAATTGACCGCAAGATCTATGTGCCAGATGGCCGCATGAGGGAGGGATTTACCTGGATCCCCTGGCCTGCGATTTACGGCGCCTCGGGCATCATGCCCTTCGAGGTCAATCAGGACGGCGTGTTGTTTCAGAAGATCTCGGACCGGCCACGGCCGCGCTCGGGGCAGAACCGGCCTGGCGGCGCGCAAGGCGGCGGTGGCATTGCGAAACGCCAACCGGCATAATGTGGGCAATTTCGGCACCCAGCGCCCGGCGGGGCACGCGGCGGCCGGCGGCGCCAGTGATAGGTGCTGGCGGCATGGGGCTCAGAGGCACAGTGACAGGCTGTCCGGGGGTGATGCGGGCCATCATTCCCTCCTCGTTGAGCTGGAATAAATAAAGCCCTGCTCGCTACGGCTGGTTTCCGCATGGACCTGGCTCAAATGCCAAAGCCCAACCTCTCCTCAAGCCGCTCCTGAGCATCCACGCGACGAGGCGCTATCCTTGGGACTCCGAGTGCAATCCGTCGTGCGGTCAGCTGGATGGCCACGTCAACTCCGGCACAAATTTATAGGGATAATCCGGATCCTCGTAGCCATGCGCCTTCTGTCGGTCCGGTAGCTTCACCTTCGCCCGCGGCACCTCCTCGTAGGGGATATGCTTCAGCAGATGAACAATGGCATTAAGGCGAGCCCTTTTCTTGTTATCCGAGCGAATCACATACCATGGTGCCCACGGAGTATCCGTTGCTTTGAACATATCGTCTCGCGCGCGGGAATAATCGTACCAGCGGCTGTAGGACTTAAGATCCATTGGCGACAGCTTCCAGATCTTCCTTCCGTCGTCGATGCGCGCTTCCAGCCGGCGCGTCTGCTCCTCCTCGCTGACCTCAAGCCAATATTTCAGCAGAATGACGCCGGAATCGATGATCACTTTCTCCACTGACGGGACCATCTGAAGAAACCGCGTCGCTTGTTCCTCCGTGCAGAAGCCCATGACACGTTCGACACCGGCGCGATTGTACCAGCTTCGGTCAAAGATCACGATCTCTCCCGCTGCCGGCAAGTGCGGAATGTAGCGCTGAACATACATCTGCGACTTCTCGCGTTCGGTCGGCGCCGGCAAGGCGACGACACGAAACACGCGCGGGCTGACGCGCTCGACGATCGCCTTGATGAGCCCACCTTTGCCGGCGCCGTCACGTCCTTCGAACACGACGCAGATCTTCGCGCCCTCGTGCTTGACCCATTGCTGGAGCTTGACCAGTTCGACGTGCAACCTGGCCAGCTCGCGATCATAGTCCTTGCCTTTGAGCTTACCATGGCCTGCGGCGGCGCTGTTATCACGATCAGCCTGCGCCTTTTTCGTTGCGTTCATAATGGCATCCCCGTTTGCCATGTCGTTACCCCCTCAGCTGACAGGCCGCAGCACCGGCCTGCCATCAGGTGGTTCTTCTAGCCTCCATGCGCCATATACCCTCAGCGGCCAGCGCGGTCTGACGGCGGAACGATGACAAAAAACTGACACGTCGGTTTACCATCAACGCATGACGGCCTCGAGTTCAAATATGTTCACTTGCCAGGGCTCTTGATCAATGTAGAGGCCGCGGCCAAGCAGGTCGCTGCCGTCGCGATGATAGATTTCGTTTCCTATCATGTCCCTCAGACGCACATGTTTGGCTTCCAACTCCAGGAACGGCAGGACAAGATAGCATTGCCCCGGATCTTCATGGTAATTTACGACGATGACATAGTAACGGCTATCATTACCGGTGCAGGCGAAAGCCACGAAGCCGTCCGAACTCTCATTGCCCGTCCACGCGGGTGATGGTTCAATCAGCGACCAATCGCCACCCCGGAAGTCTTCCGTATATTTCAAGATTTCTAAAAGCTTACCGTAAAATTCCTGGATATCTTGGTTTATTGGCTCCACGGGTCCACGAGAAAGATGGACAGGGATTCGAACACGCGCTCCCTCAAACTGCCCCTGATGAAAGAAACGCAGACCCGGAGACAGAAACGTAATGACGGCGGCTGCCCGATGTCGTGGCCATGGAAATATCGATGCGGCACGGGGTTCGTCATGATTTTCCAGGAATCTTGCAAGCTTACTCTGATAGTCGAGCCCCGCTTTCAAATGTTCACGGATGGATCGAACGTTCCCAGATTGTAGCCGATCATATAGCCGCTTATCGTAGCAATAGTCGAAGCCCTGCTGCTGCAGTGTCCACTCCAGATCCCAATACACCTCCGCCATGAAGGTGAAGGTCGGGTGCGCCCGACGCACGAGTTCTATTGCCTTTGGCCAAAACGGCTCTGGGGTCATCGCCCATGTGCGTTGAAAGACGTCCGGCAACAGCAGCATCGCCATGTCACAGCGAACGCCATCACATTTTCCAGAGATGGCGAGGAGCTCTTCAATTCTCACCTTTTGTAGATCGGGATCTCCGTAATTCAGCTGCAATGTATCCGGCCACCCAGGATAATTGGGATCACGGCCGTGCGCCAGGATCCGTGGTCCGGCATCGGTTTCCATCCGAATGTAGTTTCTTGGCGCCGCGGCAAGCAGCTCCTCGCTGCCTTGCACGTAGTAATCGGGATGGGCTTTGACCCATGGATGGTCGAGCGCGGTATGGTTCGGTACGAAATCAAGCATCAGCCGGATACCGCGTCGTGCCAGTCTCTCACGAAACGCCGCCAGCGCGGCCTCACCACCAAGCTCGTCACTCACAATGTATGCCGTAATCGCGAAGCCCGAACCGCTGATGTCTTCATCGACAAGATCAGGCAGAACCGCATTATATTCCGCTCGCCACGCCTCGTTATTGCGTGAGACCACACGCCCGGCACGACCGGTCTGCCAGACACTCAACAGGTAGATCCAGTCGAATCCACATTGGGCAAAGCGCTCGACCATGTTGTCATCAATATCGGCCAGGGTCATCCGCTTGCCGCGTTCGTCGCCCAGTCGCCGCAACCAGACCCTTGCGTTGATCTGAAAAAGCGAAGCGTATCCGTGCGCCGTCGTCATGGATGCACTCCAAAAAAGTTGTGAATACGAGAGATGATTACCCGCGGGATTTTGCAACGCGGGGCAGGCCAGAAGCGGCCTCGGGTTCGACCTCCTTCGTGCGGGCGAACCCCGCAGCCTTGCCACCTTCCAAAAAGGCGTCCATGTCGACCCGCCCAAAGAGTTCAATCAGCTTCGCCACAATACCGGTCCAACCCGTCTGGTGGCTGGCGCCAATGCCGGCGCCATTGTCGCCGTGAAAATACTCATAAAATAACAGGCAGTCGCGCCAATAGGGATCAGTTTGGAATGTCTCCGCGCCGCCAAAGACCGGCCTGCGCCCTCGTTCATCGCGGAGAAAGGTCCCGATCAGCCGATGAGCAATCTCGCGACTCACCTCAAAGAGATTCATCCATTGACCGGACCCAGTCGGACATTCAATCCTGAAATTGTCACCGTAATACAAGTAATAGCTCAGTAGCGCACGTATGATCAGGGCATTCACCGGCATCCAAACCGGCCCACGCCAATTTGAGTTGCCGCCGAACATGCCGCTATCGGATTCAGCCGGAAGGTACGCCACACGATATTCACGCCCCTGCGCAGAAAACACAAAGGGATGGTCAGCATGGTACCGGGACAGCGCGCGGATGCCGTGCGGGCTGAGGAATTCGTTCTCGTCGAGCATTCGCGAGAGGATCCTGCGCAACCTGACCTCGTTTACAAGACCCATGACGCCCCGTTCACCGACGCCTAAATGGCCCGGTCCTGTCACGTGGATACTATCGAGCAGGTCGGGCATTCGCCGAAGACGTTCCGCAAAGGTCCTGACAATGTTCGGCGCCATCGCCCGCTGTTCTGGCTCGACGACCGTGACGGCACAGATCGGCAGAAGCCCCACGATGGAGCGGACTTTCAGGCGCGTCGTCTGTCCATCGGGCAGGCGTAGGACGTCATAATAAAACCCATCCTCCTCATCCCACATTCCCTCCGGGCCCACCCCGTTCATCGCCCGACCAATCCAGAGGAACTGTTCGACGAATTTCATCGCCAGAGGTTCATAGGCCGGATCGTGCACGGCCAAAACCGCACCGATTTCGGCCATATTCTGGCAGAACAGGGCCATCCAAGCGGTCCCGTCCGCCTGTTCGAGGTACCCCCCGGTCGGCAAGGGTGCGCTCCGGTCGAACACGCCAATATTGTCGAGGCCAAGAAAACCGCCCTCGTAGAGGTTCTTGCCAAACCGGTCCTTGCGGTTTGCCCACCAAGTGAAATTGACCGAGAGTTTCGTGAACACGCGTGCCATGAACGCGAAATCCGGCTCACGCCCCTGCGCCTTCTCAGTGCTGTACAGAAAGATCGTTGCCCAGGCGTGGACCGGAGGATTGACGTCGCTGAAGTTCCACTCGTAAGCCGGCATCTGTCCGGTCGGATGCATGATAAAATGTATCTAACATAAGATCGATCTGCTGCTTCGCAAAATCGAGATCGACCGTAGCCAGCGCCATCGCATGAAAGGCTAAATCCCAAGCCGCGAACCAAGGATATTCCCACTTATCCGGCATAGAAATGATGCTGTCATTCACCATATGCAGCCATTCGCAATTCCGGGTCTCGTGTCCCCCTGCCCCCCTCGGATCCGCGCCATGCTCTGAAAGCCACTTAGCCAAATCGAAGAAGTAATATTGCTTACTCCAAAGCATCCCGGCCAACGCCTGGCGCATGACATTTGCGGCATCATCGCCGACACTGTCCGGCGTAATTGCTTTGTAGAACGAATCCGCCTCTTGCCGGCGCAGCGCCATTATCTGGTCGAACTCACGGCCAAAGGGCTCGCCTTTCGCGTCGGACCTCCCCTTCACCAGGCGAAGACGTACGATAGATGTTTGCGCCGCACCAACCTCCCTATGATAATGTGCGGCGGCCTTGGTTCCCAGCTGATCGGGGTTTACCGAATCCGTCCTACCACCGACGATAAACTCATTTATTCCGTCTTTCACGTAACGGGTGGCATTGGGCACGCCAAAAACTCTCTCGTTATTCGTTTCGTTTTCAGTGAAAAGCAGAGGCGGGCTATTTTCGCAATGCAAGACATATTCACCGATCTCATGATCTGACGCTGCCACGCCGACACCCTCATCGACCGACGATTTCCGCAAGGAAGGTTTCGGCAAGTCCGGCCACCACGACCAGAAATTTCGAAACCAAATTGTAGGAATGACATGCACAACGGCCGGCTCCGGACCACGATTCACAACACTTATTTGAATCAGTATGTCCGTCGGTGATTTTTTCGCATACTCCACGAAGACGTCGAAATAGCGACCGCCATTGAACACGCCCGTATCGAGCAGCTCATATTCCATATCGCCGCGCCCGCGCTGCGCATTTGTTGCGACGAGGTCATTATATGGATACGCCGCTTGCGGGTATTTGTAGAGCATCTTCATGTATGAGTGCGTCGGGGTTAAGTCGAGGTAAAAATAATATTCTTTTACATCTTCACCATGATTTCCCTCACCGTTCGTTAGCCCAAACATGCGCTCCTTGAGGATCGGGTCCCTGCCATTCCAAAGTGCGACTGGCAAAACAGAGGCGCTGCTTCTCGTCGCTAATGCCCGCAATACCATCTTCGCCCCAATGATAGGCACGCGAACGCGCCTGATCGTGAGTGAAATAGCGCCAAGCATCGCCGTTATCGCTGTAATCTTCCCTGACGGTTCCCCATTGGCGTTCACTCAGATAAGGCCCCCAGAGCTTCCAGGGAATTGCGGCGTCTCTCGCCTCCTGAAGACGCGACTGTTCCGCCGTTCCGACTGGCTTTGCGGTTCGTGTCTCCGACATTTCCAGCTGCTCCCATATTGTTTGAAACATCTCTGGCCAGATACGAAAATGGGCTGACCACGGTTCAGGACATCGCCGGCGTCAGCACCAAGCCAACCACCATAGCCGTCGAATCGTCCCATGGTTACCGGTTAAACCGCATCGAGCCTCATCGGCAGCATAAGACGCGCACGGAGCCCGCCGAAATACACACACGCCGCTCGTTGCTGCGACATGGGTGCTCCGTTCCGCACGCTCCGGCTTACTGCAAGGCCATATTCTGATACGGAAGCTCCGGCGGCCCGAGAAGCTGCTCCGACCGCCGGATTTGTTCTAGGGGATCGCCTCCGAACATCCCTTCAGTGCCATCGTCTTCGTTCTTTTTTATGCGCGCCCCTCATGGAGCAAGTGCGCGAGCAGCAAACGGCGCATGCGCTGGCGGCGCATTATCCCGCGCCCGATCAGAAAGCGCGCGAGACGCCGATCCTCGCCACCGCCCTCATCCTCGTCTTCGTCTTCGTCTTCGCCTTCCTCCTCATGCGCTTCCGCGCTGCGCTCCTGGAGCAGGCTCGCGAGCAGCAAACGGCGCAGACGCCGGCGACGTGCAATCCCGCCCCCGATCAGAAAGCGCGCGAGATGCCGATCCTCGCCACCACCCTCATCCTCCTCTTCGTCTTCGTCCTCGCCTTCCTCCTCATGCGCTTCCGCGCTGCGCGACCCGAGCAGGCTGGCGAGCAGCAAACGGCGCAGGCGCCGGCGACGCACAATCCCGCCCCCGATCAGAAGGCGCGCGAGACGCTGATCCCCGCCACCCTCATCCTCCTGTTCGTCTTCGCCCTCGTCTTCCTCCTCACGCGCTCCTGCGCTGCGCGACCGGAGCAGGCTAGCGCGCAGCAAGCGACGCCGGCGGCGACCTCCTCCCGCAGCGAGCAGACGAGCAAGGCGACGCTCTTCGCCACCGCCTTCTTCCCTGTCCTCATCCTCATCCTCCCGGCCTTCCCGCAAGGCGTGCGCCAGCAGCAGATTGCGTATCCGCCGCCGCCGCAAAATGCGGCTGCCGATCAGCAGGCTCACGATCTTCTTTTCGTCTCGGCCGCCTCCTTCCGAGTCCAAGCCGACGTCATCTCGATCGCGCAACAACGTGTCGACCGCCATTACATCCTCCTCTCGTTTCGTTGAGATTTAGTGCTTGTCGTTGAGACTTAGGGTTGCGCAGGCCCCGTCGAATTCGGCGGATGCGGCTGCCGGAGCAGCTCCCGATTTTTGCTGCGCAGATCTGCCTTCGGTTTCCGAAGCCTGCGATGCAGTGACCTGCTGCAACGCGGTCGCCAGGATCGCCTGCCCCAGAACGCTGGGTTGAAGCAAAGCGATCGTGCGGCTCTGTTCAATCAATGCCACCAGGAGCGTGCGCCGCACGTCCGCTTCGTCTTCCGACTCTTGTGTCGCGTCCTTCTCATCTTCGTTCCCGAGGACGCAGCCTATGCCGGCTTCGAAGGCCTGCTCGACGATTGCCTCGAGTGTGTGCCAGGACTTGCGTGACCTTAAGCTCATCTTCTCGAGCTCCGACAACTGGCGGTGCCTGCCTGCACTCTCCACCTTCTCGAGCTTTATAATCTGGCCGGTGCTCGCATCCATCGTAAATGAAAATAGCCCCGCTCCGACTGATGATGGTTTCTTCTCGTTTGGTCCGTTAGGCTGTTCCACAGCATCGCGGCTCTTAGTCATTTGCAACTCCCTGGAGTTCGATGTCTAAGGTCGCAGCCAACCGAGGCGTCATAAACGCTTTCTACTCGATTTTTTTTGCAGACGGTTTTAGAAGGCATTTGCCCGATGAACGAGCGGCCCTTCATCCGTACGAATGCCTATCATTATTTTGGCATTCTCGCAAGCATTTGCGGAATTTTTGATCTCGGCATTTGCTGGATTGCGTTGCGCTCTGGAGCTCGTTGAGTTTATGAGTTGTTGCAGATTTGAACCACCTCCATGCTCGATACCGCAATGCGTTCACAGTCGAGCACGCCGATCCGAACGATCGTGACGACCGGGCATTCATCAAGTCTCGCCGGCCTGGGCCGAACCTCGGCGTCAAACATGGCCGCGCCACGGCGATGCTCTTGGGGGATACGCGATCAGTGGGCCGGCTCTTGCTGGTTAAACCAGCGGTACTGCAGCGTCACACCGACAGTCTGGAAGTTCGCCCCGATATGTCCGGTCAGTAACTTTGACCAAGCCAGCTTCAAGGAAAAGCCTGCGGCAAGTGGAACGGACAGCGTCAGACCGTAGCGCGAATTCACCTGATAATTATGCGCTGCGACGCCATCTGTGCTGGTTCGGCCGCCAGTGTAGTAGGTCACGTCGGCCGCGAGCCACAGGCCAGGGCGAAAATTATAGCCCCCATGCATCTGAAACGTGTAGAACGGTTCCTGACTGAATACGTGTCCTTGGAAGTAATCGTCGTTATCGGTGAATAGC
This sequence comes from uncultured Pseudomonadota bacterium, assembly GCA_963798115.1. Taxonomy (GTDB): domain Bacteria; phylum Pseudomonadota; class Alphaproteobacteria; order Acetobacterales; family Acetobacteraceae; genus Acidocella. The sequence goes on from CAWCRT010000009.1 coordinate 155,508, forward strand.
CAGGCACCAGCATAGGCTTCCGCGAACCAGCTTCCCAATGGCTGCGACAGGCCAATCTCGGGTTTAAAGGCCCAGCGGTGGGGACTGATGTTGATGAGACGCTGCGGGTCGTATTGCCCTGTGGGCGCTATGATTATGAGGCTCGCCCCAAGTGTGGTGGTTTGCTTGCGTCGCATGAACTCCGCCGGCGTGAGTGCGGGTCCACCTAATAGGTTCACTGCCAGCCGAATCCTCACATCGCCCTGCCCGGAGCGGGTCACGCGCTGGCTCTGGGTATAGACTTGCCCCTTGAGCTCGCCATCGATGTAGGGGACGACGATAGCGGCGCTTGCCGCGCGCCCGAGAAGATCGAAGGTATGGTCATAACCGATATTGTAGCTATCGATTGCCGCCTTGACGCCCGTGATTGGCAGAGATGGGTCGAACGACACGGCGCCACTCGTGTTCCCGAAGCCAGAGACAAGAAAGTTTGTGCCTATGGGAGAGGCCGCGTAGGCGCGCGGCTCCAGGTCCTGGGCGTTGGCGGTGCCAACGCCGCACAGGAGGCTTGCCGCCGCGGCGATGATGGCTGCACCGCCACGGCGGTTGGGGCCCTCCCCCTTAGGATCGGCTTTCTTCATTTTTCTTTATCCCGACCGCGATCGCACGCGCCTCACGCGAATGGGCCAACGTGAGATCGCCGCGACGACGACCGAAAACGAGGGCGGGAATGGGCGCTCGCCACGCATAAGGACATCCTCGCTCATCCGCCGCCGAAACAGATTACTTGCTGCAATTTTGCAATGGACGACGTTTTGGAAGTCTGTGACCGGAAGTGTCGCGCTGCGGCGCATCGGCCTCCTTTTCCTGTCGGTTTGTCCGAATGAGATCAGGTCGCGCGAACCTGAAGCAAACTCCAGACATTTCACGCCGCCAAATTTTCGTTCCGATGTCGTGTTGTCCTGCCTGTTTCATTGCTGCATTCGCCATTACGATAAAGCTGCGGCGACAAGCGACGCGTACTGCATTCACAGCGACATCTAGAAGAGAGTTGAAGATGCACACACCAAGCGGATTAATAAAAGCTCATATTGAAGCACATACAAAGCGCATTAATAAACAGTACGAATCAATCTATAAAGTGCGATAGACCACGAAGCGTGGAAGCGGAGTGGCGCCTACGGCTCCGGTACGCGGCGGCGAAGTCGATCTCGTGCAATTATGTGTTTGGACTGAGATAGAACAACCCATAGACACCAGGAGATTCGGATGACTCCAGTCATTACCTTGCGGATGATTACCCTCGGCGGGGTTGCCGCTGCGACTCTCATGATCGGCCAGGGGCTCGCACAGACGACGACAACCCACCTATCGGGCTTCAGTGGATCGACCCCGTCATCGGTCGCAGGTTGCCCTTACATCATCTGGCGCCTCGCCCGCGATGCCAACGGTCATATCCATGGCATTGCATATTATTCAGACCTGAGCGGCCTCAGCTCCGTGATCGGCGAACGGGACGCGGACGGTAACTTCGCGCTCAGTTTGACGCCGAGCACCATAGGCGCGGGGCCGTCTGGCACGGCCTCCGGCAAAGTCGCCCAGAACGGGGAGGTCGAAGTCAAAATGGTTGGGCCGGGCTGTGCGAATATGGATCATATGATCAATCCGGTGACTAATATGGACTCAGTAGGAGGCTGACGGATCGCGGGCCCGCTACGTCACAATTGGTTCCCGAAGTGACGTGATCCCCTTATAGTGATCTATGCTTTGAATTAGCTTTGGGCAGATTTTCTTGGTTTGGAAAGAACGTTCGACCAGAAAGGGGAAGTGGTTTTCGGTTGATCAGAGTGTCGGGGCCGTGAAGCGATGAAGCTTGATTTGCCGGCGGCAGACGCAATTCGTCATGTTATGATGTCTAAGCGGACGTTTTGTCGTTGGAAGCAGCGATATGCCGGGCTGCAGTCGGCACTGGCTTTGGTGTTCTGGGCGCAACTTAAATTTAAGGAAATCATTCTGTGCGCTGTCCCCTGGAGGCGCAGGCGCACCCTAGACAAAAGCTGATCGGCGGAGAGGCCCAGAGGGCGCTACCTCCCGCGTACCATATCTTTACAGCGTAAATCCGATAATGTTATAATAAACAAACAAAAAATGTTGATTAAAACCGATTGAGCCACTCACGAAGCCATATGTTGCGCAATGAAATGCATCACCTGCAGGCGCTCGCGCTTCGCGGGGCGACCATTGCGCTACAGTACCTCTCCCCAGTGCAGTCGTCTAACCTTTGCGCATGGATCGCGAGAACATTCGGTCCGCTGTTATCTGTGTCCAAAATTGGAGATAGCAATCTCCGACATGCTTTTCCCGAAATGAACGCGGCAGAGCGTGCCGCGGTTATAAAATCCGTTTGGGACAATCTCGGCCGCGTTGTTGGGGAATTGCCTCATCTCGCCACACTCAGGCAAACAACCAAAGGACCGGGCTGGGAGATTGAGGGGGAAGAGCATCTCGAGCTTCTCAAAGCCACGGGCGCTCAAGCCTTATTCTTTTCGGGCCATTTGGGTAATTGGGAAATGATTTTGCCCATTGCATCAAGTTTGGGCTTAGCCGTGGCGGGATTCTACCGTCCTGCTTCAAACAAGCAAGCCGATGCCCTCATACAGTCGCTGCGAGAGCGTGCCCTCGATCAACATATCTCGATGTTTCGCAAAGGGCCTGAAGGGGCGCGCGCGGCACTCCTTCATCTACAGAGCGGCGGCTCTCTTGGTCTCCTGATAGACCAAAAGATGAACGATGGAATCGCCATACCATTTTTTGGACGGTCCGCGATGACTGCCTCCGCTCTCGCCCAGTTGGCGTTGCGATTTCACCTCCCAATCATGCCTGTCCATGTCGTCCGTCTTGGCCCGGCGCGTTTCCGGATGGTCTGTGAGCCGCCGCTTATTATACGCTCCACGGGCGATAAAAAAACGGATACATACATGATCTTACGTACAGTGAACGCGACACTTGAACGCTGGATTCGAGCAGATCCGGCATCTTGGCTTTGGCTACATCGCCGTTGGCCGAAGTAACGCTCGCCCTGCGGCGGTTGGACAGAAGCCTGTTCTCTGCAGCCATCCTCCGACACTGATCGCAGCTTGTGGAATGCTACTGTTGTGTTGCCGATCCCGATGCCATGGTTGGCGACGTTGGCCAGCAGAGTGACAAAGTTTCCAGTGCTTGCGTCCGCTTTCCAGGTGCACCGAATTACGCCTGTACGTCTGAGATGGAGCCCAAACCTGCCGGCGCCGTGGACATCTTTTTTGTTGACCTTACTTTGAAGCGCTTATCGCTTCGCGAAAATATCAATTATTTTCAGCTGGATCTTGAACTATCATTCTGACGTTTTCTCTAGGCAAACACTTCCGTTGCGGGCCGTTTTCAGCTTTCCTGAAATGCCGGAATTTAGCCAATCGCGGTCTAATATGGCTCCGGCCGTAACCTGTCCCGGCGAACAATCACTCGACATCGCTGAGCCACATCATGCCTTGTTAGAGGCGTGATCCCCTGAAGCTGCGTCCTCGGCGCAGTTTCAGGCGTGGATTGGCGTGTCGTTATTCCAGGAGTTTTATCATGATCGATACGCCAAAGCCTAACCAAGACGAACCCACCACCTCGGCTCAGCCCATCGAAACCGTCCTGCCGACCATGAAGGAGCGGGCCCCCACCGGCTTCGGCCTGGTGACGCAGATGCATGTCGGCGTTATGATGGGCATGATGGGCATGATGGGCATGATGGGGCAGATGCAGCTGGCCGACATCCGGGAGAAGACCCGGCGCGGCCAAGAGCCGGGGTGGCCTCCCCTATGGCTACGCCGTCATCGCGCCCCAGGCTGGCGCCAAAGATGCCGGCGACCGGAAGATCAACCCGGCCGAGGCCAGGATCGTCGAGCGGATTTACCGAGATTACGCGACCGGCATGGCGCCGCGGCAGATCGCCGCGGCGCCAAATGCTGAAACGCATTCCCGGGCCGGGCGGCCGCCCCTGGCGGCGATACGACCATCCGGGGGCAGGAGGATCGCGGCACGGGCGTCCTCAACAACAGCCTTTATATCGGTCAGCTGACCTACAACACCTGCCGCTAGGCGCTACAAACCCTGATCGAGCGGATCGTGCTGACGCCCGATGAGAGCGCTCCCAACCGGCTGGCGATTGAACTCCAGGGCGATTTGGTGATGATTTTGAATCTGGCCGCAGGCTCACCATCCCATAAAACTTTTTGGGTCTACTCTTTCGGTGGTTGCGGGGGCACGATACCAACTTGATTTGCGGCTCATTGGATAAGGCATCAGACTACGAATCTGAGGAGCAGGAGTTCGAATCTCTTCGGGCTCGCCAATCTTTTTAAGTACTTATGCAGGCTACGGCTTGATCACTGCTTCCCAGCCCGACGGTTGGGAAGCATATGGGAAGCAAGCAGCTTTGTTTCTCAACAAAGCCAGCTTTTAGTTAATTTTGTATCCCGCCGCTGTTACGCACCCTCCCTCCTGTGCAATTGCTTCGTGGTGTTCAGCCAAGCAAATAGCCCCTCCTGTTTTGCGCAACCACAAATAACCACGCGAAGACTTTTATATTTGTGCCATTGCCATGGCTGGCACGCCCCACCCCAGTATAGCTGGACATGGCCGGCCCCCCGGTAGGCAATTTAGGTGGCGCTCATACGCGAGAACCACTAAAAACCTTTGTTAGTGAACATTACGGGAACAACCCCGCTATGCCCGCCAAAAAATGCCTCATCTGCCAGAGCAAACGCCTCAACGTCATCGAAGCTGCCATCATGCGCGGCCCAGCCCCCGGCACAATCGCCCGCAACTGCGCCTGCAAGGCAGAGAGCATCCAGCGCCACATACAGCTCTGCATGCTGCCCAGGCTGACGGACAAGGCTACAGCCCCGGAGGGCCATGAGACCGGGCCGGCGCGGCAAGACGTGGCTCAGGAGCCTGCTGGACACCCTGCTGACTGGTTATCCCTGCCGGCAGTCTCTGCCGACCTCAAGACAGCTTTGGAGCGCCTGGTGGCTCCAATTCAAAACCAACATCAGCGCATAAACCAACCTTTGTTATGGACGAGGGACGGATACAGCGCCCCTTAGAGAAACTTCAAGTTCACCTCGGATCAATGGCCTGCATAAGGTGCAGCCAGGACGCTGAGCCAAGCCCCGGGGTGACGGCAGAGGGCGCCTCCACGAGAGCAGCTTGTTGAATACTTTGTTAGCAAAATTGGTGAATATTGGAGCACGCAGAGTAAGAAGCATGCAAAAGCAATTTGCCTTAGCAAATCTTTTCCTCATGAAACCTTTGTTGCCTCCCTCCATCAATGTTAGCCTGACAACAAGGCTAGCGTACTCCGCACCATCCCTAACGATGAGAGGCAAACGCACATGAAGCTTCAAATGAGATGGACTGTGGCCAGCGCAGTGGCGCTAGTATTTACAGGTACAATTGCAAGTCATTCCGTATCAGCTTCAACTGTTGCCAACGAGCTACCAGCCTCAATCATCAACAGCAAAGCGATCACTTATTGCGCTGCCATCTCGCAGCCACCTTTCGAGCTCTTCAACGCACAACAGCAACCCGAGGGCGTCGATATCGAGCTCGGCGACTTGATGGCTGACAAACTCGGCGTGAAAGCGCGCTGGGTAAACATTCCCTTCGCCGGCCTCATCCCGGCACTCATTTCTGGCCACTGCGACGCCGTTATTTCGGGCCTTTATATAAAGCCAGAGCGCCTCAAAGTCATTGACCAGATCGCCTATCGATACGCCATGGAAGGCGTCTTGCTGAAGGCCGGCGCAGCGAAGCTTGATGGCCTAGAAAGTCTCTCCGGCGACAAGGTGGCTACCATAACTGGAACCACGGCAAATGTCCTGCTGCAGCAAGCAAACGCTAGCCTAGCCCTGGCCGGCAAGAAGCCAATCAATATCGTAGCCTTCCCGGACAACACGACCAGCCCTGCAGCAGGTCGAGTTTGGCCAAGTCAAATGATATGCCCTAGCGTATGAGACTGCCGTTTACTACGATCAGATAAACCCTGGGCAATTCGAACTCGGCGTCCCACCATTCTATAAGATGCCAATTGGCATTGGTATTCGCAAAGGCGATCCAGCATTCGAGACAGCCCTCAACACCGCGCTCGTCGACATCGAGAATGACGGTAGTTATGCGGCAGTGTTCAAGAAGTGGGGCATCTCTTTCGACATGTTGGGCTCGTGATCAGCCCCAAGTGACGTTGGGCGCAATCTCGTCGCCCTGACCGCCGAGCGGTGGAATTTGCGCAATCGGGTCTGCCGGCGAGGCATCTGCAGAAACCCCGGCGCTGCAGACGGATACGACTAACAGTAGCGCAATCAACGGCCGTTATACCGCAATCCACCGGAGGTGGCATTTGATCGTCGATCTGCTGCTGAGTAGCGATCGAGGCTGACATGCATTTTGACTGGACCTACTACGGCGCAGCTCCTTACGCCCAGCGGCGCGTTACTAGACGGGCTCGCGCTTACGGTGGTCGGTCATGAGCGTGAGCGCGCAGCTCTCGGGCTCGAGCAAGACCATATTGTTTCGGCCCATAAACCATCTTGAAACCATTCAGAATGGCCAAATCGCGGTGGACAGCGGCAACAGCCCCACAGCACGCGAAACCCGCGCCTTGCTCAGCGCCGTTCGACACTAATTCTTGGGATGGTCCCCGGCGCCAAGACGACCTTCCTTGCCGTCGCTCATCGAGGATTGATGAGCAGCGGCACAAAAGTGGAGGTAACACGAAATACGTGTCGTACTGACAAACCCCGAGCAAGAAGCAACAGCGTATCTTTGCTCTCTTTAGCCCATTAAAGGCAGAAACCTCGTTACAATAGCAAGCTAAACCATAGATACCGCGAGCGGAAAAAGCACCGCGCGTCAAACCTCTGGAGTTGATGAATGTCGTTCAATTGGCAGAATCCTTATCCGACCGTACGTATGCCCGTTATGGCACGCAATGTCGTCGCAACCTCGCAGCCGTTAGCCGCTCATAGCGCGACGGCGCTGCAGCCGCCTTGCGCAGCCGGTCCTGCGCCTCGGCCATGGCTAACGCTTTGTCAGGATTAACCGAGATGAAGGCGTGGCGGCCCTGCCCAGACGGATCGGCGATCCGCGCCAGGCAATCTTCCGTCAGCTGTCGACTGGTGATGCGCCCAGCGGCAAGGGCCGTGGCTAGCTGGTCGAGCGTGGGGGCATTCGGGTCCATAGATCGGCTCCGCATCGTTGTTGCGCTAACTCAGCGCAATTCTTTCCGCGACACAATGCGTGCAGCCGAAAACGTTCAGTGATTTGTCAATATTTTACTCACGACCGGCATGTTTGCGAATTGCATAGGACGAATTTTAATCGTTGCCATGGCTCGCGCGTTCACTCCCATCCCGAGGCGGTAGCGGATTAAGTGCACTTCATGCCGGACGGCAACGAGGCGTCGCGTGGCGCGTTGAAATTCTAGACGTTCATGTCCGGCCCCGGGCTGGGCGCTGGTGTTTTTTGTCACCTTCGCGCTGGGCTCCTACCTCGCCTCCTATACCGCGCCGCATATCGGCGCGGCCGGCCACGGCGCCAAGCTGAGACGCAGCGAAGCCGCAATTCCAGCAATTGATTAATAACTGACCTAATAAGCTGCGATTTTACGGCGTTCACGCGGATCACGCCTTCTGGCCTGCCAGATCTTTTTGGCACGATAATTGCGTTAGTCGAACCGCCAGGTCATCGGCGTAGTTGGTCATTGCTGGTCGCGTACGGCAACGGCGCATTAGGAAGGAACATCGATGTTAAGACTTTTCATCGGGCTTGGAGTGCCCTTGATCGCCATCGTGGCGATGCTGCCGGTGGTGAACGAGGTGACCTTCACCCTGTTTAACATCCCATTTCTGTATCTGTGGATGTTCTCCTGGTTCATCCTGAGCTCGGTTTGCCTGGGCATCTGCTGGCTGTGCTTCGACCGGCACCGGCCGGAATACTGAGGAGCGCGCAATCTATGGCAACCATCGTTTTCGCGATCCTCATCGCGGCTTCACTCGTGCTCGCCGTCATGGCGAAAAAGGGGCATCACACCACCTCTGTTCGTGACTTCTTCATTGCTTCGCGGCAGTTCGGCGGTTTTCTCGTTTTCTTTCTCTCGGTCGGCGAAATCTACAGCATCGCCACCATCATCGGCTTTCCCGGCAGCATCTACGCCAAAGGCGGGACCTACGGTATCTGGTTCCTGGGCTATATCCTGCTCGCCTACCCGGTGGCGTATTTCGTCAACCCGCTGATCTGGCGCGCCGGCAAACTCTACGACGCGGTGACCATCGCGGATTTGTTCAAGGGGCATTTCCGAAACCATGCCGGCGGCCGCGTACTGGAGCTGACGGTGACGATCTCCGCCATCACCTTTCTGGTGCCCTGGGGGCAGTTGCAGTTCGGCGGCCTGATCATCGCGTTGGGCGGGCTTGGCTGGCACATTAACCCTGCGGTGCTGGTCACCTTCGCCGCCGCGCTCGCCTTCTTCTATATCGTGATCTCCGGGATCCGCGCGCCGGCCTATGTGGCGATCCTGAAAGACGTCTTGATGATGGTGGCCATTGTCGTCACCGGCGGCGCGGCGCTGGCGCAAACGCATCTCTCCACGATCTTTCACGCGGCGGGCCCGTTGGTCAGCAACCACCTGACCGTGCCGCAGTTGCGCTTCTCAATGTCCACGATCGCCTTCCAGGCGATCGGCTTCTTCATGCTGCCCTTCAACACGCAGAATCTGTTTACGGCAAAGTCCGAGCAGACCATCCGCCGCACGCAGCTGTTCATGCCGCTGTACATGGTGATGTTCCCGTTCCTGGTGGTCGTCGCTTATTACCAGCTGGGGACCCATGCGCATTTGAGCGCGCCGAACAGCGCCTTCATGGCGGCGGCCGTGCAATTGCTGCCGGGCTGGGTGCTCGGCATCGTCGCCGCCGGTGCCTCGCTCGCCGGACTGATGGTGCTGGCCGGCATCAGCCTCGCCATCGGTCCGCTGGTGACGCGCAACCTGTTCGGCCATGTGCCGGAGCAGAAGCAGCGCGGCCTGGCGCAGATCGTGATCGTGCTCTATCTCGCTCTGTCGATCGTGCTCACATTGGTGGCGCCGAATTTGCTCGTCACCATACAAAACACCGCCTTCTTTGGCATCACGCAGTTCTTCCCCGGCATTCTGGCGATCATGTTCTTCCGCCGCGCCAATCCGCTGGCGATCGCGGTCGGCATCATTGTCGGAGATGTTCTCTCGGTCGCCTTCTTTGTGATGAAAGTGCCGACGCACGATTTCAACATCGGCGCCGTCTGCCTCCTGATCAATGTGGCGATCCTCATCGGCGGTAGCCTGCTGACGGGACGCCAGCAGGTGACGCCGGTGGCGCTGCGCGGCGCCGCGGTGATGCCCGCGGCGGGCGATTAAACGCGGCCCCCGGTCCTTCCCGCAACAGGAAGGACCGGGGGACGCAAATAATCAGTCGAGCCAGCGGCGGACAGCGGCTTTGATGAACGCGGCATCCGCCGGATTGGCCGACGGGTTGCCGGCGCGATGGCCCCAGACGCTGGGGATCGGCAGCAGTTCCGCGTTGGCGAGGTGCTGCATCTCCAGAGCGTTATCGGCGACGCGGAAATACAGGTCGGTCTCGCCCGGCATCAGCAACACCTTGGCCTTGATGGCACCGAGCGCCTTGGCGAAATCGCCGCCATAGAGCGTGTTGGCGCTGATGTCGCCATGCTGCCAGGTGACCAGCTGCGCGTAGCAATCGGCGGCGTGGCGCTTCAGGAACGAGGCTTCCCAATCGTTTTTCAGATAGGTCTCGAGATCCGGGGCACCGAACGCGCTTAAGTGCAGGCCGGCACGGTAAAAATCCTGGCTGAGCGCCCAACCGGCATAGATATGGCCCATGGCGCGCAGCGTGCCGAGCGGCTCGGTGGAGAAGCGGCCGCCGCCGATATGCTCGGGCGCCGCCTCGAACGTCCGCAGCAGGCCGGAGATGAACACCTTGTTGTGCACGGCGGTCTTGGCGCTGCTGCAGAGCACGATGGCGCGGTCCACCGCGTCGGGGAACATCGCCGCCCAATGATAGGCCTGCTGCCCGCCCATGGAGAAACCATACACCGCATAGAGCCGCTCGATGCCGAATTGCTCGGTCAGCAGCCGGCGCTGCGCGGTCACATTGTCCAAGGACGTCACCAAGGCCGGGTAACCCACGGTATTACCGGCGCCAGAGGAGACGCCGTTGGAGAACATGTTGGGGATAATGATGAACCAGCGCGTCGGGTCCAAAATCCCGTCTGGCCCAATCAGCCATTCCATGTCGGCATGTTTGGCGCCGTAGCTGCAGGGGTAGAGAATGACGTTGTCGCGAGCGGCATTCAGCGTGCCGTAAGATTTCCACACGAGCTTTGCATCGCGCAGCACTTCGCCTGATTGCAGAGGGAAATTCCCCAGCTGAAACTCACCGGTTTCCGTTGCCCAGTTCATGTAAGCAGACTTCCTTTCAATAACGCACCCCAATTGCCATGGGGAAATGGCGGGAGCCTTACCACTCAATCCGGAGCAGGGAAAATCCGCCGGCCAAACCGGCAGCGAAAGGTTGACCATAATACGCCGAAAATGCCACAGAATTCAGCCTGCGAGGCTCCGAACCCTGGGCGACTTGCCTCGGAATCGGCAAACCTAAGGACTAGAGATTATGACTGAAAATCGTCAAACATTGCTGCGTCGCATTTGGGATATTCAAAGCGGCGCGATCCCGCGCGATGCTGTGGTTGCCGCAGCTAAAACGCGTGCCGCGGCGCTGGAGCCATGGCTGAAAGCATTTTGCTACCTGCCGGAAAAACATCTCATGCAGGACGCCGCAACTGGCCCGCTTGCCGGCATTCCGGTTGGCGTGAAGGACATCATCGCCACCGCCGACATGCCGACGACCAATGGCTCGCCGGTTTATATCGGCGTGATGCCCGAAGCCGATGCGGAGATCGTGACGCAAATTAAGCAACTTGGCGGCACGATTTTCGGCAAGACGGTGAGCACGGAGTTTGCCTGGCGTGAGCCGGGCCCCACGGTCAACCCGTGGAACAGGGCGCATTCGCCAGGGGGGTCTTCCAGCGGTTCGGCCGCCGCCGTTGCTGCGGGTATTCTGCCCCTGGCCCTGGGGAGCCAGACCATGGGGTCCATTGTCCGCCCGGCCGCCTTTAACGGCGTCGTCGGCTATAAAGCGAGCTTTGGCGCGGTTTCCCGCGACGGCGCGCACCCGCTATCGGGCTCGCTCGACCATATCGGGTTCTTTACCCGTTCCGTCGCGGATGCGGCTGCGGCGTTTGCGCTGTTCATCGCGAAAACTCCTGAAGTGGTGCGCTCGGAAGCGAGCTGGCAGCAATATTTTCATGCGAAATCCGCGCCGAAGCTTGCGGTGATGCGCACCGGCGTGTGGCAACGCGCGAGCGCCGAACAGCAAAGTAATTTCGAGGAGCAACTGGTCGCTTTACGGAATGCCGGCGCCGAGCTCGTGGACTACGACCTGCCGGAAAATACCGGCCTGATCCTCCAATCCGCTAATGACATGGTCCAGTACGAGGCGGCACGGCTGTACCGCGATCTCGTCGCGGCGCATCCCGATACGACGAGCGCGCATCTGAAGCAGCTGGTGGCGGACGGTTTGGCCGTGAGCGAAGAACGGTATCAGGCGGCGCTGGCGCTGCAGGCACGCCTGCGTGTAGGCCTCGAAGCCTGGATCAACCCGTGTGATGCGATCGTCACCTTGCCCGCGATCGGCCAGGCGCCGCGTGGCCTGAACGATACCGGGGACGCCGCATTCTGTGTGCCGTGGTCGTTCCACGGCGTGCCCGCCATCAACCTGCCTTCCGGCTGGTCGGCGGACGGCCTGCCGTTCGGCCTGCAGGTCGTCGGCGCCTTTGGGAATGACAAGAAGATGCTCGAGGTGGCGGCCTGGGCGGAAAGCGCCATTCGGTTCCAGGAACGGACCGTCGCGTAGGCTCTTCACTAAACGCTGCCAAAGCAGTTTCCATCAAACAGAAAGCGTGCGCATCTAGCCTTATGTGGCACGAAATTTAATCCGATCAGCTTGTTTCCAGCAAACAAACTGATCGGATATTTTTTTCCAACCTGCCGCAATCACAGCCCGGTGGACCGATCGTGTCCGGACCTGAGGCGTGCAGTTGGCTGCTAGCGGGGCGGCTCTATTGCGAGGAAGGGCTTGTCCTGCGCCGCAAGCGGCCGCGTCGGCGTAAAATGGCCGTCCATCGTGAAGCGCGTCAGCCCAAACGCCCGAACGAGCCTTGACGGTGCTCGATATTTTCAGTCGGGAAGCTTTAGCCGTTGAGGTTGAGCGACGGGCTAACATCTCGTCGAGGTTTTGAACCGCCTGGTGCAACAGCGCGGGGCGCGGACAACGGCGCCGAATTTATCGCGTACCATCATGGCGTCAGTATCGACTTCTCCTACCCAACCCACCGACAACGCCATCTTGGATGCATTCAATAGATCGCTCCACGACGGGTGCCTAAACCAGCCCTCCTCGCCGATGCACGAGCGTAGGGGCATGTCCGCTTCCGAGGCCCCGACCAAGCCGCTTGGATGACTGCCACGGGCGCAAAGCGGAATGTCGGTCGTTGCCTGAGTGGGCCGACAGCCATTCAGCACCTCCGGATTGCCCCATAGCGCGCATGCAGATCGCGCGTGCGATGCATGATGCGTGGCGGACGAACCGATGCGGCCGCCTTGCCGGATCGTGGAGATGACGAATGGAGGGCTGCCGCCGCTAACGTTTTTCTTGTGGTGGCCGCAAAGGCAAGAGGCTTTCATTCATCAGCTTGCTAAATTTGTTAACTAGCAACCCGAGGTCGTTCAAGATTTCTGCCATTTCCTTTGCATCGATCGGCTGGTGTTCGTTTACTGCCTTTCTTTCG